>NZ_HE998568.1:136879-272709 GCF_000327285.1 Holdemania massiliensis AP2 | reverse complement strand
GGTTTGAAAAAAATTAAAAAATTCTTGAAACGAAAAACTGAGTCCTGTATAATAATTCCCGTTGAACAAAGGGGTTCATGAAAAGACAGCTTTTCATATCCCCTTTTTCTTTGTTGAAAATGAGGTGAAGCCTATGCAAGAAAACAAGCGTTTTTCCTTCCGTGTCGATCAGGATCATGATGTCCGTTTTAACCGTCTGATCTTCTGCGGGTTGCCGGATGGAAATACAAATCGGGCTCTTGCGCGGGAATGGAACCAGCCCGTCATGTCCACACTAACAGAGGAAAGACAGGCGAAAGCAAATGCTGAGAGTCTTATTAGTGAATAATGCGCTGAGCGCTCAAGCTCGTTTAATCAGTCTGATTCATCGCTGCGGCTGGCAGTTGTCCCAACAGGTCAGCACGCTTTCGGCAGCCTGTATTCAATTAAACCAGGCAGGAGCGGAGCTGGTCTTGGTAGATATCCCTTCCCAAGAGGAAACGGCCCTGAGTCAGCTGGCTGAGATGGCCGCGAAATTCCCGGATACATATTTTTTGTTTTGGGTTTCAAAGAAGCCGAATGCGGAGCTTTCTGCGCGCAATGTGATCGTTTGTCTCCGCCCGCTGCGGCTTGACGGCGTTTTAAAGCAGATCAGCGA
This sequence comes from Holdemania massiliensis AP2, assembly GCF_000327285.1. GTDB lineage: Bacteria > Bacillota_I > Bacilli_A > Erysipelotrichales > Erysipelotrichaceae > Holdemania > Holdemania massiliensis. The sequence goes on along the minus strand of NZ_HE998568.1, from coordinate 272,072 downwards.
GCAGGCGCCGGAATTGCTGCAGCGAAGTCCGAAATTGAAAAACTTGGCTGAACAGATCCGGCAAATTGCTCAGGCCAAGCGTGTTTTAATCGAAAGCGGCATGAGTGAGGATGAGGCCCATCATACTTTGGAAAAAATGGCGATGAATCAGCGGATCAGCCGCTGCGAAGCCGCGCTGCAGGTTATAAAAACATATCAACAGGAATGAGGAGAAAAAGAATATGAAATATATATTTGTCACGGGCGGAGTTGTGTCCGGCTTGGGTAAGGGAATTACCGCTGCTTCCTTAGGACGGCTCTTAAAAAGCCGGGGATTGAAGGTAGCCTCTCAAAAGCTGGATCCATATATCAATGTAGATCCCGGTACAATGAGTCCCTATCAGCATGGCGAGGTGTTCGTGACCGAAGACGGCGCGGAAACCGATCTGGATTTAGGGCACTATGAACGCTTTATTGATGAAGACCTGAACCGTTTTTCCAATCTGACAACCGGCAAGGTCTACTGGAATGTCCTGAATAAAGAACGTCGGGGCGAATACCTGGGCGAAACCGTGCAGGTGATTCCGCACATTACCAATGAAATTAAAAAGTTTATCTATTCGGTAGGTGAATCGTCCAACGCTGACGTCGTGATTACGGAAATCGGCGGTACGATCGGCGATATTGAAAGCCAGCCGTTCATCGAAGCGATCCGTCAGATTTCACTGGAAGTCAAAAAGGAAAACTGTCTGTTCATGCACGTGACCCTGATTCCGTATATTGAGGGCAGCGGAGAGCTGAAATCAAAACCTACGCAGCATTCTGTCCGTGAACTGCGGGCGAATGGGATCACGCCGGATATCATTGTCTGCCGCTGTGATCAGCCGCTGCCGGCCTCTTTAAAAGAAAAGATCAGCTTGTTCTGCAATGTACATCCGGACTGCGTGATTGAAAACCGCACCGTTCCGGTATTGTATGAAGCGCCAATCATGCTGCAGGAGCAGCATCTGTCAGACAAGGTATGCGAACTGCTGCAGCTGGACTGCGCCGATTGTGATTTAACGGAATGGAACAACATGCTGGAGGGGATCCGTCAAAGCCAAGGTCAGGTGACGATCGGTCTGGTCGGCAAATATGTGAAGCTGCGCGATGCTTATCTGTCGGTCGCTGAAGCTCTGCGGCATGGCGGATATGCCAACGGCACTGATGTGGATATCCGCTGGATTGAAGCGGAAACCGTGACGGAAGAAACAGCGGAAGCGATACTTGGGGAATGTGATGGAATTTTAGTTCCCGGCGGCTTCGGTGACCGAGGAATTGAAGGCAAGATTGCGGCGGCGCATTATGCCCGCAAGCAAGGAATTCCATATTTAGGCATCTGTCTGGGGATGCAGACGGCAGCGATTGAATTCGCCCGTCATGCCTTGGGTTATGCCGATGCGCATTCGCGGGAATTTGATCCGGCCAGTCCGCATAAGGTCATTGACTTTATGGCCGATCAATCCGATGAGATTGAAAAGGGCGGAACCATGCGTCTGGGAGCTTATCCCTGCGTCATTCAGCCTGAATCACGGCTGGCTTCCATCTACGGCCTTCAGCAAATCCAGGAACGTCACCGCCATCGCTATGAATTCAACAATGCCTATCGTGATGAATTTGAGGCCAAGGGAATGCGGATCAGCGGAACCTCACCGGATGGGCAGCTGGTCGAAGCGATTGAACTGAAGGATCATCCGTATTTTGTTGCGGTGCAGTATCATCCGGAATTCAAAAGCCGGCCCAATAAGGCACATCCGCTGTTTGTCGGCCTGATCGCGGCGGCCTTGAAACAAAAAAATCACATATAGAAAAACAGGATGAAGCAGGCAGGTCTCAGCAAGCTGTCAGCTTCATTCTTTTTGTTTGATTCTGAAGTTTGGCTTGGTTGATCTACGCTTTGCAGCAGGCTTTGATTTATCCGCTAACGCTATGCGATAGGAAGCGGGCAGAAACCAAAAATTAAGCAAGAAAGGCGCCTGTATTTCAGCTCAATTGCGATCATTTAGGCAAGGTTATTTCTTACCTCGGATGAGCGCTGAGCCAAGGCGGCCGTGGGTTTGAAATTTGGCATAAACGATGTCTGGAAGTAGTTGACAACTTTTTTGTTTGAGCATATAATATTAACAGATTTAGACCGTTGGATGATATGATAACGCGCTGTGAGATCATGCTTCAAGAGGTGATTTCAAGCGCGTTTTAGCTTATTGACCCATTAAGTTCTAAATTCAATAAGGAGGGTATTTCATAATGAATACTGGAAAAGTAAAATGGTTTAACGCTGAGAAGGGCTATGGATTTATCTCTGACGACAACGGACAGGGTGATATCTTCGTTCATTTCTCTGGCATCAACGGAAGCGGCTACAAGTCCCTGGAAGAAGGACAGAAAGTTTCTTACGACGTTGAAAACGACGAAAGAAGCGGCAAGACTCGCGCAGTCAACGTTACCGTTCTTTAATCAAACCAATCTGCTTTGAGGCCTATCGGCCTCTTTTATTTTTTCCAGTTTCCTGCCTTATCTGATTTGATGAAGGAGCATGTATGATTAAACCGTTAAGTGAAACAACGATGAAAGCGATCTACAACCAGGCGATGAAACAGGATTTTCCCAGCGATGAGCTGAAGCCGCTGAATCGTATACTGGCCCAGAATCGTAAAGAAATCGCGTTGTGTTTGGGCTATTACCAACAAGACAAGCTGATCGGCTATGCCGTCCTCGAACAGGATGTCCGCCAGCAATGTCTGCTTCTGGATTATTTCGCGATTTTGAAAGCTTATCGCGCGCAGGGACAGGGGACGCAGTTTTTGAATGAACTGAAAATTTTGTTTGCCCAAAAGGAAATGATTGTGATCGAAGCCGAAGCGGCCAAGACGGAACAGGCGCAGAAACGGATTGCCTTTTACCTGCGGGCCGGAGCGCAGCTGACGGATATTCAGCTTCATCTCTACCATGTTGATTATGCCGTGCTGACGCTGGATCTGGCGGCCAGCTTGGATCCGAAGCAGAAACGAAAACGAATTGCGGAGCTCTATCAGCGGATCTATCCCGCTTTTTTCCGCAGGTTATATCTGCGCATGGATTGAGCGGTGCAGACATCATGACAAAAGAAGCGAAGCTGCAGGTTTTAGCTCGTATAGCCCGGCTGCTGAACGAAGAAGAAATTTTGTGGGCTGTGGGCGGTTCCGCGCTGCTGTACCTGAAAGAAATCGTTTCCGATTTTCACGATTTGGATTTGATGATTGATGAACACGCTGAAAAACAGGTCAGAAGCTTATTGGCAAAAATCGGTACTTTGCATTCAGCAACTTCCTCAGCGCAGTTTCATTCCCGCTGCTTTATGGAATGGACGGTTGACGGGACCGAGATTGACATCATCGGCGGCTTGGTGATCGAAAGCGAAGGACACGCTTATGCCTTTCCCTTGAAACCGGAAGAAATAGAAGACTACATTCAGCTGGAAGGAGAAATCATTCCGCTGCATTCCCTGACCTGTTGGGAACAATACTACACACTGATGGGCCGGACTGAAAAAGCCGAAATTCTGCGAAGGGTCCGAAGCAGTGGAAAATCAATTCCCACTCAATGAGCCGAATTTCAGTCGGCTTCAATTTTCCAGGCTGGTCCGAAGTGCCTGTTTTATCCGCAGAGGTAATTATTTCCTGACTCATTTGATTCAACCTTCACCGCTGAAGACAGGCTTCTATTCAGAGTGCTCTTTAAGAAAGGGCTTACAAAAGATGGCAAGAAAAGATTGAACTGTGGGAGTCAATGTTGTAATATGATAGTAGATAGAACAAGGCGGAAGCCGCTCTCTTTTGAATTGAAATCTGGAGGAATGGAGATTATGATGCTGGAAAAAACGCTGGAAGGAATAGACATGTTCAGCGGTTTTCGGCATAAAAGAAAGAGAGAGAAACAGGAGGAAATCCATGAATCAGACAACACTCATTGAAAGTTTTCACCAGGGGCACTGCATTGATGCTTACGAGCTTTTCGGCGCTCATTTCACCTATGAGCGCGTCAACGGTGTGCGTTTTACGGTCTATGCGCCGCATGCGCGCAGCGTTCAGGTCGTCGGCGATTTTAACGGCTGGAACGGCGAAAATGCCAAGATGGAACGCCTGCCGGAAGATCAGGGCATCTGGAGCCTGTTTATTCCTGATTTGAAGGAAGGACAGCTGTATAAATACCGGATTGAGGATTCAGCCGGGAATGTTTTCGATAAGTCCGATCCGTATGCGTTTTACAGCGAAATGCGGCCGAACAGCGCTTCGGTGATCGTGAATTTAAAAGGCTTCCAATGGAAGGATCAAATCTGGCTGGGCGAACGGTCCAAGAACTTCGCAGAACCGCTGAACATCTATGAAGTGCATGCCGGCAGCTGGAAAAAGAATGGGCCATATTGGCTGAGCTATCGTGAACTGACAAAAGAGCTGATTCCGTATGTCAAGGAACACGGCTTTACGCACATTGAACTGATGCCGCTGAATGAACATCCGTTTGACGGCAGCTGGGGTTATCAGGCCAGCGGCTATTTCAGCTGTACTTCCCGCTATGGGCAATGCAAGGATCTGATGGAATTCATCAACGAATGCCATCGTCAGCATATCGGGGTGATTCTTGATATGGTTCCGGTGCATTTTGTCAAGGACAGCCATGGTCTGCGGTATTTCGATGGGGAAGCTTTGTATGAGTATCCAAGCGTCAATGACGCGCACAGTGAATGGGGAACGATGAATTTTGATCTGTGGAAAGAGGAAGTCCGCAGCTTCTTAATGTCGTCGGCTTCGTTCTGGTGCGATCTGTACCATATCGACGGCATCCGCATCGACGCCGTCAGCAACATCATCTACTGGGGCGGAAACAAGAACCGCGGCACCAATGAGGGCGCGCTCGCGTTTATCCGCCGTCAGAACTATTATCTGTCAAAGAAATATCCGGAAGTGATGCTGATCGCGGAGGATTCATCGGATTATCCGAAAGTCACCAAATCGACGCTGGAGCTGGGACTGGGCTTTGATTATAAGTGGGATCTGGGCTGGATGAACGACACGCTGAAATATTACGGCCGCGATCCGATCTACCGTAAATATCATCACAACGAGCTGACCTTCTCCATGGCGTATTTCTATTCTGAGCGGTTCATCCTGCCGCTAAGCCATGATGAGGTCGTGCATGGCAAGCATACGATTGTCGATAAGATGTGGGGCAGCTATGATCAGAAATTTGCCCAGGCGAAAAATCTCTATCTCTATCAGTTCACCCATCCGGGCAAAAAGCTGAACTTTATGGGCAATGAGATCGGAATGTTCCGCGAATGGGACGAAGCCCGGGAAATGGACTGGTTCCTGTTAGGCTATTCCCGGCATGCGGCCTTTGCGCGGTATTTCCAGGATATCAGCCGGATTTACTCGCACCATCGGGCGCTGAGCCGCTATGATTATGATCACCAGTATTTCCGCTGGATCGACGCGGACAACGGCGATCAGAGCGTGTACAGCTACTATCGCGAAGATGAACAGAACATCATGGTCGTCGTTCTCAACATGACGCCGGCGTCCTATGAACATTTCCGCATCGGCGTACCGCAGGCGGGTGCTTACAGTGAACTGCTCAATACGGAAAAAGATATTTATGAGGGCTGCAACATGTGCAACTTCAAACCGGTAGCGACAGAAACCGTGCCGGCTCATCATTTTGAACAGTCGCTGGATATCCGCGTCGCTCCGTTTGCGGGCATCCTGCTTATCTGCAAGAAGACCGCAAAGAAGAAAGCGCCGAAGAAAACCGGAAAAGCTAAGAGCGAACCGATGGAAAAGCCGCAGGCGCTGCCGGAAGCCAAAGCGGTGAAAAAGAAGAAAACTGCCGTCCGTAAGCAAGCCGATTAGGGATTAAGAAGCGCCCCTGCAGCACACGGTCGTATTGGGGAAAATTCGCTGCAGGGGCCCTTTTCTTGAAAAAAGTTCGATTAAACAGGAATCAGGATTAAGGAAAAAAACGAATAGTAACGCTGAATTAGGTAAAAATGAGGAAGTAACCGCTTTGATTAACAGGAAGCGATTGCGTTTTAGGGAAAAACTGGTAAAATACACGCGGGAGGAATTTTATGTTCAATAACAAACAGGAATTCGTAGAAGAATTCACCAAACGGATCGAGGAAAATTACGGACGCTCTGTCGAACAGTCCCATCCGACAGAACGATTTATGGTGCTGGGCGAGATGGTTCGTGATTTTGCGGGCATCCATTGGAAAGAAACGAAAGAGAAGATTGCGGCAGAGGAAGCCAAGCAGATGTATTACTTCTCGATGGAGTTCTTGATCGGCCGGCTTTTAACCAATAATCTGATGAATTTAGGCATTTATGAGCTTGTTCGCGACGGCCTGAAGGATTTGGATATCGACATTAACGAGCTGGAAGATCTGGAATCCGATGCCGGTTTGGGCAACGGCGGTCTGGGGCGTCTGGCGGCTTGCTTCCTGGATTCGCTGGCTTCGCTGCAGCTGCCGGGCAACGGCAACTGCATCCGTTATCAATATGGTCTGTTCCGTCAGAAGATTGAAAACGGCTATCAGGTGGAAGTTCCGGATCAGTGGCTGACATTGGGCAATGTCTGGGAAGTCCGCAAGCCGAAAAGCGCGGTAGACGTGAAGTTTTGGGGACATGTCGAGATGCGCAAGGATGAAAACGGCGAACTGATTTTTGAACATGTCGATGCGGAACACATCCGGGCTGTACCGTATGACATGCCGGTCGTCGGTCATGGCACCAAGGAAACCAACACGCTGCGGCTGTGGTCGGCTGAGGCTTCCGACATCATCCCAACCAACAAGGATTTCCGTCTGTATTTGCAGGAGCTGCAGGAGATCTGTCTGAATGTGTACCCGGATGATTCCACGGACGACGGCAAGATTCTGCGCTTAAAGCAGCAGTATTTCTTTGTTTCCGCGGGTGTCAAATCGATTATCCGCTCGCATCTGCGCGTCTATCCGACGCTGGATAACCTGGGCGAAAAGATTGCGATTCAGCTCAACGATACCCATCCGGTATTGGCGATTCCGGAACTGATGCGGGTTTTGATGGATGAATATCACTATGATTGGGATCATGCCTGGGAAATCACCACGGCCGTCATGGCTTATACTAACCATACGATTTTGTCGGAAGCGCTGGAAAAATGGCCGATTGCCTTTGTTCAGCGTCTGCTTCCAAGAATCTATATGATTATTGAGGAAATTAACCGCCGCTTCTTAAAAGAAGTCGCCGAGAAGTTCCCCTATGAACGCGATATGGCTTACCGCGTTGCGATTTTGAAGGATGATCAGGTGCACATGGCGTCGCTGGCGGTCGTCGGCTCGCACAGTGTCAACGGCGTCGCTCAGCTGCATACCGATATTCTGATCAATGACTTATTCCATGACTTTGTCCGGCTGTATCCGGATAAGTTCAATAACAAGACCAACGGCATCACCCACCGCCGCTGGCTGCTTTACTCCAACCCGCAGCTGCGGAAGATGCTTGACGAGCTGATCGGCGAAGGCTTTGAGTATGACCTCAATGAGATCGAAAAGCTGATGGATCATGTGGATGATCCGGCAATTCAGAATCAGTTTCTGGAAATCAAGCATCAGCGCAAGGAAATCCTGGCGAAACTGGTCAAGGAACGCTGTGGGGTTGAAATCGATCCGAATTCAATTTACGATGTTCAGGCCAAGCGTCTGCATGCCTATAAGCGGCAGCTGCTCAACGCCCTGCATATCATCTATCTCTATCAGCGGATGAAGGAAGATCCGTCGTTTACGATCACACCGACGACCTTTATCTTCGCGGCCAAAGCCGCTCCAGCTTATTACTTCGCCAAGAAGGTAATCAAGCTGATCAACAGTCTGGGCGAGGTGATCAACAACGATCCGGCGGTCAATTCGATGCTGAAAGTGGTATTTATCCCGAATTACAGCGTTTCAATTGCGGAAGTGCTGATGAACGCGGCGGATGTTTCTGAACAGATTTCCACAGCCGGCAAGGAAGCCAGCGGCACCGGCAACATGAAGTTCATGATGAACGGCGCGATGACGCTGGGAACGCTGGATGGAGCCAACGTTGAAATTGATGAACGCGTCGGCCGGGACAACGATGTGATCTTCGGCTTGACGGTCGATCAGGTAACCGAGCTGAAGAAGAACTACAATGCCTGGGATTACTACAACGAGGATGAACGGATTAAGAAATCCGTGGATTCGTTGGTTGACGGAACTTGGGCAGAGGATCACGATGAGTTCAAGCTGATTTTCGATGAGCTGATGTATAAGAACGACGAGTATCTCTTATTGGCCGACTTTGCCAGCTATACGGCTGCGCATGAAGAAATTCAGCGCCGGTATGCCGATCGGGGACAATGGGCAAAGGCTTGTCTGATCAACATTGCCAAATCCGGATATTTCAGTTCTGACCGTACAATTCAGCAGTATGCCGATGAGATCTGGCATATTTCTCCGGTACGCATCGACGATAAATAAGCAAAACATCCCGCATTTTTCAAATGATGCGGGATTTTCTTTGGTCTTTCTTGAAAAAGTAAGTGGGAAATGCTTGTTGAGAGTGCGGCTTGTCCATTATAATAGAAGAACAGGCGAATTTTGAGAATGTGAAAAAGACAGCAGCAGAAAAGAGGGAACAAATGAAAGAAAATACAAGCATGGAAGCTTTTCTGGACGATTATGGAAAAATTGTAGTGTATTTGTCACAGCGGTTTTACAACGGGAAAAGCGATCGGTTTTATCTGGAACGGACGCAGGGGGAAGTGACGGCCTGTCAGATCCGAGAACTGGAATCGCATGAGAGCTATACCCGATATACGTTGACTGGCCCAGCCGATATCCGGATGGGGGAAGCCGTGGAAATCGTGGAGGAACATGGTCATCGGGCCGTGCTGCAATTCCGCCGGATTGTCCAAACTTCCCGTTTTGATGAAGATTTTGCTTATACGGGTGAATTGGGAGCGTTTTGTGAGGAAACCCAGACGCGGTTTGTGCTGTGGGCGCCGACCGCAAATGAAGTACAGCTGGATCTGCGTTTAGGTGAGAAACAGGTGCTGTTGGAGATGACGCGCGGGGACAAAGGTGTTTGGCGGACGGAAGCTGCGGGTGATTGGGATGGCGGAACGTATCTCTATCAGGTCAAGGTCAATGGGGAAATCCACTGCAGTCCTGATCCGTATGCGCTGTCCTCGACAGCCAACGGCCGCCGCAGCGGATTGGTCAATTGGAAGCGGATGACGGAAATGCCTCAATCCGCGCTGCCGCCGTTTGCCCGCTATACCGACGCGGTGATTTATGAAGTGAGCGTGCGCGACTTTACCCATCAGAAGGAATGCGGAACCACGACGCACAGCCAGTATCGTTCACTGTGTGAAACGGGAACCGCCTTAGCGGGAAAACCGACGGGACTGGATTATCTGACTTCGTTAGGCGTGACGCATGTGCAGCTGCTTCCAGTTGCGGATTTTGCGACGGTCGATGAGGAACATCCGGAGCTGTTTTATAATTGGGGCTATGATCCGCTCCAATACGGCTGTCCGGAGGGCAGCTATGCCAGTGATCCCAACGATCCGCGCTGCCGGGTGCGTGAGCTGAAGCAGCTGATTGCGACGCTGCATGCGCATGGCCTGCGGGTGAATCTGGACGTTGTGTTCAACCATCACTACGATATTCAGTTTTCAGCGTTTGATCAATGCGTTCCTCACTATTATTTCCGGACTACGCCTTCCGGCTTTCTGTCCAACGGATCCTTCTGCGGCAACGATACCGATTCTATCAAACGGATGGTGCGTAAATATATCGTGGACATTGTCTGCCGCTGGATTGAAGTTTATGATGTCGACGGCTTCCGCTTCGATTTAATGGGCGTGCATGATGTCGATACGATGAACTGTGTTGTCAAGGAAGGCCGCCGGCTGAAACCCGAGCTAATGGTTTATGGCGAAGGCTGGGATCTGCCGACCGCGCTGAACGACGATCTGAAAGCCTGCCAGCGCAACAATGCGAAAATGCCGGAGGTCGCGCATTTCAACGACTACTTCCGCGATGTTGTCAAAGGCAAAACGTCTGAATTTGACGTTCAGGCGAAAGGCTATGCGACCGGCAATTTATATCAGGCGCATGATATGATGTCGGCCTTGTGTGCCAATACGCTGAATAAGGAAATGTATAAGATTTACCAACAGCCGACTCAGAGCATCAACTATATTGAATGCCACGACAATGCGACGGGCTGGGATAAGATGAAGGACTGCTGTAAAGATGAAGTGCGTGAGCTGCGCGTCAAGCGGCAGAAGCTGATGATCGCGGTGACGCTGGTCGCTCAGGGCGTGCCGTTTCTGCAGAGCGGGCAGGAATTCTGCCGGACAAAATACGGGCATCATAATACGTACAATGCCCCCGACAACATTAACCAGATCGATTGGGAACGCAAAAACCGGCATGAGGAAGTCGTTGAGTTTACCCGCGACTGCGTGCGGCTGCGCCGGCTGATTCGGGCATTCCGCTTTGCCAGCGCTGCGGAAATCGAGGAACATGTGCATTTTGAGGTCACGGAAGGGCAGATGCTTCTGTATCAGCTCAATGATGTGCAGGCGTATGGCGGCTATCAAACGATCAAAGTGTTCTTCAATCCGTCCAATGCGGTTCAGTATGTTGAGCTGGAAGAAGATTATCAGCTGATTTTCAACGAAGCCGGCTTATTGACCACGCCGGTGATGGTCCGCAATCTGGCGGTCAATCCGATCACGATGGTCGTACTCGTCAAATAAAACAAGCGCGGGCAACCGTGCTTTTTCTGTTAAATGAGCGAAGCGATGACTTCGCAAGGAGGATTTTATGATCAGCAATGTTCATTCTCATTCCCATTGGTGCCGTCATGGTCGGGGAAACTTAGAAGATTATGTGAAGGAAGGTCTGCGCTGCGGCTTACAGAGTATGGCGGTGTGCGAGCATGTGGCCAGCGAAATGCCGATGGGGCCGCGGATGCCCTGGAGCGATATGCCGGCGTATCTGGCGGAAGCCGATGAGGTCATCGAGCGCTATGGGAAGCAAATTGAACTGTTTAAAGCCTTTGAATGCGAGTATTTTCCTGAAGCCCTGGAGCGCTTCGTGCAGCTGCGCGATCATCACGACGTGCCGCTGTGGATTCTGGGCCAGCATGAAAGCGCAGACCATCGCTATGACTACTTTGCGATGAAAGACCGGGATGCGGAAACCCGTCAATATACCGCGGATGTCATTGAGGCGCTGAACACCGGTTTTTTTCAGCTGCTTGCCCATCCGGATGTCATTCTGGTCAACTATGACCGGCCGACGCCGCTGGTGATGGAATGCATGGATCGGATTTTTGCGGAATGTGAAAAGCTCAAGGTCGCCGTGGAGATCAATGCGAACGGCCTGCGCCGGCCGACCGGCTATCCGAATCGCGAAATTTGGATGTTAAGCAAAAAATACAAGCTGACCACAATCATCAGCTCGGATGCCCATGATCCGCGCTGTCTGGTGGATGACGCTGTTCATCAGGCGGAACAAATGGCGGCGGAGTGGGGAATTGAGATCACGCCGGCGCTGAAGTTGAAGTGAAACTGCCGGAGGATTGCCAAAGCGGTCCAAACAGTGTATGATTATACGGATATTGAAACTCACAATGCGCAGGGAAGGAGGCACTGACGATGATTTCCTGGTTATTACGAGGACTGTCACTGACGTTCTGCCTGCTTTTATCCTGCGGCCTGCTGCTGGTGCCGCCTTTGCTTTTGCCTGCCCAGTTAACGGTGCAGAATGAGGCACAGACTGAGAAAGAAGCTCAGCTGCAGCTGGCAGAAGGTCTGAATAAAAAGAAGACTGCCGTTTTTTCCACAGATCTGGCTCTGGGCAAGGCTCAGCCGCCGCGGGTGGATCTGCCGGCAAGTTTTTTGGATCAGCGCTTAACCGTACAGCTGTGCGCGCAGGTGGCGAAACCGAAAGTTCTGGCTGTGCCTGTCGGACGCCTGGCTCCTCCTTTTCAGCTTTGATTTGAATGAAGCATTGAAATAAACAGGAGGAAAAATATGAATCTTTTACAATCACTCAGTCCCGATGGCCGTCAATTGGCCAAAGCGGAAAAGCTGGCGAAAAAAATAGAAGCTCTGGGCAGCGTATATAAGGCGCTGTCCGACACTGATCTGCAGGCCAAGACCGAACAGTTCCGAAATCGTTTAAGTCAGGGCGAGAGCCTCGATGATCTGCTTCCGGAAGCCTTTGCCACGGCTCGCGAGGCGGCGGAACGGGTGATCGGCGAACGTCCGTATCCCGTCCAGCTGATCGGCGGCATTCTTTTGCATCAGGGCGATATTGCGGAAATGAAAACCGGGGAAGGCAAGACGCTGACCTCGATTTTGCCCGTCTATCTCAATGCTCTGGCTGGTCAGGGTGTGCATGTCGTGACCGTGAACCCGTATCTGGCTCACCGCGATGCTCAATGGATGGGACAGATCTATCGCTTTCTGGGCTTGACGGTCGGCTGCAACGACCGCACGCTGACTTCCGTGCAGAAACGGGCGGCGTTTGCCTGCGATATTACCTATACGACCAATTCCGAACTGGGCTTTGACTATCTGCGCGACAACATGGTCATGAATCTGGAAAGCCGGGTGCTGCGCGGACTGCATTTCGCATTGGTCGATGAAGTCGACTCGGTGCTGGTCGATGAAGCCCGGACACCGCTGATCATTTCCGGCGCTGGGGAAATGCTGGATAAGCAGTATTTAATGGCCGATCAGTTTGTCAAGGCGCTGCGCCAGGACGAGGTGGAAGTTGATCCTCAGGAACGGCAGGTCTATCTGACGGAAAAAGGCATCGTCCATGCCGAACGGTTCTTTAAGGTTGCGCATCTCTACGATCACAGCCATGCCGATCTGGTGCATTATATCCAGCAGGCGCTGAAAGCCAACTATGTTATGATGCGCGACGTCGAATATGTCGTGGAAGACGGCGAGGTTATCATCGTCGATCAGTTTACCGGCCGGAAGATGGAAGGCCGGGAGTTCTCCGATGGTCTGCATCAGGCGATCCAGGCTAAGGAAGGGGTTGGCATCAAGCAGGAAACCAAAACGTTGGCGACGATCACGTATCAGAACTTCTTCCGCCTGTATGACAAGCTGGCCGGTATGACCGGAACGGCGAAAACAGAAGAACAAGAATTTTTAAGCATCTATAACATGCGCACGATCGTCGTGCCGACCAATAAACCGATCGCCCGGCTCGACTATCCCGATGCCTTGTTTAAAACCAAAGGTGAGAAATACGATGCGATCGTTGACGAAGTCGTCCGTCTGCATGCCCAAGGCCAGCCGGTTCTGGTCGGCACGCCTTCGGTGGAGATCAGTGAAATTTTATCACAGCGCTTAAGCCAGAAAAAAATTCCGCATCCCGTTCTGAACGCGAAAAACCATGCCCAGGAAGCGGAGATCATCGCTCGGGCAGGGCAACGGGGCGCTGTGACGATCGCGACGAACATGGCTGGACGCGGTACCGATATTAAGCTGGGTGAGGGGGTCGTCGAACTGGGCGGTCTGGCGGTCTTGGGAACGGAACGGCATGAATCCAAGCGCATTGACAATCAGCTGCGCGGCCGCGCCGGCCGTCAGGGCGATCCGGGCTTTTCGCGTTTCTATGTGTCGATGCAGGATGATTTCATCATCCAGTATGCTTCGGATTTGCAGAAGGAAAGCATTGCGAAATTCTGCGAGGATAAACTCCCGGCGGAAAAGCTGCGCAGAACCATCGACCTGGTTCAGAAGCGGGCGGAGGATCTGCATTACGATTCCCGCAAACGCGTATTGGAATATGATGACGTTTTGATGGAACAGCGCCGGATTATCTTTGGGCAGCGGGATCAGATTTTAATGCAGCAGGACTTGAGCGAACTGGTGGCTTCCCTGATGGATCAGGCGGCAGCCAGTCTGGCAGCTTCCCTGCTGCGCGCCAAACACGCCAATCCAGCACAAGCAGATGCTGTCTTGCAGGAAGCCGAGAAAACCTGGTTATTGGATGAGATCCGGCCTGAACTGGAGCAGGCGAAGGATGAGAAGACATTGAAGGCGCTTCTGACAGAAGAATTCCAGAAGCAGCATCAGCGCAAAAAAGCGGAAGCGCCGCTGCAGATCGCTCAGCTGGAAAAGATGATTCTGTTATCGGTGATTGATCATCAGTGGAATGATCACGTCGATTCGATGAACCGGCTGCGCGAGGGCATCTATCTGCGCTCCTATGCTCAGATTAAACCGGAAGATGCCTATCGTCAGGAAGGCTTTGAGCGGTTTACCAACATGATGGCCAACATTACCGACCAGGCTGTTCTGACACTGCTGCACATTCAAAAGCGGGAAGAACCAGCGCCAACGGAGTAATTTCCCTAAAAAACGAAATAAAAAAAGCGAACGGAGTTTCGGCGTTCTGAATGATGACCTCATCAAAGGCGGATCACTCAGAACAGACCCAATCGGTTTGCTTTTTTTGTAGGAAGTCCAATTCCCTTTTAGGCTGGGTAACGCCAGAGTTTACTGCAGCATTGCGGCATGAACTTTTCCTTCATGCGAATAGATCCGCAGACAGCCGTCGCCCTCATCGCTTTTCATGAAGCAGTCGGCGATGATATCGGTATCGGCGTCTGGACGGCTTTCGATTACCGCTTCCATTAACGCCTGCAGCGACGGCTTATCGGTGGTTACGCGGTATTCCGCCATTAAGATAAACGTCGGCTTCGCGGCCTGGGCACCGTCAAAGTCGTAATGGATCGTGTTCAGACAATCCTCAAAGCTGTTAAGGGCCAGCTGGCGATACGGCGGATTCATCATGTGCCGCAGGAAATCATAAGCTTTTTCCCGGTTCGGCGCCACGACGCACAGCCGCATGAATCCGGTTACGGTTTCCGGACATTGCATAAAATCATCCTCCATCGGACGATAATCCATCATTTCTTTTAACGACATGGTTCTTTGAAGCATAGATGCGCCTCCTTTGCGTTCTCATTATACAAAAAAAGAAAGGGAAACGAAAGAAAGAAATCCGCCGAACGTGGTATACTGATAAAAGAAAGGGGACAGGGTTATGAAAAAACGATTCGCAATTTTGTTAGTTTTGAGCTTAGGGCTGTCAGCCTGTTCCCAAACTTCGCTGAAGCTGCCTGATCTGCTAGGCGGCAAACGGGAGATCGTGACGTTCAGCGAGTCGCTGTACCGGCCGCAGCAGGAATTCGAGAAGATCAGCTGCGATGTCAGCGAGGGCTGTTATGTTGTGAGCAGTGAAATGGAAGCCGGACTGCTGATCGGCAATCTGGTTCGTTCGGGTCAGCGCAAAGCGGCGATGATCGCCGATGAGGATCTGGATCTCGATAAAATCTTCATCTATGCCCTGGCGCTTGCACCTTCCACCTTTGAAGCTCAGTATAGTCAGCGCCGGATGATGAACGGCACGCGAAGAACAGAGTTTACGATCACGATGGAAGATGAGCAGCAGCTGCAGCGCAGCCGGGTTCAGGCACAGCGGCTGGTCACAGAACTCATCAATCCGAATCAGGATCAGCGGGAGGTCATTCAGACGCTGCATGACTGGCTGGTGCTGCACACCCAATATGATACAGAGGCGGCGAAGCTGAGTGAGGCGGAACGAAAACAAAGTCTGGCTTTTCGGGCCTCCGGCGTGTTTGAAAGAGGCAAGGCGACGTGTTCCGGCTACATGGAAGCGATGGATCTGCTTCTGGAAGCGGCCGGGATCGGTTCGATCAAGGTTTTCAGCAACA
Organism: Holdemania massiliensis AP2; assembly: GCF_000327285.1. GTDB lineage: Bacteria > Bacillota_I > Bacilli_A > Erysipelotrichales > Erysipelotrichaceae > Holdemania > Holdemania massiliensis. Next base: position 256,236 of record NZ_HE998568.1, on the reverse strand, counting down.
CGATGGATCACGCCTGGAATCTGGTCAGTCTGGATGGCGAAATGCGCTACCTTGACGCCACCTTTGACGACCCGGTGCCGGATCAGCCCGGACGGGTGATGTACGATTTCTTTCTGATCGACGCCCCGACGCTGCAGTTGCGGGAGAAATATGAATTTGACCCAGCGACGACGACGACGATATCCCAGGCGGAATATGAAGCTTACTTCCAATACTGCTTTTCATGAAGCCACGCTGCGGCGTGGTTTTTCTTTGGGCTGGACAACCGGCGGTGCCGTGCTATACTGAGCTTAAGGAAATCAAGGAGGCATAACATGATCATTCAAAGCACGCATGTCTGGATCGACGGTACGTTTGTGCCGCAGCAGTTGGAAATCGAAGACGGAAGGATTCAGGCGCTGCTGCCGTATGGTGAAAAATCAGCGGATTACGATGCCGCGGATCACTGGATTCTGCCGGGATTTATCGACATTCATACCCATGGCTGGAACCGTTGTGAAGCAGGAGCTCCAACGCTGGAAGCGATGCAGCGCTGGCAGAAGCACATGCCGAAGGAAGGGGTAACTTCGTTTCTGGCGACGACGGCGACGCAAAGTGTTCAGAAAAACGAACAGGCGCTGCCGATTTTAAAGCAGGCCATCGAAACCGAGGCAGAAGGAGCGGAAATCCTAGGCATCAATATGGAAGGCAACTTCATCTCGCATCAGTTTCACGGCGCTCAGGATCTGTATACGATCGTCAAACCTGATCCGGAAGTTCTGCTTCACTATCAGGATTTAGCCGGCGGACATATTCTGACGGTGACCTGCGCCGTCGAATTTGACGAGGACTATGCGTTCGTCAAGACCGCAGCGGAACATCAGATCCGTGTTTCCTGCGGACACAGCGGCGCCAGCTTTGATCAGGTCAAGGAAGCTGTGCACTGGGGAGCCACCGGGATTACTCACTGCGGCAACGGCATGCGTCCGTTCCATCACCGCAATCCGGGGATTTTCGGAGCGGCGCTGAATCTGGATGAGCTGTATGCTGAGGTGATTGGCGACGGCATCCATGTGCATTTTGAAACCGCGCATCTGATCGGGACGATGAAGGGAGAAGACAAGCTGATTCTTGTCACGGATTCGGCCGAATGCAAGGATGATCCGGATTATGCCGAGTTTGGGAAAGAAGGAGCCTTCCGGCTGCCGGACGGAACCTTGTTTGGTTCTGCGCTGTATGTCAATCAGGGCATCGACAACCTGCACCGCAAGGCCCGGCTGCCGCTAAAGACGGCGATTAACGCCGCTACGATCAACCCGGCCCGCTACTTGGGCGTGGAGGCGCGCAAAGGTTCCATCGCCGTTGGCAAGGACGCGGATCTGGTCGTCTGCGACGAGCATCTTCAGCTGAAACACGTCTATTGCCGCGGCGTCAGTCAGCCCCTGGAATAATTCAGTAAAATCCTCATTATAGTGTTCTGGACAACCAGTGAAAGAAGCGTTTTTCCAAGAAGGAAAAAAGTTCGCTTTCGCTGGTTGTTTTATTCAACATTTTGTTTGACATTATGGTTGGTTGTGCTATGATACTCAAGACCAAAAAAGGAAATGATGTTTCCAGGGGGATTGTTGTTATGAAAGCTCTGAGCGGAAATGAACGTCTGCTGATCCTGATCAACTGTTTTTACAACCTCGCCAACGCGATGTCGGCCGTCTTTATGAATGTGTACCTGTATGCTTATACCGGATCGCTGGTTGTGATGTCGATCTATACGATCGTACGCATCGGCCTGTATCCGTTTTTCTTTACGATCGGCGGCAAGTGGGCGCAGAAGCATCGCTTCTCGCAGACGCTGACCGTCGGTCTGATCTTCATCATGTTTTCGCTGTTGTTTGTGCTGGGCGCCAGCGATGGATTTGAGCAAATTCCGCAGCTGGTCTACGTCGTCGCCGCGCTGGTCGGGATCGGCGAAGGTCTGTACTGGCTGAGCATCAACAGCCTCAACCAGATCGTTTCCACGGCTGAAACGCGATCGCTGTTTATCTCGGATATCGGGATCTTTAACAACCTGTCGGCGATCATCGCTCCGCTGATCTCGACCTTTATTATTGAACTGGCGGGCAGCGATACCGCCGGCTACGTTGAAATCTTTAAAATTGTTCTGGTGATTTACGGTCTGATTGCACTGCTTTCCACCCGCATCAGCGCCCGCAGTGCCAACCGCGGTTTCTCCGTGTTAAAACGCATGAAGCTGGATGATCCGCAGTGGCGCTACTGCATGATCTCCACCTTTCTTTACGGCATGCGCGATTCGCTGATCTTAACGCTGGCGGGGTTGCTGGTCTACAATGCGACCAACGGCAGCGGCAGTGCCTATGGCAAACTGCTGGCGGTTTTCGCGGTGCTGACGATTCTGGCTTATGCCTGGGTGTCGCGGACGATGCGCCGGCGCAACCGGATGCGGTACTATCAGATCGGCGCGGTGCTGATCGCTTCCAGTACGATTGTGCTGGTTCTGTGGCCAACCTTGGCCGGGGCGGTCTATTATGGTGTTGTCAATGCGATTGCTACGCCGATGTATGCCAATCCGTATCAGATCATCATGATGAATGCGATTCAGGATTATGCGGAAACTGAAAATATCGTAGGACGCGTGATCGCCAAGGAATCATATCTGTCGATCGGCCGCTGTTTGGGTATGGTCATGATTGTTTTGTGTTCTTGGATCCTGCCTGAATCCTTGTATCTGCCGGCTGCGGTTGTGCTGTGTTCGCTGTTTCCGGTGATTCTGGTCGTGTACGCCACGTTCTATCACAAACAGCGGGATCATCAGAAGCAGCTGGGGATTGTGCGTTAGGTGAAAGGCTGGAGTCTACAGATGAAAAGCATGCAGAAATTGACGCGTGATGAAATGACGACGATGGTCATCGCCAGTCTATATAATCTGGCCAACGCCATGTCGGCTGTGTTCATGAACGTTTATTTATATGCCTACACCGGTTCGCTGGTGGTGATGTCGGTCTACACGATGGTGCGGATCGGATTGTTTCCCTTTTTCTTTACGCTGGGCGGCAAGTGGGCGCAGAAGCACAGCTTTGCCGGGCCTTTGTCGGTCGGCTTGGTTTTTATCATGTTCAGCCTGCTGTTTGTGCTGGCGGCGCAGGATCGGTTTGTTGTAGCGCCTCAGCTTGTCTATGTTGTGGCAGCGCTAACGGGGGTCGGGGAAGGTTTGTTCTGGCTCAGTCTGAACAGTCTGAATCAAATCGTTTCCTCGCCTCAGTCCCGCTCACGTTTTCTGGCCGGTGTAGGGATCTGCAACAACATTTCCGCGATTGCCGCACCGTTGGTTTCCACGCTGATCATCGACACGGCGGTTTCGGATACGGCGGGGTATGTGGAAATCTTCAAGCTTGTTCTGGTGATTTATGCGCTGATCGCGCTGGTTTCCCTGCGCGTCAAAGCCCGCAGTGCTCCGCAGCCGTTTTCGGTGCTGAAACGGATGAAGCTGGATGATCCGCAGTGGCGCTACTGCATGATCACAACTTTTTTCTACGGGATGCACAATTCCCTGTCCTTAACGTTGGCGGGATTGCTGGTTTATAACGCGACCAACGGCAGCGGCAGTGCCTACGGCAGGCTGCTGGCTCTGTTTGCCGTGATCTCCATCCTGGCATTCGCATTTGTATCGCGGACCATGCGGCGGAATAACCGCATGCGGTTCTATCAGATTGGGGCGGTGCTGATCGCCTCCAGTGCGGTTGTGCTGGTGCTCTGTCCAACACTGGGCGGCGCCGTTTACTACGGCGTGGTCAACGCTCTGTCAACGCCGATGTATGCCAACCCTTATCAGATTATCGTGATGAATGCGATTGCGGATTATGCAAGTCAGGAAAACATTGTCGGCCGGGTGATCGTGCGGGAAACCTACCAGTCGATCGGCCGGTGTCTGGGGATGGCGATGATCGTCCTGTGTTCGTGGGTCTTTCCTTCCTCACTGTATCTGCCCATCGCCGTGATCTTCTGTTCCGGCTTTCCCATCGCCATGGCTGTTTACGCGACAATCTATCATCGCCGCCGCGATCAGCTGAAAGCGCAGGGATTGGTGAAATAACTCGATCAGTGATATAATGAAACCGGAAAATCCGGTTTTTTTACATTATAAGGAGGAGCAGCATGTTTCAGAATGAATGGACGCCTTTTCTCAAAGAAGAATTTCAGAAGCCTTATTTTCAGCAGTTATCCGCATTTTTGCGTCAGCAGTATGCCACAACGAACGTCTATCCGCCGCGGCTTCAGGTTTTTTCGGCCTTTGAATTTACCAATTATTCCGATGTCAAGGTTGTGATCCTGGGACAAGATCCGTATCATCAGCCCAATCAGGCGCATGGCATGTGCTTTTCCGTGCGCAAGGGAGTCAAAGTCCCGCCCAGCTTAGTCAACATTTATAAGGAGCTGCATGACGATCTGGGCTGTACGATTCCGCATCATGGATATCTGATGAAATGGGCTCAGCAGGGGGTGTTTCTGATGAACACCGTTCTGACAGTCGAAGATTCCAAACCGCTGTCGCACCGCGGCAAGGGCTGGGAAGAATTTACGGATGAAGTCATGCGTAGACTGAACGAGCATCCGGATCCGCTGGTTTTCATTCTGTGGGGACGCAATGCTCAGGATAAGGGGCGCGTGATTACTAATCCGAAGCATCTGATCCTCAAATCGCCGCATCCTTCCCCGCTTTCAGCCAGCTACGGCTTTTTCGGCACGCATCCGTTTTCCAAGGCCAATCAGTTTCTGATCGATCATGGCCGCACGCCGATTGACTGGCAGATTGAGGATTAACATGACAACGATCCAGGAAGCCGTAGAGTGGATCACAGCCCGGCATAATTTTCATCATGGCTTCGATCATTTTCAGCGGTTCATGGCGTCGCAGGGCGATCCCCAGGATCAATTCCGTTCGATTCACGTTGCCGGCACCAACGGCAAGGGCAGTACGGTCAGCTATCTGGCCAGCTGTTTAAGCGCCGCCGGCTATACCGTCGGGACGTTTACCTCGCCGCATTTAACGGCCCATCAGGACCGCATTCGGATTCAGGATCAGTGGATTAATGATGAAACCTTCGTCCGCTACACGGATACCTATCGGGAATTAATTGAACAATGGGATCTGGCGATGTTTGAAATTGATTTCTTTTTTGCGTGTCTGTGGTTTATCGAACGAAAAGTCGATATCGCTGTGATTGAAGTCGGATTAGGCGGCCTGTGGGATTCGACCAATACCCTGCATCATCCGCTGTGCAGTGTGATCGTATCGATCGGTTTGGATCATATGGATCGCTTAGGCGACAGCGAGGAAGCCATCGCCCTGCAGAAAGCGGGGATTGTGAAGTCCGGAGGGGTTGTGATCAGCGGTGTAAAACAGCCGGAATGTCAATCGGTAATCGAAAACGTGTGTAGGGAAAAGCAGGCCCGGCTGATCCCGGTTTCCCCCGTCAAAGTTCTTCCCGGATATCCGGTTCAATTCATTTGGGAGGGGAAATCGTATACTTTAAATACGGCCGCCCGTTATCAGGCCGAAAATGCCGCAGTAGCACTCACCTGTTTGAATGAAGGCCGGCAACGGGGATGGTTTGAGATCAGCGAGGAAGCGCTTGTTCAGGGGTTGAAGCAGGCGGTCTGGGCAGGCCGGTTTGAAATCATGGGACATCGTCCGTTAGTGATCATCGACGGGGCCCACAATGTTCCCGGGATTGAAGCGCTGTGTGCTTCGGTAAAAGAGCTGCCGCATCCCCAGATCATTGTGTTTACTGCTTTAAAGGATAAGGAAACAACAGGCATGGCAGAACGATTGAAACAGTGCTGCGACCAACTGATCATCACGCAGTTTGATTATTTTCGGGCCCAGACGGGCAAGGCCCTGACAATTGAGGGCAGCGAGCTGATCGAAGACTGGAAAACGGCGATCCTGAGCGCGAAGCAGCGGGCTCAGCCGGAGGGGACGGTGGTGATCACCGGTTCACTGTATTTCATTTCGGAGGTTCGGGCATGGCTGAATTCAGGAAGCTAAAGAGGGATCGATGGACGTTGTGGCGTTGGCGGTTTCTGTTTTGGCTGGAAATTGCACTGTTGATCATCGCTTTGATTGTGTTGTTTGCGGTGGAACTTCGCATCTTCCCCATCTATCATCGCCGGAGCTTGTTTGGAGGAATTTTGCTTTGGTTAGGCTGCAGCACGTTGATTGTTCCGACGCTGCAGCGCTATCGTGAAACTTATCATCGGATCGGTTTTGAGATGGAACTGAAACGTAAGCTGGATCAGGTGGAAGCTGTCGATCCGACAGGACTGGATATTGACTGGAACCGCCAGCTTGGCTTGGATCCGGCATGGATGCGCTGCGAATGGGATTGGGCCTACCAAGGAAAAGTGCAGTCTGTCCCAGTTCAGATCGGCCGGTTCAGTCTGTCTAAAGAAGGCGTAAAAAAACCGATCGTAAAAAACGGATTGTGGATTCAGCTGAAAGGAAGCTAGGATTTCGACAGCGGCTGGCAGCATATCCGGCAGGATAAGATATGGAACTGCGGAAGCTCATTCCCCGATTTCGCCGCCTGCCATAAGGACGCGGAAGCTCAGGCGGTCAGTCCGCAGCTGCGGCAGATTTTGACAGCCTGCGGTTTTGCTTGGGATGAGCTGTTAGTTCGGATTCAACACGATCGGATCCTCTTGGCCGTGCGTGAAAGCAAACTGACGATGCCGGCTTTAATCGGCCGCTTGGATGGGATCAGCGATGCGGAAGGAAAGCGCTGCTCCAAGCTCATTCGAGAAGCCGTGAAAATGCCGGAAATCGCGGAGAAAACACAAAAATAACGGAATCTTCACCGTTATTTTATTTTTGTAATAATCTTAAAATGGAAACGGTTACGGAAAAGGTAATAATTTTAGTTGCAAATAAAAGGATTTGGCGGGAATGTGATTTATCCGCTAATATGTGAAAAAAATCGAAATATCAAAAGTGAAATTGAAACCGGTTACTTTTTTAATAAAATTGAGAAAATGTCGAGAATCATCATAATTTTCCGCGAAATTGGTTTAAAAAATTGGAGAAATTCATTCAAACCTGGATTTTTCCAACAGTTTCGTAAATAATTTTGATTATCAACTGAAAATGTACGTTTTTCAATTTTGGTGAACTGAAAAAATATGATTTTTAATCTTTGAAAAACAGACAGGAACACGCTATAATAAAATCATAAAGAAACTATGGGGGCTAAAAATATGAAACAAAATAATATGGTTGCCATGATTTTAGCAGGAGGACGCGGCAGTCGTCTTCTTGATCTTACCAAAAAAGTCGCTAAACCGGCAGTCTACTTCGGCGGAAAGTATCGTATTATCGACTTTCCTTTAAGCAATTGTGCCAACTCGGGAATTTCCGTAGTCGGCGTTTTGACGCAGTATGAATCCGTACTGCTGAACTCGTATGTGGCACGGGATCACCACTGGGGATTGGATGCGCGCGACAGCGGCGTCTTCGTTCTGCCGCCGCGGGAAAAAGATAAGACCGGATTAGGTCTGTATCGCGGCACGGCGGATGCAATCACACAGAACATCGATTTCCTGGATCAGATGGAAGCGGAATATGTGCTGATTCTTTCCGGTGATCATATTTACAAAATGGATTATGCGAAAATGCTGGCTCATCACAAAGCCAACAATGCAGATGCGACGATCGCGGTTCTGGCGGTTCCGTTAAAGGAAGCCAGCCGGTTTGGCATTATGAACACGGATGAAACCGATCGGATTATCGAATTCGAGGAAAAACCGGCGAAGCCGAAGAGCAATCTGGCTTCGATGGGAATCTATATTTTCAACTACAAGACGCTGCGCAAATATCTGACGGCCGATGAAAAAGATCCGAATTCCGAACATGATTTCGGCAAGGATATCATTCCGGCCTTCCTGCGTGACAATAAGATTCTGACGGCTTACCGCTTTAAAGGCTATTGGAAAGATGTCGGAACGATCGACAGCCTGTGGGAAGCGAACATGGATCTTCTCAATCCGGACAACGAGCTGGATCTGGGTGATTCGCAATGGAAGATTTATACCGAGGATGTACCGACGCCGCCGCAGTTTATCGGCGAAGAAGCCGAGGTGGACAACTGTTATATCAACCAGGGATGCATCGTTAACGGCAGTGTGAAGAACTCCGTACTGTTTACCAACGTGGAAGTCGGCAGCGGAGCTCAGGTCCTGGATTCTGTGATCATGCCGAATGCGGTGATCGGTGAGGGCGCCAAGGTAACCCGCTGCATCGTTGCGGACAATGTTGAAATCAGTCCGGGCGCCGTTGTCGGTCATAAGGACAGCGAGCATATTGAACTGATCGCAAAAAAGAGAGTGAAATAAGGGGGACGGAAGTATGTGTGACGCATTAGGAATTATTAACTTTGAAGACGCCTGTGTCGACATCACAGGTCTGATGGATTACCGCCCGGCTTCTGCGATCTCTTTTCTGGGTCGTTACCGCTTGATTGACTTCATGCTTTCCAATATGACCAATTCCGGGATTTCCCAGATTGAGGTGTTTATTAAAGACAAGCCGCGTTCCCTGATCGAACATCTGGGCAACGGCCGGCAGTACAACATCAACTCCAAGCGCGGACGCCTGAGTATTTTGTATGGTGAAAACCGGATCATGTCGGAGGTTTACAATCACGATATTGCCAACTTCATGGACAACATTCAGTACATTGAAGAGGTCAACAAGCCTTACGTCATCATCGCACCGAGCTATATGATCTATCAGATCGACTTCAATGAAGTTCTGAAATATCATGCCGAAAAGAATTCAGACGTAACCGTGATTTACAAATCGACGGATAATGCCAAGGAAGAATTTATCGGCTGCGATACGCTGTCGATGGATAAGGACAAGCGGATTGTCGCCTTTGAAAAGAACCGCGGCAAATATAAAACCCGCAATGTTTCGCTGGAAGCTTATGTTATGACGAAAAAGCTGTTTTTGGAACTGGTCCGCAAAGCCGCCAACACCAGCTCGCTGTATTGGTTCAAAGATATTTTGGCGGACAGCTGTGAAGATCTGCGGATCAACGGCTATGCGTTTAAGGGCATGGTTTACTGTGTCAACAGTCTGCGCAGCTATTTCAAGGCGAACATTGAACTGCGCACACATGCCAAGGCGCGGGAGCTGTTTAAAGAAGACTGGCCGATTCACACCCGGACCAACGATTCTGCGCCGTCGCAGTATATGCCGGAAGCGAAAATCCGCGGCTGTTCGATTGCCAACGGCTGTCATATTGAAGGCCATGTGGAAAACTGCGTTATCGGACGAAATGTCATTATCAAACGCGGCGCTGTCGTGAAAAACAGTGTGATTCTGCCGGGGGCGTATATCGGTGAGGGCGCGAAGCTGGATCATGTTATCGTCGATAAGGCGGCGATTGTCAACCATGTTAAAAAGCTGGTCGGGACCGATGATTCCCCGATCTATGTGAAACGCAGAGATCGGATTTAAAGGAGGGGTCTTATGAAATCAGTATTGTTTGTCGCAGCGGAAGGTTTGCCGTATATCAAAACCGGCGGACTGGCAGACGTTATCGGCTCGCTGCCGAAAATCTTGAATGAAAAAGGCATGGATGCCCGAGTTGTTTTGCCGCTGTATAAACGAATTGCTGAAAAATACCGCGGTGAGTTCACCAAGCTGAAAACAATCCCGATTCATGTCGGTGTAATCGACACGGTCGCGACCATTTATCAGTCGCAGTGGGAAAATGTCACCTATTATTTTATCGAACATGCCGGCTATTTTGAAAGAGATGGACTTTACGGCTATCCGGATGACGGCGAACGATTCGCATTCTATCAAAAAGCGGTGCTGGAAATGCTTTGGGCACTGGATTTCTTCCCGGATATCATGCATTGCCATGATTGGCACACCGGGATGATTGCGGCGATGTGCCACATTCAGTATCCAGATGATCAGCGCTATCAGCAGATCAAGCACATGTATACGATTCATAACCTGGCTTTCCAGGGGAATTTCCCAGCCGATGTGCTGACGGACTGCCTGGGCATTGACCGCCGTTATTTTGACGATGGTTCAATGCGCTTCCATAACGGCATCAGCTTCATGAAAACCGGAATTATTTTCTCGGATAAGATTACGACCGTATCGCCTTCTTATTCTCAGGAAATTCTGACCGCACAGTATGGCGAACAGATGGATGAAGTGCTGCGGTTCAGACAGAGCGATCTGTATGGTATTGTCAACGGAATTGATACCCAGATGTGGGATCCGATGCAGGATCCGGCTTTACCGGCGCATTACAATGCGGAATCCGTGCTGGAAGGCAAGCGCGCCAACAAAGCTGCGGTTCAGAAAGAATTGGGGCTGCGGGTAGCGGACGATGTGATGATGATCGGGATTGTTTCCCGTCTGACCTGGCAGAAAGGCGTGTATCTGATCATTGAAAAGATGGCGGATATCATGGGCCTGGATATTCAGTTTGTTGTCTTGGGGACTGGGGAAACGCATATCGAAAATCAGTTTAAGATGATGGAAGACAAATACCGCCGCCGGGCTGTGTATTACTGCGGCTACAATGATGAACTGGCGCATCGGATTTATGCCGGCAGCGACCTGTTCTTAATGCCGTCTTTATTTGAACCGTGCGGTATCGGCCAGCTGATTGCCATGCATTACGGAGCGCTGCCGCTGGTGCGTGAAACAGGCGGTCTGCGGGATACGGTACACCCATACAACCAGTATACTAAGGAAGGCAACGGCTTCAGCTTTACCGCCTTCAACAGCCATGACATGCTTTACACGCTGCGCTGCGCCGCGGATATCTATTATCTCAATCGTGCGGATTGGGATCAGCTGGTTCAGCAGGCGATGGGAACGGATGTCAGCTGGAACCTGTCGGCGGATCAGTATACTCAACTCTATAACGAAATGTAAAAGAAGCGAAAAAAAGCTTCTTTTCTTTTTCTTGTTTTCAAGTTGAAATTCGGCTTGAAAACAAGAAAAAAAGACGCTCAGAGAGAGGGGAAAGCGACAATGGGGCAAGGTTGTCAAAAGAAAGCGCTATCACCTTGATAAGATGATCACAAGCGGCTTTTTCCTAGTTTACTTCACTTCTTTCGGGTGTTATAATTTGAAATGTAAAAGGAGGAATTCTTAACATGGCAAAACAAACTGTTCGTGACCTTGATGTTAAAGGAAAACGCGTCCTGGTTCGCGTCGACTTTAACGTACCTATCAAAGATGGAAAAATTACCAATGATAACCGTATCGTTTCCGCTCTGCCGACAATCAACTATCTGACAGAGCACGGTGCAAAGGTTATCCTGATGTCGCATCTGGGCAAGATCGATCATAAAGATCCTGAAAAGTGCGAAGCTGGTAAGAAAAAGAACAACATGGCTCCGGTAGCAGAACGGCTGCAGGAACTGGTTTCCGGCAAGGTAACCTTCGTTCCGGTAACCCGCGGCGAAGAACTGGAAAATGCCATTGCAGCGATGAACGAAGGCGACATCGTGCTGATGCAGAATACCCGTTATGAAAAGGGCGAATCCAAGAATGATCCGGATCTGGCAGCGTATTGGGCAGGCTTAGGTGATCTGTTCGTTTCCGATGCGTTCGGATCCGTTCACAGAGCGCATGCTTCAACCGTAGGCATTGCAACGCATCTGCCTAGCGCCTGCGGATTCCTGGTTCAGAAAGAAATTGAAAATCTGAGCGCGGCCATCGACAATCCGAAGCGTCCGTTAGTCGCTATCCTGGGCGGCGCGAAAGTTTCCGATAAGATCGCAGTCATTGAGAACCTGCTGAACATCGCGGACAAGGTCATTGTCGGCGGTGGTATGGCGTATACCTTCTTAAAGGCGCAGGGTAAGGAAATCGGTACATCTCTGTTGGAAGAAGACCGCATTGAAATGGCGAAGGAATTCTTGGCTAAGGGCGGCGATAAGCTGATTCTTCCAGTCGATTCTGTCGTTGCCAATGCGTTTGAAAACGCAACGGAAGTCAAAACGGTCAGCAATGATGAAATTCCGGCAGGCTTCATGGGTCTGGATATCGGTCCGAAGTCGGTTGAACTGTTCAAACAGGAACTGCAGGGTGCCAAGACGGTAGTCTGGAACGGCCCGATGGGCGTGTTTGAAAATCCAGCTTATGCTAACGGCACAATCGAAGTATGCAAGGCTATTTCTGAACTTCCGGAAGCAATGACGGTCATCGGCGGCGGCGATTCTGCGGCCGCAGCGATCCAGCTGGGCTTCAAGGATAAGTTCACGCACATTTCCACTGGCGGCGGCGCTTCCCTGGAATACATGGAAGGCAAAGAACTGCCGGGCATCGCAATCATTCAGGAGAAATAAATCAATGAGAAAACCAATTATTGTCGGAAACTGGAAAATGAATAAGACCTGCGCAGAAGCAGTCAGCTTCATCAATGAAATTGAACCGAAGCTGCACGACGGCGCAGATTACGGCATCGCAGCTCCGTTTACGGCGCTGAAAGACTGCGTTAACACCGCTAAGAATTTGCTGGTTGCCGCAGAAAACTGCCACTTTGAAGACAACGGTGCTTTCACCGGTGAAGTCAGCGTTCCAATGCTGGAAGAAATCGGCGTGAAATGGTGCATTATCGGTCATTCCGAACGTCGCCAAATGTTCAACGAAACCGATGAAACGGTCAACAAAAAGGCAAAACGGCTGCTGGAAGCAGGCATCACTCCAATTCTGTGCATCGGCGAAACCGAAGCTCAGTTTGATGCCGGCCAGACAGAAGAAGTCATCCGTGCTCAGCTCAAAGGCGGCCTGGATGGACTGTGCCCGAAATGCGTTGCCAAGATGGTTCTGGCTTATGAGCCGATCTGGGCAATCGGTACGGGCAAGAGCGCAACGAAGGAAATTGCGCAGAACTGCTGCCACATTGTCCGCGACCAGGTTCGCGTCATGTTCGGCGATGAAGCGGCCGACAGCGTTCGTGTTCAGTACGGCGGATCCGTCAAACCGAACAACATTAAGGAATACATGGCCATGGAAGATATCGACGGCGCTCTGATCGGCGGAGCTTCGCTGAAAACGGATTCCTTTGAAGAAATCATCAACGCTACAAAATAAGCGAAACTGACAAAATTCCCATCGATCCTCTGTCTATAATGAAGCCAAAAGGAGGCGTCGTTATGAAAAAGAGGATCGGCGGGATTCTGATTGTTTCCGGCGCCATCTTGTTGCTGAATCCGACTCTGGACGTCCAACAGCTGATGGCCGGCGTGGAAACGATGCTGGTCAGCTACTGGCCGGTACTGCTGATTGTTCTGGGCCTGGCGCTGCAGAATGACAGCCGAAAAACAAAGAAAACACACCGTTAGCATTTGACTTTTTCCTAAGGTATTAAAATAGTTGGGAAAAAGGAAAATAGAAGCAGGTAATCACAAGGAGGAAATTGAAGATGCCTAGTATTATTGATGTTTACGCACGCGAAGTCCTGGACTCCCGCGGCAATCCAACTGTCGAAGTCGAAGTGACAACTGAATCCGGCGCGTTTGGCCGCGCAATCGTTCCATCCGGCGCATCCACGGGTGAAAGAGAAGCTCTGGAACTGCGTGATGGTGATAAGAGCCGTTTCATGGGCAAGGGCGTTACCAAGGCGGTTGCCAACGTTAACGATATCATTGCCGATGCTGTTTTAGGCATGGATGTTACTGATCAGAATGCGATTGACAAAGTGATGATCGAACTGGACGGCACAAATGACAAGTCGAAGCTGGGCGCGAATGCGATCCTGGGTGTTTCAATGGCTTGCGCCCGTGCTGCTGCGGATTACTATGATATGCCGCTGTATAAATATTTCGGCGGATTCAACGGCAAGACGCTGCCAGTTCCGATGATGAACGTCTTAAACGGCGGAAGCCATGCGGATTCCACTGTCGATTTCCAGGAATTCATGATTATGCCGGTTGGCGCTTCTTCTGTCAAGGAAGCAGTCAGAATGGGTGCAGAAACATTCCACAACCTGCGTAAAGTATTAAAGGGCAAGGGCTACAACACCAACGTTGGTGATGAAGGCGGATTCGCTCCTTCCTGCGTAGAAGGCAATGAAGAACCGCTGAAGCTGATCGTTGAAGCCATCACAGCAGCTGGCTATGTTCCGGGCAAGGATATCTGCATCGCTATGGACGTTGCGGCTTCTGAATTCTACAACACAGAAACAGGCAACTACGATCTGGAAAAATCCGGACAGGGCACAAAGACAACGGATGAAATGATCGCGATGTATGAAGAATGGGTAGAAAAATATCCGATCGTTTCCATTGAAGACGGCTTAGGCGAAAGAGACTGGGACGGCTGGAAGAAACTGACAGACAAGCTTGGCAGCAAGATTCAGCTGGTCGGCGACGATCTGTTTGTCACCAACCCGGCAATCCTGAAGGAAGGCATTGAAAAGGGCATCGCGAACTCGATCCTGATCAAAGTCAACCAGATTGGTTCCTTAACTGAAACCTTCGACGCGATCGAAATGGCGAAGAAGGCAGGCTATACCTGTGTTGTTTCTCACCGCTCCGGTGAAACAGAAGATACAACGATTGCGGATATCGCTGTCGGCCTGAATGCAGGTCAGATCAAGACAGGTTCGATGAGCCGTACAGACCGGATTGCGAAGTACAATCAGTTAATCCGTATTGAAGATGAACTGGGCCCAATCGCTGAGTACCAGGGCATGGACTGCTTCTACAACGTTAAGAAGTAAGTTTTAAACACAAACCATAAGAAAGACAGACCTGAATTTGGGTTTGTCTTTTTTTCTTGTTAAAAATTTGTTTGTCATTGCTTGACAGTCTGATCCTGTTTAGGTTTAAATGAAAGCAGGAAATGATTGAAAGCGGAGGAGAAAGATGATAAAAGGGATAATCTTTGACTGTGATGGCGTATTAACGGATACGGAACCTAAGTTTACAAAAGGGATGATGGATCATCTGCATGCCTTGGGGATTCAGGCGGATCCGCAGGACTTGGAAACATTTTGCGGCATGACGCTGCGGCGCTCTTGCGAGGAAGTGATGAAGCGATACAAGATTGATCAGCTTGATCTTGATCAGTTTATCGAAGATGAACAGCGCTGTTATGACCGCTATTTTCAAGATGATCAGATGTTTCCTATGCCGGGATTAATTGAGTTTTTGGATTTTCTTCAAAAACAAGGAATTCAGCTGGCGGTCGCCACTTCTTCCAGTACAGCTTACATTCAGCACCTGTTGGACTTGTTTCAGATCAAAGACCGGTTTTCTGTCGTGGTTGCTGGGGATCAGGTGGAAAACGGAAAACCAGCCCCGGATATTTATTATAAAGCTATGGCTGAATTAGGACTGCCCGGTAGTGTGTTAGCCGTTATTGAAGATTCTGAAAATGGAATTGCCGCGGCAAAAAAAGCCGGTCTTTACACGATCGGCTTCAAGGCTTCCGAGATTGTTCAGAATACAGCGCAGGCAGATGTTGAAGTCAGGGATTATGCTGAACTTATGCAGCTGAAAAACTTATTCTGAAGGGTACATAATCTGTTTCTCAAAATAAGTCAGAATTGCTTCGGAGTCCGCAGATTTCATCATAACGCTGAAATCTGGCCGGCGCAATAACGTCATTAAGCGAATCAAGATATTGGCATATTCCGGTGTGTCATAAACCGCACACGCAAGAATGATGGAGACTGGACTGTATTGATGATTGCCGAAAGCAACCGGCTGTTTTAAACGAAGCAGTGAGATCGCAGGCTCGATGACACCATCTTGAGGTGAGGCGTGGGCTAAGGCAATTCCCGGAGCGATGACAATATAAGGACCATATTTTATCACCAAATCAATCATCTGCTGCAGATAATTGACGGTGATTTTTTTCTGCCAGAGAAGCAACTCACCGGCTGCAATAATCCCCTCTTTCCAATCTGTAATTTCTTTGTCAAGCAGTATTCTTTCGCTGGAAAAGAGCTTGAGAAACATTGTTTTTTCATTGAGTGTGATGGATAAAGAGAAGGTGGAAAGGCGGGACTGATCAGAAAGGGAAATCTTTCGTTTTCCTTCCAGCGTGTTTAAAAATGCTCGGATCTCAGTCAGATCTGTTTCTGTAAGCAGGACGCTGACTGTAAGCGAAGGAACCGGAAGTGAATCCAGCGGTACAGTTGAAATAATCAAGTCGATATTTTTATTCTTAATCATTTCAGCCGCTTTATGCGCCGGACAAATATCCACCAGCTGAACATGGAAATACTTTGTGATCTGCATGGCTAGAAAATTTCCTGTTGCCATGCCGCTGCTGCAGGTAATCAAAATATTCGGAACATAATGATTCAGCTTCCCGCGTTCCATTGAGGCTAAGATGTGCATTAGGATATAAGCTGTTTCGTTGTCACTCAGCGAAATATTTAATCCGTTTTCCAGAATATAAATATTTTGTTTTATGATTGCGAAATCTTTCGCATATCGGTTCTGGGTTTCCAGAAGATAGGGATTCTCCAGCTTTTTTCCTGATTGAAGCCGGTGACAGCACGCTGAAATGTGAGCGCACAAGTATTCTAGCAGCAGAGAATCGCTGAGGAAATCCATTTTATAAGAGAAGGAAACATTCTGCAGAAATTCTTTAATGATCATGGCAAAAAGAACGGAATCCTGAGGCGTGGAGTTTATTTTCAGTACGATATCCATATCCTTCAGCGTTTTGATAAAAAACGCAGTTTCAGCTGAAATCCAATTTACCTTGGATTTCAGCGTATCACCGACGGCTTGAGAAAAACGAACTAAGGATAAAGGAAATTCTGAGGTCTGGATGTCCTGAGCCTGATGTCCGGTCTGAATTCTGCCTATTTGGAAAATCAAGATGAACAGAATGCGGTAAAAATCCGCATCTGAGATTTCTAAATCCAGCATAACTTCCGTCTGTTTAATACAGGCCTCAGCCAGAGATCGATATTTGATGATCTTTAATATATTCGTTATATAAAGTGTGCAGGGATTGATCGGCTGAGCGGCAAAACATTCTTCATAGTCCCAGTCAGGAAGCAAAGAATCAAGTAAAAAGGTCCGTTTATCATTTTCAGGACCTACGAACCAGAGACCGTCCTGCGTACTTTTGAGAAAGTGGGTATGATAAGCCTTGCTTTTAAGCTTAATCGCCTGCAGATCATTGATAATTGTATTCCGGCTGACACAGAGCAGCTCTTTTAATGTATCGTTTTTAACAGGCGTTTCTGAACAGATCAGAAGGCAGAGTAGAATAAATTGCCGTTCGCGGCCTGACAGACGATATTCGTAGAAGGTCAGCGAGTTCATGGAAGCAATAATATAACTGCGCTGTGCTGAGGTTCCTGTAAATCGAAATTCCTTTCCGTCAAAAAGAAGTGTTTCGCAGACTCCAAGGGATGTCAGATAATCAAAAAGTTCTTCACTGTAATTATAAATTGTTCGCTTTGAAACACCGAAGGCTTCAGAGATCTCAGTGAGTCTGAGCGGTCTTTCGGGTGTCGTTATGATTTTTTTTAGTAATGCATAAATTTGCTTATTCATAATTTTCTCTTATTTTAACATGCTCTAATTATACCATAAAATGTTTACAAACCTGAATCCAAAAGGCTTCTGAAAAGGTTGAAGCATTTTGTTTGGGAAAGAAGGAAAAGCAGGATTTTGGACTGTTCAAACAAGCTGAGGTCGTTTATGATGAAATCATGATCTAAGCTTAGTTTCATAAATCCGTATAGGAGGTGGATGAATTTGAAAATAAAGGCCTTGATAGCCTGCGGAGGCGGAATTGCAACCTCAACCTTTGCCGCAGAAGAAATTAAACGAATTGCGAAAGAACTCGGTGTGGATATCGAAATTGTCAAATCCCGGATCGTGGATGTTCCGGCGATGGCAAAAGATTTTGATATTTGCTTTGTCACTTCTGGATATTCCCAGGTGATCGACTGTCCGCTGGTTCGGGTTAACGGTCTGATCACCGGCATCAATGAAGAAGCGACCACTGCGGAAATTCAGACAGCACTGCTTCAGGTTAACCAAAAACTGAACGATCAGTAGCGATCGTTAGGGAGGGAAAAATGCAGATCATTAATTCAGTCATCCAATTTATCATGGACTTAGGCGGAGCGATTTTCCTGCCGTTTATGATTACCATTCTAGGGTTATTCTTTAGGATCAAATTCTTTGATTCATTCCGCAATGGTTTGCGGATTGGAGCCGGATTTTTAGGAATTACTGTGATTTTGGAGATGTTATGTAACAGTTTAAATCCAGCGGTGGAGTTCTATGCGGGCATGGGCAGCGGTTTTACGGTCATTGATATTGGCTGGGAAGGCATTGCTGCAATTGCTTGGTCTACACCGTTTGCTTTGATCATCGTACCCATTTGTCTTGTTCTGAATTATTTCCTGATTCGTATTCGCTTTACGAAAACAATGGATGTGGACATCTGGAATTATTTCCATGTGATTCTGGGGGCAGCGATGGCGTACTACATTGCTCAGCTAGGTGGAATGAGCGCTGCGGTTTCGATTGGACTGGCGATGCTGGTTGCGATTGGCACATTCGTCGCAATCCTGAAAATGGCCGACTGGATCGCGCCGCACTGGCAGAAACATTATAATTTGCCAGGTACAACCTGCTGTAACAATGATGCTTTTCAAATTTGGGCCATTGATTATGCGGTTTGCTGGATTCTGGATAAGATTCCGGGAATTAACAAAATTAACCTGGATGCTAAATGGTTCAGCGATAAGTTTGGTTCCTTAGGTGAAACCTCAGTTTTAACCTTCTTTGTCGGAATCCTCATTTCCCTGATTACTCGTCAGGATTTATCAACAATGTTAACGATGAGCGTAACTTTGTCCGCTGCCATTGTTATTCTGCCGCGGATGGTCAGTCTGCTGATGGAAGGTCTGAATCCGATCTCCACGGCAGCCCGTAAAATGTTCAAGCAGAAGCTGGGAGCTGAATACGATATTTACATTGGAATGGACGAAGCTCTCTGTTTGGGAGATGAAAGCGGAATTCAATGCGCTGCCATCATGATTCCGATTGGTTTGGCAGTCGCCTTTCTGCCAGGTGTGAATTTCTTCCCAATCGCCAGTCTGGGATCCATGGTCTATACGACTTGTATGTGTTCACTCTTTGCGCGCGGGGATATCTTCAAAACCGTGATTGCTTCTACGGTCAACTGTATTTATTCTTATCAAATCCTAAGTTGGATGGCACCGTTGGTAACAAAGCTGGCTGTCAATACAGGCTATATCTCGAATGCTGCCACATTAGTAACGGGCTCCAGCGTTGAAGAATTTCATAGTGTGATTCTGGCCTTGATCAGTAAGCTTCTGGGGATTTGGTAAAAGGAAGAATTTTGAGAATTAATAGCTAAACGGCTTTTTAAGAATTAGAGGGATAACGATGAAAACCTATTATGTCAGAGAAAGTGTTAGAAAGATTTACTTAGGTGTCGGAGTGGGGAGTGTAATGTTATTATCATTATTACTGATCCTGCATCCAACCCTGTTTCATTCAGTGGTTCTGAATCTGTGGTTTTACGGAATAGCGATTGGGATGAGTGGACTGCATCTGTTTCGAGCTAAGACTTGTAAGCTTCGCATTGAGGATGAGGAACTCTATTTCTACAATGGGCTGTTAGATACCAAGCACATCCCATTTAATAAAATCCTCAGAATCGAATACAATCCGGAGATCCGCATTCGCATCTACATGCAGCGCAAAGATACCGTATATCGAATTCCCAACGTCTTTAGCCGTGAAGATACGGAAGAAATTTTCCGTACCCTCAGGAAAAAGCGGAAACAGATTCTTATTGAGCGCATTGAGAAGCCAGGGAAGTCTATTCAAATTTCAGAAAATTGTGAGCGTGTAAAATGAGTCAGATATTTGTAATTGAGGGAACTGCTGAAACATGGCAGGAAGCATTGCGGCAGACAGCCCAGAAGCTATTGGAAATGAAGTGCGTCAAACCTGATTTTTATGCCAGCTGTGCTGCACGGGAAGAAAGTTTCCCGACGGGACTGACGGCATCCTGTCCGATCGCAATCCCGCATACAAGCAAGGAATATGTGCTGCAGCAGGCTGTCTGTGTTTTGCGGTTAGAGCATCCAGTAAAATTTCGCAGTATGGAAAATGTGGATCTGCAGGTTGAGGTTCGGTATGTCATGAACTTAGCGCTTCAGGATGATCAGGAACATATTCGCATTGTTTCGCAGATCATCCGCAATCTTAAAGATAAACATTTTATTGAAGCCATGGATGCTCTGGATGCGGAGTCTTTAAGCCAGTTTTTAAATGTAAAATTTCTAAAGGGAGGGAATGAAAAAGAATGGGAATAAAAGAAGTGTTCAAAACGACAAAACCAGTCATTGGCATGATGCATTTAATGGCTCTGCCTACCGATCCGAAATATGATCCGCAGGGAGGAATACAGAAAGTGCTGAATCGGGCACGGACTGATTTGCAGGCTTTGCAGGAAGGCGGGATTGATGCAATTCTGTTCTGCAATGAATATTCGATTCCCTATTTAAGCGACGTTCATCCGGTAACCATTGCCTGCATGGCGCGGATCATTGGCGAACTGATGAGTGAAATTCATGTGCCTTTCGGTGTGGATGTTGCTGCCGATCCTATGAAAACATATGACCTGGCAGCGGCCGTAGGCGCAGACTTTATTCGGGAGACCTTGTGCGGAGCTTATGCTGGAAATGATGGGATTTCAGATGTGCGCATGGGTGAAATTGAACGGCATCGCATCGAGGTAGGGTGTCGGGATATTGTGACCTTGGCAACGTTGGTTCCGGAAGGAGCACGTCAGCTTGCTGAACGTTCGATTGAGGAAGTAGCCAAGACAGTTACATTCTCTTTAGCGCCAAGTGCATTGCTGGTCTACGGTTCAACGGCGGGATCATCCATTGATGGTTCATTAGTCAGCCGGGCAAAAACGGCCACAGAGATCCCGATTTTTGCCAGCAATGGCGTCCGTGCTGATACGATTGAAGATATTTTATCACTTGCGGATGGCTGCGTTGTCGGAACCTGGATGAAGCAGGAAGGAAAGTTCTATAATCCTGTTGACTCCACGCGAGTGGCAGAACTGATGGGAAAAGCAAAAGCAGTTCGGGGCGATCTCTAATGCGGATCAGTCCGTCGCTGGCCTCAGCGGATCTTCTGCATATGGCAGAGGAAATAGAGTTTGCGGATCGTTATTTTAACGAAATTCATCTTGATATCGAGGATGGAGTTGTTGTTTCAGGAATAACCTTTGGCACCAAGATGTGCCGACGTATCTGTGAATACTCTCATTCCTCGGTAAAATCAATTCATCTTGAAGTATTGAATCCCATGGATTATCTGACCGAGATTCAAAGCTGCCAGCCAACGATCGTATTTATTCAGCTTTCACATCTGAAACATCCTGACAGGGTAGTTAATGCCTTCAAAAAAGCCGGACTGCGTGTCGGAATTAGTCTGAATGCTGTCGATAGAACGAGCGAACATTTAGCTGAACTGCTGAACCTGACCGATCATTTTCTCATAGCAACAGCTTTTCCAGAGGATCCCAAACAGAAATATCAGAAAGTGATGGAAGAATTTGCACTGCAGCTTGCTGAGAATCATGAACGGAAAATATGGATTGACGGCGGCGCTACGGCTGAAATCATTCATCGGCTGTCGCATTCACCCATTGCCGCTGTGGTCGCAGGCCGGGCTGTATTTGAAGACAAAGATCAGGCAGTACGTCAATTTTGTCTGGAATAAGAAAATTCTGTCAATAAAAGAATGGAAAACAAATACGGTATTCTGTGGAAGACAGAGTACCGTGTTTGTCATAGGGATGAGTTAGGTTAGAAAGTCTGATTCTGGTCAAGAATAAGATCGGCTAACGAAAAAGATTCTCTGTTAACGAAGAGTGAATTTTGGAATTTGAGGGATTTCATCAGGATGACTGCGGAACTGTTTGCAATTTGACTATTCCTTTGTTATAATAGAAAAGCGATAAATCTGAAAGGAGGATTAAGATGCTTGATATCTTATTGATGGTGGTGTCCGTGATTTTAATACTTCTTTCTCTGTTACAAAGTGGAAAATCAGACGGGATCAGCGGTGCTTTTACAGGGAGCGGCGGATTAAATCTGTTTGCCAATGTAAAAGAGAGAGGACCGGAGAAGATTATTTCGAATGCCACACTGGTTGTCGGAATTTTGTTCTTCGTGCTGGTCATTGTGATTAGAGTACTGAACTAACGGCCGTCAACAGCGGCCTTTTTTCATATTAATTAAAGAAATTCGAGGTGAAGTTATGGAACAAACAGACATAAAACAACAAATAGAAACAATGATTGCGGACGAGCAGTATCGGCCGCTAAGTTTAGCTCAGCTGCAGGAAACGCTGGGCTTATCAACAACTGAAGAATTCATTGCGATGAATAAAGCGGTCAATGAACTGGCCGAGCAGTATGTGATTGTCTTCAGCCAGAAAGGAAATCTGATGCCAGCGAAAATGGGTGGCTATTACCGCGGCGTCCTGTCTGTGAATCGAAAGGGATTTGGCTTTCTGGATCTGGAAAATGAGAACAGCATTCATATCACGGAGGCCAATCTGCATGGTGCGATGAATGGGGATCTGGCGATTGTAAAAAAATTACCATCCTTTTACGGCAGTGACGAAGGTGAAGTGATCCGCGTTCTGCAGCATAAAACCAATACACTGGTGGGAACCTTTTTCAGTTCTGTGGGCAAAGGCCTGCAGCTGAAACTGGATGATGAACGGATTAAAGCCCGGCTGATCGTTAAGAACTGGCAGGCGTTTAAAATGGTCAGCGGTACCAAGGCCTTATTAAAGGTCCTGCGCTACGGCGATCCGATGGAACTGGAAATCGTTCAGCTGTTAGGGCATATTGATGATCCGGGCGTTGATATCCTGTCGGTGCTGCTGGAATATGATATTGATCCGCAGTTTCCAGAGGAAGTCATGGAACAGGCGCAGAAAACTCCGGCACGGGTTACGCCGAAGGACAAAGAGGGCCGGCGCGACTGCACCGCAAAAACAATCATTACGATCGACGGTGAAGATTCCAAAGATCTTGACGATGCGGTTTGCGTGGAAAAGATAGATGGAGGATACCGGCTGGGTGTCCACATTGCGGATGTTTCTCATTATGTGCCGGAAAACAGTCCGCTGGATCTGGAAGCGCTGAAGCGTGGCACATCAACTTACGTCGTCGACCGGGTTGTGCCGATGCTTCCGCATTTATTGTCCAACGGCATCTGTTCGCTGAATCCGAAGGTGCTGCGGCTAACGCTGTCCTGCGAAATGGAGATCAGTGAAAGTGGAGAGATTCTTAACTATGAGATCTTTCCTTCCTATATTAAGACAGCCGAACGGATGACTTATACCGCGGTGAATGCTATTCTGGAAGGCGAGGAAGAAACCTGCCGGAAATACAAAAAACTGGTTAATATGATCGGACTTATGCGGGATTGTTCACGGGCGATACGTCAACGCCGCCATGCCGCCGGGGCGATTGATTTTGAAACCCCGGAGGCGAAAATCATCCTAAATCCCCAAGGCAAGATTGAGGAAATTCAGGTGCGCGAGCGAAAAGAAGCGGAAATGTTGATCGAAGACTTCATGGTCTGTGCTAATGAATGCGTTGCCCGGCACTTAAAGTGGCTTGAAGTACCAGCTTTATATCGGGTTCACGAAGCCCCAGAGCCGAAAAAGCTGCGGGATTTCGCCAAAATTGTCTTGTTGATGGGCAAGCGCTTCAAAGGCAGTGTGGAACAAATCCGCCCGCTGCAGCTGCAGCAGCTTCTGGACTCCTTTAAGGAGGATCCGGCATATCCGGTAATTTCAACCATGATGCTTCGCAGTATGCAGAAGGCCAAATATGATCCGCGCTGCCTGGGACATTTTGGTCTGGCTTTAGAGGAGTACACACACTTCACATCCCCGATTCGCCGTTATCCGGATTTAATCGTACACCGGATGCTGCATAAGTATTGCTTTGGCTTAGCCTTTGATCCGGAAGTGATGAAACAGGATGAGCTGAAGATGGAGGAATACGGCAAACTGACCTCTGAACGGGAACGGGCCGCGATTGAAGCGGAACGTGAAGTAGAGGACATGAAGAAAGCGGAATACATGGAGGATCAGGTCGGAAAAATTGCCGAGGGCGTGATCAGCGGCGTAACCAAGTTTGGTTTCTTTGTTGAACTGGAAAACACGGTGGAAGGTCTGGTTCACGTGCAGAAGCTGACGGATGATTACTATCATTACGATCCCGATACATTAAGCTTAAAGGGCGAACGGACGAAAAAGATCTACCGCTTGGGACAGCGCGTAAAAATCAAAGTCACCGGTGCCAGCAAGCTTCATCAGGAAATCGACTTCGATCTGGTTCGCCCGCGTAAGGAAAAACGGGAAGCCGTGGTACCGGCCGCAAAGAAAACCGGTTATCGCAAAGATTCGAGTCGGCCTGCCGAAAGCATTCCTGTGAAAAACAAACGCCGCCGTTCTCATCGGCGGAAACCCAAACCCACCCAAGCATAAGGAGGAATCACGATGAGCGGTGAAAAAATCATTGCCGTCAACCGCAAGGCGTCCCATGACTATGCGTTAGAGGAACGCTTTGAAGCCGGACTGGTTCTGACCGGCACCGAAATCAAGTCGATCCGACAGGGCAAAGCTCAGTTCAAAGATGCCTATATCAGTATCATCAGCGGAGAAGCCTGGATTAAGGAAATGCATATTGCTGCCTATGATCATGGCAACCAGTTCAATCATGATGAAACGCGGGAACGAAAGCTGCTGCTGCATAAAATGGAGATCGTAAAGCTTCAACAGAAAGTGAAGCTTAAAGGCTATACAATCGTTCCGGTCAAGCTGTATTTAAAAAATGGCCGGGCTAAAATGGAGATTGCTCTGGCCAAGGGCAAAGCGTTGTATGACAAGCGCGAAGACGCGAAGCTGAAAGATGCAAAGCGGGAGATGGAAAAAGCGATGAAAGCACGGTGGTAAGCCGTGTTTTTTTGATATAATAAAAGCAGGAAAAGGAGTTAAGAACAATGGCGTGAAATCGGTCGTAGGCGGAAGGACTGTGTTCCTTTTCAAAAGAATAAGAAAATGAACCGCATCCAATTCCGTTATGTTCCTTTAAGCCGGGCTGATTTATTGCTGACGATGTATCGCCGGTGCTTTGGGTTGTGTTCTTGCAGCTGCTGTTCATACTGTTTGCTTGCTTTGTCAAGGAGATGGGATTGGAAGCTGCTGAGATTTTTTCCCAGGAGATGCACCTTTAACTCTGTATCTTAACAAATGGGCTGATACAAGGCCTCCTATGTGGTTTGTTGTATGTTGTAAGTCTGCGGCAATCCCCGGCGCTGATGGTGATCATCAGGATGCCTGCGGTCATTCTAAGCTTGGTGATTGAAGCGCGGATTTATGCTTAGGCTTTTCAAGGATCAAACATACTTGCAGTAAATTCGTCTGGCCCAGGTTTCCAATTTGGTCAGCGGCAGTCTGAAAGCAGCGCCGAGGATGCTGGAAAGCGGTATGTTTATTCATTGGATGCGTCAGGCAATCGGAAGGAAAGAAGGCGGAGAAATGCGAGGAAAGCGGAAGCACTTTGGATGGTTTGCTGTGATGCTGGGTCTGCTGTTGTTTGCGGCAGCAGGGATGAAAGCCAGTGCGGATATGGGGCCGAAGTCTGAACTGGTTGTCGTCGTCAGAAATCCGCCGCAGGAACATTACATTGTATCGCTGATGTTTCAGACGGATGCCGCATGTCTGCCGATGCGGGAGAAGGCTGCTTCTGAGCTGACTTCCTTCATGGTAAAACAGCTTGATCAGGAATATGCGGGCTGGTACAGTGTGACCCAAGTAAGCTGTCAGAAAATACCGCGAATGATTGTCGGCGATCTTCAGGGACAGGCGATCGGGCCAATCCGGCTGCATCGCTTCATGAATATGGCGATCACGCAGCCTTACAAACTGATGATCGTAACGGAAAGCGGGCATGTCTGGATCAGCGATCCGATCTTTCAGCAGACTATGCAGCTGAAGGTAACCGTCGATTATGCGACGGGGAAGTTAACGGTGCCGCCGCAGGCTGAGGCCTATTTTTTTCAATATTTGTCTACCTTGTTGCTGACCTTGCTTGTTGAAGGCGCAGTCCTGATTAAAAAGGGATTTTCCCTGCGGGAAAATGCAAAGGTATTTGTGCTGACTAACGGACTGACTCAAGGCTTGATGACATTGTGGATGCTGGTGTGCATGAACAATATGAACTTAATGCTGGCGATCGTCCTTCAGGGAATCATTGAATTGCCCATCGTTCTGATCGAAGTGTGGATCTATCGCCGTTGGCTGAAAGGACAGACAAAAGAGGATCGCACAGTCCTTGCCGTGGATGCTAATTTGGCTAGCTGGACATTGGGAATGGGCATCATGCTGGCGGAGAGTCTGCTGATTCGATTGTTATTCTAAAGCGAATAAGAAATGAAAAAAGCTGTGGGACAGATTTGATATCCAAGATCCACAGCTTTTTTTATATTCAAGTTGTTCATAAACAAAACAGGCTCAGCTTGGAAATTCATGGTTTTCCCATTTCTGCAAAATGGATGATCAAGACATTCTGTTTTTAAGAATTTGACCTGAAGTTTATACAGAAAGATCATTTCACCGTTGGATTGAGCCAAAATGTTTTTACCAGCTGCTGCCGGAAGTGCCGCCAAAGCCGCCGCCGGTAAAGCCGCCCCCACCGCCTCCGCCGAAGCTGCCGCCATGCGGACCGGAACTGGAAGAAACCGGTGCGGAAGTCATAGCCTGCTGGAAGGAGTTCATCGTTCGATCCAGCCGGCTGATCATATACCATGTTGTCCAGCCATCCGGGCCATAATACCAGGTCGGTGGTTCGATTGTCAGGCCGCGGAAATGTTCCGACCAGATATCGGTTAATCCCATCGCATAGGCATAGGGCAGAATGGAATAAAAGTAAGTCGGATCGTCCTGAACCAACATGGCCAGACGGTCCTTTTCTGCATACAGAATGAAATTCCGCAGACCCAAAACCTTACCGGTTAAACGCTGACCGCGCTCAGTCCGTTTTTTCATGAAGACAGCGCAGCCAGCACTGATTAAGGTGCAGAGCACCAGGAATATTGGAACGATCCAGCCCTGATTTGCCCAGATAAAGGCCACTGTCAGCATTCCTGCCCAGAAAAGGGTGAAGAGGCTCATCCCCAAAAGCATCCCAAACTTGAAGCCGCCGCTGCAGCTGTGCCAGCGCCGCTGAAGCAGGCATCCCATTACAATCGCCGCGATCATCAGTAAATAGGGGATGATCAGAAAAACAATCGCAGCCCCGCTGAATTCGACAGCATAGACCTGTAGGGCAGCCAGAACCGCGGCCGGCAGCGGAGCCAGGAATGCAACAACAACCTGCAAGGTGGAAGATATCCGGGTAAATAACCGTTTCTCCGGCAGATTGTAATACGCTGAGAAATCCTGAATCGCCTGATTGAGATGCGTGTAGAATTTCTCTTCCAGTTCTTTGGTCGTGACGCTGTCACGATTCTTAAATAATGCATTGAACAACCGCAGCTGCGCAACTGGAGCTGTTTCCGGCAGGGATTGAAGCTTATTGAGCTTTAATGTCTTATCCTGATCTTCAATCGATAAGTAACCGCGGTTGGCCCAGTCCAGGATCAAGGACAAAACTTCCCGGTTCTGAATCGTTCCATTTAAGATGAATCCGACTTCTGTACTGGAAATTCCTTCCGGTGCACTGAATTCCACCGGAATGATCAGCGTCTCATCTTTTCCCCATTTCAACAGACACAGAATGCTGAGCAGGGTGGTAAAACCGCCAAGCAGAGCTAAAGGCAAAGCATAATTGGCAGCTTTGGGAAAGGTGAAATACTGATCCGGCAGATCCAGCTTCACGGTTATCCCTTCAAAGGGCTGCAGGGTGGATAAGGTTTCACCGCTGAAAGTCGTGCCTTCCTGCTGGAATTGAAACTGATCCTGCGGCAGATCGGAATAGAAGTAAAGCTGATCGGCATCGAAGGCTTTCGGCATCGTCACCCGGAAGGTTACTTTCTTAATCGTCGTATCCCAGTTTACCGAAATCAGGTTCCAGTAGAAACTCTGGATCCCACCCAGCTTCAGATCCCGGGTATGCACCTGATAGCGGATCTTATAGCTTTCTGAAGACTGGGCATAGGTATCCGCGCTGCCTAAACGGAGATTATAGTAATCATCCTCATCGCTGATCTGAACTTCGTGGCCGGATAACACCTCGATGTGATCGATCGGATACACGTAGCTGCGGTTAACAACCTTATCCCCAATGGCCCAGGTGACATTGCGGTAACGCTTGGGAAGGGTGAGATTTAAGCCGTGGCGGCGCTGCTGAAACTGAACGTCTAAGGTTTCAGTGACGGTATAGACGCCGTCTTCACTCACCTCAATTTGAATGTCGTAATGCTCGATCGTAAAGCTTTCCTGAGCGTGAACGGGCTGTAAGCCCACAAAAAGCAGAAACAACGTCAGGACGCTGAACAAAATTCGTTTTTTCATAAGTTTACTCCTTGATTTCTATGCCAAGGGCACAGACGTAACTTTTGTCATTGCATTTTTGGTGAAAAAAATATCGCAGCGAGCGATATTTCAGAAAGAAACTTTGACGTTTTCGCGCTGAGCTTCATCTTTGACGACAAACAGCGGCATTTTCTTAAAACCGCAGATCCCAGCGATCAAATTGCT
The DNA here is from genome assembly GCF_000327285.1 of Holdemania massiliensis AP2. Classification (GTDB taxonomy): domain Bacteria; phylum Bacillota_I; class Bacilli_A; order Erysipelotrichales; family Erysipelotrichaceae; genus Holdemania; species Holdemania massiliensis. The sequence goes on along the minus strand of NZ_HE998568.1, from coordinate 227,436 downwards.
TGGAATGGTTTCAGTGCGGGTATTGAAGGCTTTGACCACGCCGTTGTAATACTTGCGGGCGTTGGCGATTTCCCCTTCCATGTCTTTGAGCTGACGCTGTAAGTCGATGAAGTTGGTGTTGGCTTTCAGATCCGGATAGCCTTCTGAAATGGCCAATAACCGTCCCAATAAGCCGGAAAGATTCTGTTCCTGGGCAATTTTTTCATCCATAGAATGAGCGTTCATAGCCAGACTGCGTGCGGAAACGACTTTTTCCAGTGTTTCTTTTTCATGTGCAGCATAGCCTTTGACCGTTTCCACTAAGTTTGGAATCAAATCATAGCGCTTGACCAGATACACGTCCATGGTAGAAAAGGCTTCTTCTACTTTATTCTTTAATGAAACAAACCCGTTGTAGGTCGCGATAAACCAGATGATCAGCACCGCGAGTACGACCAGTAAAATAATCCACATCATGTGTCAATTCCTCCTCTGTTGTCCCATGAGGGCTTGATCTTATTATAGCATAGCTTGCGGCAGAACATTCCTGTCGGGACTGCGTTTTAAGAATTCTGAAAGAAGTCGGAACCGCTGTGCTGATTTTGAATGAAACAGGAAATAGAGCGGAGAAGGATTGTTGATTCCAAAGTTTTGCGGCAGTCAGATTAAACCGGAAGGATTCAGCTCAGACTCTAAACAGCGCTGGTGCAGGGATAAGGCTGATTGCATGGACTGATTTACCAAGGAAATTGAAACGTTTTGTTTTTTCTTTCCTTGTGAGTCTGTAAGTATTGGGCGGCCAATGAACCTCGATAAAGCGAAAAATTCAGGAATTTGCGGCATTCGGAGTAAGATTAACAGAATTTTAACAGAAACTTAACAGTCTTTTTCTTTATTTCTTGGTATCTTTACCCTTGAGAGGAGTGGAAGGATGACATTGCAGGATATACAGTGGGATATGATCTTGGGCGGCTTTGGGCTGTTCTTATTTGGCATCAAATTTATGGGGGATGGTTTGAAAAGTCTGGCAGGGGATAAACTGCGGGATTACATTGATAAATATACATCCAAACCGCTGATGGCGATTTTGATCGGTGCTTTAGTTACGATCATGATTCAGTCCAGTTCAGCAACAACCGCGATTACGATTGGTTTGGTCCGAGCCGGCTTAATGCGGTTAGAACAGGCGGCAGGGATTGTCATGGGGGCAAATATCGGCACGACGGTCACCGCTTTTTTAATCGGTTTGAAAGTGGAGCAGTTTGCGTTGTTCTTCGTCTTTGCGGGCGGCGTGGTGATTTCTTTTGCTAAGCGAAAAAAGAGCCGGACGATCGGTGAAATTGTGATGGGCTTCGGCTTGTTGTTCTACGGGCTGCGGATTATGGGGGATTCGCTTTCCATGCTTAAGGATATGCCGGAGTTCATTGCTTTTGCCGAGATGATGGGTCGTCAGCCGATTCTGGCCTTGTTAGCCGGCACGGTGCTGACCGCTTTAATTCAGGGCTCAGCGGCGACGATTGGGGTGGTTCAGAAGCTGGTGGAAGCGGGGGCGATGTCGCTGTCCGCAGCATTGCCGTTTGTTTTCGGCTCCAATATCGGTACGACGATTACCGGGGTGTTCGCAGCAATTGGCGGCAGCTTGGCAGCCAAACGAACGGCTGGTTTACATACGCTGTTTAATGTGATTGGGACGCTGATCGGCATGCTTCTTCTGCAGCCCTATATTCTGTTGATCACAGAATTATCAAAGCTGCTGAACATTGCCCCGATGATGCAGATCGCGGTCGCGCATATCTTGTTCAATGTCGGGGCGACGATTCTGTTCTTCCCGTTCTTAAAACAGATGTGCCAGCTTGTTAAAAAACTGATTCCTGGACAGGAACCGGAGCGGCTGGATATTAAAATTGATGATCTGGATGAGAAGATCATCCATGAACTGCCTGCTTCTGCTTTGGAGCTTGTCCACAAATCTATCTTTAAGATGGTCGATGTTGTCAGCAAGACGGTACGGGAAGCCCAGCAATACTTTATCAAAGGTACGGACGAGGAAGACCATGAGATGATTCTGCAGTCTGAGGCGCTGATCAACAGTTTTGATACCAAGATTACGCAGTATTTGATGCAGATCTCAAAGGAAAACTTGTCAGACAGGGAAGTGGCCGATCTGAATCTCAACCTGCAGGTGATTAAGAATTTGGAACGCATCGGCGACTTGACGGTGAATCTTGTCGAGTTCTTTGAGATGGTCAATGAGGATCAGTCCGCGTTTTCCGCCGGCGCAAAAGAAGAAGTCATGCAGATGTTTGATCTGTTCGATCATATGCTGGCCCAGTCGGTAAAAGTCTATGAATCGCAGGATTACACGCTGTATTCGGCCCTGCTGGAAGATGAAAACTATATGGATTTGCTGGAGTATAAAGCTCGCCAGAATCATTTTGAACGGATGAGCCGGCAGGAGTGCAGCTCGGCCGTCGCCGGTTCGGTATTCTGCGATATTCTGGGGAATCTTGAACGAATGGCGGATCATACCTGCAACATCGCCCGCTGTGCGGTGGAATCGACAGGATTGGAAACTCCGGAAAAGCATTGATGGACCTGGATGTTTTTTGCCCGCGGACAAAGCGCCCAGATCGATTTGTAAAAAGGGAATCAAGCTGGCGGAACAGACGATAGCACACAGCCGGAAAACAACTCAATCATGAAGTCTGGTGATTGACGCATAAGGCAGGCTCAGGTACAATGAAGCCAGAAAGAAGGAGTTTGCATGGAACAAATTAAAGTATGCTGGCTGATTCCGACGGAGCCTTCACTGCGCGCCTCCATACAGGCGGCGTGTCCGCAGGCGCAGATCGATTTCTGTGAACGGGCTGAGCTCAATGAACAGCGGATTGCGGAAGCGGAAGTCGTGATCGGAAATCTGCCGAAACGCTGGCTGAGCGAGGCGAAGGCGCTGCGCTGGCTGCATTTGGAAAGCGCCGGGGCTGAACAGTATGCCCAGGAAGAGAAATTAGCTCAGGATGTCCTGCTGACCAATTCGACGGGGGCTTATGGACCAGCCATCGCCGAACATATGCTGGCCGGGGTGCTGTCGGTTTATAAGAAGCTGAATCTTTATCGTGAAAATCAAAAACTGCGGGTGTGGAAAAATGAGGGCAAGGTTCGTTCGCTGAAAGGTTCCTCTGTCCTGATCGTGGGCTTGGGCGATATTGGCCGGGAATTTGGCTGGCGGATGAAAGCTTTGGGATGTACGGTGACCGGTGTAAAACGAACACCAGGGGCTTGTCCTGATTTTGTCGATCGGCTGGTGCTAATGGATCAGATTGAGGAGGAACTGCCGCAGGCGGACATCGTCGCTCTGTGCTTGCCCAGTACACCGGAAACCCGACACTTCTTTGATCAGCGCCGGCTGGCTTTAACCCGCAGGGATTGTGTGCTTGTCAACGTGGGCCGCGGGATTACTGTGGATACTTCTGCTTTGTGCGCCCTGCTGGATCAGGGGCATTTCGGCGGTCTGGTCCTCGATGTCGTAGATCCGGAACCGCTGCCGATGAACAATCCTCTGTGGGGGATCGATCGGGTGATTTTGACGCCGCATGTTTCCGGCAATTACAATCAGCAGAGTACGTATGATACGGTGATTGCGATGGCTCTGGAAAACCTTCAGCGCTATCTCAAACAGAAACCGCTGAAGTATTGTGTGGATCGAAAGAGCGGCTACCGCATCTCCAATAACAAAGAATAATTTGACGCAAACCGGATTATGCTATATACTGTTATAGCATAACAACTGGGGTTGTCATGGTTTCGACAGGTCTAAGTTGGATTCAGACTGCAGTGGGGCGGCTGCCTAACAGCCAACAAAAAATAACTGGAAAATCTTTTTTAGCTAATCTGTTCGGTGGAAACCGTCAGGTTGCTTTCGCTGCTTAATTACTCAACAACAAGTTTGCAGCTGCTGTCAATGATTCTTTCTTCAGGTTGTTGAACAGTATCAGAAATGAAGGATAAGGAAATTCGGAGTCTGGACGGATTTCCCGACAATTCACAGACAAACTCAGAGTGTTTTGTCCGTTAACAACTCTGTTTTATAAGCAAACGGAATAAACTGTAGATGTCTGAATGGGGACTATTCCTGGACCGGGGTTCGACTCCCCGCAGCTCCACCAAAAGTCGAACAGCCGAGCGCTTGCGTTCGGTTTTTTTGTGACTGTTGGGCATGGGACAGATCCCCGCCGATGCGGGTCAAAGATAAAAAATACGCGGCAATACCGCATAAACCGACAGCTTGAGCTTATTTTTCAGAAGTGGTATACTATACTAAACCACTAGAAAACGGTGAACTTATGAATGATGAAGTCTATGTAACACGTCAGCTGGACCAATTTGAATCAATCACTCAGGCTTTGGAAGCCCGAGGTTTTCATTATGCGTATCCGATTCTGAACCAGTCAGTCATGGAAGCCAATAAGCTGATCAGCGAACAGCTTCAGATTCCGATCGCCACCCGCGTTTTCAGCTATCGCAAGCTGCGGATCGTAGAGGATAAACCACGGTCAATCGAACAGGTCTATATCGAATATGAAAAAGTCCGCGGGATTGAAAACCTTTCCTTGGAAAATCAATCACTCTACCGTGTGCTGCGCCGGCAGTTTGGCTATGATATCCGCCGCAATGAAGAGGAAATCCGAATTGTGCATGCTAGTGAAGAAGAGGCACGGCTGCTGCATGTGGAAGAGGATGCGGAAATCCTGATGAGCACGGGACTGACGTATTTGGATTCTGTCAAGCCCTTTGAATATTTTCAGATCGTGGCAATTCCAAGCTTCTTTAAATTCAGGAGTGTGACGACGGTATGAGTACGGAAAAAGCGGTCTATGTGCAGCTGATGGAAAATATTTTAGAGAAGATCCGGACTGGTGAGTATCGCGTCGGTGAGAAAATTATGTCAGAACGGCAGATGGCGCAGCAATATGGCATCAATCGCCTGACTGTACGCAACGCGATCAAAAAGCTGGTCGAGGAAGGGACGTTGGTGTCGATCCAAGGCAAGGGAACCTTTGTCAGCCGGCTGCCGAAAAATGAAAAAAAAGTGGTTTTCGGCGACAATGAGAATGTGAGCCTGAGTCAAAGTCTGGTTCAAAGCGGCTTTCAGTCCAGCCGAACAGTGCTTTCGTTTAAGAAGATTGAAAATCAGGGGGAGACGCGGGATTATTTTCCTGACAGTCCGCAGCTGTATGAGCTGATCCGGCTGTCGCGGATCGATGGTCAGCCGTATGCTTTACAGATCTGTTATTTCCCCGCATCCCTATTTAAGCAGCCGGAACGGTTTAATTTCGGGGAGGGCTCATTATACACATACATGGAACTGCAGGGACATATGCCGAAGACGATCATTTCCGACATGGAGGTTCAGGAGGTTCCGGCGGCTTATCGGCAGGTGATGGAAGCCGGGCCGAAGAAGCTGATCTTCGCTTACGAATATTTTGGTTTCGACGAACAGCATCGCCTGGTAGAGTTTACGAAGGCTTATTACATGCCTGAATTTACATCTTTCAAATACGTAACAAAGAAATAGTGTGAATTTCACACTTTTTTTATTGCAATCTCACGCGTGAAGGTGTATAAAATAATTAAGTGGTATAGCAACTATACCAGATGAATAAACTGGTATAGTTACAACAGTCTTGTGAGAAGGAGGAAAATGATATGTCTGCATTGCAAGCTGCTTTGATCGGCGTTGTCGCAGCCTTGTCTGTCTTAGAAGGCGGATGGCTGGGAGAATGCAAACTTCGCGAACCAGTTGTGACTGGTTTTCTGGTTGGTTTGATTTTGGGGAATGTCAAGGAAGGCTTAATTATCGGAGCACAGCTGGAACTGATCTGGATGGGGACAGCTTCGATAGGCCCGACTGCAGGTTTGAGCATTGGCACCGGCGGTACGATCGGAACTGCGATTGCCTTGTCAACGGGATCGGGAATTGAAGTTGCGATGGCTTTTGGCGTACCTGTTTCAATTTTGATGCAATTTCTGCAGACGCTGGTGGATACGGCTTATTCCGGACCCATGCATACCGTCGATAAACTGATCGATGAAGGCGGTAAGGATAAGCAGATTATCTGGATCCACTGGCTTTGCGGTATTCTGACATTCCTGATCTATCTTAGTCTGACCTTTGTCGCTTTATACTTCGGAAATGAAGCGATCAACGTTATTGTCAACAACCTCCCGGCGTGGATGACCAATGGTCTGAACGCAGTGGCGAAGGTATTGCCGGCCTTGGGCTTTGCTTTGCTGATGAATCTGTTATTGGAACAGGATTTGGTACCTTATCTGATTATTGGCTTCGCCCTGACTGCCTGGTTAGGCATGTCGATGATCGGCGTAGCGGCAGTTTCTGTCGCGCTGGCCTGGATCATCTATCTGCTTAAACGCGACCAGCTGAATACAGCTAAACCATCAGAAGAGGAGGAACTGTAAATGAGTATGCCAATCACGACGCAGGAAAATGCGCGCAAGCTGTCTAAAAAAGAATTCAATCAAATCTACTGGCGTTCCTTCACACTGTTGGGTTCCTTCAATTATGAACGCATGGAAGGTCTGGGTTTTCTGTATGCGATGATGCCGAGCTTAAGGCGGATTTGGAAGGATGATCCGGAAGGGTACAAAGCCGCACTGCACCGACATATTGCGGCGTTCAACATGACCGTCGCTCCGTCCCCGTTTGTTATGGGCATCGCAGTGGCCATGGAAGAGCTGGCCCATGACGATGAAAACTTCGACGTAGAGTCCATCAATGCCGTCAAGGTTTCCCTGATGGGACCTCTGTCGGGGATCGGAGATACCTTCTTCTGGGGAATCTTCAAAGTCATCGCCTGTTCCTTAGGCGTCAGCTTCGCCAGTCAGGGCAGTGTTCTCGGTCCGATCGTGCTGCTTTTAGCCTTTAATATTCCGAACTTCCTAACCCGGTATTACTGCCTGAAAATCGGTTATAACAATGGCAGCAAACTGTTGGAAAACTTACAGCAGTCCGGCAAGATGCAGCTGTTTACCTATTGCGCCGGAATCGTTGGGGTTGCGGCTATCGGCTGTATGATCGCCGCCTGGATCGGTTTGGAATGTCCGATTGCATTCTCGATTGCCGGCAGTGAAGTCGTCGTTCAGCAATATCTTGATGAGATCTGCCCGCAGCTGCTTTCGCTGGGCGCAACGTTATTGATCTATCGATTGTTAAAAAAGAAAATCAGCATCATGAAACTGATTCTGATCATCGTCGCTGTTTCCTTTGTCTGCGGTGTGTTCGGAATCCTGGCGTAGGAGGACAGAAGTATGGCCATTGTTGAAGTCAGAATTGATGACCGGCTGATCCATGGGCAGGTCTGCGGTTATTGGGTGCCGCATCATAGTGTGGAAAAGATCGTTGTGATCGACGATAAGATCGCAAAAGATGAAATGCGGAAAACGGCGCTGAAATTCGGCTGTCCGGCAAAGGTCAAGCTGTCGATTCTGGATGCGCTGACGGCTTCAGATAAGCTGAAGCGCAATCTGGATAAGGGCAGCCGGGTGATGCTTTTAGCGGCAGGTCCTGAACCTTTGTTAAAAATGGTGGAGGACGGTTATCGAATTGAACAGATTACCGTTGGCAACCTGTCTGGGAAGCCGGGCTATCAACATGTAAAAAAGACGTTGTATCTGTCGGACGCGGACGTTGAAAACTTTAAGCGGCTGGCCGATCAGGGTGTCAAGCTCAAGGTCCAGATGGTGCCGGATGATGTGCCGGAGGATCTGGCTGAAATTGTTCGCAAACTGTAGAAAGGACATCTGAAGAAATTATGGAAAAACCAACAGTATTAGGCTATATGAAAGATCAGCCGCGGGCGCTGCGGGAAACCTTCCGCCGCCGTGCGGAATTCGTTGATCCTTTCCGACAGTTGTTTGAGCAGCTGCCGATCAAAAAAGTCCTGTTTTTTGGTTCCGGAACTTCCTATAACGCCTCGCAGATCGCGGCTTATGAATTTAAACAGCTCTGCGGGCTGGAGGCTCAAGGACATTATCCAACGGTATTTGCACACTATGAAAAGGCGGACTGGACCGGGCTGTTAAAAAAAGAAGAAATTCTGTTTGTCGGCATCAGCCAGTCAGGGACCTCGATTTCTACCATTGAAGTGATGGAAAAGGCCCGCAGCGAAGGCTATCCTACCGTGGCACTGACAGAAAATCTGGATAGTGAGATTACTCACCATGTTGATCATGTTATCCATCTGCTGTGCGGCAAGGAAGAAACGCCGCCGGAAACCCGCGGGTACACGGTAACACTGCTGCAGTTGTATTTGTGGGCGCTCAGCGCGGCAGAGGTGCGCGGCAAGCTGACAGAAAAGGAAGTTGAACAGGCCCTGGCGGAAACGGAAGCTTTCCTGAATCAGTTTGATCAGGTCATTGCGGAGAGTGAAGCCTGGTATGACCGCAATGCGACAACGATTGTCAACAGTGACCGTATCTATGTGCTGGGCTATGGCATTGATTATGGATCAGCGTTGGAAGGTATGTTAAAAATCGGCGAAATGCTGAGGCTGCCGACGATCGGTTATGAAATCGAAGAGTATTCGCATGGACCGACGATGGCAATCTCCCCGAAACAGACGATTCTGATGTTGGGATCGGATGAAGCGGAATGGAACCGCTGTCTGCAGTTCCGCGATGCTTTCCGCCGGTATACGGAGCGTGTCCACCTGATTACCGCGAAAGAAGCTCAGGCCGATCATCGGGATTTGGTATTCAGTGTGAAGGCCAATAAATACTTGGCTCCGATCATGCTGACGGTTCCTTTCCAGTTTGTTGCTGCCAAAGGTGCTAAGGACACCAATATAGATACTAATGAAAATCCGTTTAAGGAAGAACTGGCGCATCTGCCGGAAGCGTAAGGCAGATTGAGATGAGTACAGGAATTCTAGTGATGGGTCATGGTCATTTCGCCAGCGGGATAACCTCGGCACTGGAGCTGATCATGGGCCGACAAACAGACTATGAAGTTGTCGATTTTCCAGCGGATTCAGATAAGGTTGAACTTAGCCAACGGATGGAGCAGGCGCTGAAACGGCTGAAGGGAAATGAACAGATCCTCATTCTGACGGATCTGTTCAGCGGTACACCGTTCAATGTTGCCATGGAAAAGGTGACGGAACAGCCTGCACTGAAATTGTATTACGGATTAAATCTGGGCATGTTAATGGAGCTTATCTCCCGACGGATGTTTCAGGCAGACGGATCATTAACCGAGGGCTTAGCGGAAGTTGGTCAGCAGCAGGTCGGCTTATTTGATCCGTATTCTATGGAAGCTTACACAGAAGCCGGCGAAGATGAGTTGTAAGTCAGTGCAGGGTTGTTCTCCAGCTGCAGAATAGTTTTCCTGCAGCGTGGATCCAGCCAATAAAGAAAGCGGATATTGAAGATGAAATAAAAGGAAAAAAACATCGCGGACCGATTCATTGGAATCAGGTTATTGCGATGTTTTTTGATAGCGCTTCTCTTTATTTAGAAACGCTCTGATCCTGCAGGGCTTGAGAAACGATTGAATCGCAGAGGTTCTGCAAATCAGGGAACAGACGCTGTTTATTGTAACCCATGTTATCCAGAAAGCCGAGTGTTTCCAACCGTTCTTTGGCAGTCAGCTCAATTTGAATGCAGCTGGCCGTACCGCGGATTTCCCGAACTGAGTCTTCCGCTTCAATCGAAGAAGGAATGGAAAACAGACCAGCCTGGGCGATCAGGCGGGAATTGCTGGAGCTGCCGTTATAGATAATTAAGCCTTTGGGATTAGGGGTGTTGGATACGATATTCAGCTTATTCAGCGCGGCATTTCGTTCCTGAACTACAGTGAGAAATCGACTTTTGTCACGAATGAGGTCAAGAAAATCGGCATAGTCTTCTACGAATTCGTTGGAAATCGGATTCCATTTGCTTTGATTGTAGCTGCGATGAATGACAATCTGTTCCTTTAAGGGGAGAACAAACAACTCATAATACCCTTCCTCCGGCTGCTTGTTTTCCGCCAGCGCAAAGTATAGTGCTGTAAAGGGGTTATAAGTCCAGTCGATCAAGCGTGTCGGGATGCCGTAATGCTGAGCGCAGGCAACGTAATCTAGAGTTTCCATCGTGCCGGATAACAGATTGGAAGCTTGCTGACGGAACTGATGAAGCAGGGCGAATTCCTGTTCTTTTAAATTGATAAGCGTTTGCGTTGAGCGGTCATATTTGCGGCAGATGGAAGGCTTCAGCTCAGCTCTGCGGCTGATACCGCGAAAAATATACTGATCACTGCGGGTAAGCCGGATCAGATCATTGATTAGGGATTTGCTGCTGGTGTATTTCTCTTTAATCTGGGATTCACTCATAAATAAACCTCCGCAATTGGAAAAGCAGGATTCTGACTCTGTCTTTATCATAAATCGAGCAGTGATGACTGACAAGGAAAAGCGTTCAGAAATATAAAAATTGAACTTGCGCAATTCTTAAGTCCTTGCGGATCATGATTTCAGAATGGTTCTTTTTAACTGAAGCGCAAACTGAAAACGGAATCTTCTCCAGAGAGCAAATTTTTTTGGGATGTTTAAGTGCGGTGCGAGCGGTGAATTGTGGAAAGGTTAAGTGCAAACCTGCGGGAAAACGCTGCCTGCGCCCCAATAAACGCTTGACGAAATGCGCTTCCCATTGTAAAATAATAACGTTACGTGCCCATGGCGCAATTGGATAGCGCATTTGATTCCGATTCAAAAGGTTGCAGGTTCGAGTCCTGTTGGGCGCACCATTTTTTTTAAATAAATTTGGATGTTGAACCTGAAGTGAGTCATACTCGCTGTAAAGGAATCAAAAAATCCAAATTTTTTTGTTTGTTTTTTCTATGAAGGATTGAATGAAACAAAGCGGTTGAGAATCGAAGTTTCTTACAAGCAGTAAAGGTTGGTTATTCTGGCAGAAAGAAGATGAGGTTAAAAGATGAAACGGAATTATGCAAAAGTGATTATTACTGAAGAGGGCGAAAAATGGCTGGATAAAGGTCAGATGTGGATGTACCGCAATAACCTGGTTCGAGTTGAAGGGCAGCCTGAAAATGGCGATCCTGTGGATATTGAAACCGAAAACAAGCGATATCTGGGAACGGGTTTTTATTCGGAGTGCAGCCATATTGTAGTACGGCTCATCACTAAAAATCCGCACATTTGTATCGATCGGGAATTTTTTAAACAACGAATTCAGTTTGCTTATGATTTCAGAAAAACGGTGGAAGCTGAGAATTTAACCAATTGTCGATTAGTTTTTGGAGAAGCAGATCAGCTGCCGGGATTAACCGTAGATCGCTATAATGAGATCCTAGTCACTCAGATCAGCACCTTTGGCATGGAAAAGCTTAAGGCGATGATTTACGAGCTGCTGTTGGAAATTCTGCGTGAAGATGGACAAAACATTCAAGGAATTTATGAACGGAATGACATTCAGGTTCGGTTAAAGGAAGGGCTGCCGATGGAAAAAGGATTTTGGGGCGGAATTTTCCTGCCGACGACCACGGTCATTGATGAAAATGGACTGAAGCTGAATGTTGACATTGAAAATGGTCAAAAGACCGGATATTTTTTGGATCAGAAATCCAACCGTGTTCTGCTGCGTCAGATGGCGCATGGCAAACGTGTACTTGACTGTTTCAGTCATACCGGGGGCTTTGCCTTAAATGCTGCTTATGGGAATGCGCAAACCGTGGTGGCTGTCGATGTATCACAGACAGCTCTGGATCAAGGCAAAGCGAATGCTGTACTTAATCATCTGGAAGAGAGAATACAGTTCGTCCAGGCGGACGTTTTTGCTTATCTGGATCAATGTGAAGCCGGGCAGTATGATATCATCGTCCTTGATCCACCCGCCTTTACGAAATCCCGCAAGACCATTCACCAAGCGTATAACGGTTATAAACGGATTAATTATCAGGCGATGAAACTGCTGCGAAATGGCGGATATTTGATCACATGCAGCTGTTCCCGATTCATGGAGATTGATCTTTTTGAAAAGATGCTGCGAGAAGCCGCCCACGAAGCCGATGTCGTTTTGAAACAAGTTTCCGTTACGCAGCAAAATCATGATCATCCGATTCTGTGGACGATGGAAGAAACATCTTATCTTAAGTTCTATATATTTCAAATCATTCCAGCGTAATCGAATGGGAAAAAGAACAATTGTACTTAAATGGAACGCCTTAAGGATCTTAAAATAGGAGGAGAAGAATCGTGAAAATGGATGTCAATGAGCTATTGAAGAATTTGGATCGCCTGCATACTACAGAGCTTGGGAATGAACGAATTCGCCGCAATTGCCAAATTCAGGATCAGGATGTTGTAGCTTGGTGCCGGACTAATATCGAGTCGGTGCAGGCCACGATCACACGCAAAGGGAAGAACTGGTATGCGGCAGCTGCAGGCTGTTTGATCACGATTAATGCTTCCAGCTATACGATTATTACAGCCCATCGTTTGAAAGAAAAGAAGAATTGAAAAATCCAGCCGTCTTTGCTTGTAGGACTTCGTTTTTTCGTTATAATGTTAACAAAGTAAGAATAAAAGAGAAAGTGGGGATTATCGTTATATGGGCTTAACGGAGTTTTTGATATCGTTTGCAGCAGTGATCCAAATAATTTTAAAGTATGCCTTGGATATCGTTGTCATTGTTCTGTTAATTATGATTTATCGTATTTTAAAAAAGAAATTGGGATAAAACCTGCTGACAGACATCCTGGCATGGTTATCAAATCTTGGCAGGATGATTTTTTTAGTGCCTGTATGTAAAGGGAAAGAGATGAAATGAAGATGGAAAGACCAGCTCTGACACGATCGTTAGATGCAGAAACGTTCAGAAGTTTTTATTATTTGAAAGATGAATTAGTCCAATTTTGCCGTGATCATGGCTTGCCGGCAACCGGCGGTAAACTCGAAATAACTGAAAGAATTGCTCATTTCCTGGAAGGAAAACCGCTTCCTGCTCTGACCACGAGTAAGTCCGCTGCAAAAAAAAATTTTGAAGAATTGACTGAAACTACGCTGATTGAATCGCCGTTTGTCTGTTCAGAAAAGCACCGAGCATTTTTTAAATCGAAGATCGGTTCGTCATTCTCATTTAATGTTGCGTTTCAAAAATGGCTGAAAACCCATTCAGGACAGACTTATGGCGACGCCCTTCAGGCGTATGCACAGATCCTGATTGAGAAAAAAACAAAGAAGACCACGATTGATCAACAATTTGAGTATAACACTTATATTCGTGATTTTTTTGCGGATAATTCTGGCCGATCTTTGAAGGAAGCAATTTGCTGCTGGAAATGGAAAAAAGAACAGCCTGGAATTCATCGCTATGAAAAGCAGGATCTGACAGCATTAGAGGAATTTCAGAATGAGGTCTAAGTTAGAAAAAAATAAAATTGGAGGCCGCACTGAAGGAAGTAACATCAGCTGTCCGAAGGTGTGAAAAAATACTGCCGAAGTTTGCCGAAGGAACTTCACAGCATAGTTTATTAAAGAACCGAATTAAGGCTTTGCGGATTGCGGAGTTTCTGATAGAGCGGAAGCTGTATGAGAAACCAGACTCTATGAACGAAAGGGAAGCTGCTTTTAGAGGTTTTATGCAAACCATAACGTCGAATCCTATCTGTGAGGAATTAGAAAAGACCCTGGCGCCGATCCGGTCCATTCAGTATAAATGTCAAGCCGGACAGAAAAAGCATGAGGTCAGCACAAGAATCTATCAGCAATTACAGAAACAGATCGATGCAATGATTCTGGCTGAAGATTTGATTCTAAATGAATGTTCTGACATGAAATCTACGCCATCAGTGAAAGAAGAACACCGCATGGAATAAGCTGCGGATGCGGACAGTCTGAGCTTATTTGGAAAGTTGAGGATCAGATTTGTCACAGAATCCGAAATTTTATAAAAGACAAGGGTCAGTTATGTGACCTTGAATTAGAAAAAAGGCAGGAATTAACATGAAAGATGTCATTCCTGTACATTTTTCATAAAATTCTGCTAGAATGTTAAGGAAGTTGTTTTTTTATGAGAGTTAGGGGGGCATTGAATGATACAGGATTTTCATCTGGTGATTTGTGACATAGACAGCACCTTGATTACTTCGAATCGAATTTTAACAGAACATGCGATGGATGTCATTCGCCGACTTCATGCCCATGGTGTATATTTTGGAATTGCCTCGGGACGTTCCATTGATCAGCAGCTGCATAAGCAGGCGAGAGATTGGGGCTTTGATTTTGATTTTGAAGTTCTGATCGGTATGAATGGATCTGAATTGTGGGATGGGATTCATCAGAAGCGCTTTGATTATTACAAGCTGAAAAAAGAATGGATTCGGGAAATCTTGGAATTGATGGCTCCGTTCAACTTAAATCCGTTCATGTACGTAAAAGATAAAATGATGTGTCTGCGCGTGGATGAGGCGACAGAGCGTTCATCTAAGAAAAATCGCACTGATATTCTTGTTGTTGATGATCTTTCTGAGTTTTATGCAGAAGAAAATGCAAAGATTATGTTTCGGACGACTGAGGAAGAAATGGAAGGGATCGAGGATTATGTCAGGCAGCACCCTTCTCCTCATTTCAAGGCATTTAAAACTCAGACGACCATGTTGGAATTCACAGATCAGCGTGTTTCTAAAGCTGTGGCATTGAAAGCCTTCTGTGAAATGAACAAGCTGCCGTTAGAACAAGTAATTTCATTTGGCGATATGAGTAATGACAACGAAATGTTGGAATGCAGCGGCTGGGGCGTATGTATGGCCAATGGTAGTGAAGATACGAAAGCCATTGCGGATGATATAACCGAATTGACAAATGATGAAGACGGTTTTGCGGAATATATGGAAAAGCATTTTTTAAAGCCCCGCGGCTGGTGAGGAAATCCGCCAACAAGGACAGGAAAAATAGGGTGTGAGTCGTGCGTGGAAGGTATCGAGTAATAAAAATATTTGTGAACGCTTATGGTACGTCGAAGTTGAAAAAAAATAAAGCTTATCGGTTTTAAGACTTTAAGTTTATAAGACTAGAGTTTTGGTTTCACAGAAAAGTATTTAAAACTGGAATCGGTGTTCGTAGAAAACCGCAAAAAGTGGGAGTAATAAAATTCGCTGGATCGTATTCTTTTTATGATTAGGACTTGAAATCTTTCTTTCAATTTGTTAATATTTATAAGCAATGGGGTTGTAGCTCACCTGGGAGAGCGCTACACTGGCAGTGTAGAGGTAGTCGGTTCGAGCCCGATCAGCTCCAC
Source organism: Holdemania massiliensis AP2 (assembly GCF_000327285.1). Lineage (GTDB taxonomy): Bacteria > Bacillota_I > Bacilli_A > Erysipelotrichales > Erysipelotrichaceae > Holdemania > Holdemania massiliensis. The sequence goes on along the minus strand of NZ_HE998568.1, from coordinate 212,145 downwards.
CATTTGAAAAATAAGGATATCCGCTGATCGGGAAACCGTGATTACGGATATTTTTTTTAATGAATAGACCAACATTACCCTTTTATAATACCGGCTGGCAGATCTATGAATTTGACGATTGTTCTAATCAGGCGTATTCTTAAAGAAAAGATAAGAATATAGGAGGCAGGTTATGCAAGCAAAATGGACTGAGAATGATTTGTTTCTTTTCCAGCATCTGATTCAGGAGGATGCCGATTTGGAAAATGCTTTAGAACAAAGTCATAAGAATCAGTTTCCGGAACATGAAGTGTCAAAAACTCAAGGAATGCTTTTATCTATTCTGATTAGAATGAGTAAGTCAAAACAAGTTTTGGAATTAGGGACGCTTGCGGGATACAGCACAATCTGGATGGCGAAGGCGATTCCTGATGATGGAGTTGTTGTCAGTTTGGAGAGCGAACTGGATAAATACGAATTAGCTTCTAAGAATATTCTCTGTACAGGTTTGCAGGATCGTGTGGATTTAATTTGTGGACCGGCAGCCCAATCCTTGCAGAAATTAATTGATGCAGAAGTCGAACCCTTTGATTTCATCTTTATTGATGCGGATAAGCCTAATAATCCGCTCTATTTACGTCTGTGCTTGCAGCTGAGTCATTCGGGTACCGTTATCTTCGGAGATAATGTTATCCGAGAGGGAGAACTTTGCAACGCAGAAAACAAAGATCCGAAAGTGATGGGGGTCAGACAATATATTCAAGATTTAGGATCGTGTGAACATTTAGATTCCACAGCCATTCAAACGGTAGGAATCAAGGGCTATGATGGATTTACCCTAACATTCGTAAAGTAAGGAATAAGATATTAAAAAAGAAATCATTTAAAGAGTCTGCAATCAGTGACAGGCTTTTAGTATTTTAGGACACGGTTAACCTGCCAATCTATTGATTCATAAAAACTCTTCCTTAAAATCTGATCGAAAAAACAGATCAGCAGGGAAGAGTTTTCTTCATGTTTATTTAGGCGTTTCAGATGGATTCTGGCAGAAATAAGCTTGGTCGGATAATCAGGTTGAGTGGAGCTTTAATTCCATTCCGTCTTTCAGTCAGAAATCAATAGATGATTGAGAACCCAATCTGCAACCCCATCTTTATCGTTGGAAAGGGCAAGATCGTCGGCATAAAGCTTTAAATCATCCGAGGCATTATCCATCACAACTGCCCAGCCGGCAGCTTTAAGAATATCCAGATCATTGTAATCATCGCCAAAAGCGATAACTTCAGATAATGATATGTCCAAATGGCGGCACAGGTCACGAAGACCGGTCAGTTTGGAAACTTTATTATTCAGAATCGCAAAATAATTCGGATCCTTGGCATTGTCAACTAGCTTGCAATGATAAGCGTCAAGGTCTAATTGACGGATTAATTCCGGATGCTGACTGACAACTGAGATTTTGGCAATTTCAAAGGGTTCGATGGCAGCATAATCCGTATATTCATGGACATGATCCCCTGTAACCAAACTGCGGTTATTGGTCAGAATAACATCCGGATATGTGACGTTAACATAAGTGTCAGGCAAAGCTAATAATAGGCGGATTAATCGTTCAGCGTTATCCGGATCTACGCCATATTCACTGAGCGTCTGAGTGTGATATATTGTTTTCGCTCCATTTAATGAAATAATGCCATCCGCTTCAACAGCTTCCATATATTCTTCAGCCCGCGACAGAGCCCGGCCAGTCGCGATGATGACTTTGTGGTCGGTCTTTGTTTTCAGCTGATGGAATACATCCTGCGTTGCCTTAGAAATTGTTTTGTCTGTATGAAGCAGAGTTTGATCGAGATCAATTGCCAATACCTTCATGAGTATTTCCTCCCTTTGGATTCCATGTTCATTATAACATTAAAAATGGATAAAGAAGGCTAAGATCAATTTAAAGACAATGAAAGAAAACGCTTAAAAGAAAAACAAAGAAAAAGCTGAAAGCATTACGATGAATAACTCTTTCAGACTTTTTTAGAATAAGCTTGTTTAGGCAGCCTCTGATTGAACTGTACAGTGACCGTAGAATGGTGTCAGGCCCCACATTTCAACGCCTTGGATAGCCGTACTCTTCAGCGCCGGCGTGTTGTAATTGAACAATGGAATTAAATAAACATTTTCTTCAATCAGATAGCGTTCCGCAGCATGCAGAGCATTCATGTATTCTGCATGATCAGCAAGATAGCCGGCTTCATCGACCATCTTGTCATAAACTGGATCATCAACGGAAGCGACGATCTGCTGTCCAGTTGTCCACAGATTGAGAAACTGCGAAGGATCATCGCCGGCACTGTAGCCATAGCGTGATGTTTCAAAATCACCATTGTCAACCTGATTGTAGAAGACGCCGGATTCAACAACCTGCAGTTCGCAGTCAATACCGGCATTCCCCCACATTTGCTGCAGAATTTGCGCTACATCAGCATGCAGCTGGCTCTGCGAATATTTGTAAACAATTTTCAGCGGGTTGTTTTCATCATATCCAGCCTTGGCTAATAATGCCTTAGCTTCTTCAAGATTGTATTCCAGATATTTTTCCTTTGCGTCCTGTTCCAGACGGAAGTCGTCTTCTGCTCCGGCTAAGCCCACAGGGACATAACCATGCAATACACGATAGTACTCTTCGCTGCCAACCGCGCTGACCAGGGCTTCCTTATCAATGCTCAGAGCTAAAGCTCGGCGAACATCCACATTTTTCAGATAATCAGGACCGGTGGAACCAGAATTCAGAGCGATGAAATAACTGGAAATTTGCGGAATCTGCCAGATTTCATCTGCATTTGGATAACCCTCAGCAATCGTTGCGGTAATGTTGAGGGCCATGTCAATTTCTTTGTTTTTAAAGGCCAGAGACTGAGCATCAGAATCAGACATTACTAAGAATGTAATGCGCGGCATGGTGATGCTTTCAGCGTTATAGTAATTCTCATTCTTAACCACAACGGCTTTTTCATTTTCGTTGCACTCTTCTAAAGTATAAGGACCGACTGTCGGATAACCTGGCTTAAAGGCCCATAACGATTCATGGGCATCAGCAACATCGGAACGCAGCGGACGCCAGACATAGTTAGTCAGCATTTGTGGAAACCAGGCGCACGGTTTGATCAAAGTAAGAATCAACGTCTGATCATCCGGTGTGCTGACACCTTCGATTTCGATCTGTGTTGGATCCAGATCCATGTTGCCAGCAATTTCTTCAGCACCTGCCAAATAGGTCATCGGATAGTAAATAGACCAGGAATTGTCTGCACCATAGGTTAAGTTACGCAAAATTCCATATTTGAAATCTCCGGAAGTCAGCGGCTGACCATCACTCCAGACAACACCATCCCTTAAGGTAAAGGTATAAGTCAATCCGTCCTCAGATACGGTGTAATCCTGACATAAATCGTAGACGATATTGTTGTCATCATCTTGATGAAACAACCCGGCTGTCAGATGCCGCAGAACATAGTCATTGACAGTTTCCTGGGTTAATCCTGGATCTAAGGTCGTAATTTGACCCCCGATGGCGACGACTAGACCGTCTTTTGGATCACGGTTTCCCTGCGCCGAGTTTTGTGTGGAACAGGCTGTGGTAAGCAGCAGCATAACAGCGCACAGAAGGGTAAGAATTTTCTTCATCATTTTTTCCTCCTCAGAAATGAATCTGACAAACAAAAACCGCGTACTATTACATACGCGGTAAATTCACCGTTATCTATGCAATAGCGCCTCTTCATTGAATGAAGGAGTGCTGCGGGTATTCCCTGCAGCCCCATAACCAACTTTTGCCAAAGCGGATTATTCGGCGGTGGTTGCCTTTCGGGAAAGATCATTGCCTGCCGGCTCCTTCTCTCTACTCATCTGCACCGCTACCTCTACATGTTTTTGTTGTATGCTATAAGTCTATCCGTTATTTAAGAAATGTCAAGAGTTTTAAGAAAATTTCCATGTGACAGAAATGAAAGTTTCCATTCCGAATGAAAAATAATGCGTTTGTTTTCAAAAACTGGCTTAATTTAAGGAAAGAAGCATGGGGAGAAATAATGAATAATGGATCAGTCGAAGAATTATTAATACCTGGAAATGACTGATAAGGAGCAGATAAATAAAGAAGTCTGGAAGTCAGGTTTTCATCAATAACAATGGAACTAGGACAGAAATGCCGACAAATATGTATAATGCATAATATAAAAAAGCCCTTTACTAAGGGCTTAAATCGTCATGGAGCAGATGAGCGGAATTGAACCGCCGTGTCGACCTTGGCAAGGTCGCGTTCTACCATTGAACTACATCTGCACAACAATGGAGCGGGTGAGGAGAATCGAACTCCCGTAGCAACCTTGGGAAGGTTGTGTTCTGCCATTGAACTACACCCGCATACTGATTTCTAAGTGCTTATTTATTATAGCATAATTTAAAAAAAATGAAGTCCTGAATTTGAAAAAAAACAAAAAATTTATGACCTAGGTCCAAAAATAAAGATCTTTGCTTTTGTGAAAATGAGCTCAAATATTTTGCGGTGAATGATCAAAACTGAGAAAAAAAACCGTTTTTCTGAAAAAATATGACTTTTTTCATAACTTCACGAGAAAATGAGTAAAAAATTAAATTTTTTTTGATTTTCTGCGGGGCTTTTTTCAAATTCCCGCAATATTAGTAATGTAAGCGAAAGGAGAGTGTTTATGAAAGAGATATTTCAAGAGTATGGAGGATTGATCATTGCAGTAATTCTGATCGGCCTATTGATTGCTTACATCACTATGGCAGATAACGGATTTGCGGCACAGCTGACCAGCGGCATTAGTAAGACCGTCGGAAATTTGCTGGATTTAGGCCAGCATTACACCCCGTCGATCTCGTAACCCTAAGAAGGAAAGCCGTCGTGCTTTCCTTCTTTTCGCTAAAAAGAAGGAGGAACACCAATGAGTCAATCCATCAAAATTTATGGGCTGATTTTCTTAGCCTGTATCTGTCTGTTATTATTTCTCGACTTTGACCGCAAGCTGATCATGGAAGATTCGTTGTTTGAAAGTGTACGGACAACGCAGCTGTCCGTGCTGGATGATGCACTTAATCGCGGCGATTTGATCGTCAATCAGCACCTGTCCATTAATAAAAACCGGGTTATGCGGTTATGGAATGAAAAGATTGCGGAAAATCACAGTACCCTTGGTCAGTTGGAAGTCCGGTATGTGGATATCCATGAGAATCCTGCTGCGATTGCAGTATCGGTTTGTGAATCAGGAAAAACGGCGATGAAATCAGAGATGACGTCGCAATATGACAACGTAGTCATTGTTGAAAGAAATGAGGCAGCAAAATGAAAAAACTGAAAATTTCCGGCAGTTTCTGTCAGCGGTACCGCTTGCTTCTGACCTTGATTCTAACCTTGCTGGTGGGGTTGTGCGGTTATAAGGTTTATGAAATGACGGTGCAGGCGGCAATCGATCCGATTTTAGTTCCGGTGGCTGCCCGCTATCTTAAGTCAGGAACTGTAATTCAAAAAGCAGATATTCAAGTGATCGAAGTACCTCGTCCTATTGTTTTAGATGGTGTAGAAAAGGATCCTGACAGATTAATCGGACAGGCGGTGGATACCTATAATGCTGTTGCTGAAGGTTCCCTGTTCTATCAGGAACTGCTGATTCCCAAAGAAGAACTGCACGATGTGTCAGCATTTCCGCTTTTGGAAAACGAGGCAGCGGTAACGATTGACGCTGATATCAAAACTTCTTACGCCAATTCGATTCTGCCGGGACATCAGATTGATCTGTATTTTCAAGGATATGCAACACAGGCCGACGAATCCGAAAAGCGGGTGCTGTACGGACAGCTTGTTTCACAGGCGCGGGTGATTGCCGTTCGCGACAGCACCGGCAAGAATATCGATGCTCAATCAGAAAAAGCGACAAGCGTTATCGTTGTCGCTCTATCCTATGAAGATGCCGATTTGGTGCAGCGGGCAAAGTTTTTCGGCACAGTCCTGCCGATGGTGACCTATGGCTCATTGAACCCTGAAAGTCAGTCCGAGGACTTCTATGACATTGTAAAAATGCGTGAACTGCTGTATCAGAAAACCATAGATGTCAGTCTGATTAAAGAGGAACCTAAAGATGAATGATGCGCGGATTTTCGACAAAATCGATTTTGGCGTGCTCAGTGATCTGCTTGTTCAGGAGGATATCCGCGATATCAACTGCCTGAATCATAATGAGATTTGGGTTACATCGAATCATCATGGACATTATCGATTAATGGACCGTTCTATTCCTGAAACAGAAATCAATCGGATTGCCAATCAAGTTGCGAATAAAATGGAAAAAGAATTCAATCCCGGCAGTCCCTGTCTGGAAGGCGATATTCATGATGCAGAACTGGATCTGCGCGTCAGCGCTATTCATGAAGAACTTTCGGTCAGCGGGGTAACGCTGGCTTTGCGTAAAGTATCCCGGGCCAGTATTCTCAGTGAGGACTATCTGGTGGAAAGCGGTTTTATCACCCGATCGGCACTGCAGTTTTTAATCCGCTGCATCCGATACCGCTGCAATATGATTTTTGTCGGGGAAACAGGAAGTGGAAAAACCGAGTTCCTGAAATTTCTGGCAACTTATATTCCCGTGGATCAGCGGATTGTAACTATTGAAGACTCCTTGGAATTCAATATTAAGGAAATTCATCCAGAGGCCTCGTGCAGTGCATTCCGAGTTCGGCCGGGCTTTGATTACTCTGCGATTATTGCGATGGCTTTGAGGCAGAATGTGAATTGGATTTTACTGCAGGAAGCACGGGGTAAAGAAGTTGATGATCTTTTAGATGCCATGTCAACCGGTCATACCGTTTTGACGACGATGCATACCCGTGGGGCAGACACGGTAACGACGCGCATTAAACAAATGATGAAAAATGATGCAGAATCGATGAGCTCGCTGGAAATGCGTGTTTATTCTTTGGTTGATCTGGTCATACATCTGAAAAAGGAAACAGGAAAGAATGGAATCGTGCGCAGCGTTGATGAAATTATCGAATATCTCTACGATCCGAAAACCCGTCAGTGTACGCAGCACGTCCTTTACCGTGCCCGAACAGGCCGGCTTAATCGTTGTTCGCCTGACCTGCAGCGGCGCTTAGCGATGACGGAGACAAAGGAGAAGAAAACATGCGCGGAATGAGACTGTTGTTTCTGGGACTGGGTTTTTGTTACAGTATCGCTGTTTTTAAACTTAACCGTAAAGACTGGCAGCGATTTTTAGATACCCGTGTAATGCGGAAATTAAAAGAAATCTCCTATGTTGGCTTAATCCGCAGGATTGAAATTCTGGGCGGTCATTATCCGATTGGACAATATCTGAGTCAGGCAGCCGTATTGGGAACCTTATGCGGCCTGTTATGTTATGCAACAACCGATCATTTTATTTATTCAGTTATCATTGCCTCTTTGACGATCTTCTTTCTGCCTTCCTTCTTTTATATGAATCTGAAGCGGCTGGCTCAGGAAAAAGAAGAAAAAGAAATGCTGACCTATGTATCAACGGCAATTCTTTACATCCGCGAAGATAAAAATAGTTTGCGGATCTTAAAAGATTGCTCAGCCTTAGTGGAAGCACCGTTAAAACGGGATCTTGAAATTTGTGTAAATCAGATTGAAGATAATTCAGATTTTGCGGAAGCATTGGATAATTTGGAAAAGAAATATGAATATTCTCAGGTCCGTAATCTTCATTTGTTGCTAAAAGGCAAGAAGATTGAAGGTGGAAGAAATGAACAGCTGGTTGATTATCTGTTTGACAATACGGAGGAAAGCGAACTGCTGATCAATGATTACCGTCAGAAAAAAGCTGCAGGCCGATCTGTATTCTATTTTATGTTGGTTCTCAATCTGTTAGCTGCATTGGTGATGAAAAAGATGTTTCATTCTTCCATGTATGTCAATCTGGCCACAGAGGCATTCCGGTTCTGCATCTTTCTGTTTTATCTGCTGAATGCAGCGACGCTGTTTCTGTATGAATGTGGATGCAGCCGCAACGACAAATTGGAATAGAGGTGAATTTATGGGTTTGATGTTAGCGCTGATGCAGCTGAGCGCATTGAGCATGTGGGGGTTATGGTGTTACGAAGCGGAATCCTTTGCAGCGGAAACCGCGTCAATGTTGGATCACTGGATGGAATCAGATTATGCATTTTACTGTGAGAAAACAGGAAAAGGACAACCCCACGCCCGTATGCTGAAACGGATTTTGAACGCCTTTACAGCCGGACTTCTCGTTCTGGCAGTGAAAAAAGGCCAGTTGGATCCGTTTTCCCTGGTTACTGCGGTTTTTGCTGCAGCTGCGGTCTATATCGGTGATCGTCTGCGGTTAAAAATGATCTATGTTCAGCTATTAGGCAAGGCAAAAAAAGAATTTCCATATTATTTGAATCATCTGGCGATCTTAATTCAAAACAATCCGGTACCCAATGCGATTGAGAAATCAATTCGGCAGGCACCGGCGATCTTTCAGGAAGATCTGCGGATTTTAGTGCAGGAAATTCATACGCAGGGATCCAATCTTAAACCTTATTTGAAGTTTGCCCAGCGGTTTTCGCAGATTGATGATATTGGCCGGATTATGCGGACTTTGTTCAGTCTGTCAATCACATCAGAAAACCGAGAACTGATTTTAACCGCATTTTCCAAGATAGCCAACGAAAAAATTCAGGGTGCGCGGCGGTTAGAACTGAAGCGGCGTATCGAAAAACAAAATATGGTTCCCTACATTTTGTTTTTATGGCTGGGATTTGTGATTTTGAATATGATTGCTTCAATTCGATTTTTTTAGAAAGAAGAGGGAAAAAGCATGGGTAAGGGCGTGGAAATCTTCGGCGGCTTGTTCGTATTTACTTTTTGTGTTTTGTTGATCCCGCAGATGCTTGCATTTGCCGTGGGATACAAAACAATTAACGAATTGACAAGCTCACTGGTGGAAATCATTGAGGTTCATGATGGATTAACGGAGCCGGCGAAACAGGAAATGGAAGTTTGGAAACAGAAAGTTCCCGAAGTCATGATTGAAACAGAAAGACTGATGCAGCTTGATCGATGCAGCTATAAAGTAACTGGAAAACTGCAGATTGAAATTGCGCTGATTGGCTTGAAAACAGAGCTGAAAGCTTCAAAAACAACGAAGCGGGTGATCTATTGAAAACGCGAAGAATAATCGTTCCCTTAATCTTGATCCATCTGTTATTTAGTCTGATGCCGGTCCAGGCTGATTGTACAGTGATGCTGTTTTATTCCGTTAAGGATTGGGTGGCGCATCAGGATTTCTGGGACAGTGAGTTTACATCAGATCAGCAGATGGTGATCAATTCGCAGCAGATCACCGCTGAATTCAACGCATTAGGAACGTTCTCCAATCCCAGACGAACGGATTGGGAGGTGCTGGCAGGATTAAAAACGTTAACCGTCAACGGAAATGAGAATCCGGATGATCCGAACTTCATTGCGGCTTTTTTCGGTAAGCCGATCCACATCCGTGACTTACAGATGGAAGTTCAAGGTTGGAGTGAAAATGGCGAAGAGCTGGAAAAAACAGTCTGGGTAAATGCTGAAATGAATTGGGTTAATGGCAGGGCTGAGCTGACTTCAGGTGAACAGGTACTGAGTACAAAGGAAAAGCGCATAACCTTGAACCTGCAGGAGCGCGAAATTCGCAATCTATATGTTGTATTTAATGAAAGCGGACCGCAATGTCATTATCAGTTGAGTTATTTCCAGATTCCGCAATATGAGGTGAAGGAACATATTCGATGGACGCCGGAGAAAATAGAGAATACAGATATCCGTCAGGTTACGGTGTGCCTGGATGGCGGCACTTTTAATCCGGACGGCACGCAGGGAATATGGAAAAAGGAAAGTGCGGGCGTTTTCACACCGTCAACTTCATTGCTTGTCCAACAGGAAGCGGAAATTCAGAATCAATCTGATTTTTATGATTATGGCCGCGGTGGTTCGATTCCGGCTTATGCCAATCCGGATGTTGTAAAGGGTCTGGACAGCTATGCTAATCTGATTCAGGGGTGGTACACTGAAGAACAAGGCGGCGGTTTTCGCTACCGTTATTATTCTTACGGCAGCAAGGGCAAAGCCTGGCCGTGGATAGAAACTAAGCCTGGCTGGGGTGTACAGTACACGGCAAATCCAATCTACTGGACACAGAATGGGAATCTGCCCCATCAGATTTGGTCAAGCGACGATGCCGGATGGTGCCAGCACACGACAGGAAGCCGCAGCACGCCATGTTATAAGTACGAAGGACACAGTACCAATGCTCGTCTGAATTCTTATGATGTAACAGTCGTTACTTATAAGAACTTATATGATCCGAAAGAGCATTGGATTGCAGAAGCGCAGTATACACTGATCGACACTCTTACGCAGCAAAAAACAGATTTGGGAAGGATGGATGGTTCACCGTTTGCCTATACACTGGATCAATCCGGCCGCTGGCAGATCGAAGCGTGGCTGCAGGACGAAGCTGGGAACACGGCAACGGTAACATCCGATCACTTTTTAATTGATAATATTGCGCCTGAAGTGCAATTTAATCCATCTGGTGATGAAACATGGAAGCGTCAGCCGATCGTGATCAGTACAGAAATCTTGGACAAACATTCCGGTGTGAAACGCTGGCGATGGGCGGTCTCGGTCGATGGTGGAATGCATTTTGGACGATATGGTGAGTGGCAGGAAACACCATCGGCCTCTCTAACATTAAATCAAAACGGTTTAAATGTAATTAAAGTGGAAGCTGAAGATCAAGCCGGCAATCGCAGTGTCACAATTTCGGATAGTTATAAGATCGATCAGCTGCCGCCTGTGAGTGAAAGAAGCTGGATTGAAGATGAAACAGGCAAAGTTCTGGCTGATGGAAATCAGGTGTTCACCAATTGGATAAATGGTTCGGCACAACTTTCCGTGCATACAGGAAAAGTAGAGGATCGACCTGCCAATTTTAACAGCGGAGTACATTCAGTAGTCGCAAAAACTTCGCAAGATAAGATCAATTTGATCCCTCAGAACGGAATGTGGTCGGCACCCTTAAGCAATGATAAGGAAGGCCGTCAGACCTTGACGTTGACAGCTTGTGATCACGCTCAAAATTGTGCTGATATTGCTGATCTGGAATGGCGTGCAGATCTGCATGGCCCGCAGATTGATTGGACACTGACGCCAAACGATTGGACCAATACGGATGTACTTATTCAGATCCAGGCGAAGGATGAGCTGAGCGGTGTCGAAAGTCTTGATGTTGTGCAGAAAGTTGTTCAGGGAGAAAAAGCTCAGGTTACGGTGAAGGAAAATGGTAAATATCAGGTTTCTGCCCAGGATTATGCGGGCAATATCACGACTGTTGAGGTGCCTGTCGGAAACATTGACAGGCTGCCGCCATGGGCAGTGTTTGATCCAGTAGAAGCGGAAACGGATGATAATGAAATTGAAGTGTCAGTTACTCCTCAGGATGATTTAAGTGGTGTTAAACGCTGGCGGTACAGGATTACTTATGATGAAGGGCAGTCCTTTATCAGAACGTCCCCTTGGTTTGAAGATGAAACCGAACAGAAAGTTATTTTAACGATGGCCGGACAATGCCAGATTGTTGTTGAAATTGAAGATCGAGCAGGCAATGAGGGAACCTCGACTTCTGGATACTATCAGCTTCATGAAGGTGACGCCTCTGCAGGACAGTTGTTTGTTCCGGCTGCTCATCCCGGGCAAGTTGAAAATGCTATGCTGCATGTTATCTGCGCCGGGTGCAATCCGCAGAAGCAACAGACAGTAACGGTTTGGCTGCAGGATGAAGTGATCTTTGAACAACAGCTGCCAGCCTTACCGGAGCAAACGGTCAGAATTCCGTTTGAATTGAAGTCTGAAACAGCGCAAATGTGGGCCCGGGTCGACTATGAATTGGATAAAGACCCAGATAATAATGAGTTGCTGCTGAACATCGCCATGATCTCCCGACAGTTTAAACAAACCTCGGAAGAACAGCTGGAATTTAATGGCCCTGTCATGTTTACTGTTACGCAGGGAGAAGACTCAAGCGTGGCTAATGAAACGTTAACTTTAATCAGTCCCTATCCAGAAGGCAGCTACTTTGCCGGAGAAGGTATTGAGGCCGCCATTCAGTATCATTATGTCAACGAATGCGCATTCATTTCAGACTGGGCCTGTATTGCGGATACAAAACTGATCAATGCAGAAACATCAGCAGTTTTTGATCAAGGGGCTTTGCCTGTGAGAGAAAAATACGCTGTTGAAAATCATTACGAGGTACCGCTGCAAAGGCTTGGTGACAGCTTTATTTTGCCAATGATGTGGGCTACTCAATATGAAGGAAAGATTAATAATGAGCCTGTATTTGAGAATCTTGATGAGGATGATCAAATATTGGAGGCCGGACATCGCTGGTATACAAATCCTTTGCAGGATCCGAAAGAGTTGACCTATATGCTTCAGGGGCAAAATCTGGCAGTGAATGAGTTTTCATTCAGGCTGCTGCGAACAGCTATGATTGACAGTCGGCTAAAAGATCAATACCGGATAAAATTCGCTGATCCGCAGGACGTACTGACCTTTGACACTCCGCTGTGGCAGCCATACTTAGATTGGTTTGCCCAGTTGGCAGGCAAAGAGCCGCTGGCCACTGGACTACCGAAACAAAATTAAAATCTGTTATTAAATGCAAAGCTGTTCACAACGTCGGCTGCAAACAAAATAAAAGCGAGCCCAGCTCGCTTTTAATAGCGTTTAATAATCTTAATGGTAACTGAACATTTTCTGTAGGAACCTGTTTCGTCATTGCATCCAGTGGGCTGAGTTCTCTCAATACATTCTTTATGCTTTTGAAAGACAATCGTTCTTGGATGGCAAGCAGCATCACAGTCATCCAAAGTGGCATCGTCATCACAGTCACAATCGCAGTCACAGCCGCAATCACAGTCACAATCACAGTCACAATCACAGCCGCTGCCGCCAGTTTCTCCGCCAGTTTCTCCCCCGGTACATCCTCCGGTTTCACTCCCGGTACATCCGCAGTTCCATCCGCAGCCCTGATTTCCACCGCAGTTGCCATTGTCACAGCGGCATCCATCGTCACAGTCATCTTCGCAGCAATGATAAACAACCTCATTTTCTGCCTGTATCTGATCTTCCGGCGTATCCCAGCCATCATCGTCAAACAGAATACGCGGCTGGTGTTCCTTTCGCTGCTGTACTTTGATGTCAAGTTGATCCATAGGCTAATCCTCCCTTACTCTAATAACAGTGTATTCGGGGTTCGACAAGAAGTTACAAAATAATTAGAGAATGAAAAAGGATGGACGGATTAAACAATTTCGTGGGTCCAGCCGTAAGAATCGGGAATCCGGCCCCATTGGATGCCTGTCAGCGTATCATAGAGCCACTGGGTCAGCGGTCCGATTTTCTCGTTGTGGATTCGGATTGTCTCGCCCTTGTAATGAAGTTGACCAATAGGAGAGATGACTGCCGCAGTGCCAGTTCCAAATGCTTCTTCAAGTTGTCCAGTCCGTCCGGCATCCATCAATTCATCGATGGTCAGCGGCCGTTCTTTAACGGAAAGACCATGTTCACGCATCAGATGCAGAATTGAATCCCGGGTAATCCCCGGCAGAATAGTTCCATCTAACGGCGCTGTGATCAGCTGTCCTTTAATTTTGAACATTACGTTCATTGTTCCGACTTCTTCAACATATTTCCGTTCTTTTCCATCCAGCCATAAGACCTGAGAAAAACCACAACGCGCGGCTTGAGCTTGAGCGATAATGCTGGCGGCATAGTTGCCGCCGCATTTAACCGCGCCTGTACCGCCGGGAGTTGCTCGTATATATTCATCTTCAACATAGATGCGGACCGGATTCAATCCATCAGCATAATAGGCACCGACGGGCGAGAGAAGAATCATAAATTTGTATTTGCTGGAAGGATGGACACCAACTGCGGCTTCTGTCGCAAAAACAAATGGCCGGATGTATAACGACGATGGGGCAATCGGAACCCAATCTCGTTCAACTCGAAGCAAAGCTTCAAGGCATTCCAAAAATAAAGCTTCCGGAATTTCCGGCATGCATAAACGTTGATTGGATTGGATTAACCGCCGGGCATTCATTTCTGGACGAAATAATAAAATCCGTCCGTCTTCCGTGCGGTAAGCCTTTAGTCCTTCAAAGGTTTCCTGGGCATAGTGCAGCACCAGAGAAGCTGGATCCAGCTTCAGCGGTCCGTAGGGACGAATTTGAGCATCATGCCAGCCTAGCTGTTCATCATAATCCATCTCGAACATGTAGTCTGTGAAAATTTTGCCGAAACCAAAATCAGACTCGGGTTTGGGTTTAAGCTGAGCGGCGGGGATAAAATGAATATGCATCGCAATCATCCTTTCTGTATGAAATAATGAGAAAATAATAAACCAAAGCTGAAAAAAGTCAACGGATTTTTCATTAGATGAAAATTGTTTCTTTTGAGATCGAACAGATCAGGTGTGTAGTGGCTTGAAATATTTTTTGCACTGTTCTTCTATTGTTGCCATTAAATCAAAGAACCACTGGAAATTCTTGTTTCATTTCATTGATGGATGAAAGAATTTACAAGGGATGAAAAGATTTTAATTTGCGCTTGACAAGAGAGAGATGACGCTGTAAACTGGGGTTAATCAAAATCTGTGAACAGAAGAGTAGTTGTGGATAAGGTCTGAAGCGAGCGAACAAGGGTGAAAGGTTCGCGGCCCAACCATAATGAAGCGCATCTGGGAGATGGGATTCTGAATAAAATAGGAATTCACGTGTTTCCGCGTTAAGGATTGAGGGGGTTGACTCTTGCAGTCAGCAACTAGAATGGTACCGCGATCAATCGTTTCTAGATATTTGGAAACGATTTTTTTGTTATCAAGGACCGTCTATTGCTTCTGTTATCAGCATACCCTACGCTGGCGGGAGTTATTCTTCCGCGGGTTATACCAGTAAAGGAAGGGAAAGAAAATGAAAAAGCTAGGAATTATCCTCTGTGCGGCTATGCTTGTGTTAGTCAGCGCATGCTCTGGCGGCAACAGCAATTCCGGTACAACGATCGGAACCGATCCACAGAATCTGAAGGTTGCAATGGGCGGACAGATTACAACACTGGATCCAGGGTTGAGTACGGAAACCGTCAACAACTACATTCTTCGGCATACAACGGCAGGACTGTTTCGTCAGGATGAGGACAACAACATCGTTAATGATTTGTGCGAAAGTTATTCTGTTTCAGATGATGGTCTGACTTATACTTTCAAAATCAGAGAAGGAGTCGTATGGAGTGACGATCAGCCGCTGACTTCCAAGGATTTTGAATACGCGATTCTTCGGAATCTGACCTACGGCGCAGAAAATTCATGGGCAGTTTATTATCCGAGTTCCTATTTAAAAGGCGCGGAGGAGATTTTGGCCGACGATACGTTTGATCCGGAAAACAACACCATTGAAGGTATTGAAACACCAGATGATCAGACTTTGATCCTGAATCTGAAGAAGCCTTGCGCTTGGTTCCCGCAGATGCTGACCAACAATGTCTGGAAGCCGCTGCGTGCTGATTTCGCTGATCAGCATGAATCGGTATGGGCTCTGAAGCCAGGCTATCCGTCAGTTGGACCTTACCTTTTAGAAGAATGCAATGAAAATGAAAAAGCAATCATTGTTAAAAACGATAAGTATTATGATGCCGATTCGGTCATCATGCCTAAGATCACGTTCTTGGTTATGAGTGATACGGATGCGCAGGCGTTGGCGTTTAAAAACAGCGAGATAGATATTGCGCTCAATATTACGCCGACTTTGGCTGAAAATTATTCGAATCAAAGCGAAATTTGGAATAAGCCAGATGTTTCCAACTACTTCCTGGCAATCAATTCCGGTTCTACAGGTCCGGAAACAATGCAGAATGTCGATGTCCGCCGTGCTTTAGCGTTGGCGATTGATAAAGAAGCGCTGGTGACAGCCGTCGGCAGCAGTGAGTATTACAAAGTTCTCAATGGCTACATTCCGGAAGGATTAGCGGGAGCTGAAGGTGATTTCCGTTTGGAAGAAGATGCGAAGGAAAAATATCTGGAATATGATCCGGAAGAAGCGAAGGCCCTGCTGGCAAAAGCCGGTTACGATGAAAGCAATCCGCTGAAAATCGTTTACAAATATTCACAGACTCAGCTGCATGCCGACGTAGCTCAGATTTTGCAGCAGATGTGGGATAAAATTGGCATTGACTGCGAACTGACAGTCGTCGAGTCCGGCGTCTTCTATGATCAGATCGACAATGGTGACTTTGAAATCTGCCGATACGGCTACAGTGCCGGCGATGATCCATCACAGTATTTAAGCTTGTGGACAACTGGCCAGCAGGTCGTTGCCGCTGTGGATGATCCGGCATATGACAAGATGGTGGATGAAGCGGGATATCTTGTTGATCATGCAGAATACATGAATGCCCTGCATGCTGCTGAACGCTATCTGGTGGAAGAAATGGTCTATGTTATTCCGCTGTTCAACTACAATACACCTTGCCTGTTAAAGTCCAACATAAAGAATGTTCAGATGTGGGGACTCAATCCATACTACGGTGGTGTCAGCGTCGAAGCAGTGGCTGAGTAATCTTCAAGGAGTAAGGGTGGTTCACTCCATCCTTCTTCTTTTTAAAATGAAAATCTGCTTGCGAATAGGACTGACAGCAAATCAGAAAAATTCTTGCTTCCAGCAATGGGAAAAGCCGGAATTCAATCTGGAAATGAATTTAATAAATATCAGACTGCAATGATTAAGGAAGATGCGAAATAATGAAAATCCTGAAAATGTTTTCATGAAAACTTTATAAATATTTCATGAAAGTGTTGACATTTGATTCCTGGGGTGTAAAATTAAAAACAATCCAGAAAGAGAATGGGGGATTCTATATGAAAAAGTGGATCGCATTAGTTTGTTCCTGTATGCTTCTTATCGCAGGCTGTACGACCAAGCAAGAGGGAACGGCCGGCTCCGGCCAGCCGGCAACCGATGATTCAGTGAAAGCAAATGAACTGACTGTCGCAGTCGGAGCTCAGTTTACGACATTGGATCCGGCACTGAATTCCGAACTCATCAACGGGTATGTTATGCAGCATACTTACAGTACTTTATTTACTAAGGATGAGGAAAACAATCTGATTCCTGATTTGGCAGAAAGCTGTGAAATCAGTGAAGATGGTCTGACTTATACGGTAAAACTGAAAGAAGGAATTGAATGGAGCGATGGTGTTCCATTAACGGCTGAACATTTTCGTTACGGGATTGTCCGGGCTTTAACCTATGGCGCAGAAAACGCTTGGTCAATTTACAATCTGGTTACGTACCTGGATGGCGCAGCGGCGTATGAAAGCGATGATACTCAGGATGCAGAAACTCTGCAGATTCCTGGTGTTCAGGCAGTGGATGATACTACCTTGGTCTTCCAGCTGATCAAGCCGTGTGCATTCTTCAAGGCCTTGTTGAATTCCTATGCGTTCATGCCGGTTCGTGCCGACTTCGCACCCCAGCATGATTCCACGTGGTCTTTCACACCGGGCTATCCGAGCGTGGGTCCTTACACTTTGGAAGAATGCAATGAGAATGATAAGATTATTGTTGCAAAGAATGAAAACTACTACCGTGCTGATGAGATTACTCTGGATAAAATTACCTTCCAGGTTATGACAGATATGGATGCTCAGGCTCTGGCATTTAAGAACAATGATATTGATATCGCTCTGCGTGTGAATTCCACATTACCTTTAACCTATGAAAACAAAGATGAATTGTGGAAAGTTGAGAGTCCTTCAAATTACTTCTTAGTTGTTAATAGCGGTCCAACAGGTCCGGAATGGATGCAGGATGTCCGTGTTCGCCGTGCACTGGCACTGGCGATTGATAAAGAAGCTTTGGTCACAGCAGTCGGCGATCCTTCTTATTATGTACCGTTAGATGGTTATGTCCCGAATGGATTAAAGGGGTCAGAGAAAGATTTCCGTACCGAAAGTGATGAAAAAGAAAAATTCCTGGAATATGATCCGGAAGAAGCTAAAAATCTGTTGAAGGAAGCTGGTTATGATGAATCCAATCCGCTGAAGATTACGTATAAGTATTCTCAGACCACACTGCATGCGGACGTTGCGGCAGTTCTGCAGGGAATGTGGAAGTCGATCGGCGTAGAGTGTGATTTGGAAGTAGTCGAATCCGGCGTTTATTACAATCAGATTTTCAATGGTGACTTTGAAATTGCCCGTTATGGCTACACTGCCAGTGATGACCCATCCCAGTTTCTGACATTGTGGACAACAACGCAGCAGCAGACGCCAGCGGTGGATGATCCGGAATATGACAAGATGATGGATGCGGCGACTTACATTGTTGATTATAACGAGTACATGGAAGCATTGCATAACATTGAACACTATCTGGTTCAGGAGAATGTCTATGTGATCCCGCTGTTCAATTACGGCGATCCGATGCTGAAGAAAACATACGTTCAGAATACGACGCATGTCGGCGCTACGCCGTTCTATGGTTATTGCACGATCGAAAAGTAATGACTTTTTAGAGGTCTGGCTGTCCAGACCTCTTCCCCTGTCGGGGAAGCGATTGAAAAATCTTGATGGAAAATGTTTCAGAAAACTTTATGAAACAAATTGACAAGAGGTCTAAAAAAAGATAGAATAAAACCATTACAAAAACTTTGGATTCAGTCTGTCCGGTCATGATTGAATCGACAGTTTTTGCAGGAAAGGGGGCTTTTTAATGTTTAAATATGTATTAAAACGGATCGGCGTCGGAATTTTGACGTTGTTCATTCTGGCTACCGTTACCTTTTTTTTGATGAAGATCATACCAGGTTCACCCTTTGCCGGTGAAAATACGAAGATCCCGGCTTCGGTTCAGGAAAAGCTGATGGCGAAGTACAATCTGGACAAGCCGGTATTGGAACAGTATGTAATTTATATGAAAAATGCAGTTCGCGGGGACTTTGGCGTATCCACACAGCGCAAAGGCCGAAGCGTCAATGATATCATTGCGATCGGGATGCCGGTTACAGCCAAGCTGGGCTTTGTTTCCTTCGTTATTGCGATGGTTGTCGGAATCACGCTGGGAACGATTGCGGCATTTACCAAACACAAATGGGTCGACAATCTTGTTATTGCGATTGCGACGGCCGGTGTCAGTATTCCAGGCTTTCTCTTGGCGCTGCTGCTCATGATTGTGTTTGGCGTCTGGCTGCATATCTTCCCGATTGTCGGTTTGTCAAGCTGGAAACATTATGTGCTGCCGGCAGTTTCTCTGGCACTTTCGCCGATTGCGATGATTGCTCGTCTGACGCGGTCGAGCATGATGGAAGTTATGCGTCAGGATTATATGGTCTTAGCCCGTTCAAAGGGTTCCTCACAGTTAAAGGTTATCGTAAAGCATGGCTTGAAAAATGCAATGATTCCGGTCATCACCTATGCCGGACCGTTGATTGCGACGTTAATGACAGGGTCCTTTGTTATTGAAAGTCTGTTCTCAGTTCCGGGTATCGGAGCTGAATATGTTACCAGTATCTCCAACCGTGATTACACGATGATTATGGGGCTAACCATCTTCTTTGGCGCCTTCATTATCATTGCTAATATTATTACCGATATTTTAAACGCTGTCGTTGATCCGCGGATCAAGCTGGACAGCTAGAAAGGAGCTGGCGATGGAAGAAAAAGAACTGATGCTGGATGACAGCCTGTTTGAACCGCTGGACAGCAGTGAGAAAAACAATGAATTTATTGCCGTTGAAAGCAAAACCTATCTCCAGGACGCCTGGCGGCGTTTTAAGAAAAATAAGCTGGCTCTGTTCGGGCTCATCTTTCTGATTTTAATCACCTTGGCAGCGATCATCATTCCGATGGTTTCTCCATTTACCTACGACGGTCAGGATCTGGCCAACCGCAACGCTTTGCCGAATATGGTTCATTTGATGGGTACGGATAAATTAGGCCGGGATATTATGGTGCGGGTTATGTATGGCGCGCGCATCTCTTTGACAATTGGCTTTGTCGCTGCCTTTTTGAACCTAATCATCGGCGTCATCTATGGCGGAATCAGCGGCTTTGTCGGCGGG
Source organism: Holdemania massiliensis AP2 (assembly GCF_000327285.1). GTDB lineage: Bacteria > Bacillota_I > Bacilli_A > Erysipelotrichales > Erysipelotrichaceae > Holdemania > Holdemania massiliensis. Next base: position 191,954 of record NZ_HE998568.1, on the reverse strand, counting down.
AAGGTGGATATGGTCATGATGCGGATTGTCGACTGCATCTATGCAATTCCCTCGATGCTCTATGTCATCCTGATTATGATGATTTTCGGGTCAAATATGTTCTCTGTTTTATTGGGGATATCGATTTCCTCCTGGGTTGGCATGGCCCGGCAAGTCCGTTCGCAGATTCAGACGCTGAAACAGCAGGAATTTTCTATGGCGGCATTTGTAATCGGCGCCAGTAAGAAACGAATCCTGTTTAAGCATCTGATTATCAACTGTATGGGACCGATTATTGTTTCGGCGACGCTGATGGTGCCTAACGCAATTTTCACAGAAGCGTTCCTGAGCTTTATTGGTATTGGCATCAGTGCTCCTCAGGCCAGCTGGGGTACTTTAGCTTCTGAAGCGCGCGGCTTGGTTCAGAGTTATCCAATTCAGATTATCTGGCCGGTTGCGGCGATCTGTCTGACCATGCTGTCACTGAACTTCATTGGTGATGGATTCGGCGAAGCCCTGGACCCGAAGAAGAGATAAGGAGGAGAAAACCATGAATGAACTGTTAAAAGTTGATCATCTGACCGTGGATTTCTCCACAGATCAGGGCACGGTTCACGCTGTGCGTGATGTTTCCTTCTGCGTTTATCCGCAAGAGGTACTGGGCATCGTCGGCGAATCCGGCTCCGGCAAAAGCCAGACGATGTATTCCGTTATGGGCTTACTGGCGGACAACGGCAAGATCATGGCAGAAGATATCCTGTTTGACGGTAAGAAAATCCATGAATCTGCATTTAAAAATCATTCGGAATATGAAAAGACGATGCAGCATATCCGCGGCAACGACATGGCGATGATTTTCCAGGATCCGATGACGTTTTTGAATCCAGTTCTGAAAATCGGAACACAGCTGATTGAACCGCTGCAGAATCACACCAAGATGTCAAAAAAGGAATGTGAACAAAAGGCAATTGAACTGATGCGTCAGGTCGGTATTCCTTCACCGGAAAAGCGGATGAATCAGTATCCTTATGAATTTTCCGGCGGAATGCGGCAGCGCATCATTATTGCGATGGCGCTCGCCTGCAATCCAAAACTGATCATTGCCGATGAACCGACCACAGCCTTGGACGTCACGATCCAGGCCCAGGTGCTGGAGCTGATTCAAGACATGAAGGAAAAGCTCGGTTCTTCTGTCATTATGATTACGCACGATCTTGGTGTTGTTGCCAGCCTGTGCAATCGGATTGCGATTATGTACGGCGGAAAGATTGTTGAGATCGGAACTGATAAAGAAATTTTCTATGAACCTAAGCATCCCTATACGCAGGGCTTACTGAACTGCATTAATAATCCGGAGGATGATGATAAAGATCTCCAGCCGATTCCGGGTTCTCCGCCGGATTTGCTAAATCCGCCGAAGGGCTGTCCGTTTGTCGACCGCTGCGAGAAAGCGATGAAGATCTGTAAGCAACAGATGCCGTCGGCCACCGCTTTTTCCAAGACGCACGAATGTGCCTGCTGGCTCAATGAATTGAAAAAAAGGGAGGGTAAAAAATGAATAACACTGAAGTCATTTTAAAAGTTACCAACCTGAAAACACATTTTGATGTCACAAAGGGCATGTTTGCCAAGAAGCAGATCGTCAAAGCCGTAGACGGCGTCAGCTTTGAAATTCATAAAGGTGAAACCTTTGGATTAGTGGGTGAATCTGGATGCGGCAAGTCTACGCTGGGCCGGACCATCGTTAAATTATATGAACCCACTGAAGGTACGATTGAATACAAGGGACAGGATATTACCAAACTGAAAGGCAAAGAACTGAAAGAGTTCCGCAAATCAGTTCAGATGATTTTCCAGGATCCATATGCATCCCTGAACCCGCGAATGACAGTCGGAGAAATTATTCGGGAACCGATGGATATCCACAATATATACAACAGCGCAAAAGAACGCGAAGACCGGGTCGTGGAGCTGTTAAAAATTGTTGGTCTAAAACCAGATCATATCCGTCGTTATCCCCATGAGTTTTCCGGCGGTCAGCGGCAGCGTATTTCCATTGCCAGAACCCTGGCTTTGAATCCGGAGTTCATCATCTGTGATGAACCGATTTCCGCATTGGACGTTTCCATTCAGGCACAGATTATCAATCTGTTGAAAAATATCCAAAAAGAAATGGGCATTTCCTACCTGTTTGTTGCGCATGATTTAAGCATGGTTAAGCACATTTCTGATCGGATTGGTGTTATGTATCTGGGCAACATGGTTGAGATTGGGGAAAGCAGCGATCTTTACCACAATCCAATGCATCCGTATACGAAGGCACTGTTGTCCGCTGTGCCGATTCCGGATCCGGAAATTGGCAAATCCAAGAAGCGAATCGTACTGCAGGGGGAACTGCCAAGCCCGCTGGATCCGCCGTCCGGATGTGCTTTCCGCACCCGTTGTCCCTATGCAACGGAAGAATGTGCCAAAGCGAAACCTCAGCCATCCATGATCAATGGCCGGCAGGTTTCCTGTTTCCAGTTTCAGGCAGGCATTAAATAAAAATCAGAATTGACACGGGATTTCGCAAGAGGTTCCGTGTTTTTCTTTTTTGTCTGTTACAGAAATAGGCAGAAATGAAAAAATAGAGTACAATAAGGAAAAGTTGAAGATTATAATGGAAAAACAAGCGTGGATTGATTATTTAAAAAGCCTGGAAAAAAATGCGATTACTGCGACAGCCTCACGTCAGCTGAAACCACCGACACAGATTCACACAAAGGTCGGCGGCATTCCGGATCGGCCACCTGATTTTGAATGGCCTTACTTTGAAAATTTAAGGAAGTGGCCGTATTCTTCCCGTCATCCGCTATCCTTTATCGCGCAGATCAGACTGGATGAATTGATTCCTTACAATATAGAGCATCTTCTGCCAAACCACGGTATTTTGTATTTCTTTTTTGATCTGGAAGCCTATGAAGATGTGGAATCATGGGTTAAAAATGTATTCTATTACGATGGTGATCTGGCGTTATTGAAACCCCATCCGCTGCCGGAAGGAATATCCGATGAGGGAAGATTTCCTGAATTCACGTTAAATTATCAAACCTTGCGGGATCATCCAAGCTGCCAGGTATATTGTAAATATTATGACAGGGAACAGAAGTATGAAAAATGGGATGAAAGCTATGAGGTTGATGCAGAAGAGGCCGGCTATGTGGCTCGTTCTATTTGTGATGATCGTGTTTTTAAACTGTTAGGTTATGGAGGATATCATCCAAAATGAGGTGCTCAGCAGTGCGGTTTATCAATATCAAAGTTTGTGTTCTGAGTCTCAGGAAGAAAGTCAGCCGCTGGATTGGATTAACTTATTCCAGACAGGCTTTTTGATCAGTTCTGACTGTCAGGAGTATTGGGGAGACAATGGGAGTCTTTATTTCTACATTCGCAAACAAAATTTCAAGTATAAAAACTTTCATCACGTTTGTGTTATGCACGAATGCGCTTGAGTTAGGTTAAATACAAAGATAAATCTGCCGACAATAATTTGTCGGCTTTTTTTATAAAAGCAGCAGACTTTGTACATAATTTGACCCGGATTGAGGATAAAAAATGGGCTCAGATTCTGTCCGAAAAGTAGCATGGATAAGCAATGAAGTATAAGGAAAACGCATTTACAATGAAAGTAAAGAAAGGAGGAGCCGTTATGAAAAAGAAAATTGTGGGATTATGCGCCTGTCCGGCAGGCATTGCCCATACCTACATCGTTGCTGACAAATTGGAAGGGGAAGCCAGACGGTTAGGCTACGAAGCAAAAGTTGAAACACAAGGCTTTGCCGGAATCGAAAATGAATTGACCCGACAAGATCTGGATGAAGCGTGCCTCATCATATTAGCCAATGACATTGCCATCAGTGGTGAGGAGCGATTTGAAGGTTATGAAACAAAAACGGTTCATTCCAGCATGCACGAAATACTCCATCATGCTCAAGAAGTTATCGAACGCTATTTTGAAGAGGAGGGATAATTATGAGCAAAACAAAGTGGCAACAAGGCTTTAATACATTTCAAAAACATCTGATGACCGGAATTGGCTACATGATTCCAGTCATTGTTGCTCCGGGAATTGTGATGGGTGTTGCTCAGGTCGCAGCATCGATGTTAGGCTTGGACATCAAATCCGCGGAAGCGCTAGTCAGCATGGATGCCCTAACTCGTTGTCTGGCCTGGATGCAGCAAGTGGCAGGACCTCAGTGCCGGGATCTGATGTATCCAGTACTGGCAGCCTATATTTCTTACTCGATAGCCAATCGAACTGGCCTGATTGTCGGCTTCTTTGGCGGCTTACTCTCCGTCCTGTCCGGCGCCGGTTTCTTTGGGGCAGTGATTACCGGCTTTCTCGGCGGCTATCTAATGAATTTCTTAAAGAAACAAATAAAGGTCAGCCGAACCTATTTACCGGTTATGAATATGGTCGTTTATCCATTAATCGGAACCCTGGCAATTTTTCTGGCTGCTTATTTTATCATCAATCCGCTGGGAAATTGGATTACTCAAAGCATCGTGTCATTAATTAATGTTATTGGTAATCTGGGAGGCGTGGCGATTAGTTTTATCTTGGCGGCAGGCAATTCCTTTGATATCGGCGGACCGGTTTCTAAAGGTTTTATGGCCATTACACTGCAGCTAGCTGATGCTGGATTCTCAAAAGGTCCTTTATCCATCGGTTCTGTAGTTCCAGCAATAGGATTTGGATTTGCGACTTTGCTAGATAAGTTTGTTTTGCGCAAACACCTGTTTACAGAAGATTTGCAGGCCAGCGGAACGCCGGCCCTGATATTAGGTTTGCTGTGTGTTGCCGAAGGAGGTCTGCCCTTGCTGCTGTCGGACCTGCTGTTTATGATCCCCATTAATTGCTTGGGCGGAGGACTTGCTGCGGCCAGTGCCTACCTGTTTGGAGTACACATGCCGAAAACTGTACCTGGAGGCATTCTTGGCGTACCCCTGATGGAGAAACCCTTGCTTTATATTCTTTCCATTCTGATCGGTGCCTTGACGGTCGCAGCATTGATTTTATTACGGAGAATGCGTCTGGCTAAAAAATTTCAAAATGAGAAGGAGGCTTAAAATGACACAAAAACGATTCTTATCCGCGACCCCCAGCGAACTTACCGCGATGACTCCGGTTGAGCTGTTAAGTGCAATCCGGATGTCTGAAGGCCGGATCATTCGCGCCGCAGCCCGGATCCGCGGTGCAAATATGATTGATCATGTAACGAATGCAGAATTAGCAGCTGCTTTTGGTGCAGATATTGTAAATATTGATACTTTCGATCCTTTTAACCCTTATATTCCAGGGTGGCCCAGCAAAGATCCAGCTCTGGATGAAGTGACAGAGCAAACAGTTCAAATTCCGTTGGGACGAGGATATACATTTCAGGAAATCAGCGAGATTGTGGGGCGACCTCTGTCTATCCTCATGTTTGCATGCAATCCTGAGGATAGGCAGCGAACAGAGCAGGTCTATGGCAAAGGGATTGTTGCGACAGTCGATAGAATGATTGAAGCCCGTCGTTTAGGCGTTAAACATATTTGTGTATCGGGTTGGGCACACCTTGAATCTTTTGTCGAATTGTTTACCGCCGTCCGCAAGGAACTTGGTGATGATTTGATTCTTCAGTTTAATCGTCCCCACGGACCTGGCATTTTGAATCAAAAAGCCGGATTTAAGGAATTGATCACAGAAGCTGAGATCGTCGCTTTTATTCAGGCCGGCGTGAACATTGTTGGGATTCCAGCTCCCGGTTCTCTGCCAGGATGGGATTTGACGCGATGCAAACACTTTGTTGATTTGATTCATGAATACGGTGCCTTGGCTTCGCTGGGTGTCCATACATCACAAGAAGGTTCGTTTCCTCAGACTGTGGAACAAATCGCTCTTTACGCGAAAATGGCCGGAGCCGACATTCACGATTTAGGAGATTCCGGCTATAACGAACAGGTTCCGGATCCGCTGAATATTTTCCATTATTCAATGGCAATCCGTGGCCGCCGGCATACGTATCGCAGAATGGCCATGTCGAACAGACGATAGGAGGAATAGAAGACAATGCTTCCATTAATACAATGGATTGAACGCGTTCCGGAAAAAGGACGCTTATTAATCAAAACCCGCAAGCAAAATCTGCAGCCTTTGCTGGATTACCTCAAAGATCAATTGGAAACCATCAATGAACTTGTTTATGTAGGTTCTGGAAGTTCTTTTAATTCCGTGATGAGTGCTAAAGGATGGATAGAACAAATCACGCGATTGAAGGTCAGCGTTATGACTCCGAATGAATATCTGTATGATCGCACAGTTCGTAATCCTAAAGCACTGACAATTTTTCCTTCCCAATCCGGGACTTCGGTGACGACCCGGAAAGCACTCCAGTTTGCTCAGCAGCAAGGTTTGCTGAATGTCGCTGTAACACAGAATCCTCAGCAGTACATGTCACAAGAATGCGGTGTTCATGTGGACATGATGTGTGCCGATGAAGAGTATAAGATGCGGACAGTGGGTTATGTTTCGGGAATTCTGATTCAGCTTTTGATCGCAGTGGAAATCGGCTTGAAAAAAGGAACAGTTACGCCGGAACAAGAAGAAAAGTGGATCGGTCAGATGGAGGCAGCTTTGGCAAGCTGGCCGGAAATCGAAGAAAAAACAAAGACTTGGTTTAAAAACAATCAAAATCAGCTTTTAGGCTCATCCATGTTTGCTGTATATGGAATTGATGGTTTATGGGGTGTTGCCTTGGAAGGGGCACTGAAATTGATTGAAATCGGGAAGACAATGGCCATAGGCTATGAATTGGAAGAAGGAATGCATGGACCGACTTTAGGTTTTCATCCCCAGCTCTGTGTGTTGGTGATGAATGACGGCGGTCGGGAAACGGAGCGTGCCCGAGGTCTGGCTCGATTTGTGAAATGTGAATTCGGCAATGGTTTTCTGATTGGCGCCAATCCGGTGGATGAGACCGATCTGGCTTGGACGCCTCAATCGGAGTTTCCAGCCTTGGAATTTCCTTGTGTCTTTCAAGTGCTGAGCTGGTGTTTGGCGCAAGCAAAGGATGTCGATCTAACGCTGCCAATTGCCCAAAACGAAAAGCCTTATTTCCAAACGCATCAATATACGGAGAAGCTTTAATTGAATCGGAATGATTGAAGTATGGAACGGAGGGAGTTTTGCAGACGCTTTTCATGTTCTTGAAGCCATGAACAATGAGTCTTCAGGTAAAAAGTAAATATAAAAAAATTAAGAAACTAAACATAAGTGCTGAAATCAGATACGGCAGTGCTTATGTTTTTTTTCAGGATATCCAGGTCATGGCAGAGAAAAAGACTGGGATTCAAAGTGGAATTGAAGATCTTTCTATCAATCAGAATCATACAGTCTTTTCTAGGATTTCGTTTATGTGTCTGTTTAAGACTTTTACTGAATTTACAGCTCGGTCTCGATCGTTTTTTATTTTCGATTCTATCGAAAGCTTGCAGCGGATAATGGATGATCGATTTTTAAGTTTAGAGTTCTGTTTCAATACTTTCAAATAAAATGCGCAGGAAATCATCAGCCTGTGTTTGTTGAATTAATCGCTGAACCTTATCGGAGTCTTGGATTAAGCGGTAAATCATGGGAAACACACATTTATTCTTCTTAACTGCAGGATTAATGATTCCTACAAAAACTAACTGAACATGAGCAGTCCCCCAAGCCACAGGTTCTTTTAATATACCCACTGCTAGCATGGTGTCAATCGGAACTGACAGAAAACAATGCGGAATCGCAACTTTTTCTGTGATCTCAGTTGAAGACATGGCTTCCCGTTCTTTGATGGCGGTGGCAAAGGCTTCGCTGATCAATCCGGTCATCACCATAGAATCTGTTAAGTGATTCAAGGCTTCATCTTTGTTATTTCCAGGAATATCCGGGAAAAACAATTCACTGCGAAATAAAGAACGCAAATATTGCAGGGATGTATAATTGTTAATCATAAATTCGACTTTTTGAATATCGCTGGCTGTGACCATTGGACTGATCAGAACTGCCGGAAGCTGAATTTCCGTCATGGACAGCGGAACGGTTGTGATAATGAAATCAGCGCTCAGAGTTGGAGTATCAAGCAGCTCATAGGAGGCAAGCACGGCCTGGATAGCTAATTGTGGGATATTCCGGCTTAAGCGCAGCCGAATGAGTTCAGAAGTCCCCATTCCACTGCCGCAGACAATAATTGTCCGGCATAAAATTGTCGGCCGCTCTTTTTCTAAGGCTGCTGCAAAATGCAGAGCAATGTAGCCAAGATCATCGTCATTGATTGCCAGCTGATGCTTCTCTTTCAGCATTTCACAGCCAATTAAAGAATAATTATAAGCTTCAACATACTGAGATTTGATCAATGAAATCAGCGGATTGGGTAAAGTTGCTTTCAGATAATAGCGGGAAAACGAGGCGTATAAATGGGTCATCAACGCTTTTTTTAAGGTTTCATCACTACGGAAATCGACCTTGCAGAGATTCAAAATATTATTCAGCATATCCTCTACCAACTCTTTCAGCCAAACTGCAGAATCCAAGACCTCTGACTGAAGGGCTTGAGTGCGATTGCCGATAATTGAGGCAAAGTATAAGCGTTCTTCATCACGGATGAGGACTTGATCGCAAAAAAGGTTCAGAATCGCAGAAGCGGCACGCTGAACTGTTGGCTGAAGAGTTTCGCTTAAGTGCGGAATAGAAAGATGGATCAGCGCACCGTTGTGAATTCGGCACAGACTCACCATTAAATATTTGAGACAGTAATGCACAAGATCTTCTTCAGGAGGAATACCTTCTTCCTTCAGTATTTGACAGATTTGACTTGTTGACTGACTGAGCGAAAACGGCATGCTTGCTAATAATTCAGGTTCTGCAGAGAGAAAGGAGGCTGTAACAAACAGCGTTTTTACCATAAAATTGCGAATGTCAATTTCGTTTCCTGCAATGTAATACCCATAATAAGGTCGATTGGCTAACTGAATTCCGTTCTCCTTCAGCGTTGCTTTTACTTCAATCATTAATTTGTTGAGTGTTGAGCGAGAGATATAAAGTTGATCAATCATTTCGTTCTGAGATAAAGTTGAATGAACTAACAGGTTTTTTAAAATCTCGAATTGCAGCTCACCACTGTTTTCAGAGAATTCAAAAACTTTTGTTTTTTCCCGCAGAAAAGCCTCAAAAAGAAGGGCATCGCGGACTTCCAGATGGTAGCCAGTCTTATCAGAAAGGATACAGGCGCCGTGCTTTTCCATCCGCGGGATCAGTTCGGCGATGTAACGTTTACAGGTGCGGGGAGACAGTTTGAGCTGCTGAGCCAGCATACCGCTGGTCAGCGGATGGTGCTGTTGGTTCAGCAGCTTGATCAGCTGAAACATTTTTCCGTTCAGCATGGAGCTCACCTCCTTGCATTACAGCTGAATATCGTTGAATAAAGTACAGATGTCGCTTACTTTGTCAAGCGAGCGAAGCTGGCCGACAAAAGTTTCATCGATCAATTTGCGCGCAAGCTGGGATAATAATTTAATGTGAGTATTCTCAGCATTGGATAGGGGAACAGCCAAGACGAGAACCAAATCAACTTGTTCATCAGGACTCCAACAGATCGGCTGCTCCAGATGGGCAAAGAAGACAGAAGGCCGGCGAATGGCTTCCAATCGACAATGAGGAATAGCGATTCCATCGCCGACACCGGTGGAAAATTCAGCTTCGCGATCCCATAATCCGTGGAGAAAGATTTCAGCATTTTCTATAATTTGTGCTTCTGCCGCCCATTGACTGGCTGCTTGAAACAGGGATTCTTTGGTCGTGAGCGAACAGTGCAGATGAATATAATCAGATTTGATAATTTCATTCATAATGGTTACTCCTTATGAATGTATTGTAATAACAAGGAAGGAGAACTTCATTTTCTACTTTTACGCTGCAGGGTGACAGAAAAAAGGAAGCCTGAATTTCAATAACAAGGGTAGTATAACAAAGATCATCCTCGTTTAAGCGCTGGCAATAATTGGAAAAAAAGAATAAGGTTCAGTCAGTTCGGAACTTGATTCGAAAAATTGACCTGTTTTTAGCAGCTTTTAATGTATAATTAAAGACAACAAGAGCGGTGCGAAGGGGGATTCAATGCGGCATCCATTTTATGAATATTTGTCCCGGAAAGGGTGGACGTATAATCAGTTAGAAACATTGTGGGCACATAATCGAAGACAGAATCTCTGGGCTCTTATTATGATTAGCCTTGGCGGCGTTATGTTTTGGTATTCCCATCATGATGTAAAGCCGGAGCTGCCGCAAGTGATCCATTTTCCGAATCATTACGTGGCTGAGGAAACGGTGGAAAAAAAAGATCGCTGGCAGGATGCTCGCGGCGATCAGCGCTATCAATGCATTCTCAGCGGCCATTTGGCAGAAACGGATCAATGGATAAATTGGGATTTGACAGTGATTGAATTTCAGGAAGAAAGCGATCCTCTCTTAGGCTATCTGCGGGAGATGGGAATGATCATTAACCAAGCCCAGTTTCAGGCAAATCAAGCTAATTCTTATCTTGATCAGCGACCCGGATTGGAAATGTTGGATGCCGGTCAATGGAATTGTGACCGAGCTTATTTGGATACCAGTGAGCAGCGGCGGAGTAGCGTCTATCTGCTTTCAGAAAACCGGGTCATCGTTTTTCGATTTACTCCGTCGATGGAATTGTCAGCGGAGCTCATGAAGCAGCTCAGCGCTGTTTTCACAAGAACGGACTTGTTTAAATCCTGAGTTTGTGAACGGAATGGATTTCAAGTGAGGTCATCGAACTGATTTATTTGTTTTTTAATTTCTTAATTCAGAAATCCGGCGTTTATCCACGCCGTTTTTCTTTTCCTGCATAGACATGAATGAGGAGGTGAGATCAATGGCGAAAATACTGATTTATGATCCGGATACCAATCAGATTTATGTCGAGTGGCGAGAGGAAAGTGATCCGATGCCGTATTCTTATGGCCGAACCTTATTGGTCAGGGAATTTCGCGGTTCCAGCCGGTCTACGGTTTTCTGGACCACGACGACCGCGATGGAAGCCTGGAACGCAACCCGCCGGACGTATGGAGCGGCGATTCCAGTCGGCTATGCGTTTAAGCGAATTTGGGAAGGCGGTCACGGTCTGCAGTCACAGCATTATGTCGGCGTATCCTTTGACGTTGGGCAGCGGCTGTCCCAATCCCAGCGCAATCAGATCTGGCGGACAGCGAACAACCTCGGCGTGTGGGGATATGTCGAACCTCTGTCCATGACGCCGACCTGGGTTCATTTCGACCGCCGTTATGCACGCGGTGCCTGCGGCGGCACATCCGGCTTCCCGACACTGCGCGAGGGTGCCGTCGGCTGCTATACCCTGGTGCTGCAGGATGCGCTGAATGCTTTAGGGTATTCCACGCGCTGGCTGGATGGAAAATTCGGCAACGCAACCCGAACAGCGCTGATTCAATATCAGCGCGACAACGGCTTAGGCGCCGATGGCATTGCCGGATGCAATACGTGGAAAAGAATTGCGGCGGAAGTCGTCGGCATCGGACGCACTCCGACGGTGATTGATCCGTAAGAAAAGCTTCAAGGCAGGCATCTGCCTGTCTTACATCGAAAAAGAAGCAGAAAACAAGAATGAGAGAGGGGAGAAATTCCAAACTATTAATGTGGAAAAATACGGTAATCCCGCTCAATGAAGGCGTTTTCTTGCTGAAAGAACGAAAAAAAACAAATGAAAGTTAATTTTCAACTTTGCAAAAAACATTTCTATGCTATAATCATTGAGTCTTATCGTATATCTTCACAGGGAACAGCGTGAAGAGTTTCTACCCAATGGCTATATATTGGACTACGATAGAACTCCAGGGGTAATTTTTGCCTGTGACTTCTATCGGACCGATAGAAGTTTTTTATTTGAAATCAGGAAGGGGAACTCATGAAAAAACAGTCAACAATCCTGCTGATCGCGCCGATCACGATCCTGCTTGTGGTCGTGCTGATCCTTCCGCTTCTGGCGGTGCTGCTGCCGACCGTATGGGAAGGCGGTGCGGTGACGCTAAGCCGCTATCTTTCCTTTTTCCAGGATCCGTATTACATCAAAATCTTTGTCCGGACCCTGCGGATCGCCTTGATCTGCACGCTGGTCTGCATGATCCTGGGAATTCCGACGGCGTATTTTATCTCCCGTGTTTCTAAAAAATGGCGTGGGATTCTGATGTCCATTGCGTTGTTTCCGATGCTGACCAACTCCGTGATCCGGGCGTTTGCCTGGATCAACATCCTGGGCAAGAACGGAATCGTCAATCAGATTCTGACTGCTCTGCATGTAGTAGATCAGCCGCTGTCGATGCTGTACACTGAATTCTCGGTTCTGATCGGAACGATTTATCTGTTTCTGCCTTTGATGATCATCACGCTGGTCGGGGTCATGGAGAATATCGACAACGATATGATGGAAGCGGCGGAAAGTTTAGGTGCCAGCCGGCTGCTTTCCTTTGTCAAGGTGATTCTGCCGATGTCGATTCCCGGTATCATCACTGGTTCAGTGCTAGTCTTCACCGGCGCTATGACAGCGTATACGACGCCGCAGTTATTGGGCGGGCCGAAAAATATGCTGCTGTCGACACTGATCTATCAGCGGGCCATGACGCTCAACGACTGGACCGGCGCCAGCGTGGTTGCGTTAGTCATGATCGTCACGACGCTGATTGTCATGAAGGGGCTGAATTTTGTTGCCGATCGTTTGGATAAGCGGGGTGAAAACTGATGCGTAAAAATAAATTTCTGACATTCTATGCCTGTCTTGTCTTCGGCTTTCTGTTTCTGCCGCTGGCGATCATTGCCGTAACGGCATTCAACACGGCGCCGACGATCAGTTTTCCGATCTCCGGTTTCACGCTGAAATGGTTTGCCAACGTCTTTGCGACGAAATCCTTTCTCAGCGGATTTCAGCTCAGCTTCATGCTGGCGATTGTTGCCACGTTGATCGCGCTGTTAGTCGGTGTGCCGGCAGCTTATGCGCTCAGCCGCAACAGTGTTAAAGGAAAAAAGCTGCTAAAGAGCTTCTTTCTCTCACCGACGATCATTCCGGGAATCGTTGTCGGTTATTCGCTGTATCAGTTCATCGTACTGAAGATGAAGCTGCCTGTCATGCAGGGACTTTTGATCGGCCACTTTCTGGTCGTTTTGCCGTATGTCATTCGAGTTGTCGGCTCAGCTTTGGAGCAGTTTGATTTCTCGATTGAGGAAATGGCCTGGACGCTGGGCTGCGGAAAGGTCAAGGCTTTCTTCAAAGTTGTGCTGCCGAATATTTCTTCGGGCATTGTTGCAGCGTTTATGCTGGCATTTATCAATTCTTTCAACAACATTCCGGTTTCAATGTTCCTGAGCGGTCCAGGTGTGCGGACATTGCCGACCGCCTTGATGAATTACATTGAATATTTCTATGATCCGACCGTATCGGCAGTCAGCGTCTTGTTGATGGCGGCGACGATCGTTATCATGTTTGTAGTTGAGAAGACACTGGGCATCGGGGCCCTGACGAAGTAGGAGGAAAAGCATGTCAAAGGTAACCTTAAATGATATCAACGTCAGCTATGACGGCAAAACTCAGATCCTCAAGGGCCTGAATTTAGAGATCGGCGAAGGCGAACTGGTTTCTCTGCTGGGGCCTTCCGGGTGTGGGAAAACAACGACACTGCGGGTCATCGCCGGGTTCATCATTCCCAGCAGCGGTCAGCTGCTTGTCGATACCGAGGAAATGACAAAAGTTCCGGTGCATAAACGGAATTTCGGACTGGTCTTTCAGAGCTATGCTCTGTTTCCGCATCTGAGTGTTTATGAGAACGTGGCGTTCGGCTTAAAGCTGCGCAAAATGGATAAAAATGAAATGGACCGTAAGATCAAGGAAATTCTTGAAGTCTGCGATCTGACAGAATATGCCCAGCGTTTTCCGAAACAGCTTTCCGGCGGTCAGCGCCAGCGGGTAGCTCTGGCCCGTGCGTTAGTCATCGAACCACGCCTGCTGCTGTTGGATGAACCCTTGTCCAATTTGGATGCCAAACTGCGTCTGAACATGCGGGTTGAAATCAAGCGGCTGCAGAAAAAGCTGGGGATCACCACGGTGTTCGTTACGCATGATCAGGAAGAATGCTTCTCGATTTCCGATAAAGTCGCCGTCATGAATGGCGGGGTGATCGAGCAGTTTGGGACGCCGGAAGAAATTTATTCCCGGCCGAAAACAGAATTTGTTGCTCGGTTTATTGGCTTTGAGAATTTCATCAAACTGCGCAGAAAAGCAGCGCAGACGTATGTGGCTGAAGATGGATCGGTCTTTGCTGTGGAGAAGGATGGCGGACAGGAAGAATGTCTGGGAACGATCCGTCCAGACGATATTCAGATCGTCAGCTCCAATGATACGGGCAGCAATACAATTTTGGCTAAAGTCGAAGTCCGCACTTATTTGGGCAAAAGTTATCAGTATGAGCTGAGCACGCCGATTGGCCGATTGGTTGTCAACGACGGTTCCGGCAACCTGGTCAATGCCGGTGAAACGATGCGGATCATGCTGCCAAGCACGAAGATTGTTTTGGTCTGAGAATCAGATTGGTATTGATTCGGGCAGGAAGACGGCTGATTTTGAAAACAGGTTTTTAGCTTCTGAGAAACGGCCGCAGGGAGAACGAAATTTCCCTGGAAATTTCAGCGGCAGTTCCATTCTCAGAATTAAAATAGAAAAACAAGCTGAACATTTTAAGGAGGAAAGAAAATGAAAAAGCTGATGATTTCGCTCTGCGCTCTGGCCATGATTGCGGCTGTGAGCGGCTGTTCCAGCAAACCGGCAGGGGATGGCAAGACAGAAGGACAGCGCACGCTGACCGTTTCCACCTGGGGTTTAAGTGAAGACGTGCTCGTTGAAGATGTGTACGGCCCGTTTGAAGAACTGTGCAACTGCAAGGTAATTCTGGAAACTGACACAACGGCCAATCGTTATACCAAGCTGTCCACCAATCCGGATTCAACGGTTGATGTCATTGAACTGTCTCAGGCAGCCGCCGCTAATGGCTATGTTGCGGACCTGTTTGAAAAGATTGACACAACACAGATTCCAAATCTGGAAAACATCATCGACGGAGCGAAAGCCACGGTTGCCCAAGGATATGGCCCGGCCTATACGCTCAACAGCATCGGCATTATCTATGATAAGGAAGCAGTCGGCTTTGAAATCACAAGCTGGTCGGATCTGTGGAAACCGGAGCTGGCGGGGAAGCTGTCGATTCCGGAACTGTCCACCACCTTTGGCCCGGCCATGGTCTATCTGGCTTCGGATTACAAGGGTGTTGATATTACATCCGATGACGGTGCTGCGGCTTTTGAAGCGCTGAATGAACTGAAACCGAACATTGTCAGAACCTATTCCAAGTCCAGCGATCTGGCCAATATGTTTGCGGCTGGTGAAATTGCGGTTGCGGTTGTCGGCGACTTCGGCGTTCCAGTGATCCAGAATGCTGCACCAAGCACAGAGTTTGTCGTTCCTGCGGATTACACCTATGCGAACTTCAATACAATTGATATCAACAAGAATTCCAAGAACAAGGATTTAGCGTATATGTATATCAACTGGCGGATTTCCCAGGAGCTGCAGTCCGTTACAGCTGTGACGCTGAACGAAGGCCCGGTAAACAAGAATGTCGAACTGACACCGGAACAGGCCGCCAACATGACCTATGGCGAAGTTGCGGAACGGGCGAAATCGATTGACTATTCGTTTGTTAATCCGCTGATGGCGCAATGGACGGACCAGTGGAACCGTACGATCAACAACTAACTGAAATGAAGCTTTCCTAAAAATGGGAAGGACAATGACAAGGCAGGGTCCGTTCGGGTCCTGCCCTGTTTCAAATTTAAGACGAAAGGAGAAACCGCCTATGAATACAATCAGAATTCGCAATGCCCGTGTTTACAACAGCTATACGCAGTCCTTTGAAGAAAAAAGTGTGCTGATCCGCGGCGAGCAGTTCGTGCAGCTGCAGGAAACCGAGGAGGAAATGCGCCAGAAAGTCGATCAGGAGATTGATGCTCAGGGCCGCTGGATGCTTCCCGGACTCATCGATATTCACATGCATGTTGAAAGCTCGATGACGATTCCGACCGAATTCTCTCGTCAGGCACTGTCCTTTGGAGTGACGACGGTGGTCGCCGATCCGCATGAAATAGCCAACGTATTTGGCTTAAAGGGGATCGAGGCGTTTATGGACAGCGAACCAGTCATGGATATTTTTTACGGCATTCCTTCCTCTGTTCCCTCGACAAATCCGGATTGCGAAACCACCGGCGGCGTGATCGGGCTGGAAGAAGTGGAAAAGCTATTGGATCATCCGCAGATCCGCTGCCTGGGAGAAGTCATGAACTTTAAGGAACTGGTCAGTGAGGACGAAACATTGATCAAACAGATCATCGCCCTGTGCCGGAAAAAACGGCCGCTTCTGCCGCTGGAAGGACATTGTCCGAAGATCAGCGGTGCGGATCTGGCCAAGTTTATCGCTTCCGGAGTCAATGCCGATCACACGCAGCAAACCCCGGAAAGCATCGTCGAGAAAATTACTAATGGCATGTTTTTGGAAATGCAGGGCAAGTCAATCAATCCGGATACGATCCGCACTTTGGTGGATCATCAGTTCTACGAATATTTCAGTCTTGTGACAGATGATGTCATGCCGGATCACTTTCTGCATGGACACCTCAATCAGGTTCTGCTTTCTGCGGTGAAATGCGGTCTGCCGATGGAAAAAGCCATTTACTGCAGCACCTTCACTTCTGCACGGCGGATGCATCTGGATGACCGCGGCGTGATTGCCCCGGGAAAACTGGCTGATTTTGTCCTGCTGGACAGCCTTGAGGACTGGCAGGTTCATCAGGTTTATAAAAACGGCGCTCTGGTCAGCGAGCCGAAAACCGGCTTTGCGGCGACAGAAAAACCGGTTTCCTTTCCACAGGAATTCTATCATTCACTGCAGCATCGCCCTTTAACGGCGGAGGATTTTGTCATCCGGGTCGCTTCTGAAACACAATCTGTTTTAGTGCATGGGATTGAAATTAATCCCCAGGCGACGTTTACCCGTCTGATCCGCACGCAGCTGCCGGTCAAGAATGGCGTAGTGCAGTGGCAGGACAGCGGTCTGGCATTGATCGCCTGCATTGAACGTTACGGCAAAGGCGGTCATATCGCACTGGCCTTTACGCAAGGCGGAATTCATAAGCAGGGCGCGGTCGCTTCCTCATGGGCGCATGATCATCATAATCTGATGGTGATGGGCTCCAATGTTCAGGATATGGTGTGTGCTGCCAATCATCTGCTTGCGATTCAAGGGGGTTATTGCGTCTGTGTCAATGAAAAAATCCAGGCGTGTGCCTCTTTGAACGTCGGCGGCATTGTTTCGGATCAGCCGCTGGCGCAGCTGGCATCGCAGGTGGAAGCAGTGCGGACAGCGATGGAAGAACAGCTGGGATATGTTCATCATAATGCGGTCATGTCCTTTGCGACCTTGTCCTTACCAGTATCACCGGAAATTAAATTGACGGATAAGGGCTTGCTGATCGGCAAGACGCTGGAATTTATCCCTTTGATTATTGAGGAACAGGCATGAGAACTCGGATTGAAAATGTGACGTTGGTCACCACTGACGAAGCCAATCATCTTTATCCCCAAGGTTGTCTGGTCATCGAGGATGATACGATTCTGGCTTTGAACGACTTCGATCTGGAAGTGGATGAAGTGATCGACGGAAAGCAGGGATTGCTTCTTCCGGGAATGGTCAATACGCATTGTCATCTGGGCATGATTCCTTTCCGGTCGTTGGGAGATGATTGTCCGGATCGGCTGCGGCGGTTTTTGTTTCCGCTCGAAAATGCAGCGATGACACGGGAGCTGGCTCAAGCTTCAGCTCGTTATGCCGCGGCAGAAATGATGCTGGGCGGCGTGACGACGGTGTTTGATATGTATTATTTTGAGGATGCGTTAGCCGAAGCGATGATAGAGATGAACATGCGCGCGGTTCTGGCGGAAACGATTGTGGATTTCGCCAACTGCGACAGTAACGAACCGTACGGCGGACTGGCGATCAGCGAACAGTTCATTGCCCAATGGAAAAACCGCCATCCTTTGATCACGCCGGCGATCGGTCCGCATGCGACCAACACCAACAGTGCCGAAGCTTTGAAACAAGCGCAGGCTATTGCTGAGCGGTACGATGTGCTGCTTTCCCTACATGCGGCAGAGATGGATTATGAAATGGAAATGTTCCGCAAAGAGAAAAATCAGACGCCGATCGAATATCTGGAATCGATTGGTTTGCTGAGTACGCATCTGGTGGCCGCGCATTGCATTCATGTCCATGATCATGATCTGAAACTGATGGCTCAGCATGGCTGTCGGATTGCGCATTGTATTGGTTCCAATACGAAGGCCGGCAAGGGTGTTGCACCATTAAAAAAGATGATAGAACAGGGGATACCGGTGGGATTGGGGAGCGACGGGGCTTCCAGCGGGAATACGCTGGATCTGTTTTCCCAGCTGCCGCTTATCGGCAAAGCGCACAAAACGGCCAATCATGACCGGTCGCTGTTTCCGGCAAAAGAGATTCTGCCGCTGGCGACCCTTGGCGGTGCCCGCGTACTGAATTTAGAGAATCAGATCGGTTCCTTGACTCCAGGCAAGAAAGCGGATTTGGTATTGGTGGAAACCCAATCGGTCAATATGTATCCGATCTATGATCCATTTTCCGTTTTGGTTTACAGCGCTAACGCGTCCAATGTGGATTCGGTATGGGTCAATGGCGTTCAGACGGTCAAGCATAAACAATTAGTTAAGCATGACTTGCGTGCTTTGCGTGCGGATCTGGAAGCGAAGATGCAAGTGTTCAAGGCCGAAGCGCTGCGGCGCAGTGAGGATTTATAAAGTAATTGAGAAGCAGTTTTGTAATTAATGAAAAGATGCGCGGAAGTTTTGACAAATAACGCACATCTTTTTGTTTTAATATCGAATATAGGTAAACTCGGCAATTCATTGCTTTCAAGTTCACTGGAATGCAGCCAGATTAGGTCCGGATGACTTTAAAGCTGCCTTAATTCATATCTGAAAGCGGCGAAAGATCGGATATTGTTATGGCAGCCGTCAAAGGGAAGAAAAGAATCGGTCTGCATTAACAATAAATAGTGAAAAGGGTGAGTGACAAGGGAAATCGTCTGAACAAGAATTTTTAAATGAATCTTTATCGAAATAACGTGGGATCAATCAGCTGCGGATCATACATCACTTTGGCATGATTGGTGATCAGCTCACGATCAAAGGCAACAAGACCGCTGTCTTTGTTAATCGCCTTAAGACGTACAATATTGTGACGGTAAGCGCCGTCTGCTTCCCAACTAAACCAGCTGTCCTGTTCATAGACATGAAATTTCAGCGGCTGAGGATGATCCGCCCGCAGTTCCCCGCGCAGATAACGATCATCCGTTGTAATGATGAGCTGAAAGGTATCCAAGGTGTTGTTTGTCACACGGTAATCTAAGTAATTGTAAACGATGGAGGTTCCTATGCCGAAAGGTACCTGCCGCCCGAAATCTGGAAATAAATCAAACCGACCATGATGATGGTGCTCCGTGATTGTCAAGGAACTGTGCAGAATCATCCAATGAATCAAATTGGTCATTTGGCACATCCCGCCGCCAATGCCGCTGGACGGATGATTGCCGGAGATAGTCAAACCTTCCTGATAGCCTTTTTCCGATGTACACTCGCCAACCAAATGCCAGAATGAGAATGTTTCGTTAGGCCTAATCAGGATCTTATTGAGTTTGGGGGCAGCCAGCGCCAGATTTACAGCCTTGTTTTCCTGCAGCTGCTGATCAACATCACCTAACTTGCGGCGGATTAGTGAATTATGTCGGTTGATTACATGGGGAAGCAAGGAATCACTGTAAGTTTCGGCAAACTGAGTATGATGAAGGCGGTCTTGAAAGTTCCGTTTGAAGATTTCCTTCTTTCGTGACAGCTGATAGGCGCGCGGCCCCAACTGATATAAATGAATTCGCTGCATCGGTTTATCCCTTTCTTAACTGATCGGCACACCTGCTCCTTACTCAGCAATCAACGTTAGCTGGAAGGCTGAGGCTCCTTGGTTTGTTCTTTTCTATATCGTAGCAATTATGTTGACAAATGTCAATGAAAGAAAAACAGGTTTTCTGCTTGTGTCCTGCCAGAGTTTGTTTATAATAATACACAGGAGGATTTTACTTGATGAAAACAGTATGGAGTAAAACGCAGGGGGCAGAACGTGAAGCGTTATTTGCCTTCAATGAAGCGTATAAGCATTTTATTTCGGTCTGCAAGACGGAACGGGAATGCGTGAAAGAAACCGTTCGACTAGCGGAAGAAAACGGTTACCGCGATCTGAATGCAGTGCTGGCAGCGAAAGAAAAAATTCAGGCCGGCGACAAGTTTTATGCGGTGAACAAAGATAAGGACATCGCGCTGTTTGTGATCGGCAGTGAACCGCTGGAAGCGGGCATGAATATCGTTGGAGCGCATATTGACTCTCCACGCCTGGATCTGAAGCAGCACCCGATTTATGAAGATCAGGGATTGACCTTGTTGGATACCCATTATTATGGCGGAATTAAGAAATATCAGTGGGTTGCTCATCCGATGGCTCTGCATGGCGTTGTCTTTAAGAAAGATGGCACGCGGATTGATTTGAACATTGGGGAAGATGATAACGATCCGGTTGTCGGCATCAGTGATCTGTTAGTCCACTTATCTGCGGATCAGATGCAGAAGACCGGCGCAAAGGTCGTCGAAGGCGAAGATCTAAATGTTTTGGTTGGAAGCATTCCGGCTGAATCGGACAAGGAAGAAAAAGAGCCGGTTAAAAAAGCGATCTTGGCTCTGTTAAAAGAAAAATACAACATTGAAGAGGATGATTTCCTTTCCGCTGAAATCGAAGTTGTTCCGGCCGGCAAAGCCCGTGATTATGGCTTAGACCGCAGTCTGGTTCTGGGCTACGGACACGATGACCGGGTTTGTGCATATACTTCGGCATTAGCGACGTTCGCGATGGAAAATCCACAGCGTACCAGCGTCTGCCTGCTGGTGGATAAAGAAGAAGTGGGAAGCAATGGCGCCAGCGGCATGCATTCGCATTTCTTTGAGAACACCGTTGCGGAAATTCTCAATGCGATGGGCGATTACAGCGAATTAAAAGTTCGCCGCGCTTTGCAAAACAGTAAGATGCTGAGCAGCGATGTCAGCGCGGGTTATGATCCGAACTATCCATCCGTGAATGAAATGAAAAATACGGCGTTTTTGGGAAAAGGGATTGTTTTCAACAAGTATACCGGCTCCCGCGGCAAGAGTGGATGCAACGATGCCAATCCGGAATTTATCGCTGAGCTGCGCCGGATTATGGAGGAAGAGAACGTGATGTTCCAGACTGCTGAGCTGGGACGTGTTGATCAGGGCGGCGGCGGAACCATCGCGTACATTTTGGCCAACTACAACATGGAAGTCATTGACGCCGGGATTGCAGTGCAGAATATGCACGCGCCATGGGAAGTGGTTTCCAAGGCTGACGTGTATGAAGCTTACCGTGCCTACATTGCATTCTTGAAAAAAGCATAATCGGATTTATTGCCGATCCTCAATTCCAAAATCATAAACTAAAGATAAGGTCATCATTAGAATGAACAAAGCTAAGGATGGCCTTTTTTGATTTGTAAGCACAATGTATTCCTGTTCTGTTTTCTTTGTGTGATAATAGTTGAAGGATAGGGCATAACGAATGCCAACCGTCTTATCGTTTACTGTAGAAATTCATTATTGATGGATAAAGGCAGAAAAAAGAGGTGACCAGTCTATGGCTTATAGTGAATTGGTGAAAAATTTCAGCAGAATAAGGGATTATATGCGAGAGTTTTACGTTTACGGATTTAAAAGCAGAAATGAATTTACCAAGAAAAGTGGACGCTCTTATGATGACGAAAAACGTCGATTAGAAAGCTGGCTTAAGGATTATATGCAATTTAGACAGACCGCAGAGGGGAAAAATGTTTTTCTCTCGATTGATACACGGATTACAAAACATAATCCACTTTACAAAGCATGGAAAACCAAGAGCTTCACTGAGGGTGATATTACACTTCATTTTATCTTGATGGATATTCTCAATTCCGCGGATCATCCGTTATCGTTTAATTCGATCAGGGAACAGATCGATGAATATCTATTGGACTTCGAAGAGCCTAGATTTTTCGATGAATCCACAGTGCGCAAAAAGCTCAATGAATACATTCGTGAAGGAATTGTGGTTGGCGAAATGTGCAGCAAGAAGAAAGTTTATCATGCAGCGGATCCAGCTCCCTTGTTGGATGTCGATGCAGTTCATTTCTTTTCAGAAGTTGCGCCTTGTGGAGTAATGGGTTCTTTTCTTTTAGACAAATTGGAAAATCATGAAGATCACTTGGCTTTTAAGCATCACTATATAACCGACACAATGGACAGTGAAATCCTCTGTGATATATTTAGCGCCATTCATGGGAAAAACGAAATGATGTTGAAAATGATGAATCGGCATAAAGCGCAAATCAATGAGAACACGGTGATCCCGTTAAAAGTGATGATCAGCGTACAAAATGGACGTCAGTATCTTATGGCCTATTCCTTTCGATTTCGACGCATTTCAGCCTACCGAATCGACAATATTGTTGCAGTGCAGATCAATGAGGTCAGCGATCGCTTCGATGAACTGCGAGCAAAGCTGGAAGGCATGCTTCCCCATATTTGGGGAGTCAGTACGCAAGGCGGATCGAACATGCGAATGGAACATGTTGAATTTACTATACGCTATACAGAGCAGGAGCAGCATATACCAAGACGGCTTGAAAGAGAGAAGCGCTGCGGCACTGTCGAACAGCTGGACTCGCATTCCAGCCGATTCAGCGCGGATGTTTATGATGCCAGTGAATTGATCCCTTGGATCCGAACCTTTCTTTGCCGTATAACGGAATTCAGCTTTTCTAATAAAACATTAGAAAAGCAGTTTAAAGAGGATCTGGAAGAGATGTATAAGCTTTATGGCTTAGAAAAGGAGGAGAACCATGCTTTTCAATGAACTATACAGCGCCTATTACAATACGGTTGCAGCTCTGCTGAAGCAAGCCATGGATCATCCGCTTTCCGATTCAGAGTTGAGCGAAATTATCCATCAACATGCGTTTGAAGAGAGTGAGCTATATATTCGTCCGGCATTGAAAGATCAGCGGTGGCAGCTGATTCAGACAGAGGGGACAACCTGCCTCAAGAAAATCCCGTCCATGCCGCTTACAACGTTACAGAAACAATGGTTAAAGGCGATTGGCATGGATGTGCGTATGCGTCTGTTTACGGAG
Source organism: Holdemania massiliensis AP2 (assembly GCF_000327285.1). Classification (GTDB taxonomy): domain Bacteria; phylum Bacillota_I; class Bacilli_A; order Erysipelotrichales; family Erysipelotrichaceae; genus Holdemania; species Holdemania massiliensis. The sequence goes on along the minus strand of NZ_HE998568.1, from coordinate 168,475 downwards.
GATACTTTTGATTTTCCTGATGTTGAGCCCTTGTTTATTCCTGATGATATTTTGATCTTTGATCAATATTCTGATGGTGATGATTATCAAAGTGAAACGTATATCAATAATTTTCGAATTCTCTTACAGGCGATTCGTACACATACGCCATTAAGTATTGTGCAGGAAAACAAACATGGACAAAAACTGACCGTTTTAATTCAGCCAGATTATTTAGAATATTCACAAAAAGATGATAAGTTTAGGCTGATTGGCGCAGGAAGCTACTTGGGGAATACAATTAACTTAGCGGGGATTATCAGCTGTCAACCGATCAAGGAGAATCCCCCGACGGATTTAAGAAAAAGAAATCCGTTAAAGCTGAGGAGTGTAATCTTTGAACTTGTCGATCAAAGAAATGCTTTGGAAAGAGTGTTAATGCATTTCGCTCATTTCAAGAAACGGGTTCAAAAAATAGATGTGAATCACTATGAGGTTACTTTATTCTACGATAAGGAAGATGAAACGGAGATTGTGATTCGGATTCTTTCCTTTGGACCTTTGCTCAAAGTGAAAGCACCCGTTCATTTTGTGAATTTGATAAAACAAAGATTAATCGATCAGAGAAGCTGCGGAATTTGAAAGTTCGCAGCTTTTTTTCCATGATCAAAAGACATTGCATCGTTACAATAGAGTTGTCATCAGCCGCTAAAGATGAATGAACAGGGGGCAATCTTGGTTTCCGGCGCAGTCCCTAAAATCTTTTCCATGGTAGCTGGAGGTACTTTGTCCCCTTATCAATGGATGATGGAGGTTCTGGAGAATGAGCGTTATTCTCGAATTGTAGCTTAAAAATAACAGGCGAAGATCACCGTGATCAGCAGCTTGAAAAGGAGGAAAGAAAATGTTTGAAATTAAAGGAAAAGTGAATACAGCGATTTGTTATGCCAAGGTCGTCGAGTCGGGGGCCATTGATCAGATTCGCAGAATGTGTGACTATGCTTTAACCCAGGATAGTCAAATAAGAATTATGCCGGATGTCCATGAAGGTAAAGGCTGCACGATTGGAACGACCATGACGGTTTTAGATAAGGTATGTCCGAATATCGTCGGCGTGGATATCGGCTGTGGGATGTATACCGTAAAGCTGAAGGAAAAAGAACTGGATTTTGAGAAAATCGATGAAGTCTGCCATCACATTCCTTCCGGTATGAATGTCTGGGAAGGTCGGAAGGAACATTTTGATTTGACGCAGCTTCGGTGTTATCGTTCACTAAGAGATACCCGTCGTTTAGAGCGTTCGCTGGGAACACTCGGTGGAGGAAATCATTTCATTGAAATTGATCGTGCAACAGAGGGGAGCTATTTTCTCATCATTCATTCTGGAAGCCGAAATCTTGGGAAACAAGTTGCGGAGTTCTATCAGCAGTTGGCCGTGGATCTGCATATGGGAAAAGAGGGTTACTACAAGCAACGGGAAGAGATCATTAGAACCTATAAGGAATTGGGGAAAAGATCGGAAATCCAGTCAGCCTTAAAAGCGTTGAAAGATTCGTATGAAACTCAGTTCTTGCTTGTTCCGGGAGATCTCTGTTGGCTGTATGGTTCGTTTCTGGACGATTATCTGCATGATGTTGAAATCTGTCAGATCTTTGCCCGCCGTAACCGTGAACGAATGGCAGAAATTTTTCTCGATCAGACTGGAATGACCAATTTGGAAGCCTTCCATACGATTCATAATTATATTGATACACAGGAAATGATTTTGCGCAAAGGGGCAATCGCTGCTCACCGTGCAGAGAAAGTGCTGATTCCCATCAATATGCGCAATGGATCCATTCTTGCTCTAGGAAAAGGCAATGCAGAATGGAATTATTCCGCACCCCATGGAGCGGGACGCATCATGTCCCGTGCTCAAGCGAGAGCATCACTGGATCTAAAAGATTATGAAGCATCCATGCAAGGAATTTATACAACGTCGGTCAATAAAAAAACGATTGATGAAGCGCCGATGGCTTACAAATCATTGGAGGATATTTTGGATGTGGTTCGAGAATCCGTGGAAGTTATTGATATCATGAAGCCGGTTTATAACTTTAAAGCATCCGATGAACAGCCAACCTGGAAAAAGCAGAAAGAGGGATAAGATGGAGAAGCAAATCATAACTAAGCTGCATAACTTAGAAGCAAAAGAGAATATCAAGATTTTACTTGCTGTAGAATCTGGAAGCCGGGCTTGGGGCTTTGCCTCACCAGACAGTGATTATGACGTTCGATTCATCTATGTTCGCCCGCAAGAAGAATATTTAAGACTTGAGAAAAAGCGGGATGTCATCGAGTTGCCGATCGAGGAAGAATTGGATATCAATGGATGGGATCTTCAGAAAACGTTAAGGCTTTTGCATAAGTCAAATCCTACGTTATGGGAATGGGTTTATTCACCGATTATTTATCTGGAAACTGAATTTTTAGAAACCTGCCAAAATGAAATGAACGCTTACTTCTCAGTAAAACGAAGTCTGTATCATTATCTCAGCATGGCAGAAAAAAATTATCGTGAATATCTAAGGAAAGACGATGTCAGAATGAAGAAGTATTTTTATGTCTTAAGACCGATTCTTGCTTGCCGCTGGCTTCTTAACCGAAAAACCCCACCACCCGTCTTATTTACAGAACTATTGGCAGCCGAGCTTCCCACCCCACTTGAGACTGAGGTTTATTCCCTTTTAGAATTAAAACAGCATTCACCAGAAGTTAAGATTATTCCGCGAATTGACAAACTCAATGCTTATCTGGATATCTCCGTTGCTGAAATAAAAAAGGAATTACAGAGGATGGATGAATCTCCGGTGGCCGATTGGAAAGAACTGAATGCCTGGTTTCTCCGGGAATTGAATAAGAATTAAGACATAAAGGCAAAGAAGCGAGCGTTTTTTTGCTTCTTAGTTAAAATGGAGGAAGGGCTCAAATTTAACACTTCAGATAAAAAAATCGGAGTGCGGTATCCATTCAGGAAATCGCATTTCCGATTTTTTTATTCCATTTCCGGATCGACTTCATCCAGATGTCCTTCATCCAGATAATAGCGTGTATCTTTAGCAATGACGCGGGTCAGAAGCAGCACGGCAATTAAATTGGGGATCGCCATGAGTCCATTCAATGTGTCGGCAATCGTCCACACCAGATCCAGCTGCATCGTACAGCCCAAATACAGCACGATAATCCACAGAAAGCGGTAAGGTTTAAGCACCTTTTTGCCAAACAGATACTCCATGCACCGTTCGCCGTAATAACTCCAGCCTAAAATGGTCGAATAGGCAAACGTCAGAATGCCAAAGATCAATAACGGCGTACCGATGACAGGAATCTGTGCGAAACACAAGGTTGTCAGCGTGCCGCCCTCCAGACCGACCGTGGAAATGGCGGGATTGGCTAGAATGCTGGAAACCAGCACCAGTCCTGTGATCAGACAAACGACGACCGTATCCCAGAACGTCCCGGTGGAAGCGATCAGGGCCTGACGCACTGGGTTGCGGGATTGTGCGGCAGCGGCGACAATCGGAGCGGAGCCCATCCCGGATTCATTGGAAAACAAGCCGCGTGCGCAGCCATAACGGCAGGCTGTCATGATCGTACTGCCGATAAATCCCCCAGCCATAGCCCGCGGTGTAAAGGCTGCCTGAACGATCAGCTCAATCGCGGGAATCAAATAGGCCCGATTGTAGAATAAGATATAAAAGCAGCCCAAGGTATAAAATAAAGACATGAACGGCACGAGTTTTTCACAGACATTGGCAATGGACTTCACGCCGCCGAAGATGACCAGAAACGTAACGACGGCCAGCACCACCCCAACAACCGGCGCGGAAAAACCAAAGTTGGTCACCAGCGCGTCCGCAATCGCATTGGACTGCACGCTGCAGCCAATTCCGAACGCCGCCAGTCCTGTCAGCAGGGCAAACACCACACCCAGCTTAGGATGACCGATCTTTTCCAGCACGACCATTGCCCCGCCCAGATAAGTTCCATCTTCGGTTTTGCGCCGATATTTGACTGCGATCAAGCTTTCCGCATATTTAGTCGCGATTCCGAATAAGCCTGTCAGCCAAGTCCATAACACAGCTCCCGGTCCGCCGGAAACGATTGCGGTCGCAACACCGATGATGTTGCCGGTTCCGATGGTGGAAGCCAGTGCTGTGGTCAGCGCCGCAAACGGACTGATGTCGCCTTCGGTTTTATCCGGGGTGACCGACAGCTTGATTCCTTTAAAAATCCAGCGCTGCACACCACGGGTCCGTAGGGTCATCCAGCAATGCGTCCCTAAAAGCAGAATGATCAGCGGCGGTCCCCACAGTACCTCGTTGAACTGACTGAAAATTTCATTGAATAATTCCATAATTAAAATCCCTCACCGGTATATTTTACCTCGGCCCGTTTCAATCGCAAAGTAAAATTTGATCTTAACCTGTATTTTTGTGTTAAAACCTTTGTTCTTTAACAGAAAATTGAGTAAAATGAAAACTAAAGATCACAGCTTTCCACCCGCTTTGCCGGATTGTGGAAAGAAGGTTTAGCTTAAACCTAGAAACGGAGGCGTATCGCTATGAATTTGATCCAACCTGATTATCAAACAGGAATTCTGGGGGTTATCAACGCCTGGCGTCAGCGTCTGGGGCTGCAGGTGCATCATCCTGCCGATCCGCAGCTGAGTGCCTGGCTGAACGATCATGCATGGGATCAGATCGTTGTTTTATTGATCGACGGCATGGGCTCGCGCCTGATGGAAACGATGCTGGATGAGGAAAGCTTTCTGCGCCGGCATCAGCTGAAAGAAGTCACAACGGTATATCCGTCGACCACCTCGGCGGCGACCACCAGCGTATTAAGCGGAAAATCACCCGCGGAAAATGGCTGGATTGGCTGGCATCAGTATTTTAAAGAACTGGACGATTCGCTGATCCTGTTCATGAACCGCAGCTATTATGGAACGCATTCCTATCCTGATTATTCCTATACGCATATCCCATTTCTGAATCAGAAGGAAGAGCTGCATCAGCTTGGAAAAACCGCGCTGGAACTGTATCCGGCATTTCGTGAGGGCGGAGCGCACAGCTTTGATGAGCTGTGCTGTCAGATCGCTATGCACAGTCAAGCGCAGGATGCCCAGTTTATCTATGCTTATTGGGATCATTTTGATTCATTGATGCATGCGAAAGGACCTTCGGATCCGCAATGCAGGGAAGAATTAAAGCAGATCGATCAGCGCTGCCGTCAGCTGGCAGCCCAGCTAAATCCCCGGACCGGTTTGATTATTCTTGCCGATCATGGTCAAATTGACGTGGACAACATAAATTTAAAAGACGATCCGGAATTATTGGACTGCCTGCGGTTTGGGCCAACCGTTGAACCGAGGGGAACAGTGTTCTTTGTTAAACCTGGCCAACAGGACTCGTTTGTCCGTCAATTCGAAGCGAAATACGGAGATCGGTTTGTGCTGAAACCTTCTGCGCAATGGCTGGAAGAAGGGCTGTTTGGTCCAGGGCAGCCGCATCCGCGAACCTTGGAATTTCTCGGCGATTACTTTGCGGTAGCGATTGCGGAAAGCTGCATCGGCTTGTGGGAAAACGGGAAACCGCCTTTTAAGGGACAGCATGCGGGATTGTGTGCCGAGGAAATGATGATTCCGGTCATCGTGGTGTCCAACGAGGACAGTGAATGAATACCTGGTTTGATCCGGCGGATTTCAGTCGGCCTGTCATCACCGCACAACGGCATGTGACAAGCCGTCATGGCTCGGCGGTACCGATCACTTTGCCGCCGGTGGGCGTCCTGTTTGAAATGGGGCGGGCGCTGGATCAGCTGACCCAGGACTTCACAACGGAAGTGATTGCCGATCGGCTGCCTTGTTTTCTGGATAACCCGCCCTGTCTGCGCCTGAAAGATCATCCGCAGGTCTGCTTTACCAAAGGCGGCTATGGTGCGCCAGCGGCAGTAGATACGCTGGAAACGCTCTTGGCGCTGGGGGTAAAAAAGGTGATTATCGCAGGCTTATGCGGCGTTTTCGATCCGCGGGTACAGGTTGGCGATGTTGTGATTCCGACGCGGATTCACAGTGAGGAAGGGACATCCCGTCATTACGCTCTCGATGCAACTTGGGCTTTTGCCCATCCTGAGCTTTGCGCTAAACTGCGGGAAGCGATGCGAAAAACCTTGGAAGTCAAAGCTTTCGATACGGTCACCACGGATGCGGTGTACCGTCAAACCCTGAATAAAGAAGCGTATTGGCGCTCGCTGGGCTGTGTCGGCGTGGATATGGAAGCCTCTGCCCTGCTGCAGGTTTGTGCCTGTTATCATGTTCCGGCAACCGCAGCTTTGTTAGCTTCTGATGGCCATCCCTTATCGGAAAGTGAAGGCGACTGGGATTGGGGCAGCGTCGATTTTGCCGCTGTTCGCAGGCAATATATTCATCAGATCGTTGAAGTCAGCGTTCAACTGGCGCAGAGGGATTAAAATTTTAATTTCAACATCGAGCTTCGTGACTTTTAGATAAAAGTGATGAAGCTTTTCTCTTTTCCGCGGGATTTCTGATATACTGAAATCAATCAGATACAGCGCTGAGAAATGCGCAGAAAGGGAGGCTTGAAAGGATGATTCGCAAAGCGTTTAAAATGAAGCTGTACCCGGGCAAGGAAGTCGAATACAAGCGGCGGCATGATCAGCTGTGGCCTGAAATGGAACAGATGATCCATGACTATGGCGGACATGAATATTCGATCTTTTTAGACCCGGAAACATTGACCCTGTTTGCCGTCTTGGAGATTGAGGACGAAGCCCGCTGGGCCGCATCCGCTGAAACGGAAATTTGTCAGAAGTGGTGGGCCTCGATGGTTGAGCTGATGGAAACCCATCCGGACAACAGTCCGGTCAGCATTGATTTAGTCCCTGTATTCTATTTGAAATAGGAGGAGGATCAAAATTATGACAACTGAAAAACTTCGCTGGGCTGCCGAACAATACGCCCAATGGGGCGTGGATGTCGAAGCGGCGCTGGCAGCGCTGGCACAGATTCCCATTTCCATTCATTGTTGGCAAGGCGATGATGTGATCGGCTTCGACGGCGCCGGGGATCTCTCCGGCGGGATCCAGGCGACCGGTAATTATCCCGGACGGGCGCGCAGCTTTACTGAGTTAAAGCAGGATATCGAAACAATGTTGTGTTTGATTCCCGGCCATCACCGCCTGAATCTGCACGCCAGCTATGCCGTCTTTGAACCCGGGCAGAAAGCTGAGCGCGATCAGTTGGAAATTCAGCATTTCCAATCCTGGATTGATTTTGCGAAGGAGCGTGGATTAGGTCTGGACTTCAATCCGACGCTGTTTGGGCATCCACTGGCTCAGACGGCAACCCTTTCCAATGCCGACGAAACAATCCGTCAGTTCTGGATTCGCCATTGCCAAGCCTGCATTCGAATCGCTGAGAGCTTCGCAGATCAGCTGGGCACGAGCAGTTTAGTCAATATTTGGATTCCCGACGGACTGAAGGACATCCCGGCCGATCGGACTTCACCTCGTCAGCGGCTGAAAACGTCGCTGGATCAAATTCTGGCGATGGATTACGATCGCTCCAAGGTCAAAGTTGCGGTGGAATCCAAGGTTTTCGGCATCGGAATTGAAAGCTATACCGTAGGCTCGCATGAGTTTTACATGAATTATGCCGCTCAAAATGGGCTGCTTTGTCTGCTCGACTCCGGTCATTATCATCCGACAGAAACAATCAGCGATAAGATCTCAGCGATGTTGATGTTTACGGATGAGCTGGCACTGCATATCAGCCGGCCGGTGCGCTGGGATAGTGATCATGTCGTTTTGTATGATGATGAAACACGCCAGATTGCTCAGGAAATTATCTGCAGCGGGGCTGAACGAATTCGAATTGCCACAGATTATTTTGATGCCAGCATCAACCGGATCGCCGCCTGGGTGATCGGCGTGCGCAGTGTTCAGAAAGCCTTGCTGAACGCCCTTTTAACACCGCAGGAAAAAATGGCCAAGCTGCAGAAGCAACAACGCTTTACCGAACTGATGGCGCTGCAGGAACAATTAAAAATGGCGCCGATCGGTGAGGTTTGGGAAGTCTTTTGCCTTCGTCAGGGCGTCCCGGGGGAAAACGCCTGGCTGAAGGTTGTGCAGGATTATGAGAAAGAAGTTCTGTTAAAACGAAATGAAGAGAAAGAGGAAATCGCATGAAATGTTTGGAGACCACCTGGATGCAGGACATGATCAGAATATGCGGCGACGGCTTTCGCCAGGGCTGGCATGAGCGCAACGGCGGAAATCTGTCCTATCGGATAAGTCAGGAAGCCATAGCCGAGCTTGGTGATCAGCTGCATTACGATCAGCCGTGGCAGTCGATTGGCACAGAGGTAAAGGGGCTGGCCGGGGAATTCTTTGCGGTGACCGGCAGCGGCAAATATATGCGCAATGTGGAATTGAAGCCGGAAAGCCATTTGGCGATCATTGAGATCAGTCCGGATGGGCTGCAATATCGGATTGTCTGGGGACTTACCGAAGGCGGCAGACCGACCAGCGAGCTGCCGACCCATTTGATGAATCATGAAGTGAAAAAACGGATAACCCAAGGCCGGCATCGTGTGATCTATCACGCCCATCCGGCGAATCTCATTGCGCTGACGTTTTTGCTTCCGCTGGACAGCGCGGTTTTTACGCGGGAATTGTGGGAAATGGCAACCGAATGTCCAGTCGTCTTCCCTGAGGGTCTTGGTGTTGTGAAATGGATGGTGCCCGGCGGCAAGCCGATCGCAGAGGAAACCAGCGTATTCATGGAACAGGTCAACGCGGTTGTCTGGGCGCATCATGGATTATTCTGTTCCGGTACCGACTTTGATGAAACCTTCGGTTTGATGCACACGATCGAAAAATCCGCAGAGATTCTGATCAAGGTGCTATCCGTCAGTCCAAACAAGCGGCAGACGATCACGACCGCGGATCTGATCGCCCTGGCCGCGGATTTCCATGTCACCTTGAATCCGGAAGCTCTGCATCTTTACGATGAGGGAGCTGAACACTAGCGGAAAAATCACAGACAGGAAGCAATAAAAACAGAGTGAATCTGAAGCCTTGTCCCAGGGCTTGGAATTCACTCTTTTTACTTTCTGATTATCAATTTTAAGTCTGCCGAAAATATTCGCTGACTTGTCAGCAATGAGCCGGTTCAGACTTTTTTAACCCATAACCGCAATGACGACTTAAGCTGACTTCGGTTTGTTTCCGGAATTTTCTTCTTTCATCATCTGACGGTACTGCTGCGGAGTGAGACCGAAGCGGTTCTTAAAAACCCGGCAGAAGTAATGCTGCGAAGTGAAACCACACTGCTCGGCAATTTCCCACATCAGAAGCGGCGGTTCACTTAATAACAAAGTTCGGGCCTGGGTCAGCCGTTTTTCGTTGATCAGTTCGCTGAAGGTGCAGTGGACTTCTTCTTTGATGATCCGGGAAAGATAGGAAGCAGAGACATGAAATTGATCAGACAGCTGGTTTAACGAAAAATCACTGTCCGTCACATGCTGCTCAATCTCCTGCAGCACCTGCGTGATCATGGAACGATCCTGATGCTGCGGGACGACGATCCGGGAGGTGGTGATCTGCTGCTGAAGCAGGACGGCACAGCGATCCAAAACAGCCAGCAGCTGTTCTTCACTGACCGGTTTTAACAAATAATCGACGACATGATAGCGGCAGGCTTTCTGGGCATAAGCAAAATCACTGTAGCCGGAGATAATGACAAACCGCAGCCGCGGGTCTTCATGATACCGTTCAATAATTTCCAGCCCGCTGACCAACGGCATATTGATATCCATCAGGACAATGGAAGGACGCAGTGTTTCGATCTTCTCACAGGCTTCTTCGCCCTGGGCAGCGACAGCGACAACCTCCATGTCTGTACGGCAGCGGCTGACCATCTTGGTCAATCCCCGCCGGGTCAGGGCTTCATCATCACAAATCAATACTTTCCACATGTTTCTTCTCCTTGATTGCCGGGATTCTGAGGGTTATGATCGTTCCCTGTCCAATGCCGCTGTCCAGGGTCAGACCGTAGTCTGCACCATAGGTTAAGCGAATCCGCTGATGAACGTTCACCAGACCGAAACCGGCCCGGCTTTGACCCTCTTCCATGGCCTGACGCAGCTCCCGTAATGTTTCTTCCTGAATTCCGACTCCGTTATCCGATACCCGAATCTTAACATCATCCCCATTGCGGCAGGCTTCAATCGTCAGCTGACAGCGATGCGGACAGGGCTTAATGCCATGGATTACTGCGTTTTCGGCCAATGGCTGAAGCAAGAGTTTCAGCATCAGCAGCGGTTCAGTCTGGGCATCAGCCTGGATTGTAAAATCAAACTGATCTTCAAACCGCATTTTCTGAATTTCCAGATAATAGCGCACGTGGTCCAGCTCCCGCGGCAGCGGGATAAACTCATCACCGCGGCTTAATGAAATCCGATAGAAGCTGGACAGCGTGCTGATCAGCTGAAGCATGTCCTGATCCTCATGATCATAGGCCATCCAGTGCAGCATATCCAACGTATTATAGAGGAAATGCGGATTGATCTGCGCCTGCAGGATGCGCAGTTCTGCACGGCGCTTCTGTTTTTCGTTGCGGAGCAGCTGATTCATCAGCTGCTGAAGCTGAGCTGTCAGTTTATTAAAGGAATGAGCTAACATCGCGATTTCATCGCTGCCCTGCGCTTGAGCTCGAATCGTCAGATCACCCCCGCCAGCTTTGTCCATTGTCTGGCACAGCTGGGCGAGCGGCTGACTGATCGTCCGCGAAAGCAGGATCGCGGCGAAAATCGTCAGTCCCAGCAAGAAAATCCAGACCACAGCCAGGGTGCTCAGCAGGGAATAGGTGCTTTCCATCAAAACAGCGCGCGGGACCTGCGTGCACAGAAACCAATCTTCCGTCATGGGAATCGGAGTGAAGTAGAAATAGGAACTGCCATCAGCGACATAACGGGTGGAGGCCGGCGGATCAGTTCGTAACGGTTCGCTGAACTGGATCAGTTGCTTGGTGCTTAACGTTTCCGGCAGCACTGTGTAGTTGCGTCCCTGGCTGTCCATGATCCAGGAAACACCGCCGTAAAAATCAATTCCCTGGGCCAGCTCCGTCAGCCGGTTCAAGGCGATCGCGCCGTTGATAAAGCCATAGGGAACTCCATCTTTGCGCAGCGGATAACAGATTAAAGCAATCGGGGCATTGTCGGTCTTGGAGGTAACCGGTTCGCTCAGAATAAAGGCTTCACCGCCGGTCATCGCGCGTTCAAAGTAATCACGGCCAGATACGTCGATCGTCTTATCCTGGGCAACCCAGCCGATCCCATCGGTCTTGCCGATCGCAAACGTTCCCCATTGATTGCCGAACCGCTGACCGACATCGGCATTGAGCGTATCGACAAACGGCCGGATCATATCAAAATCCATTGACTGAACCGCCGGGTTCAGCGCGATGATTTCCAGTTCGCTGACCCGCTGCGCCAGCCAGTCTCCGGCTTCCCGGGCTTTGGCGTCGAACAGCTGGATGCTTGTCGAGGAAACTAGCTGCTGATTGGCATGGGAAACCGTCAGATAGACAAGACTCATCAAGACGGCGAAGGCAATAGTGATAAGCGTGCTGAAGGTCACGATCATGCGGGTGCGGAATTTCATGGGATCACCTCAGGTTGATAAAGTGCAAATTTTAGAAAATATGTGCAAATACAAACAAATTCACATCAAGTATAATGCTAATGTAATCACAAATTAGTGATCTTGTAAAGGGAGGAAAAAGAAATGAAGAAAGTAACGCTATTGGTGTTGGCCGCCGTCATGACATTCAGTTTGGCAGCCTGCTCGCAAACCCCAGCGCAGCCGCAGACCAGCGATGAACCGCAGACAGCTGAGGTGAATACGGAAGCCGACGTCATCGTCTTAGGGGCCGGCGGAGCCGGGATGGCCGCCGCGATTACCGCCAAGGAAAACGGCGCCAGCGTCATCGTGCTGGAAAAGATGCCGATGGTCGGCGGCAACACGCTGATTTCCGGTGCAGAAATGGCCGCGCCGGGCAACTGGCTGCAGGAAAAGGAAGGCATTACCGATTCGGTTGAACAGTTCTATGAAGATATCATGAAAGGCGGCGACAATATCGCGGATCCAGACGTAGTGCATGTCCTGGCGGAAAATGCCCTGAGCGCTGCCGAATGGCTGCGGGATGACGTTCATGTCCAGTTTGAGGATTATATGTTATTCTTCGGCGGACATTCTGTCAAGCGCAGTCTGGTACCGCTGAATGCCAGCGGCGTGGAGCCGATTCAGAAATTAAAAGCAAAGTGCGAAGAACTGGGTGTTGAAATTCAAACCGATACTCCGGCAACGAAGCTGATCACCGATGAAGCCGGCAAAGTCATCGGTGTCGAAGCAGAACAGGCAGGACAGACTGTGACCTATACCGCTCATAACGGCGTCATTATTGCGACCGGCGGCTTTGGTTCCAATCTGGAAATGCGGAAAAAGTATAACCCGATGATGGATGAAAAAATTCTGTCTACCAACAGTGTTGGCTCTACCGGCGACGGCATCACGATGGCCGAAGCGATCGGCGCCCAGCTGGTGGGTATGGAATGGATTCAGACCTATCCGACCTGTGATGCGGAAACCGGACGGTTATTGTATGTCGGCGATGTTCGTTTAGACGGCCGGGCGATCCTGGTGAATCTGGAAGGCAAGCGGTTTGTTGAGGAACTGGAACGCCGCGACGTCATCTCCAAAGCCGTGACGGAAACAACGGATGGATTCTCCTATCTGTTCTGGGATGAAGCTTCGATGGTAGCTTCCGGTGTGGGTGAACAGCACAAAAGCGAATATGATGATCTGATTGAACGCGGCATGTTAGTCAAAGCCGATACGATTGAGGAAGCCGCGGCGCATTTCGGCATTGATGCTGAAAACCTGAAAGCTACGGTTGCCAAATATAACGAATATTGCGAAAAGGGCAAAGATGAAGAATTCAACAAACGCGGCGATCTGATTGCCTTCGGTGAAGGGCCGTACTACATTATGAAATCGATTCCGGCGATTCATCATACGATGGGCGGAATTAAGATCAACCCTGAAGCCCAGGTTGTCAATATGGATGGCCAAGTCATTGAAAATCTGTATGCAGCGGGTGAAGTCACCGGCGGTATCCACGGCACAAACCGTTTAGGCTCGGATGCGATTGCGGATATCATGGTCTTTGGCCGGATTGCAGGTGCTAACGCCGCAGCCAATCAATAAACAAAAATTTATTTTACCAACTGAAAAGCTCTGTCCTTTCTCCACGAAAGCGGCAGCGCTTTTCCTTTTTGCTCTGGAAGCAAGGTGAGATTGGTAGACACAGCTGGATTTTATAATTGGAAGATCAAGGTGATTCACCGAAAAACAAAGTAGGTCGAAAGTTTCTCTGATAAAGATGCTTACCCCCATTGCTTGCCACTCTCTAACACGGGAAGCGAAGCCTTAAATTAAGACAAGAAATACATTATTTTTTGAAAGTGCGATGAACTGTAAAAGCAGCGAAAGAAAAGCGGAATCCCTGGATCAAGCCTGAAGGGCGATCCTGTTCCGCTTTCTTTGATTTATAAGATAAAAGAATAAGCCTGTTTTAGAGCTTCAAGGACATCATGATCGTCCAGCGGACCCTCAGGCAGTCGTATGACGATATCAAATCCGAGAATTTCAGCCTGAACTGATGAAATCTTAGCCGGCGTGATCAACATTGTCAGCATGTCTTCATGATGGGCCATCGCCGCGGCGTGGGGTAAGGCGCTGGGTGAAGTCGGTGTCAGCGGAGTTTGCCGGAAGCAAAGCAGCGCATCCGCATGCTTTAACCGTTCGCCAAAACCAATCGTAGACATCAACGCCGCAATGCCATCCTGACATTTCCCTTTGAGGATGGCCTGAACAGTATAGCCGAGGCCATGACCAGCACAGGCCCCCGGTTCCGGCGCCGCGATTTGTCCAAGCCAGTGAAGCAGCGGTGAGCGGGGAAGTGTATTTCGATAAAGATCCAGAGGATCGCAAAGGGCAATAAAGGTTAAGCCGCGCAGCGTTTTTCTCATCTCGCCATCCTCAGCCTGGATGATTTCACCTTGTTGATTACAGATCAATTTCATGCCTAAAGCCTCAAGCATTCCTCTGCCGCCGTCTTGGGGACCTTCATCACTTAAAACAAGATAAAAGCGCCGGCAGCCCTGCGTCATAGCATGCAGAATCATCATGCCGTATAATGTTGAATCTGATTCATCAGCTATGGCAGAAAGCTCAAGAATGGCATTGTTGCCCCGGACTGCATAACTGATCCGATGGGAAGCTGGGGAGGGAAAGAAAACTCGCCGACAGACGGACTGACCGATTAAGGCGTCAACGTAGCCATGCCGATGATCGCTTAAATTGCAGGAAAGCGACTGACATTGAGAACCCGGAATAGTGGCCTGCAGGATTTCCGTGAAAGCCCGTGCATCCCAGCCATTGTCAAACGGCTCGGCCGCCAGAACCAGCCGCGAGCGCAGTGTCTGCCGCATGAAAAACCGTCCCTGCAGCTGAACCGGGTGACGATCATTGGCCATCAAGGTAAAGCCTTCTTTCAGAAAGAACGGCAAGGAAGCCAATAAAACGATGACCTGCAGCTCAAAGTGATGATGTTTTTTAGCATAACGGCGCGCCTGATGCAGCAGTTCGCTGGATAAACCCTCGCCTTGATGCTGCTGCGAAACCACCAGCAGATCAATCTGCCACCGCTGCGGATCCAAGGCTAAAAGTCCAACCAGCTGACCTTCACTTTCTTCCGCTGCAAAAATTTCCCATTGCGGCAGAGGTTTGTTGGGAACGACTTCTGAAACATCCCAGCTGCAGGCTTTGACACAGGTTTGCCGCTCAGCGTTAAGCATACGGCGGCTGAAATCCAAAAAGGACTGAATGTTGGGGGACTGACTCGCAGGTAAATGACGGATTTTCATGGTTAACCTCTCCTGGCTGTTTCTTTCATTTTATCATAATCCGGACGTGCAGAAAACGTTCTTTGACAGCGCTTACAAAAAAGCCGGATTATTTATCCAGCTTACAGGGATTGATAATGTTGATTCAGCCAGGATTTCCATTCGCTCTGAAGCCTGTCAGAAGCCTGGTCGAGGCTTTCCTGCAGACTCATCTGCGGTTGCTGCAAGACCAGCACATCGCAGAATCCAGCCTTAATCAAGTCGGCTTTGGGGAATGCCAGCTGTCCGCATACAGCCAGTACCGGAACGTGAGCTTGCTGGCCATGCCGCAGGATGCCTAACGGGACTTTCCCCTGCAGACTTTGCGAATCCAGACGGCCTTCACCGGTGAGGATCAGGTCAGCCTGCTTTAACTGTTCATCCAGCTGCATCCATTGCAAGCACTGCTCCAGTCCGCTGCGGATCTCACAATGAAACAATCCGCTCAGCATCAGGCCGCAGGCTCCGGCTGCTCCCAAGCCTGGCTGATCAGCCAGGACACAGGATTTCCATTTTTCCACCTTGCGTGTCAGTGTTTCTGTCGCCTGATCCAGCTGTTCGATCAGGCGTTGATCAGCCCCTTTCTGCCGTGCAAAGACCCGTGCTGCTCCAAGGGATCCAAAAAGCGGATTCGTGACATCGCACAGGCAAACTAACTGTGCCGGGTATTGATTGAACAAACTTTCAGAATCATCTATCGCGTCAATCTGATTGAGCGTGGCACCGGTGGGCAGAAAGGCTTTTCCCTGATGGAAAAAACGAATGCCCAAGGCAGCCGCAATGCCGCAGCCGGCATCATGCGTACCGCTGCCGCCCAAACCCAAATATAGAGTTTTGCATCCAGTCTTCAGTGCCGCTTTCAGCTGCAGTCCGGTGCCATAGGTTGACATTAAAGAAGGATCATGCGGATCACATAAACCTAATCCGCTGCATTGTGCCAATTCAATGACCGCTTCATCCTCCCGGCGCGCCCAAGCGGCCGTCAGCGGTCTGTTCATCGGGTCGTAGAATTGACCTTCCTGCCGTGCAAAGCCGCCGCTTTTGACAACCGCTTCTACTAACCCTTCGCCGCCGTCACTGATCGGCAACACCGTGACTTGGACAGAAGGGAGTATTTCCTGAGTAACCATTTGAATCAGTTCCCCGATCTGACTGCTGGATAAACAGCCTTTAAATGAATCTGCAGCAACTATGATTTTTTCCATTACTCAACCTCCATTTCCATTCCCGTTTTCTTTTTACTTCTTTTTGATTATATCATCCTTTTCGCGTTTTTCTCTCTGCAATCCTGTGGCATAGGACGAAACGATCACTTCAAAATTTATTTTTTATTTATTTCAAGATAACCGAAAGAAAGCGTTGGAGTAGGCAGAAATCAAAAAAACGGGTATGATAAGTTTAAACAAGAAAAGAAGGGATGGTTTAAGATGGAAAAAGCTTACGATTTTACATTGTATGACAGCGAGGGTAATGCCGTATCGCTGCATGATTTTTTAGGACAAAAAGTCGTCGTCTATTTTTATCCGAAAGACAGTACTCCAGGCTGTACGAAGCAAGCCTGCAGCTATCGTGATCATTTTGCGGAATTGACCGCACGCAATCTTAAGGTTATCGGGATTTCCAAAGATTCTGTGACTTCGCATCAGAAATTCATTGCCAAGCAGAACTTGAATTTTACGCTGCTTTCGGATCCGGATCGGATTGCGATTGAAGCTTATGGTGTCTGGCAGGAGAAAATGATGTATGGCAAAAAGGTAATGGGCGTAGCCCGGACGACCTTTGTGATCGATGAGCAGGGCATGATTCTGAAGCGCTTTGACAAGGTGAAGCCGGATCAGGATGTCGCTCAGGTTCTGGCGCTGATTGACAGTCTAAAGGCTGAGTAAAAATTCATTTGACGGTACAGTCTGGGATTAAAGGCTGTGCCTTTTTTTCATTAAAGAGGATGAAGTTAAACTGTTTTGATAGCTGAAAATCAGTCCCAAACCATGTGAACATTGGAGCGGGAAGCAGAGAGAAGAGGTTGAAAGACTGCGACTGGTTTGTATTCTTTGCGAAGCAGAATTATAATATGTTTATCGAACCGAAGAAAATATACGTATGTAGTTTAAAGAAGCTGCGGTAAAAATTCAGAAATTTTCATGAATCTATGTTTATCCTGTCTAGCAAAGCAGTTACAGCTGCGAAAAAGGCTGCGGGATAGTAAGGCATCGGCAGGCTGATGTGTGAACAAGATAAGGAAAGGAGCAGAGGGATGAGCAAGATACTACTTCTTGAAGATGATTTAAGCCTTATCAACGGACTCTCTTTTGCATTTAAAAAGCAGGGCTTTGAACTGGAAATCGCAAGAACCCTGCAGGAAGCTAACGAATTATGGGCAAAGGACTGCTATGATTTGTTAGTTTTAGACGTGGCTCTGCCGGATGGATCCGGTTTTGATTTTTGTCAGAAGGTACGGCAGACTTCCAAGGTTCCGATTATCTTTTTAACCGCTTCTGACGAGGAAATAAGCATTATTATGGGATTGGATATCGGCGGCGATGATTATATCACAAAACCGTTCAAGCTGGGCGTACTGATGTCCCGAATTAACGCCTTGCTCAGACGGACAAAAGATTTCTCGTCAACGGCCACTGAGCTGCAGTCCAATGGAATTCAGGTATTCCTTTTGCAGGGACAAGCGTTCAAGAAAGGACAGCTTCTGGATTTGACCGCTGCCGAGTATAAGCTGCTTTGTCTGTTGATGAAGAATCCCAATGTGGTACTCAGCAAGGAACAGATTTTGGATAAACTGTGGGATTGCGAAGGCAATTATATTGACAGCAGTACGCTGACGGTTTACATGCGCCGCCTAAGAATTAAAATTGAAGACAATCCAAGTGAACCGCAGCGAATTCTGACGGTCCGGCGCATGGGATATAAATGGAATGTCATGGATTGAGGAAACTTATGAAACTTTTTGTTAATCAGGAGATAAAAAATTTTTTCATGATCCTGGCGCTTGTGCTGGCTGCTTTTCTGATTTTGGCCGAGTTGCTTTTGTGGCAGTTTTATCAGCAGTTTTCCTGGGAACTGTTCCTTCTTTTCGGATTGGCTGCGGGTTCGGTATGGGGCATCTGCTTCTGGTATTTTCGCCGTCAGAATAAAATTATGGAAGAAGCGGTTTCCCAGATCAATGCCTATCTTGACGGAGAAGTCAGCGCCCGGATTGACTGTGATCACGAAGGTGAGTTATACCGGCTGTTTCATTCTGTCAATTCGCTGGCCGCAATCCTCAATGCCCATGCGGCCAATGAACTGCGGGAAAAAGAATTTCTGAAAAATACGATCTCAGATATTTCCCATCAGCTGAAAACACCGCTAGCCGCTCTGAATATTTACAATGGACTGCTGCAGGAAGAAGCTGATGCCTTGCCGGCCGTAAAAGAATTTGCTGTCTTGTCGGAACAGGAACTGGATCGGATTGAAGCGTTGGTACAGAATTTGCTGAAGATTACGAAACTGGATGCTGGTTCCATAATAATTGAGAAAACTGAGGAAAACATTGCCGAGTTGATGCGGGACATTGAACTGCATTTTGCATATCGTGCCAAACAGGAACAAAAGGAACTCATCCTCGCAGGGTCTGATACGCTCACGATTCTTTGTGATCGGGAATGGCTGAGCGAGGCCCTTGGCAATCTTGTGAAAAACGCTCTGGATCATACGGAAAAAGGGGATCAGGTTTATATTGAATGGAAGGCTCGCTCCACGGTTGTGCAGATTCTGATAAAAGATAATGGCTGCGGAATTCATCCGGAGGATCTGCACTATATATTCAAACGGTTTTACCGCAGTCGTTTTTCCAAAGATAAGCAGGGAATCGGACTGGGCTTGTCTTTGGCAAAAGCCATCATCGAAGCGCATAACGGTACGATCACAGTTGACAGTGAATTGGGAAAGGGAACGATTTTTACCCTGGATTTCTTAATTCCTACAAAATTGTAGGCTGACCGTAGGGTGGCAGTAAGATTCATGTGCTATTCTTTCAGGCATAGGCAGGGAAGTCTGCCGAATAACCAAGTCATTCAAGAAAGAGGTGTTTGCACTATGAACTTGTTAGAGGTCCATCAATTATGTAAAACCTATGGCAGTGGGGATAACGCTGTCAAGGCATTAAAAAACGTCAGTTTTTCCGTGCCCAAAGGAGAGTATGTAGCGATTGTAGGCGAATCCGGTTCCGGCAAAAGTACGCTCTTAAATATGATCGGTGCTCTGGATACCCCAACATCCGGCAAGGTGATGATCGACGGAAAAAATATTTTTTCCATGAATGATCGGAAACTAACTCTGTTTCGTCGCCGGAATATCGGTTTTATCTTTCAGGCGTTCAATCTTGTACCGGAGCTTACTGTGGAGCAGAATATCATTTTTCCGCTGCTGCTTGATTATCAGAAGCCTAACCGAAAATATTTGGAGGAACTGCTTGCGGTCCTGAATCTGAAAGAACGCAGGAATCATCTGCCCAGCCAGCTTTCCGGCGGTCAGCAGCAGCGCGTGGCAATCGGCCGGGCGCTTATTACACGGCCTTCGCTGATCCTTGCGGATGAACCCACTGGCAATCTGGACAGTCAGAACAGCCGAGAGGTCATTGCTTTGCTGAAAGAATCATCAAAAAAATATGAACAGACGATTATTATGATTACGCATAACCGCAGCATTGCTCAGGCGGCGGATCGGGTGCTGCAGGTTTCAGACGGCGTACTGAGTGATTTTGGAAGGTGCCGTGAATGAGAAGCTATCTCAGTCTTGTGCCGATTTCCGCAAAGGTGCATCGGCGGCAGAACCGGATGACGCTGCTCTGTATTATTTTTGCGGTATTCATGGTAACCGCTGTATTCAGTATGGCTGAAATGGGCATGCGGATGGAGCAGGCCCGGCTGATGGAGAAGCATGGGAATCTGTCATTCTTAGATTTGATAGGCAGCGCAATGGGACAATCCCTGCTGGGCATCGCGGTCGTTTTGTTCCTATTGATTCTGCTTGCGGGAGTCTTAATGATCTCAAGCAGCATCAACAGCAGCGTAGCACAAAGAACCAAGTTTTTTGGAATGATGCGATGCATTGGAATGAGCCGGCAGCAGATTATCCGTTTTGTGCGGCTGGAAGCTCTGAACTGGTGCAAAGCGGCGATCCCGATAGGGCTTGCGGGCGGAGTAGTCATCACATGGGGACTTTGCGCCGTCCTGCGCTTTCTTGTTGGAAAAGAATTTTCGACTATTCCGCTTTTTGGCGTCAGCCTTTTTGGCATAATCTGCGGTATTTTCGTAGGGATCATTACGGTATTAATCGCCGCGAGTTCCCCGGCTAAACGGGCTTCCAAAGTTTCGCCGGTTACGGCCGTTTCCGGAAACGCGGAAGACAAGAAAACAATACACCATTCTGCCTCTGGCCGATTTGTCAGAATTGAAACCGCTCTTGGGATCCATCATGCGGTTTCCTCGAAAAAAAATCTCATCCTGATGACAGGTTCGTTTGCCCTCAGCATCATCCTGTTTCTGAGCTTTTCAGTGATGATTCGCTTTGTAAACTATCTGATGCCGCAGTCGGCTGCTGCTTCGGATCTTGATATTTCAAGCGGGAATAGTTCCAAAGCTATTTCCGCGGACCTGATTGAAAAAATCCAAGCTATGCCGGGAGTAAAAGTAGTTTATGGCCGCCGAAGTGATTTCGATGTTTCCGCAGTTTGGCAGGGAAAGACTTCCTATTCTGATTCTTTGGATCTGATTTCTTATGACGATTTTGATTTAAAGTGTCTGAAAACTGACGGGGTGCTGAAAAGCGGCAGTGACTTATCCAAGGTATATGGAGACAGCCGTTATGTCCTGGCGACTTCGGATCAGGACAGCCCTTGGAAAATCGGAGATCATATCCAGATTGGAGAGGAATCCCTCGAAATTGCCGGCCTGTTGAAATATGATCCGTTCAGCAGCAATGGCTTGACAGAAGGGAAAATGACGCTGATCACTTCCAGTGAAACGTTTGTCCGGCTTACCGGAACGACGGAGTATTCGCTGGTTATGATTCAGCTGACAAGCGATGCGACGGATGAAAATGTCCGGGCGATTCAGCTTGCCGTCGGAGATGAATATAGCTTTCATGATCAACGCGAACAGCGTACTGCCGGCACTTATGCCGCCTTCGTTTTCTGTGTTTACAGCTTTTTAGCGATCATTGCTTTAGTTACGGTGCTGAATATTATCAACAGCCTTTCAATGAGTGTGTCGGCACGAATCAAGCAATATGGAGCGATGCGGGCGGTAGGCATGGACGAACGTCAGCTCATAAAAATGATTGCGGTCGAGGCCTTTACCTATGCTTTCTGGGGGTGCGCCGCCGGCGTTATAGTCGGGCTGCCGTTAAACAAATGGCTTTACGAGATCCTGATTACCGAACATTTTCCTTATGCGCTTTGGCATTTGCCGCTCACTTCCCTGATTGTGATCCTTTTGATGGTTTTCTTTGCCGCGGCAAGTGCTGTTTACGGCCCAGCAAAACGGATTCGAAGCATGGCCGTCACGGCGGCGATCAACGAATTGTAACCATCTGGTGAGCTAGTTTGATGAAGCGACAAGGAAAAGCAGTATTGCCCCCAGCTGTCATTTTCCAAGGCTGGCTGTTAAGCGTCAAAGATTCATCGGCAGTGTTGTTGTAAAAAACTTTATAGTGCATGGAAACAGAGCGTGCTGCTATTTGCTGGCAAAAGCTCTGTTTTTTCATGTCAAGTTGTCCTGCTTTGTTACGGTTGCCGCTAATTTTCTTAGCTGCTGTGGTCTTCTCGATTTTTAAGTTCTATCTTGGAATCGGTTCAGGACTCAGCATGAAAACCGGGGATTTTTTATTTGAATAAAAAAATTAGGAAAATAACGGAAATGTAAGCGCTATGATCGTATCTGCGGCGAAGAATGTCGAAATTAAAAAAATGAGGTCATTTATGCAATTTGACATATTCACTTTACCTAAAACATAGTATAATGAAGATAAGTAAAGGAGCAGAATGGGTGAGCAGCATGAATAAGAAACAACAACAAATCATTGGCAATACGCTGGTGGAAGAATATGCCGTACCGCTGAAAGCGGAGGAAAATGCGACCTTGCAGCTGCTGGAGTATGCCGACCGGATTGCGAATTTAGACGCGTTCGTCGTTGATTATATTCGCTTGGAGGAACTTCAGATGTATTCCGAGGATCGCGGAATTCCAGTATATACCGATGTCGAAAGCCTGGCGATCGTCAAGCACGATCTGGCAAAAGATTCGATCCGGACATGTCTGGTAAAAGGCTTTTATATGAACGTGGATCTGTCGGTGATCTTCGATATGCAGTCCAAGTCAATTCGCTTTAACCGCAGCCGGTTCAGTACGCTGAACACGGAGGACATCATTGCCGCAGTGGTCGCCGCACCGCAGTCCTAAAGCATAGAAATAAAGACATTTCTGAACAGGATGTCTTTTCTTTTTGATCAAAAAAAGGTAAACTAAGCCAAGGATAAAGGAGGAATCGCCTGTGGAAACAATCGAATTAAAAACTGCGATTCTGCACAGCCTGGATATGAATCTGGGGATGCCGGTGGTATCGCAGGTTGAATTGGAACCGACAGATTTTTTAAATACCTATCTTCAAAAACGGCTGCAGCGCCTTGCGGGCAGCGATAACTGCAAGACCAGCACGGCTTCGGGAATCGACGGCGTGAGTTTGGATGAAGCTTTAAAATGGTCAGAATGGCAGGCGTTTTATCAGTTCACGCTGCAGCTGCTGCAGAAAATATTTACCTATCGTCAAAGCAATGGCGGTCAAAGTGCGGATGTTCTGATGGCTTTGTTAGAAATCGACCGTCATTTGAGCTTGTATGTTGGGGTTTTGGATTACCGCAGCTCACTGATTCACCATCTCCAGCAGGATGAGCGTCAGACCCGTCTGGAACTGGTTGAATATCAGACGACGCTGCCGGGCGCTTCAGCCGGACTGAGCTTTGAGTTCTGCACGGATTTGTTTACCGGACTGACCCAGCTGATTGAAAAGAAGGAAAAAGGCTTTACGCCGCTTTCTGAGCTGCTTCTGAATCAGCAATTTGAAATGACGCCGAAGGAAAAAATCAAGGCGGCGCAGAAAATTGTACAGGAGATCCATCCCAGCGATGATCTGACGGAGATGAACCGGCGGGTTGAGTTTAAGCAGAAGGTTGCGGAATCGCTGCAGGAAAAGGAAGAAGTCAATCTGGAAGAAGTGTTTGAGGAAATCTATGTCGATGACCCATCGACGCTGTTCGAGGCCAAGGCGAAGCTGCAGGATCGGGGGCTGGATCAGCAGCGCATGGTCGTGACCAGTTCGGCTTACGACGCGAAGCTGAAAAAACAGAAGCTGGTGACGGACAGCGGTATTTCGATCGTGCTGCCGATTGATTATATGCATGATCAAAGTCATGTCGAATTCATCACCAATCCTGACGGAAGTTTGTCCATTCTGTTGAAAAACATCACGCATATCTATGATAAATAAGGTTTTTGTGCACTGTGTCTTTCGAGATAAAAGGACAGAGATGAACTAGGGTTGAAGGCAAGGCTGCGACGAATGAAAATAATTTCAGGAATAAATGTAAAAATTCTCTTTTTTCCAAAATCGCATGGATTTGCGTCTTGACAACGGTCAGCGTTTCGCTTAAACTGAAGCCATATTCAAATTCAGTGAACAGGAGAGTAGCTTGAGATAACCAAGAGCGAGCCAAAACAGAGTGGAAGTTTGGCGGCACTGTCGAAAGCGAAACGCACCTGGGAGAAGTTCAGATGAAGCCAGTAGTCTGAAACGTGAGTCTGCGTTAACGAATGAGGGGTTGGAATCTTTGTATTCCGGCAACTAGGATGGTACCGCGATGGAAGTCGTTCCTGGATTTGAGGAACGGCTTTTTTGTTTGGAAAAGAGGGGTAATATGAGAAAGATGAAGAACATGCTGATCCTGGCTGTGATGATTTTCAGCCTATGGATCACAACCGGTCTTTCGCTGAGTGCGGAAGAAACCAAACCGACTTCGGGGAATCCGGATAACCGGCTGGAGGAAATTCTGCAGCGGGGGAAACTGATCGTTGCGACGTCGCCGGATTTTGCGCCGCAGGAGTTTATTGACGATTCCAAAAAAGGACAGGCGCAGTATGTCGGATCCGACATCATGATGGCGCAGTATATCGCCGATCAGCTGGGCGTGGAGCTGGAAATTCAGGCAATGGATTTCGCGATGGTGCTCAGTTCCGTCGATCTGGGTGAAAGCGACATGGCGATCAGCGGTTTCGGCTGGAAAGAAGACCGTGAGATCTCCTTTGAATTATCAGACGGTTTCAACAAGACCGGCGAAGCCGCCTGCCAGGGATTGTTGATCCGGCGCGCGGATGCCGAACAATTTCCAACGCTGGAGAGTTTTGACGGCAAACTGATCGCGGCCCAGGCTGGCTCATTGCAGGAAAACTATGTGCAGACCCAGCTGCCGCAGGCAACGCTGGAAACGATCACTTCTATGGATATCGGCATTCTGAGCCTGACGACCAACAAGGTTGACGCGCTGGCTTCCGATTGCGACGTAGCGAAAGGCTATGCCTCCAAAGATGGTTCATTGATGTTGGCGGATGCCCGCTTTGATACGTCGAAGGAAGATCAGCATGACGGCAACGTGCTGGCTGTGAAAAAAGGCGAAAAGGAACTGATTGCGGCCATTAACGAAATCATTGAAAAGATCAATGAAGAAGGTCTGTATGAACAATGGAAAAACGAAGCCAAGGTGCAGGCCAAGAAATTGGGCATTGAATTCGACGGTTCTGAAGATGTCATTGTGGAAACCAAAGCGCCGGGCGTCTTCGACGTCTTTGTGGAAAACTATGATATTTTCCTCAACGGCTTGCTGGAAACGCTGAAATTGGCGGCGATTACCGTGTTCTTCGGTACGATCTTCGGCGCGCTGATCGCGATCATCAAGCTGTCAAAGAATCCGCTGCTGCGTTTCTTAACGGCAGTGTATGTCGAAGTGCTGCGCGGCACGCCGATTCTGGTTCAGCTGTATATCTTCCGTTTCTTTCTGCCGATGGCCTTCCCATGGCTGAATCTGTCCAAATATGCCTGTGTTGTCATCGCGCTGGTTTTTAACAGCTCAGCCTATGTCGCGGAAATTATCCGCTCCGGCATTCAGGCTGTGGATAAAGGGCAGAGCGAAGCGGCCAAGAGTCTGGGCATGTCCAATCGCCACATGATGATGAAAATCATTCTGCCGCAGGCGGTCAAGAATATCCTGCCGGCTCTGGGCAATGAATTTGTAACGATGATCAAGGAAACCTCGCTGGCCTCCACCTTCTATATTGGAGAACTGATGTATACGCGGACGCTGTTAATGAGCACGAAGTTCTATGCCTGGCAGCCGCTGATCATCATTGCCGCGATTTACTTTGTCGTGACCTTCGTCTTGTCAAAGGGCGTTCAGTATATGGAAAAGAGGTTGAGTGTCAGTGATTAATTCTGGAAAAAAATTAATTGAAGTCAAAGGGCTGAAAAAGAACTTCGGCGCGTTGGAAGTCTTAAAAGGAATTGATGAAACGATTCATAAGGGGGAGGTCGTGTCGATCATCGGCCCGTCCGGCAGCGGAAAATCGACGTTTCTGCGGTGTTTAAATCTTTTGGAAAAACCGAGCAGCGGCCAGGTGATATTTGAAGGCGTGGATATCGCGGACAAAAAGATCAATATCGATCATCATCGGCAGAAGATCGGCATGGTGTTCCAGCACTTCAATGTCTTCCCGCATCTGACGGTATTGGAAAACATTACGATTACCCCGACGCTGGAAAAGAAAGTGCCGCAGAAGGAAGCTGAAGACAAGGCGATGAAGCTGCTGAAGCAGGTCGGTTTGGAAGAGAAGGCGCACGAGTATCCGCGCAAGCTTTCCGGCGGTCAGAAGCAGCGCTTAGCGATTGTCAGAGCGATGGCCATGGAGCCGGATGTCATGTTGTTTGACGAGCCAACCTCGGCGCTGGATCCGGAAATGGTCAAGGATGTTCTGGAAGTCATTCAGCAGCTGGCGGAGGGCGGCATGACGTGCGTCATCGTCACGCATGAAATGGGCTTTGCCCGCTCGGTCAGCGACCGCGTGCTGTTTATGGATGAGGGCCGGATTGCCGAACAGGGCAGTCCGCAGCAGATCTTTGATCATCCAAATCATCCGCGGACGATTGAATTCTTAAGCAAAGTGCTGTAAAAATTTATTTTTGACACAACCTAGTTGAAGGACCCGAATCGCCAAAGAAAGAGGCGGATCGGCCAAAGCTGGATAGAAAATGAAAAGGAAGTGGAGGTGCCCCAATGAAAACAACCTTTCAGTATGATCACTACTATGCTTATCAGGAATTGACCGAAGCGTTAAAAACGCTGGTCAGCCGCCATTCGGATATCCTGACGATGGAATCACTTTGCAAAAGTGAAAAGGATCGGGATGTCTGGGCGATGACGCTGACGAACCGGCAGACCGGCGATCCGCTGGCTAAGCCGGCGTTCTATATCGACGCCAACACGCATGCCGGTGAGGTGACCGGCTCGATGGCAGCGCTGCACACCTTGGATGTTCTGTGTACGAATTATGGCGAGGATGAAGCGCTGACGAAGCTTGTCGATACGATGACCTTCTACGTCATTCCGCGGATCAGTGTGGACGGCAGCGAGGTGTATCTGACGGCCCCTTACGATCTGCGCTCGGCAGATCGGCCGTATCTGACACCGGTTCAGCAGCCGGGCTTAGTGCCTGAGGATATGGATCAGGACGGCGTTATCCGGATGATGCGGATCAAAGACAAGCATGGCGCGTGGAAGATCTGTCAGCACAATCCGGCCCTGATGGAAAAGCGCAAGCCGGATGATCGTGAAGGCGAGTTCTACACCGTGGTCAGCGAAGGCATGGTTCAGGGAGAAGTCAAGGGGGAGATTCAGCCGGCCCCGGTCTTATGGGGACTGGACTTCAACCGCAATTATCCGTTCGGCTGGTTTCATGAATCCCGGCAGGCCGGCGCTGGAGCGTATCCGTTAAGCAATCCGGAAAACAAGGCGGTTGTGGATTTTGTCCTGGCCCATCACAACATCGGTGCAGTGGCAACGCATCATACCAGCGGCGGCGTGATCCTGTATCCGCCGGGAACTCGTCCGGAAAAGAGTGCCGATCCTGACGATATGCGCCGACTGCGTGAGATCGCGGCCATGGCGACGGAGGAAATGGGCTATCCGGCGATCAATATTTTCGATCACTTTATGACGGATCAGGAAAATTATTCGTCCGGAGCTTTTGACGACTGGTGCTTCCAGGATCAGGGAATCCCAGCTTATACGCTGGAGCTGTGGAATCTGTTGGAGCGGGCAGGCTGCAAGATCGACTGGGATCGCCGTGATGCCAAGAGTGAAGCGGAATGTCTGGATACCTTAACGAAGGTGCTCGCCTGGTGTGCGGAAAACGCTCCGGACAGCTTTGAAGCCTGGACGCCGTATCAGCATCCGCAGCTGGGGCTGGTGGAAATCGGCGGACTGAACCTGAAGTTCACAGAAGAAAATTGTCCGAATGCGTTTTTGCTTCAGGAAGTTGAAAAAACAACGAAGTTCTGTCTGCGCTACGCCCGGTCGCTGCCGCAGTTAGCGATTGACAAGGCCGAGGTGAAATGGCTGGGCGAGGATTTAGCTGAAGTCACGGTAACCGTCGGCAACGAAGGGTATCTGCCGACCTATTTGAGCCAGGAAGCAAAGCTGTTGAAAACTGCGAAGCCGGTCAAGGTTTCGCTGCAGGGACAGATCCAGAGCTTCATCGCCGGTCAGGCAATTCTGGAAATCGGCGATCTGGAAGGCTATTCCGGAGCGAATGCGAATTACCGCTCGTGTGAAGTGACAACTGGCGAACATGCGCCTTTGACGCAAATGGTGCGCTGGCTGATTCAGGCACAGAAAGGGGCGGAGGTCACGATCACCGCTTTCCAGCCAAAAGCTGGCCGGGCAATGCTGAAACTTGTGCTGTAAGCTGAGAATCGGAAACAACGCAATAAAAATAAGAAAACAGAGGAAGTCTTACGCTGCAGAGCGCGGATTTCCTCTGTTTTGTTTTTGAGCGGGGAAGAATTATGCCGTGTAGTAGTAGATGACAAATCCGGTTTTCAAGTCGATGCAGACCACATAGTCGATTCCATCTTCCTGAGCTTTCCAGCTGTCGAAATCTCCGCCGATCGTTTCCTGGATGCCGGCGTACTCCCATGCGGTTTCTTCCCGGAGCTTAATGAATTCCCCGGCAAAGCCCTCAGCCAGCTGCTTTCCCTGTTCTGATGTTAGATTGACTGACGGCCATAGCGAAGCATCAGCACCGTAATCCCGGAAATGCAGCGAGGTCATGCGCTCAGAATCCAGGGTGATCTGCAGGTTATAACGGTAGCTGTCCGCAATCCGTGTATTCGGATCATCGTAGCTGGCTAACAGATAGAAATTTGGATTCGGAATCGTTCGGCTGTTGATTCCGTCCAAAACCGCCTGCGGAACATAGGCGGACAAATGCTTTTCAATTTCATTGAGCGACATGAAAGCGTCGGCATCACCCTGATCAAGATTGAAGGCGGCGCCTTCGCTGACCAGAACCCGTTCCAGATGCAGATCTTCAGACTGCCGCATCATCAGGCTCAGCGTCGCTTCCCCAGAGGCATAGACGGTGCTGTCCTGAATCTCAATTTCAGCCAGTACGCGGATCTGGTCACGGTAAACTTCCGGCGCTTCAGGGTATATCTCGCATTTGGAGCTGGCAAAGCGCAGGAGTTCCTGCCGGTCAGCTTCACTCTGATCCCCCATCAGCGTTTTCAGAGCTGCATCATCCTGCTTGACCAAAGCCGTGCAGAACTGCTGGGCCAAAGCCTGAGCCTGTTCAAGCTTCGTTTTTTTGCTTTGCGGATTAAACAAAGCGAGGACCAGAACTACCGACAGCACCAGAATCAGGCCGCCGCCCGCCCAGACCGGCAGTTTTTTATAGTTCAGGATGTTTTCGATCCGCTTCCGCAGCGAACCGCCGGTAAAATTGAGCGTATTGGGAAAGGATTGGGCACTGCTGGCCAGATGGACTAAGGCATGGGAATAAACTTGTCTGCCAGGGCTGTCGTGGCTGCGGATCACCGCTTCATCGCAGGCCATTTCCATGTCCTGGCTCATCAGAATAAACGCTGTCCAAACTAACGGATGAAACCAGTAAAGACAGACAAGGACATAAGCGAACAGCTTGACCCAAGGATCGCGGCGCTGCCAATGCATTTGTTCGTGAAGCACAACGCTGCGTTCTTCACTTTCACTCAAGCCTTCCGGAAGCAGGATCCGCGGATGAAGCAAACCGATCAAAACGGGTGTGCTTAAATTGGAACAGTGTTCAATCCCAGACTGGATTTCTGTGCCGCCAACGTAACGACGGATAAACCTGCGGTAATGAAACAGACTGAATCCAGCGAGCAGGCCGGCGCCGATCAGCCAGACTGCGCCAAGCAGCAGAGTGGAATTCAGCGGAAGGCCAGGCTGGGTGTCTGCGGTTGCTTCCTGAACGCTTGGCGTCTGCGTCAGGGTGGTTTCATGGACCCCCATATTAGCAGGGGAAGGAGAAATCAGAACCTCGGCTGCCTGATCACTGAAGGTGAAGGCGCGGTAAGGGACAAGGCTGACCGGGCCCGTCAAGGATATCGGCATCAGCAGCCGCAGAAACACCGCCGCCCATAAAAGATAAGAATAAATCTTGGGGGCAGACCGCAGCAGCCGGCGCAGCAGGAAGACCGCAATGAAGACAAAGCATACCGCCACACTGTTGTGAATCAGCAGCCTAAGCAGCGTGTTCATCGTCAGACTCCTGATGCTGATCAATCAGCGCTTTTAACTGCGCAGCCTCATCTTCGCTGATTTTGCGGCCGGACATAAAGGCAGTCAAAAATACTGGCAGTGAGTTGTCAAATAAATTTTCCAGCACCTTGCGGCTTTCATACTGCTGCACCTGTTCCTTTTTAATTAACGCGGTTACCACTGCATTTTCATTTTTGAAAAAGCCTTTGACACAAAGTTTTTTCAATACCGTATACGTCGTGGTGCGCTGCCAGTTTAGCTGTTTCAGACATAGCTGAGCCAGCTCGCCTGAGGTCAGTGGTTCATTATCCCAGATAATGCAGGCAAAGCGATACTCCGCTTCGTGCAGCTTGAGTTCCTGTTCCATAAAACACCTCCTGTCTATTTGAATAGACATCTTTCTAAGCTCAGTCTATCATGATAGACACGAAGTGTCAATCAAGGAATGCGTTGAAAGACAAGAAAACTATGATAAGATTAAAAGAATCAGGAAGGATGGAATCATGAAACAAACAAAAAAAGAACCGCAGGCTCCACGTCTGCCAGCTGAGTTGGAAAAGGTGGTGCTGAGGGCGGAACTGGTCCGACAGGACAAGCTGATTGGCTATGCGATCGTTGATGATCTGTGGCCGGAAGAAAAAGCGCAGGGGAAGGAATTCAGCGAGTGCTGTCTGACCAAAGTCACAATGGCGCCGATGAGCGAAAAGAATTACTTTGTCGATGTGATTTTTGATCACTGTGATTTATCGAACTGTCAAATGAGTGAAAGCACGCTGCGAAGGGTCGTATTCGATCATTGCCGCATGACCGGCGCGGATTTATCACGCTGTGTCATGCAGGACGTCGTTTTTCTCAACTGTGCGCTGGATTATTCCAACTTTGCCTTTTCCAGCTTTAAAAGCTGCCGGCTGGCCGACTGTGTCTGCACGCAGTCCTCGTTCAGTGAAGGCAAGTTCACCGCGTTTGAAATTCAGCGCTGCAAGCTGGATGAAAGCGAGTTTTTCCACAGCCATCTTCAAGGGGTGGATCTGTCTTCCTGTACGATTGAGGGCATTGCGCTGTGTGGAGATGAACTGAAGGGCGTGATCGTCAATCCTTCCCAGGCTGTGGATCTGGCAAGGGTCTTGGGGATTATCATTAAGGAAGAATAACGCCTTCAGACTTACACAAATATTTCACAATTTATCCATGTTCTTCACACATGAAGCCGATATAATATAGACAATCAAATGAGAGTTTGATTAATTTCTTTCCCCCGTTAAGCCAGACTCCCTGGCAATAGAAAAAACATTCCCTCAGGAATGGAAATAGAAAGGCGCCCGGTAAGCGAATTTCTATTTTTTTTTACTTTTTATAATAAAATCGACAGTGACGAAACTGTAAGTTGTCTGTAAGCTCAAACGATGGAGAAGCAGGACATTCCCGTTTATAATGAAGCCAGAAATCAAGGAGGAAAGACTTCATGAAAAAAAGAACCAGATGGTTGCTTCTGAGTTTAGGCGTGGCGGCAGGTTTGCTTTGGTGGTACAAAAAACAAAAGGAAGCCGAAGATGATTAAGAATCTGCGCTGGCTCCTCACGACCCTGCTTGTCTTTTGGGGCATGAGTCTTTGCCTTTTAGATCAATACAATCCAATGCTGAACCTGATTACGG
>NZ_HE998568.1:0-136642 GCF_000327285.1 Holdemania massiliensis AP2 | reverse complement strand
ATCAATACAATCCAATGCTGAACCTGATTACGGATATTCTGCATCAAGGCAGCAGGCTGATGCTGCGCTAAAGCTTTGCGGACCTGACCCGCATCTGAACAGGATGGACTGGTGCATGCCAGTCTTTTCTGTTTGATGGAAAATTTCAGGTCAAGTTAGGTCATCGCTTTCATAAGGATAGGGAATTGACAGATTGGATTTCAAAGCAGACTGCTTTAATGAAAGGAAAAACGGTAGAAAATAAAGCTTTTGCAAGCTAAAAAAGAAAACCCTCCAGTTCTGTGTCACACTTTGGCAGAGGATAAAAGAAGGCTGAAAGCGAACAGGTTTCAATTTGGAAAGAGATTGCGGTTCCCCGCCCCCTATGCTAGAATTAAAGCAACGAAAGATCAGAGTACGCAGAAAATCTTTTAGTGATTTCAGACAACTGACTTGGAAATCTAAAAATTACAATGGATTTCGGTTTCTGGCGACAGTCCAAGATTAACGGATGAAGCGAGGTAACAATAATGGTTTCACAGAAAATAATCTTAGTTGTGGAAGATAATGAAATTAACCGAGCCATGCTTTGCGCAATTTTAGAGCCGGAGTATAAAGTGCTGGAAGCGGAAAATGGTTTGGAAGCGCTGAAAGTACTGAATGATCAGAAAGATAACATTTCATTGATTTTATTAGATATCGTGATGCCGGTGATGGATGGCTACACTTTTTTGTCGATTTTGAAAAACGATCCTTCCATCTCCTCGATTCCGGTGATTGTTGCCACTCAGAATGATAATGAAGCGGATGAAGTTGCCGCGTTGTCGCATGGGGCAACGGATTTTGTGGCTAAGCCGTATCGGCCGCAGATCATTCTGCACCGTGTTGCCAGCATCATCAGTCTGCGGGAAAACGCCGCAATGGTCAATCAGTTTCGCTATGATCGGCTGACCGGTCTTTACAGCAAGGAGTTCTTTTACCGCCGGGTGCGGGAAGAGCTGCAGGCTCATCCCGAACAGGAATATGACATGCTTTGTTCCAATATTGAGAATTTTAAGCTGATCAATGATATTTTAGGCGTGCCTGCCGGCGATCAGCTGCTGGTCAGTGTCGCTGAAATGATCCAGGAGAAAATTGCGGAATACGGCATCTGCGGAAGACTGAGCGCGGATCAGTTTGCCTGTCTCATTCGCCGTCCGCCGGCGTATTCGCAGGACTATTTTATTCATGCCAATTCGGAAATCAACACGCTGGCAAACATGCAGAACGTCGTTGTGAAATGGGGCGTTTATGTAATCCGCGATAAGCAGGTCTCGGTGGAACAGATGTGCGATCGGGCCTTGCTTGCCGTGCGCCGGATCAAGGGCCAGTACAATATCTATGTTGCGGCTTATGATGATACGCTGCGCAACAAGCTGTTGCGGGAACAGGCGATTACCGACAGTATGGAAGCGGCTCTGGAAGAAAAGCAGTTTGTCATTTATCTGCAGCCGAAGTTTCAGATCAAGGATGATCAGCTGGTTGGTGCGGAAGCGCTGGTTCGCTGGAACCATCCGAAATGGGGATTTCAGTCCCCGGCTGAATTCATTCCGCTGTTTGAACGAAATGGGTTTATTACGAAGCTGGATCAGTATGTCTGGGATCAGACCTGCGCGACGCTGCGGCGTTGGGATGAGGCGGGTTATCCGCAGATTTCCGTCTCCGTCAATGTGTCCCGAGCCGATATCTACAACAGCGATCTGATCGAATTTTTAACGCGGACGCTGACGAAATATGAGCTGCAGCCTTCCCGCTTGCATCTGGAAATCACAGAAAGTGCCTATACGGAAAATCCCGGACAGATCATCGCAACGGTGCAGCAGCTGCGGACGCTGGGCTTTGTGATCGAAATGGATGATTTTGGCAGCGGATATTCCTCGCTGAACATGCTGAATCAGCTGCCGCTCGATATTTTGAAGCTGGATATGAAATTTATTCAGAATGAAACGGCAAAGCCGACCAATCAGGGAATTCTGCGCTTTATTATGAGTTTGGCGCGGTGGATGAACCTGAGCGTGATCGCTGAGGGCGTGGAAACCCGGGAGCAGCTGGAACGGCTGCGGGAAACCGGCTGTGATTATGTGCAGGGTTATTATTTTGCCCGTCCCATGCCTTGCGATGAATTTGAAAAGCTGCTGCTTCAGCACCAGAAACAAATCGGAAAGACCGTTCAGGATGACACGGCAAGAATTGCTGATCAGCAAAAACCGATGCTTTTGTTAGCGGATGGGGATGTTCGCTATTGTCAGGCGATGCGCGGCATCCTGAGCCAGCAGTATCAGGTTCAGTGTGTCAGCGACGGTCAAAGTGTTTTAACTTGCCTGGATACGTATGCCAGTCAGATTCGGCTGATTATTTTAAGTCTGGATTTAAAGGAGCCTGCCGGAATTGAAGTGCTGCAAAAGCTCCAGCATCGGATTGAGGTGCGGGATGTTCCGATCATCGCGACCGGCTGCTGGGACGAGCAGCTGGAAGAAACAGCCTTGAATATCGGTGCGGATGATTTTGCAGGGAAGCCGCATACACCGATGAGCTTGTGGAAACGCGTGCAGCGGACCCAGAGTTTAAATGTTCTGCGGCGGCAGGAACAGCTGTTAAGAGAGGAAGCCAATCGGGATGATTTAACAGGTCTGTTAAACCGGCGGGGATTGTATGCAGTTTGTCAGTCGCTGCGTCAGGATGATGCACCGTTGGCCCTGTTTCTGTTTGATTTGGATAATCTGAAAAAGGTGAATAATCAGCTCGGTCGGGATCAAGGGGACCAGCGAATTTGCCAGTTCAGCCGTCTGCTGCGTTCCCATTTCCGTCAAAGCGATATTGCCGCCCGCTTGGGTCAGGATGAGTTCATCGTGATTATGAAAAAGGCTGCATACAAGGAAGCCGTTTTAAAAAAGGGACGGGATTTAAGCCAGGCCTTCATTGAAGTAAAGTGGAATCAGGATGTTCCACTGACAGTATCCGCTGGGATTGCGATGTGGGATTTGAGCGAAACCCTGGATGAAATGCTGGTTCGGGCTGACAGCGCGCTGAAATGGGCGAAAGGCGGATGTCAGAATCGCTGTTGTTTATGGGAGGAAGCCAATCTATGGGGGATCGGGAACAAACATGTCAAAATGTAGTTGAACAGTTCTGCAAAGCCTGGTTTGAAGCGCGAAATGTGGAAAAAACGCTTGAATATCTCTGCTCAGATATTCAATACATTGGAACAGCCCAACAGGAGGCGGCCTGCGGCCTGGAAGCCATGCGGGCTTATTTAACAGCGGATATTCGGGCATTAAATACATCTTTTTCTGTGACGTTTCCTTCGATAAACTGCCGTCTTCTGCAGCCGGCTTTAGGTACGGTTTTTACTGAGATCATTCTTCAAAACTCCCAATGTGCCGGGCATCTGCGGGGGTTTTTTATCTTGTGCTGCCAGGGGGAACAATGGAAGATTCAGAGCCTGCATTTTGCCGAGCCTGGCCGCAGTCAGAAAGGACAGCGGTCTTATCCTCAGTCTCTGGTGACAGAACGGCTGCATCGCCAGCGGGAAGAATTGTTGAATGAAACGCTGCCGGGCGGAATGATGGGCGGATATCTGGCAGAGGATTTCCCGTTTTATTACATCAATCGGCAGATGCTGGATTATCTGGGATATAAGGATGAAGCAGAATTTGTTGCGGATATTCAAGGAAAGATCATCAACTGCATGCATCCGGATGATCGAACGCGGGTCGATAAAGAAGTGGGCGTCCAGTTGGAAAAGGGGCATGAATACACGGTGGAATATCGGATGAAGCGTCAGGATGGTACGTACATCTGGGTCCATGATTTAGGCCGCCGGATTCTGGCTGAGAATGGCTGTCCGGCCATCTCCTCAGTGTGCTACGATATCACAGCTCAGGTTCGGGCACAGGAAGAAGTGATGCGGCTTTACAACAACATTCCCGGTGCTGTCTTCCGCTGCCGTTATGACTCTGCGCTGAGTGTTGTCAGCGCGAATGACGGTTTGTTTGATTTTATCGGGTATACCCGCACTGAGTTTGCCGCTCTGGGCAACAAGCTGGCCGCGATCATGGAACCTGAGGATCTGCCGGAGGTCACTCAGCGGCTGCATGAACAGATAAAGCAGGGGGAAGCGATTCACATTGAAAATCGTCTGCGGACGAAACACGGTAAAGTCAAATGGGTTTCCGTGAAAGCTCAGCTGTTTGTTGAGAACAATCAGCCGTATTTTGACTGCGTGTTCATCGATATTACTGAAGAGAAACAACAGCGGCGCCGGGAAAAGGAACTCTACGAAAGGGAACTTCGATATTTCGTAGAAGCCGCCAGCGGCAATCAAAGCGGCCAGGGCCGGCTGAATCTGACACAGAATGTTTTGGAAAGCTATCTGACGACAGCCAATTACGCGGTTGCCCAGGTTGGCGACAGCTATGATCAAGTGATTGATCAGTTTGCCCGTTCAGCAATGGAGACAGAGATCGGTCTGCACATTGCCGAACAGATGCAGCGAAGTCAGGTGCTTGCTGATTACACCGTCGGCAAAACAGAATATCATTTTGAATTTCTGCGCAGCACGCGCGATGGGGCGTTTTGGAGTCATACGACATTTCATTCCTGCATGAATCCGGAAACCTCGGAACTGATCGTTTTCTTTTACACTCTGGATATTACAGAGAAGAAGCTGCAGGAACAGCTGCTGGACCAGATCGTCAGCCTGAATTACGATATCATTGCGGAAATCGATGCCGCATCGCAGACATTGAAGATTCACACATCCAATGAACCGATTATTCCGATTGGGAAGCAGCTGCCGCAGGCCATTGAACAGCTGGCACAGGATTATGTAAAACCGGAGTTTGCGGCGGAGTATCATCGTCAGCTGAACCTGGAAACAATGAAAAGCCAGCTGGCGGATCAGGAGTCGTATACCTTTTCAATTGAAATGTTGGATGATCAGGGACAGACACGGGTCAAGCTTTACAAAGTCTTTTATCTTGATCGGCGCTTGGACCGTTTATGCGTAACACGCAGTGATGTGACCGAGGTCGTACGTCAGGAACAAATGCAGAAAGCGGAGCTGGCGGCTGCCCTCAATGCCGCTCAGCAGGCCAATGCGGCCAAAACCGATTTCCTTTCGCGGATGTCGCATGAGATCCGCACCCCGATGAATGCGATTTTGGGTATGAGTGCAGTCGCTGCTCAATCCATACACGATCCAGCCAGAATGAAGGAATGCATCGAAAAAATTCAGCTGTCTTCAAAATTCCTGCTGGGATTAATTAATGATATCCTGGATATGAGCCGAATTGAAAGCGGAAAGCTGCTTTTAAGCAATGGTATCCTTCAGACCCAGAAACTGATCAACAGTGTCAGTACCCTAGGCGCAGGGCAGGCTGCGGCGAAGGGGGTAACCTATCAATGTACTGTTGAACCTTCACTTCATATGGAATACATGGGAGATTCGATGAAGCTCCAGCAGGTTCTGGTGAATATTTTAAGCAACGCTGTCAAGTTTACACCGCCGGGCGGACAAGTGGTCATGACAGCCCGTCAGGTTCAGCAGAAAAAAGACAATGCCATGGTTCAGTTTGTCATCTCTGATACTGGAGTCGGAATCAAGCCGGAGTTTTTGCCGCATTTGTTTGAGCCATTTTCCCAAGAATCTACCGGAACGACCGCAGCGTATGGCGGCAGCGGCTTAGGGCTGGCAATTTCCAAAAGTATTGTGGATCTGATGGATGGTCATATCAGCGTTCAGTCTGAGAAAGGGCAGGGAACGCAGTTTGTCGTCGAGGTTCGCTTAGGCATGACTTCGCAAACTGTCCAACAAGATTGCCAGACAGCGCTGCAGTTGGAAACAGAAGCGTCTGAGCAGGATTTAGAGCAGCTGGACTTTACCGGACTGCGGCTGTTATTGGCCGAAGACAATCTCATCAATACCGAGGTGGCGGTCATGCTTCTGCAGGATAAAGGGTTTACTGTAGATACAGCAGAAAACGGCGAACAGGCGCTGCAGTTTTATCGTGCCTCTGCCGAAAATGATTATGCCGCAGTTTTGATGGACATCCGCATGCCGGTGATGGATGGTTTAACCGCTGCTGCGCAAATCCGTCAGTCACCGCGTTTTGATGCGGCAGAGATTCCGATCATTGCGATGACGGCCAATGCTTTTGATGATGATATTGCCAAAAGTTTGGCGGCCGGCATGAACGCGCACCTGGCCAAGCCGATTGATCCAGATCTGTTGATGAGGACCTTGGATGCCTTGATTCGGAAAAAGGCGTCTGGAAATTTGCGTTAGTTTTTGATTACCCTAGGTGGAATGAACGACCAGGGAAGCGTTTCAGAGAATAAACATTTCATCGCGGCTGAAACCGGCCGCGTTTTTCATTTTCCCCATCGGGTTGTTTTCTTTAGTTTTTGCAAGCAGAAAGGGATTCAGTTGCCAATAAAAATTCTTTCTTTTTGAAAAGATCTTTGCTATAATAGTTAAGCAATGCACCGGTGGCGGAATAGGCAGACGCGCACGTTTGAGGGGCGTGTGATTTATTCGTACGGGTTCAAGTCCCGTTCGGTGCACCATTTTCAATCAGTCCACAGTTCAATGTGGTTAAATAAAGTCTTCGGCAGAGGGCTTTTTATTTTGCGTGTAAGCTGGCGGGCTGCGGATTCAGACAGGATTTCCGGATATGGAAAAATGGAATAGAATGGGATAACCTAACAGTTTTGTTAGATGGATGAAAAGCCATGGCAACAGGAATTCAGCGTGGTGTATAATAAAACTAATGGAGGAGGGTCCGGTATGTTTAAAATTCTAATTGTCGAGGATGAGGAAAAGATTCGGGTCGAGCTGCAGAACTTGTTGAATCGGTATGGCTATGAGGCTATGGTGTTGGATGATTTTCATGAAGTCGATCACCAGATTCTGCAAATCCAGCCGCATTTGGTTCTGCTGGATATCAATCTGCCGGAAATGGATGGATATATGATCTGCCGTTCCATCCGCCAGCAGTCTTCAATCCCGGTTCTGATGGTTACCAGCCGCAGCAGCGATCTCGATGAACTGATGAGCATGAGCCTGGGCGCGGATGACTTCATCACCAAACCTTATAATGTGCAGATTCTGCTGGCGCACATTCAAGCTGTCTTAAAGCGCGCTTATCCGCAGGATCAGGGCCGTCTATTGGAAGTCAACGGGGTGACGCTGGATCTCAGCAAGGGCTGTGTGATGCATGAGCATCAAAGTGTCGAGCTGACAAAAAATGAAATCCGGATTCTGTGGCTGCTGATGCGCAAACAGGGAACGATTGTCAGTCGCGATGAAATCATGACCGATCTGTGGCAGTCAGAGGAATTTGTGGATGACAACACGCTGACCGTCAATATCAACCGTCTGCGGCGTAAGCTGGAAAGCATTGGGGTCAGTCCTGATTATCTGTCAACCAAGCGCGGTTTGGGGTATCGGATATGACGCTGAAAGAATTTCTTCAAGACCGCTGGATGTTTTTGCTTTGTCAGGTGATCTTTATGCTTTTTGCGGGCGTCATGCTGCGGCTGTTAAGAGTCAGCGGCTTTGCCTTGGGATTTCTGGCTTTTCTGTATCTGACGCTGTCCGGTGTGACGCTGGGGGTTGAATTTTATCGCAAGAAGATGTTTTTTGACCAGATGTTTCAGCTGTTGGATCAGCTTGAAGAAAAATACTATCTCTCTGAAATCATAGAATCACCCAACTTCGTCGAAGGCCAGAAGCTGACGCAGCTGTTTCGTTCCGTCAGCAAGTCGATGAACGACACCATCGCGGAATACCGCCGGCGCAATGAGGATTACAGCCGATATATTGAAACCTGGGTGCATGAAGTCAAAACACCGATCGCTTCCTCAAAGCTGATCATTGAAAATCATTCGGATCCGGTGACGCGCTCGCTGGAAGAGGAAATCGACCGGATCGATCAGTATGTCGAACAAGCGTTATTTTATACCCGCTCCGCCGTCGTGGAAAAGGATTATGTGATCCGGCGCTGTTCGCTCGATCAGATTGTCAATCAGACGATCAAGAATCACGCGAAGACCCTGATTTCCCGTCAATTTTCGATTCAGCGGGAAAACCTGGAGCATATTGTCTATACCGATGTGAAGTGGATTGATTTCATCCTTGGTCAGATTGTCACCAATGCGGTTAAATATCGGAATTCTGAAAAACCAGTTCTGCGGTTTCAGGCGGAAGCCTTTGAAAATCAGGTGATACTGACGATTGAAGACAACGGCTGCGGGATCAGCGCCCGGGATCTGCCGCGAATCTTTGATAAGGGCTTTACCGGAGATAACGGCCGGCAGGTAGCCAAGTCTACGGGGATGGGGTTATATCTGGTCAAACAGCTGTGCGATAAGATGAACATCGGCATTCAGGCTCAGTCACAGCCCGGACAGGGCACGGCGATCACACTGAGCTTTCCGCTGTCCGGCTTTCTGCTTCCGGAATAGGCGAATTGAAGCCGTCATACACTAAAACCGCCGGCCTGGAAAATTTTAAAGCGTGAGAAACGCTTGCTTTTCCGGCGTCCTTGATTATAATTAGGACAAAAAGAATGGGTGAAGCAAGATTGAAAATTGAGGAAAAGCAAACGGAGCTGATTGAGCTGTTAAAAGAATATGCGCAGGCGACATTGAAGCGGGAAAAGGTTCAGTCGATGCGCGGCTATATTCAGCATGGCGATACGACGACACTGGATCATGCGATTGCCGTGGCTTATTACAGCCTGATGCTGGATCAGAAATGGAAGCTGAACTGCGATCAAAGCAGTCTGGTGCGGGGAGCCCTGCTGCACGACTATTTTCTTTATGACTGGCATCAGCCGCACAAAGAATATGGAA
The DNA here is from genome assembly GCF_000327285.1 of Holdemania massiliensis AP2. Taxonomy (GTDB): domain Bacteria; phylum Bacillota_I; class Bacilli_A; order Erysipelotrichales; family Erysipelotrichaceae; genus Holdemania; species Holdemania massiliensis. The sequence goes on along the minus strand of NZ_HE998568.1, from coordinate 127,768 downwards.
TGCATGGTTTTACGCATCCTGGTACAGCGCTGCGCAATGCGGCGCAGGATTTCGATCTGAACCTTGTGGAACGCAACATTATTGCCCGTCACATGTTTCCGCTGGTTCCGATTCCTCCGCGCTATCGGGAGAGCGTTGTTGTGTGTCTGGCGGATAAGTTTTGTTCGCTGAATGAAACGTTCAGCCGGCGCCGCTATCTGTCTTTGGTCAAGCTGCTTTCTGCCACGTTGATATTGCATTCATAAACGTCCTTTGCGGACGTTTTTTTGTATTTCTCGGCAGGGAAAGTGAAGACTAAAAAGGAGGAATTGAATAAATTGCAGTGTAACTTGAAAATAATTCAATTCTCAAGTATAATGAACTTAAACTAAAACATCAGCAATCAAGAAAGCCAAGCAAGAAAGAAAAGGAGGCGCGAAGATGGAAATGCAGGATCGTGTGATTCTGGCGATTGATCTGAAATCGTTCTACGCGTCAGTGGAATGTGCAGATCGAGGACTGGATCCGCTGACGACGCATCTAGCTGTCGCCGATGAAAGCCGAACGGAAAAAACAATTTGTCTGGCAATCTCTCCTTCCATGAAAAAACTCGGTCTGGCTGGCCGTCCGCGCTTATTCGAGGTCAATCAGAAAGTCGCAGCGGTCAACAATCAGCGGCGTCTTCAGGCACCACAAGGAAAGCTGGTCGATTCCTCTTGGGATGCGGAAGCATTGAATCGCTCGCCTCAGCTGGCAGTTTCCTATATTGCCGCCTCACCGCGGATGGCGCGGTATATGGAAGTCAGCCGGCAGATTTATCAGCTCTATTTAAATTATGTTTCACCTCAGGATATTCATGTTTATTCCATTGACGAGGTGTTTATGGATGTCAGCGCTTATTTGAAGCCGTTAGGTCTGAGCGGCCGGGAACTGGCGAAAAAGATCGTCTTGGATGTGCTGCGGACAACGGGTATTACCGCAACGGTGGGGATCGGCACGAATCTGTATCTGGCCAAGGTGGCGATGGATATCGTTTCCAAGCATGTTGAAGCCGATCAGGACGGAACGCGCATTGCGGAGCTTGACGAGATGAGCTACCGCCGGCAATGCTGGACCCATCGTCCATTGACTGATTTCTGGCGGGTCGGCCGGGGATATGCGAAAAAACTGGAAGCCCACGGGTTGATGACAATGGGGGATATTGCTCGCTGTTCGCTGGCAGATCCCAATCAATTCCGCAGTGAAACTTTGTTGTATCAGCTGTTTGGCGTCAATGCCGAGCTGCTGATTGATCATGCTTGGGGTTGGGAGCCATGTACGATCGCCGATATCAAAGCCTATAAACCAAGTTCCCGCAGTCTGGGCAGCGGACAGGTGCTGCCTTGTCCTTATCCGACGGAAAAAGCCCGGCTGATCGTGCGGGAGATGACGGATCTGTTGGCCTTGGATTTAGTGGATAAGGGAGTGGTCACGGATCAGGTCGGACTCTATGTAGGCTATGATGTTGTGAATTTACGCGATCCCGAGCGCCGGCAGCATTATCACGGGCCGGTCAAGAAAGATAGGATCGGACGGGAAGTACCCAAGTCAGCCCATGGGATGACGCATCTGTCTCGCCCCTGTGCTTCCGGCAAAATGATTGTGGATGCGATGCTAGCGCTGTTCGATCGGATTGTGGATGATTCCCTGCTGATCCGCCGGATCGGCGTCACGGCTAATCATCTGCGTCAGGAAAGTGAGCTGGACGGCGTTGAATTTGTTGAGCAGTTTGATTTGTTCAGCGATACGGAAGCGATTCTGCGCCAGCGTCGTCAGGAAAGTCAGGAGCTGGAAAAAGAAAAGCAGGTGCAGCAGGCGATTTTAGAGATCAAACGGAAATATGGCAAGAATGCCGTACTGAAAGGGACTAATCTTGTCGAAGGTGCGACGACGATCAAGCGCAACCAGCAGATCGGCGGGCATAAAGCATAAGGAGGAAACTTCATGAAAGCACAGGATCCCATTTATTTTCCCTATGAAGACCTGATTGATCTTCCCCACCCGGTTTCCAAAATCCATCCTCCGATGGCGCGGATGGATCGGGCAGCGCAGTTTAATCCGTTTGCGGCCTTGACTGGATACGAAGAGGAAATTGAAGAAGCCGCGCGGTTAACAGAGGAAAAGATTGTGCTGGATGAAGATGAGAAACGTTTTTTGGACAAACAGCTGCAATACCTCCTCACGCAAATTCAGCGACAGCCTCTGATTGAAGTTCTTTATTTTGTGAAGGATGAAAAAAAGGTCGGCGGCGCATACATGATGAAAAAAGGGCGGCTGAAAAAGATTGATTCGTACCAAAAACATATCATTTTTACGGACGGCACCCGCGTTGCCTTTGCGGATCTGCGGCAGCTTGACAGTGATCTGTTTCCCATTTCAGGCGGCCTTGATTTTCCAGGGTAAGTCTTTTTCTTCTGTCAGATCAAAATAAAATGAAAGCTGACAGCAGCTTTGAAAATAAACTTTCGCAAAAAATCTGCGGCTTGCCTTTCCCACATGCTCTGGCGTACAATAAAGACATGATTCTTGAGGAGGGATTGGATGATTTGTATTACAGGCGGCACGGTTCACACCGGTACCGGTGAAGTGCTGAAGCAGGGCGACATCCTGATTGACGAGGGAAAGATCGTCGCGGTCGGAACGGGTTTAAAGGAAAAAGCGGAAGGCTTTATCGACGCTTCCGGGAAGGTCATTCTGCCAGGCTTTATCGATGCGATGAGTGAGCTGGGGATGGCGATCCGGCGCGGGGAAGTTCGCGATAACGACGAAAAGAGCGATCCGCTTACACCACATTTAAAGGCTTTATATGCTTATGATGGGGACTGTGTCAGCGAACAGGCGCCGTATACCTACGGAATTACAGCTTTAGCCGCGGCGCCGAGTAATTCCAATATTCTGGGCGGTCAGATGGCCGTATTCAGAACCGCCGGCATCAACCCGTTTAAGATGCTGGTGAAGGATGAAGTGGGGATGAAGGGCTCGGTCACCGATCAGGTTAAGGAGGCTTATGGTTCACGGCAGGTTCAGCCGATGACGAAAATGGGCATCTTCAGTTTGCTGAAAGAGGCGCTGCGTCAGGCTCAGGCCTATGATGAAAGTCAGCCGGAAACCAAGCGGGATGAGAAAGCCAAGGCGTTAAAAAAAGTGCTGGCGAAGGAAATGCCGCTTGTGATCGCCGCCAACAATGCCGCTGAGCTGCGCGGGATTCTGCGAGTATGTGAAGACTATGACTTAAAGCCGATCCTGGCTCTGGGATATGATATTCATGCGGAGGATGTGGATCTGCTGGACAAGACGCAGGGCGTGATTCTGGGCAACCTTTCCTATGGCTTTAACGCTTATTCGCAAAAAGCGGATCTGGAAGGCTTGTATGCATTATATAAACAGGGTTTGCCGGTCGCGATGGCGACGGTCGGCAACAATCCTAACGGCAAAGAAGGACTGATCTGGACAGCGGCGCGGATGATGCGGGCCTGCGGAAACAGTGAAGATGTACTGAACATGCTGACGCTTCAAGCCGCGAAGATGCTGGGCTGCGCTGACCGCATCGGCTCGATTGAAGCCGGAAAAGACGCTGATTTTGTAATCTGGAGCGATAATCCGATTGAAACTTATGCGGGACGTGTGGAAAAGGTCTTCATGCAGGGCAAGGTGGTCTATGTTCAGGGAGGTTATCAACAATGAAACTGATTAAAAACGGAACGGTTATGACGATGGGACCGCAGGGAACACTGCGGGCTGATGTTCTGATTGAGGATGGAAAAATCGTGCGAATTGCCGAAAATATAACAGCGGAACAGGCTGAAGTCATCGACGCTTCCGGCTTGCTGGTTTTGCCGGGGCTGGTGGATGCGCATAGTCATATCGGCGGCTTTGATACCAAAACCGGAGCCCAGGATTTGAATGAAAGCGTCAATCCGGTCACAGCCCAATTGAATGCCTACGATGGCGTGGATCCGCTGTCGCCGCAGTTTGCGGCGGCTTTGGAAACGGGGATTACAGCCAGCGGGATTGTTCCGGGCAGTGCCAATGTGATCTGCGGCCTGGGCTGTGTGATCAAATCCGCCGGCTCCAGTCTGGCGCAGCGCTGTGTCAGACAGCCGTTTGCTTTGAAAGCGGCGGTCGGCGGCAATCCGAAAGGCGTTTACGGCAAGCGCAATCAAAGTCCGATGACGCGGATGGCGATCGCGGAAACGATTCGTGAATACTTCCATCAGGTTCAGGATTACCGTAAGAAAAAAGCGGAAGCTCAGGGCGATCCGGCAAAAATGCCGAAGCTGGATCAAGGCTTGGAAAATGGCGAGCTGGTTTTGGATAAGCAGATTCCGTTAAAAATTCATGTTTATCAGCATGATATTCTGACCTGCATTGAGCTGGCAAAAGAATTTGATATCCGGATTACAATTGATCATGCCTTAGGCTCCAGTGATTTCCTGGATGAGATCGAAGCGGAAAAAGACCGGCTGGCGATTATTTACGGCCCAATCGGGGCCCAGAAGGGTCCCAATGAACTGCATCTGGTCGATACCGGCTGTTTGAAAGATCTGGATGAACGGGGAGTTCTGTGCGCGATTATGACCGATGGTCCGGCCCGCAATCCGTGGATGATTTTGGCTCAGGCTGGAGAAGCTGTACGCTTTGGTTGTCCGCCTGAGCGGGTTCTGCGGATGATTACGATCAACGCGGCGAAAATTTTAGGCTGCGAGGATCGAATTGGATCATTAGAAGCAGGAAAAGACGCCGATCTTGTCCTCTTTGATCAGAATCCGGTTGTTTCGACCTCAGCGCATGTCATGTTGACCATGGTGGATGGGGAAGTCGTCTATCGCCGATAAAATTGTGCTTGACTTTCACACTGTTTATTGATCATGATCGTTCCGCAGAAGCGTGTGGAGAAATCTGACGTCTTTGCAGATTTAAAAGATTCATGAATAATGAAAAAATCCGACAAGCAGGTCCGTTATCAGTTTGCAGCTGAAAGCGGACTTTTCTTATTCAAGCTGGGATCGCAGCTTTGGTTTTTCATACCGATTTCTTATTTCCTTATTCACAGCCGCAAGATGAAGGTCTGGGGAAGCCCGATTTTTAAAGCCTGAGTTCATAGGATGAAAAGCGTGCGGCCCGCGATGCTTTTTTACATGGATTTTTGGTTTGATTAGAAACAAAAACAGAATCATGGATTCAATAAATCCACATCGGTTTGTCATAGAAAATCAACGCTTCTGCATCCGGCGAGGAATCTTACAATTCTGTTAGCAAGCTGTAAGACCCTTCTAAGGTACAATATTGTAGACAAGGATATAATAAAACCGTAATCAAGGAGGAATCAGCTTATGAAAACATTCAATAAGATTCTGATTGTATGCCAGGTTTTATTTCAGGTAATTGTATTGGGCCAGAATGGCCTCGGCAATATTCATTAATAAGGAAGGGAAAAACTATGGAAACCATTTTACAAGTCAAACAGATCGAAAAGATTTACGGGAATAAAGGAAGTATTACCCGAGCTATCGAGGATATCAGCTTTCAGGTGGCAAAAGGTGAGTTCGTCGGTATTATGGGACCCTCCGGCTCCGGCAAGACCACGCTGCTTAACTGCATTTCGACGATTGACAATGTGACCAGCGGCCACATTCTGATCGGCAAAGAAGATATCACCAAGATGAAAAGCGGTCAGCTTTCCAAGTTCCGCCGGGAACAGCTCGGTTTTATCTTTCAGGATTTCAATCTGCTGGATACGCTGACGGCTTATGAAAATATCGCGCTGCCGCTGACGATTCAACGGGTCAGTCCGAAGAAAATCGAAAGCCGGATTAAAAAGCTGGCAACTCAGCTGGGGATTGAGGAGGTGCTGAAAAAATATCCGTATCAGATGTCCGGCGGCCAGCAGCAGCGGGTGGCCTGCGCTCGGGCGATGATCTGTCGTCCTGCGCTGATTCTGGCGGACGAGCCGACCGGGGCCTTGGATTCCAAGGCGTCAAGAATGCTGCTGAACAGCTTTGAGGTGCTGAATAAATCCCTGGAAGCTACGATCTTAATGGTCACGCATGATGCTTTCACAGCCAGCTTCGCCCACCGCATCCTGTTTATCAAGGACGGTCGGATCTTCAATGAACTCATCCGCGGCGAGGATGACCGCAAGACCTTCTTCAATCGGATTATTGAAGTGGTCAGCCTGTTAGGAGGGGACACCAACAATGTACTTTAAAATTGCGCTGGGCAATGTCCGCCGCAGTATTCGGGATTACGGCGTTTACTTTTTGACCCTGACCTTCGGCGTCTGCCTGTTTTATGTTTTTAATTCCATTCAGGCTCAGTCAGTGATGATGGCGCTCAGCGAAACCCAGGCGAAGATGCTGGTGCTCTTGAACAACATGATGGGCATCTTCTCGATTTTCGTCTGTGTGGTTCTGGGATTCCTTATTGTTTATGCCAACAACTTTCTGATTCGCCGGCGTAAAAAAGAACTGGGGCTGTATCTGGTGCTGGGTATGAACAAAGGGACGGTTGCCCGGATTCTGATGATCGAAACTGTGATGATTGGAACCTTAGCGTTTGCGGCGGGTTTAGGCTTAGGCATTCTCGTATCGCAGGCCCTGACGGTGGTCACCGCGAATTTGTTTATGGTGCAGCTGAAGGCCTTTGAGTTCATTATTTCCTTCAACGCGATCGTGAAGTCCGCGGTTTTCTTCGGCGGTATGTATCTGATTGTTTTAATTTTCAATACGTGGGTTGTTCAGCGGTACAAGCTGATTGATCTGCTGCAGGGGGATCGCCGCAACGAAGCGCTGAAGCTGCGCTCGATCGGGTTGTCCGCAGTTCTGTTCCTTGCCAGTCTGATCATTCTCGGCTGTGCTTATGCTTTGATTCTGGACAATGGCTTTATGATGTTTGATATGGAATTTGCGGCCTCGATCGTTCTCGGCTCGATTGGAACGTTTCTGTTTTTCTTCTCTCTGTCCGGTTTTCTGTTAAAGTTTGTGCAGAGCCGGCAGAGCTTCTATTACCGCAATTTGAATATGTTTGTCATGCGGCAGCTGAACAGCCGGATCAATTCAGCCTTTGTTTCGATGACGGTGATTTCGATCATGCTGCTGCTGACGATCGGCGCCCTGTGCACCGGGTTGTCATTCAATCAGGTTCTGGCTGGGGATGTGGAAAAAACTTCGCCGTATGATGCGACGCTTTATGTTTATGACACACCGCAGCTGGGCTCCAGTTTGAGTCAGGATATTCGTGATCAGGGATTGGATTTGGATGGCTTTGCGGCCGAGGCGGCGGATCTCGATCTGTATGATATGGCTTTAAAGGTGAAAGACTACTGCAGTGCGGAGGTCATCACCCTGATGCAGAACAGCACTTCTCAAAACGTTGGAGAAATGACGATCGATTTTCTGCCGCTTTCCCAACTGAACACCGCTTTGTCTATGCAGTCAAAACCCGAGGTAACCTTAGGTGATAATGAGTATCTGCTTACGTATTCGATGAATGCCGCAGAATCCGACATACTCAAGGCCGTCAAGGAACACCGTGAGCTGACCGTGGATGGAAAACAGCTGATTGTCAGTCAGCCGGCCTTATTTTTACAGCTTCAGAATTTCAGCGCCTTCGGCAATTTTCTGACGATTGTTCTGCCGGACAGCTATTTTGTTAACAAGCTGCCGGCCAGTCAGTCGCTCAATTTGAATTACAAAGTATCCGTTGAAGAAGGCGATGCGATGATGGACGACTTGGCTAAAAAGTATGGGCAGACCACCGGCTTGGCGTACAATACTGTAACCCGGGCCGAGATGTTTGAAGCTTCCGGCGGTATGAAATTGATCCTGTCCTACATTGCCGTCTATTTGGGCCTGGTGTTTCTGATTGCTTCCGCGGCGATTCTGGCTTTGCAGCAGCTGTCCGAGTCGGCGGACAACGTGCAGCGCTATGCTTTGCTGCGCAAGATCGGCGTGGAGGAAAAGATGATCCGCCGTTCCTTGTTTATTCAGATTGCGATTTATTTCTTATTTCCGCTGGCGTTAGCCGTCGTGCATTCCATTGTCGGCGTCAGCGCTGTGATCCGCTCACTCGTGGCGCTGGCCAAAATTGATATCGGCAGCCAGGTCCTGCTGGTCGGCGGATTTCTGGCCCTGATCTACGGCGGTTATTTCCTGATTACCTATACCAGCAGCTTAAGCGTGATCCGCGATCGCGTGCAGTCCCGCCGTCTGGAATAAACAATCCGTTTTTATGGATATGGGATCTGTTCGGCGGATTACTTATCAGAGGAGTCTTCAGAACGAAGCAGAAAAGGCAGCCAGCCGGACCGCTTCGTTTTTCCTGTTTTTTGTGAAATTGAAAGAAAATCTCAAGGAATAAGCCGGGACAGTTTGGTATAATAGACAATATGAGTGAGGAGTTTTGTAAAGTGAAGAACAGGATTCAAAAAATAGTACTGATGGTGGTTTTCCTTCTGACATTGACGCCGCTGCCGTTAAGCGCGCAGGCCACGATTTCAGAAGAACCGGATTTTCCGGAGATCAAAAGCGACTATGTTTACATGGTCGATTTGGATAACAATCAGATCATGCTGGATGAGGGGAGTGAGCAGACCATTTATCCGGCTTCGATGACCAAGATGATGACGCTGTTGGTGGCGATTGAGAATGCACCGGCGTTAGAAAGCACCATGGTGCTTGGGCCGGAGGTGTTTGCCGGGCTGGCGGAAGCGCATGCCTCGGTTGCCGGGTTTAAGCCGGGGGAAGAAGTCAGCGTTAAAGACTTGCTTTATGGTTTGTTTCTGCCTTCCGGCGCTGACGCTGCGCAGGCTCTGGCTTTGGAAGAAGCCGGCAGTGAAGCGGCGTTTGTTGAACTGATGAATGAGAAAGCGGCGGCTCTGGGGATGAGTGGAACTCACTTTGTTAATACCTCCGGTCTGCATGATCCTGATCACTACACCACGCTGCGGGATCTTGAAAAGCTGATGCGCTACGCGCTGGAAAACCCCACCTTCCGCGAGATTTTTCAAACCCGGCGCTATACTGCCAATCCATCGCTGCATCCGGGCGGTCTGGTCTGGGAAAGCACGCTGTTTGCGAAGCTTACTACTGGACCAGAAAATGAGGCGAATGCGACGATCACGGCGAATTCCTCACGGATCGTCAACGATTCTATTATCGGCGGGAAAACCGGCTATACCAATCCGGCGGGTCTGTGTCTGGCGTCGATTGCGGAGAAAAACGGCACGAGGTATCTGTTGATCACCGCGCATGCCCCAGTTTCCAATACCCCTTATCACATTCTGGATGCCGCGCATATCTATGATTATTTTTATGAGTATTATGCCCGGCAAACGGTATTGACAGCGGACCAGATTCTGCTGGAAACCAAGGTGCCGTTTGTTTTGTTCAACAACAAGCTGTCGCTATCAGCCGGAAGTGATATTGTGCTGAATCTGCCGAAGACGCTGGATCTGTCCACGCTGCTGATTGAAACCGAACTGGATCAGGATCTTCAGGCGCCGATCTCGGAAGGACAGCGTTTAGGAACGGTGAAAATCAGCCGCACGGATACTGAAACGCCCACAGTGTTAAAAGAACTGGAACTAGTCAGTCCGCGCAGCTATAAGCGCAGTGCCCTGCTCTATGGCTTTTATCAATTTCAGCAATGGGTAAAGAACAATACGATTTTCTTTGCCCTGAGCGTTTTGGGACTCATTCTGTGTCTGATTTTGCTTCGTGATTACCGACGGGAACAGCGCCGGTATCAATCAGCACGTAAAAAACGCAGACGCCGTCCGCACCTTTGATTGAATCTTTGCAGGAACGAGAAATCAGCTTGTTCCTGTTTTTATAATCAATCATGAACACAGTTCAGTTTTGCTTGTTAATATATTTACAAAGTAATCATTTCATGCTATACTAGGTTTAACAATTTGTTAAGACAAATATTCTGATGAAGAATTAGTTAAGACAAATTTTAGAAAAGAGGTGAGGGATCAGCAGACAGAAAAGAAGCAAGGCGCCACCACAAGTGAAGGAGGGATGTTTGTGTTGGAAGCAGTAATGGCTTATCAAAGCTTGATCATCGTGCTCGTCATTGCTGTGCTCGTCATCGTGATTTTGACGACCGGCTACATCAAAGCGCCGCCAGATACGGCGTATATCATTTCCGGCCTGCGGAAGAAAATTATCATCGGCAAGGCCAGTATTAAAATTCCTTTCTTTGAACGGATGGACCGGCTGAGTCTGAAGCTGATTCCGATTGACGTAAAAACGTCTACGGCCGTACCGACCGCCGATTATATCAACATTCAGGTAGACGCCGCGGTCAACATCAAGATCAGCAGCGACAATCAGCGGCTGTCCGTGGCCGCGGAGAATTTCCTGAATCAGGATACCGACTATATTGCCCGTGTCGCGCGGGAAGTACTGGAAGGCAACATGCGTGAGATCGTCGGTCGGATGAAGCTGGAAGAAATGGTCAGTGATCGTCAGAAATTTGCCGAACTGGTCAAGGAAAACGCAATGCCGGACTTAGCGGCAATGGGATTGGATATCATCAGCTTTAACGTCCAGAACTTCTCCGATTCCAACGGCGTGATCGACGATTTGGGCATCGACAATATTTCTCAGATCAAGAAGAAAGCCGCGATTGCCAAGGCCGAAGCGGACAAGGAAATTGCCGTAGCCAAAGCTGAGGCGGATCGTCAGGCCAGCGACGCACGGATCAATGCCGAACGGGAAATTGCGATTAAAAACAATGAGCTGGAAATTCAGAAGGCCGAATTGAAGAAAGACGCCGACTTGAAGCAGGCGGAAGCCGATGCGGCCTATCAGATCGAACAGGAAACGCAGCGGAAAACGATTGAAATTACTTCGGCGAACGCGAATATTGCCAAGCAGGAACGGGAAGTCCTGTTAAAACAAAAAGAAGCCGAGGTCAAGGAAAAGGCCTTGGACGCGCAGATCCGCAAGCAGGCGGAAGCGGAGAAATATGCTCAGCAGCAGCGCTCGGATGCTCAGCTGTACGCCCGGCAGAAAGAAGCGGAAGCCCGTAAATTTGAAATTCAGCAGGAAGCTGAGGCCCAGAAAGCCAAGGCGGATGCCGAACGGTACACGAAAGAGCGCGAGGCTCAGGGAATTCAGATGGTCGGTGAAGCCGAAGCGGAAGCCGCCCGGGCTAAAGGAATTGCCGAGGCCGAAGCCATGGAAAAGAAAGCTCTGGCCTATCAGAAATACAACAATGCCGCGATGGCGGAAATGCTGATCCAGATTCTGCCTGAGGTTGCCGGCAAGATCGCCGAACCGTTAAGCCAGATCGATAAGATTACGATTATTGGCGGCGAGGGCAGCGGACTTGATGGCGTATCGCAGAACGTACCGGCGGTCATGGCCAAATTATTTGAGTCCATGAAGGAAACCACCGGCATTGATCTGAAAGAGATTGTTCGTGCAGGCTCCTATGACGCCAAGGTGAACCGCAATCTGAACGTGTCCGGTCTGACCCTGACGCAGCCCTCGGCAGCCGCCGAAGCCGAGCAGGAAACCACAGATGCACAAAAATCACAAGCGGAAGACGAACCGGTCGCTGACTGACCGGTTTTCCTTTGCTTAAAGAACCTGTTTTCAAAGTAAGCTTGTTTTTATGCGTCAGAATGTCGAAGATTGAAAAAAATTGATATCCAGATTGCGTTCAGCTTTGTTTTTCCGGCCTTTTTCAAAATTTGCCAATCTTCAATTTATCGCTTTGTTATGCGGTTTTTGTTGTAATTTAAGGATAATGCGTCTATAATAAAGCACTGTGTAAAGGAATGGTACTTTTATGGCATATCAGAAGATTATTAACATCGCGGTCATTGCCCATGTCGACGCCGGTAAGTCGACGTTGGTGGATGCGTTTTTAAATCAGAGTCACGTTTTCCGGGATAACGAGGAAACGGTTGATTGCGTTATGGACAGCAACGATCTGGAACGGGAAAGAGGAATTACGATTTATTCCAAAAACTGTTCTGTGACGTACAAGGATTACAAGATTAATATTGTCGATACTCCGGGTCACGCGGATTTCTCTTCCGAGGTTGAGCGGATTATCAAAACGGTGGATACCGTTATTCTGTTGGTAGACTCCAGTGAAGGACCGATGCCGCAGACGCGCTTTGTACTGCAGAAAAGTCTGGAATGCGGCCTGCGCCCGATTCTTTTGATCAACAAGATTGACAAGAAGGATGAACGCGCTGATCAGGTCATCGATGAGGTTTACGATTTATTCCTCGATTTGAACGCGACGGATGAACAGCTGGATTTCCCGATTCTTTACGGCATTGCCCGGCAGGGGATTGTCCGCTATCAGCCGGCAGATGAAAATGAAGATATTACGCCGCTGTTTGAAACTATTTTGAAGCATTGCGAAGCTTATCCGGATTTAACCGAGGAACCGGTACAGATGCAGGTTTCCGCACTGGCCTATGACGACTATATCGGCCGTTTAGGAATTGGCCGGGTTTACGAAGGCACTTTAAAAGAAGGCAGCACCGTTATTCTGTGTAACGATGAAGGCCGGCAGGAACGCCGCAAAATCAATCAGGTATTCGTCTATAAGGGCCTGAGCCGGATTGCGGTATCGGAAGCGCAGTGCGGAGAAATCGTCATGATTTCCGGTGTTGCGGATATTTCCATCGGGGATACGCTGTGTGATCCCGAAAATATCCGTCCTCTGCCGATGATCCGGATTGAAGAGCCGACATTGTCGATGAACTTCATGGTCAACACCTCGCCTTTTGCAGGACAGTCCGGCAAATATGTCACTTCCCGCAACATCCGTGAGCGGCTGGAAAAAGAACTGGAAGTCAATGTTGGGCTGAAGGTGGAAGAAACGGATACGACTGACTGCTTCAAAGTTTCCGGACGTGGCGAGCTGCATCTGTCAGTTCTGTTAGAAAATATGCGTCGGGAAGGGTATGAGGTTGCGGTCTCCAAGCCGGAAGTCATCATGCACAAAGTGGACGGTGCTCTGTATGAGCCGGTTGAAGAAGTGGTCTGCAGTGTTCCGAATGAATATTCAGGAACAGTCATTTCCAAGCTGAATCTGCGCAAAGGCATCATGGTCGATATTCAGGATGAGGGCAGCTACACCCGGATTCTGTATACTGTTCCAACGCGGGGCTTATTAGGCTATCGCTCTGAGTTCATCAACGATACCCGCGGTGAAGGCACGATGGTTCGCCGTCTGGCTGGGTATGAAGCTTACAAAGGCGATATCCCGCAGCGGGCAAACGGCGCGCTGATCTCTACGGAAACAGGCAAGGCAATGACCTATGCCTTATGGAATATCCAGGAACGCGGCCAGCTGTTTGTTTCTCCGCAGACCGAGGTCTACGAAGGGATGATCATCGGCATGGCTGCGCGGAACATGGATATGGACGTCAATCCGTTAAAAAACAAGAAGATGACGGCCGTGCGTTCCACTGGCAACGATGAAGCGATGAAGCTGGTTCCGCCGAAGATCATGTCACTGGAAGAAGCGTTGGAATTCATCAATGATGATGAACTGGTCGAATTGACGCCGACGGATATTCGAATCCGTAAAAAATATCTTACGGCATTGGAACGTCGTCAGCATATGCGTGAGCTGAACAAGGCCGCGGCTGAGCTGGAAGAAGAATAAAACCTTAAACATCCGTGAAACCGCGGATGTTTTTCTTTTTTGGATATCGAGGTTTGTTTTAGGGTCGATTGCTTTCCAGCGTCAAGCTCGGTATAATGAAATTACTTTGATGAGGGATCGCAGGATGGGCATAAGCGGAAGGCGATCCGGATGGAATAGGGGAAAATGAGAATGAGATCAACAGAAGTTCAGACGCATGTCGGGCCCTATGCTTACACAGTCTTTTACGACTTGGGAAACGCCGAGATGCTTGCTCAAATGAAACATACTAACATAACACTTTACACATGGACGGGTGTCTTTTGGATTGTTGGGGGATGTTTATTTTTGTTTGATTGGAATGGAATTTTAAAAACTTATATGAGCTGTTCCTATGTGATTATGGGTCTGCTTTATATACTGTGGGCTTTATCCATGCCAAGAGTATTTAAAAAGGGCAGACGCCTGCAGCTGAATACTGATATCGAAAGCAATCGGCGGTTAAAAGCCGGATATACGTTATCTTATACCTTTCATGATGAGGATTTTGAGGTTCGCTCAGAACAAGGGTGGGAACGCATAAATTATGAGGATTGTTATGGCTATCTTGAAAATGAGGAGTATCTGTTTATCTCGCCGAATAGATATATGGGGTATGCTTTAGAAAAAAAGAACTGCGATGAGGAAACGCTGACCTTTCTGAAAAACAAATTAAAACCTGTGCCGACAAAGAAAAAAACGAAATCAGGCTGGTTGAAGAAGCCGCAAAACTAGGACTTCATTTTGACAAAGGTATTTTGAGCATTGAACGGTTGGAGAATTTCCCGGAGACTTTGTGATTCAGGTGTTTTCTTGAATTGTAATTGGTTTTAAAAATGGTTATAATGAAAACGGTTTACTAACGAACAAAATCAGGGGAAAGAGGGAATGTATGGCCTGGAATATCGCTGCTGAGTGCATCTCGATTGTTTTTTTATCGATCATTCTGGTGTACTCGCATAAGGGCGCGCTGCTGCCGTCCTGGAAGAACCGGATGTTTCAGTGCTGTTTGGGGGCAACCTTTGCGGCGATGGTGTCCAATGTCCTTTCAACGCTGCTTTTAGCCAATCCCGATTGGGCGGATTCCTGGCTGTGCTGGGGCATAACGGAAATCTACTTTCTGGCGACGCCGTTAATGGGGCTGGCTTATTATTGTTATACGGCAGCGACGGTTTTTGAGGAACATGCCGGCGGCAGGCGGGCCTGTATCCTGGGCATTCTGCCGGGGATACTCTATGCCGTTTTGGTGCTGATCAATCCGCTCACCGGTGTGTTGTTTTCAATTCAGGCCGGGGTGTATCTGCGTGGTCCGCTGATCATCACAACGTATCTGATTTTTTATTTTTACTGTCTGATCTCGGTGGTGCTGGTGCGGGTGTACCGCAGCTGGCTGGAACC
Organism: Holdemania massiliensis AP2; assembly: GCF_000327285.1. GTDB lineage: Bacteria > Bacillota_I > Bacilli_A > Erysipelotrichales > Erysipelotrichaceae > Holdemania > Holdemania massiliensis. Next base: position 112,690 of record NZ_HE998568.1, on the reverse strand, counting down.
GCAGATCTATAAAATTTTGTTTGTTTTTCCTTTAATTGCAGCCAGCGTTATCGTTGTCCAGCAGCTGTTTCCCGCGGTTATTTTAAGCGGTTCCGCGGCAACGACGGCAATTTTATTGATCTATCTGTACCTGCAGAACAAGCAGAGCTTGCTGGATCCGCTGACCGGTCTAGACAATCGTGTTGAATTTCAGAAAATGATCAGCTTGTCCATCCAGCGTGGGCAGCCGCTGTTTTTAGTGATGGTGATTTCGCTGCGGGATTTCAAACAGATCAACGATCACTTTGGCCAACGCACCGGCGATCATTTTTTGAAGCTTATTGCTTCCACCTTAAAGACCTTGACAGCTCCTTATCCGGTATACCGTTTTTCCGGGGATGAATTTGCGCTGTTAATCCGCGGCCGCAGCCCAGAGCAGATGGAAGAGCTGCAAAAAAATATTCATAGCCGTTTCAATGAACCTTTTGAAATTGACAGCTACAGCTGCCGGCTGCACGCGGTGATCGGGATCGCGGCCTATCCTCACAGTGCTAGAAGTCTGGAGGGCTTGATCAACGGTCTGGAATATGCGGTAAATCAGGCAAAGCTGCATCATTGGAAACAATGCTATTGTGATCAGAAAATGCTGGAAGGCATGCGCCGGCGCAACGAAATAATCGAAATTCTGAAACAAAAGCTGCAGGATCAGGAATTCGTCATGGTGTATCAGCCGATCTACGAAGTGAAAACGGGAAGGATCAGTGCTGTGGAGTCCTTGATGCGGATCCCGGAAAGTCCTTTGGGTCCCCTGTCTCCAGCAGAATTTATACCGATTGCCGAGGAAACCGGCTTGATTGTGGCGATGACCTGGCAGATTCTGCGGCAGATCTGCGCTGTTATGGTTCGCTTGCAGGAAAACGGCGTGACACTGCCGGCGGTTCATATCAATTTTTCGGCAGTTCAGCTGGTTCAGCCCCAGCTGGCGGAAAAGGTCCTGCAAACGCTGCGGGAATGTCAGGTTGCCCCCGAACAGATCATCATTGAAATTACCGAAACAGCGCTGGCAGAAAATCCGGAGGAAACAACTCGTTTTGCCAGGACGATGATGGAACAGGGCGTACGCATCGAAATGGATGATTTCGGTACGGGCTATTCGAACATTGATTCGGTAATGCATATGCCGCTCAGTACCGTTAAATTGGACCGCAGCCTAGTTGTTTCAGCTGTGGAAAATCCGCGCAGCGCGACCATGATCCGTTATTTGATCCGTGTCTTTCACGAGTTGGGCTGCGAAGTGCTGGCAGAAGGGGTGGAAACGGAAAAACAGGATCAGTTTGTCCGGGCAGAGGGCGTCGATTTAATTCAAGGTTTCTATTACTCCAGACCGCTTCCAGAACCGGAACTGATTGAATTTCTAGCAGATTTTCATGCTTGGCCTCAGGCAAAAGCTTGACGGCTGCGGTATAATTGAAGAAAAAGGAGGGTCATTGAAATGTCAGAATCAACGATCAAAGATCTTCAAACACGCCGGGCAATCCGCCGTTTCCAAGCCAAAGCCCCAGCCGCTGCACTGCTGGATACCGTGCTGGAAACCGGGACTTATGCGCCAACTGGCCAAGGCAAGCAGGCGCCGGTCATCATTGCGGTGCAGGATCCGCAGCTGCGCGCTCAGCTGACGCGGATGAATGCAGAATATGCAACACCGGGTACCGATCCTTATTACGGCGCGCCGGTCATTGTACTGGTCTTAGCCGACAGTACAGTCAGTACCTGGGTGGAAGACGGCAGCTGCGTCTTATGTACGATGATGCAGGCCGCTCATGCCGTTGGTTTGGGCAGCGTCTGGATTCATCGGGAACGGCAGATGTTTGACAGCGAAGAAGGCAAAGCGTTGTTAAAGACCTGGGGTTTAAGCGAGAATCTGCGCGGCGTCGGCGCGCTGGCCTTAGGCATTCCGGAAGGCGAAGCTCCGCAGCCGAAGCCGCGCAAAGCAGGTTATATCCTGAAGCTGTAATCGTAAGAAACACCGGTGAAGCAAGCTGGTGTTTTCTTTTTGGGTAAATCCGCTGATGAAATCAGGAAAGGGATTGTCAAGCTTGATATCCTTGGTTATCATAAAAAGAGACTGCGGTGTAACTAAGTGATGAAGGAGAGGATCAGGATGACGATTGCGATCAATCAAAACGAAGAGGAACTGGAACAATGTCTGTTTGATGCCTTAATGGAGCTGATGCGGACGATGCCGCTGGATAAGCTGACCGTCAATGATATTCTGAAGCAGGCCCATGTCAGCCGTTCAAGTTTTTACCGGCGCTATCAAGATAAATATGATCTGGTCAATAAGAGTTATCAGAAGATTCTCGATAAGACACTGTTTACTTTTTTAGACGGATGCGGCTGGCATGATTCGGTGAAGGCTTTATATCAGATTTTTGAAGAAAACTTGTTTTTCTTTCAGAATGCCCTGCGTTCACATGATCCCAATTCCTTGCGTCATTATATCTTTGAGATCAGTCTGAATTTGTATACCGAAACGCTGAAGCGAAATGGAGAAGACGTTGCGGACTGGCATACGATGGCGATGCTGCGGGTACATATTTACGGCAATTTGGAATTGATGTGCGAATGGGTGGAAAAGGGGATGGATCGGTCGATCGACGAAATGATCCAGCTGTCCTGCGACACCCTGCCGCAGCGGTTTAAGGCTTATTTCAACGATTGATCGTGAAATGACGGACAAAGAGAAACAAAATGCGCGACCTGTTTCTTGATTCCTGACAAAGAGAATTGGATAATGAAATCACAAACAGGAGGAAAGAAATATGGCAAAGAAATCAATCAGCCGCCGCGATTTCCTGAAGGGAGCGGCCGCATCCACTTTAGGTTTAGCGGCTGTCGGGATGTTAGGCGGATGCAGCAGTGAAGAAACACCGAAGTCTTCGGCATCTTCAATCCAGTGGACAAAAGAAACCGATGTTCTGATCGTCGGCGCTGGCGGAACCGGGGTCTGTGCGGCGGCCGCCGCGGCTGAGGCCGGGGCAAAGGTTCTGGTTTTGGAAAAGGCCGGGATTGCCGGAGGAACCACCAATCTGTCCGGCGGCGTCATGCAGGCTGCCGGAACCACCTACCAGAAACAATTTACACAATATCAAGATGACACACCGGAAAAGCATTTTGAATGCTGGATGGCAGAAGGCGAAGGACAGCTGGATGAAGCGCTGGTCAAAGATCTGGCCTTGGGCGCTCCGGAAGACATTGAATGGCTGGCCAGCACCTGCGGCTTGAAGTGGACGAGTGTCTACGGTCATTGTCATGTGCCGTATTTAAAGGATGAAGTGCTGGCAGACCGAATTCACGTCTATGAGGGCGGCGGCGCTTCCGGCAGCGGCGGAATTTATGTTCAGGCCGTTTTAAAAGTTGCCGAAGGCTTAGGCGCCGTGGTTGAATATGAAACGGAAGTGACACGGCTGATCACAGAAAACGGCAAAGTCATCGGCGCGGAAGCGACACAGAACGGACAGACAATCACGATCAAGGCCAATCGCGGTGTTATTCTGGCTGCCGCAAGTGTCGATCAGAATGCCGATATGGCGAAGGAACTGAATCCGCAGCAATATTGGGATGATACGACACAGATCTGTCTGTGCGTGGCTACCGATACCGGCGATGGCATCCGCATGGGCATGGAATTGGGCGCAGCCTATGTGAGCGGCGGAACGATTGACTTCTGCGGCAAGACCGGAGCGGCGACGGACAACCGCAATCCGTTATTCCCATCGTTCATCGTCAACCAGGCTGGACGGCGGTTTGTCTGCGAAGATGCGACCTATGCTTATCATTACCGCGCGATCTATCAGCAGGAAATGCAGCTGCAGGGCCCGACTTATATGATTTTCGGCACCAGCAGCCTGGATGCGCCAACTTCACCTTGGACGGCGGAAACCGCGGCTAAGGATGTTGAGGATGGCGTGCTGATCATGGCAGAAACTTTGGAAGATCTGGCTGGAAAGCTGGGTATTGACGCGGCCGGCTTGGTCAGAACGATGCGGGACTGGAACGAAGACGTCGCGGCAGGAACGGATCCTTTCGGACGCAAAGACGGTCTGGAACCACTCAGCGGGCCATTCTATGCCTATAAGAACACTTCCTATAATCTGGGCGCCTTAGGCGGATTGAAGATCACGACAGACTGCGAAGTGGTCGATGTCAATGGCAAGGTCATTGAAGGCTTATATGCCGCAGGCTTAAATGCCGGCGGCTGGGTCGGTCCATATTATCCAGGCAGCGGTACAGCGGTCATCGGTACATGCCACTTTGGCCGCAAAGCCGGAGCGGCTGCCGCTAAACGTTCAGCATAACAGAAGTTTATCGGATAACGGTTCTCATTGACCGTTATCCTTTTTTCTTAAGCTTTTAGAGTGAGGGAAAAGGTATACTGAATTAAAGCAGCGATTTCCATGGCGTCTGGGAAGAAAAAGAAGCGGTTTCGGTGCAAACGGTTTGGCGCAAGAATCATTCACCTTTTGGATGGATCAATGTTATAATTAATATACGGAACTTATTGGAAAATCACTTATGGATGACTGCCTGAAAATCGGCAGCGGCCTGAATCTGATCGTTCATCGGAAAGGAAAGATTGAGAAAGCTGAATGAAAAAACGCAGTTTTATTCTTATGCTTATCCTCTGCCTGGGATGGAGTCTTATCAGTCCTTTCTTTCAGCCTGCCTCGGTTTGTGCGCAGTCACCGGTGATTCGGGTAGGCTATATTGATTATGCCGGGTTTATTGAACCGAGCGAAGAAGACGAATATACCGGCTACGGTGTGGAGCTGTTGGAGCGGATCGCGGCGATTACAGGCTGGCAGATTGAATATGTCTATGGCGACTGGCAGCAGATCCTTGAGCAAGTTCGCGAGGGGCAGCTGGATTTGACACTCTGTGCGCAATGGACTCCGGAGCGGGAAGCCCAGTTTTTGTTTTCCAAACAGCCGATTGGCAATGAATTGACGGTCGTTTATACCCGGGAGGAAATGCCGATTTATTATGATGACCCGGCGGCGATGGACGGGCTGCGCGTGGGACTGCTTGAGGGCAGTTACCAGAACCGCTGTTGGCAGGAATACGCTGAGAAACATCATCTGGAATGTCCTTTAGAGGAATTCAAAACTGAAAGTCAAATGATGGAGGCCTTGCTGAGTGAAAAGGTGGATCTGATTGTCAGCGGCGCACTGGCTTTGCATAAGGAAGCTAAGGTTGTACTTAAACTAAAGCCTTCGCCATTTTACATCATCACCAGCAAAACCAATACCCAACTGATGGAACAGGTCGACGAGGCGTTGGAGGAAATCTTGTTAGACGATCCGTATTTTGAAGCCCATTTGTATGATACCTATTACGGCGATAGTCAGTATTCAATTCAGTCGCTGTTCACCCGAGAAGAAGCGGCCTATATCCAAAACAGCGGTGAAATTCCTGTCGGTCTGGATGGCGGGCAGATTCCCTTTGCTTACGTCGAATCAGGAACACTGAAAGGGATCTGGCCGCAGCTGCTTGAACTGATTGAGAAGAAATCAGGTCTGCGGTTTTCATTGCAGCCGCAGTTCAGTCAGCCAGATTACACAGTGTTTTTAAACCAGAATCCGCAGCAGGGCTTATATGTTGGGATAACCCGGCAGAACTTGCGGCTGCGGGAAAATGAATCATTTCAGCTCAGCGATCCGCTGCTGGATCTGGACTTGATGGCAGTGGTCAGCCCGGATGAATCTTGGTCAGCAGGGGAACAATTCAGCTTGATCGTCACCGAAAACACGGCTCTGGGCAGCGAGTTTCTAAATCAAATCCCAGATGGAATCCTTTTGTATGCGGATACGCTGGAACAATGTCTGCAGGCGGTGGCGGATCATCAGGCAGCGGCCACGGTCTGCGATTCGTATACACTCAATTATTATAACTGGAAACCGGGAATTTCAGATTTGCGGGATGATTATCCGCTGGAATTTCCATCCCTGCAGCCCTGTTTTGCGGCCAGCTCCAAGCTGGATCCGATGTTGATGTCGATTCTGAATAAAACGATCGCTAGTTTGTCCCAAAAGGAAATCAATCAGATTATCTACGAAGCCACGGTGGGCCTGCATTATAAACAATCCTGGACGGACTGGCTGAAAGCCAATGCGGATTTGGCCGCCTCCTTGGCTCTGGCTCTGATCTTGGGGGTTACGCTGCTCATCTACCGCCGCCGCAAGCAAACGGAGGAACAAATTCAGAAGCGCAGAACAGAAATGTTCCAGCATAAGGCCGAAGTGGACCGCATCAGCGGTTTGTATAATGAGGAGGCATTTACCGAAAGAGCGAGAACCTTTCTGCTTCAGAATCCGCAACCTTATTATCTGATCTACATGAACATTCAGCGCTTTAAAATCGTCAATGAATTAATGGGAGTGGAAAAGGCCGACCAGCTGTTGGCTCATATCGGTACCCAGCTGAAAGCCTATTGCCAACGCTATCCTGGCTCTTTAGCCTGTCGGATTACCGCCGATCATTTTATGCTTTTGACTCCGCAGGCGGCTTATCAGAACAACGGTCCTGTGGATATTCTGAAAGACTATCATACCGAACTGAATCTATCCTTGGAGTTTGGAGTATATCCGATTACGGAGCGGACCCTGCCGATGAAGCTCATGCAGGATCGGGCAGCTTTGGCAGCAAAGAATCGAACCGATCCGCTGTTTTCTCAGGTCGGCTTCTATACGGATGAGCAGCGCCAGCGCTTCATTCGCGAACAACAGGTGCTCGATGAAATTGAAGGTGCGATGACCCGTGGGGAAATCATCATTTATATTCAGGCAAAATACGACATCGAAGCGCGTCAGGTCATCGGCGGTGAAGCCCTGGTCCGGTGGCAGCATCCGGCGCGGGGCTTGCTGGGGCCCGGTCAATTTGTCGGCATTCTTGAAGAAAAAGGTCTGATCATGCACCTGGATTTGTATGTTTGGGAAAAGACCTGTCAGTTTCTGCATCGACAGCGTGAACAGTACGGGCAGGTTCTGCCCATTTCTGTCAATGTTTCCAAATATAACTTCTATCGTCAGAACCTAGTCAACTTATTTACGGATCTGATCGCAAAGTATCAGCTGGAAACGAAGGATCTGCAGCTGGAAATCACAGAAACCGCCTGTGCGGAGGATACCGAACAGATCTATGCCGCCGTCAGGCAGCTGCAGAAGGCCGATTTCACAGTGCTGATGGATGATTTCGGGGCAGGCTATTCCTCGCTGAATATGTTCAAAGATGCACCGGTCGATATCATCAAGCTGGATATGGGCTTTATCAGCTCAGATGAAATCAATGCCCAGCGCAGCTTCGCGATTATTGAGGCGATCGTAAAACTGTCGCATTCGTTAAATGTTCCGGTCATTGTCGAAGGGGTTGAAACTCAAGCGCAGGTGGATTTTCTTAAATCGATCAATACCCGTTATATTCAAGGCTATTATTTCTCCCGTCCGGTCCCGGAGGAGGACTATGCGGCTTTGTGTCAAACAGCGGCTCTGCCGCAGAAAAAAGTCTCAGAATAAAAATATTCTTGACTTAGACCGCAGTGTCGGAGTCCAAGAATATTTTTTAATCCATGATTTGCGTCTTTGTAGCTTTGAATTTCTGGTACAATAAAACTTGGGAGTGAGTGAATATGTTAAAACTACTGGTCTTTGATGTGGATGGTACGTTATATGATCTAAAAAACCATGAAATTCCTTCTTCATGCCAAAAAGCGATCGCCCAGGCCAAGCAGAACGGATTGATTTTCGTCATTGCGACCGGGCGGACGCATTATGGCTTGGGCGCGGCGCTGAACGCCTTGAATCCGGATTACATTTTGGCGGTGAACGGCGCTGTGGTCGCCGATGGCCAGGGACGAGTTTTGGTTCATCATGACCTGACGCCAACGCAAGTCGAACGGATCAATGATTTCTGTCATCAAACGCAGGCCGGACTGGCTTGGAAGTTTCTGGATCATTGCTATATTTATCAATATCCGGAAAAAATCGACTGGCTGCAGCCCCAAAAGGAATCTGACATTGGTTCTGAACCTTTCATCGACTGTCCGGCCCAGGATCGGCATCAGCTCGATCTGCCGCAAAGCGCTAGTGTGCATGCTGATCCTAAAGCGGTGGAAGCGGTCTTTAACAAAGATCCCGAACTGGTTTTTCTGCGCTACAGCGAGGATGGCTATGATGTTGTGCAGCGGGGGATGAACAAAGCCGTGGGTTTACAGGAGCTGCTGGATCAGTTAGGCTTCACTTGCAACGAAGTCGCGGCTTTTGGGGATAATTATAATGATATCGAGATGCTGAAGCTGGCCGGAACGGCAGTGGCCATGGGCAACGCTGTGGATGAAGTGAAACAGCTGGCTGACTATGTTACTTCCTCTACAGATCAGGATGGGATTGCCCGAGCTTTGATCCATCTGGGCTGTGTGAAGGCCTGAAATCAATCTTTCTTTGCAAAGCCTGAGAAGGTGCAGATGGACTGTGAGGCGGAGCATCGGTATGTTTAAACACACATGAAGACAAATCCGCACGGATCTTGAGTTTTGAACTATCCAGGTCAATCTGTCTGCAGCTTGGCGCTGAGGATGTCGGGATAAAATTCGGATTTTTATTCAGGAAAAGGGGTTAAGCCTACCGAAACTTGGAAATACTGCAAGGGAAAGCAGGTGATTCCGTGCGGGCTGCACAAATACGCAAAGAAGAAATGGGACTGCATTCCCTGGGTGAAAAAAAGAATTATTTTGAAGGCTGGTACTTCCGCTTATGGGATGAGCGGTGTTCATTGGCAGTCATTGTCGGTTTCAGTCCCCAACGCCAGGAAGCTCCGTTTTTTATTCAGACAACGGATACTTTGATCGGCCGTTCCATCTGGGCGGAGTTTGCCTGGAATGAAGTGGTTCTGCGCCAGAAGCCTTTTCATTTGACCTTAGGCGAAAATGAATTTTCTTTAACGCAGGTCAGGCTGAACCTGCCGGATCTGCAGGTTCGGCTGCGGATGACCGATCTGACTCCACTGCCCTTTTCCCGTTATATGCCAACGATTATGGGTCCGTTTGCTTATCTGAACAACATGGAATGCATCCACGGCGTGATCAGTTTGCATCACCGTATGGAGGGGGTTGTCAGCAGTGCGGGCAAAACCGTCCCCATCGCAGGGACAGGTTATTTGGAAAAAGATCGCGGAACTTCTTTTCCACAGCGGTATATATGGTTTCAGTCAAATCAATGCGGCGTTCAGGATTCCTGTTTTTTCTTCTCCCTGGCCAGCATCCCCATCGGACCGCTGACGTTCAACGGCTGTCTGATCGTCGTGAAGCTGCAGGATCAGCTGCACCGTTTTGCGACCTATACCGGCTGCCGTCTGCAGTCGCTACAGTGCGATCAGCACCAGGATGGTTCCGGTTGGGCACAGCTGCGCTTTCATCAGGGAGCCTGGCAAATCTGGATTGATCTGGAATGCGGCCCGGCTTGCACCTTGGCATCGCCAAAGCAAGGTAAAATGCAGGGACGGATTCAGGAAAGTCTGAGCGGCAAGGCTCATGTAACCCTATTTCATCATGGAATGAAAAGGCATGAAAGCTTATGGGAGCAAGGCGGCATGGAGCTGCAATGGGAACTGGCAGCTGCTGAACAAGGACCGAAGAATAGAAAAAGAGGGTTGTCGTAAAAGACAGCCCTCAATAAATCTATTATAACATGAAAAAAAATTAAATGAAAGGGCTTACTTTTATGAGAAGTCTGACTATAATATAGGTGAAGATAAGGAAAGAGATCTTCAAATAGAGGAAGCAGGATCCTCATCCAGCCGATCAGAACGGTAGAGTCCGTTAAGGAAAGAACCTAGATTCTTAGATATTCAATAAGGCTGAAAAGAAATGAGGAATGAGGCTTTCAGAATAAACGTGATGTTTATTCTAAGGAGGTTAAAGTGAATGGAACCTGGACAGAGAGGAAACCGCCGCTAGTAAGCTGGCGTTGTGCGATGAATCGCAGATCCGTGTGATGCTTCTTACAACTTCCCATTTTGCTGAAAATTTGCAAAACAGCCATCGAATAGATAAACAGCCATTTTGTGAGTGTGAAGGGTAAACGCGAGGAAGAAATGAGAAAAGGTTTGGTTTCAGCAGTGGAATCGAATTGATGTCATAGTGATAGTTGCGGAAATGTTGGAAAACAGCCGCTGCGGTTCATCGGTATAAATTAGATTAACGATATAGATGAAGAACCTGCAAAAAATGCGGGTTCTTTTTTCGTTGGGGATCGTGGTCTCTGCCACTGAGATATGCAGGTAACGCATGGCTCAGCAGTCCCTGACTGCCTCATATTTTAAGGAGGATTGAAAAAAGCTTATTTTATCTTTTTGCTGCTGAAAATAAATCAGAAGAGGAAGATGGTAGCGCCAGCTAGGTTTAACATACCATAGTAAAGATTTCATATCAGCAATGGAAGGATTCGCAAACAGGATAAGCGTGTACGATTTCCCAGGAAATAGTAAACTTAACTGTGTTTTGATCACGCTGATAATTATTTTGAAAGCCTATACAGAATATGCGATAATAAAATAGAGTTAGAGAATTGAAAATGTTCGCTATCTATGGTAATGTGAATTTGTTAGCAACGGAGGAGAAAACGATGTCCATGTTCAATCACGAAGCACGGCAGTTTAAGTTTGACGTGCTCAAAGAAATTTCACAGCTGGCTTATGAGGGAAACTTAACGGAGGACAGCGCGGCGGCGATCAGCCGCAAACTGATTCCCGGGCGCAAAGCGGAATTCCGCTGCTGCGTGTATAAGGAAAGAGAAATTCTGCGGCAGCGTACACGGCTGGCCTGCGGGAAGATGGCGGATGAGGGAGCCGCGTACAATCCACGTCAGATTGTTCAGGTTATTGATGCGGCGTGCGACGGCTGTACCATCCGCAAAATTCAAATTACGGATAACTGTCGGAAGTGCATGGCGAAAGCCTGTCTGGCTTCCTGTAAATTTGATGCCATCAGCATGGGTCTGCACCGTGCCCAGATTGATTATACGAAATGTAAAGAATGCGGGGCCTGTGCCCGCGGCTGTCCTTACAATGCGATTGTGGTCACAGAACGTCCTTGTTCGCAGCATTGTCCGGTGGATGCGATTCGCTGGGATGAAAATGGGATTGCTCAGATCGACGAATCCAAATGCATTAACTGCGGAGCCTGCCAAGCGGCTTGCCCGTTCGGCGCAATCGAGGATATGTCGTGGATCGTTCCGGTAGTCAGTTTGTTAAAAATGGGAACGCCGATGTATGCGATCATCGCTCCGGCCATTCAGGGGCAGTTTGACAGTGCCACTCTGCCGCAGATCAAAAAAAGCATTGAGCTGTTAGGCTTTGAAAAAGTCTACGAAGTCGCTTTGGGCGCGGATGCCGTAGCCTGGGAGGAACAAGCCGAGCTGGCAGAAAAAATGGAAGTCGGCGTACCGCTGACGACCTCGTGCTGTCCAGCGTTTGTCAATCTAGCTAAGATGCACTTCCCGCAAATCTATGAAAACAACATGTCCACGGTGGTTTCACCGATGATGGCGCTGGCCCGCAAGCTGAAAAAAGATCATCCCGATCACGGCGTGATCTTCATCGGCCCATGCCTAGCGAAAAAACAGGAAGCCATGGAATCCTTTACCGCGGTGGATTATGTTCTGACCTTTGAAGAAGTAGCTGCGATGATGATCGCCAAACATATTGATCCTTCTGAAGTTCAGGCCAATGAAGAAGACTATCCGTCTGTCTTTGGACGCAACTTTGCCCAGGGCGGCGGTGTCAGCAAAGCGGTCGTGCAGGCAGCAAAAGAAAAAGCCATGAAGGCGCCGGTCAGCGTGTACGCCGATGGCTGTCAGGAATGCAAGAAGCAGCTGACGCTGATGAAGTTCGGCAAGTTTACCGGCGATATTTTGGAAGGCATGGCCTGTCCGGGCGGCTGCATCGCCGGGCCGGCGGTCATCGAACCGCCGATGATTACCAAGGGACGGATGGCAAAAGAGAATATCGGCAATCAGAAGACGATTGAGGAATCCGTGGAAAGCTTTGATTTTACCGATGTGCCGATGCATCGCAAATAAACGAAAAGGAGAGTCGACATGGTCACTGTTGAAGTTTGTATTGGAAGTGCCTGCTACGTCAAGGGCAGCAATGAAGTCGTAACGATTCTGCAGGAATTAATCAAAGAAAAGGGCTGGGAAGACCAGGTGAATGTCAAAGGAGCCTTCTGCATGCAGGTCTGCACACAGGGCCTGGGACTACGCGTGAACGGCAAGCAGCTGCTGGGCGTCGGTCTGCATAATGTCAAAGAGGTGCTCCTGCAGGAAATTACGGCGGCTTTGGCATGAGCTATATTCAGCTTTCTGAAGCGAACTGCCGCAACTGCCTGCGATGTGTGCGCGTCTGTCCGACCAAGGCGATGACCTATCAGAATCATCAGCCTACCATTATTGAAGAGGAATGTATCCTGTGCGGCAAATGCTATGCGATTTGTCCACACAGCGCGAAAAAGGTTCACAGTGATATTGAGGCTGTTCGGCAGTGGATTTGTGAAGGACAGCCGCTGGCACTCAGCATTGCTCCTTCGTTTGCTTCGGTCTGGCCGGATTATCCGCAGCTGAAGCGGCAGCTGCAGGCCCTAGGATTTGCGGTAGTGGAGGAAACGGCGGTCGGCGCACGATTGGTTTCGGAAGCCTATATGCAGCTGATTGAACAACGGCAGATGAAAAACATTCTGTCGACGTGCTGTCCGGCGGTCGTCACCTATGTGGAAAAGAATTTTCCGGAGCTGATCGATCAGCTGGCACCGGTCGTTTCTCCGATGATTGCTCATGGCTTTGATTTAAAAGTCCGTTATCCGGGGTATAAGACTGTTTTCCTCTCTCCGTGCATCGCCAAGCAGAAGGAAGCGGCGGATCCGCGGTTTGCCGGAGCGATTGATGCGGTCTTAACGATGCCGGATCTCTCCGCCTGGCTCAAGGATATTCCGGTTCAGGAAATGGTTGAAGCGGTACCGTGGGAAAATCTTCAAGCCAGTACAGTTCGGATGTATCCGACTCCGGGTGGGGTCATCCGTACCTTAAGCAGCTCGGATGAAGTTTACGAACGGGTCAGCGCCGAAGGCATGGAACGCGTAAAGGATGCGTTGAATTCGATTGCCCAGGGACACATGGAAGGCTATTTCTTTGAGCTTTCCGCCTGTGAACAATCCTGTTTGGGCGGCCCGTTGTTATGTCATGTCGACCACAGTGAATGGAAAGCCCGCAGCGCGATCCGGCGCAACATGGATCCGCAGGATCAGGTGCGTCAGGCTCAGCTTCCGCCAAGACTGCGCGCCGACTGGCAGGCCGATCCAATTCAGCGGTCGGTCCATACGGAAGAAGAAATTAAAGACATGTTGTTTCTGATGGGCAAAACGACCAAGGAAAAAGAACTGGACTGCGGCGCCTGCGGTTATGAAAGCTGCCGTGCCAAAGCGATCGCTGTATTGGAAGGCAAGGCGGATCCGAAGCTATGTCTGCCATATGCGCTGGAACATGCCCAGTCGATATCCAACCTGATCATTGAAAATACGCCCAACGGCATTCTTGTCTTAGATGAGAATAACTGCGTGCGTGAGATCAATCCCGCTGCGCTGAACATGATGAACCTGCAGGAATTTGATCCGGTCGGCATGCCGGTGGAATCGATTCTGCCGGATCAGGGGCTGCATGAACTGCTTCAGGATTTTGTCGGCGTGCAGTATTACCGCTGCGAATATCCGCAGTATCATAAAATCTTAAACCATGCGATGATCTCGATTGAGGATCACCGGTATGTCATTCTAATCTTAATGGATTTAACAGTGGAAGAAACCAAGGAAAAGGTCATTCGTCAGATGCAGATGAAAACGGTGGAAGTCGCTCAGACCGTCATTGATGATCAGATGCGGGTCGTTCAGGAAATTGCCAGTCTGTTAGGCGAAACTACAGCCAAGTCGAAGGTGGCATTGACGCGGTTAATGAAAGCGATGGATGAAGATGACTGAGGAAAAAATCCATGTGGAAACCTCGTTTTCCTCATTAATCAAAAAGAATGAGGAACTGTGCGGCGACAAGGTGGCGATCCGCTACTGCGATCAGTTCTGCATTCTTGTTTTGGCGGACGGACTGGGCAGCGGGGTAAAAGCGAATATTCTTTCGACGCTGACCAGCACGATTATCTGTGAGATGATGGCGGAAGGGTCAACGCTGCAGGAGGCTGTCGATACGATTACGGCGACGCTGCCGCAATGCCAGGAGCGGGGAATCGCTTACTCCACCTTTACGATCGTTCAGATCTATTACGATGGAACTGCGTATTTGATCGAATTCGACAATCCTGCCGCAATCATCATGCGCAGGGGGCAGTGTCTGGAACTGCCGCGGACCACGCGGATGATCGGAGGACGGAAGATTCGTGAAAGCAGCTTTCAGGTAGAACCGAATGATTTCATCGTTGTCTTTTCCGACGGGATTATTCATGCCGGAGTCGGAACCTTTCTAAACTTTGGCTGGGACCATGCCGACGTCGAAAAACATCTGACGGAATATTGCCGGTCGACAGATCCCGCCCGCGAAGTGACGCGGATTTTACTGGCCTGCGTCAACGATTTGTATCAGGGCAAGCCCGGCGACGATTCGACAGTCGCTACCGCCAAAATAGTTCCGGCTGCCGAAGCCCGCGTAATGGTTGGACCTCCGGAACATCCGGAGGATGACCGCAAGGTGGTGGGCCGGCTGCTAAGCGCAACCGGAAAGAAAATCTGCTGCGGAGGAACGACGTCCAACATTGTTGCACGGATTACCGGAAAAGAAATTCAGATCGAAAATCTCTTGTCACTGACCTCGGATGTCCCGCCGATGGCGTATATCGAAGGACTGGATTTGGTGACGGAGGGCGTCCTGACGCTGCAGAAGGCCAATGAATATCTGCATGAATGCGCACAGTCTCCGCAGTTTTATGAACAGTTTCTGTTGACGAAGCAGGAAGACGGGGCAATTTTGTTAACCAAGATGTTTCTGCAGGATTGTACGAAGATCGTGTTTATGGTTGGCCGTTCGGATAATCCGGCGCACCGCCAGCTGGCGTATTCGACGATCTCCCTGCGGGCCAAAATCCGCATGATCGAGCGGATGGCAGAGAATTTAAAGAAGCTGGGCAAGATTGTTCAGATAGAATTGTATTGATGAAAGGGCGTCGCTGATGAAGCTTACTTGCCGAAAACGTCAGGTCAAAGTTAAAAATCCGTGGATTGAGGTTTATGAGGATGAAGCGGAATATGCGGACGGCCGGATTCTGCATGCCTATACCGTGCTGCATTATCCTCAGGCTTCCGCCGCGCTTGTTGCAGAAAATGCGCAGGGACAGGTGCTGCTGATCCGCAGCTGGCGTTATCCGATTCAGCAGGAAGGCTGGGAAATACCATCAGGTTTGGTGGAAACGGGTGAAGATCCTGCCGCAGCGGCTGTTCGTGAGGTAAAGGAAGAAACCGGGATTGATGTTAATTATGCGGTTCTGCTTTGTCAGTTTTATCCCTCTAACGGCATGGCGGATCAAAAGGTCTATGTCTATGAGGGAAAGGCTCTAGAATCGGAGTTGATCATCGATGAACGGGAAGTCGAAGAAGCGCGCTGGTTTACTCCGGAAAGCCTTTATCCAATGCTCAACAGCGGTCAGATTCAGTGCGGGATATCGCAGCTGGGTTTGAGAACCTGGCTTATGAAACGCACGGAAGCAGCAGAATAGAACAACACGAAGGGTTGATTTCAGCAAGAAGGATCAATCCTTTTTGTTTGCTTTTCAGGGGAAAATCAGCGCTGAAGAGGAAAAGGGAATAAAAATAATTTAAAAGTTTAGCTGCACTAAACAAATGATTTCACTTTATTAAATTTATGCTTGCGTTCATAAAAATTTTTGGTATAATTTTTCCGTGATTGAGTTTGAAGGAGGGATGGGGAAAAGACGATCACACCCGTTCATTTTGAATGATTAGAAGCACGTCATTGCCGGTGATAATCAACCGGCCGCATGACCTGATGTTCCACGAAGAACAGGCCTCGGACAGCCGGGTCAAATGCCGAAATTGAAACAGGGTCACCCTTGTTGATGCCAAAGCTAAGCTTTGAAAAAGTTCTGTGACACGCAATCACCAAGCGGCCAAAAGCCATCGTCTTGTCTTTCTGTCCCGGCGCATGGAGCGTACCGGAAGAAAATTGAAGAAACGAAAAGAACTGTTGTTTTTGTTTTTCTATTTTGAAAGGGGAATCATCATATTATGAAAAAATTAATTTCTGTGCTTTGCGCACTGCTTTTCATTGCGGGCTGTTCCGCTGCGCCTGCCGCTGCGCCTACGCCTTCAGCCACTCCGCAGCCCGCGGTTTCCAATGCCGCGCATGGCAACTTTACCGACCAGATGAAGCTGGCCTACCGCGATGATTTAGATCCGGAAGCCGGGGCGGATGCGGTTGAACGGGAAGGCGACCATGCAGATTCACCTTATTTCGCTCAGGTTGATTTCTACAACGCGAAGAATACGGATACCCTGACGATTCTGCCGCAGTTTCAGACGATGCAGCAGACCTCGGAATGGTCCTGCGGCGTCGTTTCCGCTTTACTGGTCCTGAACTATTATCATCAGCTGGGGGATCAGACGGAACGCACGCTGGCGGAGTATCGAAGCAATGGTTTGACGCCGGCCGCTACGGATATGGAATCCATGATCACAATCTTTGACCAGATCGGCGGCTTTGAGCTGGAAAGCAGTCTGGATTATTCCGCGGATGAGCTTTGGGATGTCTTTCCGTTAGAACGTTTTGAAGCCTTGTTGAAAGAAGGAACGCCGGTGATGGTGGCCTGGAACGATTGGGGCGGACATTGGCAGGTCGTGATCGGCTATGATAATATGGGAACGGAAACGACGCAGGACGATGTGCTGATCGTTGCCGATCCTTACGATACGACCGATCACAATCAGGACGGATATACTGTGTATGGCGCGGAGCGGTTTTATTACAACTGGACGATGTATGATTTCTTTGAAGGTCAGGGCATCGAGAATCAACGCGATCTGATGTTTTTGATCGCCCAGCCGATCACTGAATAAATCCAACAGCAATTCAACGAAATAAGCGAAAATTCCCCCGCCTCTTGTCGGCGGCGGGCAACTATCCCCCGCTGGCATGAAGGCAAGCCGATCTGGAAACGAGATCCAAGGCCAGCAACGCTGCCGCGTCATGTTGAAGGTATAGGACTCATCATGGGGATCGAAATAACATTCAGATATCTAAAAGGATGCAGTGTCTTTCTTTTCTTTCAACGGAAGAGGCACTGCTTTTGTATTTGTTGGCGAAAGCCTGAGTTTCTTATGTTATACTAAATAAGAAATAAAAACAGAAAGCGAGGTCAGCGGAATGATTGCCATGATAGAAGACGTCATGATCCTGTTTTTTAATCTTTTGATCTTTGCCCAAATGATTACGCTGAAGGATCAAACACGGCAGAAAATGTTCAAATTGGCAGCCGGCTGCACTGTCTTTTTCACGGCTTACGGCATTGCAGTCTACGTTTTCCAGTTTCCGATGGTTCTGTCTTCGCTTTTAACGATGAGTCTGCCGAGCCTGGTGCTGTTCTGGCTGTTTTCGGCTTTCCGCGACGCCCGGTTTTTCCTGTCGTTTGCCCTGGCGGATACCCTGTCGCTAATCACGGCGTCCTTCAGTAAATATCTCAGCTTGTTCTTTCCTCAGGGTGAGATTTTCTTTCTGGGTCTGACGCTGTTGTTGTTTATTGCGCTGCTCGTATTTGCCAATCCTTATTTTCAGCTGTTAAAAACTTTGATGCGGCAAGTCGAGGGGGGCTGGACATCGATGGCGGTGACCGCGATGCTGATCTATTTCGTCTTGGGCTTTATCGCCGCGTATCCGACGCCGATTGCTCAGCGGCGTGAATATGTCCCGGTCTTTATGGCCGTCTGCTTGCTGACGTTTGCTTTTTATCTGGTCGTGCTGCATTCGCTGCAGAAAACGCAGAAAATTGTAGAACAGAACATTCAGCTGCAGCAGGAACAGAAAATATATCACATTGCCTATACCGATGCGCTGACAGGACTGGGCAACCGCGCCGCGTATTTGGAACGGATCAATCAGCTGGAACGGCTGCGGAAAAACGGAATTTCGATTTGCTGCATCGAGCTGGACATGAACGGTTTGAAACAGGTCAATGATACATTAGGACATGCGGCGGGAGATAGAGCGTTGCGAGAAATCGCCTTGGCTTTGAAGACGGTGTTTCTTTGCCGGCAGCCGGACAGCGTATTTCGGGTCGGCGGCGATGAATTCTGCGTCTTGCTCAGCGATGTGGATAAAGCCGAAGCTACGGCGTGTCTGAATCAACTGAAAAATCAGCTGAAGCAAAGCAGCCAGACGCTTGGGTTTTCCTTAGCGGCCGCGGCTGGCGTGGCCTGGGTGCAAGCGGAAGAGTCGATTGAAGCCACGATGATCCGCGCGGATGATCAGATGTATAAGAATAAGCGCGGAGAACAGCATGTTTCTGAAACCGAGATTGAAACAATCACTTCCTGATGATTAATTTTCAGAAAAAATGAAAAAAGAATTGACAAGTTTTCCGACCTGCGGTAAACTGAATTCATCAACACAAATGCATAGATCAGGAAATGAGAAACTGGAACGTCTGATTCAAGAGAGCTGCCGTCAGGTGCAAGGCAGCACAGACACCGGGGACAACTGCCCTGTTAGCAGCGAACTGAAAGGTTATCCGAGTAGGGGAAGCCGGGAATTCCCGTTATAGAAGAAGGCATTCTTGCAGCTGCAACGATGCCCGCAGAGTGATCCTGTTTTTATGGCAGGATAATAGGAGTGGTACCACGGATTGATCAATCCGTCTTCTAAACAGAAGGCGGATTTTTTGTGTTTGATTAAAGGGGGCATGAGAGTGTGAAACAGGTGAAATGTACCGGTGTTTCCGGAGCACTGCTTTTCTAAAACGGATGAACTAAGGTTTTAGAAAAAGGAGAAAACGAAAATGAAAAACTGGATAAAGAAAATGATCATCGGCGTTTGTGCCGTCATGATGACAGCCTGCGCAGTTCAGGGAGAAAATACTGCCGCACCGACCGCATCTGCTTCCAACGAACCGATTCAAGGCGGAACGTATATCGTCCGCGGCGCGGGGGACCCTTACAGCTTTAATCCCGATCTGAAAGTCGATGACTGGGGTGTCGTTGCTTATCAGAATATTTTTAACCGGCTGGTCAAACAGACGGTTTCCAATGAAGTCGTCGGCGATCTGGCGGAGAGCTGGGAGTTTTCCGAGGATGGGCTGACGCTGACCTTCCATTTGCATGAAGGCGTGAAATGGCATGACGGCGAGCCGTTCAGCTCGGAAGACGTCAAATGGACGTTTGACAAGATCCGGACGGAAGGTTATCAATCCAACAGCTTCAAACAGCTGAGCGAGATTACCTGTCCGGATGAGAATACCGCGGTATTCCATCTTTCCGAGCCGAATTCCGGGATCGTTGCGACGATCGGCTGGCTGGGGACGTTTATCATGCCGAAGCATATTTACGATACGCCGGATTATGACTGGTCCACCAATCCTGCCAACTTCCAGCCTGTCGGCACCGGACCGTTCAAATTTGTTTCTTATGAAAAGAGCGTCGCCATCCGGATGGAACGCAACGCAGATTATTTCAAAGGCGCGCCTTATATTGACGAGCTGATCATCTCGATTATTCCGGATGAATCGACAGCGTTCCAAGCTTGGCAGAACGGCGAAGTTGACGATATCCTCGGTAAGGCACCGTCCTCTGAAATCGCTTCGCTGAAACAGGATCCGAATTACAACGTTTATCAGTATGTTGCGACCGGCCGCGTCTATCTCTCGTTTAATCTGAAAGAGGGTCCGTTTGCGGATGTCCGCGTTCGTCAGGCTGTCGATATGGCGTTAAATCGTCAGGAAATTCTTGACAAGGCCGCCAAAGGAATCGGCAGCGTACCCGAAACCTATATGTCGCCGGTTTTTGACTGGGCGATGAGTGAAACGGCCCGGATTCCAGAGATGGACCGTGAAGCGGCGATGAAGCTGATTGAGGAAGCCGGCTATACGAAGGATGAAAATGGAATCTATTTCACCTGTTCGCTGGATACCTTTGAAAGCGGAAACTTTAAAGATACGGCCACAGTGATTCAGGCGCAGCTGAAAGAAATCGGCATTGAAGTGAAGCTGAATATCTCTGAGATTGCCAACTTCCAGACTAAAGTCCTGGATAACTACAACTTTGATATGGCGATGAACTCCGGAGCTCAGGGACCCGATGCCAATGCGATTGAAAATCGCATCAGTTCCAACGGATCGCTGAATATTTCCAAATATGCCAATCCAGAAGTCGATGAATTGCTGAAGCAGGGAATTGCTGTTTCAGACAAGGCGCAGCGCGGAGAAGTGTATAAGCAGATTCAGGAAATCATGAAGCGGGATCTGCCGATGGTGATTGTTACGGATGAAATTTACAGTTATCCGATCAAAGCCACAATTCACAATCATCCGCTGTCAGAAGAAAAATCAACAACTTTGGGAACCAATGAGTTCTCCGAAGTCTGGATTGAACAGTAAACAGAGAAATGAGGCTGTACTTATCCCCGGGATACTCTCCCGGGGATTTCTATGATGCTTCAAGGATAAAGAAAGAATTTGAATCAATGATTCACAGGAAAATGCATGTCCAAAGTTATTCCCTGCATTAAAAAGTTCCCTGCCGCAAGGTTTTGTATTACAATAGAAAAAGGTTGTCAAGTTTCCCAGCCAGGGAAAACCGGCATAAAAATGCGGCAGCGTAAAGGAAGAGGGGAATCAAGATGAAAAAGAATACAAGGACAATGGCTTTTATCGCGATCTTTGCGGCGATCAATTACGTGGTTTTCAGTTATCTGAAGATTGATATTCCGCTGGCGGCCGGATCTTCGGTAGCGATTCATGTCGCCAATGCCGTCGTTGTGGTTTCGGCGTTTTTATTGGGACCTGTGGAGGGCGGAATCGCAGGAGCGATTGGCCTATCCATTGCGGATCTGTTGGACCCGCGCTATGTTGCTTCAGCACCGAAAACATTTTTTCTGAAATTCTGTATCGGTTATATTTCTGGAAAAGCTGGACAGAAGTTAGGTTTGGCCAAGGCGGAGAATTCTCGGCAAGCCGTTAAAATTGCGGCTATCAGCGCGATTGCCGGGTTAGGCTTCAATGTGATCTTTGATCCGATCATCGGTTACTTATTCAAACGATTTATCCTGCAGATCAATGCGGAAGCCGCGGCGATTATTCTGACCTGGACCGGCGGGGTGACAGCTTTCAATGCGGTGATCTGCGTCTTTGTTTCCGTCGTGCTGTATATGGCGCTGAGAAAGCCGTTCGCCAATCTTTATGGCAGGAATCGACGCTGATCAGCGTCAAGGTGTTTGATCAAAATAAGAAGCTTAAACAAGACGTAATCGGCAATCCGGAAATTTTCCGGATTTTTTTGTTTAATGGGAAAGTTCTAGTAGAAAAAGAAAATAATGAAACAAACTCAATTGCGGATTGAATCATGAACAGTAAAACATCGCAGTTCTTCAATCGGATTCGGATGGGTATCACAGGATAGAGGATAGTTTTTGGGAGCGGAGGGAAACTGAAGAATTGTGAGCCGTAAACAGACTGAAAGGAAGAAACCTTTGAGAAAGACCTGTGCTTTGAAAGCAGAGTAAGAGTAGAAAGGAATCGGAGATCTGGTTTACTCCCTTGACAAGAAACAGAGTGGAGTTCTGAAAGGTCTTGATTTTCAGAATGAAGCGAAGCATCACTTTCTTGCGTGCAGAAAAAAAGAACGCATTCATGAAAATGCGTTCAGCGATCCTTGATTTATCCTGAGCAAAATGAAGGATGCTTATAATTCAGGACTTAATTCTGCCTGCAAAAAGCGTTTCTGTACTTCTGGATAGATGAACATCAGGGCAAACGGTAGAATGGAGATCAGGCTGGAAACGGTACCCAAGAAACTCAGATCCACAAATTCGGCAACCAAACCAAATACCAGTGAGGACAAAGCCTGACCGCCGCTGGAGGCCATCATGATGAAGCCGGAAATCATCGCCCGTTTCTCACGCGGGATGACAAGCATGAAGGCGGCGTTGAGGATTGCGTTGGCGACAGCGCTGACAAAGAACGTGATCAAAAAGGACAGCGCCAGGGTGTTGAATGTCTGCATCGAATAGCACACGGCAAACAACAGGGAACTGAGCGGGAATCCGAACAACATCATCTTGATCCGCAATTCAGATTTGATGTTGAGCGTGCCTATGACAATCGTCCCGATTAAGGCAGAAATCGACTGCAGCGACATCAGATAGCCATACTGAACAACGTCCAGTCCCTTGCCTAAACAAAACGGCAGAAATACGGCATTCATGCCGGAACCGAAGAAATTGGCTGTCACGGCGATCACGACGATGATGCGGAAGCAGCGGTCGTTCAGAACATAACGGGCGCCTTCTTTTAAATCAGCCAATAAGATCTTTAAGCTGATGGGCAGACCGGTTTTCGGCGCTCGCGGCACATCAATAAAGCATTCGGTCAAGGCGGATATCAGCAGTGAAATTCCGTTGAGCAAAATGACAAAGGGAACGCCTAGAAAGGCAATGATCGCTCCGCTTAGTCCCTTGCCGATCATGGCGACCAAGGAACGCATCCCGCCAGCCAGCGACTGAGCCCGGACTAAATCTTTAGGCATGACCAGATCGGTCATGACGGTCATCGAAGCCGGGGTGAAGAAAGCGTTGCATAAGGCGGCGATCAAGGCCGTAACCAAAACCATCCAGACTTCCAAGTGCTGACTCATAGCGATAAGCCCCAAGCCGATCATGGTTGAACCGCGGATCAGATCCGTGCCGACGATCATCCATTTGCGGTGGCTGCGGTCGATGATCGCGCCGCAGAAGGGCCCCAGAAACATCGCGACGAACATGGATATACTGCTCAGTAAGCCCATCAGGGCAGTGGATCCGGTTTTTTCGTAGACCCAATAACCGATGCAGATGCTGTAAAGAACATCCCCGAAAGTGGAGAACAGTGTTCCCTGCCACAGCAGGATAAAGTTTTTATTCCAGAGCTTCAGTGTTTTCGTTTCATTCATGGCATTTACCTCTTCTTATTTCTATGATATGTCTTGTATGTTTGTTTGTCAATTAAAAATATCAATATTTATTTAATTTATTTTGATTTTTAGATTGATAATTTTAATTTGTATTTAAAATATTTGCGATGACAACATAGAACAATGAAACGCTGAGAAAGATTGGAGCAGAAACGGATGCGTTGTTTCCGTTGGGTTTTATCTGACATTTTGCCGTGTATTCGTGATGAAAAAAACAGATGAGCCGATTGAAAGCAGCTCATCTGTTACAGATTGGATTTAAAAGTTTTTTAATACAGCGGATTCAGCAAAGCGTACCGTGGGTACTGATTACTGCAGCGTGCTGAGGATCTGTTTCATCCGTTCAGCCAGTCCTTTGACTTTTGCGACGCTTAACGAACAAACGGCGACCCGGATGCCTTTGTTGACTTTCACCGTATAGATATGATTGGCGATCAGTTTTTCGTGGTATTGATCGCGCAGGTTGTTGTCCGGTGTTTTCAGGGTGACGAAGAAGCCTTCCTTATAAGGATAATACGCCAACCCGCAGGCGTCGGCTTCCTGAATGAATAAGGCACTGCGCTGTTTCAGCAGATCGACATAGATCTGTTTTTCCGATTCAAAGGCAGCGCGGTTTTCCGTGGTGATCCAGGTGAAGTTTTCCATCGCCGCATTGGGAATGTTACTCCAGGTCGCGCGAGCCGTTTTTTCAAAAACGATTTCCGCTTCGCGCACACGTTGTTCATCCTGCCCTAAGATTAGGGCAGCACCGCAGCGCAGACCGTAAGACGTCAGGGTTTTGGAACAGCTGAAGGCGATCACCGTCAGAACGTTTTCATTCATGGCGTTAAGGCAATTCAGGTAATCGCGGCTATGCTGTCCCTGGTAGCTGTAATCAATATAAGCGATATCATTCAGGATGACGCAGGGGCCCTGTTCACTCAGTTCGTTGAGGAAGCGAACGACCTGCCGCCATTCATCGAGGGTCATGGAATAGCCGGTTGGGTTATGGCAAGGATCGTTGATCACTGCCAGTAAGCGTCCCTGATCGGCCATGACGCGTCGGCACGTTTCCTTGAAGGAAGGGAGATTGAAGTGATCGCCGTCAAACATCGAGTAAGCAGCTGTCTGCAGTCCGGCTTGGGCGGCCATCAGGTTATACGAACCCCAGCAGATTTCCGGCAGGACAACAGTCTGTCCTGGTTCCAGGACATTGATCATCGTCATGTTGACAGCGCCGGTACCGCCGGGCGTGGCGATGACGGAAGCGTTCAGATGGATTGGCTGATCCTGCAGGACCCAGTTTTTGACCTGAGCACGATAGCCGGGATTGCCGGTAAAGCTGGCAGCGTAAGCAGCCTTCACTTCCTTAGCGATGGCGTTATAGTGGTCGAAAACATTCTGGTAAGCGACAAGCTTGCCGCATTCATCGTAAAGTGAACCAATTGTGGCATCGACGACGGCGTCTGCGCCATGCTCGGCGATATCCTGCTTCGCCATGGAAACAACGGCGAAAACCGTATCTTCAATCGGCTGCAGATTGGCGGATTGTTTCATAAAAGACATCGGGATCATCTTCTTTCCTTTTTAATGACTTGATTATAACTGAATTGCACAGAATTGAAAAGAATCTTTCATACAATGAAAGGGAAGGAGGCAACTATGCGAATTCATGAAGAAGTACGAAAAATGCCGGTCAGTCCGATCCGTACCTGGACAAGCCGCCTGCATGATTTAAGTCCGCGCGCAGAATTAACCCTGGGCGAACCCCCGCAAATCACTGACAGCCGAATCATTGAAGCGGCCAAGACGGCGCTGGATCAGGGATTGACGCACTATCCTCCGGCAGCCGGCCTGCAGTCTTTGCGTCAGGAACTGGCGAAACGGGAGCGTCAGCTGCGCGGCTGGACGATTCATCCCCATCAAGTGCTGGTCACAGACGGAGCGCAGGAAGCACTGGCCGTTTGCTGCCTGGCATTGCTGAACCCTGGGGACGAGGTTTTAATCAGTGATCCCGGTTATCCGGGGACACGCAGCGTGATCAGCCTGGCTTCGGCCGTGCCGGTGGCCTGCGCGGCGGATGAGCATCTGCAGCTGGATATCACTCGGATGGAGCGTCTGATCAGTGTTCGTACGCGGGCGATTATCGTCGCCAGTCCGAACAATCCAACCGGTCAGGTTTTATCCGCGGAAGCCTTAAATCAATTGGGGATGCTGGCGGAGAACTACGATTTAGCTTTGATTGTCGACGCTGCCTATGAACAGTTAAGCTGGCAGCCGCTCAATTTTAAAGTGCTGCGCCCCTATCGCCACCGCGTTATTTTTATCGGCAGCTTTTCCAAAACCTATGCGATGACCGGATGGCGGCTGGGCTGGATCAGCGCGCCGCGGCGGTGGGAAGCCGCTTTGTTAAAAACCCATCAGGCGCTGGTGTCGGGCGTCGCGGGGTTTGTGCAGCAGGCAGCCTGCACGGCGCTGACGCTGCCGGCGGAGTCCTGGCGTCAGGAAGTCAAAGAACAATGCGAGGCTGCTTGGCAGCGCTTAAACGCGATCGGATTATCCTGTCCCTGCCCCGGCGGCGGGTTTTACTGCTTTCCCGCCATTCCTGCCAATGCTGAAAGCAGTGAACACTTTGCGCTGCAGCTGGCGGAGCGGGCCGGGGTCGCCGTATTGCCGGGAACCCTGTTTGGACAAAGGGGGGAAAAGCATGTGCGGTTATCCGTCGGCGTGCGGCGCGAAACACTTCAATGGGCGCTGGATCAGCTTGAAATGTTCGTCAAAGCAGGCGGCTGAAAGCTAAAATCAGAAACAACAGCGAAGGCAGATATTCACTGCCTTTTTCCATGCGCCGCACAAACGGCAGCGTCTGACAGAGATTTCCGGCTTTGACTAACAGAAAATTAACAACCGCAAAGCACAGCGCCGTAGACCAGACCGGCGCTTTATCCAGGGCGAAGCTGAATCCCAAAACGGCGTTGTCCAGACTCAGCGCCAGACCTAAAAGCAGGGCTTCACGGCTGCTTAAGTGCTGATTTTGATCAAGATCCGAACGGGCGGGATTGTTAATCACGGCGATTAACGACGGCGAACTGGAACTGCGTTTTTTCAACGCATCCGCAAAGGACAGATAGGCCAGACAGAAAAACAGGACGAAGCCTAACCCCTTGGAGGCCTGCGCTGGAATACCGGCAGTTAATAACTGTGAGGATAACATCACCGCGGCAACGATAACCAGCGGACAAAGCGAAATCAAAAGCAGCTGCGGAAGCCGGATGCGGATTTTCTTCAGGCTGAAGCTGAAGCCGCTGAAAAAACCATCCAGGCTGACCAGCAGGCTTAAAAAGATCAGATGGGCCATAACACTCCTCCTCTATCGTCAAGGTATGAGCGAGCAGAAAGGAATGGACAGGCGAAAGACCCGGGAATTTTTCTTTGTCAGATTCTGTCGAAGTCATGTATAATAGAAACCGTTAAGTTAGGAGTGAGTTTATGAGCTTTGCCAGAAGATACGGCATTCCCTTTCTGATCATGATCGTCAGCGGTCTGATCGTTCGGCTGTTTCAGCTTTATCTGCCGGCTTCGATTCGATCGGTGCTGGTTACGATTGCGATTGCCGTGAGTTTGTTTGCCTTCGGCCTGAGTCTGCATATCCATAAAAAAAGAAGAGATGAATCGTGGTTTAAAAAACTCGTCATCTCGTTCTTTCTGATGTTTTTCCTGTTGTGGGATCTGGGCTATATCGTTTTCCCGCAGCTGAAATCCATTTTCAATTTTCTGGGAATTCAGGGCTTTGTGATCTATATGGTTTATGTGTACTGCGGCTGGGCCTTTTTCGATTAAATGGAGGACGGATCCTCAAACAAAATCGTTCCCAAGCGCAGCTGGGTCGATCCTTCGCGTAAGGCGATCGGGTAATCGTGGCTCATCCCCATCGAACATACGGTAAAGTGTTCACCACCCCATTGCGCTTTGAGTTCTTCAAACAGTGCGCGGGCTTCATGGAAGACAGCGGCAATCGCCGCTTCGTCATCGACGTGCGGTCCCATCACCATGATGCCTTCCGGGATCAGGTGTTCATATTGCTGCAGAGCCTGGAAAAAAGCCGCGGCTTCCTGTTTTGCCAGACCGGTTTTGCTGGATTCTTCCGCTAGATTAAATTCGACCAGAACACCCAGCGTCCGGTTCAAGCGGGCGGCTTCCTTTTCTGCGACTGCGGCTAAGGCCAGTGAATCCAGAGAGCAGAGCCGGCTGATATAAGGCATGAGGGCGCGGACTTTGTTGCGCTGCAGATGTCCGATAAAATTCCAGCGGATATCCTGGGGCAGCTGCGGTGCTTTCTGAAGCAGCTCCTGGACGCGGTTCTCGCCGAAATTTCGGGCCCCCTGATCGTAATAGGCTTGAATTTGTTCGACTGAGCGATGTTTGGAGACGATCAGAAGTTCACATTGTTGTGAACATTGTTGTAAAATTGTTTTATAAAGATTCGGCATAGGATCCCTCTTTTCATGGGATATTATACCACCTTTCAAGGAGGAATGAAGGATGAAAGCAGATCTGCATATCCACTGCTCGGCCAGTTTTGACGCAACGGAGTCAATTGATACAATTCTGGAACTGGCGCGTGAAAACCAGCTGGATCTGATCGCTGTGAGTGATCACAATGAAATTGACGGCGCTTTGGAATTGGAACGCAAGGGCGAGGCGGCCGGTGTTGAAACACTCTCGGCGATTGAGATCGACTGTTTTTTCGGAAGCAATATCGTGCATTTGTTAGGCTATGGCTGCAATCTGCGGGATCCCGGATTCACCCGGTTAAAAAATCATTATATCGAGGAACTGCGGCGGACAGGCCGGCAGCGGCTGCAGCTGATTGAAGAGCACTATGGCTTAAAGCTGAATGAACAGGCGATTCTTGAACGGGCCAAGGGGCGGCCTTATACCAATGTTGAAATCACTCAGGAACTGCTGGCCACGCAGACGCATCCTTTATTAGTCCCTTATCAAAGCGGAGAGCGCAGTGCCAATCCAATCGCCAATTTCTATTGGGATCAGCTGGCGGTCGGCTGCTGGGGTTATGCTGAGCTGCGGCTGCCGGAGTGGAAGCAGGTCACAGATTATGTGCATCAATGCGGCGGCGCGCTGATCGTAGCGCATCCGATGCAGAATCTGAAGCTGGATGAGACCGCGGCGGATCAGCTGCGTCAGGGCGGTGTTGACGGGTTTGAGGTTTACAGCTCCTATCACGATGAACGCGGCCGGCAGTTTTACCATGAGGTTTGCCAACGCTGGGGTCTGGCCGAAACCTTCGGCAGTGATTTCCACGGCACGACCAAACCGAATATCGTTCTGGGACAGACAGGATATGACGGCGACTGTGACGCTGCGGTTCAGGTCTTAAAAGAACGCATTGCGCACTGGCGCTAAACATCATGTGATTATTGTCAGGCTTATTCTAAAGGGAAAAATGAGAACTTCCAGCGGCAAAATTGCACAAGTTCAGGTTTACAAGCGCTTTCTGAAAAAGAATGTAAAAAATAAGAAAAACGGCGCAAAATGGTAAAAAAATCAGGAAAATTCTTTTCAGGTTATTCCATTTGACGGATTTTCGTGTATAATAGAAAGCAATGAAATTATGTTTCATTGAATGTAAAATTATGAAAATTTTACATTTTTATTTTCCCGTTTGAGAGGACAGAGGAAAAAGATTTTAGGTAAAAGGAGGAAATCTTGAAATGAAACGTTATATTGGAAAACGTGCATTGAGTGGTCTTCTCGTTGTCCTGTTGTCGGTCTGCTTCAACTTTACGTTGATCCGATTGGCCCCAGGCGATCCGATCCGCATTATGGCGGGTACGGATAATCCAAACGAAGAGATGATCGAAGCACTGCAGCAAAAATATGGCCTGGACAAATCCATTCCGGAGCAGTTCGTCATGTTTCTTGGCAATGTAGCGAAGGGGGACTTAGGCTATTCTTACATCAGTGACGAATCCGTCATTAAACTGATCGGCGAGAAGATCGGCCCGACACTGGCGCTGTCGTTAACCGCAGTGCTGCTGTCAGTCACTTTTGGTACATTGATAGGAATCTACGCCGCACGCAAAAATGGATCGCGGTTTGATCGCTTTGTGTGCAGCATTTCGTATGTGTTCGATGCGACGCCGGGATTCTGGCTCGGATTGATGATGATTCTGATCTTTGCTTCATCGCTGAAATGGTTCCCGACTTCGGGGATGGTGAACCTGCGAGCCAATTATAAAGGGTTTGCGTACTTCGCGGATGTCTGCCGCCATTTGGTGCTGCCGATTTCAACGATGGTGCTGACGCAGACGCCGTATTATTTCCGCATCGCACGTTCTTCCGTTCTGCAGGTCATGTCGGAAGATTTCATTACAACCTTCAAAGCTACGGGCATGAAGGAAAGCCGGATTTTCAACAAGTATGTTCTGCGCAATGCGATTCTGCCGACCGTTACAGTTCTTGGCATGTCGCTGGCCTTTCTGCTTTCCGGTTCCGTCTTAATCGAAACCGTTTTCGCATGGCCGGGGATGGGCCGACTGATGTTCAGCTCGATTTCCAAGCGTGACTATCCGGTGCTGACAGGAATTTACCTTGTCACATCCGTCGTTATCTGTATCGCGATGATTCTGGTCGATATCCTCTACGGCTTTATCGATCCGCGGATTCGCTACGACTAGGAGGAACTGAACAATGAAAAAAGACAATATTTTTCAGGCGGTAATGCGGGTATTGAAGAAGAACTCGCAGCTGCGCATGGGTGTGATTCTTCTGATCGTCCTGCTTTGTGTAGCGCTGTTTGCACCGATTATCGCTCCATGTGATCCGTATAAATTATATGATGCGCTGGTTGCTGGACCGGGCACCCCGGGACATATCCTGGGCACAGACGGTTTAGGCCGCGACGTCTTAAGCGAAATTATCTATGGAACACGGACTTCATTAATGATCGGTGTTGTAGCCGCGAGCATTTCCGGTATCTTAGGAACCTGCATCGGCGGAATCGCCGGTTTCTTCGGCGGCAAGATCGACCGCTTCATCTCAGAGTTCATGAACTTCTTCCTGATGACGCCGTCGTTCTTCTTGATCCTGATCATCGTTGCGCTGTTTGGCAGCAATATCATGTATATCATGATCGTTATCGGTTTGACTTCCTGGACTGGCAACGCCCGTCTGATGCGGGCTCAGGCGATCTCCTTGAAGGAGAGAACGTTTGTTAAGAGTGCTCAGGCGATGGGAGAAAGCCGCTTCAGCATCATGTTCAGACATATTATTCCAAATGGAATTTTCCCGATTATCGCGCAGACGACGATGAACGTATCGAGCGCGATCCTGTCCGAAGCCGGCCTGTCGTTCTTGGGCTTAGGTGATCCAAACGTCGTCAGCTGGGGTCAGATTATCTACCATGGCAAGCAGTATATGCCGAAGGGCTGGTGGATTTCCACCTTTGCCGGCGTTGCCGTTGTCTTCACCGTTCTGACATTCTTCCTCATCGGTGACGGCCTCAACCGCGTGCTCTCGCCTAAGATGGACGCCAATAACTAGGGAGGAAGGAAAAAATGGCATTATTAGAACTGAAAAACGTCAATGTACGTTATATTATGAAAGACAAAAAGGTCCATGCCTGTCAGCATGTTAGTCTGGAAATTGAGGAACAGGATTCAATCGGTATTGTTGGTGAATCCGGCTCCGGCAAATCCACGCTGGCCAGTGCCGTACTGCGCTTACTGCCGCAGCGGATTACGCAGGTCGACGGCGAAATTCTTTACAACGGCAAGGATCTGTTAAAGTTAACCAAGGATGAAATGGATGCGCTGCGCTGGACCGATCTGTCGATCGTTTTCCAGAAGTCAATGAGCGCGCTGAGTCCGGTGCATAAAGTCGGAGCTCAGATGGAAGACGTTTACCGTGTGCATTTCCCAAATGCACAAAAAGAAGAGATCAAACAGCGGGTTTATGATTTGTTTAAAGTTGTTAACCTGTCCGACCGTGTTTATGAGTTATATCCGCATGAATTATCCGGCGGTATGATGCAGCGTGTTTCCATTGCGCTGAGCTTGCTTCATAATCCGCGTCTGTTGGTTCTGGATGAAGCGACAACGGCTTTGGACGTTGTGACACAGAGCCAGATTCTGCGTGAAATCATGAGCTTGGAACAGAATTTGAATGTTACCCGCATCATGATTACCCATGACGTATCCGTCGTTGCTTCCACCTGCAAGAAGATTGCCGTCATGTATGCCGGCCGGTTGATGGAAAGCGGCGAAACGAAAGACGTTTTAGTCAATCCGCAGCATCCATATACACAGGGTCTGCTCAAATCGTTCCCTTCCTTTAAGGGAGCGAAGAACGACCTGCGCGGTATTCCGGGTTCGCTGCCGGATTTAAGTCAGGAAATTCCAGGCTGTGTTTTCGCTCCGCGCTGTCCGTTTGCGACTGAAAAGTGCCGCACGGTAGAGCCGGAATTGAAGACTGTCAATGGAAAGGGCAACTGGAAGGTTGCCTGCCACAAGGTAGGAGGTGAATAAGCGATGTCGGATACAGTTATTCAGGTAAAAGACCTGACCCGCTGGTATATCCAGAAAAAGGTGACCAAGCAGGATGGCAAAGTCAGCAAAAAGCAGACGATCAAAGCTGTCGACGGCGTTAGCTTTGAACTGAAAAGAGGAGAAACTCTGGGCGTTATCGGTGAATCCGGATGCGGTAAATCGACATTGGGCCGCGTCTTGATTCATCTGGAAGACCCGACGGCTGGTGAAATTTTATATAACGGCGTGTCCAGCACACAGCTGAAAAAGAAAGACCGCCTGGCATTCTGCCGGACCTGCCAGATGATTTTCCAGAATCCGTTTGATACCTTTGACCCGCGTTATACAATCGAAAAAATCTTTATGAGCGTCCTAAAGCTGCACAAAATCGGCGCGAATGAGGAAGAACGCCATAACATTATGATTAAGACGTTGGAAGACGCCGGAATGGCACCGGCTGAAGATTATATCTATCGTCATCCGCATGAATTGTCCGGAGGCCAGCTGCAGCGTATTTCGATTTTGCGAAGCATGCTGCTGCGTCCGACGTTCTTAGTTGCTGACGAACCGGTCAGCATGCTGGACGTTTCAATCCGTGCCGATATCATCAACATGCTGCAGACATTAAGCAAGGAAGAAAACACGGCGATGGTTTTCATCAGTCATGATATTGCGACTACCCGTTATATTTCCGACCGGGTGGCGGTCATGTATTTGGGCCGGATCGTGGAAACAGGCATTACCGATGAGGTTCTGCACAATCCGCAGCATCCGTATACCAAAGTTCTGATTTCCAACTGCGCATCTTTGGATCCGCTGGAAAAACGTGAAATCATTGAAATTGAAGGTGAACCGCCGACCCCGATCAACACCGGCCCGGGCTGCTATTTTGCTCCGCGGTGTTATCAAGCCTGTGAAAAGTGCTTTAAGGAATATCCGGAAGCCAAGGATCTGGGCAATGGTCATATCGTGTCCTGTCATTTTGTCGGCAACGACGCTGAAAAGTAAATGGCGTTCCAGGCTCATCTGATATTTCAGATGGGCCTTTTTTCAGAACTTTACTTCCTTCATTCACCAATAAGTCTGTGTGGAAAGCGGACTAAGGGTGGGGAGTTTACCGCTCCGGCAAGGAAGGAAAAATAGAAATCGAGGAGAAAGAAAGATGAAATTTGCAAGAAAAGCACTGACAGCTCTGTTAGCGCTGGCCATGCTGGCGGGTTGTTCATCCGCGCCGAAAGAAAACGGCGATGCGCAGACACCCTCCGGCGATACCGGCGAGCCCGTTCAGGGAGGCACCTACATCGTTCGTCAGCCGAGCGATCCGGCCAGCTTTAATCCGGATGTCAAGGGCGACGACATGGCGACTTATACCGCAATGAACGTATTTAATCGCTTAGTTAAAACGACAGCTTCGACGGAATTGGTCGGAGATCTGGCGGAAAGCTGGGAATTCAGCGAAGATGGAAAAACGCTGACATTCCATCTGCACGACAATGTAAAATGGCATGACGGCGAGCCGTTCAGCTCGGAAGATGTCAAGTGGACGCTGGATATGATCCGTACCGAAGGATTCCAGTCCAACAGCTTCAAGATGATTGAGGAGATTACTTGTCCGGATGCGAATACCGTTGTAATTCAGATGAGCGCGCCGAGCGCTGCCATTTTAAGCTCATTGGGCTGGTTAGGCACTTTCATTTTACCGAAGCATATTTATGAAAATACAGATTGGGCTACCAATGAAGCCAATATGCATCCAATTGGCACCGGTCCGTTCAAGTTTGAGAGCTACGAGAAATCGCAGACCATTACTTTAGTTCGCAACGAAGATTATTTTAAAGGCGCTCCGTATCTGGATAAACTGATCTTTACGATCATTCCGGATGCGAATACAGCTTATCAGGCCTATATGAACGGCGAAGTGGACGATTTGATGCTGAATATCCCAAGCAATGAGATCGCCGGTCTGAAAGCCAATCCGGATTATACGGTTTATGAAAGAGCTTCTAATAACCGCACTTATTTGACATTTAACTTTGATGCAGAACCGTTTAATGATGTTCGTGTGCGTGAAGCGGTCAATCTGGGTATAGATCGCCAGGAAGTTCTCGATAAGGCCGCTAAGGGAATCGGCGCTGTCCCGCAGTATTACATGAGTCCGGTTTTCGCCTGGGCCATGAATGATGAAGTTACCATTCCAGCCCGGGATGTAGAAGCCGCCCGCAAGCTGATTGAAGAGGCTGGTTATACGGCAGATGCCAATGGAATCTATTTCTCTGTAACTCTGGATCTGTTTGACAGCGGTGATTTCAAGGATACCGCGACGGTTCTGCAGCAGAATTTAAAAGAAATCGGCATTGATGTGAAGCTGAATGTTACAGAAATGGGAACATGGCAGCAAAAAGTTCAGGTTGACAGCGATTATCAGATGGCGATGTTATCCGGATCGCAGGGTCCTGATGCGTCCGCTATCTCGATGCGTGTCCACTCTGCCGGTGCCTTCAACTTGGCCCATTGCAAGAATGCTGAACTGGACGCTTTGCTGGATGAAGGCGCAGTGACAACCGATGAAGCCGCACGCGCTGAAATTTATAAAAAGGCGCAGGTGATCCTGGCGGAAGAACTGCCGATTGTTCCAGTGAAGGAAGCGACGTTCACCGTAGCGGTTCGCAATACGATCCATGGTCATCCGTATTCTGAGGAGGGCATTCACTCTGTGGCTTCCAATGAATTCTCGCTGGTCTGGATTGAAGAATAGGAACGAAGCTGAGGAAATGAGTTTGATCTTAAGATCGGACTCATTTTCATTTTGTGAAAGAGTTTTCTGAAAAAATATAAAAACAAATAGAAAGAGATTGACTTGATTTACAGAAAGCAGTAAACTGAGATTAATCTCTAGGGGAGAAAAGAAAGGATTCAAAACAATATGAAGAAACTGTTTCAAAGCATGCTGGTGATGCTGTGCTTAGCGCTGACTTTGACCGGATGCGCAGGCGGCGGCCAAACGGCAGCACCTAAGTCTGAGAATGAAGAGCAACAGACCGGCGAGCCGGTTCAGGGGGGAACGTATGTCATGCGCAGCCATGGCGAACCGAATTCATTCAACCCCAATATGAAGACCGACGATCTGCAGCTCCCGGCGACATACAATATTTTTAACCGCCTGGTTAAGATGACTGTCGACAACCATGTGGTGCCGGATCTGGCTACGGATTGGGAATTCAGCGAAGATGGTATGGATTTAACGTTTAATTTGCGTGAAAATGTGAAATGGCATGACGGCGAACCGTTTACCTCCAAAGACGTCGTCTGGACTTTTACAAAGGTATTGGAAGAGGGTTATCAGTCCAACACGCTAAGCATGATTGATTCTGTCACGGCCGACGGGGATTATAAAGCGGTTTTCCATCTCAAGCAGCCGGATGCTTCCGTCGTCAGCGTATTGAGCTGGCTGGGCACTTGGATTATGCCGGCGCATTTATATGAGGGGACAGACTGGACGCAGAACGAACACAACATGCATCCCATCGGCACTGGTCCGTTTAAATTTGTCAAGTACACCCCGGGGGTTTCGATCGAAATGGAACGGAATGAGGATTATTGGGACGGCGCACCGTATCTGGATAAATTGATTATCTCGATTATCCCGGATGCTTCGACAGCATACCAATCCTATCTCAACGGTGAAGTTGACGATATGCAGAGCGGTGTGCCGACCTCGAATTTGCAGGAATTGATTGATAATCCTGAGAATTACAACGTTTATCAGTATGTTTCCAGCTCAAGAACCTATCTGTCGTTTAATATTGGCGAAGGAAATCCGTTTGCGGATGTCCGCGTTCGCCAGGCTGTTGATATGGCCGTCAACCGCCAGGCCGTTCTGGATAAAGCTGCGAAGGGCTTCGGCGCTGTATCCGAATACTACATTTCGCCGATGTACCCATGGGCGCTCAATGATGACGCCAAGATCCCGGCTTATGATGTTGAGGGAGCCCGGAAGCTCATCGAAGAAGCAGGCTATACGGCGGACGCGAACGGAATCTATTTCAGCTGTGAATTAACAACCTTTGATTCCGGCGACTTCAAGGATTCCGCCATTGTTGTGCAGGACAGCTTGAAGCAGATCGGCATCGACGTCAAGCTGAATGTCCTGGAAATGGGCGCGTGGATGACCAAAGTTATTGACGATTACAATTTCGATATCGCGTTGTGTTCCGGCGGACAGGGACCGGACGTTTCCGCGATCCGCAACCGCGTGCATTCCGAAGGCTCATTGAATCTGACGAAGTACAACAACCCAGCGTTGGATGAAGCGCTGAACAAAGGAGTTCAGGTGTTCTCTGAAGAAGAACGCGCACCTTATTACAAAGAAGTCCAGCAGATCATGCATGATGATGTTCCGATCGTTATTTTGAAGGATTTTACAGCCGTGTATCCGGTGAAGAGCTATATTCACAACAGTCCGTTTGAACCAGAAATGGCCAGCTTGTATGGAACCTATGAAATGGCGAAAGTCTGGATGGATCAATAATTCAAAGCAGGAAGAAAAAGACAGGCAAATCCAACCGATTTGCCTGTTTTCTGATATAATGATAACCATGAAAGAGAAAAGGAGAATGAAACATGGCTGATTTTATTCAAAAACTGATCGACAACATTCCTGATTATCAACAATTTCTGACGGTTGATGAAATGGATGAAAATTCAAAAAAACTGGCTGCCGAATTTCCGGATATCGTAGAAATCTTTGAAGCTGGAAAATCCCGCAAAGGGCATCCGATCTACTGTCTGAAGATCGGCAAGGGAAGCCGCAATGCCCTGATGTTTGGCTGTCCGCATCCCAATGAACCGATGGGAGCCATGCTGCTGGAGTATTTCTCCCGCGCTTTAGCGGAGGACGAAGGGCTGCGCAGCGAACTGGATTATACGTGGTATCTGATCAAAAGCATTGATCTGGATGGCACGCAGCTGAATGAAGGTTGGTTTAAAGGGCCGATTACTCTGACAAACTTTACCCGTCATTACTTCCGTCCGGCAGGCTATGAACAGGTAGAATGGAATTTCCCTTTCCACTACAAAAATTATACTTATGATACGCCGATTCCGGAAACCGTTTGCCTCATGAATTTGATTGATAAGATTCAGCCGCAGTTTATGTATTCGCTGCATAATGCGGGCTTCGGCG
This sequence comes from Holdemania massiliensis AP2, assembly GCF_000327285.1. Classification (GTDB taxonomy): domain Bacteria; phylum Bacillota_I; class Bacilli_A; order Erysipelotrichales; family Erysipelotrichaceae; genus Holdemania; species Holdemania massiliensis. Next base: position 75,735 of record NZ_HE998568.1, on the reverse strand, counting down.
GAACGTATTGGTATTTGACAAGAGAAATTCCGGAGCTGTGGGATAAGTTCTACGCGGCGACGGCCAAGCAGGATATTCCGCTTCACTTAGGCGAGCCGGAGGTTAACTACATCACGCCGTTCTCTCAGGCGATCTATCCGATGATCAGTTCCAAAGATACTTATGATTACAATGAGAAATATGGCACTGTCGCTCCGGAAAAGCTGATGTCGACCGGCACCAGCAGTGCGGATTATGCCTTGCAGCAGGGCTATGATACGACGACCTTGGTCACGGAGCTGCCTTATTTCTATGAACCGCGGATTCAAAGTGACAAGCTGATGGATTTTTCACGCCGGGAAGCTGCTTTAAAAGGCCGTGAGATCCTGCATGAAAACCGCAAGGCTGTCAAGCTCCGTTATGATCAGATCGCCGATCTGATCAGCGATGACAATGGATTTGCAAAGATGGTCAGCAACGGTTATGAACATTTTGAGGAAGATTACCGTCAGGAATGCGATTTTATCCGTCAGGATTCCAATTATGATGATCTGTGCAAGGAATCCGAAGCGTTTGACAACTTGGAAATCCCGAAGTACCGTGTATTACTGCAGTGGACGCTCTTAATCCGCGCCTGCGAGCATGAGTTAGCAAAGAATCCGAGCTTAGAAGCCGCGCAGCGTCTGCAGCGTATTCATGATGAGGGAGAAAAGGAATTTGCCAAGCGTGCGGAAATCGCTGAAAAAGAACTGCATTACGAGGTCATTCCGATTCGCAAGCTGATTGCCGTTCAGCTTGAAAGCGGGATGCTGGTTGCGGATTATCTGCAGAAAAATCGGTAAAAATATTACATGATTAATTAAATAAGGGTTTTTTATCATTTTGTTATTTAATAATAAAAAAGAATTCTTACCTCATTGTTATAAAATTATAAAATGCTATAATCAAAGTAGAAATACAGTTCATTTAAAGAAAGGGGATAAATATGGAAAAATACGTAAAGCCATCCATTGTTTCTGTTGATTTAGTTAATGAAGAAATTGTAGAACATGAAAATGACCAGTACCAGATTTTTAGAGATTGTAGAGACTAATTATAAAACGGGAAGATAATGTTCTTCCCGTTTTATATAATGAGGAGAGATTAAAAGATGCGTAATTATAATGTTAAACCCCATTTAAAACGAATAATAGGACACAAATATTTTATCATTCCTGTTTTTGATGAAATGCCAGATATGAGCCATGCATTATTTATGAACATTACTGCCAGAGAGATACTGGAGTTTTTAGAACAAGATTACAGTATAGCTGATATTTTGAATATACTATCTAACAAATATAGTGTGGAGAAAGAAACACTGATAAATGACGTTAATAATGTTTTGGAAAATTTGATAAAATCCGGCATCATTGAGGTAGCTGAATGAATACAGTGATAACAGAAATGTTCCTTGAAGCTTCGAAACATAGGGTCCCTTTAGCTTGTGAAATAGAACTAACACAGCAATGTAACTTCAGATGTTTACATTGCTATGTGTCCAAAAAGGACAGATTTTTAAAAAAGAGAAAGCTATTAACTTTATTGATACTGTTGTTGAAAGAGGCTGTTTATTTTTAAATTTTACAGGTGGAGAAATTTTTTTAAATCCTGATTTCCCGGAGATATATACTCATGCAATAAAAAAGGGATGTGTAATTACTTTATTTACTAACGGGGCACTTTTAGATGATGCAACAATTGATTTATTGAGTAAGTATAAGCCTTATCTAGTAGAAATAACTTTATATGGATTTAGCGAAGAAACGTATTTAAATGTTACAGGTACAAAGAATTTTCGTAAAGTAATCAGGAATGTCTATAAGTTAAAAGAAAACAATATTAAGCTATACTTAAAAACTTTTGTTTTGAATGAAAATTATGATGATTTTTTTAATATTCGAGAATTCGCAATAAAAGAAGGTATCAAGTTTGGATTTGATTCATTAATTGTAGATAGCATGAATTCGCCAACTTTGAAATATCAACTACCAATTGAAAAAATGTTATCGCTGGAAAAATATCACAAGGACGATAGTATGGAGAAAGAAGGCTGGGTCAATATTCATCAATTTTTGCCTGAAAATCGTCTTATTCATTGCGGCTCTGGCAGGTATAATGCATTTTTGTCTGTTAATAATGACTTACTAATGTGTAATATGCTACATGAATGGAAATATAGCTTAGATGAGTATACTTTTGATGAAGCTTGGAAGAATTTTGAACAGTATTTGAATTTAGAAGATTCTAGTGATTGTAGAAAATGTGAATTGAGGAAAAAATGTCGAATTTGTCCGGGGCGTAGTTTGTTGATGACAGGAAGTATTCAACCCAGGCCATGCTTTCCAATTTGTGATTTTTGTTATAGTAAGTACCGCAAAAAATGAAAATCTTTGCATTGTTCAATGAATAATTTCATGAATTTTACCGAAAACTCATGATTTTTATTTTTTCATTTATCACAAATCCTTCACATTTCCTGTGAAATCGTTTATCATTATTCTAACGATTGCATCATAACAATCGATAGAGGAGGAAAGAATACATGAAAAAACTACTTAAAGTTTTAGTCGTGTGTCTGGCTCTGGCCTTAACGCTGGCTGGTTGTGGATCGAATAACAACGGCGGCGGAACCAACGAAGGCGGACAGACAGGCGGCGAAAATGGCGGAATTCCTACTGATCAGACTTTGATCATGGTCACACAGCAGGATCCGCAGAGCTTCAACCCGGACTTCAAGTCCGATGACGGCGCATGGCCGATCAACCAGAACATCTTTAACCGTCTGGTTAAATTAGGTTCTAAAACTTCGATTAACTTAGACTTGGCTGAGTCGTATGAATTCAGTGAAGATGGTATGACCCTGACATTCCACCTGCATGATGGCGTAAAATGGCATGATGGCGAACCGTTTACTTCCGCTGACGTTAAGTGGACTTATGATACGGCAATCGCTGAAAAATGGGCGAAAGCGGACAATCTGTCCAACATTGACAGCATTGAATGTCCGGACGACAACACCGTTGTCATGAACTTAAAGACTCCGGATGTTTCGATTATTGCGAAGTTAGCTTGGTATGGCACCTTCATTATGCCGAAGCATATCTATGAAGGTACAGATACTGCGACGAACCCGGCAAACCAGAATCCAATCGGCACCGGACCGTTCAAGTTTGTTGAATACAAGGCCGGTCAGTATGTAACCTTAGAGCGCAACGATGACTTCTGGGGAGATAAGCCATATGCTAAAACGCTGAAGTTTGCGATCATCAATGATGATAATACATTGTGGGAAGCTTTCATGAATGGTGAAGTCGACGATCTGTGCAGTATGATCCCGGCAGCTCATGATGGTGAACTGGAAGGTAATCCGGACTATGTTTTCTATGAAGAAATGGGCATCAACCGTACTTATGTCACATTTAATTTAGCTGACGAACGTTTCCAGGATCCACGTGTCCGTGAAGCATTCGCGTTAGCGATTGATAACCAGGGGTGCTGGGATAGAACCATGGCTGCTGGCGAACCATCTAAGTACATGATTTCTCATGCTTTCACGGAATATTTGGATGAAGATTCCAAATTACCAGAACGCAACGTTGAACAAGCGATGAAGCTGCTGGAAGAAGCAGGTTATACAAAAGATGCAGATGGCTACTATATGCATATCACATTAGACGCTTTTGAAAGCGGCAACTGGAAAGATCTGGCTGCGGTTATTCAGCAGAACGTCAAAGAAGCCGGTATTGATCTGAAGATCAACATGATGGAAATGGCGGCTTGGCAGGATAAAGTTCAGGTTAACAAGAACTTTGAAATGACGATGCTGGCCGGCTATCAGGGACCAGATATCGCTGGTGTATCCGGACGTGTTGAAACTGGCGCTTCGATGAATATCGGCGGCTATTCCAATCCTGAATTGGATGCTTTGTTAGCAAAGGGTGTAACTCTGTCTAATAAAGAAGAAAGAATCGAATGTTATAAAGAAATACAGAAGATCATGCGGGCTGACCTGCCGATCATCCCTATTATCGACAACGGTTACAAATATGCGATTAAAAAGGAAATGAAGGGTATGCCGATTGAATTGTTTGATAAGACAGCTTCTTCGGAGTACACTTACACATACCGCGCTGAATAATTTCATACAACCTTTTAAAGACATGCTCAAATTGGGCGTGTCTTTTTCTTATGATCAGTTTTGAAAATGTGTCTTTGCTATGAAAAACAATTTTCAAAATATATGAAATATTTACAGAAAAAAGCTTGAATTCTTTTTCTTCCACTTGTATCATAAACTTATGTGAATGGGAGGGATTCTATTGGACAGTGATCAAGCTCCATAATTTTTTTGTTTTTAAAGAAAGGGAAGGAAATAGAGTATGAAAAAAAGCGTTAAGATTCTATCAGCCCTGCTTTGTGTCGCTTTGCTGCTAAGCGGGTGTTCAGGCGGCGGGGATAAACCAACACAGACAACGGATTCTGATAAAGAGAATACAGAAACGATCGGTACGTTTATCACCCGTGTTGAAGGTGATCCATCCAGTTTTAATCCGGATATGAAGTCGGACGACTACTTGTGGCCGATGGCTCAGAACCTGTTCAATCGGTTGTATAAACTGGCTCCAGGGGATGTGCCGATTCCTGACTTGGCTACTTCGTATGAATGGAGCGACGATAATATGACGCTCACCTTCCATCTGCGCGACGGCGTGAAGTGGCATGACGGTGAACCATTAACTTCAAAGGATGTTAAATGGACATATGATACGATAATTGAAAACAAATGGTCGAAATCAGACACCTTTGTCAATGTCGATACGATTGAAGCACCGGATGATCTGACCGTAGTCTTCAATATGAAGAATCCGGATGCCGGACTTGTTCCATTATTAGCTTGGTATGCAACTTTCATTCTGCCGGAACATATCTGGAATGATCCAGCTTATCCGGACTTTGCAAGAAATCCGGCAATGCAGAAGCCAATTGGTTCGGGGCCGTTTAAGTTTGTCGAATACAAGAGCGGACAGAGTGTAACTTTAGAACGGAATGAGGATTACTTCGGCGGTGCGCCGGAAATCGAACGCTTGGTTTTCCAGATTATTCCGGATGCCAATACGGCTGTGGAAGCATTTAAGAATGGTGAAATTGATTATCTGACAAGCTTGCCGACTGCCAATTTGCACGACTTCGATAATGATCCGAATTACGAAGTCTTCTCCTTCTTAAGCATTAACAGAACTTATCTGACGTTTAATATGGAGAAAGAACCGTTTAACAATCCGAAGCTGCGTCAGGCGGTGGCTTACGCGATTGATCGGCAGGCCATTGTTGACCGTATGGGAAATGGTGTGAGCGCTTTGCCGGAATATTTTGTTTCGCCACTGTTTAAAGACTATCTGAATGATAATTACAAACTGCCTGAACGCGATATTGAGAAGGCTCAGGCCCTGATGGAAGAATGCGGATTGAAGAAAAACGCTGACGGCTATTATCTTACGGTAACATTGGACGCGTTTGAAAGCGGAAACTTCAAAGATGTAGCGGCAATTGTTCAGTCCAGTCTGAAAGAAGCGGGTATTAAAGTGGATCTGAATATGATGGAATACGCAGCTTGGGGTGATCAGGTTAAGGAAGGCCGTAATTTCAATATGACAATGTTGGCAGGCTATCAGGGACCCGATATTTCGGGTATCTATATGCGTGTTGGAAAAACCGGATCGAACAACTTTACGGGTTATTCCAGCGATGCAATGGAAGCAGCACTCGAAAAAGGCGCTCAGAATTCGGATCCTGCAATTCGTAAGGAAGCCTACGATGAGGTTCAGCGTCTGATGAGCGAAGATATGCCAATAGTTCTGTTACTGGACAATGGTCAGGTTATTCCTGTCAAGGCGAAATTTGACGGTACACCATATCAGGTTCCAGACAAAGCGGCAACGAACGAATTTACGTATGTTACGCTGAAAAAATAAAAAAATTCAGAAAACGGAGGATTTTTACATAAATTCTCCGTTTTTCATTGTTTTATAACACATGACATCTGATATAATAAATAAAGAAAGAAGAGGAAACTTATGAAAAAAATAATCAAATTGTTTGCAGTAGGGTTAATTGCAGCCTTGACGCTCACAGCGTGCGGCGGCAAGAATAACGCTCCTGCTGAACAAACTCCAGAAACAACGAATGACACGCTGGTCGCAGTTGTTGCCAATGACCCATCCAGCTTTCACCCGGATTTTAAATCAGATGACAACGCTTGGGGACCAAACCAGAACATTTTTAACCGTTTGGTTAAATTAAATGCCTATGATCAAGTTCTTCCTGATCTGGCAGAAACTTGGGAATGGAACGAAGACAGCACACAGGTTACATTCCACCTCCATGAAGGCGTGAAGTGGCATGATGGGGAGCCATTTACTTCCGCGGATGTTAAATGGACATATGACACGTTAATTGCAGAAAAATGGAATAAGAGCGACAGCTTTGCATCTGTTGAATCGATTGAATGTCCGGATGATAATACCGTCGTCATGAATCTGAAATACCCGGATGTTTCCTTGATTGCGAAATTGTCTTGGTATGGAACGTTTATTATGCCGAAGCATTTGTATGAAGGTACGGATACGGCAACAAACGAATACAACATGAAACCAGTTGGAACAGGCCCGTTTAAGTTTGTTGAATTTCAAAAAGGCGTTCAAATTGTGCTAGAACGGAATGAAGATTACTGGGGTGATAAAGCAAAAGTCGCTAAAGTCATTTACTCTATTATTCCAGATGCAACGACTGCGCTGCAGGCATTTATTTCCGGTGAGGTAGATTACTATACGTCAATCCCAACGCAGAATGCCAATGATTTTGACAATGATCCGAACTATGAAGTGTATCCAGTTGTTGGCATGAATCGTTCTTATGTCACGATGAACGTTACGAATGAAAAATTTAAGGACGCTCGTGTTCGTCAGGCGATTGCCTATGGTATTGATCGTCAGATGATTTATGATCGCTGTGCTGGCGGTACAGGTGCTGTGGCTTCGACATTTATCGCTCCGAACACAGGCTTTGCGGATGAACAGTACAAGATGCCGGAACGCGACATTGCCAAAGCTCAGCAATTATTAGAAGAAGCCGGTTATACAAAGGATGCCAACGGGATTTATTTCTCAACAGAGATGAAATTTTTTGACAGTAGCTATTTCAAAGATGCGGCAACGATTATTCAGACAAATCTAAAAGAAGTCGGCATTGACGTTAAACTGACGATGATGGAATATGCAGCCTGGGGCGATACGGTTAAATTGAATCATGATTTTGAAATGACAATGTCTGCAGGATATCAAGGACCTGATGTTTCTGGTGTTTCCGGTCGTGTAGGTACAGGAACTTCGATGAACTTTATGGGCTATTCTAATCCTGAATTGGACGCATTACTTGAAAAAGGTGTTCAGGTATCCGATGAAACAGAAAGAAAAGCTGTTTACAGCGAAGTTCAGCGGATTATGAGTGAAGAAATGCCGATTATCCTGTTTATGGATAATGGTGCTAAAGTACCAGTTAAGAAAATTTTGAAGGGGACGCCATATCAGGAGCCGACAAAGGCAGCTTCTAATGAGTTCACATATATCGAATTTGTAAAAGAATAAGAAATTAAAGTTTCGGTGAAAGAAGCGAGTGATTCGCTCAGAAGCCGAGACTTTTTTTATCTATTGCGTCTCAATGAAAGTTATTTCATAATCAACAATGAAAATTATACATTAAATGAAAGAAAATGCGTGAAATGTCTTGACGATATTCTTTCAAACATGTAAACTCAAATTATATTTTTCTTATGAAGCAAAAATGAGGAGGGAAGGAAAATATGAAGAAATGGACAAAGTTGTTGGCAGCCTTTTTGATGGCTTGTTTGGCATTGGCGGGATGCGGTACAGACACGCCGAAAGGGGACGGTACTCCAGGAACAGAAGGCAATATACCAGCGCAGGATGTTTTGATTTATGCAGTTCAAGGGGATCCGCAAAGTTTCAATCCGGATATGAAGTCGGATGATTATGCTTATAGTGCAAATCAGAATATCTACAGCCGATTGGTAAAGCTAAATGCTAATGATCAGATTCTGCCGGATCTGGCTGAAAGCTGGGAATTCTCGGAAGATGGGCTGACATTAACCTTTCATTTACATGAAGGAGTGAAATGGCATGACGGTGAACCGTTTACTTCGGCTGATGTCAAGTGGACATTGGACACGATGAAGGAACAGAAATGGACTAAGTCAGATTCAGTGGCTTCAGTGACTTCGATTGAATGTCCGGATGATAATACCGTTGTCTTAAATTTGAGTCAGCGTGATGTAGCGATTGTGGCGAAATTAGGCTGGTATGCAACGTTTATCATGCCGGAACATATCTGGAATGATCCGCAGTACAGTGATTTTGTATCCAATCCAGCAGCCTGGAATCCAATTGGAACCGGTCCGTATAAATTTGAAAAATATGAAGCTGGCGTTGGAACAACATTAGTAAAAAATGAAGAATATTTTGGTGGCCAGCCGATTATTGAAAAGCTGATCTTCCAGGTCATTCCGGATTCGACTACAGCTTATCAATCGTTACTGAATGGTGAAGTTGATTATTTAGGAATGGTGGTTCCGACAGCGAATAAGCATGAACTGGATAATGATCCGAATTATAAGCATTTCCACTATCTGTCAATCAACAGAACGTATATTACCTTCAATATGGAAACGAGTATCTTTAAAGATGTTCGGCTGCGTCAGGCTGTCGCCATGGGTGTTGACCGTCAGGGTATTTATGATCGCGTTGCTAATGGCACAGGAGCTTTGGCGGAATACTTCATTTCTCCATTATGGGAAGGCAAGTATCTGGACAAGCAGTACACAATGCCAGCACGTGATGTGGCTGCCGCCAAAGCTTTGATTGAAGATGCTGGGTATACATTACGGGATGATGGATTCTATTTTGATATGACGATGGATATCTTCGAAAGCGGAAACTTTAAGGATATTGCTCAGATTGTTAAAGAAAATCTGAAAGAGATCGGCATCAACGTGACCTTGAATATCATGGAAATGGCCGCTTGGCAGGATAAAGTTATTACCAATTCCAACTTTGATATGACGATGCTTGCCGGCTATCAGGGACCAGACGTTTCTGGTGTTGCCGGACGTGTGGCATCGACTGGTGGTACCAATGTTGGCCTGTATAACAACCCAGAGATGGATGCCGCGCTGCAGGCTGGCGTAGAAACTGCGGATGATGCTGAGCGGGCAAAGGCCTACAGTGAAGTTCAGCGGATAATGAGCGAAGATATGCCTATGGTCTTCCTGTTTGAAAACGGTGACTGTCTGCCGGTCGCTGCGAATTTAGACGGTACGCCGCGAGATGTTCCTGATCTTGCAGCAGCGAATGAATTTGCTTACGCGAATTACAAATAAGTTATTGTTAAGTTAAGCCGTCGATTTGACGGCTTTCTTTTGAAAGAAGGGATCGTATGCTCCTAGAAACACCAAGATTAATTCTTCGTCCCTGGCAAATGACCGATTTGGAGGATATGTACACGCTGGCAAAGAACCCGCATGTCGGACCGAGGGCAGGTTGGCGGCCGCATCAAAGCCGTGAGGAAAGCCGATTGATTTTGAGCCGGATGATCACGGCGCCTGATGTGTTTGCTGTCGTTTTAAGGCAAAATGACAAAGTCATTGGAATGATCAGCGCCGGTGTGGATTCATCACGAAGAAATTTAGCTGCAAAATCCATCGGCTGCGCGCTGAATGAGGAATATTGGAATCATGGTTATATGAGTGAAGCTGTAAACAGGATGATTCAATATCTCTTTGCGGATCCCGGAACGGAACTGATTGCCATGGATCATTTTACGGATAATCCTGGCTCCCGACGCGTCATTGAAAAGAATGGTTTTCAGTATGAAGGGACAATGCGGCAAAAAATTCGGCTGTTTAACGGTGAAGTGAAGGACTGTTTGTGTTATTCGTTAACGCGGGCTGAATTTGAAGCGCAGACTGTTTCTCAAGATAAAGACTAAAAAATGAATCCGATCATTCGGATTCATTTTCAGTCTGGATGGACAACTTGATTTTCTTTTGAGCACTTTCTTTGCGGTACTTATGAAACTGAACCAGAAAAATAGTTGGAAAAACGACAGCTGAAGCCGCGACCACAGACATCAGACCGATCATCATCGATTGATAGACCGTTTCCATCGGGGATTGTTTCATCATGTTCACTCTCCTTATAGATGTATTATAACGTGAATGGAAGTGAAAAAGAAACCGACAATTGCGGTGAAATGATAAAAGGGGCTTTTTTCGAACAGCCCCTTTCCCAATTTATTTACAATGTTTGTCGAACCATTCCACCATCGCTGTTAAACGCTGAATGCGATGGGTTGGCTTGCCAAAGATCGGCAGTCCATGATGTTCGCCATGGAACAACATGAAGCGGGTTTCCACACCATGCAGTTTCAGGGCATAGAACATTTGAATCGGTTCGGCGATCCAGCAGCGGTAATCCTGATCGGAATGAATGAACATTGTCGGTGTCTTCACTCGATCCGCATATTTCAGTGGGGATTGTTCCCAAACTAAGCTGACATCTGACCATGGCGTTGCAGCCTGGTTGTCCATGTTGTAAGTGAAGCCGATATCCGTACATAAGAATTTGGTGACATAGTTGGAGATTGAAGCTTCCGGGATTGCGGCCTTAAACCGGTCGGTTTGGGTAATGATCCAGTTGCTCATGTAACCGCCGTAGCTGCTTCCGGTAACCCCTAAGCGTTCTCCATCCAGCTGCGGATATTTTGCCAATACCGCATCCGTAAAGGTCATCAGATCACTGTAATCCTCTTTGCCGAAACGGCCGCGGATATCCGCAAAGGCATTGCCGCGGGAATCGGAGCCGCGGGGGTTGCAGTAGAAGACAAAGTAACCGTTAGCCGCAAAGACCTGCATTTCATGATTAATTACAGGACCGAAGGTACCTTTCGGCCCACCGTGAATTTCCAGAATCCCCGGATATTTCTTATTCACATCGAAGTCTGCCGGTTTAATCACAAAGCCCTCATGCCGGATGCCGTCATTGTAGAATTCAATTTTTTCAATCGGGGAGACGGCAGTGTTGGCATGATAATCACTATTGAAATGGGTCAGCTGCGTCTCTGATTCATCTTTAAGGAAATAGATTTCCTGCAGCTTCTGATCACGCAGACCAATGAAAATGATGCCTTCATCGGTGACTTCAAAGTCTTCAATCCCACCGTGATAGCCGGACAACCGCTGCAGCTGACCGTTTTCATCAAAGCATTTCATGCAGCCGTCGTTTTCATCCGTACAGCTGAAATAGATTTTATCATGATAGGCTTTTACCGCGGTGCCAAACTGCTGGATACAGTCAGAGCCCAGTGAAGCTCCGTAGGAATTGTCATAATGAACCAGCCGGGTGCGCTGCTGATCTTCTTCCACAACAAACAAAGTGGCATGCTGATGATAGCCGTATTCCTTAAAATCGGAGATTGCGGCAATGATCTTATGCTTGATATAGAAGGCCCAGCTGACATTGACCTCATGGTCCGGAATCAGTGTCAGATCTTGTTTTGTCGTGCAGTCAAACTGGTGCAGCGAGCTTGGAATCTCACGGACTGAATTCATCGGATTGCTGATATAAAGTAGCTTGTTGTCCTGAATGTGCGAAATGGAGGCGTTGGCTGACGGCTCGGAGATCGGGGTGGTCTTCTGACTGTCCAGATCCAACAAATACAGGCGCGACCGCTTCATATTGGTGATGCCCTGTCCATTTGCCCAGAATGGGATTTCATCAAACCATTCATAGTCTTTGTGAGAATCGCGTTCTTCCTTCCATTTCTTTTTTTCATCATCGTTCTTGCATTCAAAATCATTCATTCCGTCCGCCCGGTAAGCAACAGACAGAATCAGCTGATTGTCATTGACCTTCTGGAAACTGCCGACCGGCATGGCCAACCGGAACCATTCTGTAGCTTCGCCGCCATGAATGTTCAGCTTGTAAAAAACCGTCATGCTTTCGCCTTCCGCGGTTTTCTCCTTTAATTTCGGATCACGGCAGCCGGTGAAAACAAGCGTATCGTTGTTCCACCAAATCGCTTTTTTTTCTTCGTTGCCGGACGTCAGCTGACGGGTCCGTTTTGTTTGCAGATCCAGAAGCCACAAGTTGCCGGGATATTTATCCTCTTCCCGATCTGCGGTGATAACGGTAAATACTGCGTGCTGCTGATCCGGGCTGACCTGCAGGCTGCCCAGATAGCGATAATCCATAAAATCTTGAATCTGTACTTTTTTCATGCTTTCTCTCCCATCTATCGTCTATTTTATCACACGCTGCGCAGGAATGATTGAAAAAAGACGGAAGGAGAAAAAATCAACAGTTTAGTTTGTGAGAAAACCTAATATAAATTGGAGTTGTAATCATTTCCGACTATTTATCGAAGATTATCTCATGGTATAATGATTCCATTCCAATGTTAAGGGGGAATCTGCATGGATTTTTGGCTTAATAATTATGATCTGTTAACAGGGAGCGAACGAAGCTTGCTACATTACATTTTGGATCATCAGGAAACGATTCAAAAAATGACTTGTCAGAAGCTGGCAGATCAATGTGGAGTGTCCAAGACCGTCGTGATCAATATGTCGCAGAAGCTTGGTTTTGAGGGATACAATGATCTGCGCTTTTTCTTGAAAAATCGAGCGAAAGTAGCACCAATGCCGGCTTCAGCGGAAACCGTGGAAGCGGAGATTACGGGTAACGTAAGTAAAACCATTCAGCTGAACCGACCGGAAATCCTTCAGAAAGCTGCCAGATCGATCGTTAATTCACAATGTGTCTATATCATATCCCGCGGCACAAGCAAACCGGTAGGGTATTATCTGGAACATCTGCTTTTAACGCTGAATGTTAAATGTATTAACATCCCGGATTATAATTTGCTGAATATCATTGCCCGACAGATGACGCATGAGGAAGTCCTGATTGCGATTTCTTTGTCAGGAAAAACGCCGATCATCGTAGAAACAGCTAAGATTGTTAAAGCGTATGGGAATTCACTGATTACATTAACGGCCTTTTCCAACAGTCCGTTAGTTCAATACAGCGATTTAGCTTTGTATTGTTCTGCCAGTTCCATGGATACCAAAGTGGATGATATTATCACACGGATCGGTATGTTCGCTGTGACAGATTTGTTAGTGCATTATGTTCAGGTCGAATTGCTGAAACAGAATAAGCCGGGATTTTAGATTTCTAACTGAACGAGTTATGAACAAAGCACGGAGATTTTCCGTGTTTTAATTTAGCTGTTTTAGTCAGAATTCTAAGCTTTTTGCTTGATTCGTGACGCTGGTCACTTTTGATGACCAGAGTAAAAAAGACTGTCGGAAATAACCGGAAGATTGATTGAAATCGCTTTCAGATTTCTGTAATTTATTAGGCAGGAGGAACTGCTATGAAAAAGTATAGTGAGCAGATTCAACGCTTCGGTCGATCATTGCTGCTGCCAATTGGTGTTATGGCGCCTGTCGGATTGCTGCTGGGCCTGTCCGGCGCTTTTACCCAGTCGTACATGATTGATCTGCTGCCCTTTTTGGGCAATCCAACCGTCAAGCTGATCTTTACCAGCATCCGTCAGATTTCCGATTTGATCTTTGGCAATATCCCAATCATGTTTGCAATGGGAGTTGCCTACGGCATGGCCAGGCGCGATAAGGGAATCGCGGTCTTCTCTTCGGTCATGGCCTATCTGATTCTGCTGATCACGATGAAGATTTGGTTATCGGCAACCGGTCAGCTGATCACGGAGGGCAACATTGCCGTAGGCGGTCAGGCCATGGTTCTGGGTATGCAGACGCTGAATGTCAACGTACTGGGGGGCATTATTGCCGGTCTGGTTGCAGCTTGGGCTTCTGATAAGTTCTATAATTTGGAACTGCCGATTGCCTTCGCTTTCTTCTCAGGCAAGAAATCAGTACCGTTGATCTCGATGGGCGTCACGGTGGTGATCGGTTTGATTCTGCCGTTTTTCTGGCAGTACTTCATCGCTTTCTGCAGCAGCTTGTCGGGCTTGTTATTGCATAAGATTCTCGGTCCGGTCTTATCTGGTTTTGTCAACCGCATGATGATTCCATTCGGATTGCATCATGTCTGGAATGCGATGCTGCGCTTTACGGAGGCGGGTGGAACGTATGTGATTAACGGTCAGACGTACATCGGTTATCTGGATGCCATGAATGAGATCTTGTTTAATCTCGGTCCTGACAGCGAGTACTGGGCACTGATGCCGGAATTGACCCGTTTCGGAGCTCAGAATCAGATGGTTCGTACAATGTTTGTTTTCCCGGCTATCGGATTGGCGATGTATAAAACCGCTTATCCGGAAAACAAAGCGATTGCCAAATCGCTGATCCTGACTTCCGTGCTCACAGCGGCGTTAGGCAATGTGACCGAGCCGTTGGAATTTACCTTCCTGTTCATCGCCCCTGCGCTCTATGTGCTGTACGCATTAATCGGAACTCTGGGTTCGCTGGCTTTGTACTTCATGGGGACGGCGGTTGGTTATATCCGAGGGACAGTCTTTGACTTCATTATTTTTGGGGTGATGTATAAGAATTCACACTGGATCAACATTGTCATTGTCGGCGTGATCAGCTTCGTAATCTACTATTTCCTGTTTAAATGGTGGATTGTCAAGTTTGACGTAAAAACACCGGGACGTGAAGATGAACCGTCGGCAGACAATGTCCTGATTCGAGAAAAGCGCTATGATGAAATTGCTAAAATTGTGGTTGAGGCTTTAGGAGGTCCTTCCAACATCGGTACAGTGGACAACTGCATTACCCGTTTACGCATTGATATCACTGATAACAAAAAGATCGATAAAGATCTGTTGAAAAAATCAGGCTGCGCCGGAATCTTCTTCCCGACAACCAAACATATCCACATTGTTTTTGGACCGTTAGTCGAATTTGTCCGCAATGCTGTGGATGATGAATTGGGGCGGCATTCATGATGAGAGCGCCGCAGACGATCACGATCTCCGGTGCCGGCAGCTGCCGGACACCGGCACTGATCGGTACGTTAATGCAGATGAAAGAACGATTCCCGGTCAAAAAAGTGATATTCTTTGATAAGGATATGAAGCGTTTTGCCAAGATTGAAGATTATTGCCGGCTGCTGCTGCACACCTTCAGTCCGGAAACCGAGGTGGTAGTCACGGATGATATGGATGAAGCCTACTGTGCCTGCGATTTCGTTTTTTGTCAGATGCGGGTAGGGCAGAACAAAATGCGCTCCTATGATGAAAAAATTCCGCTGAAGCATGGACTTGTCGGTCAGGAAACCTGCGGTCCGGGCGGATTTGCATATGGAATGCGATCGATCGGCGGGATGAAAGAAATGGTAGATTGTGTCCGTAAATACTCCAAAGATACCTGGATTCTCAATTATACCAATCCGGCGGCGATTGTGGGTCTGGCTCTGGATCGTCTTTATCCCGACGATCATCGTCTGATCAATATGTGTGATCAGCCCTATTCAATGATGGTCAGTTTCGCAAAAATCCTGAACGTCAATGTCAAGAAGCTGCGCGCCCGATATTTTGGCTTGAATCATTTCGGATGGTTCACGGAACTCTATGATACAGATGGACATGATTATTTTGGCGCTCTTCGGGATTATCTGAAAAATCATGATTTTAAACCATACAACGCTGAGCAGCGGACACAATCCTGGCTGGATACCTATTTGCGCGTCAATAAAATGATGAACTGTATATCAGAATACATTCCGACGACTTATCTGCAGTATTACTTTTATGCCGATGAGATCGTGAAGGAAAGTGATCCTCATTTCACCCGCGCCGACGAAACTGTTCTGACGCGTGAAAAAGAAGTGTGGGATGTCTGTGTCCAGGCAAAAGGGAAAACTGAATTGGGAAATATCCAGGTGTTAAGTTCGCCGGTCTTTGGTTCAATGATGGTGGAAGTCGCAGAATCCATCGCTTATGATCTGAATGCAGAATTTATCGTGATGACTCGCAATACAGGTTTGATTGATAATTTCCCGGCAGAAGCTGTGGTGGAAGTTGCGGGGACGCTGGGGAAAGAAGGTGTTCGAGGCATTCCATATGGAAAGATAAAGCCGTTTTATAAGGGGTTGATGGAAAATCAATATGCCTATGAAGAGTTGACCTGCGAGGCTTGGATGGAAAAAGATTACACCAAAGCGCTTCAGGCGCTGGCGCTGAATCGAACAGTCAACGATTTTGACAAGGCGAAGGCGGTTTTGGATGATTTGATGGCGGTTAATCAAGCTTACTGGACACTGGAAAAGAGGGATGAACCATGTATTTAAAATCAACAAAAATCTATTTTCCGAATCAGATCTGCCGCAGCGGGTATTTGGAAATTCAGGGTGAGAAAATCAAAGGTTTCTGCAGTGAAGTTCCTGAGGGTGCACCTGTTGAGGATTGGGGTGAAAATCTGATTCTGCCCGGTTTTATTGATCAGCACATTCATGGCTGGGGAACCGGAAGCTTCAATAACGATAAGTCGGTCCATTCCATTCAAGAAATGAAGAAGAATCTGCCTTACGAAGGGGTGACCAGCTTCTTGGCCACCTCAGGGGCCGAGCCGATTGCCGATCTGATTGACGGCGTTAAGAATGCCAGTTGGGTAGTTGAGCATCAAAAAGAAGATGGGGCTACGTTGCTGGGTGTCCATCTGGAAGGACCGTTTATCAATAAGGAATTCAAAGGAATGCAGCGTGAGGATTGCTGCATCGATCCGGATATGGCGATCATGCATCAGTTTTTGGCTGCTCAGTCCCATCCGCATGTCATCCGGCTGATGACATTGGCGCCGGAGTTGCCGGGGGCAAAAGCGTTAATCCAGTTCTGTCATGAAAATCAGATTCAGATGAATATCGGTCACAGCGCCGCTACCTTTGACTGTATCCGCGATTTAAAAGAATACGGTTTAGGCGGCGTTACGCACATGTTCAGCGGAATGCGCGGCCTGCATCATCGGGAACCGGGAGTTGCCGGGGCGGCCTTGTATTTCGATGATCTGAACTGCGAGTTTGCCAAACAAACAGGCATGACGGTACGTCCTGAGGTCTTTGCGCTGACATGGCGGTTAAAAAGCAAAGATAAAATCATTATGACTACCGACTGCGGAGGGATTGCGCTAACGAAAAAAGAAAAGTATCATTATATCCGAAAGCAGACATTTATTCCCAATGGCGATGAATTGATTTTGCGCAATGACGACGGAAGTGAAGAACATATTGACTTGCATGATTACAAAGCTGTGCGCAGTTTGGAACTCAGCTATATCAAATCGATTCGGAACCTAATTGCCAATGTTC
This sequence comes from Holdemania massiliensis AP2, assembly GCF_000327285.1. Taxonomy (GTDB): domain Bacteria; phylum Bacillota_I; class Bacilli_A; order Erysipelotrichales; family Erysipelotrichaceae; genus Holdemania; species Holdemania massiliensis. The sequence continues at coordinate 58,288 of NZ_HE998568.1, read as the reverse complement.
ATCCGTCAGTGCATGAAATTATGAAGATCACAGCGGAGAATCCGGCACGCTATATCGGCGTTGATGACCGCAAGGGCAGTCTGGAGGCTGGCAAAGATGCGGATATTCTGGTCGTGAATCCGAACTTTGAAATTCAAGCCACTTACTGCATGGGCAAAAAATATATATTAGAGGAGTGATGTTGATGTTTAAGCATCTGTTCAGACCCAAACCGGTGGATTTTGCAGCGCCTTTTGAAGGCAAGCTGATGAATCTGGAGGCCGTACCTGATCCAGTTTTCGCAAGCAAATCGATGGGGGATGGCTTTGCGATTGAAATGCAGAATGGAAAAGTGCTGTCGCCGGTATCCGGAACGATCGTGGCCGTCTTTCCGACGGGTCATGCCATCGGGATCAAGGCCGATGACCGCAATGAATATCTGATTCATCTGGGATTGGATACCGTAAACTATAAAGGCGAGGGATTTACGGTTCATGCCGAGCAGAATCAGCGGGTGGCTCAGGGTGATCTGCTAGTGGACGTGGATCTGGAATTTTTCCTAAGAAATAACGTTTCTATGGTCTGTCCGATTCTGGTCGTCAACGCCAATAGCCGGAAGATTCGTCTTTTGAAAGAAGGCGTCGTTGCCTTGCAGGAAAAGGAATTTCTTGCGATTACGGCATGAAGTCGACGGAGATGAATGGAATTTTAGTATCGTCGCGTGAATTGATTCAGCAGCATCGAATACCGTTGATGAAGTATTGCTTCATCGTGGCGTTAGGCTGTTCGTTGATTTCACTGGCGGCGCAGCAGTTTCAGAACAACCTGATTCCATTCAGCGCGACGTTAATTCTGAACCTAATTTTCTTATTTGGGTTGGATGTCGTGATGTGGAAGGCGCTGAATCAGACCGCCTATTCCTATCGGGATTTCGGGTACTTTGGGAAGTTTTTCAAACGCTTATTGCCTTTGTTTGCTTTGTATCTTGGAATTTTGATTGCAGGTGTGTTTGCCGTACAGCTGTTGTCACGGATTCAGGCTGTGATTCTTGTGCTGCCGGCCGTGTTGACTTTAAGCATTATCTTTCTTAACTGCATCAATCATCTGACGTTGTTTGCGATGATTGATCAAGGGCAGAAAGCCCTGCCGGCATTCAATAACGGAGTGCGGCTGTTCTTTCAGTCGAAAAAGCTGATTCTGCATATTGTGCTGAAAACCTTCCTTTTAGTTTTATTAGGCAGCTTCGCCGTCACGGCACTGAATGTGTTTGTCTATGCTCCGCAGATCGACGCGGCGATGAAAGCCGCTACTCAGATCAATGAGGCCCTGATCGATCCGTATTTTTCCACCAATTTAAGCTATATGATTCAAAGTGTGGGAATGCAGCTGGTCGTCAGTTATATCGCTATCGTATCAGGAATGACCTATGGTGTTTTCTTTCAAAAACGGAGTGCAATGCGTTAAAGTTAAACAGGAAGATCTTCATTTCTAACTGAGATGAAGATCTTCTTTTTTGTTAAAAATTTCGCTGCAGACTAGGAATGTGCCTCGGAAATCATTATAATGGAAGCAGACAGAAAAAGAATGGGGGTATTGATTTGATCTTAATACGAAACGGAAACGTACATGATGGTTTGGGCCAAGTATTGGCGAAAACGGATATTTTGATCGATAACGGAAAAATTGTTCGCATCGGGCAGCATTTGGAAGTGGCGCAGGCGCAGGTGATAGAAGCCGAAGGAAAATGTGTCATGCCGGGCTGGATCGATCCGTTGAGCGGCTGGGGAACGGCTGCCGGCCGCGGACAGGCGCGGGATAATGATGAAACAAGCGATCCGCTGACGCCGCAGCTGGATGTTTATTATGCGTTTGATCCGGAAAGCATGATGTATCAGGAGCTTTGGGGTTATGGAATTACGGCTGCCGGCGTCGCGCCGAGCAGCAACAACATTCTCGGCGGCAGTACGGCCGTGTTCAAGGCTTATGGCAAAACGGCTGAAGCGATGTGCGTCAAAGCCCCGGCAGCATTAAAAGGCTCCGTGGATGAAAAGGTTAAACAAACCTATGGCCCGCGCAATATTGCGCCGATGACCAAAATGGGAATTTTCTCAGCCTTGCGCGAACTGATCGCAAAATGCCGTTCGGACAAAGCGGAAGATCAGAAAGATCTGAAGGTTCAAGCTTTCCGGCCGGTTTTGGAAGGCAGGCTGCCGTTGATTCTGAACTGCAATACCAAAGCGGAAGCCGATGCCGTGCTGTCGTTGTTTGAAAAAGAACCGGTGCAGCTGATCTTGGCGAATATGTATCAGCTCGATGAAAGTCTGAAGGATAAAGCGTGCGGCCTGATTCTTGGAGATCTGACCGATGGATTTAACCGGTATCATGCCGCAGTGGACTACAAGGCGCTGTTTGATTTGATCAAAGCTGGCAAACCGGTGGCGTTGAGTGCGTTTGGCGATGCGGTTTCACCCGGCCGGGAAATTCTGATGTGGAATGCGCATGGTTTGCTGGCGCAGGCCCGGCGGCTGGGGGCTGAAATCACCAGTGAAGATGTACTGAAAATGCTGACAAGTGTTCCGGCTCAGTTGTTAGGCGTGGCTGATCGGATTGGTTCCCTGACCGAAGGCAAAGATGCTGATGTCGTAATCTGGTCGGGAAATCCGTTGGAAACCTTCCGGGCCTTGCCGGAAACAGTTATAATTTCCGGGGAAATTGTAAAGGGGGAAAAAGCGGCATGAAACGATTGATCAAAGGCGCAAAAATCATAACAATGGGAGCGCTTGGAACGTTGGAAAAAGCCGACATCCTGATGGAAGATGGGAAAATCACCGCGATCGGCGAAGGCTTGGAGGCTTTGGAAGCAGAAGTCATTGATGCTAAAGGACTGACGGCAATTCCGGGAATTGTTGATGCGCACAGTCATATCGGCGGTTTTGAGATTGCTACGGGAGCCCAGGACGTCAATGAGATGGTCAAGAATGTGACGGCGGAAGTGGAAGTGATTGACGGACTGGATCCGAGGTCGCCGTCGTTTAAAGAGGCGCTGGCGGCAGGCGTAACCTGCAGTGCGATTGCCCCGGGCAGCGGCAATGTCATCGGCGGTGTCGTCTGCGCGGTGAAAAGCGCCGGGCAAGGGACAATCGAGTCCAGATGCATCAACCGCCATGTGGCTTTAAAAGCAGCGATGGGCGGCAATCCGAAGGGTGTTTACGGCAAACGCAATCAGATGCCGATGACGCGGATGGGCGTGGCCAGCATCCTGCGGCAGTATTTCCGTGATGTTCAGGAATACATGAAAAAACAAGAAGAAGCCAAAGCCGATCCGGCAAAGATGCCGAAATGGGATCCGGCGATGGAGAATGGGGCCAAAGTTCTGCGGCATGAAATGCCGGTGAAGATGCACTGTACGCAGTTTGATATGATCACCGTTATTGAACTGGCAAAGGAATTCGATTTCGAATTCACCCTTGATCATGCCTGGGGTGCTTCTGATTATATGGAACCGATTGTCGAAAGCGGCTGCCCGGTGATCTTTGGTCCGATTGCCGTGGCTAAAGGCTTCGGCGAATCGATTAAGATCGATATTGACAGCGTTGTGGAAATGGACAAGCGCGGGGTACTGTGCTCCATCATGACTGACGGTCCGGTATACCATCCTTGGCTGATTGTGGAACAGGCAGGCGAAGTTGTCCGGTATGGCGCTGATGTTGAACGGGCGATTGCGATGCTGACAATCAACCCGGCCAAGACGATCGGCTGCGATCAGCGAATTGGCTCGCTGGAAATCGGCAAGGATGCGGATATCGCTTTGTTTAACGGAATGCCGACGCTCGATCCGGCAGCTGGGGTTGTGATGACGCTGGTCGACGGAGAAATTGCGTATCAAAGCAAGGGCTTCTAAGCCCTTTTCTTCTTGAGGAGGAAGCGATGAAGGCAAAGGAAAAAGTTGCAGCTGTGCGCTGCGCGAGCTATGATGAAAATCAGGTCGAACGCCAGCTCAGTCGACTGATGGAGGCGATCGATGCCGCGGCTTTGATCAAGCCGGGGATGAAGGTTCTGATCAAACCAAATTTATTGTCTGCTAAAAATCCGGAAGAATTCACTACGACCCATCCCGAGGTTCTGCGGGCGTTAGTTCGTTATGTGCAACGGCATGGCGCACAGGTGATGCTGGCGGACAGTCCGGCTGGCCGGTTCACACTGGATTCCCTGCGTTTGGTTTATCAGAAGACCGGACTGAAGGCGTTGGCTGAACAGGAGAACTGTCAGCTCAATGAATCGCTGGACAACGTTGAAAGTGAACTGAAAATGGGGAGTGAAGCCGTGCCGATTTTAAAATGCGTCGCGGATGCCGATCTGATCATTGACTGCTGCAAGTTTAAAAGTCACAGTTATACGCTGACCAGCGGTGCAGTGAAGAACATGTTCGGGGTCATTCCCGGCCTGGTAAAAGCTGAAATGCATGCCCGGTTTCCTAAGCGTGCGCATTTCTGCCGCTTCCTCTGCCAGCTGGCGGCAATGGTCAAGCCGCAGTTGTGCATTATGGATGCGATTGAAGGGATGCAGGGCAACGGCCCCAGCGGCGGAGATCGATATGACGGCCAACGCTTACTGGCAGCCCAGGATCCCTTTGCGCTCGATTATGGAGCGCTGAAGTTGTTTGGTCTGGATCCGAATCAGATGCCGATTCATCATGCGGCCTGTGTGTTGGGGCTCGTGGATCCGCAAAATGTGGAACTGTGCGCGCTGGAAGAATCCTGGGAAGCTTTATCGCGTCATGATTTCAGACTGCCGGAAACGGTTAAAGGTCTGATTCAGTTGATACCTTCCCCTGTTGAGGCACTGCGCCATGTTTTTGCCCCTTATCCCAAACCGGATCTAAAGCGATGTGTGGGGTGTGGAGAATGCCTTCGGGACTGTCCGGTTCACGCGATTACGTTGGTCAATCAGAAATCGGTTATTGATCGCCGCCGCTGTATTCGCTGTTACTGCTGTCAGGAAGTCTGTCCGATTCATGTCGTGCAATTAAAGCGTTAAAACCTTACAAAAATCTTAATTGTCCGTGAAAAACGGGAGCTGATCCGGAAAAAAAGGTATAATAAGACCAGCGAATGGGAGAAAAGTTATGAATCAGAAACAAACGATGAAAAATCTGATGCGCACGGTGATCGCCCTGTTGATCTTGCTGGGGGCTTTATTGATGGTGCTGGCCGTAATTACGCTGCAGAAACCAAAAGATGGCGAAGTTCAAATTGCGGCTACGCCGCAGACAACAAGTACTCCGCAGCCGACGCCGATGGTGGAAAAAGCGGAATTATTGATGGCTGGGGACGCTTTGCTGCACGGTGCTGTGTATACCGATGCCAAGACGGCTGAGGGCGGCTATGATTTTACTGAAATGATGAGTACGCTGAACCGTGTAGTGGATCATTATGATTTAAAGTATTATAATCAGGAAACAATTTTAGGCGGAACGGAATTGGGTTTATCCACGTATCCCTGCTTCAATTCCCCGCAGGAATTTGGAGATACGATGATGAACCTGGGATTTAATCTGGTATCACTGGCGAATAATCATACCTTGGATCGGGGGGAACAGGCAATTCTGAATTCTCTGGATTATTGGTCAAACCAAAATGCCTTGACAGCCGGTTCCTACAGTTCCTTTGATGATCGGGAAGAACTGCGTGTTCGCCAGATCAACGGCATCAGCTATACCCTGCTGTCCTATACCTATGGCACCAACGGTATCGCCGTGCCGAAAGGCAAAGAATATCTGGTGAACGTCTATACGGATGAGATGCTGCTGGAAGATATCGCCAAAGCCCGTGGGGAAGTGGATGTCCTGATGGTCGCGATGCACTGGGGCGAGGAATATACGCATGAACCGACATCAGAACAGCGCCGTCTTGCACAGCTGTTGGCGGATGCCGGTGTGGATATCATCATCGGCAGTCATCCGCATGTCGTTCAGCCGATTGAGTGGATCGACGATACGCTGTGTATTTATTCATTAGGCAATTTGATCTCCGCTCAGGATGGAACCTATAAACGAATAGGATTGTTGGCGGGAGTAACGATAACCAAGACCACCTTTGAAGGTCAAAGTCACATTCAGCTCAGTGCTCCGCGTGCGGATCTGGTGTATACGCAGTACACGAAGGGATACCACAATTTCAAACTGAAGTTCTTTGATGAAATTGAAGAAAGCGAACTAAAAGATGTCTGGGGTGTATATGATCAGTATGGAAAGATTGTCACCGATGGCGGCGCGGTGGATCAGTTAGGCGGGTTATAAACCTCCTGGCAATCAGGAAAAAGGGCAAAAGAATGGACAGTGGCTTCGGGAGTGAATCATGACGCGCTGTCTTTTTGTTTACACTTGCGAGTCTAAAAAAGTAAAGGATCGGAGGCGTATTATGGATCGTCAAATCAGAAAAGCGGCAATTTTGTTGTTGGGAATCTGGTTAATCATTATTTTATGATCACTTTGCTTAACCAAAACTATGCGATTGCGATGCGAATTGTGAATGGAATTCCTTTTCTATGGATTGCAGAGCTGTTTCAAATTTTTCAATCAGGCCGAGCTGTTCTGTTTTATGTTCGGCTGGTGATGAAAGGACTGTTAATCAATCTTTGGATGTTTGCGCCTGCCGGATTTTTAATGCCGCTGGCTTTTCCTGCTTTTAGAAATGGAAAGCGGGTGATAGCCGCTGGATTACTTTTTTCTATCCTTATCGAATCTCTGCAGTTTATGCATGGCTGCCGCGTTGTGGATATTGATGATGTCTTGATGAATGGCTTGGGAACCGGACTGGGATACTGTATTTATCAAATTGGTCTGTTTTTGATCTGTATATTACAATCGGAGAAAGTATAAACTCCAAAAAAAGGAGACTTGCAGCAGATTGGTTTAACGGAAGCGAATTCAAAAAATAATTCTGTGAATTATAAGCCGTGGTGTGCATATTTTTGTACACCACTTTTGTTATACTCAAGGCATCACAAGCATGGATCCGAATTAAAGACAGGCGTGGAATTTGTCTTATTAATGAACTGAGAATCAAGCAGTAACATGGAAAAAGGAGAAAATACGATGAAGAACAAAGAGAGAATTGCCGAGTTTTTGCAAGTCATTGCTGATCAGAAAGGACTTCTGTATTTCAACAGAGATGCCTATTCCGTTTATCAAGAAATGCTTGAAACAGATTGGATTGAGCCGAAAACAGCGCGGATGATCCTCATTACATTATTAGCGAAGATTATGGAAAAAGCAGAACTTCTTGAGTATAATAAAACGGCGATAACGGCTTTGATTCAGGAAGAATGTGGCTTGACTGAAAAAATTGCAGAGGAGATTTCCGCAATTTATGCAGCCTTTCTGAGTGCGGAAAATCGGAAGCGATGGAACTGTAAAAAGGATGCGGGTTTGGATGAATTCTGTGAGAAATCATGGCATTTTGATCTGGAACTGGAACGCAGCTGGTATTCTTACTGCGTACATGTTGATGCAGAGATCCGCATTACGATCGATATTCGAGTTGACGATAAGCGAAAAATCAGAGCGGAAATCCAGGCGGAGCTGGACGAGAATCCATGGATAACCGCAGAGAGTATTTTGACAATCTATACTCAAAAAATAAAAATAGGTATAGCAGATGATTTTGAACGGTATGTACAGGCAGAAGATGATTATCCACCTGAGGCAGAGGATTACGAAGGAAATTTTGAAGAGATCATTTCTGAATTCTGTGACCGTTATGGACTTGAGCTTCTTGATTATTCATTTGTAGGCATGACTTCAGATTATATCCCAAATTAAGCTGTGAAGCCGTGCTTTGTCATTTGTTTCATTGAAGATATAGATTAAAGCTTAGGAGGAAAATTGTTATGGAAAATCAGACGATAAAAGTTGAGATTGAAGGAAGCCCTTTTTTGCCGGAGGAACTGGAAAAATGGAAAGCAAAGCGGGTTAAAAAGGCTTGCCGAACATTGCGCTTAAAATTGGATTCCAAGGGATCCGCGGAGGAAATCGCACAACAATTAACGACACGAAAAATCCAGATGAGTACCGAGGATATGCTTGCTTTGCTGAAAGGAAAGCTAGGGTTAAGCCGTTTAGGCATGAAACTGATCAGCGGACTTTCAGGAAAGCGGCGGCGAATGGCTAAAACGCGAATTACAGCTCAGGGAATCAGTGCCGAACGTTTCAGCAAAAGATTAGAGGCGTTGATGATTGAGCCTGATCAGAATTATCGCCGAGTTAATTTATCCGTCTATCCTGAACATTACGTTCTAAGACCAAAGCACGGGACATTGGAAGTCGTTGAAACAACGGGAAATGCACCGCTGCCTACTCAGTTCTTTATCACGTTTGGGGATGAAGCCGGCTTGATGGAACCTCGTGATCCTCGTTACCCATTTCAATCGGCAGGGATAGCCAGACTGAATGATCAAACGGAAATCGGCGGTGTACGCCATCAGTTTCGGGATACCACGGAGGGGCTGGAATGTCTTTTATGTATGGAATTTCCTGGCTTGTGTCCTAAGTTTCTCGTCAAGGCACATCAAAAACATCTGGCAGTAGAATTTACCAATTGGCTGACATGGATTCTTGCCCATCAGAGTGAAGAATAAAGAAATTGTTAAGGATGCCTTCTGATACGTCAGCCAGCAACGTAGGACTAGGAGGATATCACGGATCGGTGCGCAGAATTTTGCGCACCGTTTTTACGAGGATCATTGATGAGATATCCCTTGAATAAAACGGCTTGAAAAATAAGGAGGGTATCCACTTACATCGTGATGGGTCCAGAAACAAAAAAGCGAAGCGAAATTAAAAACACTCGCTAAAGGAGTGTTTTAGATAGGAAGTGTCAGGCGTGTGTTTACCACCATGGCAGTTTTTTCTCACCTTGGGGTGCAATCCAGTTCTTTCCTTCCAAGTAAGGAATCAACATGCGGAAAAACAGCACAAGCAGGATGACTTCAATTGGCAGCATAATCGTATTTTTTACGATGCTTTTGGCGAAGTAATACAAATAACCTTTAGAATACAACATATAACTCCACAAGGAACCCAAACCGACATTGACAAACAAGTTGATCAGCAGCCGGCTGAGCGCCAGACGCCAAACTGTAATTTTGGTACGGTATAAAAATAAAGCGAAGATCAAGGCGCCGGCCATGCTGGACAAAGTGTAGCCGGGGAAAAAGGGACCGGTAGGATGAATTGCAAATTCGATCAGATCGCCGATGCCGCCGCACAGGACGCCGACCACCGGACCGGCTACGGCACATTGTACTGCCGTGATCAGATAGGTGAAATAAATATAGAGATTGTCAGCTACCGGAATCCGAAACGAAGCGATGGCCATTTTTAATCCCATGCACAGAGCGGCGACAGCCAGAATTCGGACGCGCCGGGTTTCTGCCGACGCTTCTTTCCAGTAAGCACGGGAAAACGGATGAGAAAAGAGAGCTTTGGAAAACTGAGCCATAAAAAAACCTCCTCTTTTCCCTCTGACAGGTAAAAGAGAAGGCCATGCCTTCATTTTTCGGGTCAGCGGGATGCGGAACCTGCACCGCAAGAAATCTTTTCGTCCTTCTGACAACTCCCCGTTCAGAAAGCACTTAACGCGCAGGAACCTACTCTGTTTGTGAAGAATATACCCCGAAATAAGCAGAATGTCAAATAAAACTTATAAAACAAAGAACAGATAGAGAGAGTAGCTCAAGATTAAGCTTAAGCCTTGGATTTTAGAACCTTTTTCTTTCATCAATAACGGAAGCAGCGCTACGATAGTAATCAACAGACAGGCCGGCATATCCAATGCCAGACTTTGTGCGGAAACCGGCAGTGCCTGTCCGGATACAAACGAACAGATCGGCAGGATTAGAGTCAAATCGAGGATATTGGCGCCGATCAGATTGCCGATGGACAGACTGGATTCTTTTTTGATGATGGCGGTCACTGTCGTGACCAGTTCCGGCAGCGAAGTGCCGATCGCAATCATGGTGACAGCGACGATGCGTTCCGGAACCCCGAAGAAGGCCGCCAGCGCACTGCCGCTGTTGACTAACAGCTGGGATCCGGCAACGATACCTAAAGCACCAAATAAAAACATGACAATGCGTCGGATGATTTCTTTGCGCGTTGTTTGAATTCTTTCCGTATCCTCCTGCTGCTGCATTGCGTTGCGGACATTCAAAACCATTGAAATCAAAAAGATGCCGATCAGAATCAGACTGCCGATGAAACTCAGGGCGCCGGATAAACTGAACAGAAATAGAACAGCGGCCGCGGTAATCAACAAGACGCAATGCTTGATGTAGTCTTTGCGCTGAATGGCAATGGTCATGAAAACCATGGCAACCGCTAAGATTAAACCGGTATTCGCAATGACGGAACCGACGGCATTGCCAATGGCCATTTCCGTTTTCCCCTGCAGCGCCGCGATAACGGACACAATCATTTCCGGCAATGTGGTTGCCAGGCTGACGATCGTGGCGCCGACGATAAAGGATGGGATACCGGAAGCTTTTGCGATCCAGCTGGCGGCCTCGACAAACAGATCGCCGCCTTTGACCACCAGAAAGACGCCGGCAAGAAACAGAATAACTGCGACTTCAATACTCATTATGCAAACTCCTCTTCTTCAAATTAACGATGATGACAAAAAAAGAAGACCTGTCTGCACTTTCCCGTAAGCGCCAGACAAGTCTTGTCAATTACCTCTAAGCCAGACGGAAAGCTCCGTCATTCTGTTGACTTAGCAACGCAGAATGGATCTGCGGTGACTACTCCCTTATCAATCTTTGATATTCTATCAAAAGAATGTACGGCAGTCAATCGTTAAATCATCATAGAGCTATGCAGAAATCTGCGGAACGATTGACTTTTCAGCCTCCGACCGTATAATTAAAGCGCAAGCTGCCCAACGAATAACAATGGAAGAGGGGGATGCGAATGAAACAAATCAATTGGATTGCGGCACTGCAGCAGACAGCGGCGTTGCCGGCATTGAAAGAAAGTGGAATAACAACGATCCGAATCGGGGTTGAAGGCTATTCAGTCCGCGCAGCCCGGCTTTTTTCAAGTGAAGAAGCGGCGGTGATTGCCGCTGCCTGCCAAAACCTGGGGCTGCGGTGGGAAATTGTTTTCAATCGATTGTGGATGGAAGAAGAGCTGCCGGAAATGGAAGCCAAGCTGAAGCAAATTCAAAGTTGGAATCCGGATGGCATTGTCTATATGGATCCGGCAGTATTCATGCTGGCGAAAGTCTTGGGTATCCAGGATCGGCTGATCTATGCTCCGGATACACTGACGACCAATTCTCAGGATATTCAGCTGATGCTGGACATGGGGGTGGGCCGCGTTGTGCTGGCGGCTGAGATTACGCTGGAAGAAATACTGCAGATCGCTGAGAAAGTGGAAGGTTCCAGACTGGAGCTGCAGATTCATGGCCGGCAGGTTATGGCGTATTCCCGCCGTCCGTTAGTGTCCAACTATTTACAGATGATTCATAAAACCGTTGAAGATCTGCCGCATCAGCGCGGACTCTATCTGATTGAGGCCACCCGCAGCGGCAAAATGCCGATTCTGGAAGAGGCGGCCGGGGCAGCTGTTTATATGGAAAGTACGCTGTGTTCCTTCGCTCAGATCCGGCAGCTGGCAGCCAGCGGCATCGGCAATTTTGCGCTGGACAGTCTGTTTTCCTGTGATCAGCAGCTGATTGAAGCTCGTCAGGCATATGCCGCTGTTCTTGGAGGGGCCGATCCAATGGAAATGCAGGCGCAGCTGACAGAACGCTGGCCCCAAATGAATTACGGATCAGGTTATTATGCCATGAAGACCAATTTAACCAAGGAGGATGCCGCATGAATAGAGCGATTGAACTGTTGGCGCCGGCTGGAGACTTGGCGCGTTTAAAAACGGCGGTTCGGTATGGCGCAGACGCGGTCTATTTAGGCGGTAAGCGTTTTTCGCTGCGGTCCCGTGCCAGCAATTTTGAAATTGCGGATATTGCGGAGGGCGTTCAATTTGCTCGTGAGTATGGCGCCCATGTCCATGTGACCGTCAATATTATTCCGCATGAAGAAGATTTTGATGGTCTTAACGATTATCTGCGGCAGCTGGAAAGCATCGGTGTGCATGCCGTGATTGTCGCTTCGCCATCGATCGTTAAGCGTGTGAAAACCGTGGCGCCGAAGCTGGAAGTTCATCTCAGCACGCAGATGTCCAGTACCAATTCTCTGGCAGTTCAGTTTTACCGAAACCTGGGCGCGGATCGGGTTGTGCTGGCCCGGGAATGCACAATGGAACAGATTCGTTCCCTCTGTGCGCACAGTGAAGCACCGATTGAAACGTTTATCCATGGCGGCATGTGTGTGAACTATTCTGGACGCTGTACGCTGAGCAACGCGATGACCCTGCGCGATGCCAACCGCGGCGGATGCGCGCAATCGTGCCGGTGGCGCTATCATCTCTATCAGGATTCGACGAAACTGAGCGCGGATGATCTGTTGTTTTCAATGGGCTCCAAAGATCTGATGGCTGCCGAATATGTTAAGGATATGATGGAGGCTGGTGTCGCCAGCCTAAAAATTGAAGGCCGCATGAAATCCGCCTATTATATTGCCGTTGTCGTGCGGGCCTATCGACAGCTGATCGATTGGCTGAGAGCGCATCCGGATGAAGATCCAAGCGCAGCGGTGCAGGCCGCGCAGCAGGAATTGATGCGGGCGGAGAATCGGCCTGCCTGCACGGGTTTTCTGGCTGGAATTCCGGGGCCGCAGGATCATTTGTATGACAATGCCCCGTCACGGGTGACGCATGATTTTTTAGCGCAGGTTCTGGATTATGACCCAGCGCGCGGACAGGCGCTGATCGAGGTGCGCAATCATTTTGAAATTGGTGAAACGCTGGAAGCATTTGGGCCGCATTTAAAGAATACTCCATTTGTTTTAGAAACCATGGAGGATGAGGAAGGAGAACTCGTTGCCGTGGCCAATAAACCGCTGCAGCGCTGCTGGATCAATGCGCCGGCAGTCTTCCATTCTTATGATCTGATTCGGCGAAAGGAGCGTAAGTAATGATCTGGTTTGAAGGGGCGTTAAGCGTAAAAGCCGTGATGCTCTCAGGCCGCCGGACGGTGGCTAAGCTCATCGTTGATCAGCGGAAAAAAGATAAAGACACCGCTTTTATTCTGCGCCAGGCTGCCCAACGCGAAATTCCGGTTGAACGCTGGGAGCGTGAAGCGATTGATCAGCAGGCATCCGGACGGACGCATGGCGGAATTTTAGCGCTGGCAGGGGAACGGCAATATCAAATGGTGGAAGACTGTCTGAAGGATCCCAAGCCGTTTGTCGCAGTCTTGGAAGGGATCGAAGATCCGTTTAATCTCGGTTACGCTTTTCGGACGTTGTATGCCGCCGGCTGCAGCGGAGTTTTAATGGGCAGCCGGGATTGGCAGAACGCGCAGGCAACGATTGTGAAATCCAGTGCGGGAGCGAGCGAACAGCTGCCCTGGTGTCTGTGCGAGGACATCGGCGAAGCTGTCCGGCAATGCCGTCGGGCCGGCTGCGTCCTGTACTGCGCGCAGCGCAGTGATGCGATTGATTATTACGACGCGGATTTCAATCAACCGCTGGTCTTGGCCATCGGCGGGGAACTGCGCGGGCTGAGCCGCGATATTCTTAAACAAAGCGATCAGAATATCGTGATTCCGTATGCCCGGCCGGTCCGCAGTGCGCTCAACGGCACCAGTGCCGTCGCGGCGATCAGTTTTGAGGTTGTTCGGCAGCGCCGGTAATTCAGGCGGAACTTTTCCTGCCGATCATCATAAAAAAAGCCGCGCAGGGAACAGGGCTTGTGCATAGACTAAAGTGAAGCGGCTATGCATCCGGATTGACCTAGACTCAGAACATCGCGGAGAAGTCAACGGTCAGGATTCAATTTCGCTGCTTGAAGCTAAATAAAAAAACCAGTCTTATTCTTTAAAAATAAACAAGCTCCCAATCAAACAAGAAAACAGAACAAAAACAATGAAAGAAATGAAAGATCTAAAGAAAATCTTTCATTTCTTTTTGAAAGTGATATAATGGACTGGTGTTGAAGGAGGCCCGGCATGAAAGAAGCGATTTATCTCAAACGCAATATGGCGTTGATTAATTACACCAAGGCGTACTACACGACGGCGGAGGAGCTGTTGTCAAGCGAAAGCTTTTCCTTATTTCTTGATTTGTATCTGAATTATTGTTCCCATACAGATCCGCAGCTGTTCGATTGGCTGCGGCGCGGACTTCCCATCGAAGAAGTAAAAAAAGATTTAATCCGTTTATTAAAGGTGATGCAGGTGCTGGAGGTTGAAGAGATCGCCCATCCGTATTTCCGTGAACGCCAGAAAATGTTGGCAGTGATTGAAGATTGTTATCATTTCTGGCGGAATATGCAGCGGTATTCGATTATTTATACACGCAATGAGGAAGGACTGCAGCTGGCTAATTTTATGGAAGCCGATGCCCAATTCCATCAGATGATCCTGGATTTTTACCGCACGGTTCAGCAGAAAACACAGGGTTCCCGCAACCGTGTTTACCGTCAGCTTCAGGCCGGCACCAATGCCAGTCTGCTGCTGCGGGACTATCCATGGCCGATGCCGGAAGGCTATCGCGAATTAGGCGATATTCCGTTTGTGCATACCATCATGATGCGCACGCCGCTGATCATCCATCCCCGCAGCAACAAGCGCTTAGGCATGTTCACGGAGGTGGACGTCAATCCGATGGCGCAGTGGGTCAAGGGTGAGGAAGAATGGATGTGCTTTCCGCTGAAAGTGGGATCGCTGTTATGCTATACGTATTTTCATCGTGATTTTACTGCCGGGGCTGTGGCGCTGGCGAATCTGTTTGAATTGGCTTCGGATGAGGACTGCATCGGGGCCAAGCCGGATCTGCTTTTATTGTTCGGCAATCCTGACGGTCAAAATGATACGGTCTTTTATCATGATCAGGCTAATGCGATGTGGGTGGGCAAGGTCTCTTATGCCGATGTCATTGAATACTTCGGTTATTTGAAAAAGATGATTCTGACACTGCATAATCTGGCCATGATTGAAAAGGGCTGGCTGCCGCTGCACGGGGCAATGATCAACCTGACGCTTCAGGATGGAACGAAGAAAGGCGTGATCATGATTGGGGATTCCGGAGCCGGCAAATCAGAAACGATTGAGGCGCTGACGAATTTGAGCGAAGATGTGATTGTCAGCCGGGAAATTGTGTTTGACGACATGGGTTCGCTGCACTTGGATGCCCAGGGACAGATCCGCGCGCAGGGAACGGAAATCGGCGCGTTTGTCCGCCTCGATGATCTGGACAAGGGCAGTGCTTACCGGGATATGGATCGGTCGATCTTCTTTAATCCGGAAAGTGCCAATGCCCGCGTGGTCATCCCGGCGGCGCCGTATGATACGATCATTACGGATCAGAAAGTCGATCTGTTTCTGTATGCCAACAATTATACCGATCAGCGTGGTCTGCGGGCGTTTGACAGCAAGGAAGAAGCAGTCCGCACCTTTATCGAAGGCAAACGGTTTGCTTTGGGTACCACTCAGGAAAAAGGACTGTCAACAACGTTCTTTGCCAATCCGTTCGGTCCAATGCAGAAGCAGCTGGAATGTTTGAAGATCATTGATCAGATGTTCGCGGCGCTTTTGGAGCAGCACATTTTCCTCGGTGAAATCTATACAGGTCTGGGCTTACCGGAAAAAGGCGGCAATGCCTTGGAAATTGCGGCGAAGGAACTGCTTGCCAAAATCAGTGAAAAATAACGGAAGCGATTCGCATTTATTTTCTGACAGGAAAGTCTAGGAGAAATGAGCGGAATCTGCAGCCACCAGTAAAAACAAGAGTAAAAAGCGTCGGTTCTTCACAGAGCCGACGTTTTTATAGGATCAGGGAAAACAGAAGAAATTTAGCAGGATTGACCGCTGCGAACAGATCGTTGAAGCTTTCGCTCATTGTCGGATGGGTATAAATGCCATCCCGCAGAACGGTATACGGCAGCTGGGCATCCATAACCAGCTTAACCAGATTGATCATTTCATGGGATTCTTCACAGAAGAGATGAGCGCCGAGGATCTGATCGGTTTTCGCATCAATGATGGCTTTCAGCAGGCCTTCAGTCTTGCGCAGAACCTGAGCTTTCGGGATTGCGGCGGCTGGAATTTTGGCAATTTTGATTTCATAGCCGGCTTTGCGGGCCTCTTCTTCACTCATCCCAACGCGGGAGAACGGCGGGTCCATAAACACGCTGTACGGTACGGCGCCCCGATTCGCGGTCGTGCGTGAGCCGCCGGTTAAAGCGTCATGGACAATCCGTGAATCATCCAGCGAGATATAGGTGAACTGCAGACCACCGGTTACATCGCCCATCGCCCAGATATGATCGACGGAGGTCTTTAAATGCTCATCCACGGCGATGGCACCGCGTGCGGTTAAGGCGATCCCGGCGGCTTCCGGATGCAGCGCGTCTAACTGCGGCCGGCGTCCGGTCGCCACTAACAGCGCATCACAGCGCAATTCGCTGGCAGTTTCTTTTTCCATTAAATGGAGAACCGTTTCTTCCGCTTCATCGCGGACTTCCGTCAGCGCAGTATTGCGCATCAAACGCACGCCGCGGCGGTTTAAGCTGGCCTCAACGGCAGCGGCGATTTCAGCATCTTCCCGCGGCAGAAAGCGCTCACCGGGCTGCAGCAGGGTAACCTGAGAACCAAAGTTGGCAAACATCGACGCAAATTCCAGACCGATATAACCGCCGCCTAAGATCACCAGTCGCTTCGGCAGCGTTTCCAGCTCCATGAGGCTTTCGCTGAGATAAACACGGCGGCTTTCCTTTAATCCTGCAATGTCAGGGACAAAGGGTTTCGCTCCGGTATTAATGAAGATCCGCTGGGCTTCGATGATTTCTTCTTTATCCCCTGTGTTAATGCGGACATGATGATCATCCATAAAAGAAGCTTCACCATCGATGACTTCAACACCAACAGAGGTCAGCTTATCATAATTCTTTTTTCTTAACATTGAAGTTAAACGGCGCTTTTCCTCAATCGCCTGGTAAAAATGAAGCTGCCGGGCCTGTTCGTCACCGCCCTGAATTACAGACTGCCGGGCGCTGTTTTCCAGCGATTTGGTTGGCAGACACGCAACGTTGATGCAGGTGCCGCCGTACATCCTTGGGGATTTCTCGGCCATAAGCGTGCTTTGTCCTTGCTTGGCCAGCTGGGCTGCCAGTGTTTTTCCGCCTTTGCCGAAGCCAATGATCAGATTATCGAATGTTCTCATGAGATTGTTCCTCCTTTTTCTTCATGATGATATTGTGCGGCTGCGAAGCGAAGAGATTTTGAAGCAGATCCCAAAGCGTCAGCCGATTTAAGCTTTCCAGACATTGTTCATTTAACTGCCGATAGATTTTATCCATTTCCTCAGCCATACCGGAAGCGACCAGACAGGCCATTTCCGGATCTCCGCTTCGCCATTTGCTTTCAACCAAGGCAACGTGGAGAGCTTCGGCGATTTGCCGCAGCGTGATTCGACGCGGATCCTGGTTCAAACGGTAGCCGCCTTCGCTGCCTTCTTGGGAAACCGCGATTCCGGCTCGGCACAGTGCCGCCATCAATTTTCGGACGCGTACCGGATGCGTGCAGATATTGGCAGCCAGCTCATCACTGGACTGGGGAGCGTTTTTATGCGCCAGATACACTGCGGCATGAATCGCAACGGTCAGATCGCTGGTCATTTCTCTTCCTCCTTCGTGATTTCGTAAGGCCATTGAAGCAGACCGCCGAAGTCGTTAACCTGCTTATAGCCAAGCTGAACTAGTTTATTGGCTGCCTGAGCGCTGCGATGACCGGAGCGGCAGTACACTAACAAGACAGCGTCTTCCTTCTTCAGCTCGGATAAAGCCGTGTGAACGATCGTTTCATTGGGCAGATTGATCGCATTGGGAATGTGTCCCTGTGCGAATTCATCAGGCCGGCGGACATCGATCACGATCACCTGTTCACTTTCCATTTTCTGCTTAGCCTCTGCCGGGGTTAAGCGGATGACCGGCTTTTTCTGGGTTCGAGTTTTAAAGCAAGATAAGAATGAAAACATAATTTCCTCCGCAAGAACAAATGTTCTTTTGATACTGTAATCATAAAGGTTACAGTTTTCTTTGTCAACCTTGATGCTCAAATATAAAAACAAAACCGGAATTTCGTGATAAGATAAAAAAATCGAAGAAAAAGCCTTGACTCTCCCGTTAAGGGAGGACCTATGATTCCAATGCGGAGGAGGAAATACAATGCTGAAAATTGGAGATTTTTCAAAGATGGGTAAAACAACGGTCAAAACGTTGCGGTATTATGATTCGATCGGACTGCTGCGGCCGAAGCAGATTGATGCGGATAACGGATACCGCTGGTATGCTACAGATCAGCTGATTGCCCTGTATCAGATTCAGCAATGGCGTCAGTTGGGCATCAGTGTGGAAATGATCGGCAAAATTCTGCGCGGTGAAGCGAGTGAAAGTGCGGTGCTGGATCAGCGCCGGCAACAGATCAGCACGGATCTTGACATGATGCAGTATCAGCTTCGCCGCATTGAGCGTGTCCTTACGACAGACACAAAGGAGAGAATTATGAAAATCAATGTTATTGTTAAAGAACTGCCGGCCTGTATTGTCATGGCCCGCAAGGCAGCTTTGCCGCACTATCGGGATCTGCTTCGTGAAATTCCCGCGACCGGAGCTAAGGTTGGACAACAGTATCCGGATCTGAAATGCACCCAGCCGGAATATTGCTTTGTTAAGGAACTGGATGGCGAATATCGGGAAAAGGATATCCATGTCGAAATCTGCCAGGCTGTTGAAACATTAGAATCTAATTTTGATGACGTCGAATTCCGCAAGGAACCCCAGGTCACTGCGGCCTGTGCTCTGTTTCAGGGCAGCTATGACCACTTTGGCGAGGTGTATGCCGCTTTGATGCAGTGGATCGAAGACAATCAGGCGGAAATCATTGGTGAACCCCGTGAAAGCTTTATCGATGGAATCTGGAATAAAGAATCCGAAGAGGATTGGCTGACCGAAGTTCAGTTTCCCATTCGTCTTTAATAAGTCCAGCTGCCCAAACCGGGGATAAACAAAGTTTCACAGTACAGGCTTAAAAAGCGAAGAAGCACAAAGAAAAAAGGATGTCGAAGAGGAATTCCCCGTATTTTGATTCTTTCATCGATCCTTTTTTCTTGTTCTAAAAGGGCTGAATGATCCTAAGTTCTGCGCAATGATCATCATTCCTCTCATCCTCTGTTTCCTGTTTTCCACTTTCTGAAGCTGATTTCTCACTTAAGCTGCGCCGACATGCGGTGTCCATTCACGGCGATCCCATATGATTTTACAGGGCTCGAGTTTTTGCCAAGACTCACGGCTTTGAGCTTAAGCGAGTCAATGCCGCGTCTTTTTCTTAGGCAGAGGGCATACAGTGATAACGAAGGTGAGAAGCGTGAAAACAAAAACAAAATTACGATTAGGGATTTACCTGCTTCTTTTCGCGGCGATCTGTGTTGTGATCGGTCTGTCCTGGCAGCGGGAAAGTCAGAGAAAACATCTGCCGGAGGCGATGCGTCAGACCATCGAAGAGAATCATCGAATAGGGAAGATGAAGCAGAAGATCAAGGTTTCAGGCCACCAGGCCATTGCCATTTATTACCCCCATTTGGGCAGTGCGGAAGTGGATGCCAATATCGAATCCGCCATCGCGGAAGCGATTGAAAAATTTGAACAGGAAAATCAGGGGGTGGAAGGATTATGTACGCTGTATGCGGATTATGAATCCTATGAACTGAATGAACGCTACGGATCCGTTCAGATCAGCTTTGAGCGGACCGGTGCAGTGAATATGAAAGAAGTGCGGGCCTGGACGTTTGACTTGCAGCAGGACCGCCTGATTCGATTCAGCGACCTGTTCTCAGCGGAAGGAATGAAGCATCTGGCGTTTTTAACCCGCAGTTTTCTGACCACTCTGGCACCAGGTCAGGAAAATCAGGACTATGAAATGGATGAAAATGTCTTGATCAACAACAAGGCTGAACTGTATCTAGGCGAGGATGAGCTGCGCGTTGTTCTGCCCCCGCAGACCTTAAAAGCGCAGAAGGAAGAATTGATCGCCGTGATCCCGCTGAACAAAGTCATCGGTTATGTTGCCGAGGACACCCGCAATCTGCTGGGACTGCAGACGCATGGCCGGATTATCGATCCCACCCGCCCGATGGTGGCGATGACTTATGATGACGGGCCAAATCGTCAGGTAACTCCGGTCATACTGGATGCGCTGAAAGAACACAATGGAGCGGCCACGTTCTTCGTTCTGGGAAGCCGGATGGCGAATCATCAGGACATTGTCAAGCGGATGCTCGATGAGGGAAGTGAAGTCGGCAATCATACTTTCGGTCATGTGGATCTGACAAAGCAAAGCAGTCAGGGCATACTGGATCAGCTGGCGGCAACCTGGGAGGCTATTCAGGAAGCAGGTTCGCTGGATCATCAGGAACTATTAGTTCGGCCCACTTATGGCGCTTATAACGATACCTTGAAGAAGACTTCGCCGTATCCTTTGATTCTATGGTCCATTGATACGCGCGACTGGGCCCATCAAAACGCGGATAAATCCGTGGATGAGGTGATGCGCGAGGTGCAGGACGGGGATATCATCCTGATGCATGACATGTATGAACCGACGGCCCAGGCCAGTGTTCGGGTCATCGAGTGGCTGAGCGAACAGGGGTATCAGCTGGTTACGGTCAGCGAACTGTTTGAGGCGCGCGGCATTCAGCTGGAACCGGGCAAAACTTACAACTGTGCTTATCCAACAAAGGCCCATTAAGCGGAAGCAGGATAAAAAAACGGAGCCGGAATCGAAAAGATTCTGGTTTTTTCCGCGCTGATTGATTATCATAAGGGTAGAAAACAGGAGGACGATTTTATGGAAATCAATTCCCCAACCAATGAAAGAATAAAAAACTGGGCAAAGCTCCAGCAGAAAAAATATCGGGATCAGAGTGGTCAGTTTCTGATTGAGGGTGAACATTTGATCGGCGAGGCATTGCAGGCCGGCGTAGTTGAGCATCTGTTGATGGAAGCCGGACGGATCAATCCGTTTGCCAGTCAATGTGAAGCCATTGTGTGCAGTGAGATCGTAATGCGCAAGCTCAGCACGAATGTTTCCGGGGCGTGGCTGATTGCCGTCTGTTCGCAGAAGTCAGTACCCGCTCAAAGCGGATTGCGGACAGTGGTTCTGGATGGCGTGCAGGATCCCGGCAACGTGGGCACGATTATCCGCACAGCCGTCGCGTTCGGATTTGATCAAGTCTTGCTTTCCCCTGACTGTGCTGATGTTTACAATGAAAAATGCGTCCGCTCCACCCAGGGAGCATTGTTTCATATCGCAATTCAAAGAACGGAGCTGCTTGAAGCTCTGGGCGCTTTGAAGGAAGCCGGCGTCATGGTGATCGGAACGGCTTTGCATAAGGCTCAGCCGCTGGCTCAGCTGCCCGTGGTTGAAAAGGTGGCGATTGTGTTGGGCAATGAGGGACAGGGCATCCGTCCGGAAACGCTGGAAATCTGTGATCAGCGGGCCTTGATTGAAATGTTCAGCTTTGAATCGCTGAACGTCGCGGTTGCGGCAGGAATTTGTCTGTATCGGTACCGGAGGGAAGCTTGATCCGTCATGGCCTGTTTGCTCCGCGGCGCAAGAAGCGGGTTCTGATTGCCATTCATGGCTTTGGACGGCGCAAACAGGAAGATTTTCATTATCTGAAAGAGATGTGTGAGGCGGATCCGGGATTGGAATATCGCTGTTTTGATCTGTATGATGAAGATAAAAATGAAAAGGAATGGCTTGTCTGGGTGGCCCGGGCCAATCAGGAGGTTACTGCCTATCTGGAAAAAGGCTATGAAGTAACCTTGTTAGGATTTTCCATGGGCGGCGTCATTGCGGCATTTCTGGCTTCTTTTCTGGCGGTGGACAAGCTGATTTTAGTCGCACCGGCATTTGAGTATATGAGCTTAGAAACAGTCAGCCGGCTGATTCCCAAATACGCTGCGATCCTCAAGCAAAGCGAATCGCAGTTTAAGGCTTATATGGAGGAGCGGTTGTTGGAATATGAATATTTTCCGCAGTTTTTTGAGCTGGTGAAAAAACTGAAGCCGGCCGTCAGGAAGGTGAGCTGTCCGACGTTGATCCTGCAGGGCCTGCAGGATGAATTTGTGCCGCTGTCTTCTTCGCAATATGCTTATCATCAGATTCAGAGCCAGCGTAAACAGCTCGTCTGTTTTGAGGCCTGCGGTCATGAGCTGCTGGAAAATGAGAGCTGCCGGCAGGATGCGTACAGTCTGATTCGGCAGTTTATGGATGATCGTTGGGGACAGGCGCCCTCTGTTTCTCAGGGCCGTTCGTAATTCGGACAAATAACCCCGCCTTTCTCAGCGAAATGCGGTATAATAGAAGAAAATTGGGGAGAAAAGCATGCAGATAGAAAAGCTCAGTGCCAGCCTGGTCAAGCTGGAATCATATCGGCTGATTCGTGCGGTCAGAACGGGATTAACGATTGCAATTCCGATTTTAATGATCGGCTCTTTTTCGTTGTTAATCAAAACGTTTGCCGGTTATTTTCCAATGCTGGCGGGAATTCAGGAATTGGCAGAGCTGCTTTATCAATGCACGTTCGGCATCCTGTCTTTACTATTGACCGGCTGTCTGGCCTGGGGTGCGCTGCAGACGCAGGATCAGCCGCTGGCCGGAGACTGGATCGTTCCCCCGGCTGCGATCATGGTGTTTATTATTCTCAACGGCGGCCTGAAGCTGGATTCGGCCGGGGCCGTCGGTACCTTCACCGCGGTCTGCGCAGCCTTATTTACAAGTTTTACCTATTGTTGGCTGCGGCGCAAACTGAAGGATGAACAGTTTTTCACACCGGGGGCCGACTATAATTTTAATCAGGCGCTGACAGCGATTGTGCCTTTGCTGGCGGTGCTGTTGACAGCGGCGGTGTTCAATGAGGGAATCCGGCTGCTTTTCCATATCGAGAGCTTTCAGGATGTGTTTGTCCTATTGTCCAATACTCTGTTTCGGCATATGGGACGGGGATTTGCCAGTTCCGCGCTGTTTGTTTTTCTTTCCTCTGGGCTGTGGCTGTTGGGAATTCATGGATCCAATGTTCTGGAGAATGTATCGCGGACTTTGTTTCAGGAAGGCATGCAGATCAATGCTGCCGCTTCAGCGGCAGGCCTGGCGCCGACGGAAATCTTCACCAAAACGTTTCTCGATAACTTTGTTTTTATCGGCGGCTGCGGAACGCTGATCTGTCTTTTGATCGCGTTGATGCTGTTCAGCCGTCAGCGTGTTAATCGGACGCTGGCGAAAACCGCGGTGATCCCGATGTTGTTCAATATTAATGAGTTGATGATTTTCGGCTTGCCGGTGGTATTCAATCCGGTGTTTGTGATCCCCTTTTTACTGACACCCTTAGTTTGCCTGTTTACCTCTTCTCTGGCAATGGGCTTGGGTTGGGTGCCCCTGTGCGTGAAGAGTGTGGAATGGACGACGCCGGCGCTGATCAGCGGCTATCTGGCAACCGGTTCGTGGACCGGAGCGCTGCTGCAGATTGTCAATATCGGGATCGGCGTGGGAATCTATGCGCCGTTTGTTCTGCTTTATGATAAGATCCTGATTCGGCAGTCGCAGCATCAGATGAGTGAGCTTGCGGAATTGCTGGATGAACAGATTGAACAAGGAAAACCGCTGAATTTGATCGGGGCGCATGGCCGCTTGGGAAATTTCGCAAAGCTCTTGGCGGCAGAGATTAAAAATGATCTGCTTCAGAAACCGATTGAAATGGGATATCAGCCGCAGTTTGACGGGCAGAATCGCTGCTTTGGTGTTGAAGCGCTGCTGCGGTATACCCATCCGCGCTATGGCAAAGTCCCGCCGCCGCTGATTATTGATCTGGCGAAGGAAACCGATCAGCTGCAAACTTTGGAGCTGGCTGTCTTTGAGCAGGTGCTGCAGGCGGATTTCAGCGGAATTGAAGCGATGATCTCGATGAACGTTACCGTCGATACGTTAAAGTCTGAGGCGTTTGCGGATTTTCTGCGTGCGCATCCGGTTGCGCAGGGACGGTATTGTATCGAGGTTACAGAACAAAATACGCTACTTCTGAATGAAGCGATGCGGCAGCGATTGAAAGAGTTTAAAGATTTAGGTTATGCGCTGGCGGTGGATGACTTTTCCATGGGCAGCACCTCGCTGAAATATTTGCAGAGCAGCCAGTTTGACATTGTGAAGCTGGACGGCAGTTTGGTAAAAAACGCTCAGGAAAATGCCAGCGGCCGGCAAATCATTCAATCCATTCTGTATCTCGCTCAGTCGATGAATTTTACTGTGATTGCAGAATATGTCGAAAATGAGGCGGCGCGCGATTTATTAAAAGACCTCGGCTGTACGCACTATCAGGGATATTTATACAGCCCGGCCGTACCGTTGAAACAACTGAGGACAGTCATCAGAAAAATTGAGGAAAAGAAATAGAACGAAAAAGCATCATACTGTGGAAAGGTCAATACTCGAATTTGGGTGAATCATAATCAATAAAAAAGAGAAACAGCGAAATCATGCGCAGAGGACTGCATAATCTTACTGTTTCTTTTTATAATAGTCTTTAACTATACCCTTAGCTGAATAAGAACCGACAGGGGAAACCTTGTCTTTTTTAGTTCTCCACGTGAAAGTTCAGATTAAAAGGCAAGATGAGGTTTACAGTTCATGCTGACACTGAGAAGGACGGAATGATCTTATTCCTGAGTGTAAAAATTAAGGCTTTAAAAAAAACCCCGATCCAGCGAAGCGGCGCTGAATCGGGATGCAGGAAAGGCTGCGGAATGTCCCAAGCTTCTTTGTTGAGCTAGGATGGAAATGGAGATTGAATCAGTTCTGAAACGGAGTTGTGGTCTTATTTTGTATAGTAGCCGGCGTCGCCTTCGTAAGAAGCCGTCAGGATTTCAACCATGTCCTGAACCATCGGTACACGCGGGTTAGCTGGGGAACACTGATCCTCATAAGCCAGGTATGCGATTTTTTCGCGGGCAGCCATCCAGGCACTGCTGTCTAAGCCCTGTTCCTTGAAGCTCATCTTGATGCCGCAGTCAGCACCCAGCTCAGCACAAGCTTTGGCATAAGCGACTACGCCTTCTTCTACGGTGTTGAATTTCAAGCCGATCAAACGTGCAAGTTCAGCATATTTTTCGTCGGCTTTGTAATAGTTGTACTTTGGCCAGACACCCGGTTTTTCCGGTTTAGTGCCGTTATAGCGAATGACGTATGGCAGTAAGATCGCATTGGTGCGGCCGTGCGGCACATGGAATTCGGCGCCGATCTTGTGGGCCAGGGAATGATTCATGCCTAAGAAGGCATTGGCAAAGGCCATGCCCGCCAGCGTGGCGGCGTTATGCATTTTCTCACGGGCTTCCGGATCGTTTTTGCCGTTAGCGACAGCCCGCGGCAGATATTCAAAGACCATTTTCACCGCCTGCAAGGCTAAGCCGTCGGTGAAGTCGGAAGCTAACGTGGAAACGAAGGCTTCTGTGGCGTGAGTTAAAACGTCCATGCCGGTATCGGCGGTGATCGAAGCCGGCAGGCTCATCGTCAAGGCTGGATCCACGATCGCTACTGTCGGTGTCAGCGAGTAATCGGTCAGCGGATATTTCTTATTTTCTTCTTTATCCGTAATGACGGCGAACGGCGTTACTTCGGAGCCTGTACCTGAGGTGGTCGGAATGCAGACGAGCTTGGATTTTTTGCCCAGTTCCGGATAACGGAAGGCCCGCTTGCGGATATCCATAAATTTCTGTTTCAGATCATCGAAGTTCACGTCCGGCTGTTCATAGAATAACCACATGCCTTTCGCAGCGTCCATGGAAGATCCGCCGCCAATCGCAATGATCGTATCCGGCCGGAATGCCTGCATCAAGCCCAAGCCTTTCTTAACGGTCTGAATGGAAGGATCCGGTTCTACGTCGCAGAACAGCTGAACCTGAACTTTGTTGCGGCGCTGTTCCAGCTGATCGGTCACGCGGGTGACATAGCCCAGATCAACCATCGAACGGTCAGTGACGATGAAGACCCGCTCAACATCTCGCATGCTGTGCAGATATTCGATGGAATCTCTCTCAAAGTAGATCTTGGACGGAACTTTAAACCATTGCATATTGTTTCTCCTCTTGCCGATCTTCTTGATATTCAGCAGATTGATCGCGCTGACGTTATCCGAAACGGAGTTATGGCCATACGAACCGCAGCCTAATGTCAGGGAAGGAATGAAAGCATTGTAGACATTGCCGATACCCCCGAAGGTACTCGGCGAGTTCCAGATAATCCGGCAGGCTTTGATCCGTTCGCCGAACCGTTTCGCCAGATCGGCGTTGGCGGTATGGATGGCGGCGCTGTGACCGATGCCGTTGAACATGACCATCGCTTCCGCTTTATCGAAGCCGTCATCCACGGAATCTGCTTTCAGCATTGCCAGAACCGGGGATAATTTTTCCCGTGTCAGCGGTTCGTTCGGTCCGACTTCCTTGCATTCTGCAATAATGATGCTGGTGCGCGGATTGACCGTGAAGCCTGCCTGCTGGGCAATCCAGGCCGCCGACTTGCCGACGATATCCGGATTCAGCTTCGCCGCACCGACATTTTTGGAGAAGGCTTTGACACCGAACATGTATTGTTCGAGCATTTCTTTTTCTTTTTTATTGGCATAGTGGACGTTGTAATTCTTGAACTGATCTTTGACGTCGTCATAGATTTCCTTGTCAACGATGACCGCCTGTTCCGAAGCGCAGATCATGCCGTTGTCGAAGGCTTTGGATAAGGCGATGTCATTCACCGCCTGCTTAATATCGGCCGTCGTTTCAATATAGGCCGGAACGTTGCCGGCACCGACACCTAAGGCTGGCTTGCCGCAGCTGTAAGCGGCTTTGACCATCGCGTTGCCGCCGGTTGCTAAGATCGTTGCGACACCCGGATGATTCATCAGCGCGGAAGTAGCTTCCATGCTTGGATGTTCGATCCACTGAATGCAGTTTTTCGGAGCTCCGGCTTTGACCGCCGCTTCATAGACGACTTTGGCGGCAGCGATGGAGCACTGCTGGGCATTGGGATGAAAGCCGAAGATGATCGGGTTGCGGGTTTTCAGGCAGATTAAGCTTTTGAAAATCGCGGTTGAGGTTGGGTTGGTAACCGGGGTAACGCCGGCGACAACGCCGACCGGTTCAGCCACATAGGTCAGACCCTGAACTTCATCTTCCTTGATCACGCCGACGGATTTCAGATGCCGCATGTGGTTCACGACATATTCGCAGGCAAACAGATTCTTAGTGGCTTTGTCTTCAAAGACGCCGCGCTTGGTTTCTTCGATCGCCAGCTTGGCTAGTTCGCCATGTTTATCCAAAGCCGCGACAGAACATTTAGCGACAATGTAATCGACTTGGTCCTGATCCAGTTTCAAAAAATCATCCAGAGCCTTCAAGCCGTTTTCAACTAACAGATTGACTTCTTCCTGAGCGGGGCTAAGTTTTTCTTCCATCTGAATTTCCTCCTATTGTGAAATCTTTCACTCACTTACGGATGTGATTATAACATGCTGAATTTTGTCTGACAATAGGGTAATGACAACATTTTCACAAGTAAACGGTTACATCTAAAAAAAAGTTTTTGCGTATGCGCTTACATCAGAAAACCTTGGAAAAGAGGCTATTTTAAGCGTGCCCGCCCAGTTGAAAAACGGTTGTTTGCATATTGTAGCAATGGAGGTGACAGCGATGCAGTATGGTACTTTAATTGTTGAAGTAACTGTCGCTCAGCAGGCGTTGCCGATTGAAGGGGCTGAGATTATCGTAACGAATGATGATCAGTCCGTTGATCTGCATCTAAGCAGCGGAGCGAATGGTAAAAGTCCTGTGATCCGGATTGAAGCGCCGGATCGGGAATTGAGCTTGAATCCAAACAATCAGGATATCCCGTATGCCAAGGTTCATGTAACGGTGGCCAAAGCCGGCTTTGCGACTCGAACGTTTCGCAACGTTCAGATTTTCGCTCAGGAGGAAGCGCTGCTTCAAGTTGATCTGTTAAGCACAGATGAGGAACTGGCTGCGCAGTTTGAGGAGTATCTTGAAATTCCGGAGCATGCGTTAACCCGGGCCATGGCTCGTTCCTGCGGTTGTTCGCGCGGGGGATGCTGCGGTTTCAGCGACAGCGTCAGTGCGGGGGATGCGGAGGAATCCATCGCTCCTTATGTATTGGATTATCCAATCATTCCCAAATATGTGACGGTTCATTTAGGCCGGCCGACAGCCAGCGCGCAGAATGTAACCGTAACCTTCAAGGACTACATTAAAAATGTAGCGTCCAGCGAAATTTATCCAACCTGGCCTGAACAAAGTCTGCGTGCCAATATCTATTGCCAAATTTCTTTGTGCTTAAACCGGGTGTATACGGAATGGTACCGCAGCCGGGGTTATTCGTTTGATATCACCAACAGCACGGCGTTTGATCAGTATTTTGTTTACGGCCGGGATATTTTTACAAGTATCAGCAAGGTCGTCGATGATATTTTCAACGAATATATCCGTAAGGTTAACACCGTGAATCCGTATTATGCGGAGTATTGTGACGGACGGCAGGTTTGGTGCAAAGGTTTGAAGCAATGGGGAACGGTGGACCTGGCGAATAAGGGCTACAATGCCTTTGAAATTCTGCAGAACTATTATGGTCAGGATATCGAATTGATCGATACCAACCGCATCGAAGGAGTCAGCGGATCTTTCCCGGGACTGAATCTTCAGCGTGGGGTCCGCAGCGACAGCGTAGCGATCATTCAGAATCAGCTCAACCGCATTGCGGTGAATTATCCGAATATTACGCCGACCTATCCGGTAGACGGTATATTCGGCAGCGGCACAGAAAATGCGGTTAAGGCTTTCCAGCGCCAGTTTTCACTGACCGCGGACGGCATTGTCGGCAAGGCGACCTGGTATAAGATTTCCTATATTTACGTGGCTGTTAAAAAATTAGCGGAGCTGACCTCCGAAGGAGTCGAGGAACGGCTGCCGGGCGTTTATCCAGGCCGGGCTATCCGCCAGGGCGACCGCAATGTTTATGTGCAGGAAATCCAGTTTTATCTGCAGAAGATTGCCTTGTTTACCTCAAGGGTACCCACAGTGAAGATTGACAGCAGCTTCGGGGCAACGACCAAAGCCGCTGTTGTGGCTTTTCAACGCTTGGCGGGAATCAGCGCGGATGGCATTGTCGGGCGTCAGACCTGGGATATTTTAGTCCGGGCTTATCGTGAAACCCAGGCGATTCAACCGCCGAGTGCTCAGATGATCCCTCCTTATCCGGGGACAGCGCTGCGTTTGGGCAGCCGAGGTGAAAATGTTAGCATCATTCAATGGTCGCTGAACATTATCAATCAGGGCTGGGGCGTAACGAACCAGCTGAGTGTTGACGGTATTTTTGGTTCCGGTACCGAAGCGGCGGTCATCGCTTTCCAAAGACGAGTCGGTTTGACTGCCGATGGTGTTGTCGGACGGCAAACATGGAATGCAATGTCAGAACAGTACAGCATTGCGACCAACAATGCGGTAGCTTTATCGGAACAGAACTTTGAATTGTATCGTTTTCTGTATGAGAATTATACAAGTCTGATGTATGCGATGGACAACCATCAGCCAAATCTGTAATCAAAAATTGAGTCTAAAATTCACGGTGTCGGTGGCGATACCGTGAATTTTTGTTGTATATTCTTTCTATGTTTATCTTGTATTTGAGATCGAAGTTCATCATGGTTAAGCTGCAAAGGTTGAAACAGACTTGCTGATCAATGAACAACAGATTCTAGATGTGACCTTTAAAGCTTAAAATAATTTTTACTTGTTGCGAAAGATAAACTTAATAAGAATTTACTTTCCCTTGTGTCCGGTTTAAAATTGAGTTAACAGCAGGCTGTAACCTGAAAATTTAACTCTGATAATATAATAAAGAAAGGAGTATTTAATGATTGAAAAAAGTTATCCTGTGGCCTTTGAAATTGCTGGCCCTGTCGCGATGTTTTCACGTCCTGATACGGGTTCGGCACCGATTTCTTATCCCGCTCCTACCCAATCTGCACTAAAGAGTATTTTTGAGTCCGTGGTTATGTCAAAACAGGCTTATTTTATGCCGCGAAAAGTAGAATTGTGTCTACCTGTTGTTTATTCTCGATACACTACCAATTATGGTGGACCCTTGCGTAAAAGTGGAACCAGTAACTTTCAATTCTTTGCGACGGTTTTAGAAAATGTTTGTTATAAGGTCTATGGGGAAATCCTGGCTTATTACCCAACTACTCATGAGATTAATGCTCAACATCAGCTTCAGGAAGTATTTCTGCGTCGCTTAACGTCAGGACAATTTTATACAACCCCATTTTTAGGCTGGAAAGAGTTTACGCCAACTTATTTTGGTCCTCTGCGTTCCTCTACCCAAGTTGATAGATCAATCAATTTAACGATCCCTTCCATGTTGTTAAAAATGTATACCCGACCTACAGAGGGACAGGTAGCTCCGATTTTTGTTTCGTCGGTCCAAATTCAGAAAGGTGTCCTTCTTTATGCTGAATGAACTCTATGCCTTGAGTCAGGCGCTTGAACATCAGGGATTACTGCAGCCAACTGTGCATCCAGATATCAGCAGCGTTGGCAAACAGATAGGATTGTTGATTGAGATCGATCAGCATGGGGTTCCCGTTGGGGTACGGTACTTAGAAAAAGAAGAAATGGGAAGGTTATGGAAACACAGCAAAGGGAACCACAACAGTTTTCCTGCAATTTGTGTACATACGCCGTTATTGCCATTGGAAATTTGTGATTATTTTGATCGGAATAAGTGGAAAAAATCGAAGCTATTGGAAAAGATTAAGACGCTGAGCGCTTTGGATTTAAAACTGGACAAGAATGCGAATTGTCCGTTTCAAATTGGGACTTGGACGCAAGAGCAGCTAGCTGAAGTCAAAAGCAGTACACAACCTCAACTGGCCGCACTGCGTCAATTGCTGAATGTTTTTCCGCGTGCTGATAAAGCCGTTGGATTTGGGCAACAGCTTTTAGATTTAATCAAAGAACAGCTGGAGCGATGCGATGATGAGGCCTTGGTTGATTTGTTCAAGGAACTGTTTGTCGGACAGCTCAATCCGAATGAAAAGCAGCGCGAGAAGAAACCCTATATATGCAAAGTCATGACTTATTTTGAAGTTAGGGAAGCTCATCTCTATGCTAATTTAGTGGGTTCAGATGTGACCCGGCGAAGTTTAATTGATCTGCTTCAAGAAAAGCAAGAGCAAACAGATACTGTGGTTTCTCCCTTTGAGACACAGCTGGTGAAAGGAATTGGCAGAAAATATCCGAATCCAGTGCTGCCTGTTCTGGGGCAGACATATCTCTATTCAAAAAAAGAAACAACAACGTGTCTAGAGCGTTATCAGCTTTCAGGCTCACAAGCATTTCAGGCAGGGCGGGAAGAAGTCGATAAAATGAACAATGCACTGGCGTTTTTGACGGCCGCTGAAAGAGAGAATAAAACCTGGCGAAGAATGACCGATGCCCATCGAAACAAACCGGCTTTGTTATTAGCCTATGTTGCACAAGATCCGCAGAATGATGCTTGTTTAGCTCAGATTTTAGGAGATCTGTCAGAGTATGAGATAAGTGAAGACTTTCAGGCTGAAGTGCTGGAGCTTATGAAGCACTTTGTGCGCAAATTCTGCAGGAATTAAAATTGATCCGTGATAAAAATAAAGATTCACAAATTCATTTAATGCTATTAGGCGAGCTGGATCTCGGAAGAAAGCAGGTTGTATATGAACAAGTTTGGCAGACTGAACTATTTTGCTCAAATTTGTTGCGATGGCTGGATGCTTCCAAAAATGCTCCAGTGTTGGATCTTCCCATGATAAAAAAGCGAAAAGTTCAGTATTTGGAAGTGAAATGTGTGGAACCTGCGGAAATCTGCCAGTTGTTTAAGATGAATTACAGTAGTCTGGGATTAACAAGTTCAAGTACCAGTGTTGTAACAATAAATGAAATTTATGATCTTTATATGCCGCAAAATCCCCAGACCGCAGATCAAGCGGATTTGATCTTTCATCTATTAGAGATCGCTTTAGCCAAAAGCATGCCATTTCTGTCAGTTGTATTTGGAGAGCGGATGGTTAATGATCAGATAGCCGTGGATAAAACATCTCGAAATCAAGCTGAGACTGCAGCGCGATGGTTGGGTTTGTTTGGCATACTTTTAGCGTTATTAGAAATCAAGAAGGAGAATTATATGAAAGATGTTCCTTTTCAACTAGGGCAGATGCTGAAACTTAGTGATATGCTGCACAAAGAATACTGCTTTATCGTACGAAATAAAGAACAAAATAAATCTTATCCGGCACAGCTGATCGGCAATGATCTGTTATTTGTGATGGCGGACAATCCGCTTGACGGTTATCAGCGCTTAGCTGAACGGCTGAGGATTTATTGGGCTTGGGCTTATACTTATCAAGGTGAACGTGAAAATTGGGTAAAATGGATTCTCAGTCGATTAGAGGATGTTAACAGTCAAATCGCACTTGGAGAGATTTCCGAAACCTTAGATCCTGCTCAAAAAGCACAGCTGATGATTGGCTATTATGCGCGGATTGAGAATACTCGCCCGCAGGCAAATACAAATAATAAGGAGGAAACAAAGCATGAATGAAATGATCAACCGAGGAACTGGACTGCTGCTGATTGATGTTACCAATTCTAATCCTAATGGAGACCCGGATCGCGATAGTGATCCACGTATTCGACAAGATAAGCGTGGGGAAATCTCACCTGTTTCTTTCAAACGGAAATTAAGAGATTTAGTGGATGATAAGGAATCCTGGCTGTGGAAAGAAGTGGCTGAAGAATTGGGACTAGATCAGGAAGGTTATGAGATATTGGAAAGTAAGCGAACTCAACGGGAAGAGGTGCGCAAACTAACATCAGATCAGCTTTTAGCAAAATATTGGGATGTTCGCGTCTTTGGTACCACTTTCTTAGAAGGTGAAAAGAAAGAGAGTAAAACATTCATTGCTACCGGTGTTGTTCAATTTGGCTTGGGTGTTTCCTTGGATCCGATTCGCGTTGAGCGAATGACGACCACGAAGGTGATGCCGGTCGAAGATGATAAAAGTAAAGGAATGGCTCCGTTGGCTTATCGGATTGTTTCTTACGGATTGTATGCGATGCCATTTTTTATCAATGCTACGGCAGCTCAAAAAACTCATTGTACGGCGAAAGACATTGAATTGCTGCTGCGCTTAATTCCGCATGTTTATAAAGAAACAGCTTCCTATATCCGCAGTCAGGTTGATCTTCGGCATGCTTTCTATGTGGAGCATCAGCGTCCGCGCGGCACGTTTAATGATTTCAAAATTATTGAGATGCTTACTCCACATAAGAAAAATACAACTTCAGAAATCGCTCTTTCCTGGCATGATTATGACAGTGAAGCTTTAGCGGCTAGTGTCGCTGAGCTCAATCAATTGTTGGTGGGAAAGGCTGCCCCGGTGCGGGATTTGATGGATTGTCTGTGATTTATCTGGCTCACAGTCCCAAAAACGGTCGCCCGGCTCAGCCCTATACTAAGCATATTCAAGGCGTAACGCAGCATGTTTTAATGAACTTGGATAGAATGAAACAAGCATTATCAAAACAACGGTACCAAGATTATTACCACATTCTAAAATGTGCAGCCTTAGCTCATGATTTAGGAAAGCTGAATCAATCCAATCAGGAAGAACTGCACAAAATGGAGGGGCATCTTGAAGCTTTGCCGATTGAACACCGCGATGCGGCTGTCAAACTGCTGTTAGGAGATCAGAAAGAAAGTTCTGAAGCTACACTGGTCTATGCTCATCATCGTCCAGGACTTCCCAATATGCTTGCGGAAAAGGCTGCAAAATATCCTTTTCGCTTTCAAGTAGCCATGAAGGATAGTGAAGCTCATTGCGAGCAGTATGTAGCAATTCATGAAGCGCTGCTTGAACCATTACCTGCTCCTACCCAAACAACCCATCTATCGGCCTTAACTTATCGAATTTTATTAAGTTGTTTAGCGGCTGCGGATTACGCGGATTCAAGTGGTAATAAACCAGTGAATTCGTCGGATCCGCGGTGGAACCTACGACTTCAACAGCTAAGTGAAAGGGTTAGCGACGAATCAGTTTTCTATCAGAACTGTTGTCAGGCTGAAATTTCTTCACCGTTGGTTTATTGTGAAACACCGCCGGGGATGGAAAGGTTTTATGGTTTACTTTCATCCGCTCTACGGGTGGCTGAAAAACAAAAGCTGAGGCATATTATAATCTTGTTGCCTTATAGTAGTCTGATTAATTCTGTACTCAATCTCATCCAGCAAATGCTGATCTTGGATAAAGAAAATCCAGATGAAATTGTCAACGGAATTTATTTGCCAACGGAGTTCAAGTTAGCTTCAGATAAGGATTCAAAAAATATAACTTCAATTTCGTGGCGTGTACCAATTTTAGTTATGTCGGAAGCACTTTTCTTTGAAACACTAGCCAGCAATCATCCAAATGAATTGTACAAATTACATCAGCTTCCAAGTAGTGCGATAATTTGGGAAAAAGGGTATTTTGGTTTACATGCGAAGCAGCTGCCTCTAGCCTGGCGCTGGATGAACGAGTTAGCTCAGGATTGGAATTGTTGGCTCTGGCTGACTTCCGAGATACCCTTTCATTTTTGGGAAGCACCCGTTTTTCAAAATGCTAAATGGCTTACGCCATGCGCGTTGTTTCTGTGCGAACACAAAGATTTGACCACCTTCTTTCCCCATGTAAAACTAAACTTGGAGAAGGGAGAAATTCCGCATTTTCAGGGCTTAACAAGTTGGGTTGACTGGATTTGCAGCTATCGTGGATCCAAGATTGCCGTTTTTAATAATGAATTGACAGCTGCAATCGCTGCGGATCAGATGAGAAAAAATGGCATGAATGTTCAGTATTACTCCAATGCCTTGCTGATTAAGGATCAAAAAAAAGTCATTGCGGAGATTCATAAACGCATGAAAAGCAAGCGGGCGGATTGGACATTGGTTACTTGCGGTGATTTTGATTTTGGAATCGAAGGGCTGTTTCAATATGGATTTTGTCAACTTCATTCTTTGGCGAGTTATCTGCAGCTTAGTTCCATTATAAAACAAGAACAATGGGTTTTTACGATTGTAGAGGATCGCTTTGTCACGGATGCGAAAGATCGCGTAGATATCGAAGATTTTAAACAGAGAATCAAAAGTCAATGTCTGATCTCAAGTGAAGCGTTAACCGAAGCGTTTGTTAGCAGCAGTAAAAAAGCTTATGAGGACAAGATCGTTAAGAACCTTTTAAAAGCCGAACAACTTCGTGCATTTGTGGATGTAGAAAAGCAATTTAAACAAGAAATTCCTGAGCAAATTTTGGTGGTTGTTAATGCCAAAATTGCTGAAAAATTAAAGCTTCAACAGACTGTTAAGTTAAAGGAGCTCCAGCTCGCTAGTGTGCGAGTTCAGCGTAGACTGCTTAAACTGTATCATTGGCCAGATGAGGAAGTGATCTTGGCAGAAGAAGGACAGTATGATTCAATTTTAGGTTTGATGAAAACGATGGTTCAGGCTGAAACCAAGTGAAACTGGAGGATAGAAGCAAGCTTTGATAACGTCAAACAAAAAGAAAAACGGTTTAGCAAACGGCTTCCGTCTTTCTCGTTCATAATGATTAATATCGCACTGTGAACCGCTTTTCTCGAGGATCAATCGCAATCGTTTTGCAGCTGATGTTTTCTACCTGAATGAAACGATCACCGGTGCGGATGCGGCTGATCAATTGGTGCAAACTGGCAGTTTCACCCTGCAGCTCCATTTCCACCATGCCATTTTCCATATTTTTGATCCAGCCGGTAAGGTGCAGAGAATTGGCCAGAGATTGAACAAACCAGCGAAAGCCGACGCCTTGAACCTGACCTTCAACAACGGCATATATTCTTTCCATGACTTGCTCCTCCTTGTCCTTTTGTTCTTTTATTGTAACGCAGAAGAACATATCCTGTCCAGAAGAGTTCCGGTAAAGAAACACTATAATTGATGATGAATTGGTCATTTTGGGTTACAATAGAAGAGAGACATTAAAATCCCCGGGCTACACTTGTGGTTAAATGTCTAAAACTGAGTGAGGGAATCTTGACAGTTCTTCAACTGAATGATATATTACGCTTGCCATTGGAATAGTGGGGAGTAGCTGCGCAGCGATGCGTGCTGTATTCGTCATCACGATCTGCTTCTGTCAGATCCGGATGCAGCGATCAGAAATGATGGGCAAGACCGTTATCTTCAGGTTATGAAGGTAGGCTTGCCTTTTTTTAATGAAGGCAGCGAAGGAGGAAATGGGTATGAAAATCAATCAAACCGCGTCGGAAGTGATCGAGGAATTGGGCAGTGATCTGTCCGCGGGTCTGTCCGAGCCGCAAGTTCAGCAGCGCATTGAGCGCTATGGTTATAACGAACTGCAGGAAGTTCAAAAGGATTCGCTGCTGAAGCGCTTTTTACTGCAGTTTACCGATCCGTTAATTGTTGTTTTGATCCTGGCAGCGCTGATCTCGATTGTCGTGGATCCTGGCGAATGGATCGACAGTCTGATCATTGTGATCGTCGTCCTGTTCAACGCGATCTTGGGCGTCGTGCAGGAAAACAACGCAGAAAAATCATTAGAAGCGTTAAAAAAGATGAGTGCGCCGCAGGCCAAGGTGATCCGAGAAGGGCAGCGCAAAGTGATTCCGTCCCGAGAATTGACGGTGGGCGATATTGTGCTGCTGGAAGCTGGGGATTTCATTCCTAGTGATGGCCGGATTGTTGAGTCGTTTAATCTGCAGATTGATGAATCCGCTTTGACGGGTGAATCGGTTCCAGTCAATAAGACCAGTGCAGCGATGGAAAGTGAAGATCTGCCGTTAGGAGATCGCAAAAACATGGCTTTTTCCAGCACGGTGGTCACCTATGGACGCGGCACGATGATCGTGACGGCAACGGGGATGGAAAATGAAGTCGGCAAGATCGCCGGCATGCTGATGAGCGGCGGCAAGGAAACAACACCGCTGCAGAATAAATTAGCGCAGATTTCCAAGACGATCGGCATGCTTTGCCTGATCATCTGCGTGATTGTATTTGCGATGGAAATGTTCAGCGGGATGGGGATTCTGGAAGCCTTCAAAACCGCTGTGGCGTTAGCGGTGGCGGCCATTCCGGAAGGCTTGGCAACCGTTGTAACGATCGTTTTAGCCTTGGGTGTCAATAAGATGGTCAAATGCAATGCGATCGTCAGAAAGCTGCCGGCCGTGGAGACCTTGGGTTCGGCCAGCATTGTCTGTTCCGATAAAACCGGCACCTTGACGCAAAACAAGATGACGGTCGTTAAGACCTATCTTCCGCAGACTGGAATTCAGGATTTCAAAGCGGAAGCGGCGGACAATGAGGTCAAAGAGCTGATGCGCTGGTTTACTTTATGCTCGGATGGCGAAGTCATTCCAGAAGGCGGAAAGCTGAAAATGATCGGCGATCCGACCGAAACCGCTTTGGTCGAAGCCAGCTATAAAATGGGTGAAACCAAAGCCGAGCTGGCAAAAACCTATGTCCGCAGCGAGGAGCTGGCGTTTGATTCCACGCGGAAAATGATGACGGTATTCTATCAGACGCAAGACGGATATCTGGCGATGACCAAAGGGGCACCGGATATCGTATTGGGCCGGTGTGAGGATTTTGCACTTAAAGAAGCGTCGATCAAAGCCAATGAAACGATGGCGAAGGAAGCGCTGCGCGTTTTGGCAGTAGCGGTTCGTCATTGGGATGCGATTCCGGAAACCTTGGATAGTGAAGAAGTGGAAAATCATCTGACCTTTGTCGGCTTGTGCGGGATGATCGATCCGCCGCGGGATGAGGTGCGGGATGCGATCGCGCAGGCCAAGCAGGGTGGTATTCGAACGATTATGATCACTGGTGACCATGTGGTTACAGCCATGGCGATTGCCAAAAATTTAGGAATTCTCGAAGAAGGACAAAAAGCCATTTCCGGTCCGGAATTGAGTGCGATGAGCGACGCTGAATTAGAAGCGCAGATCGAAAACATTTCTGTCTATGCCCGGGTAGCACCGGAGCATAAGGTGCGGATCGTAAAAGCCTGGCAGGATCAAGGTCATGTTGTAGCGATGACGGGCGACGGCGTCAATGATTCCCCAGCGCTTAAAGCTGCGGATATCGGCTGTGCGATGGGGATTACCGGCACGGACGTTGCCAAGGGGGCTGCGGATATGGTGCTGACTGATGATAACTTTGCGACGATCATCCATGCGGTGCGGCAGGGACGCGGAATTTATGACAACATCCGCAAGGACGTTCAGTTCTTGCTTTCCAGCAACATCGGCGAAGTGCTGACAATATTCGGTGCTTCCTGCCTGTCGTTGATTCCTGGCTGGAATCTTGGCGTCCCGTTAATGCCAGTGCATCTGTTGTGGATCAACCTGATCACCGATTCCTTGCCGGCTTTTGCGATCGGCATGGAGGAACCGGAGCCGGACATCATGAACCGCAAGCCGCGCAGGAAGGATGAAAGCTTCTTTGCCCACGGATTAGGCTTTACGATCGCATGGCAGGGCATCATGATCGGCCTGCTAACGTTAATTTCGTATGTTTTAGGTAATCGGGATGCGCATGAGATCGGCATGACAATGGCGTTTGTGACTTTGGCGCTGTCGCAGCTGTTCCATGCCTTCAATGTCAAAAGTGAACACAGTATCTTCTCGCGTCAGATCTTCTCCAACAAATATTTGTGGGGAGCCTTTGCGGTCGGTGTTATACTGCAGCTGTTGGTGATGTATGTTCCGTTTTTGGCCAAGGCCTTCTCAATGGCAGCTTTGGATCCAAGTCATCTGATGATTGCGGTCGGATTGGCTTTTGTTCCGGTGATCGTTGTGGAAATCACGAAGCTGGTTCATCGGCTGTCGCAGCATTAATCTGTTTTAAAACAAAAGGAATCGGTTTTTCCCTTTGATCGATAAAGGCGAAAAGCGGATTCTTTTTTTGTGATTTTGCCTTTGAATTTCACGAAAAAGCAGTAAAAACATAGAGCTGTCAGGTTTTTTGTACACTTTAGCTGTTAAACTAAGCTTATTCAAGGAAAGAAAACGAGCTTTACAATACAATCTCAAAAGAAATCAAAGGTTGTGAGATTAGAAGTATCAATGTGAAATCGACAAGCCATTGTGAATTTCAGATTGGGGAACAAGGTCAAAGGGTGTAAAATAAAGTGGAAATGAGGGATAACATGCAAATCAATGAAGCACTGACGAAGAAAATCATGGAGACGAGTTATCTGACGGCAATCAATGCCGATCGATACCGCGTTATCCTTCGTTATTTCTATGAAGAATATGAAAAAATCCATTATTGGTTAAATAAAGAAGATGTGTTTGCGATGATGATGCAGACGGGCTTGTTTCCAGACTATACATTGAATCAATGTCAGTTGGATTTACAGGCTTTGCTGGATTGGGGAAATCTGACGGCGATGCAGGACAGCGGAAAAGCCACGACTTATAAAGAATTCAAAAACAAAAAATTTCGCTATCAGATGAGCGAGTACAGCGTGGAAATTGAACGGCTGACATTGCGGCTTGAAAATCTTGAGGTCGAAGGGGCTTCGCTGCAGCCGAGTCTGATCGAACGGATTCGCAGACAGATCTTATCGCTGCCATCTTTGCTTGAGAAAACGGATGAGGAAGCGGCTGAAGCCTGGTCGGCACTGAACAATGATTTTATTCGGCTTAACCGCAACTATCAGGATTACATCCGAACGCTCAACAGTGCGCATGCTGAGGAAATGATGAAAACGGAACAATTTCTGGTATTCAAGGATCA
Source organism: Holdemania massiliensis AP2 (assembly GCF_000327285.1). Lineage (GTDB taxonomy): Bacteria > Bacillota_I > Bacilli_A > Erysipelotrichales > Erysipelotrichaceae > Holdemania > Holdemania massiliensis. The sequence goes on along the minus strand of NZ_HE998568.1, from coordinate 18,212 downwards.
GCTGTTAATGTATCTGCGAACGTTTGTCAAAGCGCTGCAGGAACATGCGATGGTATTGGAAGAATACATTCGGGATTTACCGCAGGCGACATTGGACAGCTTGTTTGAGAAAGTCGCGCGCTATGAGCTTTCGATTCCGCGAATTGAGAAAAAACAAACTGCCCAGCAGCTGATTGAAACCTGTCATGGGCGCTGGCTGAGTCTAAAGCTCTGGTTTGTAGCGGAAAATGGGGAAAGTGAAATCAGTCATCTGTATGATTCGACCAATGAAATCATTCGCCGGATGACCCGCTATGCCCAGCAGATCAGTGAACGCTACCTGCAAGGTGCCAGCCGCATGGAGGATTACCGACATTTGGCGCAGGTCTTTCAGCAATGTCAAACACTGAGCGAAGCACACAATTTAAGCGCTATGGTCTTTGGACCGGAAATGATGCTGCATCTTAAGGGACTGCCTGACCGGGTGACCGAATCGATCGACAGCGGCGTCTATGAGGAAGCGGCGGCTTATTACGATCTGGACAGCCGCAGCCGCAAAATGCGTCAAAAGGCGAGCCGCCTGCCGCATCCGGATTATCGTCTGGAGCGGCAGATGCAGCGGTTGGCGGTGGAAGAGCAGCAACGCAAGAAACGCGAAAGTCTGCGCAGCCTTATCCATCAGCGAAAGATCGACTTTGCCACATTGCCCATCCTTTCTCCGGCGGTACGCAAAATCCTGCTGAACTGGCTGAGCCGTGCGCTGGCCAGCGCCTCAAAGCGGGCCCGGACAGAGGAAGGCGTTTACTTCCATGTGAATCTGGATAAGGCTGATCAAACCTGTGTTTTACGTTGTGAGGACGGTTGCTTTGTGATGCCGAATTTCGTTTTGGAAATGGAGGGGGACTATTGATGAATGCGGTGGAAATTCTGTTGAGCCAGCGATGGGTTCTGCGGGCGAATCAGCCTGATTTGTATTATCAGATAAAAGATGAGATCGGTCGTTATCGCCGCATCTTGATGGAAAAGTTTGGCTATACGGTTCTGATCACACCGGCCTTAGTTAAACTCGATAAAATTCCAGGACAGCCAGAACCGTGGATGGGGATCAATACGTTTGAAGAACCTGGTGATTATGCGATGTTGTGTCAGGTGCTGATGTTTTTGGAAACCCGCGAGAAAGAAGAACAATTTGATTTTACGATGTTGACGGAATATCTGCAGAGCCAGGGAATCGAAGAAAACCTGGACTGGACGCAATATGCCCGGCGCCGGCAGCTGGTGCGGGTACTTCGTTTTTGTGAAGAGCAGGGTATAATGAAGAAAATTGATGGCAGCGATGAGTTGTTTCTGCGTGATGAACAGGCTGAAGTCCTGTTTGAGAACACCGGAATATCGCGCTTCTTCCTGCGTAACTTTGCGCGGGATTTAATGGAATATACCAGCCCGGAAGATTTCATTGAAAGTGATTGGATCGATATCGATCAGGATCGTGGGATCGTGCGGCGGCAGCGTGTTTATCGGCGCTTGTTATTGAGCCCAGGGGTGTACCGGCAAACGGCGCAGGATGAGGATTTCACTTATCTGCGCAATCAGCGCAGTCAGGTTGAACGGGACTTTCAGGCCTTGTTTGACTGTGATCTGCATCTGCATCGTTCCAGCGCGTATCTTGTGCTGGATGAAGCCTGTTCTGCCGGTCGGGTGTTTCCCGGCAACAAGGCGGTGCAGGATCTGATCCTGATTTTCGCTCAAGCGATTCAGCAGCGGATTAAAAAACATCAGGCTCAATATGAACTGCAGGGAATGGAGGAGATCCACTTACCGGAAGATTCCTTGATTCGGCTGCTTAAAAAGATTGTGAGTCAGCGCCAGGATTACTTGCCGAAGTATCTTCAAGGTGAGGGCGCGGAAACCGCGGTGAAGCAGACGCTGACGGAAATGGAGAATCTCGGGTTTATTGAAAGACACGATGATCAAATCCACTTGATGCCGATATTTGGCAAACTGGCGGGAGATTATACCGCGGCAAAGGGGGAATAAGATGTTGACTGAACGATGGCATCCATCACGGATGGGATTAATTGATTTCTGGTATTATGAAAACCAGGAATTTGAATTTGATCATGGACATTTGCTGCTGCGGGGCAGTAATGGAAGTGGAAAGTCAGTAACGATGCAAAGTTTTATTCCATTGCTTTTAGACGGGAATAAAAACAGTGAGCGCTTAGATGCTTTTGGGACGCGCTCCCGTAAAATTGAAAATTATCTGTTGGAGGAAGACAGTGCCCGAACGGATCGGATCGGCTATCTGTGGATGGAATTTCAACGTGAAAATGAAGCGATCTACAAGACGATCGGAATGGGGCTGCACGCCCGGCTGAACAAGAAAACCGACGCCTGGTATTTTGTCATCGACGACAACCGCCGGATCAATCAGGACTTAAGTTTGATTCGCAATCACCTCGCGCTGACTGCGCAGGAATTGAAAAATCTGCTTGGCGCAAAATGCGTGATGAATTCACGTTCGGAGTACATGCAGCGGGTGAATCAGGAGCTGTATGGATTCGAAAATTTAGAACAATATGGAGAGTTAATTTCGTTATTGGTTCAGCTGCGTTCACCCAAGCTCAGCAATTCTCTGAAGCCGACGTTATTAAATGAGCTGCTGCAGAATTCGCTGCAGCCGTTGAGTGAGGAAGAACTGCGGCCAATGAGCGAGGCGATTGCGAGCATGGACCGGCAGAAGGATGAATTGGACGGTCTGATCAAAGCTCAGCGCTCGGCCGCCCAGGTGAATCAGGTCTATCAGCAATACAATCGGGCGGTGCTGGCCGATAAGCTGCGCAAGGCCTTGACGCAGCAGCAGCGGCTGCAGGACTTGAAGCAGCAGCTAGCTCAGGAAGAGGCGGATCGGCGTCAGCTGCAGGAAGCTGTGCAAGAAAAAACACGCCAGATGCAGGAAAATCAGGCTCTGCAGCGCAGTCTGAGTGAAGAAAAAAATCAAATTCAAGACTCGCAATGGGTTCGGTTAATCGAACAGCAGCAGAATCATCGCGAACACTTAAACCAGCTGCAGAAAGACAGCCAACATAAACAAGAGGCGCTTTCACGGAAACAGAATCGTCTGCAGGAAGTCAAAACTGACGTCAAGCAGTTTTCTGATCGTTATGATCAAGGCTTGCGCAAGCAGCAGCAAACGCTGGCGGAAATGGAAGGTATTCAGGAAAATCTGCAATTTGAAGATCATCTGTTGATAGTGCAGCAGCTGAAGGAAGAACCGGCGGCACCGCTGAATTTAAACGCGACGGAAAGCTTAATTGACCAGCGTCTGCGGCTATTAAAGGAAGGTTTGGCGACGGTGGATGAGCGCCGTCAGAAAGTCCAGCTGGCACAACAGCAGCAGGATGAGATTCTGCGGCTGCAGGATGAACAAGCGGGACTGCAGAAAGCGGTAGATGAGGCTGAGGAGCAGTACACTGGAATTGTTGAGGAAATGAAGAGCCGGTTCTATCATTTCAGCGAGGAAAACACATGGCTGAAATTAACCGAAAGTGAGTTTGCACAGATTGTGCAGCGGCTTTTAGCTTATGATCAAGAACGCCAATACTATAAAATTACCCAAATGTTGACCGATCATTATCACCGCCAGTGGAATGTTCTGCAGGGACAGCTGAGTCAGTGGACTGCGCAGCAAAGCGAACATTTAGAACAAAAACGCCAGCAGGCAGCGGAATTGAAGCAATGGCAGACACAGAGCGAGCCGGTTTGGACTTGGGATGAAGCGACAGATCAACATCACCAAGCGCTCAAGGCCCGGAATATCCCATTTTGTCCGCTCTATGAAAAACTGGAATTCCAATCTGATTGCCGTGAAGAAGACCGTCAGCGGATTGAGGAAAGTCTGCGTCGGTCAGGAATTCTGGATTGTATTTTGATCAGCGAAGCGGATCGTGAGCGGTGCCTTGAAGCGGAACTGGGACAGGCGGACAAGCTTTTAATCAGTCAGGCTGCGGTTGCGGATCTGCCTGCGCTGAAACTGGACGCGTCAATTCTGGAAAGCGGGGGAATCGAGCAGTTGGAAGCGCATTTTGAATGTTCCCTGGCAACCTTGAACTTGACGCCGACGGGGTATCAATGGGGTTCGATTTTAGGAATCAGCAGCCAGCGGCAGCCGCAGGTTTTGATTGGCCAGGCTGCCCGCGAAGCCTATCGTCAACAGCAGATCCAGCGCTGCCAGCAAGTCCTGGATGAGATTGAAGCATGGTTGCTTGAAGACCAGCAGGAAGTCGAAAAAGCCCTGCAGAATCTGGCGGATCTGGAAGTGGAATTGCAGCGGATTCCGAAGGAAGATGACCTGAGTGAAGCCCTGCATCAGGTGCAGGAAGCAGAACAGGCAATGATGCAGCAGCAGGAACGGATTGTTCGGGCACAGCAGCGCTGGGATCAGATTCGCATGCAGATCGGCGAAATCGATCAGCGGATCCGCCAGGTCGCAGAACAACTGGCAATTGCGGCGGATGAGCATGTTTTCCTGAATAAAAAAGAAGGTTATGAGGAATATCAGAAGCAGCTGCATCAGCTGCAGCTGATCCAGCATCAGCTGGAAACGACTTCAGAACAACAGCGTGACGCCCAACGGCAGCAGGAAGAACTGCAGTGGGACCTCGATGAAATGCAGGCCGACTGCGATCAGCTTCGCTCGCAAATCCATGCCCGCCAACAACTGTTGGAACAAATTGAAAAACAGCTGCAGGAAAGTCATGCCGATCAGCTGCGCGAGCGGTTAACTCTGATTTTAAATCAATTGGAACAGCTGCCGGAGATCATCACCGCACTAAGCCATGATCTCGGTTCAATGCAGAAGGATATCCAAAACAAAACCGCAGGTCTAGTGGAATTGGAAAGCGAGCTGAGCGTGCAGCAGGAGCGCTGCCGGCAATATGATCAGGTTGTCGTGCGTGAATTGACCAGCGGGTATCTCAGTCGGGAGCTTGATCCGCAGACACCGTGGAAAACCATGCTGAGACAGCTGGAGAAAACAGAAGGCTTTGGCCGGCGGATGGATGATCTGCAGCTGGACTTACAGACCCAATTTCTCAATCACCGAATTATTCTGCAGGATTATTCACCAAGCTACCGTTCAGTACTGCAGGAAGAAGAACTGCCGGATATTTCTGGTCGGTTGGAACTGTTGGCTCGCATTCAGGGGCGACGCGCGGGTTTTGTGGAGCTAGTGGAACATATCGCCGCGGCGATCGCGGAGATTGAACAGCTGATTCAGGATCAGGAGCGGCAGCTGTTTGAAGAGATTATGATCAATACGATTGCAAAGAACATCCGCCGGCATATTCGGACGAGCCGAGAGTGGGTGCAGCGAATGAACACCGCGATGAGTGCGATGAATACCAGCTCTGCCTTGCGGCTGTCACTGCAGTGGAAAGGCCGGAAAGCAGAAACTGAGCAGGAACTCGACAGTCGGGAATTGATTGCATTATTGGAAACCGATGCGCAGATTTTAAAGCCGCAAGATTTTGAGCGGTTGTCCAGTCATTTCCGCGCCCGCTTAGCCGCCGCCCGCAAAGAAGCGGAAAAGGCGGAGAATCAACAGAGCTTCCATCAGATCATGCAGGAGATTATGGATTATCGGCGCTGGTTTGAGTTTGCGATTCTCTATCAAAAAGCCGATGAAAAGAAGAAAGAGTTGACCAATGCCGCGTTTTACTCCTTCAGCGGCGGCGAAAAGGCGATTGCGATGTATGTGCCGTTATTCTCAGCAGTCTCGGCTAAGTATTCGATGGCGCGCTCGGATGCACCGCAGATCATTGCCTTGGATGAGGCGTTTGCGGGTGTGGATGAAAATAACATCGACGGTCTGTTTGGCTTAATTGAAAACTTCCGTTTTGACTACATCATGAATTCGCAAGTTCTGTGGGGCGATTATCCATCCGTGAAAAATTTAAGGATTGCTGAGTTGTATCGGCCGGATGGCGCTCATTATGTCACAGTGATGAACTATCAATGGAACGGAAGCGTACGAAACTGGGTGAGTGAATGAGTGCGGAACAGGGATTTGCGGATTATCTGCGAAGTAAACCTGCCTTGGAGCCATTTTTGCAGGCATTGAAACACCGTTTTGAACAGGCGGGTGTCTGGCGTGGAAAAATTGTGTTGGAAGACTGCAGTCCCGCACTGCAGGAAGCGATGGCTGAATTGTTGGGCGGTTCGTATTGGGGACAATCCACGATCACCGTCACTGCTGGGCAATGGCGAAAGGCTTTATCCAAAACGCGCTTTGAGGATTGTGATCTGGGACAGACATTGAGCTTGGTCTTCGGTCAGAAGATCGAAAGCCGAAAAACGCTGCGGCAGCAGCAGCTTCATCAAAATCAGGCGCGCTTTCAACAGATTTTGGAAAGTGAAGGAGAAAGTCCGGCGGGGCTTTGGCTGCGCTGGCTGAAACAGGAACAAGGCGCATTGTATACATCTTGCTGCAATGAAACAACGGAAACGTTATGCAAATTTGCAGAGGCATTTAATGCCTTGCCCATGCGCCGACATCAAGTTGAATTGACCTCTGTTTTTGCCGGACGGGTACTGCAGGATCCCCATGCGTTGGATCAAGGACGGGTGAAGCGCCTTTTGGTTCAGGCGCTGCGCTGGCAGCTGCTGCAGGAAGGAAATCGGGATGTATCCAAAGCGGATAGCTGGATTCTGGAACAGGGCGGACTCTTGCGCGATCAGGTTTCCAATCATTGTCTGACGTATGGTTTAACCGGCATATTATCGGAGGGCACGGAACATCCAGGCTGGGCAGGGTTTGTGAAACAGGGTGAACCTTTCAGTGCTACACTGATCAATATCTTGGAAGTAAAACAAATTCGCAGTGAAGCACGTCTGGTCATCCTTGAGAATCCTTCTGTGTTTGAACATCTGGCCAGTGTGTTGAAGGGTGATTCAAGTCATGCGGTCAGTCTATTGTGCAGTGAAGGGCAGCCGGCGCAGTGTGTTTGGCAGCTGCTTCAACGCTTGGATAGGCGGACCGTCCAGATCTGGTACTGCGGTGATTTTGATCCGGAAGGGTTACAGATGGCTCAGCGAATGCTCGATCAGGTGCCTGGGCTTAAGCTCTGGCATTACACCGTACAGGATTATGACAAAGCGATCAGTGAGAAACACTTTGATGAGCGCCGGCGGCGGATTTTGGAAAGCTGTACACATGAAGGACTTGCGCAAATCCGAGATCGCATGATGGAATCGCTGCGGTGCGGATATCAAGAAAAACTATTGGAAGATTATTTGCAATGGGATTTAGAATAAAAGCGTTTGCGAAGGATAGCTTCCAATAAGATAGTATAAGAAAAATACTGGCATAGGGTAACGGCAGTATAGGAGTGCGACAAGAAAATTGGCGATGTTTGGTTTTAGCAACCAGGTATCGCCTTTTTCTTATCTCTATCTGAATTGTTGGAACTTTACTGGAGGTACATACGATGTAAGAACTGGACTATATTCATTGCGGCGATGACTATATTTCCGATACCCGCTTACCAGAGGAAAACAGATTCATTGATGGTAGAAGCCATGCAATAAGAATTTTCACATCGCTTTCTTCCTTTACGGAATTGAATCAAACTCTCTTCACCTCGAACTTACGACGCAAATATCGCAAGTTCAAGGTGAAACCTCTGATTAAACGAAATTTTTATCTGAATCGTATTGTCCACAATCTGTGGAATAGCAAGCTGCTTCTGCCGATTCTTGGTGCTTTGTGCAATCGGCTCTTTTTGTGTGGAGATATAAAACACTCCAATAGTTTTATTTCATGTTTGTTACATGAAATAATGAAACAAAAACTGAAATAATACTGAAAATTGCGTTGCGAGCATAAACCAGTAGTGCTAGAATGAGAAGTATTAGAAAAGAGGATGGAGTTATGACAAGAGTACTTAATTTCAGCGCTGGTCCAAGCCAGCTGCCTTTGGCGGTCGTTCAGAAAGCGGCAGCTCAATTATTGGAGTATGGAACTTCCGGACAGTCTGTTATGGAGATGAGTCATCGATCCTCCACCTTTTTGGAAATCGTCCGCGAAACTGAGCGGCGGCTGCGCTCATTGCTGCAGATTCCGCAAAATTATCAAGTTCTGTTTCTGCAGGGCGGAGCTTCGCTGCAATTTTCGATGGTACCGATGAATTTACTGAAACCTAAAGGGAAAGCAGGAATAATTCACACTGGAACATGGACGAAAAAAGCGATTGAGGAATGCCGCAAGTTCGGCGAATGTGTTGAGCTGGCCAGCGGCGAAGCTGATCATTTTCATTCTATTCCAAAAGATGTGATAGTACCGCAGGATTTAGACTATGTTTATCTCTGTGAAAACAACACGATCATTGGAACTAAGTATAAAAGTTTACCAGAATGTGGTCATGTTCCGTTAGTTGCGGATTGTTCCAGCTGTATTTTAAGCGAGCCCATGGACGTTTCCCACTATGGTTTGATTTTTGCGGGAGCGCAGAAAAATATGGGGATTGCTGGATTGACCGTGGTGATTGTGCGTGATGATTTAATCGAAGAACGGCCGGAGCTGCCTTCAATGATGAGCTATGCCGTTCAGGCAAAACAGGCTTCGATGTTCAATACCCCGCCGACGTTTGCGATCTATATGTTAGGTCTGGTGCTGGAATGGATTGAAACGGAATTTCAGGATCTTAAAGCGCTGCAGAGCTATAATCAACGCAAGGCCGCGCTGCTTTATGATTATCTTGATAGTTCAGCCTTGTTTAAGAATGAAGTCAAAAAAGAAGATCGTTCGATGATGAACGTACCGTTTATGACGGAAGATCCGCAGCTGGACGCCAAGTTTATCGCCTATGCCCAAGCTGAAGGGTTAGTGAATCTGAAAGGTCATCGTTCAGTCGGTGGAATGCGTGCTTCGATTTATAATGGCATGCCGATAGAGGGTGTTGAAAAACTTGTTGAAGTCATGAAACGGTTTGAGGAGGCTCAGGCGATATGTTAAATATTCAATGTTTGAATAAAATTGCGGAGTCTGGGTTAGCTCAGCTTCCATCGGATCGTTATCAGCTGACAGATCAAACTGCGGATGCCGATGCGATTTTAGTCCGCAGCGCTGATTTAAAAGAATTGGTTTTTCCTGCTAATTTAAAAGCGATCGCGCGAGCGGGTGCGGGGACGAATAACATCCCGATTTCCCGATGCAGTGAAGCGGGGATTGTTGTTTTCAATACCCCAGGTGCTAATGCGAATGCGGTTAAAGAACTTGTATTGGGTGCGTTGGTATTGTCGTGTCGACCGGTGATTCCTGCGGTCAATTGGATTGCTTCGCTTGGCATAGATCCGCAGATCACTCAGCGGACAGAGAAAGAAAAAAGTCGATTTGTCGGAACCGAGTTGAAAGGGAAGACACTGGGCGTTATTGGTTTAGGCGCAATCGGCATTCAAATCGCCAATCTGGCAGTGGCTTTGGAGATGCGGGTCATCGGCTATGATCCTTATATTTCTGTGGACGCCGCTTGGAAACTGTCGCGTGAAGTCCAGCATGAAGAGAAATTGGAATCAGTATTGAAAAAGGCAGACTTTGTCACTTTGCATGTACCGCTGAATGCGAAGACGCAGAATTTGATCAATGCTGAAGCATTGGCTTTGATGAAGAACAATGCTGTGTTGTTGAATTTCGCAAGAGGTGGATTGGTTGAGGAATCCGCAGTTGTAACCGCTTTGGCAGAAAAACAGCTGCGGGGATATATTACAGACTTCCCAAGTCCGCAGCTGGCGGGTCAATCAGGGGTGACCATCATTCCACATCTGGGGGCTTCAACGGAAGAAGCGGAAGAAAATTGCGCAGTGATGGCGGTCCAAGAGCTGATCGATTATTTGGAAAATGGAAATATCCGTCATTCTGTCAATCTACCGGATGTCGTTATGGAACGCAGTGGTCAGGCACGAATTTGTTGCTTTCACCGCAATGTTCCCAACATGTTGGCGCATATCTCAGGGATGTTTTCCAAAAAGGGCATCAATATCGAGAATCTGGTGAATCGTTCTCAAGGTGATTATGCCTATACATTGTTGGATGTGGATACTGCTGAGGTGGAAAGGATTGCAGCAGAGTTACAGGAGCAGGAGGATATTCTGCGCGTACGTCCACTTTTTTGAAGGTTCGCATGAAAAAAAGGAACATTTTGAATCAAAGCTTGCAAAAAAATTTTCATCTGGCTATAATAACAACTAGAAAGCGGTTTAACTAAAGGACTAGTAACAGAAGAACCTGGGAAAAGAGAGGGATGGTGACCCGCTGAGAGCCATTCTGCCCGGAAGGTTTCTGCGAATTCACCTTTATAGTGGGAGTAATGATCCCCGTCTTTCCTCACGTTACGGGAAAATTAAGGTGTATCTTTAGAGTGTCTTTATGAAGACAAGAAGATAAATCAGGATGGTACCGCGAGCCGTCGTTCCTGAATTAGGGACGACGTTTTTTTGTTGAATGATGAAGGAGAACAAGTTTATGGAAAAAGTTCAGCAAGTCCAGGCTCAGGCGCTGGAAGACATTCAAGCCTGCCAGGATCTGCAGCAGCTGCAGCAGATCCGGATTACAACCTTAGGGAAGAAAGGACCGATTCAGTCATTGATGACGATGATGAAGGATCTTTCGCCAGAAGAAAAACCAACCTTTGGCCAGGAAGTCAACGAATGCAAGAAAGCAGTCGCAGCTGCGATTGAAGAAAAAATGGCAGTCCTGGAAAAAATCGCAATGAATCAAAAGCTGCAGGAAGAAAAAATTGATATCACGCTGCCAGGTGTGTCCTTTCGCACGGGTACGCTGCATCCGCTGACGCTCATCAGTCAGGAAATTGAAGATTTGTTCATCGGAATGGGCTATACGGTTGCTGAAGGGCCGGAAGTGGAGCTGGATTTCTATAACTTTGAACGCGCCAATATTCCAGCGGATCATCCGGCTCGCGATATGCAGGATACATTCTACATCAATCCGAAGGAATTACTGCGCACGCATACGACGGCAATTCAGATGCGTGAATTGGAAAAGGCGCAGGGTCAGCTGCCAATTAAGGTCATCTGTCCTGGCAAAGTTTACCGTCGTGACGATGATGATGCGACCCATTCTCATCAGTTCATGCAGGCCGAAGGATTAGTTGTTGATAAGAATATCACGCTGACAGACTTAAAGGGAACGCTGCAGTTTTTGGCTGACCGGATGTTTGGCAAAGGCCGTCAGATTCGTTTCCGTCCTTCTTATTTCCAGTTCACCGAGCCGAGCGTAGAAGTGGATGTCAGCTGCCATATCTGCGGCGGCAAGGGCTGTCCTGTCTGCAAGGGTACCGGCTGGATTGAAGTGCTGGGAGCGGGAATGGTGCATCCTAACGTTCTGGAAATGGCTGGCTTTGATTCTACCCAATGCTCCGGTTTTGCTTTCGGCGTGGGGATTGAACGGGTAGCCATGCTGAAATATGGCGTTGACGATATTCGTAATTTCTACATCAACGATACCCGATTCCTCAAAATGTTCGATCGTTTTGATTAATCGTTAAAGGAGGAAAAAAGAAAATGAGAATGAGTATGAATTGGCTGAAGGAGTACGTCAATTTAGATGGCGTGACACCGGAGGTCTTAGCTGAAAAATTAACGATTGCCGGACTTGAGGTAGAAGGCATTGAAAAAATGGCCGAGGGCACAAATTTGGTCATCGGCAAGGTTTTAACCTGTGAGAATCATCCAGACAGTGATCATCTGCATGTAACAACTGTAGATGTCGGTGATGAAGTGTTGAACATTGTCTGCGGCGCTCCGAATGTCAAAGCCGGCCAGAAAGTCATCGTTTCCAAAGTCGGTGCTGTTTTGGCAGGTGGGTTTCAGATTAAACCAGCTAAGGTGCGCGGCGTCGAATCCAATGGAATGATCTGCAGTCTTTCAGAGCTGGGCGTGGATAAAAAAGCCCAGACTGAAGAACAGCTGAGCGGTATTTATGTATTTGATGAGGAAGCACCGGTTGGGGAAACTCGGGTTCTGGAATATCTGGGGCTGGATGATACGATCCTTGATATCGGCTTAACGCCAAACCGCGCGGATTGCAACGCGATGTGGAATCTGGCCAAGGAAGTCGGCGCGGTGCTGCACCGTAAGGTAACCTGGCCTTCTTGCCAAGCGGCAAGCAAGATCGGAACGGCCGGCAGCTTCAAAATTGCGAGTAAGACTGAGAAATGCCCGGTCTTTGTCGGCAAGGTTGTCAATCATGTTAAGGTTGGACCCTCACCGAAATGGCTGGCAAACTATCTGCATGCGTACGGAATTAAATCGATTAACAATGTTGTTGATATTTCCAATTTTGTCATGGTGGAAACCGGTCAGCCGCTGCATTACTACGATCTGAGCAAGCTGCCGCATCATGAAATTACCGTTGTTGATGATGTGGAAATGACGATGCAGGCACTGGATGGTCAGGACTACGAAATCAAAAAAGGCGATCTGTTGATCACGACGGGCGGACAGCCAACAGGCATTGCCGGAATTATGGGCGGCGAGGAAAGCAAGATCGACGAGTCTACGACGAGTATCTTTATTGAAGCTGCGGTCTTCAACGCGGTTTCGATCCGGAATACAGCCCGTCGGTTGGGACTGAGCACAGAAGCAGCCATGCACTTCACCAAAGGCATTGAGCCGATGGCGCCGATTAAGGCTGTGGATCGCTCCGTTCAGTTATTAAAAGAACTGGCGGAAGCGGAGGACTTTGAGGAAAACGTCATGGTCGGTACGATTGAGGACTCCGTGAAAACTGTGACGGAAACGTTGACCCACTGCAACACGCTGCTAGGCACGGCATTCACAATGGATCAGGTCGTCGGTGTCTTGAAGGATTTGGATCTCAATCCGATTGTCGAGGGTGACAGCTTCACCTGCACCATTCCTTCTTATCGAACAGATTTGAATATTCGCGAGGATATCGATGAGGAAATTATCCGGCTTTTGGGCTATGAAGATCTGAAGACAACGCTGCCAACCATGGAAGCCACAGTCGGTGAGCTGACGGATCGTCAGCAAATGCGCCGCAGTCTTCGCACATCGCTGACCGGTTTGGGTCTGTCTGAAGTCGTCACCTATACTTTGGTATCCCAGAAATTTATTGATAACGCGCTGATGCCGCTGGGCGAGGCTGTTGCCTTGGCGGCCCCAATGAGTGAAGAGCGCAAATATGTCCGGACGTCACTGATGATGAGCCTGCTGGAATGTCTGGCTTACAATCAAAATCACAAAAATGAACATGTCAATCTATTTGAAATTTCCAGTGTCTATGCCGTTGATCAGCAGCAGGAACGCTTTGCGATGGTTCTGTCTGATTCACTGCAAAATTCCAAATTGAATCGAATCGATATCCGCAGTGATTTCTTCACGGCTAAAGGCGTGCTCACGGAGACTCTGCGCAAATTGGGCTTTGCGGCAGAACGCATCAGCTTCCAGGAGAACAACATAGATCAGGAGCATTTCCATCCGTATCGCAGCGCCTGTGTCATGCTGGGCAATCAGTGCTTAGGCGTACTGGGCGAGATTCATCCGGTGCTGGCGAAAGAGCTGGGAATTGGCAAAGCCGTTTATGGCGAATTGAAGCTGGATTTACTGTTGGAAAGCAAAGCCAGTAAAGTGAAGTTCTCAGCGATTAACCGATTCCCAGCCGTTCATCGTGATATTGCCTTAGTGGTTGAGGAAAACATCAAAGCTGAGCAGCTGATGAAAACGATTAAAGCGGCGGGTAAGCGGATGGTGAAACAGGTTGAAGTCTTCGATGTCTATCAGGGGGAACATGTGGAAAGTGGGAAAAAATCGATAGCGCTGTCCATTGTCTATCAGTCGGAAGACCATACCTTGACCGATCAGGAAATTCAGGAAGTTCATCAGACAGTTTTAGCTCGTCTGGAAAAAGACTGCCAGGCTGTTCTGCGCGGTTGATTTCCATTTTGATTAAGGATGAAGGCTCGAAGAAATTCGGGTCTTTATTTTTGTAAAAAGAAGCGAAAAAGAGGTAAAAGAATTCCTGAACGGTGGGTAAGTTTAACATTTTTTCCATTCTTTGATCTATTTTTTTCTGAACTCCGAATTCTCCTCTTGTCTTTAATTCAAGAGTGCGGTAAGATGAGGAAGTTCACGTTTTTGAGTGAAAGAGAGGGAATATTGTGGTTGAATTTAACAATGAAGAAATGCAAGGTGAAAGACGTGAGACCTTCGTTGTCCTGGAAGATCGTTTAAGCGAAGACAGTGCTTTAAAAGCGATTCAGGAAAAACTGAGGCCATTATTAAAAAGAGGATTTGCCGGTATTGCAGAAAAGCGGATGGCAGAACGTGGCCTGTTCAATCCCTATGTATATCGTGCATCCTTGGCTCGGGCAAAAGCAATCTTAGGCGGCTACTTAGTTTGGAATAATGGTGAAGACTAGCTGGTCAATGGTGATCAGCGGGTACTGTTAAAAGAAACTTCATTAGAGGGTACTGCCTGGTTGGTTACTTTGTTATATTATATGACCGTGTTTGAAACTGGGGCGAAATTAATCATCGAAGAGCCTCAGCAAGGTCTCAATCTCAATCAGCAGAAAATGCTGAGCGAAATGATGGTTTTGTATGAATCGGTAGACGGAATCGTGGCGATTACAAAATCAGATTCACCTTACTTTCAAATCAATCAACAGGAAAGTCTACCGTCAGCGAATCCTTGCAGATAATTTGATTTTGGTTAGAAACGCTGACATCCAAGAGTAAAAAAGATCAGATTCCCTTAAAGTAATGGGAACTCTGATCTTTTTTCATAGTTATACAAGTCTGAAATCAGTTGGCTTTTTCGACCGCGCTGATCAAGGCGACGAGCGGCGAATTCCAATAAATCGCAACTTCATTGGTTGAATAGCTTTCAGCATCATCGACATAACATTTGGCCGGAGCCGTTTCGCCATTGAACATGGACTGCGTAATCGGATCCTCCAGCGCAGAATCGGGTCCGCCCACCAAAGCGCCGGGTAGCAGCGCTTTCGCTGCTGAGGCTGGGCGATGATGCAGATGCTGTGGGGAAAGTGTTCCGGTATTGGTGACGAAGGAAATATTCAGACTGTTGCGGCCTAATAAATAATGCAGGTGATCGGCTGAACTGTTGGCGTAATTGATATTTGCTCGGATATCGTTGGCCAGCGCTAAAAGCATGCCGTTATTGGCGATATCCGCATTGCTCCCCCAGGCATAGGCGGAGTATAACGAAACAAAGTAGCCATCATTGGAAGTCGCGTTGAGAACATGTTCTGCGTCGGAAATCAGTTTGGAAAGCAGTTGCTGATAAAACGCCGCGTCTGTATTCTGAACATCCGACAGCTTCAGCATCAGATAGGTGCCGTAAGAGCCCATGGTCTTCCATTGAACGCCAGTCAGCTGATCGGCACTGGCCTGGAAGATTGATTTTACAGAATCAAGATATTTCTGTTCACCAGTCGCAGCATACAAGGCAGCAGAGGCAAGGTAACGCTCATCCGTATCGTTGTCGTCACTGTATTGCCCGGCAGAGAAGCCTTCAGGGTTGGTGTAGACGGAAAGTGTGGCTGACTGCAAATAATCCCAGGAAAGCTTGGCTGCATCCAGACAACGCTGTGCAAAATCCGCATCCACATCTTTGAATACCGAGTAGGCTAAAGCCATTGCTCCGACAAAATCCCCAGCGGATGTGGTCATTTCCTGCATGACATAAAGAGGGGCCGTGTCCTGATCGGGTTTGATGAAATCAGGGAACTGGGCAGTGACGACCTTGTCATAAACGCCGCCCCAGCCATTCTGCATTTTAAGCAGCCATTCCAATTCGACACGAGCCTCATCCAGAATATCTGCGATGCCATTGCCGCTTTCTGGAATGCCGATAGTGTCAGTAAACAAATCAGGATTGATTTGATAGGCGAGCATCAGATCAATGACAGCTTTGGCACCGGTTGGAACATAGCGTCCATAGTCGCCGGCATCATGCCAGCCCCCGCTGACGTCGAGTTCTTGATCAGTACCGTAGAGAGTTGCCGTCTGCGTATGGCATTGGGCATGGGCGAAGGCGGCTGCCCAGTCTTCTGTCAATTCCGCCCCACATCGCTGCAAAGAGAGCATTTTCACGGTCTGATCCAGCAAGCTATGGTACAGATTGTCCTGAATTTCAAATTCAAAGGAAGTTCCGTTAAGCTGAGACTGCAGGCGGTAACGGCCCGGTGTTGTAAAATCGCTGAAGTCGCCGTAGAAGGTTGTTTCCTTGGTGCTTTCATTATAGAGCTTGCGTAAGATCGGTGCGGTATAGACAACGGTGTTGGTATTCACATCGATAACCTGGAAGCAATCTCCCTGATCGAAGGGGAAGACCACCTTTTTTTGACTGCTCGGCAGGTAACCAGTCTGATTGATTTTGATATTGGGCTCTGTTGGGCCGTTAGAAGCCTCCTGGAAGATTAAATTGGAAATGGTGACTTCATGGTAGTCGTAGGTTGTTTCAGCTGTTGGTGCGCCTGTATTGAAAGCCAGTCGGCCATTCCATGATGTATTGCCTTGGATTTGAATGTCAAATTCATAATGTGTACTGTTTTCACTGGCAGACAACATTTGATTGAATTCAATTGCACTGTTGTCCACGTTCATGATAAACACTTCAACCGGACGCTCAATTGTTGAACTGAGATCAAAGCTGAGGTGATAGGTAACTCCGTGGATTAAGGGTAATCCTTCGTGATATGTTTGAACACCGAATATTTCAGTGCCGGGTGAATTCATAATAATTTTGATTTTGGAAAACGTACTTTTGAGTACGCCATAGCCGTCGGTTGAAGTCAAAGCCCAGGTAGTTTCAAATTCCGGCTGGGCAATTGGCGCCTGAGTTTCCGGCAGATCGACAACACTGATCACGGGATTGGAACTGAGTTCAGGTGTTGTTTTATTTTCAGCCTGCGTGCAGGCGGTCATGACACACATTAAGGCTAGCAAAGATATTAACTGTTTTTTCATGAGATTCCTCCTTGAAGAATAGTACTATGATACAACAAAATGAAAAAAAACGGGGTGGAAAATTCTGAACGTCTGAAAATTGTAAGAAGTTGGATTTTAAAATAATATACTTCTAATAGAATATTGAATTAAAGTCAAATCAATGAAAAATAGCTAAATTGAACTTCATATCTTTGAATTTATCTTGGCCTTATGTTTATTTGCTCAATTGAAAAGTTAAGTTCCACTTCTGAAAGGCGAAAATAAAAAGTTGAATTTAGTCTTGCAAATGCGATAAAATAAGGCGAAAATTGTGGAATTAGGTCTTTGTATCTATGATGTTTTAGCTATTTGATTTATAATATGGATGTCAAAAGGCATAAAAATGAGCGCATTAAAAGCTAATGGAAACAGACACTTTTTTCAACTGAAAGAGTTATTTCCACCTCGTTTTTGGTCTTTACAGACTTCTTGCTGCCTATTTTTATGCTTGGAATATTACTTCAATAAGTAGGGTTTTAGGATGACTTGATCGGGTTGGATATCAGTCAATCCATAGCTAAATAGTTGATTAGCCATCTCCTTATTGAAGAACTTGAGAACGCTGAACGATGTTTTGTTGTTCAGCTTTTTTTTGCTGTAAGAATTGATATGGGACGAGATGCGATTCGCCTTTTCCTGCGAATCCAATCCAAGCGCATATAAATCCGTTTCTTTCGGGCAAATATCTCGGATGAGGATGTGGATATTTTCGAGAGATCCCTTTTGCCAACTGGCCATCGGATCGCAATAAAATAGTCTTGTTCTTCGTGTTCCATCATCCCTGATTTCTGCTTGCTCTGCTAAAATGAATTCGCTGCCTCTGTCCGTTTTGAGCACCATCACTTCTTCGTTGAATATCTGTTCTCCAAGTATGGACTCTAAAAGCAGGATGCCTTCCAACATGTTTTGAGAAGTCTTCTGCTGGTGATAGACGCAAAACAGAAAATCATATTTCATGAACTTGAATGTTTGAAGGAAAGGTCCGTTGGAACCGTCGTTGTAAATCGTGTCCATTTCAACAACGGAGGCATCGGGATTCATTTCCTTAAATTCTGTGTATTCCTTGTGAGTCCTTCCCTTCAGGTAAGATCGGTCTTTCCTTGGGGAATATTCAATCGATTTCTTTTTTGTCAGTTTTCTGCGAACTTGACGTTTAAGATCCATGCAAGTGATGGAGACACCTG
>NZ_HE998567.1:1572855-1685089 GCF_000327285.1 Holdemania massiliensis AP2 | reverse complement strand
TTCCCAGGGAGCCTTTTTTTGTCTTCTTTTGCTTGGAAAGTCCCTGTTTTTTCTTGTCCCTTGAATTAAAACTTCATTCCTTTTACGAATTCAGCGTTTTTTTGTCCCGCGCTCAAGACAAAGCGGACAGGTTCTGTTACAATAGGAGCAGAGGTGATTACAAATGAAAATGGGAACGATTGGCACAGGTATGATTACAGAGTGGCTGAACACAGCCTTTGAGGACAACGGATTAGAATGTACGGCAGTCTATTCCCGCAAAGAGGAAACCGGTCGGCGGTTGGCTGACAAATACAACATGCCGAAGGTGTATACGGATTTGGATGCAATGCTTCATGATGAAGAACTGGACTGCATCTATATTGCTTCACCCAACAGTCTGCATTATTCGCAAGCGATAAAGGCATTGGAAGCCGGCAAGAATGTCATTTTGGAGAAACCATTTGTTTCCACGATTGAGGAATGTCGAACCTTGATTGAAACTGCCAAGAAACATCACCGTTTCTTATTTGAGGCGATTACGGTACCGTACAATCCGAACTATCAAGTCATTCAAGAACGGATTGCCGAACTGGGCTCACTGAAGATGGTGCAGTGCAATTTCTCCCAGTATTCCAGCAAGTTTGACAAGTTTAAAAACAATGAAAATCCAAACGTTTTCAATCCGCAGTTTTCCGGCGGCGCGCTGATGGACATTAATATTTATAACGCGCACTTTATTATCGGCTTATTCGGTGCGCCGAAATCCTTGAAGTATGTTCCAAACATCGCGGCCAATGGCATTGATACTTCGGGTATTCTCGTTTTTGATTATGATGGTTTTCTGGCGTGCGGTATCGGCTGCAAGGATTCCGCAAGTGAAAATATCTGTCAGTTGCAGGGCGACAACGGATATATCGTCGTTCACAGCGCGTCTTCCGTCTGCGCGAAAGCGGAAGTCTGGCTGAAAGGCGCGAAAGAACCGGAAGTCATCGACCTGATGGAAGGCCATGGCGGACATTACTTTGAGGTCAAGAACTTCAAGCAGATGATCGAGAATGAGGATTATGAAGGCTGTTATCAAAAGCTTGAATATTCCTATCAGGTCATGGAACTTGTCCATACCGCGCGTTTAGCGGCCGGCGTTCGATTCGCGGCTGATCAGAATTAAGATGAATTGATCCCTGGCAACAGGGATTTTTCCTTGTTTGGGCTGGAATCGATCACAGTCTGTTTCAGGATCTAACTTCGCTTTCGGTGGAAAAACGGCATGGAATACGATACAATAGAAAACAGATGTGGAGAGTGCTGCATGTCCAGACTTTCAACAGAAAGCATATTCTGCAATTCCTGCAGAATTAACGAGACCTAGAAACTTGCCGCTGTCGGCTTAATCGAGAACCCAATCTGACAAGATTCAAGCCTGCAGGACAACCCAACAGGAGGTACAACATGACTGGGAAAACAGAAATCATCCGAAAGCCTTCGCCCTGGCCTATTCTTATCGCTGCTTTGGCGTGGGCGATTGTTTGTCTGATTTTGCCGATGATCCAGCTCTGGCACTATCTAGCTGCACTTGCGGCTGGCGGGATCGCTTATGGGATTGCCCGTCATCAAATTCCGGATCAGGAAATCGAAGTGGAGATTCCGCTGACTCCGCTGCAGCAACAGCAGCTTCAGCAGCTGGAAGCGGCCCGCTCTGCCTTAACCGGGCTGCAGCAGGCAGCCGCGAAGGTTGAGGATCCGGCCATGACTCAGGATCTGCGGAAGATTGAATCTGTCTGCCGTCAGATCGTCGAGGAAATGGAGAAGCAGCAGCGCTTTAACGATCAGGCCCGCCGGCTGGTTGATTATTACCTGCCGATGCTGACGAAGCTGTTGGAAACCTATGATGAGCTGGAAGCAGATCCGCTGCAGACGCAGAACATTCAGAATTCCCGTCAGAATATCAAAAAAACTGTGAAGCTGTGCGCCGAAGCGTTTGTTAAGCAGTGGGATGATCTGCATGAACATCAGTCAATGGAAATTCAGGCCGACAGCGATGTGCTGGAAACGCTGCTGGTCAAGCAAGGTTTAGTATCGCCGGGACAAAAGGAGGATAAGGCATGAAAATGACGCAGAAAACCGCTTTTATTCTGGCGGCCCTCCTGGTTCTGGGCAGTGCCTGGGGCAAAGCCCGGCTGACATTCAGTTCGATGCAGAAGCAGCTGGATGTTGTATATACGGAAGGCGTGGATCATGACGGCCAGTCGATCGCTCAGGATATCCAGGCCAAGCAGAATACGGCCCGCAACTGTGTGACCGTTGCCCGCCGATATGACTCTGCGATCAACGCTTCGCTGATCACCGCGGTAGAAAACGCCGCGGAAAATTTGGATCAGGCAGACTCAATGGGTGAACGCCGGCGCTTGGAAACCAAGCTGGATACGGCCTTTGCTTCACTCAGCTCAGCGCTTTTAGAAGCCTCGCTTTCGCAGAAAGACGAAGCCTATGTCATCGGCTTCATGTCGGAATATCTGGCCAGTCAGGATCGGATTGAACGCGATCCCTATCATGAGAAAGCCGCTGCGGTTTTGAAGGATACGGCCGGTTGGTTTCCGTCATTGCTGCAAAAACTGACGGCCAGTTCACTGGATATTTATCAAATTGGAGGATAGTTTATGAAAAAGCTCGCACAGGGACTGATTTCTTTTCTGGCGATGATCGCGCTCAGCATCTGGACAATCAGCGCTTTCACCGTACCGCAGCCGCTGGAAAACTTCTATGTTGCTGATTATGCCAATGTGATCAACAGTCAGGATGCAGAGGCCATCCGTTCAGCGAATCAAACACTGGAAGCTAAAAATGGATCGCAGATTGTTGTTGCTACCTTTGATTTTCTGAACGGCGAGGCGATTGACGACGTTGCTTATGATTTGTTCAATGGCTGGAAGATCGGCAGCGCGGCGGATAACAACGGTGTCTTGCTGGTGCTGGCAATTGGGGAAGAGGATTATTATTGTCTCCAGGGCAAAGGCTTGGAAAAGACCCTGCCTACCTCGGAAATCCAAACCATTCTGGATTCCGTGCTGGAACCTGAGTTTGCCGCGGGCAATTACAGCAGCGGGGCTTTAAAAACAGTCCAGGCTCTGGCGCTGCGACTAGAAAAAACGGCAGGAACACCGGTGGTCAACACCGCGCCGTCGCAAGGCGGCGGGGGAGGAACGCCCTATACCGCACATTCATCCTTTAGCTTCTTTGGGATGCTGCCTGCTATCTTCCTCATGCTCTTCGTCTTTGTGATCGTCGTCGTACTTTTGTCCGCTTTTACACCGCGCCGCCGGCGTTATTATGGCGGCCCGGTATTCCGTCCGCGCCGCCGTTATTACGGACCTCGTCCGCGTCCAATGGACCCATGGGGGCCGGAGCGCCGTCCGCGTGAACCCCGTCCAACCTACCGTTCTTCTTCTACCCGTAGTTCTTTTGGCGGCGGATCTGCATCTCGGTCTTCCGGAGCCGGCCGTTCCTTTGGCGGCGGGATGAACCGCGGCGGTGGGGGTGTGAGCCGAGGCGGCGGAGTTGGCCGTCGGAAATAAACAGCTCTGTCTCATTGTAGATCAAGATCAGACTTATAAACGAATATTGCATAACATAGGCAGAGCGGTTTTCCCTTTGCCTTTTTTCGTTGTTCAGCAAGTCTTGAGATAAAAATGACAGAAGTCTCAAAAAAATATGAAATTCAAAAGATTCACAAGGTTTTCAGCGCATAGTTCCCCCGATTCCCGGCAATCCTGTTACAATAAAGAATAGAGAAGGGTAGATACCCTGGAAAAGGAGCTGAACTCTTATGAAAGACAGAAAAATCGTTTTGGTAGGCACGGGTTTTGTCGGAATGAGCATGGCGTATTCGTTTTTGACCACAGGCGGAATTGATGAACTGGTCTTAGTGGACGTCGATGAAGAAAAGGCCATCGGGGAAACGATGGATCTGCAGCATGGTCTGCCGTATGCCCGCAACAAACTGATCATTAAAGCCGGCGGTTATGAAGAATGTGCCGATGCGGAAATGGTGGTAATCACAGCCGGTACCGCTCAGAAGCCCGGTCAGACCCGGCTGGATATGACGGCGGTCAACACCAAGATCATGAAGAGCATCACGGAAAACATCATGGCTTCTGGGTTTGACGGTATTCTGTTAGTGGCCTCCAATCCGGTTGATTTGATGACCTATGTTGCCCAGCAGGTTTCCGGTTTGCCGAAAAATCGCGTCATCGGTTCCGGAACCATTCTCGATACCGCCCGGCTGCGCTATTTAATGAGCGAATATCTGGGAATTTCTACAAGCAACATTCATGCTTACATCATGGGTGAACATGGCGATTCCAGCTTCGTGCCGTGGACGCATGCCTATATTGGATGCAAGAACTTATTGGAAATGCTGGATGAGAATCATCGCGATCTGCAGGATCTCAACGAAATTTACCATCAGGTTCAGCAGGCCGCCTATGAAATCATTAACCGCAAGAAATCAACATATTATGGAATCGGCTTATCGCTGAATCGATTAGTGCGGGCCATCCTAGACGATGAACATGTAATTCTGACAGTCTCCTGTTATCAGAATCAGGAGTATGGTCAGGAAGGACTGTATATCGGTGTGCCGGCGATCATTACGCGCTCCGGCGTGGAAACGATCATCAAACTGAAGCTGAATGAGGTCGATCAGGGGAAGTTTGATGCCAGCTGTGAAACGTTGAAAGAGATTATTGATTCAACCATCGCGCCGATCATGCGCTAATGGCAGCGGCATGCGGCTGTGCGAAGCAAGAAGAACGAGGAGAATCGGGTCTTGGCCCGATTTTCTTGTGATGGGCAAAGCGATCAAAGCAGCGATCAGGTCAACGCCGTTTCAGAAAAAGATCGTGATTGAGACATAAGAAAGGGCAAACCGGAATGAAATCTATCGTATTGGCAGGACTAAGAATTCAGGAGAACGAAGCCGAGTGGGAACAGAAGCTCAGCGAAGCGGCGATGTTGTGCAAAGCCTGCGGCATGGAAGTGAAGGCCCGCGTGTCGCAGAAGGGGCAGAAAACCCATCCGCGCACCTTAATCGGGTCGGGGAAAGTCGCTGAACTGAAACAGATCAGTGCGGTAGAACAGGCGGAAGGCGTCGTTTTTATCAATGAACTGAGCGGAATTCAGCTGCGCAATCTCAGTCAGGAATTAGCCTTGTCCGTAATCGACCGCAGTGCGCTAATTCTGGAAATCTTTGAGCAGCGGGCCCGCACTCGTCAAGCGCGGCTGCAGGTGGAAGCGGCTCGGCTGGCCTATCAGCTGCCGCGTCTGGTTCTCGGTCAGATCCATGCCGATCAGCAGCAGGGCGGCGGTGTCCGCAACCGCGGAGCCGGGGAAACGCGCCTGGAACGCTCCCGGCGGACAATCGAAAAACAAATCCGGGATCTTCATGCGCAGCTTAAACAGCTGCAGCTTCAACAGTCTGTCCAAAGCCGGAAACGCCGCCGCAGCGGACTGAAGCAGGTATGCCTGATCGGGTATTCCAATGCCGGGAAGTCCTCGTTGATGAACGCGCTGCTCACCTTTCGTTCGATTTCGCCCACAAAGCAGGTCGACGCGGCGGATCAGCTGTTTGCGACACTGGATTCAGCGACGCGCAGAATCAAACTGGCCGGACGGGCTGAAATTCTGCTCAGTGATACCGTCGGTTTTGTCCGGGATCTGCCTGATTTTCTGCTCGACGCCTTTGAATCGACGCTGCAGGAAATTCAGGAAGCGGATCTGCTGCTGGAGGTGATCGATGCCTCTGATCCGCAATGGGAATTCCAGCATGAAGTTGTCATGCAGACGCTGCGCCGGCTGCAGGTTCTGCAGCTGGATCGGCTGTTGGTTTTCAACAGGGCGGATCGGGTTGAACAGTGGCCGCGCAAGGATGGGATTCTCATCAGCTGTCAGACCGGACAGGGGCTGGAAGAACTGATCCAGGAACTGCTTTTACGGCTGGATTTAACGTCGCTGGCCAAACCGGAAATAGGGGATGAATTTTTATCGGAACTAAGCTATAATGAGGACGAAAGAGGAGAATGAGCGATGTTGAATGAAAAGAAACTGGAAGCATTAAAACAATATTTAGAGAGCTGTGTGGATAACGGTACCTTTCCGGGCTGCAACTGCGCGGTGATCACCCAGGATGAACAATGGAAATGCAGCGTGGGTTATAAGCAGCTGGTTCCTGAAAAAGAGGCGAACAGCCTGGATACGATCTACGATCTGGCTTCGATCTCCAAGGTACTGGTAACGACGACCTGCATTCTGAAGCTGATTGAAGAAGGTGCGATCACGCTGAAAACAAAGATTGCGGAGATCCTGCCGCAGTTTTGCCAGAAAGAACTGACGATCAAGGACTGTATCACGCATACCTCCGGTCTGCCTGCGGATATCAACGGATATAAGTTGATGAAGGACCGCGATGAAATGATCGAAGCCGTATGGAAGATGGAGCTGGAATATCCGACCGGAACTCAGGTTAAATATTCCGACGTCAATTTCATTCTGTTGGGTTTAGTTATCGCCCAGCTGAAAGGCAGTCTGGACGGCTATGCCAGAGAAGTCATGTTCGAACCATTGGAAATGCGGGAAACTTGTTACAATCCGGATCCGTCGCTGGCGGAGCGCTGCTGCGCGGAAGAAGTGATGGAGAGCCGCGGCGGCGTAGTTCGCGGAATCGTCCATGACGGCAAGGCCTTCAAGCTGGGCGGCGTCAGCGGTCATGCCGGCGTATTCTCAACCTTAGAAGATATTTCCCATTATATCTCAATGCTGCTCAACGGCGGCGTTTATAACGGTAAGCGTTATTTCAGTCCGCGGACGATCGAGCTTCTGCAGAAATGCCAGACAACCGGTCTGAATGAGAAGCGTTCCATCGGCTGGATTCTCTCCGATCCTAATTACGCTTTAGGCGACTACACCAGCGATGCTTGCCTGTATCATACCGGCTTTTCCGGTCCGTCGATCATTGTCGACTTCAAACTGGGGATCGGGGTTGTAACGCTGGCCAACCGCGTTCATCCAACGCGTTCCAACGGCAAGATTCTAACCGCCCGCAATCAGATTCACAATTTAGCACTCCAGGCAACCGACGACATTTTGTGATGTGATGTGAAAATCACGCAGAGTTAAAAAATCACGGTATAATAAGGATGTTGGAAAAAGAAAGGAAGCTCTTTCTGTGAAATCAAAAGTATTGAAAATTCGCAATTTGCCCGCAGAAATGCAGGTGCTGAATGAAGTCAAGGTGAAACCGATCGGTTCACTGCTGGCCTTGATGCTGGTTTCCGGAGTTTTCATTATTTCCGGATCCACCATTGCCATAATGGGCGTTGTATTACTGGCGATTTCTTCATATGCGCTGCTGGTGATGCCCGACCGAATTTTAATGCAGTTTACGGATGAGTTTCTCGTGTTGTATAATCGGAAAAACCGTGATGAATGTATGTTGATTTATTGGGATGAAATCTTGCTTTGGCAGTATCAGAAGCATAACAATGAGGATCAGTTATGGCTGCAGCTGACCGATGGCCAGACGGAAACAATTGAATGTTTCAACCGCAATAAAATCGTACCTTATTTTAAAATTTATGCGAAAGGAAAAGAACGGCAGCTGAAACCGGCACGGCGCCGGCGGTCAACCGCCAGTTCCCGGCAGAAAATATGAAATTTACGTTTAATCATTTTAACTTCAACGTTCTGAACATGCAGCGTTCGCTGGAATTTTACGAACAGGCATTGGGGCTGCATATCGCCCGCAAACATACCGCGGCCGACGGAAGCTTCCAGCTGATTTATCTGGAAGATGATCTGGGGCAGTTTCAGCTGGAACTGACAGAGCTGAAAGACCGGACAGAGAAATATGATTTGGGTGAGTGTGAATTCCACCTAGCTTTCACAAGCGATCACTTTGAAGAAGCGCACCGCATTCATCAGGAGATGGGCGTGATCTGTTTTGAAAATCCGGGAATGGGCATTTATTTCATTGAAGATCCGGATGGCTACTGGATCGAAATTGTACCGGCTAAAAAATAAGCAGGCAGGAAGTGTTCGTTTCCGCAAAGCAGAGGAGCTGCGCTGGATCAACGCTTATCGGATCTGAATTCAAAAAGAAAAGACCGTAACCCAAACTTATCGGCAGGAGCAGCGTGCCGAAGGAGAAGGGAAACGGTCTTTTGTATGTTTATTCAGTTTATCAATGATCCAGATTAAGAACTCATGATTTCTTGATCGTCAACATTTTCCAGACCGATTCACATCATAACCCTTCCCTCCTTGCCCGAAAACCGTCGGAATGTGCTATAATAAAACCATTGGTGGTGAAGCGTATGGAGAAGGAAGAATTGCAGGAAAAAATCGTTCATCCTGAGATTGTAGCAGAAGTCGAGAAAAAAATGCTTAGCGAAAGTGAATTTGAGGATCTGGCGTTATTGTTTAAAATGTTTGCTGATTCCACACGTTTAAAAGTGCTGAAAGCGCTGTTTGAGCGGGAAATGTGTGTCGGCGATCTGGCTGTGCTGCTCAAGATGACGCATTCTGCCGTTTCGCATCAGCTCGCTTCACTCAAAAAAACCCGGCTGGTGCGCAGCCGTAAAGACGGCAAAGTGGTGTACTACTCGCTGGATGACGATCATATTGAAGAAATATTCCAGAAAGCTCTGGATCACGTCCGCGAATAATGAAGTGGGCAGCGATTGACTTTGAAACCGCCAATCCTTCTTCGATGAGCGCCTGTGCCGTAGGGCTGACGGTGTTTGATGAGGGAGAGATGGTGTTCAGCGACAGCTGGCTGATCCGGCCTCATCCGTATTATGATGCGTTCTATCCTTCCTTTATTGATATTCACGGCATAACCTCTTCCCAGGTTGCGGACGCCCCGTTTTTTCCTACGGTCTACAATCAGCTTAAACCCTGGCTGGACGGCGGTGTCTTGTGCGCTCACAATGCAGAGTTTGATATGAAGGTGCTGGCCAGCTGTTGTTCACTGTACCGCCTGGAAATTCCGGATGTTCCTTATTTCTGTACAGTTCGGCTGAGCCGCAAGGTTTATCCTTACCTTAGTCATCATCGGCTTAACGACGTCTGTGATTATATGGGAATTCAGCTGGATCATCATGACGCCGGCAGCGATGCCCGCGGCTGTGCCCTGATCGTGGCGAATACAATGAATCTGATGCAGATCTATGAGCCGCTGCCGCTGGCAGAGGCGTGTCAGATTCCCATCAAAAAGATTCTGGATTAGTCTGCCTGTGGGCAGACTTTTTGTCATCTTGGCTGGCTTCTGAATGTCAAAAGGGAGTCAGCAGGCAAGCGATTAATAAAAAGAAAAAAAGGAGCAGAAAGCATGGAATATCCTAAAAAAGCCTTGGGTGTGATGTTAAGACATCATCGAAGTGATCAGAATTTATCACTGCGTACCTTGGCGCAGCGAACAGGAATTTCCGCCATGTATTTGAGCGATGTGGAAAACGGCGTGCAGCGGCCGGCGGATTATACACTGCGCAAGCTGTTCAGCGAACTGGCTCTGCCGTATGATCCTGACTTGATCTGGCAGCCGGAATTCAGTCTGGCGCCGTTGTATCAGGCCATTCTCGATTTTCGGATGGAGGTGCGGGATCAGCTGGCTGAGCAGCTGAATGCACGCCGGGAAAGCCTAATGGCCAGCTGCCACTGCGCTCAATTTCTTCTCGCTCGATGGATCGTTCAGGTCAGCCGGGGTGAGAATCGAAGTGCGGAAACCTTAGCGCTGAAGGCATCGCTGATGCAGATGGAAGCAGGGCTGGAAGGGACAGATTTATGCTGGTACCAGTTATATTTGGGAATTCATGAGAAAGCGTTGGATGAAGTAGAATCGGCGTTGCACTGGCTGATCCAAACTGCAAAATCAGGACAGGATGAAGGCGTTAAAGCCCTGATTGATTATCATCATGCCGATTGCTTGATTCGTCTGCATCAGCCGCAGAGTGCTCTGCTGATGAACCAGAGAGCACTTGATCAGTTTTCCCATGGCGGATATTTCGTTCGGGCGATTCACACGCGGATCCATCAGATCGATCTGTTTTTAAACGATGAGCCCGCTCATGCCCAGGCTCTGGCGCTGCGGGTGCGGCAGGAAGCTGAACAGTTTCAATGTCCGCATGCCCGGCTGATGGCGGAAGAACGATTGGCGCTGGCAGCTTTACTGCTGAATCAGCCGGAAGCGGCTTTAGCTCATGCCCAGGCCTGTGAGGTGATTCACCGACCGGCTCTGCTGATCTGTGGAGCGCTGGCGGCTTATCAGTGCCATCGGCCGGAAGAATGTCAGTTTTTTATTAACCGGGGCATGGCAGAATGCCGCCGCAAAAAGCAGACGGATACGACCTTCCGCTGGATTGAAGCATTGCTCCATCAGGATTTAAAGCAGCTCATTCAATTCAGCTTACAGCCTGATCCGCTGGCCGGACCGCTGCAGAAGAAACTGCTTTTGCTGCGCTTTCAGACTTTGGTGGAGGCTGGGGAACCCCAAATGGCCTGCACTCTGATCCAGCAAGCATGTCTGTAAGCTGACACTGCCCCCTGGTCTTTCTTCCTTCGCTTTGAAATAATAAGGGCAGGAGGAAACAGGATGATACGATGTGTAATGATGGATCTGGATGGAACACTGCTGCGGATTAAAGATCAGAAAACTGCCGGGATCAGCGACGAAAACGAACAGGCTCTGATCCGCTTTGAAAAAGCCGGCGGTCTGACCGGTATTGCGACTTCCCGTTCGCCAGGCTATATCCGCCATTTCAGCCGCCGCACTTGGTCGGCCATCGTCGGCTGGAACGGTGCGGCAATTCAGACGGCAGGCACACTGCAGCTGCATCCGCTGCCCAAACAGGACATCAAACCGCTGTGGAAAACCTTAGCTGGGGATCAGCCGCAGAACAGGGTGGTAATGGTGACGACGGACAATGATTTCCTGGTCTATGACCTGACCTTTCCGCTTGTCCGCGGTTATTGCGAAAATCCGTTGGGACTGATTCAGGATCATCGCCGGGTTGTGGAATGGGACTCACGCTCCAAGCATGATTCCATCGCGGTGATCTTCGCGGTGTATCCCGATGCCCCCACCGCGCAGGCAATCAGAGAGCGGCTGGCTTCGACCGGGCTGCATGGCATATGGACAAGTCCGCGAACGTTGATGATCACGGATAAGCAGGTGGATAAAGCCTGCGGTATTCTTGAAGCGGCAGTCCAGCTGGGACTAAAGAAGGAAGAAGTCGCCGTGATCGGCGATGATTACAATGATTTAACCTGCTTCAAGACTTTTCCAGCCAGTTTCTGCATGGCTTCGGCAGAACCTGAAATTCAAAGACAGGCGCGTTGGACTGTAGCTTCTGTGGCTGAGGCCCTGGCCTTAATTCAAAGGGAGAATGCCGCAGCGATGGACCGGAGCCACTGAGTTTGGATGACCGGAGCGAATTCTGTCAAATACTGCTTGTTTTCAAAGAGCGGGACTCTTATAATGAAAAACAGGGAAAGGGGTTGGCAGAGAATGACCTTAGAAGAAATGCTTCAGGAAGCAAAGAGAAAAGCGCCGAAGTGCCGGGTTTGTCCGGTCTGCAACGGCTTAGCCTGCAAGGGGGAAATCCCTGGTTTAGGCGGCAAAGGCAGCGGCAGTACCTTTATCCGCAATGTGGAAAAGCTGAAATCCGTCCGGATTCAAATGGACGTTTTAGTCGAGAACAAAGAGATTGATACGACATCAGCCTTATTCGGACATCCGGTTGCCTTGCCGGTTTATTGTGCGCCGGTTGCCGGAATTAAGAATAACTATGGCGCAGAGATGGGCGAGGAAGAATACAACAAAGCGACAGTCGAAGGCTGTTTGGAAGCCGGCACGCTGGCGTTTACCGGCGACGGCATTGATATTGACAATTTGTTTGCCAAGCCGTTACAGGCGGTGTTGGATCATGAGGGGATGGGCATCCCTACGATCAAACCGTGGTGCGAAGAAGGCGTGCAGGCGCGGATCGACCGGTTCAAGGGACAGAAGGTGCTTGCGTTGGCGACCGATGTGGATGCCGCAGGTCTGGTGCTGCTGCGCAAAGGCACGACGCCGGTAGTCAACAAGAGCGTTGCTGATCTGACGAAAATGAAGGTCATGGCCGGCGGGATTCCGCTTATCGTCAAAGGCGTACTCACTGTCGAGGGCGCACGGAAATGTGTAGCAGCGGGGGCGGATGCGATCGTTGTGAGCAATCATGGCGGCCGCGTGCTGGACGATGCTTTATCCACGATTGAAGTGCTGCCGGAAATCGCAGCGGCGGTCAAGGGTCAGATCACGATTTTAGTCGACGGCGGGTTCCGTACCGGATTGGATGTGTTTAAAGCCTTAGCGCTCGGCGCCGACGGCGTTTTGATCGGCCGGCCGTTAGCTTTAGCCGCAGTCGGCGGCGGCAAGGACGGCGTGCGTTTGGCTTTGGATAAGCTTCGCGGTGAACTGCGCGAAACGATGATCATGTCGGGCTGCAGCACGATTGCTGAGATTACCCGCGATCATGTGCACGTCGATTAAGAAAATCGCGTAAACAATTTTCATAAAAGGCTGTAAAAAAGCCTCAAACTGACTTGTAAAGAATGATTAATGATTTACAAGTCTTTTCATTTTCGATATAATACAAAAGAGATAGGAGATTTATCAATGGGCAATTATGAAAACAATGCGTTCTTTTGGCAGAAGATAGATACCCTCGTCTTTTCCAGTAAATTTGTTTTAAGTCGGAAACAGGGCGAGCAGCATCCGGAATATAAGAATTTGATCTATCCGGTAGACTATGGTCATTATGTCGATCTGGCAGCTGATACGAACGAAGGGGGAATCGCTGTTTTTCGCGGCAGTGAAAAATCCTCAATGGTGAAAACGGCAGTGATCGCCGCGGATATTTTACAGAAAGAAATTGATGTAAAATTGCTGGTGGGCTGCACGAAAGCGGAAGAAGATTTAATCCTGCGTTTCTTAAATCAGACCGATTTCCAGAAAACAATTTTAGTCCGCCGCGGCAACGAGATTCCGGAGTGGGGATTAACAGACTAATTGAGGGTAAGACAGCCGAGTGCTGTTTTTCTTTTGGTCTGAAATTGTACAGATAAGAATAGGGCAGGAGCCATATCTTTAGATCAGTAAGGGTATTCGACAACTTGTCCGCGAATCATGGCTAGATTATCCATCCAGGCATCCACGTCCTGTTCGCTGCGGTAATACACCGATTCTTTCAACTTTAGCGTTTGCCCGTCAATGCTTTGTTTATAAATGATAAGCAAAGGCTGGCCTTGATAAGATTTTCCGGCCGTACATACGCGGTATAGATATGCGTCATGATAAAGAATAACCCCTTGCGGATCACGGCCGGTCAGAACAAATAAGTCCGCGCTTTGATTGAAATCATCTGTTTGAACAGGTTTGAGCTGGCGCAGAAATGCCAGGATCCAGTCCCGTTCTTCTTCTGATGGCTGCCAGGCCAGATCCATAAAGGAATCGGGAAAGGCTTCCTTCAGCGCATCATTTTTTACTAAAATCGTATAATCAGTAAAATCATGTCGGGCAGCATTTTCCTGAAGATAGGGAACGAAAGTCCAGGATAACAGAAAAACGAGCATCAGCGAAAAGAATAGAAAAGGGATCGTTTTAAAAAGCGCGGAACCCATTCGTTTTTTCATGCGTTTTCCCTCCGTATCTTTAGTCTATTCTAGTTTTAGTTTAACATTTTTCTGCAACCATCAGTGTATTTTTAAGCCTGTTCTTGATAAATTCAACGGATGTTAAAAACAGTTCTTCCATTTCTTTTCCCTGAAGACAAAGCCTGGATGGTTGCTTCCTGATTCCGTTAAGGAAAAGTTAAGAAATCAAAGCAGGTCAAAGGATAGTTTTTTAAACACGCTTTTGATATAATTCTCATACGATCCGGGGTATACCCGTGATCGGCAAGGGGCATGCTAATGCCACGGAGGGATTTAAAAATGAAAAAATTAATCATTGGATGTATTGTAGTCAGCTGTCTGATGCTGACGGGCTGCTCAAAGAAGAATCCGCAGCCAACACCGACGCCGAGTGTTACCCCGTCAACGGAACCGACGATGACGCCGAGTGCTTCGCCGGAAACCGCGGAAGGCTTGAAAGGAATTATGGAAGCTATTCGCCGCAACGATGAATATCAGCTTCCTATGTCGATGGATGTCGACGATACAGTCTTAATGGACATGTATGGTCTGTCCAGCGACCTGGTTAAGGATTATGCGATCTTCATGCCGGCGATGAATGTGCATGCGACGGAGATTATTTTAGTCGAAGCCCAGGATGGAAAACTGGAAGAAGTAAAAAAGGCACTGGATAAGCGGTTGGAAACGATCGAAAAAACCTGGTCAACGTATCTTCCGGAACAGTATGAGCTGGTTAAAAACCGGAAAACGCTAGAACAAGGCAATGTGATCGTAATTGTGATTGCGGATCAGGCCGATGCGATCCTGAAAGACATTACCGACAGTCTGAACGCATCCGCACAGTAACATGGTTTTCAGCAGTCTGCCATTTCTTTTTGGTTATCTTCCTGTCGTGCTGGTGGTGCTTAAATGTGCACCGCTGCACGCCAGGAATTTTTGTCTTTTTGCCGTTTCCTTAATTTTCTACGGCTGGTCGGAGCCGGTGTATATTCTCATCATGCTGATCTCTACACTGGTCGATTATGTCAATGGCCGGATGGTCGATCATTATCGTGATGATCGAAGAAAAGCGAAGCGGTTTGTCTGGTTCTCCGTCATTTTCAATTTAAGTCTTTTAGGCTTTTTTAAATATGCTGATTTTTTCATTCTTAATCTGCAGGCACTCGGCTTGCCGCTGAGTCCGCTGCATCTGTCCTTGCCTGTGGGCATTTCCTTTTATACATTTCAGACGATGTCCTATCCGATCGACGTCTATCGCGGACAGGCCCCGGTTCAAAAAAGCGTTGTTTCTTTTGGGGCTTATGTTACGCTGTTTCCGCAGCTGATTGCCGGTCCGATTGTCCGCTATAAAGATATTGCCGAGCAGCTGGATCACCGCAAGGAAACGGCAGATCAGTTTGTCCAGGGAATTCAGCGGTTTGTCTGCGGTCTGGCTAAAAAAGTGCTGCTGGCCAACGCGATCGGCAGTTTGTGGGATACATTGTCAACTTTGCCGAAAAGTGAGATGAGCGTAGTCGGGGCTTGGCTAGGGATCGTCGCTTTTGCT
Organism: Holdemania massiliensis AP2; assembly: GCF_000327285.1. Taxonomy (GTDB): domain Bacteria; phylum Bacillota_I; class Bacilli_A; order Erysipelotrichales; family Erysipelotrichaceae; genus Holdemania; species Holdemania massiliensis. Next base: position 1,669,839 of record NZ_HE998567.1, on the reverse strand, counting down.
TTTCAGATCTACTTTGATTTCAGCGGATACAGCGATATGGCGATCGGTTTGGGCAAAATGCTCGGCTTTGAGTTTCTGGAAAACTTCAATTATCCGTATATTTCCCGCTCGATTACCGAATTCTGGCGGCGCTGGCACATCTCGTTAAGCACCTGGTTTCGCGATTATGTCTACATTCCTTTGGGCGGAAGCCGGCAGGGGCGGGCAAAGCAGATCCGCAATCTGATGATTGTGTGGCTGCTGACTGGCTTCTGGCATGGAGCAAGCTGGAATTTCCTGCTGTGGGGCATCTATTTCGGCGTCATCCTGATTGTGGAAAAGTTCTTTCTTAAGCCGCTGCTGGATCGGCTGCCGGTAGTGCTGCAGCATGGCTATGCTTTAATTCTGATTTTATTGGGTTGGGTGCTGTTTGCGTTTACGGATCTGGATGCGGGCCTGGCTTATCTTAAGATGATGCTGGGGTTAGGATCCGTGAGTTTGATCAATGCCCGAACGGTGTTTTATCTGCGGGACTATGGGCTCCTTTTACTGTTGATGGTCCTGGCCAGCCTGCCGTTAGGCCGAACGTTCTATCAGACGAAAATCCGTGGAAGGCGCGGTGAGTGGATCGTACCGCTGTTAGTGGCGGCAGGGTTAGTGCTGTGTACGGCTTATTTGGTCGATGCATCCTACAATCCATTTTTATATTTCCGATTTTAGCGAGGAGGCAGGATGATGAATAAAAAAATCCAAGGACTGACAATAATCCTGTTCTGCGGTTTTCTCGGCGGGTTTTCCATCTTCAATTTGTTTACGGAACAGCGCTCCTTCTCGGATGCGGAAAACCGGGTATTGGCACAATTCCCAGAGTTCAGCTGGAAGCGTTTCTTCTTTGACAATTACACCGCAGATCTGGAAGAATGGTTCACCGATCAGTTTATCGGCCGGGATACCTGGATCGGAGTAAAAGCGGCAAGTGAAAGAGCGTTGGGCAAAATCGAAAATCAAAATGTCTATTTCGGGCATGAAGACTGGCTGATCGGACAGATTGATATTCAGGACTTAACCCAGAGTCAGAAAAATATTGCGAAGATCAATGCTTTTGCCGAACAGTCGGAAATCCCGGTTTCGCTCATGCTGGTGCCGACGGCGGCGGAAATCGAAAAGGACAAACTGCCGGGCGGAGCGTACAATACCGATCAAAATGTTTTATTGGACAGTCTGGAAGACCAGCTGACTTCCGTTCAGATCATCGACGTCCGAGCCGCTCTGATCCAACAGAAGCAGCGGCTGAATTCTGAAGAAACCTTGTACTTTAAAACTGATCATCATTGGACGGCACTGGGCGCGGAAGCGGGCTATGAAGCGCTGATGTCCGCCTGGGGGCAAACGGCCCTGCAGCTAGGCCAGGATTTTACCTATCAGCTGGCGGCAGAAGGGTTCAAGGGGACGCAGTATTCCCGCTCCGGAGCCTTTTGGCACAGCGGTGATCCGGTGTGGACGTGGAGCTATACTGATCCGCTGACGGTTCAGGTGGTCTATGATCAAAGTCAGACTGATACTTCGCTGTTCAGCTTGAAGCGGTTAGCGGAGAAAGATAAATACATGGTTTATCTCGATGGAAATCATGCGCTTGCAGAAATAGAAACTTCCAGTTCATCGAATGAGAAGCTGTTGGTCATCAAGGATTCTTATGCCCACGTGCTGATTCCCTATTTAGCGCCGCATTTCCGTTCGATCACGATGGCGGATCTGCGCTATTATCGGCTGCCGATGTCTGAACTGGCAAGACAGATGGGCGCGGATCGGATCCTGTTGGTTTACAGTGTGGATAATTTCTGTACCGATACCAATCTGAGCTTATTGAAATAAGCTGGATCTGCGGAACAATCAGAATGTGAAAAATGATTTCCCAAAGCAGCAGAATACGCTGAAGAAAGCCAGACGCCTCTGGCTTTCTTCTTTGGGGAAAACGCTGTTCGTTTACGGATAGCGATGGTAAAATAGAAAGTAGAGTGGAAAGGAGAACCCCATGAAAAAGATCCTGCAGGTTTATGATATGTTTACTTCTTATGATGGTACAACCTTTGTCTATGCACTGTCCTATTCGCTGCTGCTTTCACTGGCTCCTTTGGCGGCGCTGTTAGTCGTTTTCTTCCGCTGGTCACCGGCTGGTCTGGAAAGTATACTGACCTTTGCGGAACAATATATTCCAGAGGATCTGTTGAGTCCATTTATCGACTTTTTCCTGAATAATTCTCCTGTGGAGCTGATTCCGCTGATCTTCTTTATCGTGGTTTCTTTATGGGTTGCCTCCCGTGCGATCTATTCATTTCTGATGATCTCCGCCCATCTGGATGAAGTGGAGCTGCCGCAGTGGTTTATGCGCGGTGTGTCGCTGGTCGATTTCATCGTTCTGTTAGTTATTTTGGGCCTGATGGTTTTTGTTTTGCAGCAGTTCCCATTTACCGGCTTGCTGACGCAGGTGGCTGTGCTGTTTTTCGGATTTTGCATCTTTTACCGACTGTTGTCGTTTCGCAATTATCAATGGCGGGCTGTCGCTCCCGGCGCTTTGTTCACTACGATCTGTATGTCGCTTTTGGGAACGTTTTTCTTCTTTGTCATCAATCATTTCACCCGCTATGAATCCATCTATGGACCGCTGTCTTCGATGGTCATTTTGTTTTTGAGCGTGTATATTATCGCTTCCATCGTTTATCTGGGATTCTGCGTCAATCAGGTGTTTGTGGAAAAAGACATGGTGCAGCCGCTGAAACATTACGTGACGGCCGTTAAAATACTGGAAAAAATCTTTCCGTTTACATTATTAAAATAAGGGGGATACCGATGGAAAAGAAGAAAAGCAAACAGTCCGTGAATGTGACGGCCAAAAAACTGGGCATCAATGGAGAAGGAATTGGTTACCTAGATGGCAAGCCGGTCTTTGTCGATCAGCTGCTGCCGGGGGAAACGGCGGAAATCAGTCTGATTGAAACCAAAGAACGTTATGCCAAGGGCAGGATTAATAAGCGCCTGAATGACAGTCCGCTGCGGATCCTTCCCGCCTGCTCTGTTCAGGGACGTTGTTCCGGCTGTCCGTTAATGATTTTACAGCCGCAGGCGCAGCTGCAGATGAAACGGGAATTGGTGCAGGAAGCGCTGATCAAATATGCCGGACTCCCACGCAGCTTGGTGCAGCCGGTCACAGCCAGTCCGCTTCCTTTGGGATACCGCAATCAATGCAAGCTGCCGATCCGACAGGAACACGGTCAGCTGGTCAGCGGTTTGTATGAAGAGGGAAGCAATCGGATCATACCGATCCATTCCTGCTTGATTCATGATGAACATCTGGAAGCGCTGCGGAAACAGATTATGGGTTTGTTGAACCAGTTTAAACTAAGCGCCTATGATCCCAAAACGGAAACGGGTCTGCGGACGTTGGTGCTGCGCTATTTAGATGGCCAGTTTCAGTGTGTGCTGGTCACTGGCAAGTCTGTGCTGCCTTCAGGTTTGATCGAGAAGCTGAAACAAATACCAGAATTGGTCTGTCTGATGCAGAATATCAATCCGGATAAGCGTTCGCGGCAGTTGTTTTCATCGCGCTGGAAATTGTTGGCGGGTGAGGATCAGCTGCCGGTTCAGTTAGGCCGGCTGCAGCTTAATTTATCCTGTGCTTCCTTCTTTCAGCTGAACCGTCCGCAGGCCTATCAGCTTTATCAAAAAGCAGCGTCGCTGATCAAGCCCTGCACAACTCTGGTGGAGGCTTACAGCGGGATCGGCGGAATTTCGCTGATGCTGAAAGACAAAGCAAAAACGATCATCGGCATTGAATCCATTCAGGAAGCTGTGGACAATGCGAATGAAAATGCCCGGCTGAATCAGGCCGATCATGTTCGTTTTGTTTGTGGGGATGCGGCTAAGGAAATGAAAAAAATCAGTAGAAAGCGGAAGATTGATGCGGTCGTTGTGGATCCGCCAAGAATCGGACTGGACGGAGCCATGATCGAAAGTCTGCGTCAATGCCAGCCTGAACAGATTGTTTATATTTCCTGCAATCCAGCGACTTTGGGCAAGAACATAAAAGAACTGAAGGATCTGTATGAGGTTAAGACTGTAATTCCGTTCGACATGTTCCCCAATACCGCGCATGTTGAAACCATCGTGTTGCTTTCCAAACATCTAAAAATGACGACTTACGACTTGACCGATAGAAAAAGAAGAGGCAATTAAAGATACGTTTAGGCATTTTCAGATGATTTAATAGATGACTACTAAAGTTAAATTTTCAAAACAAGTATTTGAAAATATTCGAGTTCAAGATTTTATTAAGAGTCAAATATTGTATAGATTAAGTCTATTTTAGAAATTTATCAGAAGATGAAATTGCCTTTATTAAAGAAATAATTAAACCAAGGGAGTGATGAAATGCCTAAATATTTAATAAAATTTGTTTCAGAAGAATTACACGCTAAAACTTTAACAAATGGCAAGTTGTTTATGCGTCCCGCTTCCTATTATCATAGTTTTGAATTAGGCCAAGGTGATATTCGTGAGGGTGCATTATCTCATAATAAAATGATATATATGAATAATCATTTTCCGATTTATTGCTTGTATTCTGTTGAAGAGAGTGAAATCGAAAATGGATTTATTAAAGTGTTAAAAAAATGTATTGATGATTTTCACTGTCAGAATGGATATGCTGTTGTTTTAGACTATGAAAAATTTGTAAGTGTTTTGCCAACGTTAAATACCTATGGATATAAAATGAACGCTGGAGAGGTTCAATATCATGTTATAAGAAACAACGAGTTTGCAATATTGGTCAATAATAAGAACGGATTAAATCTATTTATCAAACATCCGTTTTATGTGCATCAGAAAGAATATCGACTTGTTGTTTTCGAATCATTGCCGAAAGAATGTGATCATAAAGAATACTCGTTTGAATCTTCAATAGAAAGCATTGCAAATGTTGTCAAAATTTCTTCTTGTGATTTACGCGATGAAATTTTTATGATTCCTATAAAAAGGAAAAATGAAGCTGAAGATAAAGTGCTATATGGAGAAAAGTAATCATGAGTAAAGGATATATTTATATTTTAACAAATCCTTCTTTTCCTGATTGGGTAAAAATAGGATATGCTGATGACCCACAGAAAAGACTGAATCAATTAAACAAGACTGAATGTACACCATTTGCATTTAGAATTTATGCGACATATGAAGTGAATAATCGTCTTCAAGATAAAAAGGTGCATGATATTATTGATTCATTGAATCCAAGTTTACGTTCAAAAGATTCTTTAAGTGATGGTAAAGTCAGAGTAAGAGAGTTTTATAATATGACACCGGAAGAAGCATATAAATTATTCGAAGCAATTGCTCAAATAAATGGTTTAGAAGATAATCTGGTTAAGCATGTTGCGTCACCTGAGGAACAAGAGGAAGAACAGCAAGCAAAAAAAGCAAGGCTTAGTTCATTTAGATTTTCTATGTGCAATATCAAGCCTGGAGAAAAAGTGATTTCTTTAGAACATCCGGAAGTTGTATGTACGGTTATTGATGATAGACATATTTCTTACGAGGGAGAAGATTATTCACTTAGTTCTCTTGCGGGTGTTCTTCTTGGTGTAAAATCAATTGCTGGTCCACAGCACTTTACTTACAATGGTATAATTCTTGCAGACTTAAGAGCAAAGTTAAATCCTGATAATTAAAAATGTCGGTTTGAATGTCGGTTTGAATGTCGGTTTGAATAAGACTGAGAAGAAAGTTGTTTCTTTACTCATTGAAGATTCAGCCTACACTTCAGAAGAGCTTGCAGCTAAGATTGGATTAACAAAAAGAACCATAGAGCGAACTTTCATCTCTCTACAAAATAAAAAAGTTATCGAAAGAATCGGATCAAAACGAGATGGAAGATGGATTGTAATAAAATAGTAAAATAACAAAATACGAGAATAATATCAAAGCAGATGACAAAGGATTTTGGAAAGGGATTTACAATTGCGAATTTGAAAAATATGCGGCAATTTTATTTAACATTTCCAAATGGCTACGCACTGCGTAGCGAATTGAGTTGGACGCATTATCGGCTTCTGATGAGAGTGGAGAATGAAAATGCACGAGAATTTTATATGCAGGAAGCTGTAAAATCCCAATGGAGTACAAGATAACTTGAGCGTCAGATAAATTCCTACTTTTATGAAAGGTTACTATCCAGTAAAAATAAAGAGCAAGTTGCAAAGGAAATACAGATATTAGAGCCGGCGAAGAAACCAGAGGATGTTATCGCGACCTATATGTGTTGGAATTTCTTGGGCTAACACAGAATGATGATTTCTATGAAAGTGATTTAGAACAAGTGTTAATCACACATTTGCAGAAATTCCTTTTGGAACTTGGCAGAGGTTTTTCATTTGTTGCGAGGCAGAAAAGAATAACATTTGATGGACGTCATTTTAGAATTGACCTTGTATTTTATAATTATATTTTAAAATGTTTTGTCTTAATAGATTTAAAAGTTGAGGATTTAACACATCAGGATTTAGGGCAGATGCAGATGTATGTTCATTATTATAAACGAGAGCTTATGAATGAAGGAGATAATCCACCAATTGATATTGTGTTATGTGCGGACAAAAGCGAATCTGTGGTCAAATATACGTTGCCAGAAAATGAAACACAGATTTTTGCCTCAAAATACAAATAGTATTTACCAAGTGAGGAAGAATTGCTGCGAGAATTAAATCAGGAATATCAAGCGTTGGAAGCTGGTAAGACAGGGGAAGAGAACATCGGCGATATAAAAAAATAATAAATTTTGCCTCAGGGTGGTGCAAAATTAATGGAACTTATATTTTGTGGGAAAAGGGATGCACGAACAGTATTAGAACTGTATAAATATTGCCCACATTTCTGTGATTTTGTGGGGGATATGTTTTGATTTGGTACGAATGTGGAAAGCGTGACGTTGCTGCAGAAGGCCGCACGGAGATTGAATAATTTTTCAAAAATGTTTTGAAAAAGGATAAAGATTATCGATTGATCAGAGGGCTTCTGATTAATTTCTAGTAAATTATCGGTGGGGATAGAATGCTCTATCCTGCCGGGAAAGCCTTATAAAATCAAGGCTTTTTCTGCGAGCAATACCATTCTGTAAAGGGTAAAAGGATATCCCAGCAAATAAACAGGGCCATGATCAGTATGATTTTGCGGAGAAATGCGCAGCGTTGTCTGAGCGGATTTAGCGTCTGGTCATCGAGACCTGCCGCCAATTGGGCTATTATGAGGCTGCCAACAATTTACGATGGCCGGTCGCTGCGGAAATAAAGCAGTCAGGCTGAACAAGCGAAAAGGGAAAAACTCAAGAAAGCGGCAGTTCGCAGCAGCTTTCCCCCCTGTTTCATCATCTGAATGATACTTCATGAAAAAAGATATCGGATCGTTTTCGGCAGAATTTATGCCTGGATAAGAGGAAATTGGAAATTTCTAAGAAACCCTTAAGAAACACGGTTTTGCCTTGTATCTTAGTTTGAATTCGTGTACAATGGCAATGCTGTAAAGATAAAAAAGAATTGGAGTACTCAAGCATGTTAAAAAAATATTTCTTAGTTTTTCTAATATCCATGGTTCCCCTGATTGAGCTGCGCGGAGCTATTCCTTACTCTCAGGCTTTCGGGATGCCGCTGTGGTCTTCCTATGTTGTCGCCATTGTCGGCAATATGCTGCCGGTTCCGTTTATTTACTTGTTTGCCCGCAAGGTGCTGATCTGGGGCGCGGATAAACCGATAATCGGCAAGTTCTTCACCTATTGTCTGGACAAAGGAGAAAAGGGCGGGAAAAAACTTCAGGCCAAAGCTGGCCGCGGTTTGTTTATCGCGCTGCTGCTGTTCGTTGGAATTCCGCTGCCGGGTACCGGCGCCTGGACCGGAACACTGGCCGCCAGTTTTCTGGATATGGATTTTAAATCCAGTGTCATGGCCGTTATGGGCGGTGTTTTGTTAGCCGGCATCATCATGGGGTTAGCCAGCGCAGGTTTATTCGGAGCGCTCAATCACTTTATTTTAGGTTAAGAAAGAATCTGTCGAAACGTTGCAAAACGCGGTTCTTACTTGGATTTGGATGAATCGTAAACAACAAAAAAGAGGAACAGCGGAATTATGCGCAGTGAACGGCATAATTTTACTGTTCCTTTTATCATGTCTTTAGCTATACCCTTAACTGAGTAAGAACCTAAAATGCTTCATTCAGCTCTTTTTTAAACGTTACAGTCCTTTCTTGTTGATTGTTCGTGATGAAGAAAGGGTTGCTGAATCAACATGCGTTCGAATTCCGGAATCGGCACCGGCGTGCTGTAATAAAACCCCTGTACGAAATCACAGCCGTGTGTCCGCAGGAAATCAATGTATTCCTGAGATTCTACACCCTCAGCGACGGTTTGCATACCCAATCCGTGCAGAATCGTCAACAGCTCTCGCAATACAATTTGCTTCTTTTCATTCAACGGTTCATTGAAAAAGCTGCGGTCCAGCTTAATCGTAGAAACCGGCAGGGAGCTGAGCAGACTGAGTGAGGAATAACCGGACCCGAAGTCATCCAGCGAACAGGAAAAACCCCGTTTTTGAATATCCTGCATGGAGTCCAGTAAGGTGACTTCGTTGTTCAATTCAATTTCTTCCGACAATTCAAATTCAAACAGCGATTGCGGCAGCGCGTAGCGATTAAAAATCGTTAGGATTTCACTGAGATATTCCGTGTCCATAAAGGAAGGCCGTGAAAGATTGCAGCTGATGGGGACAACCGGCAAACCTTGATCTAACCAGCGGGTAAAACACTGGCAAAGCTGATCGAAGACAAACTGGTCGATTTTACGGATAAAGGTATTTTGGACAAAGATGGGCAGAAAAACATGCAGCGGAACCTGCGCCCCCTCGTGATACCAGCGGATCAAAGCTTCCCCGCCATCAATCCGACCGTCGTTTAACCTGATTTTCGGCTGAATGAAAACCACAAACTCCGGTTTGTCCAGGGCCGGATGCATCCACGTTTCAATCTGCGCCCGCTGGGTGATCGGGTCCTGGATCGCCGGACTGGAAAATTCATAAGAGGAACTGTATCGTGAATAATCCGGTTCATAGCGACGTGCGTTATCGGCATAATCCAAAGCCTGCTGATATTCATCGCCAGGCTGCACCCGATGAATGCCGAAGGACAATAGGAGCCGCAGCCATTGTCCTTGATAATGCAGCTGATAAATCTCACGGTCAAAGACGAGCAGTCGCTCAAGGGTAATCTCGTTGGTTTCATCATGCAGGAAGAACAAAAATTGATCTTCCGCCAAACGGAACAGCGCCTCTTCTTTTTGCCGATGCTTCTGCAGCACGGCATAAACCTGCCGCAGAATTTCATCCCCGGCCGCATAGCCGTAAAGGGTATTGATGCGCTGAAACTTTTTGATATCGATGATCATCAAAACCAGTGAATGGGGAAACTGCCGCTTTTGTTGATAAAAGAGCGATTTTGGATGTTGCTGGTCAATTGTCAATGAGGCGGAAGGTAAGGGACGATGGATGCGATGGGCCATGAAAAACACCCCCGTTTTTACTGTCTTTTATTATATCATCTACAATTTGATAACCAAAATATTTTTAACAAATAGCGTTCAGAAGTTACAAAAATCATGAGGATTGCTCTATAATAGGGGTGCATTAGGTGGGGAGGCCAGAGGATGGAGAAGATTAGCATTCAGATGCTCGGCGGATTTATTTTGAGAAGTCAGGATCAAACAATTGATCTGGTCGGCTATTTAGGAAAGCAGACGGCTTCTTTTCTTGCTTACCTTTGTTTGAATCATAATATACTGGTTACGAAAGAAAAGCTGATCGAGATGTTTTGGGAAGATTCAAAAAATCCGCTCAACGCGATGAAGTTTACAGTCCATCGCTTGCGTAAATGTTTGGAAGAACTGCCCGTTTCGGAAGCCGGCAGCTGGATTTTGACGCAGCGGGGAGGCTACAGTTTTAACTGTGCGAATCTGAGCTTGGACATCGATGCTCTGAATATTCCGCTGGATGTTTCATCCTTGAACGAAGAACAGACGGAAGCGCTGATGCAGCAATATCCCGGAGAGTTTCTTCCAGGTTTGGATCAAAGCTGGATCTATACGTATCGTGAACAATACTGGCAGCTGTATTTGCAGCGTGTACAGACAGCCGCTCAGACACTGGCCGATCAGCAGCGCACACAGCAGGCGGAAAATATACTGTTGAAAGCTCTTCAGCAGGATCAGTATCAAGATCAGCTGAATTATCTGTATTTGAAAATTCTGCTGGATCAGAAGAAATATGCACGGGCGATTCAGCATTATGAGAAAATATCCGGTTCGTTTTACAAGGAGTTTGGAATGGAATTTCAAGGTCAAAGCCAGTCGCTGGTCTACTTTGTAAAAGCCAATAATGAGGAGAAAGAGCTGACGCCCGTGGATTACTTAGCGGAGTTGGAGAGTGCTTCGGAGCCAGCTGCTTTTTATTGCGAACGTCCGGTCTTCGCCAAGCTGGTACAGAATAAACGGTTGGAGGCATGCCGGAATCAGGAACCCGCCGTACTGGTGATCGTCAGTTTGAAAGTCACGGATGCGAAATTATCCACGCAGGACAGCGGAGATCAGTTAAACCGCATTATTCGTTCCGGACTGCGGGCTAACGACGTTTATACCCGTTTCAGCAAGACGCAGTTCGGTATTCTGATGAATGTGCGGCAAAAGGAAGATACGGCGTTGGTCATGGATCGTTTGGCACGGCGCTTTTATAAAAAAATCCCATCTTCACGCTGCCGGCTGAATTATGAATATGAGCAGCTGAAAGAGAAAAGCCGGCAAGGCTGAAAAATCAAAATTATTCCGGAATTTCTTTCGATTCTAACGGTTTTCTAACTTCCTTCTGGCATAATAAAAAACGCTGAAGATGAGCGGCAATCCGGCACGAAAAAACCGCCTGACAACTTTTCAACAGGTCTTGAATGCGGTGTTTGCAAGGTTCGGTCCGACCGCGATCTGCGGCTTGGGAATCAGTCGGATTGTGCTATAATAAAACAGGAAAAGAAGGAAAGGAGGAGGGCTGATCTTGAAAATACGCAGATGGCTGGCTTTGGCATTGCTGCTAACGGCCTGCAGCTCCTCTGGAAAACCGGCTGCGGCGCAGGAATACCCGACGCCCACCGAACAGACACCTTCCCCCACGCCCTCAGAAATTCGGCTTCCGGAAGCCTCCGGGAATGTTATCCTGGGGGACAGCCTGATTCAGATTGACGCCAGTCATACCGATCAAGGCTACATTATGGTGAAAACGTTAAGCACCGATCATCGCCGCCTGAAATTGAAGATCATGAAGGACGGCGAGGAATATCCGTACGATATTGATCGGGATGGGGAATATATCACTTATCCTCTGACTCAGGGCAGCGGGCAGTATGAGCTTCGCGGTTATGAGAATATTGAAGGAACACGCTATGCGGTTCTGTTTAAACAGACTTTGGATGTGCAGCTGGCGGAAGAAACGCTGCCGTATCTCTATCCCAATCAGATTGTGAACTATACGCCGCAGTCAGCCAGCGTGCTCAAGTCATTTGATCTGACGCAGACCTGCAGGACAGAATTGGAGCGGGTGCTGACGATTTATAACTATGTGGTCGGTCATGTCAGCTATGATTGGGATAAGGTTGAAAAAGTCAAAGATCAGTACGTGCTGCCGATTGTCGATGAGACCCTGGCGGAAGGCAAAGGGATCTGCTTTGATTATGCGGCCTTGATGAGTGCGATGCTGCGGGTTCAGCAGATACCGACGCGGCTGATCACCGGCTATGTAGACGAAGGTTATCATGCCTGGGTAGAAGTCTATGTCCGCGGTGCGGGCTGGATCAACCCGGAAATCTATTTTGAAAAGGAAACATGGACGCGGATGGATCCGACTTATGCCTCAACCCAGATGAAATACAAGGGCGAATATCATGATAAATATCGTTATTAAAGGGGGCAGGAAACGATGAAAAAAATCTCCGGAAATGAATGTGCATTGTTGTGTCAGCAGCTGGCTATGATGATCAGCTCAGGCTTATCCTGCGAAGAAGGCCTGGCGGTCATTGCCAACGACCAGCCGGATACGGAAATGCATGATGCACTGTTGAAAATGAAGAATGAAGTAGAGCTGGGAGAAACGCTGGCGGAGAGTCTGGCAAAAACGGAAGCGTTTGATTCCTATATGATCCGGATGGTTCAGATCGGTGAACAGACCGGCTATCTGGATCAGGTGCTGGAAGCGCTGTCCCAGTATTATCAGCGCATGGAAAAGATTCGGATCAATCTGAAAAACGCGCTGACCTACCCACTGATCCTGTTAATCATGGTGTTAGTGGTCGTCGGTGTGATTTTGTTCAAGGTGCTGCCGGTCTTTGATGAAGTGCTGCGCAATCTTGGCGTATCGCTGCCGATATCGGCACAAATGCTGATGCAGGCGGGGACTGCGCTGATTTTGGCGGCGGCCGCGGTGGCAGTGCTGGCTCTTTTGGGTGCCGCCTGGATCGGCTGGCGGCATATCCGCAATCCCCAACAATCGCTTACTGCGCTGCTAGCGGGTGTGCCTTTGATCCGCGGGGTGTGCCGGGAACTGGCGTTGGCGCAGGCGGCGTTTGCCCTGTCGCTGTTTACCCGCAGCGGTGTAGAAATCAGTGAAGCGCTGCAGGGGGTCGAAAGTTTGATCGAACATCCGGCAGTCAAAAAGCAGATTCAGCAATGCGCTCAGAAAGTCGCGGCCGGGGAAAACCTGGATCGGGCTTTGTTGGACTGCGGATTATTCAAAGAAGCCTATGCGCGGATGATTGGCATTGGACTGCGGGCAGGCCGGGGGGATGAGATGATCGCCCAGGTCGCACAGCGCTATGATGAAGATACGGAAACTGCCGTGAATCAATTTCTCAATACGATTGAACCGCTGATGATCGTCCTGCTGTCGGTGATTGTCGGCGCGATCCTGCTGTCGGTCATGCTGCCGTTGATGAACATCATGTCCAGTATCGGGTAAGCCGATGAAACGATTTGGAAAAATCATGATGGCCGCCGCGGTTTTTGCGGTTATCCTGAGGGGACTTGGCGATGCGCTGAGCCAGACTTCAGGTCAGATCCGCAATGAGGAAGCCCAGCTGATTGAGCAGCGGATCGAGCAGGCGGCTGTGCTGTGCTACGCCTTAGAAGGCAGCTATCCGGAGGAAATCAGTTATCTGGAACAAAACTACGGTGTGGTGATTGACAGCGAAAAATACAATGTTTTCTACCAATCGCTCGGCTCCAATATGAAGCCGGAGGTTCAGGTGTACCGGAAGGGGGCGGTTCGATGAAGCGTCCGCTGACTGAAATGGTGTTCATGCTGTTATTGATGCTGCTGTTTGTCGGCTGCTCCTTTGTAACGATTGAACGCTGTGCCAGCTTTTATCAGTCGATGCTGCGTGAGCAGCAGGCAGATGATCAGGTGCAGCTGCCCTATCTTGTTCTGTTCAACCGTCTGCAGAACGTGCCGGCGGATCAAGTGACGGTGCGGGAATGGGCCGGGACTGAATGCCTGGTGATTCAGGAAGAAATCGAAGGCCGAACTTATGAAACTCTGTTTTATTATCAAAACGGCGCGCTGATGGAGCTGTTGACCGGGACAGAGCATGAACTCGACTTAACTGCCGGAGAAATCCTAGTTTCCAGTCAGCCGCTGAGCTTTGAGCTTGAGTCTGACCGGCTGCAGGTGCGCTGGCAGAACGATCAGGGACCCTCCGCCACTTTAAGCCTGATCCTGAAGGGGGGAGCCGAATGAAAATACGTCAGCGTTCCAGTTCGTTTTATTTCTTAGGTGAACTGTTGTTTGTGATCCTCTGCTTCGCCTTAGGCTCTGTGCTGTGCGTGCGTTTGTTTGCGCTGGCCGATCAGAAGCATCAGCTGGCCTTAGATCAGAATCAGGCGCTGCGGCTGGCTCAGCCGCTGGCGGAACAGCTGCGCTATGCTTCCAATACGCCATTGGATCAGCTGTTTCCCGAACTTTGCACAGAGAAGTTTTGTATGTGGCAGAGTGATGAAACCGGAATGCCGCAGGAAAAGGGTGTCTATCAGATTGAAATCCTTCGGCAGGTCCACAATGAGAGTGTTGAAACATCCCTGCGCGTGATTCGGGTTCACGATGCACGGTTATTATTGGAACTGAACCCAATTAAGGAGGCAGAAGCGCATGAATGAGAATCATGACACTCAGACGGCAGTGAATATCGGCACCGGCATCGCTCCGTTATTGATGTTGTTTTGTCTTTTGTGCATGACGACGTTTGCCGTTCTGTCCTATGTCCAGGCGAGTGCGCAGCTGAAAATGAGCGATAAAGCCATCACCCGGATGCAGGTCAGTTATACCCAGATTGAACAGAGAGGGGAGAATCGCTGATGGAGTGTTCAACGATGCTGAAAACGGCGGTTGAGCGTCAGGCTTCAGATATTTTTATTGTTGCCGGAACGCCGCTGACGGTCAAAATCAACGGGGAGATGATCCGGCTGGATGATCAGCGGCTGACACCGGAAATGACGGAAACGATGATCCAGGAAATCTTCAAGCTGAGTCAGAATCGGACGATGCACCGGCTGCAGCAGACTGGGGAAGATGATTTTTCATTTTCACTTACGCAGATGGGGCGTTTCCGTGTCAATGTCTATCGCCAGCGTGGATCTCTGGCCGCGGTGCTGCGGGTCGTTCGCTTTGTCCTTCCGGATGCGAAGGAGCTCAACATCGATGAACAAATTCTTTCCTTTGCCCATCTGAAAAAGGGTCTGGTTTTGATCACCGGTGCGGCTGGAAGCGGGAAGTCCACAACTTTGGCCTGTCTGATCGACGCGATCAACCGCAGCCGCAGCGGGCATATCATTACGATCGAAGATCCGATTGAAGTGCTGCATCGGCATCAGCAAAGCATTGTCAGCCAGCGGGAGATCGGCCAGGATACGCCGGACTATATCCACGCTCTGACCGCGGCGCTGCGCGAAGCGCCGGATGTGATTTTGGTCGGTGAGATGCGCGATTTGGAAACGATGCAGACGGTTCTGTCAGCAGCGGAGACTGGGCATTTGGTGTTTTCTTCGCTGCATACAACCGGAGCTGCGAATACGATCAACCGCATCATTGATGTTTTCCCCGCTGAAAAGCAGCAGCAGATTCGCGTGCAGCTGTCGATGGTGCTGCAGGCGATCGTTTCCCAACAGTTGGTACCGGCAGTCGGCGGCGGCTTGATCCCAGCCTTTGAAATTATGAAGGTGAACAATGCCGTGCAGACGCAGATCCGGGAAAATAAGATTCATCAGATCGACAACACGATCCAGGCCAACGCCCGCGACGGCATGGTCACAATGGACGTCAGTTTATTGAGTCTGCTGAAAGCCGGACGGATTACCAAGGAAACCGCACTGCTGGCCTGCTCAGATCCGGATTTAATGCGCAAACGTCTGGCTGCCACAAATCTGATCTGAAAAACGCAGGGCAAACAGCTGGACTACCTTGCTGCGGGAATCAATACCATGACCGGAGTGAGGCCATAAATGATTCAAAGAACAAAAGGATATCTGAGTGAGAAAAGCGGATATCCTTTTCTTATTGATTTCGGGATGGTTGGGCGATATCCCCTTGTCTGAACGATCTATGTCTTTATTTTCATTTCTTTCAGAAATATTTCAGAATTTGTCTGTTTTTAGCCGGCATTCAATTTAAAAACTAGTTCAATTCTGCTACAATAAAACTAAGATAAAGGTGGGGAATAGCCATGAATTTTATTTTTATTTCGCCGAACTTTCCGAAAACCTATTGGAATTTTTGCCGCTGTTTAAAACAGAACGGAGTGCGTGTGCTGGGCATCGGAGATGCTCCGTATGAGCTGCTGGAGGACAACCTCAAACAGAGCCTGCAGGAATACTACAAGGTTTCAAGTCTGGAAAATTATGATGAGGTTTATAAGGCCTGTGCTTTTTTTGCGTTTCGTTATGGCAGGATTGACTGGATTGAATCCAACAATGAATACTGGCTGATGCAGGATGCGCAGCTGCGCACCGATTTCAATGTGACCAGCGGTGTGCGCAACGAAGCCATTTCTTTTATTAAATACAAGAGCCAGATGAAAGCCTTGTATGAAAAAGCTGGGATCAGAACTGCGCGCTGGCATCTGGTTTCTGATCGGGAGGCGGGTCTGGCATTTGTCGAACAAACTGGTTATCCGGTGGTTGTCAAGCCGGACAACGGTGTCGGCGCCAATGCGACCTACAAGCTGGAAAATGAGGATCAGTTGCATGAATTTTATGATCATCTGCCGCAGGTACAGTACATTATGGAGGAATATGTACCAGGTTCCATCGAATCGTATGACGGCATTGCGGACCGGCAGCGTCAGCCGATTTTTGAAACTTCGCATGTGTTCCCGCGGCCAATTATGGAGATCGTGAATCACGAAGAAGATATTTATTATTATTCCGTGCGTGAAATTCCGGAAGATCTGAAAGAAGCGGGTCAGCGGGTGATCGCGGCCTTTCCTACGCAGAGCCGGTTTTTCCATTGCGAATTCTTCCGGCTGACGGAAGATAAGGAAGGACTGGGGCGATGTGGTGATTTAATCGGCCTGGAAGTCAACATGCGTCCGCCGGGAGGGTATACGCCGGACATGATGAACTATGCCAATGACATCGACGTTTATAAAATCTGGGCGAATATGGTCGCGTATGATCATGGTTATTTCGACCCTTCGCATCGGCCGTATTTCTGTGTTTATACCGGCCGGCGTCATCGCTTAGCCTATCAGCATACACTCGCAGAAGTCCATCAGCGGTATGAAAAAGCCATTGTCATGGCTGAAATGATGCCGGAAGTTCTGGCTCCGGCAATGGGCAACGATATGATTACCGCCCGCTTTGCGGATTATGAGGCCATGATGGAATTCGTAGATTTTACAATGAGCAAGGAGTAAGAACAATGCATACAGCCTATTATAACGAATACAGCTATCATCTTGACCGGATGATGGAATTTAAGGTTTACGGTCATGCCGGACGGCCTTGTTTAGTATTTCCGGCACAGAGCGGCCGCTTCTATGATTTTGAAAACTTCGGCATGGTGGGGGCGGTGCAGGAATTGTTGGAGCAGGGACGGCTGCAGCTGTTTGCCTGCGACAGCATCGACTGGGAAACCTGGGCGGCTTTTGACCGCGAATGCCGCGGCCGGATTGAGCGGCATGAAGCCTATGCCCGCTACATTACAGAAGAATTAGCCCCGCGGATTTTTGAAATTAATCAATGGTCCAACGACGGTCAGCGTGCCGGCGGTATTTTAACGGCTGGCTGCAGTCTGGGCGCGCTACATGCCGTGAATTTCATGTTCCGCTGGCCGGATTTGTTCAACGGCACTGTCGGACTGAGCGGAATTTATTCCAGCAAGTGGTATTTCGGCAGCTACATGGACGATCTGGTTTACAACAATTCAACGATCGATTATCTGGATCAGATGCCTGCCGATCATCCGTATGTGGAGAAATACCGCAGCTGCGATATCGTTCTGTGCTGTGGTCAGGGTGATTGGGAACAGGAAGCTCAGCAGGATACGCACCGGATGCAGGAGCTGTTAGGCTACAAAAATATCCCGGCCTGGATCGATTACTGGGGTTCTGACGTGGCTCATGACTGGCCATGGTGGCGGAAACAATTCCCGTATTTTATGAACCGTCTTTGTTAAGGGTGAAATGCTGACCGTCGGGGATTCCCGGCGGTTTCTGATTCTTAGCCGAGGGTTTTCAGACTTGCGTTCAAGCTGAAAATTCACTACAATGAGATCGTCAGCCGGACGCTTCCGGCTAGAAAAGAGGATCAAAACCATGCTGATAAAACAGGAGACATGGATTACGCCGTTGGAAGAAGCACGGACACTCCATTTGTATATACCCGACATGCTCACAGAAGGACAGAAAGTACCGGTGCTGTATATGTTTGACGGCCACAATCTGTTTTTGGATGAGGAAGCGACCTATGGAAAAAGCTGGGGCTTAAAAGATTATCTCGATCAGACCGGACTGCCGTTAGTGGTTGTGGGAATCGAATGCAATCACCAGGGCAACCGTCGTTTATGGGAGTTTTCCCCCTATGATTTTTCCGATCCTGCCTGGGGTGAAGTGAAAGGACAGGGAGAACTGCTTCTGGATTGGATGAGCGGTGAGCTGAAGGCCTGGGTGGATGAAAATCTGCCCGTGCTGACCGATCGTGAACATACCTTTATCGGCGGCAGCTCAATGGGCGGCTTGATGGCACTGTATGCCGGCGGCCGCTACAGTGCGGTGTACAGCCGGGCGGCTTGTCTGTCACCGTATCTGGGATTAGTGATGGAGCCGCTGTGCAGGGATCTGGATGAGGCCTGGATTGAGGAAAACACACAGTTCTATATCAGCTGGGGTGGGATGGAAACCGGCTCCCAGGAAGATCTGGCGCAGGTGACGGCCGATAACTGCACCGTGCAGCAGATCCTGGAAGCGAAAGCCTCAGTTTATCTGCATTGTTATCCGGAAGGCACGCATTGCGAAGCGTGCTGGGAAGAAGAAACACCGGTTTGGATGGAAGAATTAGGCATCCTTGAACGGTGTTGGGAGGACGCTGAATGATCAATTTTGTTTTAATTTCACCACATTTTCCATCGAATTACTGGCTGTTTGCCCGGGCTTTGAAAAACCGCGGCGTGCGTGTGCTGGGGATTGTCGATACGCCCCAATCATCGCTGCCTTCTTCCCTGCGCAAGGTTCTGGATGATGTTTACTGTGTCTATTCGATGACCGATCGGGATCAGATGATCCGCGCCTGCGGTTATTTTACATGGAAGTACGGCAAGCTTGATTGGATTGAATCCAACAATGAATACTGGCTGAATCTGGACGCGGAGCTGCGTGAATTGTTTCATGTCACAACCGGCATGTTCCCTGCCCAGCTGAATGTTTGTCAGCACAAGTCGCTGATGAAAGCAAAGTATGCCGAGGCGGGTGTTCCGACAGCACGCTGGCTGATCAGCGAGGATCCGGAAGCGATCCGCCAGTTCGCCCAGCAGGTGCATTATTCGATGGTAGCTAAGCCTGACCGTGGGGTGGGAGCCAGCGATACGATGCGCATTCACAACGCGGAAGAACTGGAAACAATGCTGAAAACGATGCATTCCGGGATGATTGTGGAGGAATTCGTGCAGGGAACTGTCTGTACCTTTGACGGGATTATCAACAATCAGGGCAAGGTCGTGTTTGCCACCAGTCATGTCTATCTAGGGTCCGTCATGGATTCAGTCAATGAGAAGCAGCCGATCGGCTGTTATTCACTGAAAAATGTACAGGAGGATCTGCGCAGCGCCGGGGAGCGGACTTTGCAGGCCTTTGGTGTACGCGACCGCTTTTTCCACTTGGAATTTTTCCGCCTCGACTGCGATCAGGAAGGGCTTGGCCATAAGGGCGATATCATCGGCTTAGAGGTCAACATGCGTCCACCAGGAGGGTTTCTGCCGGATATGATCGACTATGCCAATGACATTGATATCTATCAGATCTGGGCTGACACGCTGATTGACCATGAACCGTGCTACAACCCAGAACGGCCGTATTCCAGCGTGTTTGTCGGCCGGCGCAAAGAGCAGCACTATCAACATTCGACGGACTGGATTGTCGAACACTATCATGAAGCGATTGTGCAACGAATTGCGATGGATCCGGCGCTGGCTGAGGCCATGGGCGACGAGGTACTGATCGCCCGCTTCCCAACCGAGCAGCAGGTTTTTGATTTCTATGCCGACTGCATTCGCTAACGACAAAGCGGAATAAACAAAACAACAAAGCAAAAAACAGGAATGAGATAAAGGAGAAAACAATGGCAATCCAATGGAACGAAGAGGCTTTGGCACTCAGTGATCTTTGTATTGATCTGCGCCGAAAGCTGCACCGGCATCCGGAATTAAGCTCGAAAGAGGAAGCTACGGTCGCGCTGATTGATCAGTTTTTGAAAGATCAGGGAATCCGCACCCAAGTTGTTGAGCATGGCGGGGTACTGGGCTGGATTGAAGGCGGAAAACCTGGCCGAACGGTCTTGTTAAGAGCGGATATTGACGCCTTGCCGATTGAAGAAGAAGCGGTCAACGGCGGCGGTTTGCCGAAACCCTGCATCAGCGAGGTCAAAGGTGTGCAGCATGCCTGCGGTCATGACGGACATACAGCGATGCTTCTGACGGCGGCGAAGCTGCTTCAAGCCCATCGGGAAGACTTAGAAGGAACGGTGTTTCTGTGTTTTGAACGGGGTGAAGAAGCGACGATGAATATTTATCACATCATGAAGGCACTGGAAAAAGCCGGAATTCATCCGGACAGTGTATTCGGTCTGCATGTTTCCCCGCATACGCCAGCCGGGACGCTGCAAATTCAGGCAGGTCCGTTAATGGCGGGCATGTTCTCCTTTCATGTCCGGCTGCAGGGACGCGGCGGACATGGCTCACGTCCGGACTTGTGCATCAATCCGATCGACTGTTATGCGGCGATCGGTCAGGCGCTGGCCGCGCTGCGGATGCGGACGGTCAGTCCGTTTGAGCCGCTGACGATTTCGACCGGACTGGTTCAGTCCGGAACCAAATCCAATATACTCCCCGATACCTGTCTGTTTAAGGGAACGGTGCGGTTTTATAATCGTGAGGTCGGTTTGGCTTTCCAGGCCAAGCTGCGGCATGTCGTTGAACATATTGCCGAGGCGTACGACTGCACCGCGCATTTTGAGAAACTGAACGCCCCAGGCTTTCCGTTAAACAACGATGCGGCTTATGCGAAAACGGCGGCCGAGGTCTGCCGTGAGCTGTTGGGGGAAGCGACAGTGATGGAAGCTGAGCCGTGGATGGGAACGGATAGCTTTCCTTTGTATTTGCAGCGGATGCCGGGCGTGTATGCCTTTTTGGGAATGCGCAATGAAGCCCGCGGCATTACGGCCGACGTGCATACTTCCCGCCATGATCTGGACGAAAGCGTGCTGTGGAAGGGCGCGGCAGCGCATGCGGCTTGTGCCGAAGCGTTTTTAAAACAACCGCGGCCGCAGGACTGGAAACCCAATCCGCTGGATCTGGATACGCTGTTTGAACAGGCTGGCTATTTGTTTCCGGAAGGTCGGGATTGATGGATTTTCAAATTGACAGTCCCTGGCTGAATCTGATTATTCCGAGGCAGGCCGAGGGACAAACCATTGCGGACTTTTTAATGGCGTGGCCGTGTTCCAAAGCTTATCGGTATAAGCTGGAAACCGAGCAGAGAATCCAGCTTAACGATCAGCCTGTCCGGCAAAACGTAAAATTAAAAACGGCGGATCGGCTTGCGCTGAAGGTATTTCAGCAGGAGGAGCCGGATTTTGTCCCGTGGGATCAGCCGCTTACGGTCTTGTATGAGGATGAGCTGGTTCTGTCTGTGTCCAAGCCTTCCGGCATGATTGTGCATCCGGATGATAAACAGAAGAGCGGAACCCTGGCGAATCAGGTGGCAGCGTATTATCACCGCACAGGCCAGCACTGCACGGTGCGTCCGATTCATCGTCTGGATGAAGGAACCAGCGGCATCGTCCTGTTCAGTAAATGTCCGTTTTTTCAGCCTCGTCTGGATCAGGCGCTGGCGCAGAAGCAAATTTACCGCACCTATCTGGCAGTGGTCAGCGGGGTGATGAAGCCGAAGGCGAAACTGACGATTGATCAACCGATTGGCCGGGATCGCCACCAGTCTAAGGCATATCGCATCTCGTCCACAGGAAAGCCAGCCTGTACGCATATTGAGGTTCTGCAATGCCGTCAAAAGCAGCATCAGACGCTTGTCCGCTGTGAACTGGAAACGGGCAGAACGCATCAAATCCGTGTGCATCTGGCTTCGATTCAGCATCCGATCATCAATGATCCGCTGTATAATCCCCGTCCTGTTCAAGGCAGGATGAAGCTGCATGCCTGGAAATGCGTCTGGACGGATCCGCTGAGTGGCTGCCGCAGAGAAGTCGTGGATGAACTGCCCCAGGCGTTCTGGTGAGGACAGGATCAGACTTTTATCCAACGTGTCACAGAGGCTTAGAATCAAGGAAAACAGCGTACTCTGCCTGAGCTTATGCTGTTTTTTTGATCATGAGCTGAAATTATTAAAGGAAAGAATCAATTCAATTTTTGATCAAATTCAGGATGAAATTTAGAATGAAATAATAAAGGAATGATATATTTTTTTCAGTTTATAACAGAATCATCTGTAAATTGAAGAAAACTATGTTTAAATAAAAGAAAGAGATTCGGATGAAAACGGAAATTTCATTAGTTTTAAGATGAAAACCAAGCTAGTAAAACAGAAGGAACACAGGTGAAGGACATGAAGGTGAATGAGTTTGCCAGACAGCTGGGTATTGTCAGCAGTAAAGTTCGTTACTATGATCGTATGGGCTTGATTCAGGGAGAACGTCAGGACAACAATTACCGTAATTTTACCGCACAGGATGCGCTGAAAATCTATCATGCGCAGATGCTGCGCAGTTTTGATATGAGCATCCAGGAATCACTAAATGCTGAAAATGAGGAACTGGAAGAAATTGATCGTTGGGTGGGGACTCATGAACTTGAACTGGAAAAGCAAATTCACCAACAGGAAATTAAGCTGCAGCGATTAAAAGAAATGCAGGAGTATTTTAAAATGGTCACCCAATACCGCAACGGTTTTTCCCTTTATTATCGGGATAACAGCTATAATGTCTGGAATTTTGGCGCTTCAGCTAAGATGACGCCGGCGCTTTTGGAAGCCATTGAGTTATTGGCAGAAAACATGCCGTTTTCCTACGTATCCATTAAAATCGGTATTGAAAGTCTGATCCAAGATCGAAAACCCTTGGATGTGTGTATCGGATTGGGAATTCTGGAGCGCAATAAAAATAAGCTGGGACTGGATCTGCCCGCGGAAATGGCAGTTTTACCAGGAGGGGAAACAGTGCAGTATATGCTGGAAGCTGCGGACCCTTTTCAGCTTACACGCCAGGATCTTCTGCCTTTAATTACCGAATGTGAGCGGCGCGGGAAACCGATCCAAGAGGATATTGTCGGGCGGATTTATATCAGCTATATGCGGGCTGGCCGTTTTGTTCATGGCATTGGTGTTTCCGGTGTTTTATAAATCTTGATGAAATAAAAAAGTTATAAACAGGGATGCTATAAAGTTCTTGAGAATAAAAGTTTTTTTGACTAACTTGAATGCGAATTTCAAAAAAGCACTGAGGAGCGTAAAAAAAGTTTTTGGAAATCGGCAAAAATCAAAATGATCAGATTCAAAATTCAGTAAATACAGAAAAAGGCGAGAAAACCGTGGATATTGAACGGTTTTTTTTGTTGATCATGAGATGCGGGAAATAAGAAAAGATAAAAGAAATAGTCAAGAAAGTATCAAAAGAGTATCAAAAAATACAAAAATAATTCTTACACAATACCAAGAAAAGAACACATAAAATTTGACACTTTCAAATGTAATCGCTTACACTGACGCCAACGGAAAGGAAGAAACATTATTATGAAAAAATTACTCAGCATTCTTCTCTGCAGCTTTATGGTCTTATCCATGTCCGCTTGTTCTAATGGAGGCAATGGCGGACAAAGTACAACCTCCGGTCCGGTACAGATCAGCCTTACCTTGTGGGATGAGGTTCAGGCACCAGTTATCCAAAAGAATATCGACAAATTCAATGAACTGCATGACGGTGAAATCGTCGCGACCATTGAACAGGTTCCGTGGAGCAACTACTGGCAGAAGCTGGATGCTTCGCTGGAATCCGGAGAATCCGCAGACGTTATGTGGATGAACACGTATTTGCCGAAGTATGTCGAAGGCGGCGTCTTAAAGCCTTTGGATGAATTCATTCAGGCAGAAAGTTATGATTTGACGCAGTATGTCGATGCCCGTGTTCAGGCGTTCAATTATGAAGGCACACAATACTGTCTGCCGAAGGGGCTGGATGCCGTCTATGTCGCGCTGAATACCGAAATCTTTACGAAGTACAACGTCGAGCTGCCGAAAGAAGGCTGGACTTGGGATGATATGCGGACAATTGCCGGTCAGCTGCGCGATGCGATTGAAGCGGCAGGCGGCACGGAATATCCGATCGTCATGGAACTGGATGCTCAGCCTTCCTTCGTCAATTTCTTTGAACAAAACGGTGCGGTTTATCTGTCTGAAGACGGAAAGAAGACCGGCGTCGCAGAACCGGCAGGAATCGACACAATCCAACAGATGGTTGATCTGATGGATCAGAAAATGATGGCTCCGTATACCGTTTTATCCGAAACTAAAGGGACAGACCTGTTTGTTTCCGGTCAGGGCGCGATCGTCTTTATCGGTTCATGGAAAGCCTCCGTTTTGGATACGTCAAGCTTAGGTCAGAATGGTGCGATTCAGTTAATTCCGATGCCTTCCATGGCAGTCAATAACAAGTCGGTTCTGGGCGGTTTAGGCTATGCGATTGCATCCCAGACCAAGCATCCGGAAGAAGCTTGGGAATTGATCAAATACTTGACTGGGGCAGAAGCAATGAGCGTGGAAGCACAGAATGGTATCGACTTCCCGGCTAACTTTGAAGCTCAGAAAGAATATGTCAAGAGCTTTAAGAATATCGACGCGCAGGTGATTGCCGACGTGACCAAGACCGGATTCCCATATCCGACCAACGGCAACTTTGAATGGAACACCTTCGTCAACGATGCGATTGCGATGGCCCTTTCAGGTCAGCAGCCGGTCGAACAGGCGCTGAAGGATGGAGCAGCCAAGGCGCAGGCGGTGCTTGATCAGCTGAATTAATTTATTATGCGAGATCCGGAGTTAGGCAAAGCTGATTTTGCCTAACTCTGATTCATTGGAATCAGGAGGAGTCCCATGAGTACAAACAAACTGAAATTTTCCAGACGAAAAGTCAAGGAAGCCGGCGCGGCGTATCTGTTTATTGCACCGATGGTGATCGGCTTACTGATCTTTTACTTCTTTGCTTTCATTCAAAATATTTATTTCAGCTTCAATAAAGTTGGTGCCTTCGGACCGCCGACCTTTGTCGGCTGGAGCAACTACATCCGGCTGTTCAACGATCCTTTGTTTTGGACGGCCTTAAAAAACACGCTGTTTTACACAGTGCTGGGCGTCCCGTTAGTCGTAGGCTTCTCGGTCGTCATCGCCTGGCTGCTCAACCAGAAAATCAAGGGTCAAACCTTGTACCGCACCGCGATCTTTCTTCCGGCGATTACGATGCCGGCAGCGATCGGCCTGCTTTGGCGCTGGCTGATGAATTACCAGTACGGCCTGCTGAACTACATCATTGTCAAGCTCGGCGGACAGCCGATTGCCTGGCTGAGCGATCCCAATACTGTAAAATGGGCCATTCTGATCGTTCTGGTCTGGTCGATGGTCAGCTATCAGGTCATCATCATGCTGGCGGGACTGCAGGGAATTTCTAAGATTTATTATGAGGCGGCGGAAATCGACGGCGCAAACAAAATGCAGATTTTCTTCAAGGTCACTTTGCCGTTATTAAGCCCGACGATTTTCTTCGTTACGATCATGTCAATGATCAATATCCTGCAGATCTTTGATTTCATCTTCCTAATGATTCAGCGAAATACCGTAGCTTATCAATATTCGATGAGCCTGGTCAGCTACTTCTATGAAATTGCATTTACCCAGAATATCCGTGGTTATGCTTCGGCAATCTCGGTCGTTCTGTTTCTGATTATTCTGGCGATCACCGCCGTCCAGTTTGTAGCCCAGAAATACTGGGTTAATTACGATTAAGGAGGTCCTTATGAAAGAGAATAAAGTCAAATTTCTGTTTCATGCAGCGCTGGTGATCTTTGCGCTGATCATGCTGATCCCCTTTGTCTGGATGTTTCTGACCTCAATCAAGACCTATGAGGAAGCGATTCGGATTCCTTTGCAGATGTTTCCAAAGGAAATTCAATGGGTCAATTATGAGATCGTATACAACAAATTTCCATTTTTGACATTGTACTGGAATACCATTGTCGTCACCCTCGTTACAATTGCCGGACAGCTGTTCATCGTTTCTCTGGCAGCCTATGCCTTTGCACGGCTGGAATTCCCGTTGAAGAACATTCTATTTATCGGCATGCTGGGACTGATGATGGTGCCGGGTCAGATCTTCTTGATCCCGCAGTTTCGGCTGATGGTGCAGCTGAAGCTGACTAATACCTTAACGGCTTTAGTGCTGCCGTCCTTGTTCAGCGTGTTCGGCGTCTTCCTGCTGCGTCAGGCATTTCAGACCATCCCGAAGGATCTGGATGAGGCGGCGCGGATGGACGGCTGTTCGTATTTTCGGATCTACTGGCAGATCATGCTGCCGCTAGTCACGCCGAACTTAGTGGCGCTGGGCATCATGACGATGCTGAGCACCTGGAAAAATCTGATGTGGCCGATCATCGTCAACCGTTCGATTGAAAAAATGACGCTGTCTGCCGGTCTGGCGATGCTGATCGGCGAGCATACGACTTACTATGAACAGGTCATGGCCGGTGCGGTCATTTCCGTTTTGCCGATGATCATCATCTTTATGATTTTCCAGAAACAATTTGTTGAAGGCATTGCCAAGACCGGGGTGAAGGGCTGATGAAAAAGAAAGTTTATCAGGTTACCTTGATTCTGGGGATGTTCTCTCTGCTGATCAGCGCGGGTCTGATCACCTTGATCTTAAAGAATAATGCTTATCTTTTGATCGATCCGGCGCAGGATCTGTATCAGCTGGAAGTCCTGGATTCGCAGAAAGGAATACTGCAGCTGTGTGCTTCGCTGCCTTCTCTGCTTTTTGTTATCAACACAGCTCTTGTGGTTATGCTCTATCCGCTACGAACGCTTCGGACTTCACCCAGCGCCCGTTACAGCTATCTTTGGATCGGCTTCTCGATGATCTATCAATGCCTGAGCTTTGCGGAAGCGCGCTGGGGTTGGGGAATTGAAGCCGTGACGATCTTGTTTATGAGCGCCACCTGGCTGATGAAAGCTACAGCCTGCCGCGCTGTATTCCGCGAATTGAAAACAGAAAAGCGCGCTCAGAAAGGAGCCTTATGCGTCAATTAAAAGTCGTGGCGATGATGCCGCATCCGGATGATATGGAAATACTGGTTGCCGGCACCCTGCTGAAATACAAAGCCCAGGGGCATGAGGTGCATGTGGTGATTGCCATGGATGGCCGGCGGGGGCTGGGACATCTTCCTGATTCCGTCAGTGCTGAGGAAATCGTTTCCATTCGTCATGCCGAAGCCCGGCGTTCCTGCGCTATGCTGGGCGTTGAACCCATTTTTCTGGATCTGGAGGATCATCGGTTGATCGAGGATCGGGATTGTTATGAAAAGGTCATCACGGTGATGGAACAGCTGACCCCCGACGTCATCTTTACCTGTGCCCCCAACGATTACCACAATGATCACCGCTGTCTGTCGCGCTTAGTTCTCAACAGCGCCTGGGCGCCGGTGTTCTTCGCCGATACAGCCTGCGGGGTCGATTTCAATCCGGATTATTATGTGGATATTACTGAATTCATGGAAACCAAGCTTGCAATGGCTCGTCAGCATCAGTCGCAGTTCAGCGAAGACCCGAAGGAAATGATCGAAATCGTCAACCGTTTCCGCGCGCTGCAGTGCCGGCGCCAGGAAATCCGCTACGCCGAAGGCTTTCGGCTTTACAAACGTTTTGAATGGGTTAAAGCCTATGAGCTTTTGCCCCACGACGACTATGAGCTGCCGGAAAAAATCGTTCCGACAACGGAAAGGAATTAATCATGCTGCAATTTAGAAGACCGATCAGCGACTGTCACATCCACCTATTTGATCCTGAGAAGATTCAGGAATGCTTCGACATGGTTGAAACCTGCGGATATGATCACTGGACATTCTTAGGCTGTACCTTAATCGGCAGCCGCGCGCTGACGCAGAATCTGATGGGCGCGCTGCTGAAACTGAAAGGCCAGGGACGCGCCTTGGCTTATGCCTCATTTCATTATGACGGCATGCAGCTGCCGGATGGGGAAAATCTGCGGGCGCAGATCGAGATGTTTGACAAAATGGGCTATGACGGAATCAAGATGCTCGATGGCAAGCCGGGAATCCGCAAGCGCTTAAACCGTCGGCTGGATGATCCGGCCTATGATCTGATGTTCGACTATGCCGCTAAACGTCAGTTCCCGATTCTGTATCATATCAACGATCCGATGGAATTCTGGCATGCCGATCTGCTTCCGCAGTGGGCTGTGGGCAAGGGGAATTTCTACGGCGACGGGACATTTCCGAAAAAGCTGGAAATTGATCAGGAAACCTTCGGGTTTTTGCGCAAGCATCCCAATTTGAAGCTGTGCATTCCGCATTTCTTCTTCATTTCCGATCAGCACGGATTGTGCTGTGAAATGCTTGACCGCTACCCAAATTTGTATTTCGATATCACGCCGGGCTGGGAAATGTTTGAGAACTTTGCCAAGGATGTGGAATTATGGCGGGATTTCTTCCGCGATTATTCCCATAAAATTCTCTATGGTACGGATACCTTCTCCGATCATTGGCAGCAGACAGTGGATTGCCTGCAGCGGGTGTTGGAAACCAAGGAAGAATTTACGGCGTTTGAGGAACATTGCCGGGGTCTGGATCTGCCGGATGCGGTGCTGGATGATATCTATCATAACAATTACTACAAGTTCAACAGCTTGGGCAAACCGCTTGATGTCCGCGCGGTGCTGACCTATGCCGACACTCTGTATGCCAAGGCCAAAGGGCTGCCGGAAGAAGCGTTGATCACTGCCGATATCGACTTCTTTAAGGAAGAAATTGCCCGTTATCTGTAAGAAAGGGGAACTCTTATGAAACTGTGCGTATTGGGAGGCGGCGGCGTCCGATCCTGTTTTCTGGCCAAGAGTATTGCCTGCAATGCCGGTTTGGCGAATCTGACGGAAGTCGTGCTGATGGATGTCGATCAAGCCAAGCTGGATCGGTATGGCAAACTGGCCCGGCAGATCGCGATCCGCATCGCCCCCGCGCTGCAGGTCACACTGACCCGCAGCGTAGAGGAAGCCGTAACCGACGCGGATTTCGTAATCACGACAATTCGTTCCGGAGGCGATCACAGCCGCGTTCGGGATGAGGAAATCGTCAGTCAGACTGGTTTATTAGCGCAGGAAACGACCGGCGCCTGCGGTTTTGCGATGGCGATGCGCTCCATTCCGGTGCTGTTGGACTACTGCGAAAAAATCAAGCAGCTGGCTCATCCCGGCTGTCTGATCTTCAACTTTACCAATCCCAGCGGGATTGTCACCCAGGCGCTGAATTCCTGCGGTTATCCGGTTTATGGGATCTGCGATGCCCCAAGCGAATTTGTCAAGCAGCTGGCAGCGATGCTCAATGTGGCGGAAAACCGCTTTTCCTGTGAATGCTTCGGCTTGAATCATCTCTCGTGGTTTACCCATTTTCAGGTCGACGGCAAGGACGTTACCGAGCCGATCTTTACCGATCCTAACCTGTTTGTCAAAACCGAGATGCGGCTGTTTGAGCCGCAGGTTCTGAAAATGACCGATGGCTGTCTGCCTAATGAATATCTGTATTTTTACTATTACACCCGCAAGGTCATTCAATCCAGCCGACAGGCCGGGGAATCACGGGCGCAGCTGATTGAACGCGTCAACACGATGATGAACAAGGCGCTGGAAAACGTCGATCCCGATCAGGAATTTGAAAAAGCGTTCCGGATTTTCTTTGAGCATTATAACATTCGGGAAAATCACTATATGATGAATGAATCCGGCAAGGCCCGCGTGCGGCATTACGAAGTGCCTAGCGTGGAGGAATTTTTATCCACCCCGGATGAAGGCGGCTATGCTGGGGTAGCGCTGCGTTTTGTCAAGGCGCTTTTCCAGGATGAACCGGTTGAAATGATTCTTTCCGTTCCCAACCGCGGTGCGATTGCGGGACTGCGGGATGAGGACGTCGTGGAAATTTCCTGCCGGATCGATCATGACGGCGCTCATCCGATCCCTCAGCAGCACATTCCTCAGCCGATCATGAATCTGATTCAGACGATGAAGGAATACGAACGCACCGCTGTCCGCGCGATTTTAAATCGTGACCGGGATCTGGCTGTGAAAGCCTTGCTGATCCACCCGCTGGTCGCCAATCTTGATCTGGCGGAAAAACTGGTCGATGCTTTCCTAAAGGAAAGTCAAAAGGACGGGATGCCGCCATGGAAATGAGTAAAATCGTGGCCGTGATCGGTCAGATGAACGTCGATCTCATCTATAAAGATATCAACCGTTTTCCCAACGAAGGGGAAGAAGTGTTCGCAACCGATTTTAAGATCGAGCTGGGCGGGGGACCGATGGTCATTCCGATCATGCTGAACCGGCTGGGAATTCCGGTCAAACTGGGAACGTATTTCGGCGATGATTTTCAATCCCGAATTGCCAGCGATCTGCTGAACGACATCCGCTTTCATTATGTGGAAACACTTCAGACAAGGAAAAAACATCCGGTAGTCGTGACCTGCGTGATCACGACGGAAGCTGAGCGCAGCTTTGTCTGTTACAACGAAGGCGCGGATGAGCTGGACTGCGGTCCGGAAACGATTTATGAATTTTATAAGTCCAGTTCCATCTGCTTCTGTCCGCAGGATTTATCAGTCGCGCGCAAGCTGAAGGAAGAAGGCAAAATTCTTGTGTTCGACGTCGGCTGGACGGATGATCTGTCCTTTCAGAAGATCGGCGAGCATCTCAAGGTCTGCGATTACTTCACACCCAACGAAAAAGAAGCGGAAAAGCTGACCGGCACGCACGATCCGCTGGCGATGTTGGATCGGCTGGAAGCGTATACAAAAACCCCGATCGTCAAACTCGGACGGCGGGGCTGCATCGCTAAGCTGAATTCCAAGTATATCCACGTGCCGGGCTTAACGTTTAAGACGATTGATCCCACCGGCGCCGGCGATAACTTTCTGACCGGTTTGATCTATGGTTTATACCATGAACTGCCGTTAGTGGACTGCATCCGCTATGGCAATATCATGGGCGGACTGTGCACGGAAGTGCTGGGCTGCTTCCGCTGGGATCTGAATTTACAGATGATCGAAGACTATTGGAAGCAATGCCCAAGGGCCAGAGAAGTCACCCATTTTGAACTTTAACCCAAGGCGATCTGCCTAATTGATTAATAAAAAAGCTGGATATTGCTGCGCTTGAAGTAATTCAGGTAATTGTCCGGCGGACATTCATCCGTGATCACGCCTTCAATTTTTTCCAGTGAAGCGAAGTTATTGAAGGCGGTCACGTTGAATTTGGTATGATCGCAGAGCACGTAATTTTTGATTGAGTTGGCGATGACCTTGGTTTTGACCGCCGCTTCGTAAAAGTTCATGTTGGTTAAACCCCGGGGCAGAGATAAGCCGACGGTGGCGATGAAGGATTTGTTGAACAGATACCGCATCGTATCGGTATCGACGTAATAGGAACGGCTTTCATGATGATAGGCGCCGCCCAAGGCCAGACAATGGATTGACGGGTATTTGCTTACAGCATTGAGGACGTCGAGGCTGTGCGTGACGACGGTAATGTTCTCTTTGTCGGCAAGAAAATCAACGATGTAATGGGCCGTGGATCCGGAATCGATGAAGATGATATCGTTGTTTTCCACCAGCGATCCGGCTAATTCACCAATCTTAATTTTTTCTTCAATGTTGATCGTCGAATGAGCTGCCGGCTGGCTGAGATCCAGCTGAACGGAATTGCCGCGCTTGAACAGCACGCCGCCGTATACCTTGGTGATGATGCCGCGGGCCTGGAGTTCTTTGAGATCCCGCCGCAGCGTCTGCAGGGAAATATTGAATTTTTCCAAAAGATCTTCAATCGACGCATATTGTTTCTGCGACAAATACAGTTCAATTTCATTTAAACGGTTATATTTCATAGCTTCATTATCCTCGACTTTGTTTTCATTATAAGAAATGAGGTCAGAGGAATCAAGCGCCGGTGCGGCTTCGCTTTAAAAAGTCCAGTAAACATAGGGGACTTTCAGAGGCGAATGGGATCGGCACCCGAAACAACAAGAAAGTACGGACGGAGCAATCGGGAGGGTAAGGAATGAAAACAGTGCATTGTACAACGGCGCAGGCGCTGGTTCGGTTTCTGGATCAGCAGTATGTCAGCCTGGATGGAAAAGAAAGTAAGTTTGTGGAAGGGGTCAGCGTGATCTTCGGTCATGGAATCGTGTTGGGATTAGGCGAAGCGCTGCTTCATGAAGATCATGGATTGAAGGTATTCCAGGGACGCAACGAACAGGGGATGGCGCATACGGCGCTCGGCTTTGCGAAGCAGCATCAGCGGCGCAAGATCATCGCCGTAGCCTCCTCCGTCGGTCCGGGGGCCGCCAACATGGTGACGGCGGCGGCGACCGCCACGGCCAATCATCTGCCGCTGCTGCTATTGCCGGGGGATACCTTCGCGACCCGTCAGCCTGACCCGGTGCTGCAGCAGATTGAGCAGCCGTATGATCTGTCCTTGACGACCAACGATGCCTTCCGTCCGGTCAGCCGTTATTTTGATCGCATTCTGCGGCCGGAGATGCTGATGAGCGCGATGATCAACGCAATGCGGGTGCTGAGTGATCCGCAGGGAACCGGCGCGGTCACGATCGCCCTGCCGCAGGACGTGCAGGGGGAAGCTTGGGATTTCCCGGAAAGCTTTTTTAAGAAACGAATTCATACGCTGATCCGTACGCTTCCCGACAGCGAGATGCTGCACAAAGCAGCCTATCAGATTCTGGATTCCCGCCATCCGCTGTTAATTGTCGGCGGCGGCTGCCGTTACAGCGAGGCCGGGGCAAGGATCCGCGAATTCTGCAATGAGTTCAAGCTGCCGATGGCGGAAACGCAGGCCGGCAAATCCACCGTGACCTCGGATTTCTTTTATAATCTGGGCGGAATCGGGGTTACCGGCAATCTCGCAGCCAACCGCTATGTTCGGGATTGTGATCTGATTCTGGGGTTGGGTACGCGGCTGACGGATTTTACGACCGGGTCTAAAGAGCTGTTTTCCCAAGCCAAGCTGATTCAAATCAATCTGTCGGATTTTCACGGCTTAAAAATGGACGCGCTGCCGATCAAGGCCGACGTCAAGGTGGCTTTGGAGCAGCTGGCTCAGATTCTGCGTCAGCATCACTATCATCATGAAAATGATATCGGCATCAGCAAGGTAAAACGGCAATGGAATGAGGAAGTCGCCCGTTTTACCCGTGTGCGGCATTCCGAGCAAGTGCAGCCGGAAATCAAAAACGATTACGCAAAGCAGCTGCAGGAATATCAGCGGATGACGGCGTCCTGTCTGTCGCAGACCGCCGCGATCAAATTGATCAATGAGAAAATTGCGCCTTCTTCGTTAATCGTCGCTGCCAGCGGTTCGCTGCCGGGTGATCTGCAGCGGATGTGGATCAGCCGCAGTGAAAACAGCTACAACGTGGAATATGGATATTCATGCATGGGCTTTGAAATTGCGGCCGCCTTGGGCGCTAAACTGGCACAGCCGCAGCGTGAGGTGTACGCGATGGTCGGGGACGCGGCCTTTCTGATGATGCATGGCGAGCTGGTGACGTCGCTGCAGGAAAATGCCAAGATCACGGTCTGCCTGTTCGATAATATGAGCAACGGCTGCATCAGCAATCTGCAGATGTCCAACGGTCTGGAGAGTTTCTGTACGGATTTCCGCTACCGCGGTCTGCAGAGCGGAAAGCTTGACGGCAGCTATATCCCGATTGACTATGCGGCTGTGGCCCGCGGTTACGGCTGTGAAGCGTGGACGGTGCGTAGTGAGAAAGAGCTGGAAGAGGCGCTCGTCAAAGCGGCGCGCGCTAAGCACAGCGTCCTGATTGACATCAAGGTGCTGCCTAAAACGATGAGTGACGGTTATGATGCCTGGTGGAACGTCGGTCTGGCTTCGGTCAGTCCGTTTGAGAAGGTGGAGGAAGCCTACCAGCAGCTGCAGAGTCAGCGCGAAAAGGCAAGGAGATATTAAGATGAAGCTGAATCATGTGAAAATCGGCATTGCGCCGATTGCCTGGACCAACGACGACATGCCTGATTTAGGCAGGGAAAACACATTTGAACAATGTATCAGTGAAATGGCGCTGGCCGGCTATGCGGGCTGCGAGATCGGAAACCAATATCCCCGCGATCCGGAAGTGTTGGAAAAAGCACTGAAGCTGCGCGGGTTACAGATCTGCAACGCCTGGTTTTCCACCTATTTCACCCGCGGTCAGAAAGCGGAAACAATCGCGAAATTTATTGAACATCGCGATTTCCTGCATGCGTTAGGAGCCAAAGTCATCGGGATCAGCGAGCAGGGCAACAGCATTCAGGGTACGACATTGCCGATCTTCGACGCCAAGCCGGTCTATACCCAAGCCCAATGGCAGGCTGTGATCGAAGGCTTTGAAGAGCTTGCGGCATTGGCGGCGGAAAAGGGCATGAAGCTGGGCGTCCATCATCACATGGGCACCGGCGTCCAGACCGAAGCCGAAATCGATTATTTAATGGAACACACCTCAAATCAGGTTGGCCTGCTTTACGACTGCGGTCATCTCTATTATTCCGAAGGAACGCAGGAAGCGGTGATGCGTGTTTTGGAAAAACATATCAACCGGGTAGTTCACGTTCATCTTAAGGACGTCCGGCCGGCAATCTTGGAAAAAGTGCGCTGCGAGAAGCTCAGTTTTCTGGAAGGTGTGCGGACTGGAAGCTTTACCGTACCCTCGGACGGCGTGATCAGCTTTGAACCGATCTTTGCCTGTCTGGCGCAGCATCAGTATGAAGGCTGGATGGTCGTGGAAGCGGAACAGGATCCGGCCAAAGCCAATCCATTGGAATACGCCATCAAGGCCCGGACATTTATCCGGGAAAAGACTGGCTGTTAAAAGGAGGAATGAAAAATGTTGAACATTGGAATTATCGGCTTCGGCCGGATCGGCAAAGTTCATGCCCGCAGCATTCAGACGCGGGTTGAGGACGCCTGCGTTCTGCGGGTCTGCGATCCGTTTATGAATCCTGAAATGGAAGCCGAAGCCCGAAAATTAGGAATCATGGAATGCGGCAGAGATACGGAGGAACTGATCCAGGATCCTCGTCTGGATGCCGTTTTGATCTGCAGCTCAACCCATACCCATGCGGCATTGTCCATGGAAGCCGCCAAGGCCGGAAAACATATTTTCTGTGAGAAACCCATCGACCCGGATCCCAAGCGAATCGTTGAGGTCATCACAGCTGTGAAACAGGCCGGCGTTCATTTTCAGGTAGGCTTCAACCGCCGCTTTGATCATAATTTCAAAGCGCTGCGTCAGGCTGTGGAACAGGGGCGGATCGGTGACCCCCATTTCATCACCGTCGTTTCCCGCGATCCTGAAGCCCCCAGCTTAGATTATGTTAAGGTTTCAGGCGGAATGTTGATGGATATGACGATTCATGATTTCGATATGGTTCGCTATTTGTCCGGCAGTGAGGTCACCGAGGTGTACGCCGCCGGCGCGGCGCTGGTCAATCCGCGGATTCAGGAGCTTGGGGATATCGACAGCGCTCAGATTACGCTGCGGTTTGAAAACGGAGCGATCGGCTGCATCAGCAACAGCCGCCGGGCAGCTTACGGATATGACCAGCGGGCGGAAGTCTTTGGCAGCAAGGGCAGCGCCGCGACGCAGAATGATACGGCCAGCACGCTGATTCTCAGCGATGAACAGGGAATCCAATCGGAAAAGCCGCTGTATTTCTTTCTGGAACGCTACATGCAGTCCTTTGCCGAGGAGATTATCAGCTTCACGCAGGCCATTCAGGAAAACAAACCGACCGCTGTCGGCGGAGCCGACGGCCTGATCCCGGTGCTGATGGCGAAGGCGGCAGAGAAATCCATGCGTGAGCATCGTCCGGTAACGATTGCGGAAATCAAGCAGGAAGAAGGCATCGAAGATGTGGAAAGTTGATAATCAAATCGGCAGCGAAACGCTGCATAACCCCGCTGCTGTTCATCCGATTACCAGCCCGCTAAACGGTCAGGTGATCGGTGAGGTCAGCTATGCCGATTCAGCGATGATCGATAAGGCCGTGGCCAAAGCCCGGACAGCCCAAAAGCAATGGGCGCAGTTGACCTATAAGAAACGCACCGAAGTGTTGTTTGCGATGCGTCAGCAGCTGCTGGATCATGAAGCAGAACTGGCGCAGATCATCACGCAGGAAAACGGCAAATCGTTAGCCGAATCGCACGCCGCCCTCGCCAAGGCTGTGGAGCTGTGTGAATTTGCGGTGAGCATCCCTGCCGTGATCGCGGGCAGGACCGAATTTGTCAGTAGTGGAATTGAAGTCAAGGAAATGACCTTTCCTGTTGGCGTTCTCGCCTGCATTACTCCGTTTAATTTTCCGCTGATGGTGCCGATGTGGACGATTCCCAATGCCTTGGTCTGCGGCAACGCGGTCATTCTGAAACCGAGTGAAGCCACGCCGATCACCGCGATGAAAATCGCGGAATTGTTTGCCAAGGCGGGGCTGCCGGACGGTCTGCTTTCCGTTGTCCATGGCGAAAAGGAAGTCGTGGAAGCGCTGTGCGATCATCCGGGGATCGACGCCCTGACCTTTGTCGGTTCGACACCGGTTGCCAAACTGGTTTACAAACGGGCAACAGCCAGCTTGAAACGCTGTCTGGCCATGGGCGGAGCTAAAAATCATATCCTGGTGACCGAGGAAGTCGACCCGCAGATCGTGGCGAAAGAGATTACTTCCGCCGCTTACGGCATGAGCGGCCAGCGCTGCATGGCAGCTTCGGTGGTGCTGGCGATCGGTCACTGCGACGCTGTCATTGATCAGATCATCACACTGTCGAAAGAAATGGTTGCTGGGCGGGATTGTCCGCCGCTGATTTCCCAAAAGGCCGTGGACAAGGTATGTCAATATCTTGAGAAAACACCGGGCAGCATTGTTGTCGATGGTCGAAAAGCCCAAATAGAAGGGGATCCTAACGGCTATTATATCGGTCCGAGCGTCATTCTGTATGACGATTTCGAGGTTATGCCAAAGGAAGAAGTATTCGGGCCCACTCTGGAAATCATCAAAGCCGCAACGCTGGAAGAGGCGATTGCTTATCAGAATCGTTCGCCGTACGGCAATGGGGCTTCGATTTTTACGGATACCGGACTTTACGCTCAGAAAGCGGTGCTGGGATTATCCAGCGGCATGCTGGGAGTCAACATCGGCGTTCCGGTTCCGCGCGATCCGTTTTCCTTCGGCGGCTTGAAAGGCTCTAAGTTTGGATATGGCGATATTACCGGCTATGGTTCGCTGCCGTTTTTGACAACGACGCGCAAGGTCACGACGAAATGGAATCCCAAGGATAAAAAGGACTGGCTGAGTTAGGAGGACGGCGAATGAATAAATTATATGAAACCGTCACGCAGTTTCCGCAGACCGAAGTCTGGAACGACTCCTGCAGCTGCGCGGAACTGCAGTACGCGATCGACAACGGTGCCAGCGGCGCGACCACAAATCCAGTCATCGTCGGCAATGTCCTGAAGAAAGAACTGCCGCAATGGGAAGAAACGATCAAAACGATCATCGCCGATCATCCGGCTTATACCGAAGATGAAGTCGCTTGGGATGTGATCAAAGCCCTGGGCGCCAAGGCCAGCAAGCTCTTACTGCCACTGTTTGAAGCCAGTCAGGGTCAGAAAGGCCGGATTTCCTTTCAGACCAACGCCAAGTTCTACCGCAGCAAAGACAAGATGGTTGAACAGGCCTGCGAGTTAGCGGCAGTCGTACCCAACTCCCAAATCAAAGCTCCGACATCCAAAGCCGGTGTTGAAGCATTCGAGGAATTAACCTATCGCGGCATCAGCATCAACGCGACGGTTTCCTTCACCTGCGCCCAGGCGATTGCGGTGGCGGAAGCGGTTGAGCGCGGATTAGCCCGGCGCGAAGCCGAAGGCCTGCCGACAGCTGAAATGCATCCGGTCTGCACGATCATGGCCGGCCGGACCGACGACTACTTAAAAGCCTGGGTGAAGCAGCATGACGTGCTGATCAGCGCTGAGGCGTTGGATTGGGCCGGAGTTGCGGTCGTCAAGAATGCTTACCGCTTATATCAAGAACGCGGCTACCGCACCAAGCTGTTAGTGGCAGCCTTCCGCAATCAGCATCATTGGGAAGAATTCATCGGCGGGGATATCGTGCTGACGATCACCAGCGACTGGCAGCGCAAGTACAACGGCAGCGATGTGGAAATCAAAAACAACATCGACACGCCGGTGGAACCCAAGCTGATGGAGGAATTAATGAAGCTGGATGAATTCAAGAAAGCTTATTTGGAAGACGGACTGAAACCAGAAGAATTTGAGCATTACGGAGCATTCTTAGCGACAATGAACCAGTTTTTGGGCGGCTATGACGATTTAGTCAGGCTGATCCGCAGCTACATGATGAAATAAGGAGGAAGCGACATGGCCACGGTCAGTTTAAGAAATATTAATAAGATCTATGACAATAAGGTTCAGGCAGTGTTTGATTTCAATTTGGACGTTGAAGATAAAGAGTTTATCGTCTTTGTCGGCCCTTCAGGCTGCGGTAAATCCACAACCCTGCGCATGATTGCCGGCTTGGAAGAAATCACTTCCGGCGAATTGGTGATCGACGGCAAGACGATGAACGATGTGATGCCGAAGGATCGCGATATCGCCATGGTATTCCAATCCTACGCCTTGTATCCGCACATGAGCGTCTATGATAATATGGCCTTCGGACTAAAGCTGAAGAAAATGCCGAAGGAAGAAATCGACAAACGTGTCAAGGAAGCGGCGAAGATTCTGGAAATTGAAGAATATCTCAAACGCAAACCCAAGGCACTTTCCGGCGGCCAGCGGCAGCGGGTTGCCCTGGGGCGGGCAATCGTGCGCAATGCCAAGGTTTTCCTGATGGATGAACCGCTGTCCAATCTGGATGCCAAGCTGCGTGTGCAGATGCGTTCGGAGATCATCAAGCTGCATGAGAAGCTGGGGGCAACGACGATCTACGTCACACATGATCAGACCGAAGCCATGACGATGGCCAGCCGGATTGTCGTCATGAAGGACGGTTATATCCAGCAGATCGGTACGCCGAAGGAAATTTACAATCATCCAGTCAATATGTTTGTTGCGAGCTTTGTCGGCTCTCCGGCGATGAACTTCATTCCCGGTAAGATTGAAAAAGGCGCTTTCTGTACGGGAAATTATCGTGTTCAGCTGCCGATGATGTATGCAAAGGCTTTGCAGGAAGCAGAGGGACGGGACGTGGTGTTCGGCATCCGTCCGGAAGATCTGCATTGTGAAGGAATTGTCGCGGAAACTTATCCATCCTCCAGTTTTGATTTTGAGGTGGATGTCTGCGAGCTGTTGGGCCATGAATTGATTCTGCACGGGGCTTTGGAAGGCTGTCCGCTTGTGGCCAAAGTTTCTGCCCGGACGGAGGCAGATCCTCATTCCCATCTTTCCATGGCGATGGACCTTTCCAAAATCCATCTCTTTGATCAGGCAACGGAAAAAGCGATTTTTTAAACAGAGGCCTAACAGCCTCTTTTTTCACCTCAAGGTGAATTAAAATGTAGAATAGTTCAGCAATAGTTTAGCGTTCAGGTATTCGAAAACTTATACGATTGTTTTAGTCTATATGGATTTTTATGACATGTTGTTATTAAATTCATACACAGCAATTAAATATCTGTGTGCAATTTTAATAATAAAAGTCTTCTGTTATGCGTTCAAGCGTTAATCAGTTTTATTGGTTTACAATATGCTATTGTTAAGGCAATGTCATTCTAATTGCACTCAGACTATAAATCAATGAAAAAACTTTCAAGTTGTCTGAAAGAGAAAATGCGTTATAATGAAAGTTAAGAAAAAGAATGAGGTGGAGTAGAAAATGAAAAAATTTTGGATTCATGCAGGAACATTCATTGATGGTACTGGAGCAGAGCCGAAAAAGAACCAGGCAGTCTGCATCGAAGATGGACGCGTCGTCAAGATCGAAGACTTCCATGGCAAAAACGATGAGGAATGGGTAGACCTGAGTGATAAAACGGTCATGCCGGGTATGATTAACTGTCATGTGCACAGTTTGTCTGCCGTGGGGATCAGCGATGAGGAAGAAGAGTCGCTGACAACCATGGAAAAGGCCTGGTGGGGAATGAAGAATGCCCGTGATTATATTGACAGTGGTGTAACGTTTGTCCGTTCACTGGGATCTGAAAAGTATTATGATTTAGAAATTAAGAAATGTATCGAAGAAGGGAAGATCGTTGGACCGCACATGTACTGTGCCGGCAGAGTGATTACGATGACCGGCGGTCATGGCTGGAAGAGCGGTCTGGAATCAGACGGTGTGGATGAATGCCGCAAGCATGCCCGTGAACTGCTGAAGCAGGGTGTCGATCTAATCAAGATCATGGCAACCGGCGGGGTTATGACCAAAGGCGTGGAACCGGGCAGCGCTCAGCTGACGATGGAAGAAATGAAAGCTGCAATTGATGAAGCGCATAAAGCCGACCGCAAAACAGCGACGCATGCGCAGGGAACCCAGGGAATTAAAAACGCGTTGCATGCCGGGATTGATTCCATTGAACATGGCATTTTCCTGGATGACGAATGCATTGACTGGATGGTTGAGCATGGTACGTATCTGGTTCCGACGCTGGCCGCGCCGCGCTGCATTCTGGATGCCGGTGTTGAAAAAGGGATGAAGGATTATGTGCTGCGCAAAGCAAACATGGTCGTGGATGCGCATATCGAAAGCTTCAAAAAAGCTTATGCCAAAGGGGTAAAGATTGCGATGGGTACGGATGCCGGTACGCCGTACAACTTCCATAATAATTCCGCATTTGAGCTGGAACTGATGGTCGCTAACGGTATGAAGCCGATGGATGCCATCGTAGCTTCCACCCGCAACGGTGCTGACTGCATCGGGGTGCTGAAGGATTACGGAACGATTGAAGCCGGAAAAGTAGCGGATATCATTGCGATTGAGGGCGATCCGTTAGCTGATATTTCCTGTGTCCGTAAGGTCTGTGTAGTCTTTAAGTCTGGTGAAAAGCTGAAAGGCTAAGCCATTTAGTCCTATTGAATAATGAATAGAAGAAAGCCGCGTAAGCCACGCGGTTTTTCTATATTTAAGTACATTTCAGATCATCAAGATTGGCTAAAACTAAAATATCGGAAAAAATAGGAAATATGCCAAGCATGCAGGAAAAAGCAATTTTGATTACTCGTAAAAAATGACATTATAGCGAATAGAACGAATGATTATTGGAATACCGATTTTTGGCTTAATCAAAGATGAAGCGTTTCCGTTTCCTTAATTCGGCGAACAAAGTCCATGAATTCCCGAACAGCGCTGTTGGGTTCTTGTTCATAATGAAAGCCATAAGCCAACGAGTAATTCCAGGCGCAGGGAAGGGTGATTAAGTCAGGATGGATGTCTTTCCAGCACAGCGGTGTCTGAAGTAAGTCCTGATGAACGATACACCGGCTGAAGACGGATAAATCATACCGTTTTACCTCAACGACCCGAATTCCCTGGGTCTTGGCTTCCTGCTGCAGGCGATCCAGCTCCTCTGACATTTTTGAACGGATCGTTACCAGCGTGTAAGGCCGCATGTCCTCAAAGGTCAAACAGGATTTATTGGCCAATGGGTGATTCCGCGCAACGGCACAGGCAATGGGAACCTGAAATAAAGGAAGAAACTGGCGGTCCAGCTGCCAGGCTTCACCATCATAAATCCCTTCCAAGAGATCAGCCTTATACGCCTCTTTATTAAGCGAAAGATCAAGAATCTCAACGTCAATCTGATCGTTAACCGCTTTTTGAAAACGTGCCCACAACGGATAAAAGACCCGGCATTTCATCAATAAGCTGGTACCGACCGTGATTTTCCGCTGCCCGCGGCGATGAAGCGTTATCAAATTTTCTTCAATTTCACGGCAGGTCTGAAGCAGGGAGCCGGCCTGCTGAAACAGATATTCACCCGCCGGGGTCAGCTGAGTTCCATGGCGTGTACGAATGAATAAGCTGACCTGCAGCTCTTTTTCCAGATTGTTGATTTGCTGAATTACAGCGCTGGGCGTAATATACAGCTTCTCCGCGGCTTTGGAAAAACTGCCGTTTTCCGCAACCTGAATAAACGTATTTAATTGAGGGTTCAGCATGGAGTTCCTCCATTCTTATTGTTATAAGGAATGCCTTATAACAATGATAAGAAATTCAGACTTCTTTTGCAAGAGCTTATGTGAAATAATGAGCATATTGAAACAAGGGAGGAAAGAAAGATGAGTTCAAAAAGCATTACCCGCCGGGATTTCCTGAAAGGTGCAGCAGCCGGTGCCTTAGGCTTAGCGGCCGTTAGTCTGACCGGCTGTGCCAACGATGCACCCTCAGCGGCCAAAGGAATCTATACGCCAGGAACCTATTCCGCAGTCGTCAAAGGCTATTCCAGCTATATGACAGTAGAGCTGACATTCAGTGCGGATAAGATTACCGATTGTGCGATCGCA
Source organism: Holdemania massiliensis AP2 (assembly GCF_000327285.1). Taxonomy (GTDB): domain Bacteria; phylum Bacillota_I; class Bacilli_A; order Erysipelotrichales; family Erysipelotrichaceae; genus Holdemania; species Holdemania massiliensis. The sequence continues at coordinate 1,627,186 of NZ_HE998567.1, read as the reverse complement.
GCTTCAGGAGAAACTGAATCAATCGGCAAGGCGGCCGCAGACGAATTAGCCAAGCTGATTGTTGAGAAGCAGTCAGCCGATGTGGAAACCGCAGCGACAGCCGACATTACCATTCCAGCGTTGAAGAAAGCAGTCAACAACTGTATTGCCCAGGCTCAGGGATTGGCTGAGGCTTTAATTGAAAGCAGTGGTGCAGACTCTGAGGACTGGTTAGGCGAAGCTCCACAGATTGCGGATTCGCAGATTGCTTCGACCCACGATACCGATCTGTTGATTATCGGCGCCGGCAATGGCGGGATGATGGCTGCTGCAACCGCTGCGGATGCCAAAATGAATTTCATGATTTGCGAACAAAATGAAACGCTGGGGGATACACGTCACTGGATCGGGGCGCTGGATACTGAAGCTATGAAAAAAGCCGGCGTCACCGTCCAGAAGGATCGCCTTCTGAATGAGATTGCCCGTTATGCTTCCTACAAATGCGACATGGAAGTCATTAAAATGTGGATGAACAACAGCGCTGAAATGATCAGCTACCTGGAAAGTCTGGGTTTGACAGCGTCGGTTAATATTGCACATGACAACCATGTCGGCGGCAACAATATGGAATATTACGTTCCTTCGATCTGGCATACAGTCAACGCTCCGGAGGGCAGTGAATTTGCAGCTTCGATGGGCTGCGAACGCAATGGCTTTCTGGAAAAGCATATTCAGGATTTAGGCTATGAAGTCAATTATTCCATGACCTTGGTTCGGCTGGTACAGGATGCTGACGGAAAAGTATCCGGCGCGATCTTCACGGATGCCAGCGGAGCTTATGTAAAAATCAATGCGAAGAATGTAATTTTGGCAACCGGCGGTTATCCGGGCAATCCGAAGATGATCAAAGCGTTGGCGCCGATTGTTAATGAGTGCGTTACAGCGAACAGCTACTATGGTCCGGATACCGGAATGGGAATTCGTGCCGGCATTTGGGCCGGTGCTAAGATGGATACGACAGATGCGCCGATGATTTTTGACCGCGGTCTGGTCGCTCCGGGCGTTAAAGCGGGCTATGTCGATGATGGTCAGGGAAATCTTGCTTTCCCAGGTACGGTTTATCAGTTTAATCCAGGTACCCAGCCGCATCTGAAAGTGAATAAAGAGGGCTTCCGTTTTGCCAACGAATCCTGTCCGTATGATTTCCTGAACCATGCGGCTTCCCTGCAGACGGATGGTGTTTATGCGGCGATCATGGATGCGAACGTCACAGAGGCGATTCTGGCTTATGATCAATATGGCTGTGCACAGATCTCGGTCAATATCGCACAGGGCAACGGCATCATCCCGATGCTGGAAAGCTATGTTGAACAGGGCTTGATCTTTAAAGCCGATACGATTGAAGAATTGGCAGAAAAACTGGGTATTCCTGCTGAAAATCTGACGGCAACCGTAGAGCGCTACAATGAGCTGTGCGCCAAAGGCGTCGATGAGGATTTCGGAAAAGAAGCTTATCGGATGCGGCCGGTCAATACAGCGCCGTATTATGGCTGTTTCTTAGGCGGCAGCCTGCTGACAACCTGCGACGGTCTGCGGATTAATCCGAAATGTCAGGTCTATGATACGCATCATCAAGTGATTGAGGGTCTTTATTCAATCGGCGATTGTTCCGGCAGCTTCTTTGCGGGCAACTATCCGGAATACTTTGTCGGAGTTGCGGTTGGTCGGACGATGACCCAGGGCCGCGTCGCTGTTAAAACAATTTTAGGCGAGGATCTCTGATTCATAAAATCCATTATTCGATTATAAGAAGGATAGAAAAAAGCAGCGTGGTTAGATGGGTGCTCGTAAGACAGTAATTCTAAAAAATTACTATTTTACGGCATCTGTCTGACAGGGTTGGAAACAACAACGAAAAGAACGATGTCGAGTCGCATGACCGGCATCGTTCTATTTTGCAACAAAATATTAGAATTACGGAGGTATTTACCATGAAACACCTGTTATCTTGTGAATTTAACCTTGATACTGCTTGTGTAGAGCTTTGCTTTTCAGACGGCAGCATGGTTTCTATCGACACTATCGCTGTGGAAAGTGAGGTAGTGAATAATATGTATCAACAGTCGGAACTCGACTATCTGATCTATAATGACCCTGCTGCATATGCTGATTTAATCCTTAACGGCGATCCTGCTGTCTACCTCAAGACAGTTACGGAATACCAAAACCTTGATTGATTTTTGATGACGAACAAGAGCTGCCCTGCCATTCAGCGGGGCAGCTCTTGTTTTGACATGGATGTGTTCATAAATAAGTTGTGCTTTAGTGCGATAAATTCGGGAATAAGCGTTGAAAAAGAGAACCTTATCCTATATAATAATGTGTGTACACACAAAGCAGAAGCTATACTGACTGAGATGCGAGAATTATAGTATGAAGCAGGATAAAACCAAAAACGAATTTTTTGAAAAAGTAAAATCCATATCTCAAAATGCTACAACAGCAGTAATTGATATGGCTTCCGATATTGTAGAGAACACTCGTGATATGGCTACTTCCACCGTTGATAAGGTCAATGCGGCGATAGAAGAAAAGAAAGCGGCTTCCGAAAAGGATCGGAGGGATAAGTTCGATACGGCAATTCTTCCACTGGAGGGAACTGAAGCAGAGGTCTTTATTCGTGCTCTTGGTGATTCACCCTTAAAACTTACAGATAACAAAACCAAGCAGATAAAGAACGTATTTCCTATTCCTCGTGAGCAAAACATTTTATGGGCAGATGCGGAATTTGACCTCAGACCGAGTGGAATTGTTGCTACCGACAAAGGGCTTTTCATCAGGACAAATGTCAGTATGCTTGATGGGAAAATTGGTACCAGCAATTTTGAGCTTGACAGTTTTGAGAGCGAAGAAGAACGGCAGGCGTATTTACAGCATAAATCTCAATATCATAGTGGAAAAGCTGTTTTGCTGTTTTATAGCTGGAGCGATTTTGACGCAAGCTGGTTTGCCGGCAAATCTGAAATTGAGAATAAGGCTTTATTAGTAGAGCCGCAGTGTTCCCATCGATTCGTTGAGCTATGCAGAACTTTTTCCGCACAAATTACAGCTGAAAACAGAATGTCCATTGATATAGATGAACTGCCAGTCAATCTTGATGAACAGGTCATCAAAACCAGTATTGCGGCTGGTGCGGCAGTTGAATCTTCGCAGATTGCTATTTTCGCAGAACATAAAGCCAGTATCAATACGCCCGCAGGACATGGTGAGATGGCAGAAGAAGCCATCAATATGTTGGATAGGCTACATGGCTTCGATGCAAAAGTAATAGGTCGTGACAATGCTAAGGATGGCGCAGATCGACAGGTTGGCGATATTTTCATACAGACAAAATACTATAATTCAGCCAGAGGCTCTTTGGAGGCTTGCTTTAGTCCTGAAACTGGGCAGTATCGGTATATAAAAGACGGAAAACCGATGCAGCTCGAAGTACCGAAAGACCAATATCAAAAGGTTCTTGATGGCTTCCGCAGAAAAATCGAAAAAGGAAAAGTCCCTGGGGTCACAGACCCAAACGAAGCGGCGAATATTGTTCGCAAAGGTAGACTGACTTACCAGCAGGCGGTCAATCTAACAAAACCCGGCACAATAGAATCACTATCGTATGATGCTTTTACAGGAGCAGTAACTTGTTCCTGTGCATTGGGGATTACTTTTGTTGTCACCGTCTTTTTGACTTGGAGAAAGACCGGCGATATTAAGCAAGCAATTCAAGCGGGTGCTTCTGCCGGATTGCAAGTGTTCGGAATATCTTTTGTCCAACACATGCTTGTTTCCCAGATAGCGAGAACAGGATTAGCCAATTCTTTGTTAGCACCGAGCCAGTATATTGTCGGCAAATTAGGGTATCAAGCATCCGCTACGATTGTAAATGGTATTCGTGCACTTTCAGGAAAAAGCGCAATATACGGAGCTGCTGCCTCAAAACATATTGCGAAAATATTGAGAAGCAATGTATTGACCTCTGTTCTTTCTTTTGCGGTGTTTTCAATTCCCGAAACATATAATGTTGCCGCTCGAAAAATATCCGGTGCTCAATATGCAAAGAACATGAGCGTACTTGCCGGATCTATTGCTGCTGGTGCCGGAGGTGCCATTGCTGCCGGTGTTGTTGCGGCAAAAGTTGCAGGCGCTGCAGGCACTGCTGTTGCTCCTGGTGTCGGCACAGTGGTTGGCATTGCTGGTGGTTTTGTCGGTGGCGCAGTTGGGGCAAAAGTAGTAAAGACTACTGGGGACATTTTATACGAAGATGATGTAGAAACACTTGGTAGACTGTTTAACGCCTATGTATCCTGTTTGATTGGCGAGTACTTACTGGATGAAGCAGAAATCGATTGTTTAATTTCTCGTCTCAATGAGATTAAGCAAAAAGAGTTTAAGCTCTTGTTTGAAAACCTTGAAAAAGCAAATGAACAAGAATGTGTTGTGAGAGATTTTTTGAATCCACACTTTGAGGCAGTTATCACTCAACGGACACAGTTTATGCTACCGTCACCCGATTGTGTTATTGAGGCGATGGCTGAACTTGTAGAAGAAGATATTGAGGTGCCGACCGATGGCAGATAAGCGAAAACCACCAATCCGTCAACGCCCAATACAGGTCAAGTTTTTTGTAGACGAAAAAGAGCTTGACCTGATAAAACAGAAAATGGCACAGATGGGAACAGAGAACATGAGTGCCTATCTCCGCAAAATGGCAATCGACGGGTATGTTGTAAATTTGGATATGCCCGAACTCCGTCAGTTGACTTCCAAAATGAAACGAATATCCAACAGCGAAAACCAGATTGCCAAACAACTTAACACAACGGGTAACATCTACGAAGCGGACATTGAAGAAATCAAAAAGAATCAGGAAGAAATTTACGAAGGTATTAAAAAAATTCTGCTTTCTCTTTCCCATCTGAAATGATGTCAGCTCCGCAGGAGCGTAGCCGATTTTGAAAAAATCGTCAAAGGGTTTGGGATGCTTCCCAACAAGCTTTTGCAAAAATCAGCTTCGCTGAAATTTGCAAAACGAACGATGTGTGTACACACGTGCACTGCTTGCAAAGTTTGTTTTGACCTTTTGTAAGCAAATTGAAGATTTTCATTTTCCACTAAATCGGCAACGCTATATTTTGTAAAACATCGCAGTGTGCAGCTACACCTGCTGCGGTTCTCTATTTGAGAGTTTTCCAAGATGGCAAGTGCTATTTTTCAACTATGAGTTTATATTTTTGCCAAATAAATAAGGAGCGATTTTATGATCCTGGACATATCAAATTCTGAATTTAAAAATCTTTTTGAAGATAAAAAATTGTTTTTACCAATTCGCTGGGATGGTTATGATTTTCTGCATACCTTAAATGGCTTGTTTGATTACTACATTAAGAAATTAGACCTCTTGCCCGATGATGGACATGATATCCGTGTTGATACCAAAGTAGTGAAAAGAGCTTGTGGTCTTTTATCTAAAGCTGTTAGTCATTACTTAAACGGATTTCCGTCCAAAGCATACAGTTCTTTTGAAAGATCCATGAACATATTTATGGACAGGCCCCTAAGAATATATCAAAAAAGTGTTACTGAACAATTTGAGGATAGGGGGAATTATCGAAACAACGATGATAGCTTAAAACTGTTTCGTGTTACTTCTGTCAGTGACAATAGACCTTATGGAAGAGAACGTGTGTTTCATACGCCGTATAATCTTCGCTCTAAAGTTTCTACATGCAGGTATAGTATTGCTGGATATCCAAGTCTGTATTTAGGAACTTCTCTCGACTTATGCTGTGAAGAAATACACCTTAACCCTCATCAAGATTTTGCTCTGGCATCTATCTTCAAACTTGAACGGACAGTAGAATATTCTAATACAAACATTCAAGTTATTGAGTTGGGCGTTAAACCACAAGATTTTTTAAACATCGAACGTTACAACGAAAGACATGAGAGAAGAATCAATAATTCATTGTTAGAAAATTCAAGTGTTCGTGCAGCATACTTGCTTTGGTACCCCTTAATTGCAGCTTGCTCATATATAAGAGTTAGTAAGAAAGATCCTTTTGCAGCAGAATATATTATCCCTCAACTATTAATGCAATGGGTTAGATGTGAAATTGGTTCTCAACCAGGCATAGAAGATGAGTATAACCAACTGATTGGTATACGCTATTTTTCTTGTGCATCACAAAAAGCATCTGAAATGGGATTCAATTATGTTTTTCCAACAAGCGGAAAACAAAAATCTCCCGATTTGCCGTATTGTTCGGTTTTGGCAAAGTCGTTTTACTTAAGCAGTCCAGTATATGTTCACGAGTTTGAACATCTCTATGAATGTGAACAGTGTCTTAGAAAAAAGGGAGATTTTGATTTTATCGGAAGTTGAAACAAGGGAGGTTCGACCGGATGGATGAGAAACGAAAAGAGGAAGAAACTCGTGAACTTACTCCTGAAGAAATAGACGATATGATTCTTGAGGAACAGATTACGAGTGGAGAGTATGACGAGGAAGTTTCCGAATACTACTTCTCCAATCCCGACCCGTATGCCAAGGTCGAGTCTCGCCCCGATGATGCACCAAAGCGAGACATCAAGTTTGATGAGAACGGTAACATTGTTGTAAGAAATCTGTCTGCCTTTTGGCTGCCCGAATTGACAATCGTGGATTAAATCGGCGGCGCAGAATATACCGTTACAGGCAGCTATGAGGGCACGGAAACTCTTGATAAAAAGCTGGGACGCATTATGGAGCAGAACGCTGCCGATGATGAATCTGATATCACGGAGGATGGCGAATGAATAGCGACACCTCTCTTGATATAAACAACCATTCCAATCCTGTACAGACAGTTGCCCAACCAAAGGAGGATAACAAAATGTTAAGGGCAACCGACAAAATCACAGCACTTTATTGCAGATTGTCCGTAGAGGACACCAAGGATGAGAAGAAAAACGGCAAAGAGGATTTGTCAAATTCCATCCAAAATCAAAAGGCCATGTTGCTTCAATACGCACGAGAGCACCGCTTCCCCCACCCGACATTTTTCATCGATGACGGCTACAGCGGTGTGACCTATGATCGTCCGGGATTTCAGAAAATGCTTGATGAAATTGAAGCCGGTCATGTGGGTGCAGTCATTACGAAAGACCTATCAAGGCTTGGGCGAAACTCCGCTTTGACGGGACTGTATATCAACTATACTTTCCCTCAGAACGATGTCCGCTACATCGCCATCAACGACCACTTTGACAGCATCAACCCCAACAGCACCGACAGTGACATTGCCGGTATTAAAAACTGGTTCAACGAATTTTTCGCCAAAGATACAAGCCGAAAAATTCGTGCGGTGCAAAAAGCAAAGGGTGAGCGTGGTGAAAGATTGACTGTCCATGTGCCGTATGGCTACATGAAAAATCCCGAAAATCCAAAGGAATGGATTATTGACGAGGAAGCTGCACAGGTGGTCAAGAAGATTTTCACGCTCTGCATGAATGGGCGTGGACCGAGCCAAATTGCAGACCAGCTTGAAAAGGACAAGATACTCACACCTACCGCATACAAAAACAAGCAAGGCGTGAAAACACCGCACACCGAGCCGGAGAACCCTTACCGCTGGCACGAAAGCACCATTGTCAATATTCTTGAACGAAAAGAGTACATTGGCGCAACGGTCAATTTCAAGACCTACACCAATTCCATTTGGGACAAAAAGCAGCGGGAAAATCCCGAAGAAAATCGAGTGATTTTCTACAACACCCATCCTGCCATTATCGAGCAGGAAGTCTTTGACAAGGTGCAGGAGATTCGTCAGCAGCGACACAGGCGAACGGCAACAGGCAAGAGCAGTCCGTTTTCGGGATTGGTGTTCTGTGCTGATTGCAAGCAGAAGCTCTACTATTCCACCACCAAATACTTTGAAAAGCGACAGGACTTTTTTATCTGTTCCACTCACCGTGTCAACAAGGACAAGTGCAGTGGACACTACATTCGTGCCGTAGTTTTGGAGGATTTGGTCTGGAATCACATGAAAGAGGTTATCTCGTATGTGACCCGATATGAAGCACATTTCAGGGTGGAAATGGAGCAAAAACTCCGTCTGCAAAGCGAGGAAACTATAAGGGTATATAAAAAGCGTCTGGCACAGGCAGAAAAGCGTATAGGGGAACTTGACTGCCTGTTTATCAAAATCTACGAGGACAACGCCAAGGGCAAGCTGAACGATGATCGCTTTGCCATGATGAGCAAGACCTACGAGGATGAGCAGGCGCAGCTCAAAGTTGAAATCGTAAATCTGCAAAAAGAGATTGAAGTACAGGAACGACAGATAGAAGACCTTGAACAGTTTATTCAGCGGGCACGCAGATACACCGACCTCACAGAACTTACGCCATATGCTCTCAGAGAGCTTGTAAAGGCGGTTTATGTGGAGGCACCGGACAAGTCCAGCGGTAAACGCAAACAGAGGGTCCATATCGAATATGACCTTGTTGGCTATATTCTCGTGGATGAACTGATAAAAGCGGAACAGGCATGACCGAAATCATGCCTGTTCCAAGAAATTCACATATTACTGTTTTACGACCACCGAGCATTATGCATGCGGCTTTTTTCTCATAGATCCAGTTTAATCCCTTCATCTAATTTTTCCGGCCGGGGGGAGCCGTTTTTCTTACGCTGTTTGACACATTCGGTCAACAGGTATTCAATCTGTCCGTTCAAGGATCGGAAATCATCTTCTGCCCAGGATGCAATCTCAGCGTAAAGCTTGCTGGAAATACGCAGCGGCACTTGTTTCTTTTCCTGATCGGCCACTAATATAAGCTTCCTGAATTCACAATGGGCTGAGCATCTTTATTTCCGCATAAGACGACGAGCAGATTGGATACCATGGCGGCCTTTCGTTCTTCATCCAGCTCAACCATGCCCCCTTCGTTCAGTTTGTTCAGTGCCATTTCGACCATACCCACAGCACCGTCGACGATCATCTTGCGGGCATCAATAATCGCGGATGCCTGCTGCCGCTGAAGCATAACGGCGGCAATTTCCGGAGCATAGGCCAGGTAGGTGATCCGGGCTTCGATAATATCTAGTCCGGCTTCCTGTACGCGGGATTGAATTTCATCGCGAATCCGTGCCGCCACGATTTCACTGGAACCGCGCAATGAACCTTCATCCGGTTCGCCATCGCCGGTCGTATCGACATTCTGCGCAACATCATACGGATAGACCCGGACGATATCCCGCAGCGCCGCGTCGCACTGCAGCGACAGGAATTCCTTGTAGTTATCGACGGCGAAGGCTGCCTTAGCCGTGTCATGAACACGCCAGATAACGGCAATGCCGATTTCGATCGGATTGCCCAGGCAGTCGTTGATCTTCTGCTTGTTGTTGTTCAGCGTCATGACTTTCAGCGAGATCTTCTTGGTCGGCGTCACTTGATTCTGAGCGCCGTTGGAAGTAACGATCGCCCGTTCTGAGGAATTGACGTCGCCGCTTTGCCGTAATGTTGTCCGGCTGGCAGGATTAACCGCGGATACAAACGGATTGACATAATAAATGCCTTCCTCTTTCAGTGTGCCGATATATTTGCCAAACAATGTCAGCACCAGCGCTTCCTGAGGCTTTAGAACTTTGACGCCCATAAATGGAATCCAGCCCAGGATTATCCACACTAATCCGATGGCAATCAAAACATTGCCGAAAGCATGGTTATCCACAATTGAAATGCCGCCGATCAAGGCAACGATCGCCAGCACATAGGCTGCAAGCAGCAGGATCAGGGGCATCAGACCTTTCTTTGCTTTTAAAATTTTTTCTTCCATCTTGGTATTCCTCCTCTTGATGATATCATTTTGATATCATTTCAATTTCTTGTCAAGTGTTTTCGATAGGATAAAGGATTGATAACTCTTCAACGCGTAAAATTCTTACATTGATGAGAGCCATCCGGATCCTGAGAATCACCAAAATGACCAGTTCGTAAAATGTAAGATGTGGGTAAAATACGCATAAATTTCTAAGCAGAAATGCACTATAAAGCGGTAATGGAAAAATCGCGCCGTTGTTTTCGACATAATAATTGCTTATCTTGAGGACATGACAAACTTTTCAAGCGACTTTTTGTTTTAATAAAGAAGTTATTCCGTACGAAAGCTTACCAGATTCAATACGCATTCCGTTCACAGAACAATTAAAAAAAGCAAATCCCGAAGTAAGAAAAATCCTTAAAGAGTATTGTACAAAGACTGATTATCGATTAGGATTAAATAGAAGCCGGAGAATCCGCGTATTAAATGTAATTGAATTAAGCGATAATGTAAAACCTGCAACTCTAGCGCATGAATTGTTTCATTTAATCGATAATGATAGAGGCGTTACCCAAACATTTAATTTCAGATCGTTACTAATGGAGGATTATAAAGAGTTAAAGCTACAAGCTAGCAAATATAAAATCAGTATTAAAGAATTTTTAGTTGTTAGACATCCTTATGCGTTTGAAGCGAATGGAAAAATAATAGCGAAGTATGGTGGCATTTCGGATATAATATCTGGAGTAACACAAGGTAAAGTGAAACTAGGGTATGGCTATCCGATAGAATATTGGGACTCAAGCAAAAATAGATTAAGTTCGGAAGCATGGGCTGACTTTGGAAGCATAGGATTTATGAATGATCAGGAAGTAATTGGCATGTTAAATGATATCTTTCCAAGATTTACGCAAGACGCCTATAAAATACTGAAAGGGTTGAACACTTAATGGGTGAATGGAACGGAAAAAGGACAAAATATCTTGATAAAATATCGGATAAGCATTTTGAACTCTTCGGCTTTTTACCGGATGGTAATTTCCAGTTCGATCCCAATTTTTTAGATTATGACCTGTATGTTGAGCTGATTGAGGTTGCGATTAAGTATAAAATCCCCATTTGGGATATTTTAGGCGAGGAGTATTTGTTAGACACATAACGCTGAGGCGAGAGAGGTTGCCAGCATAGTCGCTCGATCTACGGCGAAGGAGGGCAATACGCAATGAGATATGATCTAAATCCACCTTATCTTGGATTGGTTGCTGAAATTCCCACGCGAAGACCCGTATATGTTTTGTTGACAGATGAGGATGATCAAAGAAATGAAGACATTAAGGCCTACTGCTTAGATGTTTATAAAAAAAGCGATAACTACAATCCTGATATACCTCCGGTTTTTCTTACGAAGGAAGAAGCGAAGCGCATAAATATAAAAGACCTGATAAGAAGATATGATAACTAATTAAGCACCTTAGTGGTTTTTTTATTATGGCTACACACTGCTCGGGCATGAACTGGGCGGGGTAATGCAATAAATAGGACTGCCTTGGCACAGACTCGGCGGGCCGGGAAGGACGATAAACCATGAATTTATTGAAACGACTACCACTCAACATTCAGCTGTTTGCAGATGGGGGGACGCCGTTGTTGCGTCCATGAAAAAATAGGAGGAGTGAACAATTATGTCTATTTAGAATTTTATCCCTACCATTTTGAGTGCCCGTTTGCTGAACCACTTGGACAAAAGCCATGTTTATTTAAATCTGCTCAACCGGGATTACGAAGTGAAATCAAAAACTTTGGTGATACAGTCAAGATTAACCAGGTTGGTAATGTGTCGATTAAAGACTACACCAAGGGCACGGATATCGATGCACCGGAAGACATCACCGGCGAACAGCCGGAGTTGAAGATTGACCAGGCGAAGTATTTTCGATGAACGATGTTGTTGACGCCTTTGCGGCAAACTTGCTGGCAATCAATGTGCATGCCGATAACGCGATCGGAACCAACGATGTGCCAATCGTTCCAACCAAGGCTGATGCCTACGATTACCTGGTCGATCTGAACACAAAGCTGACGGAAGCCAACGTTGTCAAGATGGGACGCTGGGTTGTTATTCCAGCCTTTTACCATGGTCTGCTGCTGAAGGATGACCGCTTTGTCGGCAATGGCACGGATTATAATCAGGCGATCCTGGAAGGTGGCGAGGTTGGTAAGTCTGCTGGATTCACGGTTTATGTATCGAATAACGTTCCGAACACTGAAGGAGCGAAGTACAAGGTTATTGCGGGTACTACAGAAGCCGACTCTTATGCGGCACAGATCCTGAACACGGAAGCCTACCGCCCAGAAAAGCGCTTTTCGGATGCCGTTAAGGGTCTGCATACTTATGGTGCGAAAGTGCTGCAGAGCAAGTGCATTGCGGTCTTAACCTGCAACAAAGCATAAGCAGAGAAAGGAGAGTTACTATGGCTTTTATCTACAAACATTTTTCTTTTAAGGCGAGAAGGAAGTAGAAGTTTTCTTTAAAATTGCCAAGGCAAAAAAGAAAGGGGTACTAGTTCCCTTCTAAATCAGAAATAGGAGCAATATGATTCCTGTTATATCTTCTAACTAACATGGAAACTTGGCTTGGTGTGCAAAGATATTCTTGGCCATCGAGCAATTTTCACTCTTTCGATTTAGAAAAAGGCAGGATAATATTAATAATCCTTTCTCTTATTAGCGGAAGGACTAAACGAAATGAAAAAGACCGACAAAACAATCGCAGCATTCTGCTTTATTTGCCGGCCTTCTTTTTATTGTTTGATCATGCTTTAAGGATACCGAAATGCTTTAAGGCTTCCGCTACACCGTCTTCATCCACGGATGGCGCAATATAATCCGCTGCCGCCTTGACATTCTCTTTGGCATTAGCCACAGCGACACCGACGCCGGCTTTCTGCAGCATTGGAATGTCATTCTCACCATCGCCGAAAGCCATTGTTTCCGCCCAGGAAATACCCAGGCGTTTTAATACTGATTCAATTGTTGTTGTCTTATCGTTGCCGGTGCTGTAAATGTCATAGCCCTGCGGATAGCTCCAGGTAAAGGTCAGCTCCGGGAACTGATCGGCGATCGATTCAACTTTTTCCTCATCCCCGATGATAAACAATCCCATTGGCAAACCATGCGTCTTCTGATAATCTTGTTCGGCCGTGTCGTCGATTAAAAGACTGCCGACGTCCTTGCCTTTCAGATACCCCCAGTGAAACTTGTGAAAGTGCGATTGACAGACGACGGATTCATCGAACTTATAGCCGACGCCCAGTTCCAGCTCATCGCACAGCTTGTTCAGTTTCAGCATGGTGGACTCCTGGATCTCATGCTTTTCGATGATGCCTTTGCCGGTTTCAATCAGGCATTGACCGTTGATGGTTACATAATAATCCGGCTTGAGCGTGTCGTGAACATCCTGCTGGATGAAGTAGTAAGCCCGGCCGGTGGCGATCAGCAGTTTGATTCCCTGCGCCTGCGCCTGATGCAGCGCCTCGACCACTGCCGGACGGATGGTTTCCGTGCCGCGGGCGATCAAGGTGCCGTCGATATCCAAAATCAACATTTTAACATTTTCCATATTTGTTTTCTGAACTCTCCTCTGTGAATTATCATACCGTGATTTCGATCCGGTGAAAAGAGCTTTTGAAGATTTTATTCGCGAAATATAACGTTTCACTGAAATATTGTTTCATAGAATGCTTCTGTTGGCGTAAACCGCCGGATCTTTGGAATTTATTGATTCATATTTCTGGTCTTTGGCGAGCGAAAATAAACGATTAAGCTGGGGACTGAAAAGCGCGGGACAGAACATCGGGCTGAATTCAATAAAAATGATTCGTGAAAGAATTAATTAACTGTAAGGGCTTTCATTTTCCGAGCAGTTCTTCTATAATGGAATTAACTTGGTCTGACCAGTTGGGGGTGAACTATGGAAAATCAGGAAAAGAACTCGCAGATGATTGTCGATGATGTGATCAGCCAGATCGGCAGCGGCCGGCTGAAAATTTCAGAAGCGCTGCCGTCTGAGCGGGAGATGGCGCAGCTCTATCACGTCAGTCGCAGCTGTGTGCGGGAAGCCATGCAGGTGCTGGCGTTGTTAGGCATTGTGCGGATTCGGCCCAAAGAAAAGACCCGCGTCACAGCCTTTCAGATCGAACCGTTTATTCAGCGGATTTCGCCGCTGCTGTTTGCCCAGCAGGGCTGTGAACAGGACATCGCGCAGTTCCGTCTGGCTGTGGAAATCAAAGCGGCGGAGCTGGCTGCGGAAAAGGGTGAGGATGCGGGCTTGATGGAATTGGTGAGTGCGATGCGTCAATGCGAGGATGAAGCGCAGGCTGCCAAACTGGATCTGCAGTTTCACAAGGCGCTGGTGCACAACAGCCACAACGCGCTGTTAAAAATCGCGCTGGACAGTGTCGGCAGTCTGATGGAATATTCCGTCGCGCACAACCGCCGGCAGATTTCAACTCATAGCTCACTGGCGATTTTGATCGACCAGCACGAACAGCTGACCCGGGCGATTGCGGCCAGACAAACGGAAACGGCGGCGGAGCTGATGAAGCGGCATCTGCAGCTGGAAGAAAATAGGGAGGAAACAGAAAAGTGAACATTGTTGTGTGTGTAAAACAAGTTCCGGCTACGCAGAAGGTCGAAGTTGATCCGGTAACCGGCGTGCTGAAACGGGATGGCATCGAAACCAAAATGAACCCGTATGATCTTTATGCGATGGAAACCGCGCTGCAGATTCAGAAGAAAACGGGAGCGAAAATCCATGTGATCACGATGGGACCGCCGGCTGCGAAGGCGGTGCTTCAGGAGGCGTTTGCTTTAGGTGCGGATGAAGGCTGGCTATTGACGGACCGCAAGTTTGCTGGAGCCGACGTACTGGCGACTTCCTATGCGATTGCTTCCGGAATTCGTCAGATCGAGCATGTCGATTTGATTCTGTGCGGCAAGCAGACTACCGACGGCGATACCGCTCAGGTTGGCCCGGAAATGGCGGAGGTCTTGGGGATACCGCATATCAGCTGGGTTACGGAACTGATTGACGTGGATGAGAAAGCCTTAGTCGTCAAACAGGATTTAACGGAAGTTGAGGCGGTTGCACGGATTCCTTACCCGTGTCTGATCACAGTGGAAAAAGGTATTTTCCAGCCCAATCTGCCGTCGTATAAGCGAGCCAAAGCAGCGGAGAAGAATCCGATTCACACCTTGAGCGCAGCTCAATGCAGGACTCTGGATCCTGCCCGGATCGGTCTGTCCGGTTCACCGACGCAGGTCGAGCGAATTTTTACGCCGACCCACGATGTGAAAACCCTGCGATTGGAAGGGGCGGAAGCAGAAAGTGCCGCACGGTTGGTAGAAATTTTGAAAGAAGATAAAATGTGGGAGGAGGAGAACGCATGAGCGGCTTAGTGATTGATCCGAAAAAATGTACGCGCTGCGGTTTATGCATTCAGCAATGTCCGTTTAACGCGATGGCGATGGTTGAAGGCCAGGTGCAGATCAATGCCGCCTGTAAAATGTGCCGGATGTGTCTGCGTAATTGTCCAAGTCAGGCGATCAGCGAACAGACTGATGCCCCTCAGCCTCAGATTGATAAGTCCCAGTGGCATGATATCCTCGTCTACGTTGAACACAGTGACGGCCGGATTCATCCGGTGACGCTGGAGCTGATCGGTAAGGCGCAGGCGTTGGCACAGGTCATCGGTCAACAGGTCAACTGCCTGATGATCGGCGATCAGATTGAAGCGGCGGCGGATGCGCTGTTGGATTATGGGGTAGCTAACGTGTACCTCTATGAGGATCCACGCTTAAAATATTTCCGTGCGGATAATTATACCGAAGTGTTTGAAGACTGTATCCAGCGCAGCCATCCGACAGTCGTGCTGGTCGGGGCTACGGTCAGCGGCCGTTCGCTGGCGCCGCGCACAGCCGCCCGTTTCAGAACCGGCTTAACGGCAGACTGTACGGTTTTAGAGATGCGTGAAAATACGGATCTGGTGCAGATTCGTCCGGCCTTTGGCGGCAACATTATGGCTCAGATCCTGAATACCAATCATCGGCCGCAGTTTGCGACGGTGCGGTACAAGGTGATGGACGCCGCTCAGAAGCAAGCCCGAATTGGCCAGGTTGTATCCTGTTCCATTGATTCGGCCAAGCTGGATTCCAAAATCGAATGGCTGAAAATTGAAAAGAAGGAGCAGGAGGTCAGCATTTCTGACGCCGAAATTCTCGTCGCCGTGGGACGCGGTGTGAAGGATGAAAAAACCTTGGCATTGATCGAAACCCTGGCGCAGCGTCTGCATGCCCAGATGGCCTGCAGCCGGCCTTTTGTGGAAAGCGGCCGGTATGACGTCAAAAAGCAGATCGGCTTGTCGGGCCGGACAGTCAAACCGAAACTGATTCTGACCTTCGGCATCAGCGGGGCGATTCAGTTTGCCGCCGGCATGAAGGGCGCAGAGAAGATCATTGCGGTCAACACCGATCCGCAGGCTCCGATCTTTGATCTGGCGCATGTGGCCGTCGTTGGTGATGCCGGACTCATTGCCGAAAATATGCTGAAAGAAATGGAGGGCGAAGCCGTATGTTCCGCAAACTAGAAACGAAAGATATCGAGGCGCTGAGCGCGATTGTCGGACGGCAATATGTCAGCGTCAGCGATGAAATTCACCCTGATTATACGCACGATGAAATGACCCACTACGGCTGTTTTGACCCGGAACTGGTCATTCAGCCGGGTTGTACTGAGGAAGTATCCCAGATTCTGGCTTATGCCAATCAGGAAAACCTGCCGGTCACAACCCGCGGAGCCGGAACGGGCTTATGCGGCGGCTGCGTGGCGACGCAAGGCGGGATTGTGATGTCGATGATGCGGATGAATCAGATTCTGGAAATCGATGAAGAAACGATGAACGCCGTCATCCAGCCGGGGGTGCTGTTGATGGAAATCATAGAGGAAGCGGCCGATCACAATCTGCTGTATGCCCCCGATCCGGGAGAAAAAAGTGCTTCGGTCGGCGGGAATGTGATGACCAATGCCGGCGGAATGCGGGCTGTGAAATACGGCGTCACCCGGGATTATGTCCGCGGTTTGGAAGTCGTGCTGGCGGATGGCAGCGTCTTGATGCTGGGCGGCAAGACCTCGAAGAACAGCTCCGGCTATTCGTTAAAGGATCTGATCGTCGGTTCAGAAGGAACGCTGGCCGTAGTCACCAAAATTATCATGAAGCTGCTTCCGAAACCGCGTGCGATGACGTCGCTGTTAATTCCGTTTAATACGCTAGGCCAGGCATTGACCTTGGTACCGAAGATCATGCGGCTGCCGGCAGTGGCGACGACGATTGAATTCATGGAAAAAGAAGTCATCCAGGATGCTCAGGATTATCTCGGTAAGGATTTCCCCAATAAGGAGTTCAATGCCTATCTGATCGTTTCATACAGTGCCAATACCCCGGAAGAAATGCAGGCGATGATCCACGACTGCGCTGAGCTGGCTTTGCAAGAGGGCGCGGAAGATGTCTTTATCTCCGATACGGAGGAGCGCCAGAGCAGCATCTGGGATGCCCGCGGAGCTTTTTTGGAGGCGATTAAAAACTCAACGACGCAGATGGATGAATGTGATGTTGTTGTGGACATCGACAAGGTGGCTGAGTTCTGTCAGTTCGCCCGTGATCTGTCGCTGCAGGAGGATATACGGATCCGCAGCTTTGGCCATGCGGGGGACGGCAATCTGCATATCTACGTGCTGAAGGATGCACTCGAAGAAGCGGTATGGCAGGAAAAGGTCACGCGATGCATGGATGCGTTATATGAAAAAGCCGCAGCGATGAAGGGCCAAGTGTCCGGCGAACATGGAATCGGCCATGCCAAACGGGAATATCTCAGACAATCGCTGCAGCCGGCTCAGATCGAGCTGATGCGGCGGATCAAAGCTGCCTTTGATCCCAACGGCATTCTCAATCCGGGCAAAGTCGTCGAATGAGCTTGCCTGCAGAGTTTATCAGTGAAGCCTATCATTAGAAAAGATAAATCAAGGAAGACCCTGGAAAGATTGGGGTCTTTTCTTTTCACCAGGCGTCATCAGGCGGCATTTTCAGATTGCGTAATCGAAGCTACGGAGCGGAATGACTGTGAATGGCCGTCAGAGTGAGTTCATTTTGCAGAAAAAGAATTGACCTGTCCTCTGGGGTAGAAGATCATTGCGATGGAGCAGCAGATTGCCAAAACTCAGGTTTCGTTTGACCGCCTGTGCAGGGATCTCACCTGGGTGGTTTTTTTCTGGCGATGATGCTGCAGGAACAAATACAGCGGCTGATAGTGCTAGCTGCAGCTCAGCTGATCGTGTTTGAGATTCACTCGTCAACCCGATTTCGGCGGCTGCTGGTACAGATCGGACAATTTTTAAGCGTGATTTAAACGCGGGACCAACGCCAACTTCATCGGCAGTTCCCGCGTTTTTTTATTTAGGAAATGTGACAGGATTGTTCGTTATTTGCAAGTTAAATCCATGGTGAAGCGAAACATCCGCGCGTACAATAATGTTGTTATCAGGCAGAATCTGGAAAAAGGGGGCTTGCTTTTTACAAAAATCAGAATATAATAAGCTTCAAGAAAGATAAATAAGAAAAAAAAGAAAAAGATATATGAGAAAAAAGATCAGAAATTTGTAAAAAAAGGATTGACAATAGTTCAATGATGTATTAATGTGTTACTGTCTTAATACAAAAATCTTATAAAGTTCTTTAGGATTCCTTTCGATGGGTTTAAGCCTTGGACTTTATAATGGAGATCGATTTAAGCATGACAGGGAGGGAAGTTCATGGCTGAAGCTTTAATTGAAATCAGGGATCTATGTAAAATATACAATCCGGGAGAAGTGGAAGTCCGAGCATTGGATCATGTCAATCTGACGATTAACCGCGGTGAATTGGTGGCGATCATCGGGCAGTCCGGTTCAGGAAAATCAACATTGATGAATCAGCTGGGCTGTCTTGATGTACCGACTTCAGGTGATTATTATCTGAGCGGTCAGAATGTGGCCAAGCTGAGCGACAATGAACTGTCGGATATCCGCAACCGTGAAATCGGTTTTATTTTTCAGGGATTTAACTTGATCCCCAATCTGACGGCCGTGGAAAATGTTGAGGTTCCCCTGATTTATCGCGGTATTGGCAAACGGGAACGGCGTCAGCTGGCGATTGCTTCATTAGAAAAAGTCGGGCTGGGTCACCGGCTTGATCATAAGCCTTCCCAGATGTCCGGTGGTCAGCAGCAGCGTGTGGCGATTGCCCGCGCGATTGCCGCCGCTCCGCCGTTAATTTTAGCGGATGAGCCAACAGGCAACCTGGATTCAGCTTCAAGCAAAGAGATTCTGGGAATTCTGAAGCAGCTGCATGCCAGCGGTCGAACCGTCATTTTGATTACGCATGACAACGAGATTGCCGCCCAGGCGAAACGGATTATTCATATTCGCGACGGCCAGATCGATTCCGATATAAACAATGAGGGAGGAAAGTAAAGATGGAAGAGAAGCAAGTAGAAGTCATTGAAATTGAACCGACAGCACCGGAAAAGAAACCGGGAAAAGAGAAGAAAAAACGCAGGCTGACCCTGCCGAAGAAGAAAACCTTGATTCTGGGCGCCGTTGGACTGCTCGTTCTCTATGTCGTCGTTTCCAACTTAACACGCAAGCCTATGCTGCCAACGGTGGCGGTGACCTCGGTTACCCGCGGTAATGTAGAGCAGACGCTGGATACCAGCGGATTGGTTTCTTCCTTATCTGAGAAGACCTACTTTTCACCGGTCAGCGCGAACATTGCGAAGCTGCCGCTGGAAGTAGGAGATAACGTCAGCGCCGGCGATCTGATCGTCGGTTATGATCTGGATTCGATTCAGGAACAGGTGCAGAAAGCCAATCTGGAGCTGACCGCGGCGCGCAGCGGATATAACGACAGCTTGAATAAAAGCAATGAAAAAGCCAATGAATACAGCCAGGCTAAGCATGATGCCGAAAAGCTTTATGCTGAAGCCAACGATCTGCGTGACCGTGTCAGTAAATTAAAAGATCAGCTGGCCCAAGCGCAAAAAGAACAGGCTGAACAGGAAGGCAGCAACGCCGCCAACCAACAGAAAATTGCCGAACTGCAGAAAGAAGCGGGGGATTTAGACGGTCAAATCGCACAGCTGGAGCTGCAGATCAGTGAAAAACAGAGAGAAATCGACCAGAATCAGGCGGCTCTGGATGCCCTGCTTAATCCATCCTCACCTGATCCTTCCACAAGTCCGGTTCCGACAGAGGATCCAAGTACTGAAATAGAAAGGCTGAAACAGGAGATCAATCGCCTGCAAGGCGAGCTGACTGAGCTCAATACGACAATGGATTCCCATAAGCAGCGGAAGCAGGAAATTGCAGACCAGATCAAGCAGCTGCAGGGGGCCTCTGGTGATGCGGCGGCAAAGGTTGTCCAGCTGCAGGCTGATCTGGAAAAAGCCACGACCGAATTAAGTCAGAAGGAATCCGAGCTGGCTAAGCGGGAAGGCGTTCGCGATTCAGCCCAGGCTGCGATTCTTTCCAACGAAATGAAGACTCAGCTGCAGGCCAATACCAATTTAAGCGAGCTGGCTGCGATGAGCACCCAAGAACTGCTGCAGCTGGCACGAGCTGGGATCAAGGCCGAATTCTCCGGCATTGTCACCAAGGTCAACACCAAGGAAGGCGCCGCGACATCCGAAGGCATGGAACTGATCACGATCGCTTCCAACCGCGAGGTCATGACTGAGATTTCAATCACGAAGTACGATTTGGAAAAGATCGCAGTCGGACAGAAAGCCCAGATTACGCTGGCCGGTTCACAGTATACCGGTACGGTGGAAAAGATCAGCAAGGTCGCTGAGGTCAATGCTCAGGGAACACCGGTAATCCATGCTCAGGTACGGTTCGACAATCCGGATGACAACATTTTCTTAGGCGTAGAAGCGAAGGTTTCCGTCAATACGGCCAAAGCTGACAACGTGCTGTTAGTTCCGGTGGAAGCGATCAATACCGATCGTGAGGGAAGCTTTGTCTATGCTGTTGAAAACGGTCTGTTAATCCGCAAGTCAGTTGAGATCGGCGTGACTTCCGATGACGAGGCGGAAATTCGCTCCGGACTAAGCGAAGGCGATCTGATCGTGCTGAGTGCCGCGGCCGGACTGCAGGAGGGGTTGCAGGTCACGCCTGTCCAGCAGTAAAGGAGGCCGCAGATGACGCAGCTATTTGAATATGTAAAGATGGCGGTCAAGAATATCCGGGCGAATAAAGGCCGGTCGATTCTGACGATGCTGGGAATTATTATCGGCATCTCTTCCGTTATCATGATTATGGCGATCGGCAACGGCGCTAAAGGAACGATCAGCGATGAACTCAACAGCATTGCCGGCGGTCAGATCTACATTTATGCCAGTCAGAATTATACAGCAGGGGAACCGGCGTTTATTACGGAAAAGGACATCGATACGATCCGCACGAAAATCGACCACGTTAAAGGGGTGACGCCGACGCTGGGCGCATGGGGCAGTGCCTTGACCCAAAAAGGCAATTTTGATCTGTCGATCAGCGGCGGCAATCCAGATATGCATGCGATGTCGGTGCAGCCGATGCTGCATGGGCGCTATTTTGATGAATCTGATTTTGAAGGCGGTCGCTTAGTCGGCGTGATCGGCGAATCCGATGCCAAGAAATTGTTTGGTACAGCCGACATTGTCGGCATGTCGATTGAAGCTTCGATTATGAATATTACCAAGGACATTCGGATTATCGGGGTGCGCAAGGATGTTGAAGGTACGTTTGTTTCATCAACGTATGAAGGCGCGCCAATCTCGATGGAAATGCCGTATACGGCACTGCAGTCCTTTGATATGGGAACGGATGATTTCAGCAGCATCTATATTATCTCTGAAGGCAATGAGTATTCCGCTTCGGTAGCTCAATCGGCGCTGAGCCTGCTTGACAGCCGTCATCAAACCCAGGGCAAGGGCGCCTTCCTGATGCAGGAATTCAACGAACAGATGGGACAGATCAATGAAGTGCTGAACATGATCACGACCTTCATCTCATTTGTCGCTGCGATCAGTCTGCTGGTCGGCGGCATCGGTGTTATGAATATTATGCTTGTATCCGTAACGGAAAGAACCCGGGAAATTGGTATCCGCAAAGGCCTGGGCGCGCGGACCAGTTCGATTTTGTGGCAGTTTCTCGCTGAATCGGCGATCATTACCGCAATCGGCGGTATTATCGGAATTATTCTGGGGATCGGCGGAGCGGAATTGATCTGCCTAGTCATGCCGCTGACCCCGCGGATCAGCCTGTCCACAATTCTGATCGCAACCCTGTTTTCTTCCGCTGTCGGCATTTTCTTCGGGATTGTCCCAGCCCGCAAGGCTGCCAATCTTTCGCCGATTGAAGCGCTGCGCCGGGATTAATCTGTTTTTGTCAAGAATGAAAAAAACCGAAGCCAAAGTGATCATTGATCCAGAGCTTCGGTTTTCTGATGGTCAATCCGGACTGTACGGCCCAAAGAGTTTGACAATTTTCTTACGAACATGAATTGTGCGTCAGCCGCATGCTATAATGAAAATCAGGATGGGGGGATCAGATTGGATGAAATTTTAGTGCAGCTGAATCATCAGCGGGAACGAATTATGGTCATAACCGTATTGGGAGGCGTTCTGATAGGTGTGGGAGTACTTCTGTTATTTTCCAGCTTTTCCTTCGGCGTATTGACAGGGGTCTTGGGGTTGGTTCTGATCTTGTGGATCAACATCACGGAGAAGCCGAAATATGTCCGAGCGTATAAAAATCAAATCGTGCTGGCGGTTCTGCGGGAAATGTTTGAGGATGTCAAGCTGAACGCGGATGCCGGCTTTAACCAGGAGTGGGTGGAGGAAGCTCATTTTATCCCTACCGGCAACCGTTTTTTCAGCGATGATCAGCTCTCTGGCAGTTATCATGGCTGTCCGTTTCGCCGCAGTGATGTTTTAACTCAGCAGGTGACGCATACCGGGAAGACGACGACGGTGACAACGCTGTTTGAAGGTCCGTGGATGGTGTTCGATTTTTCCAAGAATTTTGGCCATTATTTGTTGGTGCGGGAAAAAGAGTTTCTTGCCAACGGAAAGCCGGGCGGATGGTTCAGCGGATTAAAAACGGAACGGATTGAAATGGAAAATGAGGCGTTCAATGAGAAGTTTGAGATCTATGCCGAGGATGAACAGGAAGCCTTTTATTTGTTGACGCCGCATTTTATGGAAAAGCTGGAACAGGCGGAACGGGAAATCGCCGGCCGGATGTATTATGGCTTTTTCGACCGGCAGTTCCATGTCGCGGTGGACAATCGGCAGAACAGCTTTGAGCCGCCGGTATTTTCGGCGATCACCTTGCCGCAGCTGAACGAAATCCGCAAGGAAGCCCGACTGATCTGTGAATTGATCGACTTGCTTCAGCTGACTTGAATAGGAACAGGAATTTCACCGCAGGGAGGGCAGACAGAGAAAGGGGAATAAATTATGATTATTTTATTAGGTGTTCTCATCGTTGTAATCGGCACGGGAATTGGACTCTATAACCAACTGATCCGCAGCCGGATTAAATGTGAGGAAGCGCTGTCGGGGATTGATGTTGCGCTGGCAAAGCGCTATGACTCGCTGACGAACATTCAGGAAGCCGTCCGCGGATATACCAAGCACGAGCAGGCGGTACTGACTGAATTGACGAAGCTGCGCACTTCAATGACGCTGAACGAAAAAGAAGCGCTGGCGGATCAGTATACCCAGGTGCAAAAACAGTTATTGATGGTAGCGGAAGGCTATCCGCAGTTACAGGCCTCCGCCAATTTTCTGCAGCTTCAGGAAACGATCGCGGACGTCGAGGAACATCTGCAGGCCGCCCGCCGCGCTTACAATGCGAACGTGGCACGGTATAATGAAAAGCTTCAGATGTTTCCGTCCAGTTTGATCGCAGGTTTGATCCATGCGGAAGCAAAAGCCTTTTTCCAGGCTGAGCTAAAGCAGCAGGAAACTCCGAAGATTACTTTGTGATTCCATCATTTTAACTTGTTCTGTTAAAGAAGCCGAAACGATTGGCATAATAAAAAAGCCGAGAGTTTCGACTTTTCTTATTTCTGAGTTGTATTACACCAGCTGCGCAAAGCCTGGACATCACGCTGAAACTGCGCCGGCTGATCGTCTTTGACAAATTCGAGGATCAGCGGAACCGATTCAGGAATGATTTTCAGCCAGCGCTTCCATGCCTTTTCCTGATCCGCTAACGGCAGGCGTGAGTTATCGCTGTTCCAGCTGAACACATGAACCCTTGCCAGCCAGGGCAGAATGTCGGTGAGCTCCTGAAGATTTTCTTCGGCGCTCTTTTCTGGATTAGGCTGCCAGTAGGTTCGGCAATTTTTTCGATTCACGGCGTTAAGCAGACGAACGGCGGAAACATTGTTGTCCGTCAGCGATTTGCGGTGATATTCAAATCCGACCTCAATCCCGGCCTGCGCCGCCAAATCACAGCACTGCTGAGTCTCGGCAACGGCGCGCTCAAAGAAATCGGCGTCCGCCTGAGCCGAGGCTGTTCTTCCGGCCCAGATCCGGATCAGCGGAGCTCCCAATTTGACGGCACTGTCCAGATAAGCCTGGAAATCGACTTCCGGCTTCAAGCCTTGATTCAGCTTGTAATAGCTGCCATAGGAGAAAATCTCAAGCTGATGTTGGCGGCACTGATCTTTGATCCATTCTGCACAATCCAGCTGGCCTGCCGGAACATGCACATCGCTGCCCCATTCGATGCCCGCACATCCCGTTTGTGCCGCCAGCGCGATGATCTTAGCGGCTGTCAATTCGCGAAAGGTCACGGAGGTCAGTCCAATCGGCCTCATGCTTGCTTCTCCTGTTTGCCATAATGCAGAGCGATGAGTTTGCGCTTTACCCGGCGGCGGAAACGATCCGCTTTTTTCCAGCGGGCGGTGCGCTGCGGATGACGGAGATAATCGAACTCTCCGATCCGTTCGGTATAAATCGAACCGAAGGAACGCTTGTAATCGTAAAGGCCGAAATGCGGATCGGACTTCTCGGTGACCCCGGAGAAACCGCACATATCGTAGTGCAGCACGCCGTGATTTTTCATATCTTCCACTGCGAAGCGATGCAGGTTATCCACCGCCTTGATAAAATTGAAATCTTTATGATTGTAGGTATAGAGATCCCACGACTGTTCGCCCAATCGCAGGAACAAGCCCGCCGCAATCGCCGGTTTTGTGCCGTACCGGGCTTTTAAGTCCGCGGCTTTTTCTTTTTCTTTGAGCTTGGACTGCAGCGCTTCGGGATCTTTATGATATTTGCCGCTGTCAATTTCCTGCTGGATGCCGTTGATCATCTGATCCAGATCAATTTCGGTGACATACAAAACGGCATGTTCGCCGAAAGCCTCCAGAAGATCTTGAAAGAAAGTTTCAGTATGCGGCTTAAAGCCCTGAATTTGAGAAAGCTGCCGTTCAAATTCACATAACTGCGGAATATCTTCGACCGTTCCAAGCCGAGTTGAAACACCGATCACCGCATGCCGGCGCAGACTGTTCTGCCGGGCTTTTGAGAAGTGTTTGACGATTTCCTCAAGCGAAGGGGAAAGGTCGATGATCAACGTATAGCGGTTGACCCAGCTGCCGTTATAGGCGTAACCGTAGCCTTTATGCACAAAGCCCAGTGATTTCAGCAAGGCCGTGACATCCTCATGATTTTCTCCGCCTTCAATCGGATTGCCTTTGATATCCCGTTCCATTCTGAGTACATTTGGATCGATCCGCAGGAAATCCACTTTGGCATTTTCCGCCAGCTGGATCAAGCCCCGCAGACACTGTTCACTCAGATCAGAATCGCTGTAATCCAGACACGGTCCCCAAGGAACATAAAAGTAATGAATCCCCAGCTGCTTCCGCTCCAGGATCATCGCTGTTCCCTTCAGTTCATCCTGATCATAAAAACCATAAAAATGCGGCTGATCCTGTTTCTGCAGCTTGGCCCACATCGAGGTCTTCATGTAATGTCCATAAGGATGAATACGGACAAAGCTGTCCAGCTGTGAAGCTGGGATGGATTTACAGATCATCAACGGGATTCCCTCCTTAACCATTGCCGGCGCCACTCCTTGACCTTTGGCAATAACTTGGTCCAGATCGGATACAGAAGCGGCTTGCAGGCCAGACTGAATTCACCAAGATAGACGTCGATCTTGGGAACAAAGGATGATTTAAAGGTAAATAAACCATCGTCCAGTGTTCCTTCCACGCCGCCGAAATTAAATCGTGTACAGCCTTGTTCAAAGGCCCATTGAATGCCGCGGAAGCGCAGCGCGTAGGCGGCCAGATAACGGCGGTATTTTTCATTTAAACCGGAATATAACAGCTCACAGGTTGTGCCGTCATGCACTAAAAGCAGGGCGCTGACCAGAATGTCGGAACCGTCTTCTTCTGCCTGTTGGCGCAGCTTGGCTTTTTCCTCATCCAGATCCGAAATCTGTTTTTCCAGCTGCTTGCGTTTTTTGTTTGCCTTTTCATCCAGCTCTTGAAGATGATCCCGGAGCCCCTGCTGCTTTTGATCCACCAGAGCCAGCGCGTGATCACAGTGAAGATGAGCCGCGAGAATACAGGCCTGATCGCCAAAGTTTTCCATGATCGTACGGAAATAGTCTTCATTGCGCAGATGAATATTCTTGCGCCGTTCCGTGTATTCGATCATTTCCGCTAATTCATGGACATGTTCTATGCCCCAGACTTCAATCTGGATGCCCTTGGCAAAACTGTTGTGGATTTTTTCGCGGGTCTTTTTCGGAAAGGCAGCCTCCCAATTTTCCTGGTAGGGAAAACAGAGCTGAAAGCGCGGCTGTACGGTTTCACTCAGCAGCTTTGTATAGCCCGCAAAATGAGCTCTGGCTTTCGCCAGCTGCTGAGGAATCGGACTGCGGGCGTTCCAGGCGGCTTCTTTCTGATCCAGCTCATAGCTGCCAATGATTAGATACGGATCAAATTTACATTCCACGGCTCCTTGTTTTGCACAAAACTTCCGAATGGACGATAAGAAAAATTCCATCTGTTCAAAATTGGTGTAATCCATGATCGGGCCGCGGGGAATATAAGCTAATTTCATGCCCATCGGCAGACTGCGGAACAGAATCATCGCCGCACCGCATAGTTCACCATCCTGGCGCATGCCGACATACTTGGCAGACCACTCCTTTTTTACCTGGGCCCAGCCTTCGGTCTGATATATATTATTACAGCTGCTGGAACGGGTGAATTCGTCCAGCTGCTTTCCCGTGATTGACTCACAAAACTGCAGATTCATGATGCGTTCGCCTCCGATATTTCATTATAGCATACCCGACCTTAACTTTCTTTACCCGTTTTGGAATTCCAGCGGGAATTTGAATGAAATTTTGTTGGTTAGAAACCAGAAAACATCCGGAAATTGGCCGCTGCGGGATGTTCGATTTTGGATATTTTTAGCTAAAAAAGGGTTGCAGTTTTCAGGGATCAATGGTAATATATTAAAGCACCGGACGCTTAGCTCAGTTGGGAGAGCACTTCCTTGACGTGGAAGGGGTCAGGGGTTCGAGTCCCTTAGCGTCCACCATGATGATAAAGATAAACTGCTGATAAGGCAGTTTTTTTTGTGTTTATTTTGATCTAATTCAAAAACACAGTGAACGCAGAATGAAGTCTTAAAGCAGCTGTGGCTTCGGATATCTCTCCTGTACGGCTGACATCAGTCTGCAAAAGAAATCCCGTTGTCCTTTATGAAACTGCAGCCGCTCATTTCAGGTTAAAAATTAGACAAAGAAAGTCAAAAATTCACGGGAAAAGTCAAAAATTCAAAACTTGTGTAAAGTTTATCAATGCTACAATGCAGGTATCAGGGAGGAAATGAAATGAAAAAACTTTACAGCCTTGGATTATCCCTACTTTTAGGCTTTGGTTTAACCGCCTGTGCAGGGAATCCGCAGACACAATCACCAGCCTCATCCCAACAGCCGGAAGCAGAAACAAAGGAAGAAACGACAACGACTGTGGTCGTCGGGGCCGGGGGCGCCGGCATGATGACGGCCATTGAACTGCAAAATAACGGTCAGGAAGTCATTTTGCTGGAGAAGCAAGCAATGCCGGGAGGAGCGACGCTGCTGGCCGCCACGTACTTCGTCGCAGTGGATACAGAAATGCAGAAGGAAGCTGGAATGGGGCTGAGCATCGAAGATTATGTTGCCAAACAGGTTGCTTCCAATCCGGATTTCAATGCCGACCAATTACAGCGCCTGCTGGAAAACAGTCAGGACAGCATCGACTGGCTGAATGAGCGTGGCGCCAATCTGACGCGCCCGATGTCTAATTATCAGATCGGCATCGAAGACGGCAGCTCGCTGGGCGTCATGCTGGTCAAGATTTTGAACGCTGAATGTGAAAAAGCCGGTGTTGATCTTCGGACAGAAACACAGGTTACGGAAATTTTAATGGATCAGGGCAAAGCCGTGGGCGTCAAGGCTAAGGGACCGGAAGGTGAAATGATCATTCATGCAGATCACGTTGTCCTTGCTACCGGAGGCTATGCCGCAAATCAGGATCTGGTGAAGGAATATGCTTCTCAATGGGCGGGAACTCCGTTTACCACCGCTGTCGGCAGTACCGGCGACGGTCATCAGCTGGCAAAGGCAGCCGGCGCCAATCTGACAAATATGGATGTGGTGCGGATGAATCCAGCAGTCTATACTGATGAGAACGGAAGCAGCTACAGTCTGAGCGTTGCTCGGGCAGAAGGCGGAATTCTTGTCAATCTGAAGGGAGAACGCTTCTGCAATGATTATTATCCGGATTACACGCAGCTGTCCCGTTGGATGATCGAACAGGAAGGCGATTATACCTATATCGTTTTTGATCAGAAGTCTGTTGATACTTCATCCCGACTGGCTGATTTCAAGGACCGCGGTTTCTTCCTGGAAGGCCAAACACTGGAAGAGTTAGCGGATCAGATGGGCGTACCGGCAGAGAATCTGACGGCAACCGTAGAAAAATACCGTGGTTATTTCGATCAGGGGAAAGATGAAGAATTCGGCCGTACTAACAACATGAACACACGCATTGATCAGGCGCCGTACTATGCTGTAAAAGTAAAGCCGGGCATCCAGGTCACTCTGGGCGGTATCCAGGTGAATGATGCGCTGCAGGTCATGAATACCGAAGGCCAGCCGATCGAAGGCTTATATGCGCTTGGCGAATGTGCCGATGATGGTCTGTTCGGCGGGGCACCGACCAACATTGACATCACCTTTGGACGTCTGCTTGCTCAGCATTTAATCAATCAGTAAGGTTTGATGGTGTGTTGGAGGACGATAAATTTAGGACCATAAAAAGACAACGAAGAAGTCGGCAGGCGCAGGCTTCTTTCGTGCTTTACAAAACGATTCATTCTGACTGAAGATATGCTATGATGAAGCAGGAGGGATGCTGGATGGAAGTCTACAACAAAGAAATTTTCTGCCGGACGATGATCGTCAATGAAGCCTTGTTTGGTCAGACTGAAAAACAGCTGCGGATGATGATGAATGAAGTGGAAACCGAACTGAACTTTGATTTCCATGACTTTTATCTTTGTTTGACAGGGTTGCCCAAGAAATATTATACGGCTGAGCTGAACATGAACCGTAAGGATTTCGTACGGATTTTTGAAGCGTTTATTCGCCAAATTCATAATCAGGCCAGGCAGGATGAGATTGAAATGATGCATGCTGTCATCAATTATGACGGTTCCAAGCAGATTGCTTTTCTGATTAAAAAGGGCAGTAAAAGCGAAGCGGAGATTCTGGCTTTTGCCGGATGGATTATGGAAATCCTAGAAGCTGAGTATCAGAAGGATGAACGCTATCAACGTTCCTCGTTGGCTAATTTTACCGTGCTTTCTCCATGGATTTGCGATTATTCAGCGCTGGCTGCCACGTTTGAAACAGTACGGAAACTGAGCCGAATGGCGTATTTCGATATGCGCCCGATTGTTGTCCAGCAGCAGGATATTCCTGAAGGAAAAGGGGATTGGAAGCGAATTCGGGAGCTTTTTGAACAAATTGAATTGTTGATCTTCGATAAGAACGTGCGAAAGCTGGAGCTGGCTGTGCATGAGCTTTTCAGCAAAGCGGTGAAGCTAAGCTATAATTTTGATCTGGCTTACGCAGTGATTAATGATCTGAACCGGCTGACGATGAAGCTGAAAGATCAGCTGAACTTAGAACTCCCCTCCGCTCAGCTGCTGTTTCGGCTGGAGCGTTATTTCAGTGTCGAAGAAACTGAAAAAAACGTGCTGCAGCTGCTGCGCCGTATTCATCAGGAAGCCGCAGCCGATTATCAGCGGATGAGCCCGATTACCCAACAGGTCCTGGCCTGGATCAAACAAAACTATATGCGCGAAATCGGTCTGCAGGAAGCGGCGGATCATCTGGGACTGGCGCCCGCTTATGTCAGCCGAACCTTCAGCCGGGATTTGAAAGTTTCACTGAGCGCCTATATCACGCGTCTGCGTATCGAACGGGCAAAACTGCTGCTAATGGAAACCAATATGAAAATTGCGGAAATCGCAGACAATGTGGGAATTGTCAACCGCGATTATTTCAGCGTCCTGTTTAAAAAAAATACCGGCATGCGGCCGCAGGAATACCGCGATTTTTATCGTCAGTAGCACTGAATCAGGAAGCAAAACAGATCAAGTTCTTGACCCATTCCACTGCTGGCTTTGACTTGATGAAATGAACAAAGCCGCAGCCGGGCCAAGCACTGCGGTTCTGTTGTGTCGTTGCGTTTTGGTTAAAGCTGATGGGAATCGGGAGCCATGATCATGCTTATTTGTTTTCAAAGGCTTCATAAATCGCCAGTTTTTCTTTGGTGGTTGTGATCACTTCGGTCAGATTCTTAAGGATTGTCTGCTCACGAAATAACAGCTCGATCAATTCCAGCTGGTCTTCCTCATCATAGCTTCCATATTTTAAATCGTTAGTCAGATTTTCAATGGAGCGTTCCTTTTTTCCTACCTGTTTGCAGATCAGGATCAGAAAGTCCGCAAGATCAGCACTGGAAAAATCACCGATCCCGACAATTTCATTTAAGAGTGTATACGCTTCTTCTGCATTGGTTGCCGCGGTTACTAACATTTTTTTCTCCTTTATTTAAAGCCTGAAATTCAATAAAATTAAGTGTGAAGCAAATATTGCTTTCAGATTTATTATAATCGCTTTCTTATCCAGTTACAATAAGGTTAAATCATTTAGAAGAATTTTTGTGAGGTGGATATGAGCGAGAAGAAAGATTATGTGGATTATTCCCTTTTAGGTCAGCGAGTTCGCAGAGCACGGAAAAAAGCAAAACTGACCCAAGCCAAGCTTGCTGAAAAAGTAGGGGTGTCAATACCCACGATCAGCCATATAGAAACAGGGACGAATAAAGTCAGTTTGGAGCTGTTTGTCAGTATTGCCAATGCACTGAATGTTACGCCGGATGAGCTGATCCTGGACAGCGTACCGAAACTGGCTTCGATGTATATGCAAGATCTTCGCGAAGATCTGAAAGACTGTACACCGGCAGAGTATAAGATTTTAACGGACATGCTTTCCAATATGAAGATGCTGCTGCGCCGGTATTCGTCGCATGAACAAGATCAATGATCACCTCAGCCCGATAGTTCAGAACCAACAAAAAAATAAGTGTAGGGATCATAAGAAAAAGAACTTGGCCTGCATGCAGATCAAGTTCTTTCTTTAAGTTCGCTTTCAATCCTGAAGAAGCAAAATCGGCTGGGACTTAGGCTCGGGAGCGGATCAGATTTAAAATCCAGACTAAGCCGATGCCCCACAGAATATGTCCTAACCCGGCAATTCCTGCGATCATCGCGCCGACTTCCATGCCCTGCAGCTGCATCCAGCCGTGAACCAAAAACAGGACGACAGTCCAGACTAAGCCGATATTATAGACAACGAAAGCTTTGCGAAAAGAGGAAGTTTCAGCAAAATCGATGAATTTGCTTAACAAAGCGACGACCAGGAAAAACAAGGTGCCAAGCATAAACAGATGACCATGGGCCAAAGATAAATAAGTCCGGTCCGTATAATTCAGCATTCGGGTTGCTTCCCGAAAGAAGACGCCGGCAGCCATGGCAGACAGCGCGTAGATAAAAGCTATGTTGATGAATTTTTTCATTGTGTTCAATACCTTTCTTTTTAACCTTTTTATTTTGAAGGATGGGACAGTGACGCTTCCAGCCAGCGGCGCAGTGAGCTGTATTGATAACCACGATTTTCCAGACAGCCCAACAAGCTGGTGAACAGAAAAGCTGCCCGTTCATTGAGCTGTTCTTCCGTTTCATCAGGAAAGCTGGTTTGAAGGGCCAGCGCCAGCTGACGTGTCAGGTGAGTCTGCGCGCGCAGTTCGCGGGTCTTTGCCTCCTCCAGAGCAGCCGGGGATAAACCTGAAGCCGCATGCAGAAATTCAGCGGAGAACTCATCGATGCTTTGTTTCATCATGGCATAAAGCCAATCCAGCTTGACTAAAACATTGCCTTCCGGAAATGTTTTCTGATGAAAACAATTTTGCCAGAATTGCTGAACAACATCGAGCACCAGACTGTCCTTGGTGGGGTAGTAGTTATACAAAGTGCCTAAGGCGATATCGCATTCCCGGGCTAAATCTCTCAGTTTTAAGCCGCTCAAGCCGCCAGTCCGCGACAGCTCAATCGCTTTTTCAATCAAAGTCTGACGTAAATTGGGCAGAAGTTTAGGCAAGATCTCACTCCTTTCATGATATGAACTGCGTTCATTATAGGAGAGTTCGATCAAGAAGTCAACGCTGATGCTCGCTCGGGAAAAGGCTGCGGACAGAAAATATAAAACTGGAAAAGGTGTTGACAGAATAAGCTTTTCTCTCTATAATGAACAATGTTCATAAAAGGAGGAAATAACCATGCAGGCTATTGTTGAAACGGTTTTTGATCTTGTTTATCTTTGTACGGTCACGACGCTGGGAATTCTCATGATTCGTCAGGGCCGTCAATCTCGTCAGTATTTTCTGTTCGGGATTATGGCGGTGACATTGGGGGCGGGAGATGCCTTCCACTTAGTGCCGCGGGCGATCGCGTTGTGTACGACCGGCTTGGAGAATTATACTGTAGCTTTAGGCGTCGGCAAATTCATCACTTCGATCACGATGACGATTTTCTATGTTTTATTATATTACGTCTGGCGCCAGCGTTATCAGGTTACAGGAAAAAAAGGTCTGACGTGGACGGTCTATCTGTTGGCCTTGGTACGAATTGGATTGTGTCTGTTTCCGCAGAATGGCTGGACCAGTGCTGAGGCGCCGCTGGCTTGGGGAATATACCGCAATATTCCGTTTGCTTTGATGGGTTTGCTGATTATTGTACTGTTTTATCAAAGTGTTAAACAGCATCAGGACCAGGCTTTTCGCTGGATGAGCCTGACCATCATTCTCAGTTTCGGCTTCTACATTCCAGTTGTTTTGTGGGCGGATACGGTACCGCTGATCGGAATGCTGATGATTCCGAAGACCTGCGCCTATGTTTGGACAGTCTGGATCGGCTACGCTGCGATGCGCCATGATCTGCAAAAATAAGTCTGAACTGCATTGGAAAGCAAACAAGAAAACAGCGTTTGGAAGCTTCAGCTCAATCTGAAAAAATACCGCGGATCCTGAATCTGCGGTATTTGTTTATGCTAGGGTGGTATCGGCTGACGCTTGAGGATCACAGACGGGTTCCAGCTTCAACATCACGTCAAGAATAAACCAGCCATTTTCCACCGAGCAGTGAATATTGCCGCCCTGCCGCTGGGCAATGTCCTGAATGGTAGTCAAGCCCAAGCCGTGCCCGCTGTCTTTTTTGCAGCTGGGCGGAAGCTCATGCGGAGTCAGCTGGAGTTTTTGACCACATCGGTTCTTAATTCGGATCAGCGCGTAATTCTGCTGAATATCTGTTTGAACGGAAACCTCCCGCAGGGCCGGCGGCAGCGCTTGAAGTGCGTCGCAGCAATTTTCCAACGCATTGGAGAAAATCAAACAAGTTTCGGCGTGCGTTAAAGGGAATGATTGATACTTTAAGACATATTCCCATTGTGCGCCCAACTTCAGAAAACGGTCGGAATACTGCTGCAGAACTGCATTCAGATATGGATCAGCACAAAATTCTTTCTTGCGCTCATCCATCGCATAAGCATTGATTTCCTGAAGATAAGCCTGCGCTTCTTCAACCCGGGCTTCGCTCAGCAGTCCGTTTAAGACAATCAGATGAGCTTTCATATCATGCTGAAGCTGGCGAAGGGCCTGTTGGTTTTCCAACTGCTGCTCGGCAGCTTCTTTCTGCATTTGCAGCTGCCGTGCCTTTTGACTGCGTTCGAAAAGCAGCAGCTGGCTGTGCAGCGTTGAAAAGATTGTTAAATAAGTTGCCGGCATCGCAGCCAGAACCAAGATCAGCGCGGGAATATCGGCCGGCCGGTTGATGATCGGATTGGGCCAGTTAGGCATAATGCACAATAACGCATAGTACAATATGGCCATTAACGTAAAAATTGCCCATCCCCGTGAAACTGTCTTTTGCAAATTCTGATAAGGTCTGCGCAAATACCGGAACGCCACATATTCAGCGAGAGGGAAAGCGATCATCCGCGTAATAAATAAAATGTAAAACTGGCCATGAAGCAGAAGATCGAGCAGATTGGTGGTAATGCACAGCCACAGGGCGCAGGTGTCTGCCAGACAGAAGGTAAAACAAAATTTCCAGCCGCGGTCGTATGAAATCCAATAATAAAACAACAGCGTCGGCACTGTGCAGGTGAGGACAAATATCCGTCCCATACTGTCAATCTTGATGGCTTTCAACAGGAAGGCGTTGGCCAGGATCAGGCAGCCCATAAAGCATAAGGTCAGCGAAACGGTGACCCGCAGCGAATACCGTGAACGGCTTAGCAGCATAAATATAAGGAGAATGTGCACCAATGACCAGATCACTGAAAAATCACGCAGGTTTTCCACAAGATCGCCTCCTTATTTCAGATTCCTAAAAATAACTTCGTGATACAATTTGCGTGCCTGACTTAAATAACTGCGGGAAATGGGAATATGATATTCCCCGCAGAGAAATTCATCCTGATCCAGACTGTCGACTAAATACAGGTTGACAAGATAGCTTTGATGACAGCGGAAGAAAATCTGCGGATCCAGCCGTTCTGCGATCACACTCAGTTTTTCACGAATCGAATACATCACTTTGTTCTGACATTGAAACAACAATGTGTGTCCGCGGCTGGTCACAAAGATCAGCTTATGATACGGCACAACAACGGATTTTCCCCGCGTTTCAAGAACGATCTGCTGCTGGCGCTGCAGCTGAATCTGCATCTGAGCACGCTGCAGCAGCTCGTGGATCTGCGTCTGACTGATCGGCTTGACTAAATATTGAAAGATGTATAAATTATAGGCTTCCCGATAAAAATCATCGCTGGTTGATACAAAGCAAAGCAATGCGTCCGGATCAAGACGGCGGATCTGCCGCGCTAATTCTAAACCGCTGATCCCTTCCATAAAGATATCCAGAAGATAGAGATCATAACGTTCATGAAATTCTTCCATGGAAACAAGCAAGGCTTCGCCGCTGGAAAAAGCAGTCGTAAAATGCTGCGTACCGATCAGATAGGTCAGCTGTTTTAGATCTTCGGCTTGATCATCACAGAGCGCAATCTGCATTGCTTCTTCCTCCTTGAATTCGTTAATTTAATTATACGAAAGAAGGAAATTCCAAACAACGCAATTTTTGTCGTTTCATGCGCTGTTTTTGCCAGCGGAAGGAATTGAAGTTTGCTGTGTGGTAAAATAATAACCGACCAATAACGTCACTCAATCATTCTGATAGCGAATGATTTTGCCAGCGTTAAAATAAGCTTATTTCAAATCGAATCCCTGAATGGGGCAAGGGGGAAACAGGGATAAAAAAGCCAAGCGATGAGATGTTTTTTATATCCTTAGTCAGAGAGAGAAGGAGTGCTGCAAAAATGACAAAAAAGTATGGCAAAGCAAATCAAAAATCATGGAAATCAATTTTAAACACAAGGGAACAGTTGACTAAAGGGAAGGATGAAGAACAGGTTAAAATTGTCGATCGTCCTTTAGAACAGGAGGTGCCCAAAGTGGAGGAAGCTGAAGCAAAACTGGAAGAAAGGCTGCCGGATAATCAGGAAATAACGGAACTTACCGACATTATGGCAGAAAAGAACGAGGCTGAAAAGATGGATATTGCACCGGAGATCCAGCTTGCGGAAGCTGAACCGGAAGAAGCGCGCAAGGCGGCGGTTGGCGAAGATAAAAAGACGACAATTACAGCGGATATGAAGATAATTGGAGATCTTGAAGGCTGCTCGGATTTGGAGTTTCATGGTAAAATTACCGGCAATATTATCACGGAAGGCTATGTGAACATGGATGGAAAGATTGATGGTTCAATCCAGGCATTAGCGCTGCGTATAAACGGCGGTGTTGTTCATGGGGATATTCTGTGCGAGAAAACGATAGAAATTCTGCCTGGTTCTGAAATTGTCGGCAACCTTCAGGCTGAGATTGTAACGGTCAATGGGCATATCCGCGGTGATCTTTATTGCGGTCAAATGCTGACATTATTGGATCACAGTGTCGTGGAAGGCAATATTACAACAGAGAGTATCTCCGTTTATGAAGGCGCATTGGTTGAAGGCAAGCTAAGCATGGAAAAGAAATAAGGGCCTTGTTGTACAGGGGCGATAGTCCATTTTCAGTTCCAAACTAAATAGGAAGCAGTAAAGAAGGAGCAGGAAGATTAAGGTCAGCTTTCCTTATAATCTTACCTAATTCTTTTTAATCGTGAGTAAGAATATAGCAAATAAAAGGCAGTGAATGACTGCTTTTTATTTTGTGGATAGAGAGAGAAGGGATTGAATAACGTTCTCAAATGAGTTAATATAAACTTGTAAGAAGGTACTCAAGAAAGTTATTTCAATTTTTCCATTTTTTGTGGGGCTTTTTCTGATTTTCCGCAATATTAATCATAGGAGGATTTCAATATGGCAGAAATATCCGACTATCCTCACTGGCCAGAATCATTGTGGATCAGCTGACGATTGGTGATCAGTATGATTTTGATCCGGTAGTTCAGATCATGATTACCAATCACATTTCGCAGGCAAAAAAGGGCTACGAGGGTTATCTTCATCCTCACCGATTTTTTCACGAAATCAGTGGGGAATGGATGTTAAAAGAACAAGGCAGGATTCTATGGGTGGAGATGGATAAACTGGAGAATTTGGAAAAGAAGCCGATAGAAGAATGGCGGATATCAGAGAAAATCCACTATGTGATCCGGTTCAGCCAAGCGGAAAAGAAGCAAAAAATCATTCAGAAATTAATTGAAAAGGAGGAAATCGTAGCGATGATGGAAGAGAAGAAAAGGGATTATTTAAGGGACACGAGTTTAGCGATCGCCAGAATGCGGGCAAAGTTTGACGAACTGGATGAACAAAGAGTCTACGAGAAAGGAATTGTGAAAGGAAAACTAGAAGGAAAGTTGGAAGGTCAGCGAGCCTTGATTCAATTAGTGTTAGGTCAGCGGATGAAACTCAGCGAGGCTGATGCGAAACAGATTGACAGTTTAGAGTCGGAAGCTCTTGAAGATTTTATTTTGCAGTTAGATAAGATCCAGACACCGGAGGATTTACAGCGGCAGATGGCTACCGTTAATCAGAAAAAGCAAACCGATCAGATGATTTCCGTTTTAACGGCTCACGATTAAGAAAAAAACTAAGCAGTGATTCGCTGCAAAGATTAAAAAGAACCACAGACTGTATGGACTCGTGGTTCTTTTGCATAGTCAGAAAATTTCACAGGATCCGGGATATAATTTTCTGTTTTTATTAATGATAGAAAGATCAGCTTTACGCAAAATCCGAACGATGCTTCTGCAGCCAGACTGCCACGCCGTCTTCGTCGTTGCTTAGCGTCTGCTGATCCGCTGCGGCCAAAATTTCCGGCACTGCATTCGCCATGGCAACACCGCAGCCAGCTTCCTGAATCATTTCCAAGTCGTTGTAGTCATCACCAAATGCAACGACTTCTTTCAGATTCAGCGAAAGATGATCGCACAGTGCTTTTAAAGCATTTCCTTTATTGACATGCTGAGCTGTAATAACGAAGATATCGCCGTCTTCACTCAACGGGACAGCTTTCATTCCATAAGCGGAAAAGTTGATGGACTGAATTGCCGCATGATTGCTTGTGACGACAAAAATTTTCTGAATTTCATGCGGATTAAAATGATCGAGATCCAGCCGCAGCGATTCGCCTTTTTTAACGAAATACTCGTTCGTCGTATACACTTCTGTTGGATAAAACAGTGTGATGTGAACGGGTTCAATTTTCCGCAGCACTTCAATCAAGTCTGTAAGCTTCTGACTGTCGAGTTCCTGACGGTAAATGACCTGACCTTGATGATAGACAATCGAACCATTGGTGCAGATCATGGAACGGGCATGGATCAGCTCGGCATAGCGCTGCGTACGCACGATAGCCCGTCCAGTCGCAACGACAATCTCCGTTTCGAGCTGAGCGAAGGCTGCGGCAGTCAGATCCGATAACGATTTATCCTTGTGCAGCAGTGTTTGATCCAGATCGACGACAACACATTTGTATTTCATGAAAACAATCCCCCTTTATTGTTAAGAGTATAACATTCAAATGGTCAGGGAACAACGGTTGCCGGATGCGCCGGCAGACAAACATGATATAATGAATAAAACGAAAATTACTAGTGAAACAGGAGGCAGTGACGGATGATTGAAATCAAGGCTGCACGATGGGAAGACTGCGGACAAGTAGCCGCGCTGATTGAACAGCTGGAGGAAATGCCGATTGATAAAGCACGCTTTGAAGCTGTTTATCGGGCGAATTTGTCCAATCCCCAAATTGATTATCGAACCGCGTGGATCAATGGGGTTCTGGCAGGATTTTTGAGTGTTCATATACAAAATCTGCTGCATCACACTTCCGCAATTGCGGAGATTGAAGAACTGGTTGTTGATGTGCGTTACCGCGGTCAGGGTGTGGGGAAATGTTTATTTGATCAGGCAAAGAAGATCGCGGCGCAGGCTGGATGTCCGCAGTTGGAATGTGCCTGCAACCAACGCCGCACTGCCAGCCATGAGTTTTATAAGCGGCAGGGCATGGCGTGCCGGCACTATAAATTTACGCTGCCGCTGAAATAGCGGTTAGATCACGTCATTTAAGCTGGCAGCGATAATTAAAGGAAAATTGTTAATTCAGTTTATAAGAAAGGAAGGAGTATCCATGCTTAAAGCATTTTTCACTGAATCAGCTCAGGCCGTGCTGCACTATCAGGAAAATAATGGGGAAGGCCCCTTATTGATCCTGATTCATGGGCTGGGATGCACCGGACTTTTGGATTATTCTCAGGTGGCACAGACCTTGGCACTGAAAGATCGGCATCTTTGGCTGATTGACTTGCTTGGCGCGGGACAGAGTGAGAAACCTCGCGATTTCCCATACACAGTCGATGCCCATGCTCAAGTTCTGACAGAGCTGATCCAGCAGCGAAGCAGTGGCCCAGTGGTCGTTTATGGTCATAGTTTAGGCGGCCCGATTGCTCTAAGCGTGGCTGAAAAAAATCCCGAATCGGTGATCGGCATCCTTCTCAGCGAGGCGAATCTGGACCCCAGTTCGCAGGATCAGCCCAGTTATAAAACAGCTCAGCTGAGCGAGGCGGAATTTTGTGAGTGGGGTTATCAGCGGATCCTGGATGCCGCAGCTAAAGCCGGAATGACTTGGGCAATTTCGCTTGCAACATGGCTGCCGCAGGCGATGCATCGGCTTTCCGCAGATGCTGTATTGGGTGGCAAACCGTCATGGCGGCAGCGTCTTTATGCGCTGAAATGTCCAAAGCGATTTTTGTTTGGTGAAAAATCATTGCCGGATCCCGATACGGAAGAACTGTCTCGTCAGAGGATTGAAGTTCAGATTCTACATGAAGTTGGACATAATATGGCCTACGAAGATCCTGATCAGCTGGCGCAGGCTCTGGCTGATTTTATAACCAAGATTCAACGGCCGCAGTGAATTCAGCGGCCAGGTAATGAAAGGAGCGCAGCTTATGAAAACGATCTTGATCGTCGAAGATGATCCGGCGATCAGCAATCTGATCGCCGAGCTTTTAATTTCGCAGGGGTATCAGATCACTCAGGCTTATTCTGGAACCGAAGCTCAATGGGTGCTTCAACATCGCCAGCCGGATCTGATTCTGCTGGATCTGATGCTTCCTGGAATACAGGGCGAAGCGGTTTTAGCGCTGGCGGAACAGATTCCAGTCATTGTGGTCAGTGCCCGCTGCGATCTCGATGATAAAGTTCAGCTGCTGCGCAGCGGCGCAGTGGATTACATCACCAAACCCTTTGAACCCCGCGAACTGCTGGCACGGATTGAAGTGCAGCTGCGGCCTTCGCGGATGCGGCAGGAGGATGTCCTGACCTGCGGAATGCTGACTTTAAAGCCGCTTTTGCGCCAGGCTTTTGTCGGGAAGCAAAGCGTTAAGCTGACCCGCACGGAAACGGCGATTTTGAAGCTGTTGATGCTCAATCCGGGACAGGTGATTCCCAAATCTCAGATGCTGGATCAGATCAGTGAGGATACGCCGGATGGAATGGAGAATTCACTCAAGGTACATATCAGTCATCTGCGTTCCAAGCTGCGCACAATCAGCGAACAGGAAATGATCGAATCCGTGTGGGGAATCGGGTTTCGGATTCACCCGCAATCTTAACGAAATCTTATCGTTTTCCTTATCGGATTTCTTAACTGTTTTCCGCTATCCTTAAAGCACAGACAGGAGGCAGAAAAAATGGAAATGATGTTAACGGTCCGGGATTTGACCAAGCGATACGGCAGCTTTAAGGCGCTGGACCATTTTTCAATGAACGTTGAAAAAGGCGCAATTTATGGTTTTGTCGGGCGTAACGGTGCAGGAAAAACAACGCTGATTCGCACGATCTGTGGTTTGCAGCAGCCCTCTTATGGCGAGTATACGTTGATGGGATACAAACACAGCGATCCGCAGATTGTCAAGTCCCGACGCAGAATGGGAGCGATGATTGAAACCCCGTCGCTGTATGGTCAGCTGAGCGCGCAGGAAAATCTTAAGGTGCAGATGCGCACGCTTGGACTGCAGGACACTCGGGAAATCGATGAACTGCTCAAGGAGGTCGGGTTGAGCCATACCGGACGGAAAAAAGTCAAGGACTTTTCCCTGGGTATGCGCCAGCGGCTGGGGATTGCCCTGGCTTTGGCAGGCAGTCCGGATTTTCTGGTGCTGGATGAGCCGGTCAACGGCTTGGATCCGCAGGGAATGATAGAAGTCCGTGAACTGATTTTAAAACTGAACCGGCAGAATCAGGTGACGATTCTGATTTCCAGTCACAATCTGGATGAATTGGCCCGGCTGGCAACGGTCTACGGTTTTATTGATCATGGACAGAGGGTGAAGGAAATATCTGCTGAGGAATTGGAAAACGCATGTCGGAAATGTGTGGAACTGACAGTCGAAGGGAATGAGATTCTGATTGAAACGCTGGAAGCGTATGGGGCAGATTATCGAATTAAAGCTGGCGGAACGGTTGAAATCTATGGCGAAACCGCGCTCAGTGAGCTGATTTTGAAGCTGGCACAGAAGGGCTGCACAGTCACCTCGATGAAAGAACACGATGAAAGTCTGGAAAGCTATTATCTGTCGCTGATCGGAGGTGAAGATCATGCGTAGAATGATCGCGGCCCAAAGCTATCGGCTGATTCACGAAAAAGGTTTTTGGGGCGGCTTGGCCGTCACGATTCTTTATGCCCTGGCGGTTTTGGCTTTTTCTGCTTATGCCATGATAAACAATGGCCGCAGCATCGCTTTGGATCAGCTCTATTTTTACGGTTATGGACTGGACAGTTTTATTCCGGTGGCGGGACTGGTGCTGGCGGCGGTGATCAGTTTCTTTGTCGGAACGGAATACAGCAGTCAAACACTGCGCAATGCTTTAATCATCGGACGCACGCGAACGGAAATCTATCTGAGTCATTATGCGGTCAGTCTGATCGTCGCTTTGATCTATCAAGGTGTCTATGCCCTGATCGTTGTTCTCGTGGGCTGGCCGGTCTTCGGCGGATTTCATCTGAGCGGTGCGCTGATCGGGCTGGGAACCTTGATCGGCGTGCTCGCGCTGGCAGCTTACTGCGCGCTGTTCAATGCCGTTGGCCTGCTCTCTAGCTCCCGGACGGTTTCCTCGATCGGGTGTCTGTGCGGCGTAATGCTTACGATGTTTCTGTGCTTCTTTTTGAATACGAAACTGCAGGAGCCGGAGTGGATTGAGGCGCTGGAAATGCGGGACGGCAGCTCTCAAGTTTATACTTTGGCCAATCCAAGCTATCTCAATCCTAGTCAGAGAAGATTTGTGCAGGGCGTGATTGACAGTCTGCCCAGCGGCCAGAGCCTGCAGCTCAGCGGGTTAAACTGCGGCCATTGGGCGGTCCTGCCGCCGATCTCTTTGATCGGGATCGTCCTAGTGCAGGGGATAGGGCTGTTGTTGTTTCAGCGTAAGGAGATTCGTTAGAATGCTGCTTGGATGATAAAAAAGACTTTTGGTGCAGCGCGGGCAGGGAGGAAAGAGAATGACGATGACGGGTGGAATTTTCATCCTGACAGGATGTTTGATCGGGGCAGTCGTCTTTCTTTCGGTCAAATTGATTTTGATAAAAAAAAGTCTGCGGGAAATCCGGCAGGGGCTGGAAGATCGGCTGAAGGTGGAAACCAATACTTTGATCGATACGGCCAGCCGGGATCGGGATCTCGTCGCTTTACGCGAAGCCCTCAATGATCAGCTGCGTGAGCTGCGTGCTCAGCGCCGGCAGTTTCAGCAGGGGGATCAGCAGCTCAAGCAGTCATTAACCCAGCTTTCACATGATCTGCGCACCCCGTTAACGGCGATTGTAGGCTATCTGCAGCTGGCGGAAGAAGAACCCGCCAGTCCGCGGCTGAAATCGATTCTTGCGGTTTTAAAAGAACGTGCGCAGACACTCAGGCAGCTGAGCGAGCAGCTATTCAGCTATTCCGTGGCCGCGTTGGAT
Source organism: Holdemania massiliensis AP2 (assembly GCF_000327285.1). Taxonomy (GTDB): domain Bacteria; phylum Bacillota_I; class Bacilli_A; order Erysipelotrichales; family Erysipelotrichaceae; genus Holdemania; species Holdemania massiliensis. The sequence goes on along the minus strand of NZ_HE998567.1, from coordinate 1,584,053 downwards.
CCACCTCCGTTGACCAAGCAGGCCGTGGACCTGCGGCGTGTGCTGGAAAAAAATCTGGCGGCCGTGTATGTTCTGTTTGAAAAACAGGGAATTGAGCCGGAAGTAACAATGCCGGAAACGCCGGTCATCCGGACCCTGGAAAGTAAAGCTTTGGATCGGATTCTGCAGAATTTATTGGACAACGCCGCAAAGTACGGCGGTCGGGATTTGTCTGTAACTTTAAAAACGAATGGTGAAATCGTGTTTGTCAATTCCGCAGGATCGCTGAGCTGGACCGAAGTGGAAAAAATGTTTGACCGGTACTATACGGTCAATACAGGCAGGCAGGCGACCGGGCTGGGCCTGGCCATCGCCCGTCGTCTAAGCGAGCAGCAGGGCGGCAGTCTGCAGGGAAAACTACAGGACGGCCGATTGATTCTGACCCTGTCTTTTCCCGCTGAAGAAGACCTTCACGACTGATCTGGAACAGGCAGCACAAGAGCCTGGATGACGCTGACAAAAAAACAGAACATAAAAAAGCTCCCGGCAAGGGAGCTTTTAAGCTGTTGATCAAGCACGTTTCGAACGTACTTTCTCAACCGTTCTTTTTACAAACCGTTGTAGTATTCGACGGCGAACTGAACGGCTTTGATCATGCCGTTGGAAGTTTTTGTCGCTCCGGCAACGACGTCAACGCTGTCCAGTGCATCCTGGTTGTCGATCAGCTTCTGAATGAATTCGGAACCTTCCGCTGTCAGCAGGCCGCCGACGGTATCCGTTTCCTGATCATCACGGACCGAGATCGCTGTGATTTTCTTCGTGCTGTCGTCAAAGCTGACATGCGTTTCGATTTCTCCGGCATAGCCCTGAGTTACGACTTCCACTTTGGTTACGCCCTCAGCCGTGCTGTGCGTCGTTACACCTTCGAACAATTCACCATGAATCGCAACATAGACCATCCGCTGGAAGTCACCGACAAAGGCGATTGTCGCACCGGTAACCGTATCGCGGTCTTCAATTGGTTCGCTCTGCTGGTTTACGGTCTTGAACATTTCATAAACCTGTTCCAGCGTCATGTTGTTGGCCAGAATGTAATCCGCAATGGCGTCAATCTGTTCGCCATAGCTGCGTCCGCCGTTGAAGCCGGCAAAGGAAACACGTTTTGTGCCTTCAACAAAAGCTCCGTCTTTATACAGATCAAAGATCGCAAGCAGATCTTTAACCGGAGTTTCTTCGGTCAGCTGAATCTTGGCTTCATTGGCCAGATACTGATAAATCATTAACGAATCTTCCATATTCAGCTGTTCGCCGGTATAGTTCACGATCGTCAGATCTTTAAATGTCGTGGTATCCGTTAATTCCTTGCACTGAGCTGTAATCATATACTGTCCGAACTTGGTTTCGTAACCATTGATGCCCAGATTGGTCAGTTCAAAACCATCGCCGATTTTGGTAACGGCGGCATCAGATACATTCATCTGGTAGCCCATGATATCCTTTTTGGAATATTCGCCTTCCAGACCCTTGTTGCGGATAATATCAAAATTCAATTTCGTGATGATGCCGTCGGTTGTTTCGCCTTCAAAAACGAAAGTATCATTTTTCGGCAGACCTGCTGAGGTCGTACCGACCATTTCATATTCAGCTGCGAAGCTTTCAACCACAGGGGCGGTAGATCCCTCCGGCGTCGGCGTAGTCGTGTTTTCTTTTGGGGTTGAAGAACAGGCCGTCAAACCCATGGCCATGGCACAAGCGGCCAGGACGGTGAGCAGTTTTTTCATTTCTTAATTCCTCCCTTTGTTTAACTTTTATCATATTTGAATAATAAAAACAACTTGTTAGGGAATGAACATAGCGTTTTGAAATGTAATCATAAATTTCTGGTTTAAAAGCTTAAAAGAAAAGAACATTTTCAGTATGAGAAACGATTCTGATTTTGAAAAGCCAGATAAAAGGACTCTGAACAGATCGTCAGAATCCTGTTGGAAAGGGAGAAGCGGGAGGCTATTCGGTCAGTGTATCAGGGTAGGAAGAGATTGCGCCTTTTTGCTGGATGCTGGCGGCGCAGAAAGCTGTGCTGGCTTTGAGATAACGACGCAGCTGAACAGCGGAACAGGCACTAAAATCCTTTATATGATCATGGGCACATTGATAGAGGAAAGAGCCGATGAAGCCATCACCGGCTCCGGTGGTATCCAGAGCTTCAACAGTGAAGGAAGGTTCGTAGATTTCGATGTCCCGGGTCAGAACATGAGCTCCTTGGCTGCCGCAGGTATAAAGCACTAACTGCGTTTGCGGATTTCGGAACAGGATGTCTTTGGCCTGATGCAGATCCGATGTTCCGGTAATGAATTCCAGTTCCTCATCCGAAATTTTTACAATATCCGCTAACGGCAGGAAGTCCCGGACGGCATCTTGGCAGGCTTGGGGATTGGACCACAGCGGCAGGCGGATATTCGGATCAAAGCTGATCAATGCCCCGTGACTGCGGGCCAGGGCAATCGCCTGACGGTGAGCTTGGCGCATGGGAAAATCGCCGAGGCTGACGCTGCAGAAATGCAGGAAGCCGCAATCCTCAAACCAGTCGGACTGAAGCTGTTCCGGCTGCATCAGCATATCGGCGCCCGGATTGCGGAAAAAGCAGAACTGACGGTTGCCGTCCGGCTGGAGGGCGACAAAGGCCAGCGAGGTGTTGGCTTGTGCCGTTCGGGCAATCAGCGACGTATCCACTCCGACCGCCTGCAGTTCATCGACAATCTTATCGCCGAAGGGATCCTGGCCTAGCTGCGTGATCATCGCGCTGCTTCCGCCTAAACGGGCAAACGCACCGCAGACATTGCAGGGAGCGCCGCCGACATGCGGTTCAAAAGCCGGAATATCCTGAATTCGGCCGGATTGGGAAGGGATGAAGTCGATTAAGGCTTCCCCGATCGCAATTAATTTTTTCATTGAATATCCCTGCTTTCTATTTCAATCGCCACTGCATCATACAGATCAAATTCACAATCAGCCTGGATCGTACGGATGGCTGTGTCAAAGAAGCAGCGTGAAGTAAGACTGAACTGGCCGTCGTTCAAGAAAATCTCCACACTGGAAACATCCAGGTACAGCTCTAAAGTATCCAGGTTCGGCAGCTCGACATGCCGTTGGGTGCGGCCTTCGCCGCAGGCTGAACAATCTAGGGTAAACAATCCATCCGCATACTGAATTTTCAGCGTATCGATGGCCAGGGTCAGCGACTTCTGCGGCTGCATTTTCAGCACGCAGGCCTGCGGAGCCTGTGCCTGTGTAGTCTTTGCCGTCAATAGATGGGTGGGCTGCAGCTCGTCGATCACCCGCTGTTTCAGCTGGCCTTCTTCATAACGCAGCTGCCGCGGCAAGGTCAGCGCATGCATCCAGGTCTTTGTTGGGATCGTATAGTCGGTATCCGGCAGTCCCATCCAGCCGATCAGAATCCTCCGTCCCCGGCTGTCTTCAAAGGTTTGCGGGGCATAGAAGTCAAATCCATAATCCAGCGTGCGGTAAGTCTTAGCCTGATCCTGTTGGATCAGGAAATATCCGTTGTCATAGACATTTTCATAGTGATATCCCTGCCGGGTCAATCCCTGCGGGCAGCAAAGCAAAACATCAACGTCATCAAAATGAAGCAGATCAGGACATTCCCACATATATCCCATCTTGTTTTGCGAACGCAGTACCGCGTTTAACTGCCAATGTTCAAGATCCATACTGGTATAACGCAGGACACAGCCCTCATCATCCAAGGTTCGGGCGCCTAAGACCATTTCGTAGCCCTCCGCGATTTTGTTGACCTTGGGATCACGGACATGACAGGAACAGAAATCCGGGTAGTCCGCATTGCTTAAAACAACGTGCTTATGATCAACCGTTTTTCCGTCGCTGAGCGCATGGATCGTATTGTGCTGGCGGCCGGAGCGGATGAAATCATGATCTCCCGGTTCTTTGACATTGCCGGTGTAAAACAGATGCAGCTGATCCCCCACGGAGAGCGCGCTGCCGGAATAAGCGCCGTGCTGTTCAAAAGCTTCAGTCGGTTCGATGGCTAATCCGCAGTCGGTGTAATGCACAAAGTCCGTCGTTGTAAAATGTCCCCAGGCTTTGCGCTTTCCGGTTAAGCTGTCCGGATCAGCTTGATAGAAGATATGAATGACTCCCTGATGAACGCATAGACCGTTGGGATCGTTCAGCCAACCGCGTTTTGGCGCCAAGTGCGAGGTTAAGCGATAATCGTTCATTGTTTTTCTCCTAACGTAAGGATTGGCTGGGCCTGAGCGACGGCACCCTGAACAGTCCAGCTGAAGGCTGTCGGGGAAGTAAACAGGCAGCAGATTTCCTCTGAACAGCCGGCCTGGCGGATCTGTTGAAGATCCATTCTGGCTAACGGCTGACCAGCCTGGACGTTCTGGCCTTCCTCTACAAAGATTTCAAACGGAGCGCCGTTTAGAGAAACCGTATTGATCCCCATGTGGATCAGCATCTCAACGCCGTCCTCACGCACAAGGCCGATCGCATGCCGGGTCGGAAAGATGAACTTGACAACAGCGTTGATCGGTGAACAGACTTGTCCGTTCTCTGGGAACAGGACAAAGCCATCGCCCATTAATTTTTCACGGAATGTCCTGTCGGTGGATTCTTCGATGGGTTTGACTGTCCCTTCAGCCGGAGCCACGCAGGTTTGGTCATCGATGTTGTTCAGTTCAGCCTTGGCCTTGATCTTTCCAGCTTGTGAAGACTGCGGCTTCTTAGCCAGGATCCAGGTTAAAACAAAGGCGGTGATCATGCTTAAAGCCAAACCAATCGCAAAGTGCGGCCAATCTGCTGGACGGATGGAGATGAAGCCCGGTAATCCGGCAGCTCCCAAAGCAACGGCTAAGACATGATGGAAGGCAACATAGGCTGAGCCTACAGCTGAACCGATGATCGCCGCATAGAACGGAGTCTTCAATTTCAGGTTGACGCCGAACATCGCCGGTTCCGTAATTCCAAGCAGGGCGCTGATTCCAGAGGCGGAGCATAAGCTTTTTAACTTAGTGTCCTTGGTCGTTGCCAAAACTGCGAGTACGGCGGCGCCCTGGGCAACGTTGTTCATCGAAGCGGTGACGAAGATAAAGCTTCCGCCGGTAACCGCCGCTTCCGCTAACAGCTGTGTTTCAATCGCAATGAAGCTGTGATGCATGCCGGTCAAAACGATCGGGGCATAGAATAGACCGAATAAACCGCCGCCGATGAAGCCGAGTGAATGATACAGCCAGGAGATGCCGAAGGCCAACAGATTGCCGGCTGTGCGCAGCATCGGCCCTACGGCCAGGAAGGTGATGAAGCCGCAGACCAGAATCGAAATTAACGGCGTCGTCAGATTGTCCAGCCAGCTCGGTGTGATTTTATGCAGCTGGGTTTCCAGTTTGGCCAGGAAAAACGACATGACCAGTACCGGCAGCACCGTTCCCTGATAGCCGACGGCTTCGATGGACAGTCCGAATAAGTTCCACGTTGGAACAACCGCGCCGGTACCATAGCTGTACGCGTTCATCAGATCCGGATGAACCATGATCATCCCTAAAACCGCGCCCAGATAAGGATTGCCGCCAAACTTCTTGGTTGCACTGAAACCGATTAAGACCGGCAGGAAAGTGAAGGCAGCATTGGAAAACAGATTGATCATGCCGGCTAAGTCAGCAAACTGCGGATAGAGGTCAATCAGCGTTTTGCCGCTGACAAACAACCCCTCCGCCGTAAAGATATTATTGATTCCCATCAATAAGCCGCCGGCCACAATCGCCGGAATGATTGGTACGAAGATGTCGCTGAGCATCTTGATGAAGCAATTGACGACGTTGCCCTGTGCTTCTTTCGGCGGCTGCACAACCGGCTGATTTCCGGTCAGCTTCAGCACTTCGTCGCAGACCTGATTGACGGTGCCGGAACCGAAGATGATCTGAAACTGTCCCTTGGCGCTGAAAACGCCTTTGACACCTTCGATGTCCGCGATCGCATCGGCGTTGATTTTGGATTCGTCCAGACAGGTCAGACGCAGGCGTGTTGCACAATGCATGACGTGGCTCAGGTTTTCCCGTCCGCCGACAGCGGCGACAATCTGAGCGGCAATAGATGGATAATTCATGGTTCTTCCTCCTTGTGGTACCGTTCCCACATTTAATATAAGCTTCATTCTGGAAAATGTCAACACAAAATGTGGGATCGATTCCATATTTTTTGATTTTTTCTGCATTGCCGCTTCTTTTTTGAAAAATAATATCTGCATAAAGCTTAAAAAGTCAGAAGAGCTGGAGCTCCTTGTCAGAACAACAGCGCAGGGCAAGCTGAAGAAGCCGTCAGCGTTTGCTGCCCTTATCTGCAACTAAAGAAAGAGAAATAAAAAAGCGATATCATCGTTCGATAACGCTTTCCCCATCAATAAAAGTATAGCCGATTTTTACGGATTCAACCGGATTGCCGGCGATCATCTCCAGAATCAGCTCGGCCGCCGTTCGGCCTTCTCGTTCGTAATCAAACCGGATGGTGGTTAACGAAGGCGTCAGCACTTCACATACATCATAACCGCCAAAGCCGGTCAGCGACACATCCTGCGGTATACGATAACCAGCCGTGTGCAGTTCTTTAAAGGCCGCCATAGCTAGATTATCGGTTGCACAGATCATACAATCCGGACGATGATCCTTAAGATAGGCCCGCACAACCTGGCGGGAAGCTGCAAAGCTGAAATCCGTTTCCAGAAAATCAACCTGGGTGATGCCGGTTTCCTTCAGACCGTCAAGGATTCCCTGTTTCCGCGTCCTTCCGACCGCTTTATCGTTTTCACTGACGCCCAGCAGACAGACGGCACGATGCCGTGCTGTTCCGATCTTCCGGCCGATGTCATAGCCTGCCGTATAGTCATCGAGCGTGATGGTCACCGCTCCGGCCATTTCCTGAGCCAGTACGATGACCGGCAGCCGCAGCTTATGAATGATCCGCTCATGCTCCGGGGTGATCTGCGTGGCTAAAAGAATAATGCCTTCGACATTCATCCGGCTGAAGCTTTCCAGACTGGTCAGCTCCCGGATTTGATTATGATTGGTATTGATCAGAAGCGGGGTATAGCCGGACAATCGCAGCTGTTCATCCAGCGCTGTCAGCACCCGCGCGCTGGTGCGGGAATCAATCGAGGGGGTGATGACTCCGATCTGATAGGAATGGCGGGCTTTCAGTGTCTTGGCTACGGAATTGGGCTGATAGTGATATTCACGGCAGATAGCCTCGATCCGCAAGCGTGTTTCTTCTTTAACATAACCGCCGTTAAAGTAGCGGGATACCGTGCTTTTTCCCACTCCGGCAAATTCAGCGATTTCCTTCATCGTTATTTTCGTCATACTGTCGTCTTCCTTCTGCGTTTCATCATAGCATAACTGCTGCTTGAGATTCAAGGCAGGCCGCTTCGGCAATCTGCGGTTTCAGCAAGGGAAAAAGATGGATACGGCAGAATTGAAGCGTTGCTTTTCTGAGGTTTTGCTCTGCCAGCCAAACGCCGGGAAAAAGCTGAAAATGATGTTTGAATTCGGAAGTGTCTGGCTTGACAGGGATGATCTATTTCGATAATCTATTAGTGTTAGAATGATCTAACAACATTTTCAAACTTGTAACCGATTACAATGGAAAATGATGTTTCTGACCTCTATTTTTTTATTCTCAAACAAGGTAAAATAAAACGGTCCTGTCAGTCTTGACAGGAAAGCTTACCCACTAAAAGTTATAGGAGGAAACTATGGAAGAGTGCTACAAGGGATTTGTCGAGGGCGTCTGGTCCCGCGAGATCAATGTCCGAGACTTCATTCAGAAGAACTACACCCCATACGACGGCGATGATTCATTTTTGGCAGGGCCGAGTGAGGCGACGCTGAAACTGTGGGATCAGGTGATGGAGCTGAGCCGTCAAGAACGTGAAGCCGGCGGCGTGCTTGATATGGACACCAAGATCATCTCGACGATCACCTCACATGGTCCCGGTTATCTGAATTCCGATCTTGAAAAGATCGTCGGTTTTCAGACTGACAAACCGTTTAAACGTTCCCTGCAGCCTTACGGCGGCATCCGAATGGCCGAGAAAGCCTGCAAAGACAACGGGTATGAAGTCGATCCGGAAGTTGTGGATTTCTTCACCGTGCACCGCAAAACACATAATGCCGGAGTATTCGACGCTTATACACCGGAAATGCGGGCCTGCCGTTCCAGCCATGTCATCACCGGTCTGCCGGATGCTTACGGCCGCGGACGGATTGTCGGCGACTACCGCCGGATTGCCCTGTATGGGGTTGACCGTCTGATTCAGGATAAGCAGCATCAGAAGGATTCCACGCGGGTCATCATGTATTCCAACGTCATCCGTGAACGCGAAGAACTCTCAGAACAGATCCGCGCTTTGCAAGAGCTGAAAAAGCTTGGCGAAATCTATGGCTATGATATTTCCCGTCCGGCTAAGGATACAAAGGAAGCGATTCAGTGGCTGTATTTCGGCTATCTGGCAGCTGTCAAGGAACAAAACGGAGCGGCGATGTCACTGGGCCGGACTTCGACGTTCATTGATATCTATGCCCAGCGGGATTTGGACAACGGTGTGTACACCGAAGCAGAAATTCAGGAATTCATCGACCATTTCATCATGAAGCTGCGGCTGGTAAAATTTGCCCGGACTCCGGAATACAACGAACTGTTCTCCGGGGATCCAACCTGGGTTACTGAATCGATCGGCGGGGTCGGCATCGACGGCCGCCATCTGGTCACCAAGTCTTCCTTCCGTTACCTCCATACATTAAAGAATCTGGGCACGGCGCCGGAACCGAATCTGACGGTGCTGTGGTCAACTCGTCTGCCGCAGAACTTCAAGCGATTCTGCGCTAAGACCTCGATTGAGTCCTCGTCGATTCAATATGAGAACGACGATCTGATGCGCGTGACCCATGGCGACGACTATACAATTGCCTGCTGCGTTTCGTCGATGCGCATCGGCAAGGAGATGCAGTTCTTCGGCGCCCGCGCCAACTTGGCCAAGTGTCTGCTTTATGCGATCAACGGCGGCGTCGATGAGATTTCCGGCAAGCAGGTTGGTCCGGAATACCGTCCGATTACTTCCGAGTATCTTGATTACGATGAGGTGATGCACAAATACAAGCAGATGATGAAATGGCTGGCGCAGGTTTATGTCAACGCGCTGAACATCATTCATTATATGCATGATAAATATTGCTACGAAAAGCTGCAGATGGCTTTGCATGATAAGGACGTCAAGCGCTGGTTCGCGACGGGCATCGCCGGTTTGTCTGTGGTCGCGGATTCCCTTTCTGCGATCAAATACGCCAAAGTCAAGGCAATCCGCAATGAACAGGGAATTGTCGTCGATTATGAAGTGGAGGGCGATTTCCCGAAATACGGCAATGATGATGACCGCGTCGATGCGATTGCCAGCGAAATTGTCCACACTTTCATGACTTATATCAAGGGCAATCATACCTATCGCGGCGGCATTCCGACCACATCGATCTTAACGATTACTTCCAATGTCGTCTATGGCAAAAACACCGGTTCCACTCCGGATGGCCGCAAGAAGGGCGAACCGTTTGCCCCGGGCGCCAATCCAATGCACAAGCGCGACAGTCATGGCGCCGTCGCTTCACTGGCTTCGGTTTCCAAACTGCCGTTTGCGGATGCCCAGGACGGAATTTCCAATACCTTCTCGATCATTCCGAATGCGTTAGGCAAAGAAATCATCACGACCGGCGATTTGGAAGTGGAGCTGGAACTGGATGAAATCGAAAGCAACGAATAAGTCATGAAACAGGAACAGCTGATCGATGATTTGATCGCTCAGCTGGATCGTTCTTTTGCCGCAGGAGTCGGCCATGTCAACGTCAGCGTTGATGATCAGAACGTCCGGCTGGAGAAGATTGATAAAAGTGATGAGGGCCTGGTGAAAGAAGTGGAAACGCTGGGCTGTCTGGATTGTGAAAAACAAAATCTCGCCTGTAAAACGCCGACCCTGATGTCAGGGCTGGATCGGGACGAGGAATAAAGGAGGAAACGAATATGAGCACGATGGATCAACAGATTGACAACCTGGTAGCGCTTTTGGACGGATATACAGAAAAAGGCGGCCATCATTTAAACGTGAACGTTTTCAACCGGGAAACGCTGCTGGATGCCCAAGCGCATCCGGAAAAATATCCGCAGCTGACGGTGCGGGTCAGCGGTTATGCGGTTAACTTCAATAAGCTGACGAAGGCGCAGCAGGATGAAGTCATTTCGCGAACCTTCCATCAACAGATTTAACGGTCTATGAGCGAAGGACGGATTCATTCGCTGGAAAGCTTCGGCACCGTTGATGGACCGGGCGTTCGGCTGGTTGTGTTTGTTCAGGGCTGTCCGATGCGCTGCCGGTATTGCCATAATCCGGATACCTGGCGGGCTGAGGGCGGCCAATGGATGAGCCCGGAAGAAATTCTTCAGACGTACAAGCGCAACGAAGCGTTTTACCGCGGCGGCGGCATTACCGTGACCGGCGGCGAACCGTTAGGGCAGACTGCGTTTGTCAGGGAATTGTTTGCGGCGGCCAAGCAGGCCGGCATTCATACGTGTCTGGATACATCAGGAATTTTGTTTGATCCTGAGCATCCGGAAGGGGTGGATGCTCTCTTGTCTGTCACGGATCTTGTCCTTCTGGATCTCAAGCAGATCGATCCCGAGTGTCATCGCTGGCTGACAGGACAGGACAATGCCCGCATTCTTGCTTTTGCCCGCTATTTGGATGTTAAGCAAATTCCGGTCTGGATTCGGCATGTTTATATCAATGAGGAAATCAATCCGCCGGCGCAGCTGTTTGCGCTGGGAGAATTCCTCGGTTCGCTGCATAACGTAAAAGCAGTTGATGTTCTGGCCTACCATACAATGGGCATAAGTAAATATGAACAGCTGGGGCTGGCTTATCCTTTGGCCGGGATTCCTCAAGCCACGATGGAGCAGGCCCGTCAGGCAAGAAGTGAAATTCTGAAAGGGATGCGCGAAGTCCGCCGCAAAGAGAAAGCAACAAATTCCACGAAATCCAGCGAGGGATGCTGAAAATTCCCATCGCGGTATTTGATGTTGATTCAATAAAGAGGAAGGACAGGGGATACAGCGTCAAGCTGAACCCGGTTCTTCCTCTTTTTTAT
>NZ_HE998567.1:1542514-1570328 GCF_000327285.1 Holdemania massiliensis AP2 | reverse complement strand
TGCCTGTGGGGAAGAACCTTCGACACAGCCTTCATCTTGTGAAGCAAGAGAGAGGAGGAAGGAACAGAACTGCAGGAATACTCTCCTGGCAAGAAACAGAGTGGGGCTCTGAAGATTTAGACTTTCAGAGTGATGCTTGCATCACTTTCTTGTGGCTTTTTTGAATGATCTTTAATGATCGGTAACATTTATTTCGTGTGTCAGATTTTCGTCTTCTGCATTTTGTGTAAACAGGCTATAATGAAATCAAATAAAGAAAATGGGAAGTCCCCGTTTGTCTGCGGTCAGCTGTCAGATATTCATGCCATGGATAACGGGAACTATTCTATAATCCACCATCGTGTAAACGATCGAAATTTCATATTTGGGGGAGGTTCGCAAGCATGTTTCGTAACATTTGGAAAGGGATAAATAAATTGCTGTCCAGGGGCGGCTGGAACTGGATTTATTGTATTTTCTTTGGCATCGTTGTGCTGAGTTTGTATCTCGGTCATCATTCATCATGGATAGATAAGAATATCCCTGTAATCTTGACGATGAAGGAGCTGGGTTATGAAAACTCGGTTACAGAAAGTGCCGATTACAGAACTTATCGTAAGAATATCAATCTATATCGTTTACGAATCGCGAATACTTCGGATTTATCGGATGAACAATATCAATTTCTCAGTATTACATTGGTTGAAGCCGCGGATGGAAATCATGCTTTCCGTAAAAAAAAGCGGAACAGGAATGGATTTCCGATTGTAAGAGCGGCTGTTTCGCGATCGACAACCTAAAAAGCATCGACGTGGATCAGGACTTTTTCAGATTGGAGCCGGATGTGTGGAATGTAGAACAGGCTTATGCGCTCTATGATGAAAACTATCCGGAAAACAAATATGATCGAAATTATGTGTTTCTGCTTAAAGAAAATAGGGCTTTGATTTTGGAGTTTAAAACATCTTTTCCCATGACCTCAGAGAAGATTGAGGTTCTAAGTCGTCTGACAGACAAGGTTATTGAAATCCAAGAATAGACTAACATTCATGAGAAATTTCAATATAAATCATGTAGCTTTTTTTATCGTGTTCTTAGAGAATATTTTAGCGTTCTTAACGTAACTGATGAGCTTAATTTCATCTTGATCAAGAAATCAGTCGGATTAAGATGAAATTTCTGAGTTAATTTTCACAATGCAGGAAACGTTTTTTCTATGTTAGGACAGTTCGTGTTCTATGACCGTAATAAAAGTGTAAGAGTCAGGTTGTTCGGATAATGGTAAAATAAAGGTGAAACCAATCACCTGATATTTGTGGCGGGAAATCTGGTTTCTAACAATTCAGAGCAGGAAAAACACGGTGAGAAGATCACAAGAAATAGAAATGTCCGCAAGCCATTTGTGGCCGTGGACGATCAATAAGAAAGAAGGGATGGCAATGGCGCAACGATGGAAACGACTGCACTGCTTTCTCTTATCCGGCTTTCTGTTTATGGGCGGGTGCGGTACTTCGGTATCCCAAGCTCCGCAGAATTCCGAAAATACCGCGGACGGGGAAGCAAAGCCGTCGCTGCATGATGAGAATTTAAGCTTTACGGAACAGAATCGTGTTTATCCGATTGAATTAACACCCGGCCGGATGTGGTTGGTTAACCGCAAGGGTGAAACGGTTGAGGCTCAGACGCAGTCAGCGCTGATCTATGATCAGCTGACACGCCAGCCGCAGTATAAAGTGAAAACCCGGCGGATTTGGTCGGGAAAAGCGGATGAATATGATCAGCCGATCTATACTAACCAGTCGGCACTCTATACGCTTGAGGATCAATGTCTGGCTGATTGGGATGACGTTATCTATGAAGGCGGGACAGGCAGACTGGTCATTCGGCGGGACTATGCCGATGAATTTGATTCGATGATGGAACTGCCGGAAACCTATCAAACAGCTCTGATCGACGGGGCAGCACAGACCGTAGTTCAAGATGGTGTTTTTCAGCTGAAAGCCATTGATCATGAAAATTTAATTGCGGTGGATAAAGAACGCCGCTTGTTAGGCGTGGTGGACAGTGAAGGGCAAGCTGTATCCGGATTTCCGGCAGCTAAAACGTATTATGATCCAGAGGCGGCGCAGGGGCGGATTGTCGCCAGCTCGGTCAGTTTTTTGGAAAACGAAGCACGCCGCATGGACACGCTGCTGGATATTCATTTGAATCCGCTGTTCAGCGCCCCGCGCATCAATACGGTTTATAAAGGGTTGCATGGCCCCTATTTTATTACCTATCAGAAACAACAGACGGCAATCGTCAGCTGGGAAACGTTGAAGCCGGTTTATGTCGTGGATCCAGATTGGGAATGGACGTATTTTGATGGTGAATTGATGTTAGTTTACCGTACCGATGCGAATACGAAGGAAGAAGCAATGGTGATGCTGGATTTGAATGGCAACGAATTATTCCGCGGCGAAGATCTGATCAGCGCCCAACCGCAGTCCTCCAAAGCCAAAGCTGAACAATTTTTAGCGGTTGAAAAGGAAACGGCGATGCTGATCGACCGCAGCGGTCAGATTCTGAAGAAACAGACGATCCCTGGATTATCAAGCTTATATTGTGATCGGGAAGGACTGTATTTTTACGAAGCCTATAACGCGGAAGGTCAAATCAGAACCGGCTTGCTGGATGGCGCACTTCAGATTGTGATTCCGGCAGAAACCTATGAGACGCTTTCGATAGCGACGCTGCAGGATTATTGGATCCAGCCGATGGATTACCTGCTTGCCGTTCGCCGTGAACAAACGGGAGAACTGACTGATATTCTCGACTTAAACGGAAATGTGATCTTTGCCGGGGCAAATCGAATTTACAGCCGTGGGCAAGATCGCTTTGCGCTGCTTCAGGGTGAAACTGCCGGCTTGATCAATGGTCAGGGTGAGTGGCTGGTGCAGCGCTCGATTTACAGCTTAGGCTGGGATGACTAAGGAGGGACAGCGGATGAAACGAATAAGCAGGATAATCCTGATCCTCGGATTGTTGTTCAGCGGCTGTACTGCCAAAGTGGAACCGGAAAATTCCTATCAGGTTGAAGCGTTTCCGCTGACTGCGGCTTCCTGGCCTTTGCAGGCCCTGCTGAATGAGCTGCATCGTGAGCTGAGTCCGGATCCGGATTGGATCGCGGGCGAGGCCAGCGGCAGTACGCAGGCAGCCTGGCGCACTCTGATTCAGGTGGTTAATCCCAAGCCGCGGATGATTCTGGCCTATGAGCCCTCTGCTTTGATGCGGGAAGAGCTGCAGGATTATGATACATTGTGGCAGGCACAGACGATCGGCTACGACGCTTTGGTGATGGTGACCGGTCAGGAAAATCCTGTCGATACCTTAACTCTGGAAGAAATCCGTGATATTTATGCCGGTAAGATTACCAACTGGAAACAAGTCGGCGGGGAAGATCGGGCGATTCGGATTTATGCTCAGGATGAAAACAGCGGTCTGCAGACCGCGTTTGAACGGCAGATCATGCAGGGACAGCCGATCCGCCTTCCTGAATTAGAATGGGTCTATGAACGTCCCGGTGTTGTCCGCCAGGAAATCGCAGCGTTTGATGCCGAGGCGGACGCCTTGGGCTTTTCCAGTCTGCAGATGGTGACGCAGGTCAATCCGCAGCCTGAAATCAAGCTTGTGCGGATCGCGGGCATCCTGCCGAATGCAAAGACGATTGAAAACGGGAAATATCCGCTGCGGCTGCCGGTGCTGCTGGCAAGCAATACAGCCTCTGATGCAACGATTGCCGGCATCACAGACTGGCTGCTGAGTCAGCGCGGCCAGCAGTGGTTGAGTGAACACGGTTTAGTTCCCGTACAATAAAAGGAGATGGAAACCATGAACGGTCTGAAAAAAGGACTGATCTTGGCGACAGCGGGATTGTTGGCAGCCGCCTGTCAGACCTCATCTGCGCCCCCAAACGAAGCTTCTGCAAAGCCTTCTGTTACTCATGTCAGCGATGAACCGGAAAGTCTTCGTCCAAGCTTTTCAACAGACAATTTTTTAAAGGAGCAGGATCCCAGGCAAGTGCTGACGCTAGAATACAACGATCTGCAGCGCTGGATTGTCGATGTGAACGGCAATTCTATTGAGGGAGTAACGCAGATTGAACCGGTTTTGGATTTGGTCAGTGGGAAAACCACCGCCTACCGGCTTATCCAGGCGACACTTCCCGATGTCAAGTCAGATGGGCAGCTGCGGGTTGCCTTGACCCAGACAGCTTTGGCGGATAGTGAAGGTCATGTGCTTCAGGATTTTGCCCAGGTCAGCTATGCGCCGGAGGGTTTCTTGAACTATGTCATTCAATATCAGCAGCCGGAGAACTCATTCTGGGAAGTGAATGGAATCGATCCGGAAGGGGCTTTGCTGAACCGGCAGACAGGAGAAATAATTCTGGACGATGTTGTTTCTCTGCACCGATTAAGCAGCGGTCAGGTTTTATGCTTGAACGCTGAGTACAGACAGATTGGTTTGCTGCAATCCGACGGATCGCTGACTCCAACTGCAGAGTCGCCGCTGCAATTTGTTGAAAGCGGCGAAGGCTGGTCGCTGTGGCGGTCTTCATCCGGCAATGAGCTGCATGATGATCAGGGGAAAGTGCTGTGGAAGGGCGGTTTTGTCCAGGTTCTTGATGAGGGCAGCGGCCATCTCTGGCTGTGTGAATCTGAATATGAAACGCAGGAAATCCTGATTGATCCCCTCCATCAGCTGAAATGGGAAGCGCCGGCTCGCTTTGTCTATGCGGATGCGGAACTGGCGGTTGTCGGTGACTGGACGAATTCTTATAACCAAGGAAATCAGCTGATCGATTTGGATGGGAAGCAACGCGCCGAAGGCTATGTGAGTGTGGCTGCCAATCCGCGCGGTGGCCATGAAGCGCAGAACTTTCTGATGGTGCGTGAAGATACGGTGGATAAGCTGGACCGCGGCGGAGAGCTTATCCAATCTCAGGCGATTTTAGGGATTCAGACGATTGAAAGAATGGAAGATGGATTATTTAAATTCACGGTAGTTGATGGAAATGCGACGACGGAAGGGTTGATCGATGATGAACTGCAGATTCTAATTCCAGCCGGGCAATACAGCACGATTTCTTTCATGGAACGCTGGAGCAATCGGAAAATGGAGCATTATCCTTATTTTATCTGCTGGAAAGATGTGAATTACGGGCGTCGCGCGGATATTTATAACTTGAAGCTTGAAAAGATTGCGGAAAATGTTGCAAAGATCGGAGATCTTGGCGTTGACCGGCTGCTTCTGATCCAAGGCTTTGAAGGCGTATTGATGGATCAGAATGGGCATCGGCTGTCCAGTATTTCACTGTTTACCGATTATCAGGGAGATTAGGGGTGAATCTTATGAAAAAATGGAGTTTGACCGTCTTGTTAATTTTGGCTCTGACCGGCTGCACTGCCGTGTCCGCACCCGTTGATTCTTCACCAGAGCCGCAAACGGAAGGGATTGCCGGATTGTCGGCAGAGAATTATCCGCATGTCGATGGTTCAACGGCGACATTGCCGTTAATCGCCGGCTTATACAGCCGGGCAACCGGAACAGACCGACAAACGGCGGAATCTTTGGTTTCCGTCAGCAAAACTTCTTCGGCCTGGCGTTCGCTGTATCAGCATGGCTGCGATCTGTTAATCGTCTATGAAGCTCCGGAAGAAATCGCGCAGGAAATTTCCCGAATGGATTTTGAAATCCAGCCGTTGGGTCTGGATGCTCTGGTCTTTCTGGTTAACCGCGGCAATCCGGTGGATACTCTGTCGCAGACACAGCTGCAGGATATCTACGCTGGAGAGATCACCGACTGGAGCGAGGTCGGCGGGGAGCCGGGTCCAATTCAGGCCTTTCAGCGCAATCCTCAGAGCGGCAGCCAAGCTTTATTTCTGAAATTATTGATGAAGGACCGCGATCCGATGGAACCGCTCAAAGGTTTGGTGCCGGAAGAGATGCAGGCGTTAGTGGAAGGCGTTGCCGAATATGATGGAGAAGGGGCTTCGCTGGGCTATTCGGTCTACTATTACGCGCAGGAAATGGTGAATCATCCGGATGTTAAGCTGTTGGCGGTGGATGGTGTAGCGCCGAATGAGGAAACAATCGCTCAGAAGCAATATCCGCTGATCAACAATTTCTATGCTGTAATCCGTGCTGATGAAGAACCCGACAGTCCGGCCCGCATTTTATTCAACTGGCTGAAAAGCGAGGAAGGCCGCGGGTTGGTTAAAGAAGAAGGGTATGTGCCGGCAAATTAACCGGCGTCGATTTGGTTTTATTTTCTGTTCTTTCTATGAGATTCCATTTCAGATTTGTCTGGGATGGAATCTTTTGAGCTTATGGAAACAGCCTAACAGTTGTATAAAATCAACGGCTGTAAAAGTTCCTTCTAAGAAACGCGCATGGATTCTTTTTACCGAGCGGCCGCATTCTTTTTTTTCTGAATCATTGATTCAGAAAACCTTGAACAGCAGGAAAATATTTACCTGAAAGGAGTGACTTTTCCATAGCGGTATGCTACACTAAATGCTGTTTTGAAATGGGGAGAGAGCTATGGAAAAAGAACAAACGTTATTGTCTGGGGATATTAAAAAAACGTATGTGTCCTATCTGATTCCGACAATCGTCGGAATGCTGACGAATTCGATTTACTGCATCGTGGACGTCATGTTTGTTGGTTTGTGCATTGGGGCGCAGGGATTGGCCGCTTTCAACATCGCGATGCCGGTCTATACGATTTATTCTTCGCTGGGACTGATGCTGGGTGTCGGCGGCGCGGTCACCATTTCCGTATTGATCGGAAAGGGAAAAAGGAACAGGTCAGTCAGGTTCTGACGATGACGGTGCTGTGCAGTGCTTTGATCGGAATTTTGATGAGCGCCTACGGATTGTTATTTCCCGATGCTTTTGCCCGCATGCTGGGGGCCAGTCCTGAGCTGCTTCAGGGGGTCAAGGATTATCTGCAGCCGCTGCATTGTGTTGCGCTGATTTATATTTTAAACTGTACGATGCAGGTGATCATCCGCGCGGATTACAATCCCAAGCTGGTTATGTGTGCGGCGGTGTGCGGCAATGCGACCAATATTCTCTTTGACTGGCTGTTTGTTTCGGTTTTCCAATGGGGACTGTTCGGGGCTGCGGCGGCAACCGCGCTGGGACCCTGCGTAGCGATGAGCATCTGGATATTCCATTATCTGTTAAAAAAGAACACATTCAAGTTCACAAAATCATTTTGGGATCTTTCTCTGTTTCAGCGCATCATTAAAAATGGCGCCGGAACGTTTATTCTGGAACTGAGTCTAGGCTGCGTCGTGATTTTCTTCAATATCGTATTACTGGACGTCAGCGGCCAAGATGCTGTGGCGGTGTTTGCGATCATCTCCAATATCGCTTATGTCGGCAAGGGGATTTTTAACGGGATATCGCAGGCGGCTCAGCCGATGCTCTCTGTCAACTATGGCGCCCGCAAGATCAAACGGGTTCAGGCAACATTGAGAACAGCGCTGATCTGCGCCTTAATCTTTTCGCTGGGCTGCTATCTGTTGATTCTGATCTTCCCGCGGCCGATCATTGGATTTTTTATCAACAGTTCGGATGCCGGTCTGATCGATCATGGCGTCTGGGCCGCGCGGATCTACTTTATCTCCTTTGTCTTCACAGCGGTCAATACTGTTTTGATGTATTATTTCCAATCAGTGGAAAGTATCAAGGTAACGACGATGATCGCCCTCATGCGCGGGCTGATCTTCATTCTCTTGGGCCTTGCGGTCTTCCCGAAGTTTTTAGGCGAGCTGGGGGTCTGGCTGACGATTACTTTCGCGGAGGCGACCACCTTGCTGATCACCCTGCCAATCCGGCGAAGACTGGATCGAATGTTAGTCAGCGAATCCATCGAATAAAACAAAAAGATCAAAATTCCTGATTTCGGAGTTTTGGTCTTTTTTTAAATCTTTAGATGAAGGATGAATATGGACGCCCAATGAACACGGCTTTCGCTGAATGTCTGTTCTTTACAACAAGCGGATGAACAACGCCGCCAGAAGCAGCAGTGCCGCCGCAATCCATGGAAAACATAAAATCCCGGCTGCAATCAGATGAAATTTCTTGTGCATCATCATCGCTGCGATATACTCACGCAGGAAAGCATTGTAGGAAAAGTAGGTCACGGTTCGTGAGCCGATGCCGCTGCAGCGCCGGATACCGGCTTTGCGGGAAAGCAGTCCGGCCCGGAATACATGATAGTCACTGGTGCAGAACAGGCATTTATATGACTTCTTCTGCTGATCCATAAGCTGTTTGGAAAAGACCATATTTTCATAAGTGCTGACGGATTTGTTTTCAACTAGAATCCGAGCTTCCGGGACCCCTTGTTCCATCAGGTATTCCTTCATCACGTCCGCTTCAGCCCGCGGTTCATCCGGCCCCTGCCCGCCGGAAGGAATCAGGATCAGCGACTTTTTTCGGCGGGAGAAAAGCCGCTTCTTTTTAGCCTCCTGTTTATGATAGAAAGCCAGGGCTCGATCACAACGCTGTTTTAATAAAGGCGTTAAGCCTTGACTGTTCACCTTGCAGCCTAAGATGATCAGAAAGTCCTGATTCAAAAGCGGCCGGTTCAGCTTAAACAGCCAGCTCGATACGAGGTAGCAGACAAAGGTAAAAATCAAATACAGATACAAGACGGCGCCCGCAAGCAGCGCCAGATTGAGAAACCATGGCAGCGATTGGGAATGCGACAGACCAAGCGGAAGGATCAGCCAGCCCAGAAGGAAGGCCAGACCAAAGATCAGCGAAAGACTGTGCTGAAGACTTATGCCTTCTTTTTCCCATAGCTGCGGTGAACGGATCAGAAAGACTGCGCCCAGAATCAAGGACAAAATTGGAAAGAAAAACAAGGCGGAAAGAAACAGGCCGACGCCCGCAAAAAGCCAGAAAGAACCGTGCGTGTTCAAGGCCAGCAGCGTTAAGTCAGCCATAATCAGAAACAGACCGATGGTTAACAGCACGCCGTTGATGATCCGCCGTTTATCACTGATATAAAATAAGCAAAACACAGCGAAGTAAATCACCGTGGCTTTGCCGGCAAAATTGATAAGTTCATTCATCCGAGGTATCTCCCTGCTTCATTTCTGCTTCCATTATACCCTTTCTCATCTGTTCCGACACCCGGCATCGTGTTAAAATGAAAGAAAAACAGGAGGTTTTTATGATTGTATTGCAGCAGGCAGACGTATATGTCCCGGATTTTGCGGGACGTCAGGATATTTTGATCGCCGGCGGACAGATTGTGAAGATGGCGGAGCATCTGGATTGCCGGGAAGCGGAGGTTATTGACGCTCGTGGGAAAATTGCGGTTCCGGGTTTGATTGACCAGCACATTCACATTACCGGCGGGGGCGGGGAAGGCAGCTTTCATACGAAAACACCGGAAGTACAGCTCTCGGCTTTAATTGAAGGGGGAATCACGACCGCTGTGGGATTATTGGGGACCGACGGGTTTTCACGTTCCGTGGAAAATCTGATATCCAAGGCGAAAGCGCTGAAAGAAGAAGGACTCAGCGTCGTGTGCCTGACCGGCTCATACAGTTATCCCAGCGTGACGCTGACCGGCGATGTGAAGAAGGATATTTTGTTTATCGACGAAGTGATCGGCGTCAAGCTGGCTCTGGCGGATCATCGCAGCAGCAACGTGACGCTGGAGGAACTGATTCGCCTGGCTTCCGATGTGCGGGTGGCCGGGATGCTTTCCGGTAAAGCGGGAATCGTGACCCTGCATATGGGGGATGATCCGCAGGGCTTGAACAAGGTCTTTGACGCGCTGAAGCAGACGGCCATTCCGGCGAAGGTTTTTCATCCGACGCATGTGACGCGCAATCCTGTCTTGTTTGAACAGGCGCTTGAATTTTTGCGGCTGGGCGGCTGGATTGATTTGACGGCGGGATCAAGCCGGGAAAAAAGCTGCGGGGATTATATCGAAATAGCTAAACAGCGGGGACTGGATCCCAGCCGGATTACGCTGAGCTCGGATGGACAGGGAAGCTGGTCGAATTATGATGAACGCGGCAGCCTGACGCAGATTGGCGTATCCAGCGTCCAAGCTCTGCACCAGCAGCTGGTGCGGATGGTGAAGGAAAATCATTTTGATCTGGCCGAAGCTTTGAGCTATGTGACAAGCAATCCTGCCGACGCGCTGCAGCTGAAGCATAAAGGCCGGCTGCAGGAAGGAATGGACGCGGATATCGTGCTGCTGGATGAGGATCTGGCTGTTGATACGGTCATCGCCCGCGGTAAATTGATGATGAAGGATCGGCAGTTACTTGTTCGGGGAACTTACGAATAAAAGCCTGGAAAGTTAGAAATCCATGAATCGTGGAGGAAGTCAAGCAGGCATGGATTGCGCGGATTCCATTTATTTTCGTACAATGAAGGTGTGGAAATAAGGAGGGATTGAATATGAATGCAGAAGAAATGGGACACCGGATTGCCAAACTGCGCAAAGTCCGGAACCTGACTCAGCAGCAGCTAGCGGATCAGCTGAATGTGACCAACCGCGCGGTTTCCCGGTGGGAGCGCGGCGAAGGGTATCCGGAAATTACGCTGCTGCCCAGGCTGGCGGATTGTCTGGGGGTAACAACCGATGAAATTTTAGGCCATGCCGCAGCGCGGAAGCCGGCTCTGCGTTTATCGCAGCAGCCGCAGCTGATGATCTGGACAGGACTGATTTTGATTTTTGCGGTTGAAATCGCGCGGCGGGTTTGGCCGCAGGGAGCTATTCTTCTGTCGCTGACAGGAATGACAATGTTAGTGATTTTAGCGCTGATGATTACGATGATGAAGTAGCCCATGAGTAAACTATGCGGTGTGCTTTACAGCGGATTGTGGGTTTGTTTTGTTATTCAGCTTGCGGCTGAGCAGATTTATACATCGTGGCGGCCTTATATCGGATTATTGCCGATGGTGGGGCCTTATCAGAAATTGTCGATCTCGTTTGCAAACAGTTGCCAATATCCAGTCTTTCTGCAGTTTCAGTCCTTGCTGGTGCAGGCGATCTGGCTGCCTGGTTTGTTTGCCGCCTTCGCCGCTTTTCTGATTTTAAACACGAAGCTGAACTGGTTTGTCAAAGACTCCGGATGGATCAAGCTGATTCAGTCACTGGCTTGGTTTTGTCTGATCGGTTCAATCCTGGCTGGAATTCTCTTTCAGCTTTCTTCACAATGGAGTTTTAACGAGCTGCCGCCCGTGAGTGCGGCACGGTTGTCCCAGCTCTATCCCATTGTTATTACACTGTTGATTTTGGCCGCGGCTGCCGGTCTGTTATTTCTTTGGCGGCCGATGAAGCATGGCCGCGCAGCGGGGCTTTCGGTTTTTTTGTTAAGCGGATTTTTTATCAGTTTGCTTCCGATGCAGAAGCTGGATTACTATTGGTTTAAGGCAGAAAAGTTAATACCCGATATTACGAAGCTTACGGAAGGGTGGGACCGTATTCATCTTCTGATTCAATGGACTCGTCCGCTGCAGCTTGTCGGGATTGTTTGTCTGGGATTCTGTGTGTTGGTGATTATCCGACAGGAAGGAATAGCCGCGAACGGAAAGCTGACTGCGAAAATCAGGAAGTGTCTGAAAGCTCTGCCGCAAAGAAAGAAATCTTTCGGAAAGTGACCTTTCCTTTATCAAAAGCCGACGGTTAACATAAGATCGGCGTCAACGTGGAGGATACAACATGCATGAAGCGAAAAAAGCTGTATTCAAATATGGCGAAACGGAAATCAATTATTTAAAGCAGCGTGATCCCAAGCTGGGCCGTGTGATTGATCAGATCGGCTGGATTGAACGCGCGGTCGATGACGACCTCTTTTCGGCGATCATTCATCACATCATTGGTCAGCAAATTTCCACGAAGGCTCAGCAGACAATCTGGAAGCGGATGCAGGAAGATCTGGAAGACATCAAGGCCGCGGCTATTTTGGAGGCTGGGACGCAACGGCTGCAGGCGTGCGGAATCACCTTTAAAAAAGCGGCATATATCGAGGATTTCGCCCGCAGGATTCAATCGGGTGAACTGGACTTGGAAAGGCTGAAGCAGCTGCCGGATCAGGAGGTGATTGATGAACTGGTCAAGTTGAAAGGGATCGGCGTGTGGACAGCGGAAATGATTCTGTTATTCTGTCTTGAGCGTCCGGATGTATTCAGCTATGGGGATCTGGCGATTCTGCGTGGTTTGCGGATGATTTACCATCATCGGAAAATAGACCGCCGGCTGTTTGAAAAATATCGGCGGCGCTACAGTCCTTACGGCAGTACAGCCAGTCTGTATCTGTGGGCGGTGGCCGGCGGGGCAATCGAAGGAATGCGAGATTATGCGCCAAAGACAAAGAAACCGCAAACCAAAAAGGCAGTGCAAAGATGACGAATAAGCGAAGCAGAACCATCTGAATGCTTATTAGGATGAAAGCTGCAGGAGGAGAAAAATGATCTATACGCGAAACTATGGCTCACCGATTGGAAATTTACTTCTGGCGGAAAGTGAGGGACAGCTGATTGGTCTGTGGCTGCAAGGACAGAAGTATTACAAAGGATCACTGCGCGAAGAAATGCAGGATCGAGAAGATTCTGAGATCCTTTGTCAGACTGGACGTTGGCTTGATCGCTACTTTGCCGGGGAACAACCGCTGATCAGTGAATTAAACCTTGCGCCCCGCGGCAGTCAATTCCGCCGAGAAGTTTGGAAGAGGCTTTGTGAAATTCCGTCTGGTGAAGTGACAACCTATGGAATGATTGCGCGGGAACTGGCCAAGCGTTTCGGCGTTTCAAGAATGTCCGCGCAGGCTGTCGGCGGAGCTGTTGCACATAATCCGATTTCAATAATTATTCCCTGCCATCGAGTTGTCGGAACACAGGGAAGCTTGACAGGCTACGCCGGTGGAATAGATAAGAAAATCTGGCTGCTTCAGCAGGAGGGCGTGGATCTCAGACATTTTTACATCCCCAAAAAAGGGACCGCACTGTAAGCTGAACGTTATGCGCTGAGTCATGATTGAAATCTAACAGCAAGTGGGCTGCAGAATGGAGCCGCAAGCTCAGGACTCAATGTCTGAATGATGTCGGAATAGATAAGAAATGAAGCAGATTATTTCGGTGATCTGTTTTTCTTTTAGTTCAATTCGTGAGTTTTGCGGAAAAAAAAGGGTTTAAAACGAAAAAAAGGGGAATCGTGAGAAAAGTAAATCCGAATGGATGTTCCGCAGTTTATCTTTATCATTAAAACTGTAGTTAAAGTTGTTGACAAACAGAACGATCTGGAAGATAATGTATATAGAAAATGATAATCATTATCAATAAAGGAGGGCAATCATGGATCCCAAAGCATTCTTCAAACTTAGTTATGGTTTATACATCATCAGTACAGAGGCCGATGGCAAGCAGGCTGGCTGTATTGCCAATACGTTCAATCAGGTGACCAGTTCGCCGGCCCAAGTCAGTGTGACTTTAAATAAGGACAACGCGACAGAACAGAGGATCGAAAAGAGCGGCAAATTCGCGGTTACCGTTTTACAACAGAGTGCTGATATGGAACTGATCGGCCGGTTTGGTTTTCACTGCAGCCGTGATACGGATAAGTTCTCCGGCCTGGACTGCGGAACGGATGAACAGGGATTGCCTTACGTTAAAGCCCACGCCGCTTCCCGCTTCTCTTGCAAAGTTGTAAAAACCCTGGATTTGGGAACGCATGTTCTGTTTATTGGTGAGGTTGTCGGCAGTGAAGTGCTGGATAACGGACCGGTGATGACTTATGAATATTATCATCAGGTTAAAAATGGCAGGACGCCGAAAAATGCGCCGAGTTATCAAGAGGAGAAGAAAAGAGTCAGCGGTTGGCGTTGCCTGCTGTGTGGTTATGTTTATGAAGGCGAAATTCTGCCGCCGGATTTCATTTGCCCGGTCTGCAGCGCTCCAGCCTCAGCCTTTGAAAAAATTGAATCGTAATCGTGGATGAGCTTATCGATAGAAATCAAAAGGAGAAATTTATGAAAATGAAATCAAAGACAGTCATTATTACCGGCGGCGGCAAGGGGATCGGTTTCGGTGTCGCAACGGCCTTTGCCAAAGAAGGTGCTGACATTGTCATTACCGGACGTCAGGAATCGGCTTTAGCACAAGCAAAAGAAAAATTGGAATCGGCTTACGGCATTCGTGTGGGCTATGTCGCCGGGGATCTCGGCCAGGAAGAAACTGCGGCGAAGGTTGTTGCCAAGGCGATTGAAATGACCGGACATCTGGATGTTCTGATCAACAATGCTCAAGCTTCCAAATCGGGTGTCATGTTAGCGGATCATACAAAATCGGATTTTGATCTGGCCATCTATTCCGGCCTGTATGCAACCTTCTTCATGATGCGTGCAGCTTTCCCTTATTTAAAAGAAACTCAGGGCAGCGTGATCAATTTTGCTTCCGGCGCGGGTCTGGCCGGTCGATTGGGTCAGGCATCCTACGCTGCGGCGAAGGAAGGAATCCGCGGGTTGTCCCGGGTTGCGGCTACGGAGTGGGGCGAGTATGGGATTAATGTCAACGTTGTCTGCCCGTTAGTTGAAACTGAACAGCTGAGAAAATGGAAAGAAGAATATCCGGATGTCTATGCCAAGACGATCAAGAGTGTTCCGTTAGGGCGCTTCGGCGATGCGGAAAAGGATATCGGCAGAACCTGCCTTTTCTTAGCCAGTGAAGATGCATCCTATATCAGTGGGGAAACGATCACACTGCAGGGGGGATCAGGCCTGCGTCCTTAAGCCGGACAACAAAGAAATAATTGAGCCGCGGAAGAATCTTGTCCGCGGCTTTTTTTTGGCTTTAAATAGATTGCCGATGCATAAAAAAACCGAATAATGTCATATCCAGTTTGTTTATGATAGAATTGAACCAATACAAAAATACGAGGTGGTCAAAGGATGAAACGATTTCGTTTATGGGTTCTTCCTGTCTGGGGGTTGATCTTGATTGATCAAAGCATCAAGCTGGTGATTGCCAACCGGTTTATGGATTGCGAATTCACGTTGATTGACGGATGGCTGCGGTTTCATCCTATCCAGAACACGCAGCTTTCCTACGGTGGTCAATTTCTTTCGCTGTTGTCCAATCCATTGCTATTGATCGTGATTAATCTGATCATTCTTTTTCTTTATTGGGGAGGTTATCGCTTCTATAAAATCAAGCGGAAAAAAACTACCATTGTTGTCAGAATCATCATGATCTGTGGTTTGGCTGGATGCTTCTGCAGCTTAATTGATAAAATATTCTGGGGCGGGAGCCTAGACTTTTTGCAGATTCCCAATCTTTTTATTTTTGATGGAAAGGATGTTTATCTGACCCTTTCAGAGGTTTTCTTTGTTATCTTGGCGCTGCGTCACAATCAGGAAATTTCTGCCCGGGAATTTATTCGTTTTTGTATCGATCAGTTTCATACACGGCTTCATCAAAACTCTGTTAAAAATAAGGACTAAGCAAGGCTGAACAGAAGCTTGCGGTAGAATGAATAGCTTCTGCCTATAACTGATTCTTGTCATGATAATCTTTCCAGCTGAATGATAAAGCAAGAGTGACCTCAACAATGGAGGCAAAGGAGGGCTTATTTCGTTTTTGAACGCGGACGAGTACAGGATTGGCGCAGAATCAGAGAACACGGCAGCGTGATCTGCATCGGATAGATTTTATCTTTCGTTGCAAACTGCGTGATAAACTGGGCAGCCAGCTCGCCCATTTGCCGAGCCGGAGCGTAAATTGTCGTCAGCGGCGGATTCGTATAAGCCGTATTCTGATTATTATTAAAGCCTAAGATCGAAATGTCTTCGGGTACAAGGTAATTGTTCTCATGCAATGCCCGCAGCGCGCCCATCGCGATCGCATCACTGGCACAGAACAAAGCTGTTGGGACCGTATGCGCGGCGATCAAGTCGAGCATCATCGCATAACCGGATTCAACCGTGAATTGATCACGCCGGACATAGCGGCTGTTATCCCAGTTTTTATGCCGGCAGAATTCCTGATAACAATGGAACCGCTGTTCAAAGTAGACCTCGCCGTCGGAAGTATGTTCAATACCGCCCAGAAAACCAATTCGGGAGTGGCCTAGACCACTGAGGTATTCCAGCCCTTCCAAGACAGCAGTGCGGAAATCCATGACAATGGTGTTTACAAATATTTTCGGCATATACAGATCAACAAAAATAACTTTGTCAGTCAGTTTGCGGAACTCACTGATTTCCTGATTGGAGAACTTGCCGATGCAGATCAGACCGTCCAGCATTGAAAGCTTGCTTAAAAAGTCTGTATCGCCGCGAAAGGAACGGATCATTTCAATGTTGTTTTGATTTAGATAACTTTCTGCTCCGATTCGGATCGACAGGTAAAACGGATCATTCAGTTCTTTTTCGATTGAATACCACTGCACGATGCCGATCCGGATCGGATTATATTTATTTTTCGTTTTGATTTTGCGTTTGACATAGCCCAGTTTCTTCGCTTCATCGAAGACTCGCTGGCGCGTTTGTTCCGCAACCTTTAAGGTTGGATCATAGTTGAGTATCCGCGATACGGCGGCTGCGGATACGCCTGCCCGCTGGGCAATTTCTTTAATCGTAGACATCGTTATCAACTCTTCTCTCATTCTTACTCTAACGAATTTCAGTGAACAAGTCAAAATAATTTACTAAATAAATCACAATGAACTTGATGTTTTACTAAAATTGTTACCGCTTACATTTTCTCTTACCATCTGGATAAAATTGGAAAAAGCCAATGATAAAGGCATTCTTTAACATTAATTGTCGAATTAAATAAAAATAGATTTTACTAAAACTAGATAAAACATGCTGAAAGTTTATCTGGATTCATTGACACGGCGACTTGAAACGTCATAGAATGTAAGCGTATACAGAAGCTATACGGAGGGAAAAAGATGAAAAAACTATTTGCTTTTCTTGCATCAGCATTGATGGTATTATCCCTTGCTGCATGCTCCAACAACGGCGGCGGTAATAATGATACCCCAACGGATAACGGCGGAGCCAATACCGATAAAAAAGTTTACAACATCGGTGTCTCCATCTACAAATTTGATGATAACTTCATGACGCTGTACCGGAAGGAAATCGAAAGCTATTTCAAAACGCTGAATACGGACGAAGTAGAATATCAGGTCACAATTCAGGACGGCAAAGGCGATATGGCTGAACAGACCAACCAGATTGATAACTTCATCGCTCAGGACTATGACGCTCTGATCATTAACTTAGTCCAGGCTACTTCAGCCGCAACCGTCATTGATAAGTGCGAAGCAGCAAACAAGCCATGCATTTTCATCAACCGTGAACCAAGTGAAGAAGATATGAAGAAATTCCCAGGCATGATTACTTATGTCGGCGCTGATGCTCGTCAGTCAGGCAAGTATCAGGGCGAACTGATCGCGGATCTGCCGAACAATGGCGATCTCAACGGCGACGGCATCTTACAGTATGTCATGGTTGTCGGCGATCCGGAAAATGTTGATGCGAAGTATCGTACAGAATTCTCGATTTCTCAATACGAAGCCGTTTCTGGTTTGAAAGTTGAAAAATTAGATGAACAGCGCGGCGATTGGGATCAGGCCAAAGGTCAGGAAATCGTAGCGAATGCTTTAACTCAGTATGGTGATAAGATTGAAGCTGTCTTCTGCAACAATGACGCGATGGCTTTGGGCGCAGCTCAGGCAATCACAGCGGCAGGCCGCAAAGTCGGTGAAGATATTTATCTGGTCGGCGTTGATGCTTTGGCAGAAGCCGTTGACCTGGTTTCGACCGGCGGTATGACAGGTACAGTTCTGAACGACCATATCAATCAGTCGCATCAGGCAGTTGACTGCGCCGTTATGGCAGTAAAGGGTGATAAGCTGGATCCTTACTACTGGATTGACTACATTAAGGTTACTCCGGAAAACGTTGATAAGTACAAATAAGTAAAAGAATTCGAAAATTAAGTGTGCCTTCGCGCACACTTAATTTTTCTGGATTTCAAAGAGGAAGGGGATTTATTCATGAGTGACTATATTTTACAGATGAAAAATATAAGTAAAAGCTTCCCTGGCGTTAAAGCGCTCGACCGCGTCTGTCTGAATGTCCGTCCGGGAACCGTTCACGCGTTAATGGGTGAAAACGGAGCCGGCAAGTCCACACTGATGAAATGTTTGTTCGGCATCTATAAAAAGGATGAAGGACAGGTTATTTTCAACGATGAAGAAGTGGATATCAAAGATACCAACGACGCGCTGCATCGGGGCATTGCGATGGTTCATCAGGAACTGCAGCCCATTCCGGACCGCAGTATCGCTGAAAATATTTTCTGCGGCCGCTATCCAATGAAACGAATCGGGCCGGTACAGGTGGTGGATCATGCGCGGATGTATAAGGAAACGGAAGACCTCTTAAAAGAAGTCAATCTGGATTTCAATCCCAAAGTCAAATTGGGAACGCTGTCCGTTTCGCAAATGCAGTCGGTTGAAATCGCCAAGGCTGTTTCTGTCAATGCCAAGATCGTGATCATGGACGAGCCGACGTCATCGCTGACGGAAAACGAAGTTGAGGGACTGTTCGATATTATCAATAAGCTCCGTTCTAAGGGCGTATCGATTATTTATATTTCTCATAAGATGGAAGAAATTCTAAAAATCTCCGATGAAGTGACGATCATGCGTGACGGTACTTACGTCGGCACCTGGCCGGCAGGCGAGTTAACGACAGATTTGATCATTCAGCGCATGGTTGGCCGTGAGCTGACTAATCGTTTCCCGCCGCGGTCCAATGTTCCAGGTGAGGTTGTTCTAAAAGTTGAAAACTTCACATCGATTGATCCGCGCAGCTTCCGTGATGTCTCTTTTGAATTAAAAAAAGGCGAGATTCTGGGCATTGGCGGTTTGGTCGGCGCTCAGCGAACAGAATTGATGGAAGGGCTGTTTGGGGTTCGGCATATAGAATCCGGAACCGTTACCTATAAAAATGAAACGATCAAGATTCATCATCCGCGGGATGCGATTAAAAAGGGCATTGCCTTATTGACGGAAGATCGCCGGGCTACCGGAATTTTCGGGGTTCTGTCCATTTCTGACAATGTTGGCGTGGCTTCGCTGGACAAATACATTGATTATGGTGTAGTGCTGAATAACAAGAAGCTGGATAGTTTGGTGAAGGACAACATCGATAAGATGAGCATAAAAACACCGAGTACAAAAACACAGATTCAGTCGCTGTCGGGCGGCAACCAACAGAAAGTCATCATCGCCCGCTGGCTTGCCAACGATCCGGAGATTCTGATTCTGGATGAGCCAACCCGCGGTATCGACGTTGGCGCAAAGTATGAAATTTATACGATTATCGCCGATCTGGCCAAGCAGGGCAAAGCGATTATCATGATTTCCAGCGAAATGCCGGAATTGATCGGGATGAGTGATCGGATCATGGTGATGTGCGAAGGCCGCGTTACCGGTTTTGTTGACAGTAAGACCACGACTCAGGAGGAAATCATGAGTCTGGCGACGAAATATATGTAAGGGGAGGGACTATTCATGGAATTCAATAAGAAAAAGGTAACCGATTTTCTAAGCAATAATGCCATCGTAATACTTTTAGTCCTGCTGGTGCTCTTTGTCGGTTTTACCCGTAAAGGATTTTTCAGCGGACCGAATTACAGCAATATCATTACCAATGTTACTCCGCGTTTTATCATCGCTTTGGGCGTCAGCGGCTGTTTGATTACAAAGGGAACTGACCTGTCGGCCGGCCGGATGGTTGGATTTGGCGGAGTTATTGCCTGTACGCTGCTGCAGCGGCCGGATTATACCGCAAAATTCTTTGAAAATCTGCCGCAGATGCCGTTAGTTGTCGTGCTTTTGATCGTCATGCTGATCACGGCGTTCTTCGGTCTGCTTAACGGCTGTGTTGTCGCTTATCTGAAAGTTCCGCCATTTCTGGCAACCTTGGGTATGCAGACCATCGTGTATGGCATTAACCTTGTTTATTCCGGTGCGGACCCGGTCGGCGGCCTGCGTTCTGACTTTACCGGGGTAGCAACCGATCCGATGTTTATCATTGGAAAATTCAGCTTTAAGTGGTTATTCCTGATCGCGATTGCCGCGGGGCTGATCTTCTGGTTCCTGTATAATAAAACCCGCTATGGCAAATATATGTATGCGATTGGCGGCAATGAAAACGCGGCGGAAGTTTCCGGCGTCAATGTCAACCGTTCAAAATTGAAAATCTATACACTGGCCGGTTTGATGTATGGCTTGGCAGGCTTCCTGTTGGCGGCAAAATCCGGCGGCGCCTCGGTTAATCTGGGCTTGGGCTATGAACTGGAAGCGATCGCAGCGTGTACGATTGGCGGTGTTTCAACCAACGGCGGCGTCGGTAAGGTGTCCGGCATCCTGTTGGGTGTGCTTGTTTTTGAATTGTTGAAAACCTCGATGCAGTACCTGCGGATCGATACTTCCTATCAGTTCATCGTACAGGGTATCGTGATTATCGTCGCGGTTGCGTTGGATATCCGCAAGTATACGGCAAAGAAATAAACAACAGCCTAAAGAAATTTATCCAAAAAAGAAAAAGAGTCCGGAATTTACTTCTGGGCTCTTTCGTTCCGTATCGCCAACCGCACTTTAATAATGGTAAGCAAAAGAAAGGCAAAGATCAGGATGAAGAAGAACGGGACAAATTCAGGTTGAGTCCCAAACATAAAGGCCACGAGCATGAACAGGATAAATTGGGTTTTTAAACGTTTGCGCACGGTGTTGGCCTCTTCCTGAATGACCTTGTTTTTGATATCCGCTTTAAAATAAGCTTTTTCATACAGCTGAGCGCTGCCGTACTTCATCGCAATATAAGTGATCACAAACAAGATGACAGCCAGGATCAGAACCCAGGCCTGCATCTTCCAATTCAGCAGGAAGAAGATCAAAACGAGAACTGCGGAGTAGAGTACAGCGCTGAAACAGAAATAAATCAACAAATCGGCTTCGCTGACATAGCGCTTTTGCTGATGATGACAGTGCGGACAGACTACCGATCCCGGTTCAAATTGTTCAAATAGAGCGTTGACCTGCGATGTGATTGGTTTTTTGCAGTTTTCACAGTTAACTTTCATTGATATCACCTTGATTTATTGTATCATATTCCAGGTTGTGAAAATAGCGTAAAATGAGCATTTGACACGAACATATACCGGAGAAATTAGAAAAATAAAAGCTGAAATTAAAGGCGTATCCTGAATAAAATTCAGTGAAACAAAAGAACCATCAGCCGCATACTGACAAGAACCAGACTGATCAAAAGTAGGATAAAGAACGGAAGGTTTGTTAAAATCCATAAAAATGAGGACTAGAATACCAATATAGTTCAGCCGCAAAGCATTGAAACGGTTTTTTACGCTGAGCTGAGCCTGCGGAGACAGCGGCCTGGAAATGCTCGGAGAGAAGTGATAAAGAAATAAACGAAATTGATCCAGAAGCAAAATACCTCCGCCCAATGAGATAAGATTAGCCAACGGCAACAGCTCAGAGCGGACTTGCATAAGCGCGGGCAGCAGCAGGATCAATCCAAGGATCAACAACAGTGTAAGCAGCTGATCCATCAGAAAATCAATTTCTGTCAGACTTCGCGATTGAAGGGCATGGCAATGAGGACACTCAAGCGGACCGGCGTCATAACAGGCAAAGACCGTGCGTACCGTTTTTGTCAGGTTTTCGCCGCAGTGTTCACATTGGATTTTCACATTCAACAACCCTTCTCTAATTAAGAAGTAGAACAAAGAGGCATGGAACATGGAAAATCGGTCAACAATGAAAACAGAACAGGCAGAAACCTGTCATTTCTAAGTGGAAAGTGCTAAAATAAGGAACACAGGCTTATTCGGATCCTGAATAGGGAGCGGAAAAGTCAGCGGTACAGTAGAAAAGATCTGCGGAATAAAAAAGAAAGAAGGATGAATCATGACACAAATTGATATTATTTCAGGATTTCTCGGCGCAGGAAAAACGACATTAATTAAAAAATTATTGCAGGAAGGTTTTCCAAAAGAGAAGATCGTCCTGATCGAAAATGAGTTTGGTGAAATCGGCATTGACAGTGGTTTCTTAAAGGAAGCTGGAATTGAAATCAAAGAGATGAATTCAGGCTGCATCTGCTGCAGTCTGGTCGGTGATTTTGCCGAAGCTTTGAAAAAATGCGAAGAACAGTTCAAACCGGATCGCATTGTAATTGAACCCTCCGGAGTGGGAAAACTGTCGGATGTCATCGGTGCGGTTCAGGGCGTTCAGGCAGAAACGGAAATGGAGCTGCACAGCTTCACAACCGTAGCGGATGCGACGAAATGCAAAATGTATATGAAGAATTTCGGTGAGTTCTTTAACGATCAAATTGAACATGCAAACACCATTGTTTTGAGCCGGACACAGAAGCTGAGTGAAGAAAAGCTGGCGGAATGCCTTGCCTTAATTCGGGAAAAGAATCCGAAAGCGGTTGTCATTACGACCCCTTGGGAAGCGATCAGCGGAGCGCAGATTCTGGAGGCTATGGAACAGAAGGAACTGATGGAACAGCTGATGAAAGAAGATGAATGTCTGCCGCACCATCACGATCACGAAGAAGAATGCGAATTCGGACACCATCACGATCACGATGAAAAATGTGAATGCGGACATCATCACGATCACGATGAAGAGTGTGAATGCGGACACCATCACGATCATGATGAAGAGTGTGAATGCGGACACCATCACGATCATGATGAAGAATGTGGATGCGGACATCATCACCATCATCACCACCATCATGGCCATGATGCCGATGAAGTGTTTACCAGCTGGGGTGTGCAGACCGCCCATGTTTATCAGGAAGCTGAGCTGCAGCAGGCCTTAGATCAGATTGCTGCGGGAGCGGTTACCGGTACAGTTCTGCGGGCCAAAGGCATCGTTCCGTGTACCGATGGTACTTGGCTGCATTTTGATATGGTGCCGGAAGAATGCGAAATTCGTCGGGGTGCAGCGGCTGTTGCCGGCATGCTGTGCGTTATTGGTTCAAAGCTGGATGAAGCTCAGCTGGCAGAGCTGTTTCACGTAAAGGGGTAGGTTTATGGACGTTCCTGTATATTTATTTACTGGTTTTCTGGAGAGCGGCAAGTCCTCCATGATGAAAGAAACCCTGTCTGATCCGGAATTCAACGATGGATCAAAGACCTTGATTCTGGCTTGCGAGCAAGGCGAAGTTGAGTTTGAAAAAACGTTTTTAAAGCAGACTCATTCGGTTCTGGTGAACATTGAGGATAAGGCAGAGCTGACTGCGGATTATCTGGAGAAGCTTCAGCAGGAATACCGCCCCAAGCAGGTGTTTATTGAATTCAACGGTATGTGGAGCGTGACGGAATTTCTGGATATGGAATTTCCGCTGAATTGGATGCTGGTGCAGATTATTTCCACAGTGGATGCCCAGACGTTTATGATGTATGTCAACAATATGCGTTCCTTGATGTATGATCAGCTGGTGCACTCGGAAATGATTTTAATTAACCGCTGTGACTCCAACACGAAGAAGTCATTTCTGCGCAGCAACATCAAAGCGATCAACAAAGGGGCGCAGATCATCTATGAATCTGTTGACGGCGGAATTAATGATCTGCCGGAAGATGATCTGCCCTTTGATATCAATGCGTCGGTAATTGATATTCAGGATGATGATTATGGTTTGTGGTATATGGATGCGCTGGATCACCCTTATAAATATGACGGCAAAGTCGTGCGGTTTAAGGGTAAAGTCGTGCATATCGAGAAGGATAATCGCTCGTTTGTCATGGGCCGTTATGCCATGGTCTGCTGCGCGGAAGATACGTCGCTGATCGGTTATCTGTGCAAAAGTGTTAAACCTGTCAAATTAGTGATGAATGAGTGGATTACTCTCACTGCCCGTATCGTTGTTGAATATGATGAGGAATATCAGCGCAATCTGGTAGTTCCGCATGCGCAGGCCATTGAGCCGGCTGAGGAATTGCAGGACGATCTGGTTTACTTTAGCTGATAGCATTGGCGTCAGGAATACTTTCTGGCGTTTTTCTTTATGCCAAGGGGCAAATAAAAGAAGCCAGCGCACAAACCTTTTCTTTTTGGCGCGGCTAGAGTAAAATAAAAAATAGAATCTGCCGTTGTTCGAGAAGCAGGAGCTGTGATCCTGGGCGGATGTAGGACACAATCAGGGAGGAATCTATGCACGCATGTTTTTATCGCCGAACTTCGCTCGGCATGATTCGGATTGAAGAATGGAACGAACGGATTGTTAAAGTGAATTTTGAACATGAATTTCCGCAAGAGGAAGAATGCGAAGTCATAGAAACGGCCTGTTTGTGGTCAGCGTTTACACAGCTGCAGGAGTATTTGACTGGAAAGCGGCAGACTTTTGAATTGATTCTGCATCCGGAAGGCACGGATTTTCAGAAAGCAGCCTGGCAGGCGCTGATGGAAATTCCGTATGGACAAACCCGGACCTATCGGCAGCAGGCGGAAAGGATCGGCAAGCCGAAAGCAGTGCGGGCGATCGGAATGGCTAATCATCGCAATCCGATTCCAATCTTTATTCCCTGTCATCGCGTGATTGGGACGGATGGTTCGCTGACGGGATATGGCGGAGGATTAGAAATCAAACAATCACTTTTGGCTCTGGAGCGGATGACACTGGAAAAACAACGAGAAGCTGAGATGGCCAAGGCCGGCCAGTAAAGTCAGTATTCTAGCCTGGTTGAGCACCATCAAAACAAACGCGGCCGCAATCGTTACCGCGGACAAAACGCGGAGGATGACCGTATTCGGAAAAAAGATAGAGTTTAAAAAGAATGAACTGAAGGAGAAATTTATGGAAGCCTTTGAATTACAAGATGCTGATGCAGCGCTGTTGGAGCAAATTGCGGCCTTAGCCGAAACCATCTGGCATGAACATTATGAATCAATTTTGGGTTTGGATCAGGTCAATTACATGGTTGAGCATTTCCAATCCCTGCCTGCGATGCAGGATCAGATCGCAAGCCAAGGCTATCGTTACCGCGGTGTTTTCTGGCAAGGAAAACTGTGCGGCTACGTAGCGACAGCTTGGCGTCCGGAGCATCTCTTTCTAAGCAAGCTTTATCTTAAGGCAGAATTGCGGGGATTGGGATTAGCATCGCGGGTGCTTTCATGCTTAAAAAATGAAGCGAAAGAAGGAACTGGGAAAATCCAGCTGACTGTGAATCGTTTCAATGCGGATTCCATTGCCATCTATCGGAAGTGGGGATTTGTTACGCTGCGTGAAGAAAAAAATTCGATTGGCGGCGGTTATTATATGGACGATTACATCATGGAGCTGGATTGCAGTCAATAAGGCCTGCGTCAGTTCAAAAAAACAGGAAAAGCGTCGGAAAAGGTAGAGCCCGGCGCATTTCGATGGTATAATAACGAAGTCTGTCTGCTAAGATGTTAACAGTGAAGGAGTGAAGTCCGTGAATCTGATGATAGAAATGATAAAAGCGATCGTGCTGGGAATCGTCCAGGGGATTACCGAATGGCTGCCGATCAGCAGTACTGGGCATATGATTCTGGTCAACGAACTGATGCCGCTGACGGTGCTGGCGGATGTTGCCGCCAATAAAGAGTTTGTCGACATGTTTATGGTTGTGATTCAGTTTGGTTCGATACTGGCAGTGCTGCTGCTGTATTTCCACAAGCTGAATCCGTTCTCTCCGCGTAAAAACGCTTATGAAAAACGCAGCACAATTGATTTATGGCTGAAAGTGATTGTCGCCGTCGTGCCGGCGGGGATTATCGGCGTCTTGTTTGATGATTTGATCGACGCTTATTTCTACAATCCAATTACCGTGGCGGCCATGCTGATTGTGTATGGCGTAGCCTTCTTGGTGATAGAGAATCGGCATCGCCGTCCGAGCGTCACTTCTTTTGATAAGATGAGCTACAAAACAGCGCTGGCGATCGGAGTCTTTCAGGTGCTGGCCTTAATTCCGGGAACATCCCGTTCCGGAGCGACAATTCTGGGGGCCGTGCTGCTGGGCTGTTCCCGTGGGATTGCTGCTGAATTCTCATTCTTTCTGGCCGTTCCGGTTATGTTTGGCGCAAGTTTGCTGAAACTGATTAAAATGAAGATCGCCTTCTCCCTGGCGACAGCTTCCGTGCTGCTTGTCGGTATGATCGTTGCCTTCATCGTTTCCGTGTTTGCGATCCGCTTCTTAATGGGCTATATCCGCAAGCATGACTTTAAGGCGTTTGGCGTTTATCGGATTGTTTTGGGTGTTTTGGTCTTAGCTTACTTTTTCTTAATCAAGTAAGAAATGAATAAGGGGGAAATGCTGCAAACGGCATTTTCCTTTGTTTTTTAACCAGCAGAGGAAAGGATTTGATGTATGAATAATCAAGCATGGCTTGTGCTGACGGAGGGGTTTCTGTCGTTTTTCTCCCCCTGCGTTCTGCCGATTTTACCAGTATATATGGCGTATTTAAGTCAGGATGCGCTGAAAAAAGATTTGACAGGCTGGCGGAAACGACTGCATATTTTCGGTTTTACACTGGCCTTTGTACTGGGCATCTGTACGGTGTTCTTTATTGCGGCGATGTCGGCGAAAGGGATCAGCGGATGGCTGAATGAGAATCGGCTGCTGATTTCCTTGCTGGGCGGTATTTTAATTGTTTTCTTCGGCTTAGTTCAGTTAGGCTGGATTCAAATTCCGTTTCTAATGCGGGAGTTTCGGCTGACGCAAAAGCAGGCGGGCAAGGAAGCCGGGAGTTTGATTCAGGCTTACGCGATGGGCTTCTTGTTCAGTTTTGCCTGGACCCCCTGCATCGGACCTATGCTTTCGTCCATACTGGTTGTTGCGGCGGCTTCCTCCAGCAGTACGCTTTTGATCTTCTGCTACGGATTGGGTTTTGTCGTTCCCTTTTTGATTCTGGGGTTGTTTACAGAAGAAGCGCTGAACTGGCTGAATCGAAAAAAGAGCTGGCTGCCGAAAGCGATGAAGCTGGGCGGAATCTTATTGATCGTTATGGGGTTGTGGATGAGTGTGCCGGCAGCGGCCACGATTTCCGATCAGCTGCAGCGTCAATCCAATAACGGAACAGTTTCTACAGGAGGACAGCCGACCGCAACCCCATCGACGGATGAAAACGGCCGCGAAGTGATCCCGGCCTATGATTTCACGCTGACAGATCAGTATGGCAATACGCATACGTTGTCCCAATATAAAGGAAAGATCGTGATGCTGCAGTTTTTTGCAACCTGGTGTACCTATTGCAAGGCTGAACTGCCTTCGGTGCAGGAACTGTATGAAGAGCTGCCTGAGGATCTGGTCATTCTGGTCGTCAATCAGCCTGGGGGCCGGGAAACGGATAAGCAAGGCGTCATCGACTTTTTGGATAAGAACGGCTATACGTTTCCGACCGTATTTGATGAAGACGGCCAGGTTAATTACAATTATGGAATTACCGGGCTGCCGACAACTTATCTGATCAACACGGAAGGCAATGTCTATGGTTATATGCCGGGTGCGATGGATAAAGAAACCATGCTCAGAATTATTGAAATGGCCCGCAACAATGAGGCTTATTAAAGTAAAAATTCTAGATCCTGATTTTTTGTAAAAAGGTGCTGTTCCTTTGAAAAGAAAAGCGGGAAGCACAGATTTCAAAAGAAAGTGGCTTTTCTGACTTTAAAATAAAATAGAAATCAAACATTGAACAAGATAAACTTCTGCGGAAGTTTATCTTTTTTTT
>NZ_HE998567.1:1475346-1540663 GCF_000327285.1 Holdemania massiliensis AP2 | reverse complement strand
ACAGGATGAGCGCAAAAAGAAAAAAAGCCGGAGCCACCGACTTTTCCAGGAATCAGGAACTGTGAAAGGAAGCACAGTACCCGCGGGTTAAGTAAAATGAAAGAGAGGAAAAAGAGGAAACTGTTCATAAGGTTAAAGTTTCATTTTACTTAGATATAAACAGACATTGATCAGGACATCAAGTTCTGTTTATGGAAGTAGTTTATACGCATTAGTAGTGATTGTCAAGTCATTTTCAACGGTAAATTGTAAAAATTACATAATGAATGAAAGATGTTTCTTTTAAGCACCTGCACTTCAGAAACTTTGGATCTTGAAAGCAGTCTTTCATTTCTGGTTGAAAGCGAAACTGACTTATCCTGGATAGATTGTGGCTAGGGTATCAGCACTCTCATCATCGAAGCCACGGATTTGTTCCATAATTTTCTGAAGATTGCCTTCGCTGACAGCCAGATACTCCAATCCTGAGCGATGCTTCGTCGGATAATGGCCAGTGGATTCATCGATCAGCGTATTTTTGGCCGTTAAATGGATCTGACCTGTATGCGCGAGCTTCAGCACCTGCCGGGCATTGTATTCACGAACGCCGCCGCCGGGCAGAATCTGAATCTGATCACCATAAAGATCCTGGAGCCGTCCCAGTTCTTTACAGCCTTCCAGAATATTCGGATAAACCGCGCCGCCGCTGGTCAGCACCCGTGTAATTCCACAGCGAATCAAGGTTTTTAATGACGCTTCCAAATCCTTTGTACTGTCATAGGCTTTGTGAAAAATAGCTTCCTTGCCATGGGCTGCTTGAACCATTTGCCGGGTTCGTTCTTCATGAATGCTTCCATCAGCATTCAAAAAGCCAAACACTAAGCCGTCCGCTCCATGTTCTATAAAAAGTTCGGCGTCTTTCAGCATGGCCTGAAACTGTGCTTCGGTATAATCAAAACCTGCCCCTCGCGGACGGATCATCACGCAGATGGGCAGACTGACTTGGCGTTTGACTTCCAGGAATGTTCCCATGGATGGCGTCATTCCGCCTAATTCCAGAGCATGATTTAATTCAATCCGGTCCGCTCCCAGCTTCTGTGCAAGCAGACAGTCATCGACGCTGCCGCAGCAAACTTCGACGGTAATGTGTTTTTTCATAACAATCTCCTTCCCGGCAGACGGCGCACTCACCCTCTGCTTTTTGATTTGTTTTCATTGTAGCTTGCCTGCTTGGAAAGTGCAATCAGAAGTGATGCGGCCGCATTTAAATCTGCAATTCTTTTCCGGTTTTTGATAAGAATAAGCTTTTCCTTCTTTGTTTGAGTTGGAAAGCAGCGAAAACGTGGAAAAATACTGGCCACCTGCAGCAACCTCTGTTATAATGACAAACGTAAAAGTTCACCGTATATTCCTGGGGATCAGGCGCAGGAGTTTCTACATGGCGGCCGTAACCGCCATTCTACGATGGAAGCTTTTCTTCTTGCTTCCGTCTCAGGAAGTTTTTTACTTTGCGGCGAAGCTTTTTTAGAAAGTAAGGGGAATTATGTTAGAAAAGTTATTTAAGCTGTCTTCTCACAAAACAACGGTCAAAACAGAAATCTTGGCTGGCCTCACAACCTTCCTGGCGATGGCGTATATCCTGGCGGTTAACCCAGGCATGCTGTCAGCGACGGGAATGCCCGTCCAATCTGTTTTCCTAGCGACGGCTATCGCGTCCGGCGTGGCTTCGATTTTAATGGGGGTGCTGGCGAATTATCCGGTATCGTTAGCGCCGGGCATGGGAGTCAATGCCTTCTTCACTTATACGGTATGCATGCAGTTTGGCTACAGCTGGGAAGCAGCTTTGGCTGCCGTCTTTGTTTCCGGTATTGTCTTTATTATTATTTCCGTTACCGGACTGCGCAAAATGATCATCAATGCGATCCCTCAGCAGCTGAAACTGGCGATTGGGGCAGGCATTGGGTTCTTCATTGCTTTTATCGGTATGAAAAACGCCGGGATCATTGTTGCGAATGAGTCGACGTTTGTGGCTTTAGGGAATCTGACCGATCCAGTGGTGCTGCTTGCCATCTTTGGTTTGGCGCTTACCTTAATTTTGATTGCCAAGAAAGTCACGGCAGCGGTTTTCTGGGGACTGATTGGAACTGCGGTTGTCGGCGTCCTCGCCGGATTGTGTGGAATCGCGAATATGCCGCAGCTGCCAAGCTCGATCATGCAGTTTAATTTTGAAATGCCGACATTGGGTGCCTTTATGAGCGGCTTTGGCGAACTGTTTGCGCATAAAGATTTCATCGTTGTGATCTTTTCGTTTCTGTTTGTCGATTTCTTTGATACCGCAGGAACTTTGGTCGCTGTCGCTAACCGGGCAGGCTTGGTTAATGAAAAAGGGGAATTGGAGAATATTGAAAGAGCCCTGTTATCGGACTCTGTCGGAACCTGTGTGGGCGCGGTTTTAGGTACTTCGACCGTGACCTCTTTTGTTGAATCGACCTCTGGTGTTGAGGTTGGCGGACGGACTGGCTTAACGGCGGTGACTACCGGAATCCTGTTTTTGCTGTCGATTGTCTTCTTTCCGCTGCTGTCTGTTGTGACCAGCGCAGTAACGGCACCGGCTTTGATCGTTGTCGGTATTTTGATGGCGCAGCAGCTGGGCGGCATCGATTGGGATAACTTCATTTATGCTTCGACCGGCTTTATGGCGATCATCATGATGATTCTGTGCTATTCCATTTCGGACGGCATTGCATTAGGTTTTATTACTTATGGAGCGGTGATGCTGGGCAGCGGCAAGGCGAAGGAAGTACAGCCGATTATTTGGATTCTCGACCTCGTCTTTATGCTTTATTTCATCCTCTGATCCATCCATCATTTTCTGTGGTAATCCGCAGCTTTCGATGGTAAAATAAACGTGGAAAAAGTGAATTAGAATAGCTGCTATTTTAATTCACTTTTCAATTCTATAACTAAGGAGGCAAAACGATGGCTGATAAAATTATCGTTCTGGATTTCGGCAGTCAGTACAATCAGCTGATCGCCCGGCGAATTCGGGAGTTCGGCGTTTACAGTGAGCTGCATCCCAATACCATGACCCTGGCGGAAATTCAGGCGCTGGAAGATGTCAAAGGCATTATTTTCAGCGGAGGACCTAACAGTGTTTATGATGATCAGGCCTTTAAGTGCGATCCGGCAATTTTTGAGAGCGGGCTGCCCATTCTTGGAATCTGTTACGGCATGCAGATGACGCATTACATGAACGGTGGGGATGTCCGCTGCTGCGACAGTAAGGAATACGGTCGGACAGAGATTGCGATTGAAACGGATTCGCTGTTGTTTAAGGGATTGCCGAAGAAGCAGATTGTCTGGATGAGTCATGGCGACCAAGTGTCCAAGCTGGCACCGGGATTCGTTAAGGATGCGTCCAGTTCTACCTGTGAGTTTGCTTCCACCAGCAATCCTGAGAAAAAAATCTATACGGTTCAATTCCATCCGGAAGTCCGGCACAGTGAATTTGGCAATGCCATGCTGAAGAATTTTGTGTTTGAAATTTGCCAGGCGCAGAACAATTGGTCGATGCATAATTACATTGAAATGCAGATTGAAAAAATTAGGACTCAGGTGGGATCGGACAAGGTGCTGTTAGCGTTGTCCGGCGGCGTTGATTCCTCAGTTGTCGCCGCTTTGCTTCACAAGGCGATTGGACCGCAGCTGTACTGCATGTTTATTGATCATGGCTTGCTGCGTAAGGGGGAAGCCGAAAGCGTCATGGAAACTTTCGGTCGAAATATGCAGCTGAATCTGACGAAGATCGACGCCTCGAAGAAATTTCTGGATAAGCTCAAAGGGGTCAGCGATCCTGAACAGAAGCGGAAAATCATCGGGAATGAGTTCGTTTATACCTTTGATGAAGAGGTCAAGAAGCTGGCAGAAGGGGAGAATATTCACTGGTTGGCTCAGGGAACGTTATATACCGATGTCATTGAAAGTGGAACACAAACAGCGCAGACGATCAAGTCGCATCATAATGTCGGCGGTCTGCCGGAAGATATGCAGTTTCAGCTGATCGAACCGCTGAATACGCTGTTCAAGGATGAAGTGCGGCAGCTGGGCAAAGAGCTGGGCTTGCCGGATGAAATGGTCTGGCGTCAGCCGTTCCCAGGACCAGGATTGGGGATTCGTGTTTTGGGTGAAATCACAGAGGAAAAACTGATGATGGTGCGCGAATCCGACGCGATTCTGCGCGAAGAAATCGCAAAAGCAGGTCTGGAGCGGGACATCTGGCAGTATTTTACAGCACTGACCAATATGAAGTCAGTTGGTGTCATGGGGGATCAAAGAACCTATGATTATGCTGTAGCGATCCGAGCCGTGACTTCCATTGACGGGATGACAGCGGACTGGGCGCATATTCCATTTGAGGTTCTGAGCGTGATCTCAAGCCGGATTGTCAATGAGGTTCCGCACGTGAACCGAGTGCTGCTGGACATCACTTCCAAGCCGCCGGGAACAATTGAGTTTGAATAGTACGGGAGTGTATTATTTATTTTATATGGCAGGTGGTCTATAAGATTGCCTGATTTACTAGAATTGTTTTAGTTGTATAAGATTTGCAATTTTATGTTGCCAATAAAATTGATGATTACATAGATAATGGATAGAGGAGGAGAAAAATGTCATTACCAACAAGTTATATGACAGGGAGTTTCTCGAAAATACCACAGTATTTTGACACAATGTTGACTGCGAAGGCACCGGATAAGTTTACGACTAAATTTATGGCTGATTTAGGTTTTACGAGTTCTAATGACAGGCAATTTGTGAATGTTCTTAAGGCTATCGGTTTTTTGGATGATGCTGGAACGCCTACAGAAAGATATTTTAAGTTTCTTGACCAAAGTTTTTCAAAACAAATGGTAGCAGAAGGGATTAA
Organism: Holdemania massiliensis AP2; assembly: GCF_000327285.1. Taxonomy (GTDB): domain Bacteria; phylum Bacillota_I; class Bacilli_A; order Erysipelotrichales; family Erysipelotrichaceae; genus Holdemania; species Holdemania massiliensis. The sequence goes on along the minus strand of NZ_HE998567.1, from coordinate 1,535,757 downwards.
AGAGGCATATGCGGATTTGTTTGCATTGAATACTTCTGCTAATAAAATGACAAAAAGCGAGGTAGAGGGGAAATTTAAAACATTGACCAATGGCTCAAAAGAAAACGCAACAATTAGTTATATGGCTAGTACATTTATTAATCTTTGTGGATATGCTGACTGGTCTGAAGCTCAAGTATTGGAGAAAAAATCAAATGAAAATAGTAATAATATAAGTCAGGAATCATTTGTTGATGATACTGAAGAACCTAAACAGTATAATCAGCAGGTAAGGGGGTTTGATTTAAATTATGATATACATATTCACTTACCAGCAACTCGGGATCAAGCTGTTTATGATGCATTATTTGCGAGTTTAGCAAAGCATATTCCACTTAAGTAAGGTGATACTGATGAAAACGGATTTGTATTCATTTGCATTTAGGGGGCTACTAGCGGAAGAAGCATTAGATAAAGCGGGGCATAAAAGATATATTGCTGAAGAAGCATTTTTCTCCGAAGAATTAGCGAAGAAACTTCATTTTGATGAGATAGATGCAAAATATGTTGAACAGTCAAAGACCATGATTACTGTATTTGCGACAATAACTGCTTTTGAAAATGCCTCTAGAGAATTTGTATATACGACATTATTGGGGGCATATGGAGATGAATGGTGGAGCAAAGGTGTGCAAAATGGAATACGAGAGAAAGCACAATCTCGTAGAGAATCTGAGACAAAAGTAAAATGGCATGTGAATCGTGGTGATATGATGATGTCGTATTTGGAATTTGGAGATTTGCCTAAAATTATTTGTTCCCAAGGAAATTGGCAACATTTTGAACCTTATTTTGGATTCTCTAATGCACAAGAGTGGATAAAAACTACGTTTGATGCTGTAGAAAAGTCTCGTAATGTAATAATGCATAGCGGGGTGTTAGATGAGCTAGATATTGCACGTGTCGGTATGAACATAATTGATTGGCTACATCAAATAAATGCATAAATAGCTATTATTTGTGGCAACATTTTGGCAACAGAAAATCAGCAAGCCAGAATAATTGATGTAATTGAAGTAAAAAGCGGCGTGTATCTGCACAAAACTTAAACAAATATAGTTAAGAACAACAAAGGACACGCCGAGTTTGAATAAATGACCAAGAAAAATCCTCAGTAACTGCAGGGATCTCTGAAGGTGATTTGCCTTTCAGAAATTCCAGCATCGAGGATTTTTTTGTTATAAATGTTGATTGAATTAATTCAGATGACCCATGAATATAGAACATGAGAAGATCGAAAGCCAGCTTAATATCTGCTGTCATCCGTTATTAAGAGAATAAACGAAGTGAATTGACTAAGCTGGATTTGCTGGGGAGGAAAGAATATTTTCGGCACCTGGAATATTAAGCCTAGATAGAGTATTCCGTGTTCGCTGGAACTCATAATGAATTAATTGTTCCGACCCAGCAGCGAACTGCGCTAATATCTGAACTAGATCATTAAAGTAAGGATCTGCAATAGCGCTGACAGTGCCCTGGATTCCATTCATACCCAACAGTGCAATGGCCGGAGGCATTCCGTTTCTTTTGGGATTCTGCATACTGTTTTTGTAATATTCTGGCGTCCAGTCATTCCAAACCAGCCCAAAAATTATGATGAAAGAGGCAAACAAAGCTCAGAAGAAGAGGCATAATTGCTGTCAGGAAGATTCTGCTTTAAGGGGAAGAAAGAAATTCTATCCTTACGGAAAGCAATCAGCGAAGGGACAAAAGATAAAATCAAGAATAAATTTTATTCAGAATTATGGGAACTTCCGCGATAACCGATATCATTTTTATCTTGTTTAATGGTATAATAAATCCATGAACTAATTTTGAAGTCATAGTGCTTGTAATGGAGGGTGAACAACGATGGCAATGGATGAAATGAATGAAGTAAGGGATTTTGATGAAGATATCAAGGACCGAAAAGCGCTGATTGAAGAAGCGAAGCAGCTGGATCTTTCCAAGGAATGGAATGAAGTCGCTTCAGCGGTCATGAGTTTAAAGAAAAGATGGAAGCGGATTTATTATTGGGAATCAGCTTATGAAGACGAACTGGCTGACGAATTCGACCGCATGATCGACGCTTTCTATGCGAAGCGTAAAGAAGGATTTCAGAACATTCAGAAAGCAAAACAGGAACTGATTGACCGGGCTCAGGTTTTGGCGAAATCAGAGAACTGGAATCAGGCTACGGATGAAATGAACGAGCTGATGCGGCAGTGGAAAGCCGTGGGATCGGCAGGGAAAGAAACCGATGATCAGCTGTGGGAAGCCTTTAACGAAGCCCGCAATGCTTTCTTTGATCGGAAACGTCAGAATTGGGAAGAACGGAAGGCCAAATCTGTCAATGCGCAGCAGGTAAAAAAAGAACTGATCAAGCAGGCAGCGGCCTTGGCGGATTCCGAGGAATGGCAGAAAACCAGTGATCAGCTCAGGAAATTAATGGAAGATTGGAAAAACGCAGGCTTTGCCGGAAAAGAGATCGATGATCAGCTGTGGAATGAATTCAATGAAACCCGGCAGAAATTCTACGATCGCCGCAGTGCTGCCTATGATGAGATTCATCAGCGCCAGCAGCAGAATGCTGAGAAGAAAAAGGAATTGATCGCTCAGGCAGCCGCGATTGTCGCTTTGAAAGAATACAATCGTGAAAACACGGATCAGATGAAAAAACTGAACGGAGTGTGGAAAGAGATTGGATCCTGCGGCAAAGAAAAAGAAGATGCGTTGTGGAAAGAATTCCGTTGTGCGGCAGATGATTATTTTGCCGGATTGAAACAGTTTAACGAACAGAAGCATAACGATTGGATCAAGCGGATGCAGGAGGTGCGCAACCGCAAAATGGAATTGATCCAGGCACAGCAGCGGCAGCTGAAATGGATGAAAAATGAACTGCCGACCTTGCTGAGTCAGACCGCGGCGGATGAAATGGCGGAAGACATCAAGGACAAAGAAGAATTTATTCAGGAACTGGAAAACGACCTTGCTGAAATCAATGAAAAACTGGGAGTCGGCGTTAAAAAGTAAAATCATACAGAGGCTTCGCTTGCGGAGCTTCTTTTCTTTATGCGAAAATGTTTATTACAACCTCGCTCGCTGTTGGATTAAAATAACTTGACGAATATCCGCAGCTTCGCTACAGTAAAAGAAACAGACTCGCTCGCTGAGTAAAAGATCAAACGAAGGAGAACAAGAATGAGGACATCAATGCGTCGTAAAAATCAGGCTTTAACCCAGGAAGAGTGCATTGCGGTGCTGCAGCGCGGGACTTCGGGCGTGCTGGCTGTTACGGGTGAGGGAGATTATCCTTATGCCGTGCCGCTCAGTTATGTTTACTCAAATTCCAAGCTTTATTTTCATTGTGCTGCCAGTGGTTATAAACTGGAGGCGATTGCCCGCAACCCGAAAGTTTCATTCTGTGTTATCGACCAAGATCAGGTGGTGCCTGAAGAATATACTACGTATTTCCGCAGCGTAATTATTTTTGGACAAGCCCGTATTCTGACGAACAGCGATGAGAAAAAGGCTGCGTTAAAACAGCTGGCAATACGCTTTAATCCAGCGCATCCCGAAGGTGCCGATGAAGAAATTAATGAACGGCTTGACGTTGTCTGCATTGTGGAAATTATAATTGAAGCGATGAGTGGAAAAGAAGCGAAAGAACTGCGGAAAAATCGCTGAATACAGCTTTGCTTTACACCATCCTGCAAGGCTAAAGCAAATTAGGATTTTTTCATGAGCGTGATGGCTGCTGTGAAATTGCGGGAAAAAATACCTGATGATTAAGATACAGAAGAAGAGCGTTGAGGACTGAGAGGTTCTGAGTAAGGATTATCCTTGGTTTTAGAAGTCTTTTAGGGATAGTGAAAGTCATCATGTCTGAGAATTAAACGGAAAGAAGGAGCTTGAAATGATTCGAAAACTTTTGCATTTCTTGACCAGCCGATTGATCGTCACAGGGATTTTAATTGCATTGCAGGCTATTCTGTTCTTTGTGATCATCTTGAAAATGAGCAATTATTTCATCTATTTTTATGCCTTCTGTGTTCTGCTTAGTCTTTTTCTGCTTATTTATCTTGTGAATAACGACGGCTCGCCGAGTTTGAAAATCCCCTGGATTATTCTAATGCTTGTGCTTCCAATTTTGGGTGGAATTGCTTATGTCTGTTTCGGACGTACGCCCGTGCGCAAGAAAGAAAAAGACTGCATGATCGAATTGGTCAAACGGAGTCAGTCTGCGCTGTCACAGCTGCCTGATGCATCGGATTTGCTCAAACAGGAAGCTCCGTTGTATGCCGGTCAGTCCCATTACATCGAATGGGCAAATCAGCGCAAGCCCTATACTCATACAGATTGTGAATATCTGCCTTTGGGCGAAGTCATGTTTAAACGTCTGTGCGAAGAACTGAACAAGGCTCAGGAATACATCTTTATGGAATATTTCATTGTAGAAGAAGGAACCATGTGGAATACCCTGCTGAAGATTCTGGGAGAAAAGGTCAAAGCTGGAGTTGAAGTGCGGATGATGTATGATGATTTAGGCTGTATTATGACGCTGCCGGATCATTATGATCAGAAGCTTGAAGCGATGGGGATTAAGACGGTTGTTTTCAACCGTTTTACGGCGCATCTGACGGTTTCCCACAACAACCGCGATCACCGCAAAATTACAGTGATTGATGGAAATGTGGGATTTAATGGGGGAATCAATCTCGCTGACGAGTATATTAACGCTTATGCCAAGCATGGTCATTGGAAAGATTCGGCAGTCATGCTTCAGGGAGAAGGCGTCGTCAATCTGACGATGATGTTTTTGGAAGCCTGGAATTTCTATCGGGATGAAGATCCTGATTTTTCCCGCTATCTGCCGCAGCCTAAGGACCGGCAAGCCTGCGGCTATGTTCAGTCTTTCTGCGACATTCCGCTGGATCATGAGATGACAGGGGAAAGTGTTTATATGAATATTTTGAATCAGGCTCAAGATTATGTATGGATAACCTCACCCTATCTGATCATTGATCATGAGCTGCTGACAGCGTTAATGATGGCGGCAAAGCGGGGCGTGGATGTTCGGCTGATCACCCCGCACATTCCGGATAAATGGTATGTGCATCTGATCACGCAGTCTTATTATCCTTCTCTGGTTGAAGCCGGAGTGAAGATTTATGAGTATACGCCAGGTTTTATTCATGCCAAAACATTTGTATCGGATGATCAGGTGGGAGTTGTCGGCACGATCAATCTGGACTATCGGTCATTGGTTCATCACTATGAATGTGCAACCTGGATGCTGAAAACGAAGGCAGTAACTCAGCTGCGTGACGATTTCTTAAAAACGCAGGCTGTTTCCCAGCACATCACGATGGCGGACTGCCGGAAGTTTCAGCCTCTGCTCAAACGCTGGATTGTCAATGTCATCAAACTTTTTGCTCCTTTAATGTAATCGGTCTGAAAAGCATAATAAAATGCGCTTAGTCCTGAACTGAAAATCAGGGAGAGCGCATTTTTTGTTCTATGTCAGACTATCGGAATGATCAGCAGGCAAAGTAATGATGCTCTGCTGTAATGAAGCTCAGGCTTCATCGTCGGTCAGCTGAAAATCTTCGGTTTTACCTTCGCTGTAAAACCGTCCGCCAGTGACCGTGAATTTCAGGACGCAATAATCCGGATCATCGATACCCAGCGGATAATACAGGGTGTCAGTTGGCTGCCAGATCGAGGCTTTGGATTCCCGATCCGTCAGCACTTCCATAGTTCCTCTTAATTGAATTCCAATGTATTTGTCTTTTCCTTGCTTATAAAAATAAACTCCGGCTTTGGCATTGGCGCGGAAGATTTCAACTTTCTGGGAAGAGGTGTTGGTTGAAAAATAGAAAACTGTGCGTCCATCAATCCGCCGCGGCGCAAACATGGCTTTCTGACTTGGAAAACCATCCTTATCTACACCTGTAACGACGGTGACTTTCTGACTGCGGATAAAGCGGATGATTTCATCTTGACTCATCATAGTTTATTTCCTCATGGCTTTCTTGACTCTTTTCTACCCGATGCAAAGTCGTTAGGATGCGCTGAAGGTAAGCTTCAAACTGATCTTTTTCCCCTTCGCTGAAACCGGAGTAAAAAAGGGTGTTCATACGCTGAGAAACAGCGTCATATTTTTGTTGGAGGGATAAGGCATAATCGGTCAGCATGATCCAGGTCTGCCGGCGGTTGTTCGGATTACTCTGCCGTGTGACGATTCCATGGGCGACCATTGTGTCGATCATCATCGATACCGTGTTTTTGGCCAGGGAAGTCCGCTGACTGATTTCGCTGATCGTACAGGGCGATTGTTTCCAAAGGACGAATAAAATTCGTCCCTGACCTCCGCTGATTTTCAATCCTTGCTCACTTAAAAAGCGTTCAAAAATTCGATCTTGAAGCTGTTTGATTTGGGTGATGTAAAAGCCGCCCTGTGTTTCGATAGGAATCACCTCGAGGATTTCCATTCTAATGTTCTATATAGAACTATTAATATCATAGCGAATTTCAGACGTGCCGTCAAGTCTGAATACTGCGAAAAAGGTCTGAAAAACAGACCTTTTCTTGTGAAACTTATATTCTTCGGTTATTGCAGGCGATTGATAACGCGATCCCAGGTATTGTTGCCGATCACGCCGTCGACATTCAAACCGTTGAGTGCCTGGAACGTTTCCACTGCGCGCTTGGTATTCTGTCCGAAATTGCCGTCGACGACCAGCCGTGGATTCGGCGCTATCAATTCATTCAAATACTGCTGGAATTTCTGTACGCCTAAGCCTATGTCGCCAACCCGCAGTGTCCGTGTAGTTTTGTTGCGTTCCACCGCCGGACTGGACAGATCTTTAAACTCTTCCACAATTTTATCCCAGGTTGTCTGTCCAAGGATTCCATCCACATTCAGATGATAAACATACTGGAAAACAGCGACTGCAAACTCTGTTTTCTGACCATAGATGCCATCCTCCTCCATGGGTGTCAGATTCGGCGCCGCCAAGATCTGATTGATATAATACTGCATCTTTTTTACATCGATGCCGTTGCTGCCTAACCGTAATGCATAAGCCATAATTGAATCCCTCCTTTCTCCCTAAGTTATGCTGTTGGTGAGAAAAGGAGTTAGGCACGAGGAATTTTTTTGGCGACTTCAGCTCTGAAAATAATTTTTCTTTTATTCTTTGTTAAAAACAAAGAATAGATAAGAAAGGGAGTTGGCTTTTCTCTCGTCAGACCCAAGTCTGTAACCGGTATGAATTTCTTGATTCGTTAAATTTCACTTAAAATTCACAATAAATCCGATTGACAAGTTCTTAAATTAGAGTAAAATGTTAGTGTCCTAACAAAAGAGGGTGACGCAATGCAGCGAAGAATTGGATATGAAATTCGCGAAATTCAACAGATGATCCATCAGAAAATGGAACAATTCCGGCATGAAAACGACTGCGAACTGACGTTTGTTCAGACTCGAACGATTGGTTATCTGATCGCCAATCAAGATCACGATGTTTTTCAGCGGGATCTTGAAAAGGAACTGCGGATTCGGCGGTCCACGGCCAGTGAGATTTTGAATGTTCTGGAGCGGGATGGTTATCTTTATCGGGCTTCTGCCCAACAGGACGCCCGTTTAAAAAAATTGGTGCTGACGGAAAAAGCGCTGCAGCTGAACCAGAAAATGACTGAGAATATTGATCGAATGGAAGCTTTGCTTTCCCAGTCGATTTCTCAGCAAGATCAGGAACACTTTTTTTCTGTTTTGGATCAAATCAAAAAGAATCTGGAATAACGTAAAAAAGGAAAGGAGAATGTTATGATTCAACGATTGCTAAAAGAAGTTAAAGAATATAAAAAAGCTTCCCTGTTAGCTCCAATATTAATGATTGGCGAAGTCGTAATGGAGCTGATGCTTCCATTTCTGATGTCTTTCATCATTGACTCCGGGGTCAACCAGGGGGATATGGGCGCGGTCTTCAAGTATGGAGCGTTGATGCTGATCTGCGCATTTTTATCGCTGTTCTGCGGGATGATGAGCGGGAAGTATGCAGCGTATGCTTCGGCGGGATTTGTCAAGAATCTGCGCAAGGCGATGTTTGAGAATATCCAGAAATTTTCATTTGCCAACATTGATAAATACTCAACCTCCGGTCTTGTCACACGAATGATGACCGATGCGACGAACGTGCAGAATGCATATCAGATGATTCTGCGGATGTGTGTGCGGGCGCCGTTAATGCTGGTGGTCGCGATGTCGATGACCTTTATGATCAATGCCAAACTGGCGATGATTTTCTTCTATGCGATGATTTTTCTGGGGGCGGTTCTGGGCTTTATTACATTGAAAGCTTATCCGATGTTCAGTAAAACCTTTCGTAAATATGATGATCTGAATGCGAGTGTTCAGGAAAACGTCACCAACATTCGCGTCGTCAAAGCCTATGTGAAGGAAAATGCCGAGATTGATAAGTTTAAGGAAGCCGTCAGCAATCTGAAAAAGATGTTCATGAAGGCTGAAAATATCCTGGTGTGGAATAATCCGGTCATGCAGCTGACGATGTACTGCTGTATCTTGGCATTGAGCTGGATGGGAGCGCAGATGATCGTCGGCAGTTCCCTGACGACCGGGGAGTTAATGAGCTTGTTCACGTACACGATGAACATTCTGATGAGTTTGATGATGCTTTCAATGATTTTCGTTATGCTGAGTATGTCGATGGCCTCGGCTCAGAGAATTGCTGAAATATTGGAAGAAAAGCCAAGTATTGTCAATCCGGAAAATCCGGTTATGACTGTGGCTGACGGTTCGATTGAGTTCGATCATGTTGCTTTCGGCTATTATCCTGGAAAAGATAAATATGTGCTGGAGGATATTCATCTCAAAATCAAATCCGGCGAAACGATTGGTATTCTGGGACCGACTGGATCCAGCAAATCGACGCTGATGAGTCTGATTCCGCGGCTTTATGACACGGCTGAAGGTACGGTCCGGGTCGGCGGTATTGATGTTCGCAGCTACGACTTGGACACGCTGCGCAACAGCGTTGCGATGGTATTGCAGAAGAATGTTTTGTTTTCCGGTACGATTAAGGATAATCTGCGCTGGGGGAATGAATCAGCCAGTGAAAGTGAAATGATTCAGGCTTGCAGGCAAGCCTGTGCTGACGAATTTATCCAGCAGTTTCCGGATCGTTACGACACGTATATCGAACAGGGCGGAACCAATGTTTCCGGCGGTCAGAAGCAGCGCTTATGTATTGCCAGAGCCTTATTGAAAAAGCCGAAAGTACTGATTCTTGATGACAGTACCAGCGCGGTGGATACCCGCACTGACAGTCAGATCCGCAAGGCCTTCCGTGAAGAAATTCCGAATATCACCAAGCTGATCATCTCCCAACGGATTTCATCGATTGAAGATGCAGACCGCATCATCGTGCTGAACGAAGGGCGGATCGAAGGGATTGGAACGCATGCTGAGCTGTTGGCCAGCAATGCTATTTATCAGGAAGTCTATGAAACACAGAAGAAAGGAGAGGATGAGCATGAGCAGGCCTAGAAATGTGGGAACAAATGGGGAAAAGCTGAATACTCAGGTGCTGGGCCGCTTAATGAACTACATTCTAAAGCGGTATAAAGTCCGTTATGCGGTGGTGATTCTGTGCATTCTTGTTTCAGCCCTAGCTTCTGTTTCGTCTTCCGTGTTTATGAGGACTTTGATCGACGGTTATATTACACCGCTACTTCAGAGTGCCAATCCGAACTTTGTCCCGCTGTTTCGGGCTCTGAGTCTGATGGCCTGCTTTTATATGGCGGGTGTGCTGACCAAGCTGATTTCCCAGAAAATTCTGATTGTTATTTCTCAGGGAACGCTGAATGATCTGCGTAACGATCTTTTCAGCAATATGGAAAAATTGCCGATTCAATATTTTGATACCCATGCCCATGGAGATATCATGAGTGTCTATACCAATGATATTGATACGCTGCGTCAGGTTATTTCCCAAAGTATCCCTGAATGCATATCTTCGTTGATCACGATTGTTTCCGTATTCTTTTCGATGATCGTCATGAGTGTTCCGCTGACGTTGGTTACGTTGTTTATGGTCGGGATCATGCAGTTTGCCCTGCAGAAAATCATGCGCAAGTCTGGCCGGTATTTCGGCGTGCAGCAGCGGCAGTTAGGGAAAGAAAATGGCTATATTGAGGAAATGATGGAAGGTGCGAAGGTTATCAAGGTATTTACGCACGAGCAGAAAGCCATTGAGGAATTCAATCAGATCAACGACGAACTATGCGAGGCATCGTATAACGCCAATAAATATGCGAATATTCTGATGCCGATTGTCGGCAACCTCGGTAATATTTCCTATGTTCTGTGTGCGTTTATCGGCGGCGCATTGGCGCTTAATGGAATCGGCGGTCTGACACTAGGCGGTCTGGCATCATTTTTGGCTTTAAACAAATCCTTTAATGGTCCGCTGAATCAAATTTCACAGCAGCTGAACTCCGTCATTATGGCGATGGCCGGTGCTGAACGTGTTTTCAACCTGCTGGATCAGGCTCATGAAGTGGACGATGGCCGGGTTACGCTGGTCAACGTTGTTCAGGATGAGACTGGCCAAATGCAGGAAACGGAAGCGACGACGGGGCATTGGGCCTGGAAGCATCTGCATGAGGATGGCAGTGTTGATTATGTTGAACTGACTGGGGATGTTCGATTCCATGATGTCAGCTTCAGTTATGTCGAAGGAAAAACAGTCCTTCATGATATTGATCTGTTTGCGGAGCCGGGGCAAAAGCTAGCCTTTGTCGGGGCGACCGGTGCAGGAAAAACAACGATGACCAATCTGATCAATCGTTTCTATGATGTGCAGAAAGGGTCGATCACCTATGATGGAATTGATGTGAAGCTGATTCGTAAAGCTGATCTGCGGCGGTCGCTGGGAATTGTTCTTCAAGACACGCATTTATTTACGGGCACCATCGAAGAGAATATTAAATATGCCCGTCCCGAGGCTACCCATGAGGAAGTGGTCGCCGCGGCGAAACTGGCGAATGCTCATTATTTTATCAAACATTTGGAGAATGGCTATGATACTTGGCTGACTCGCGACGGCTCTTCACTTTCTCAGGGACAGCGGCAGCTGATCTCGATTGCGCGGGCGGCGCTGGCCAATCCGCCGGTCCTGATTCTGGATGAAGCCACCTCCTCGATTGATTCTCGAACAGAGAAACTTGTGCAGGAAGGCATGGATAAGCTGATGAGCGGCCGGACGACCTTTGTCATAGCTCACCGGCTAAGCACCATTAAAAATTCGCATGCGATTATGGTTATGGATCACGGACGAATTATTGAACGCGGCAATCATGAACGCCTATTGGAAAAGCATGGAATCTACTATCAGCTGTATACCGGCTTAATCGAAAATGACTGAACAGACGGGAATTCCGTCTGTTTTTCCTGTTTGGAAAGTTCTGGAATACCATTTTGAGTATTCTTAAAGTTCTGAAGAATGTCCATGAAAACTTGTTCTGAATACGGAATTGATTTACTGCGATGCGGATTTTCTACCTGAAGGATAGCGGCGGTGAAATGAAAAGAGTTTAAAAAACATTGACTTGAAGTTCACTCCAGCTGATATGATAAATAAACAGTCGTTTTAAGCTGTCAGGGGAAAGTGAATCCGTTTAAAAATGGAGAGAGGGGAATACAGTGACGCAAGCGAATACTAAGAATTTAATGACCGAAGGTGTGATCTGGAAAAAGATTTTGTTCTTTGCCCTGCCGATCTTTTTCGGCAATTTGTTTCAGCAGCTTTACAACACGGCCGACTCTTTGATCGTCGGTAACTTTTTGGGCAGTGAAGCCTTGGCGGCTGTCAGTTCCTCGGGTAATTTAATCTTCCTGCTCGTTGGTTTTTTCAATGGGATTGCGGTTGGCGCCGGGGTTGTTATCGCCCGCTACTATGGCGCCTGCAACAGCGAACAAGTTCAGCTGGCTGCGCATACAACGGTGGCTTTCGGTTTAGCGGCCAGTGTGCTGCTGACGGCGATTGGCGTACTTCTCGCACCGCAGATTCTGATTTGGATGGGAACGCCCTTGGAGGTATTGGGTTTATCAACCGAGTATTTCAGAATATACTTTGCCGGATCGCTGGGCTTTATTATGTACAATATTTTTGTTGGAATTCTGCAGGCGGCTGGAGACAGTCGGCATCCCTTGATTTATCTGGTCATCTCTTCACTAATCAATATCGTCTTGGATTTGATTTTTGTGGCAGGATTGCATTTAGGGGTGGGATCGGCAGCCTTCGCAACGATTGTATCGCAGTTGGTCAGCGCCGCGCTCTGTTGGAGACGGCTGTTGAAGGTTCAGGATGTCTATCGAATTGAACCTAAGAAAATCCGTTTTAACAAGCCAATGCTGAAGTTGATTATACAGTATGGTCTGCCTTCCGGTTTGCAGAATTCCATTATCGGTTTCGCCAATGTTGTTGTTCAGGCCAACATTAACGCCTTTGGTCAGATGGCTATGGCTGGCTGCGGAGCGTTCTCGAAAATTGAAGGCTTTGGCTTTTTACCGATAACCTCGTTTACCATGGCGCTGACCACTTTTGTCGGACAGAATCTGGGAGCTCGTGAGTTTGAACGAACACGGAAAGGAGCACGGTTTGGCATTCTGTGTTCGATGGCGATTGCAGAAGTCATCGGAATTTTGATTTACGTCGGAGCACCGTGGCTGATTGCGGCTTTCAACCGCGACCCGCAAGTGATTGCTTACGGGACTGATCGGGCTCGAACTTCAGCTTTATTCTTTTTCCTGCTGGCATTTTCCCATTGCATGGCTGCTATTCTGCGCGGTGCCGGCAAATCAACCGTGCCGATGCTGGTTATGCTGCTGACGTGGTGCGCAGCGCGGGTGACGTTCATTACTTTGGTGGTCAAACTCGTGAATTCGATTCAGGTTGTTTTCTGGGCCTATCCTCTGACCTGGCTGATGAGTTCAGTTATTTTCTTCTATTATTACCGTAAGGTTGATTGGATGCATGCCTTTGATAATCAATAACTTGATTAGTAAATAATCTCCAATAAAAGACTTGCAGTTTTCTTAGGAATAAAAAACGCAGCATTCAAAAACATCGGATCCGATGCGAATTATGCCGCACTTTTGCTTGAGGGACAAAAGAACCTTAGAATGGATGCCATTCAACTCTTTATGATGATCAAAGGAAGCCAGTTCATTTCTGATCAGCGAATTTCACCATTTAATCCTGATCCATCGGACGAAGTATTTTTGTCTTTAAACGGAATATAGAGAACGCTGTGTTCTATGGAACTGTCAGTTTGATATTCCGTATACATCAATATATTGCGGAAAACAGAACCCACCGGCTCTAATCCCAGGGTTTCCATCTGAAGCAAGGCTTTTTGAATAGGATTTTCCTGTTTTTCCTTTAAGAAAAAGATACTGTGATATTCAAAGAAGCGGCCTCCATTGCAAGCCTGCACACAGCTGTTGACCGGCAGCCCGATCTGTTTTGCGGCCTGCTGCGGGACAGATAATCCCCAAATATAATCAGCAGGCTGACAGGCAGGACATTTCTGACATGATTTGACGATGGGAAGCCATTGAGTCCAGACTGGAAGGATTTCATAGATCAGCGGATTATCAATAAATCCCTGGATGTCGACGTGCGGTAGGAAATAAAACGCTTCAACAGATTTGACAAACCACTGATCCTGCCGGGTTTCTTCGCAAAATTGTTTTAATTTTTGATATTCTTCAATCACGCCTTCCATAAAAATAAGCTGCTTTTGCATCTGCTCAATTTTAGGCTCCATTAAGCTCAGAACTTCAGCGGTGGAACGATGCCGGAAAACTTGTTCGATTTCTTTAACAGAAAAACCATAATTCTTATTTTTAATAATCTCCAGGACAGTGGAAGCATTACGCTGGTCATAATAACGATACTTTGCTTCTGTGATCTCGTTGGGGATCAGGATCCCATTATTCTGATAATGCTTCAAAAACTCCTGGGTAACCCCGACCTTCTTTGAAAATTCACCGATTTTATATTTTCGCATCCTCTTTTTCTCCTATTGACGTCTGGCTATCAGGTTCAATATACAAGAAAGTGCTGAAAAAAACAATTACGAATTTGTTCACGAGCAGTTGACTCCCGGCTTAGACATGGATTTATAATTTGAGAAACCATGAACAAAGGAGGAAAATCAAATGGGAAAAAAGGGAATTTCAAGACGGGAATTTCTAAAGGGAACAGCCGCCAGCGCTTTAGGTGTCGCTGCGTTAGGTTTGTTAGGCGGCTGTGCTGCGGAGAATGAACCGACGGTCAATGAGCCGTGTCCAACTGCGGAATCGGCAGCTGACGACTGGCTAGGTCAGGAACCGCAGATTGACGCAGAGGCGATCAAGGAAACTCTGGAAACTGAGGTTTTGGTTGTTGGAGCAGGAACCGGCGGGATGTTTGCAGCCTGTTCGGCAGCCGAGAACGGAGCTAAGGTGCTTGTCGTGGAAAAGTATCCGACAGGCGGCGGTATTCGTGATGATCTGGGTGCGATCAATTCCCGCTATCAGAAGGAATGGGGAACACAGATTGACAAGTTTGATTACATTACTGAAATGACACATATTGCCAATGGTCACCTAGATCAGCGGCTAGTTAAACTTTTCTGCGAGGAATCAGGAGAAACCATTGACTGGTATGGGGATCGACTGGCAGAACGCGGTGTTGAACTGTGGCATGAAGCCGGCGGCGATGATCCGGATGACCGCTACAAACATTTTCCTACCGGTCACTCTCCCCGTTGGACCGGTAGTGATGACGGCGAGGGAAATTCGCTGAACGGAAACATTGTGCTGACGGATTACGCTCTGCAGCATGGCGTAGAATTCCGTTATCAGACAACGATGATCAAGCTGACGAAGGAAAACGGTCGGGTTACCGGAATTATCGCAAAGGATGCGGAAGAAAATTATATCCAGGTGAAAGCTTCAAAAGGCGTAATAGTCTGCACCGGCGGTTATTCGCTGAACTATGATATGCTTCAGGCACTGCAGCCGGAAAATGTCGCCATGGTGGGCCGCAATGGTTCAATTCCGGGGGCGTCCGGTGATGGGATTAAGGCCTGCATCTGGGCAGGGGGCAAATTTGATGAGACCCATTCGATGATGATGTTTGATCGAGCGGCACTGAAACTGGATGCGAAGCCGGGAATTGATCAGCTGAAAAAAGGTGAAAGCGGGTTTTTCTGGATGGGGTCACAGCCGTTTTTAAAGGTCAACAAAGATGGCGAACGCTTCTTTAACGAATCAGGCACTTATGAAGGAATTCTGCATACTGATGAATTCCAAAAAGATCACTGCCACTTCACTTTGTTTGACAATGATTGGACAGAGTATGTTCAGGAGTTTAAAACTCACGGCTGTTCACGACTAATTCCGTTCCCCAATAATGCTGATCCCAATATCCCTTATCAGGTAATTGCGGAAGGTATGCTTCCAGGACTGATTGCGGACGGTTTCGTTCAGCAGGCTGATACGATTGAGGAATTAGCGGATAAATTAGGACTGCCAAAAGAAAAACTAGCGGCCACTGTTGAACGCTATAATGAACTGTATGATCGAGGTGTAGATGAAGACTTCGGTAAAGAAGCTCATCGGATGTCCGCGCTGCGCACAGCTCCGTTTTACGGCGCTAAGAACTGTGGGTATATCTTATGCACCATGGATGGTATTCAAATCGATTTGAATATGAATGCGATTGATACGGAGGGGAATCCCATTGCAGGACTGTATGTCGTCGGCAATGACAGTGGAGCTTATTTCTCAGCAACCTATCCGAACCTGTCCACAGGTGCTGCCTGCGGCCGAACAGTGACCTTTGGCCGTCGTGCAGGCCGAATTGCGGCTGCACAGGAGAATATGTAATTTTTCAGATGACCATAGATCGGAAGGAGAATTAAGAGAATCGAATTGAATTCTTCGGGAAACCGTAGTTACACTATATAAAAAGGTCAGAACTGATGTCTAATCTTCGTTAAAGGAGATGGGTACATCACTCTCTGATCTTTTTTTTATCATTGTTTCATATTGATTTCGCAGAATTTGCTGGAATGATTGAAACAAAGATATGCAGGTGGCAGTCTATGTCTTTTGCTTGGGAAAAAGCTGGATTAAATACATACATTACAATGTAAGAAATTTCCCAGGAAATGACATTAAGATATAAAAAAAGCTGGTATCTTGCCCAGCCGTTTTAAAAATTGAATTCAATTTTCTGATTCCATAAATAATCACGATGTTTATTCAGCAAAGCCATTGTTTCAGCCAAAGACGGAATTGAAGCAGAGGCGCCTTTTTTACTGACAGCACAACCACTGGCCGCAGTGGCCATAGCCAGACAATTGAGAGCACTTTTACCCGCTAATTTGGCAGCTAAGAAAAAACCTGTGAAGGTATCACCAGCACCGACTGTATCGATGACTTCGACCGGACAGCAAGGCATCGAGATTCGCAGTCGGCCAGTCTGCAGACAACTACCCTGATCTCCTAAGGTCAAGATGATCTGAGTGTCGGGCAAAGTTTTTGCAAAGTAGTCAAGGATCGCTTGAGGATCATTTTCGCTTGAAAAGAAAGCACCCTCAACTTCATTAATAAATAATAGATCAACCAACTCCAAGGGCAAAGCTTTTGGATCCACAGGCACAGGCGAAGGATTAAGCGCAATGATCAAGCCGCGCTGGTGTGCTTTACAGATCAATTCATTCAGCCGATTGATTTCGTTTTGGATGACCAGCAGATCTCCTTTCTGGAAATGCGCTAAGGTTTCGTCAATCTGTTCGGAAGTCACAGCAAAATTACTTCCTGGATAAACTAAAATTGCATTTTGGCCATTTCCATCAACCTGAATAATAGCGTGTCCGGCTGGCTGATCCACTTGCCGTAAAAATTCTGTGCTAATATGATATTGAGTCAGAGTCTCAGTTAAAAGGGAACTTGCCTGCCCTAAACATCCGGCAAAGTTTACGGAAGCACCGCCCTGACTTAAAGCAACAGCCTGATTTAACCCTTTGCCTCCGCAAAAACACTGCATCTGCGGAGCGGACTGCGTTTCTTTTGGAGCTATGATATGATCGACAGTATAAAAATAATCAAGATTTAAAGAACCGAAAACTAAACACTTCTGCATGCCTGATCCTCCTTATTTTCTCTAATTATAGCATGGACACAGAAACGTGGAATAAAAAGATAACAAGCCAGAACTTCAAAGAAAGACAGAATAAATAAGCTGATGACGATTCAGGCTGTCTAGACGGATTCTCCACAGTTAAAGGCTTCAAGTTTGTTTATAATAAAAACTGAATCCAGGAAAAATGATATCCGGATTCAGTAAAGTTTGATTGATATGCACTTCTATACGGGCATCTGGTAAGGAAAGCTCACAATGACTCAGCAGGAAATTTCAATAATCTTGACTTCTCCAGGTAAAAATTCAGCGCAAAGAGCTCGATCACCTATTTCCAGACTCAAATCAATTTCGATATTTCGGCTTTCTGAAGTAAAGATAACTGTTGCGGAACTCAAAACCTTTTGAAAATTTTCTGGAAGGTTATCCGTACGGATCCAGTGACGATGGCGGTGATCCAGGTCATGGTTGGCAATCACTAAGATCATGGAACGCTTAAGGGCATATCCAAAACCTAAGGCAGGAATCCAAGGTCCTTCAAACATAAGTGGAAATTGATCCTGCTTTCGGGTTATAGCAGAGCGATAACGATAGCGAATTTTTGAAGCCTCTTCCAAAAGTGTTGGCAATTCCCATCGCTGCGGATGCAGGTAATGGAAAGCATAACGGTCAAATAAGGCTAATTTCCGATAATACGGATCAGACTCGGGCAGCTGATCTTGTTCGTTTGGACGACAATCCAATCCGGTATTCATCGGTTGAAGCTCATAGACTTCCTGTCCGGAATTAAGGAAAGGTACACAATTGGGAATGAATAAATTCAATAAGGTTAACATCCGGCTTAAGCGCTGACCCCCTTCGCGGGCACTTAACCGTGGGGTGTCGTGAGTTTCGCCAACAGCAAAGACTGGGCAAGGCAAGGCGGAAGCTCCGTAGGCAAAGGCATTTAATTTATCTTCCTTTGGCCGCGTTTCCATTGTAAACCCTCCGCCGATAATCATGTTATACCCTTTTTCCAAGGATACAGAGGCATTTTGTGAATCCAACTCCTCCGCAATAAAGCAGAAATGCGGATCAATTTTTCTGGCTGCTTCAATGATCTGCTTTACTAGTTCCAATGGCAGTGCGTGTCCCATGTCAATTCGCGCTCCATCAATTCCGAACTCTGTTTGATAATATGGAATAATCTGACTTAACAAATCCCATAAAGGCTGATTGATGAGACTGCCAGGATTCAGGCTTGATTTCGCAACATCATAAAGAATGTAGGGATTGAAGTTTTCGTCTTTTGGTAAAAAAGGAACGGAGGCAGTCGGATGATCTAAATACATCCGGAAAAATGTTATATCGTTCCAGGCCGGCTGCGGGTCATTAATACAGTCGCTGAAGGCAGGAGCTACGGTCATTCCAAAGGCTTCTTGGACTAAATCTAATATTTCACCTTTTCCCTTTTTCCATTGAGATACAACTGTTTTCCACTTTTTTGAATCCAAACTTTGTGGATTTGGCTGGAATTTACGAATGTGCTTGAGAACCTCTTCACTGGCGTACATCAGTTCTAAGTATTTTGGATCCGCCGTACTGCCAGGTTCAACACCCGGAACATATGGAGGCACATATGTGGATAACTGGTTAACATCAATCCAATAAAACCAATCTGGGTGTTCCGCAATCAGATCTGAGTTTACAGAATTTGTCCGCGGAATAATATCGATGATTACTTTGATATCCTGACAATGACAAGCTTCTACGAGCGCTTTAAATTCATCTTCAACACTTAATTCGCCGCCGGTCATTGGGTCCTTTAAGCTGGGATCCAATTTGAAAAAATTACTGACCCCATAAGGAGAACCTAAATCTCCTTTTTTATTTTTTGTTGAGTATTGACTGATCGGCAGTAAATATAAAGTATCGATACCCATTTTCTTTAATAATGGAATCAGAGCCAACGTTTTGACAAAGGTACCTGTTTCCTTTAATCCATAGAGATTTTCACTTTCCAGGTTCCCGCTGCGGTCATGATCCCAACTGCTGGATGTTCGAATCATGCACGAATAAACACTGCTTTGGCGAATCCAATTTCCGTGAGCAGCTGGACGTGTAATTGGATGATCCATATAATAAGGCTGGCAGACAGGTTCGGAATTTCCTTTTCGCAGCGAATTGATCAATTCGTCGAAAAATTCATAAGGATCAACACGAATTTCACCCGAGGGCAAGCGATATTTTGAAGAACATTTCAAGTCCAGGCTGTCAAAAAGATCTGGAAGGGTATAATTAAAAGGATAATCATGCAAAATCTTTTGGCGCTTCAAGGCTTGTTGCAACTTTAATAAATAGCTCATAAAATACTCCTTTATCAACTGATATTTTCAAGTTTATTCTATCATGAAAAGCATTAGGATTGGCAGAATTTAAGTTTTTATGTTCATAGATCAAGGGGAAAACAAAAATAAATTTGTCAATCTTTTAGAAGTCTGTTACCATGATAACGGTTTAATTGGACACTGAGGTGAAGAAAATGCGAAGACTAGTATTTATTTGGATCGGATTCATGGTCATGCTTGGAGGGTGTACCCAAGAAAAGCCTTGTATCGCTGAAAACGGAATAATCTGTTATGATGAAGAACTGCAGCAATATCAAGTTGAAAAGGACGCTAAAGTCAGAGTTATGGTAGAAACCGAAGCTTATGGTCAGGCGTTAGTTGAACTTTGGAATCAAGAGCACCCTGAAGAGATGAATGTGATTGAACCGATTGTCGTACAGGATTTTGATGCCGCGACATGGCTGGGGTATAAAACTGACATCGCCTTGCTGTGGAGCAATGATGCCGCGCAGATCATTAATCATTTTATGCCGGTCCAACCTGAATTAAAAGATGAGATTCAGGAACATGTACCACTGCAATTTGGCGAACTTTTAAATCTGGATGGTTTACGTTATGTGCCGATGAGTTATTATGGAATGGTATTTTCCACCAATGTCACAATGCTTGGTGAACTGGGCTATGATGTAACGGATGATAATGAGGATGGTTTGGTTGATAATTTTGATAGTTTCGAAAAATTGATGGCGCTGGCAGATGACTGGAATGGTCGTGAACGGGATTATCATAATCGGAAAATAACGGCTGTTTTCCCATTTTCATTATCTGAGCTGTGGGCTTCTCTTGGATTTTTTAGTGCTGATGATTTTCGCTTCTTTGCATCCCATGAAGCACTTGCGCCGGGTGTAGGTTCTGATAGTTTCTTGGAGACTTTAAAATTCATGAGAGCAATGGGAGAACATCCTTGGTATTTAAATGCAAATGAAGAGGATGAGAGCGATGAGGCACAGTCAGCTGACTTGAATGAAACGGAGGAAGATCCAGCAGAGACTGACCCAGAAATAGAGAAAACAGAAGAGGAATTACCGTCAGATGCAGATGAGCAACAAGAAGCCCAAGATAATTCTGAAACTGAAGAAGAGATTCTTCCTTATCGTGTAGAGAATGATCGAGTTTTTGAAGAGGGATGGCTGTATGACAGCTATCTGGAAAAACTAATATCGCCTTTTTCCTTAGTAGGAACTTGGATGTATTACAACCAGCAGGAAGATATAGAACAACAGGATTTTTACTTTTCTCCTATGCCTTCGTGGGAAAGTATTACACTCGCACCTTTAGCGAAGACAAAAGGTTACTTGCTTGCGGAAGGAACAAAATATCCTTCAGCATCGAACGAAGTTCTGCGATTAATTCGCAGCGAAATGGGTATTCAAGCCTATATAAGTACAGTTAATACGATCCCGGCAGTAACAAATGTGGATAAACTTGAGAATCGTCCTATATCATCTGAAGAGGAAATGGAAGATAAGGTGGATTCTGATCGGATTAAGCCTTATTATCTAGAGTTTAAAAATGAAAATCAAAGGCAGATCAGCTATGCTTTCTCTTTCTCTCAAGAAGAATCTATGGTTGCTTTTGAAAAAGATCCCTCAGTTAGAGGCTGGGATATGCTTGCTGAAATTCAGTTGATCGAAATTGCCGAAGATGTGATAAAACAGAGAATTGCGCCAGAAGATGCCCTATTGAATTTGATTGAAAATAGTGAATCTTGGATGTTGCCATATCAGCCAGTTGAAGAAAAAACTGAATAACTCGATAATTTGAAATCCTGCTTTTGAGTGTGAACTTGTGAGGAAAACTTAGAAAATGGAAATCAATAGATAAAAATATTTTGATTCTAGCTCAGTATTATTGTGTTCTTCTAACTTATTAAAGATGTTTCAGATTTATTCCAATTTCCTTATTGACAACGAGCCTCTGCCCCTAAGAACCCAAAGCATTGCCCAAGGACGAAAATAATATGTTTACGAGTCTTGGCTGCACAAGTATATCTTAGGGGCACTCGTTTTCAATAAGTTTTCTCGGCATAAAATCATTAAATATATAAGAAAGCAGAGATACTTTCAGAGAAAAAAATTAGAGTGTAGTTCAGTGTAGGTCAATTGTAAAGGTAAATGCAAGTACGGAGAAAAAGGAAAAGACAGGATAAGAAAAGGGAAAAAAGGAAGAAAGAAAATAAAAAAAGAAGGGAAGAAATCGGAGAAAAGTGTTAAAATAACGATAGAAACGAGATGAAAAGGGTACAAGAAAAGACATTTAGAGAAATGCAGTTTATTTCGTAGAGTAAATGCAATCGTCTAAATTCGTTTTGAACACTGTGATTAACGTATCTCCCTGTGTGTAACATTTACTTGTTTTTCAGGCCATGTAGGGAAAGACAAACGTTTTCAGGAGCGATTTGGACAACCCCTAATTTATCCAACGTTTCATTCCCAAACAGAAGACTGAATAACTCAATAGGTGAGTGATTGTTCAGTCTTTTTCTTTTGTAGGAATTGATATGGCTTGAAATGAGATTGAGCTGTTCTTGTGTTAAATCATCAAAGGATAAGCCTTTCGGGAAGAAGCGTCGAAGCATCTCGTGATTGTTCTCGCAAGCCCCTTTTTGATAGGAAGCGGCAGGATCACAATAGAACAAGCGGGATCGAGGCTGATTCAAGGCATCGTTTTCAATGGCAGTTGGATTAGAGAATTCAGAGCCATTGTCCGTTAAAATCAATTCAAACATTTTTTTAAATAGCTCAGGACCTAAGGCTTGTTCATAGAGTTGATCGATTTGATGAATGACAGCTTGGGAAGTGTGGTGATCGGTCAGAAAGTATAATTGAAAGTTGCAGGATCTGAAGAGGAAGGTGAGAATACACTTTCCGCCTTTCACACCTTCGACCGTGTCCATCTCAACAATAGAGACATCGGGATTCGTTTGGATGAAATTCTGAAAATCTTCATAAGTGCGATGAAGGCGACATTTCTTATCGACTTTGTGTTGTCTTCGCCCTGATTTTCTAGGCTTTAAACGGCACTTTCGAGGCAAATCTAGGTTTTTGATATCCGGAAGTAGGTTGGCATCAATAAGATTATAAATCGTTTTCTCATCACAAGGGAGAATGTCGGCTTTGACCAGACAGGCATGATGAACCGATTGCTTCTTGTCTTTGATCAGTGGAGTCAGTTCCCGATTAATGAAAGTGAGTTCAAGTTCGGATAAATTGAAACCGGAACGAGATTCAACCAAGGTATCGCGATATTCTTGATGAGCGACATCCGCCTTATAATCTTTTTGTTCCAGTGTGCAGCGATTGCGATGAGGACAACCATTACAGACATAAGGGGGATGAGAAAGAGAAGGGCAGATTTCTTTCTCATAACGCTGGCAAAAACGGAAGCAGTGGCCGCAAAAGCGACAGTTTCCGTTTTGAAAACGGCAATGAGGCTGACAGACGCATCGGAGCCGGCATTCAAAGCGATGCACACAGTCATTCATCATGCGGACTTGAGGATAAGAGGAACGATCACGGACAAGCAGATGGTTTCTAATTTCGCGGGAGATCGTGGAGGGACTTTTGGAAAGTAAAAGAGCAATAGAATGAAACGGAGAACGATGACTAAGTTCAGATTGAATCGTGATACGATCTTGTAAAGTAAAGTGGCTCATAAGACAAACCTCCTAAACAAGCAGGGAGATACAATAAAATGATAACCGATTTGCAAGAGTAAATGCAGGTTAAGGTTTTGCAAATGTAAGTGCAATCTTTTCTAATACTTGAGTTGCATTTACTTTTGCAAGTTACTGTAGTTCAGTGTAGGACAAAAAAATCAAATTTAATGTTGACGAGATTCTTATCTTATGATATATTATTAAAGCGCTGGTAATCAGCAATAAAAAGATGGAGGCTTAGCTCAGTTGGGAGAGCGTCTGCCTTACAAGCAGAGGGTCGGGGGTTCGAGCCCCTCAGCCTCCACCATTTTTTTATTGCCGACTTAGCTCAATTGGCAGAGCAACTGATTTGTAATCAGTAGGTTGTAGGTTCGATTCCTATAGTCGGCACCAGGAGTTGGAGAGGTAGCGAAGTGGCTAAACGCGGCTGACTGTAAATCAGTTCCCAACGGGTTCGGCAGTTCGAATCTGCCCCTCTCCACCATTCTTTTTTAAGATAGTGGGGCATAGCCAAGCGGTAAGGCAACAGACTTTGACTCTGTCATTTCCCTGGTTCGACCCCAGGTGCCCCAGCCATTTTTTATTTAGATTATCTATGTCCCGGTAGCTCAGGCGGTAGAGCAACTGACTTTTAATCAGTGGGTCGAAGGTTCGATTCCTTTCCGGGACACCACTTAATTATGCGAATGTAGTTCAATGGTAGAACTTCAGCCTTCCAAGCTGACTACGTGGGTTCGATTCCCATCATTCGCTCCATTAATCATTATAACCCTGTTAGGGTTTTTTTATTATTTGTTCTTACGAAATGGATTAAGAAGGTATTTAACTTTGAGAACTGCACGTTAGTTATGAAAAAAGAAACAGAGAATAAAAATTTAAAAAGTTTACATCTCCTATTGTAGACGCTCAGTTCTTGTGTTATTATGAAACTAGTTTTAAGGCATGTTACTGATTTCGTTCAGGCAAGACCTAATAAAAAACGTATGTTTTTTGTTGGGTCTTTTTTAGTGCCTTAGTGAGGAGGAACAACATGAAGTATGCTGAACTGGCTCAGAAAATTGTAGATTTTTTGGGTGGAAAAAGCAACATCCGACAAGTAACACACTGTGCAACACGATTACGTTTTATTGTGAAAGATGAAGCGATAATCAACGAAGAAGCAATAAAACAACTGTCTGGTGTACTCGAACTGAATAAACGAATGGGCGAGATCCAAGTAGTAATTGGCAATGAAGTTCAAAGCGTATTCTATGCCGTAAATCAAATTGTCGGTGAACACAAGGAATCCTCAGAAAAAGTTCAAAAAAAGGGAAACCTTATCTCCTTGGTTATTGATACGATTGCAGGAATTTTTACTCCAATTTTACCAGCATTGTGCGGCTGTGCAATGCTACAGGCTGTATTGGTTATGCTTACCACGTTCAACTGGATAGCAACAGATTCCTCTACTTATCAAATCATCAATTATTGTTCAAACGTGATCTTCTATTTTTTGCCAATGCTGCTGGCATTTACATCAGCGAAGAAATTTGGCTGTAATCCCTTTGTAGCTGTAGTTCTAGCAGGCTGTCTTCTGCATCCTGACTTCATCGCGATGACGAACTCTGGAACTCCGCTGACATTGTTTGGCCTTCCCGTTACAGCGGCCTCCTATTCATCCTCGGTATTACCCATCATCATTGCAATTTGGGTGATGTCTTATGTTGAACGTTTTGCGGAGCGAATTACGCCTTCTTTTGTTAAATACTTCATTAAACCTTTGATCACGTTAATGGTCATGATCCCCTTAACATTGGTTATCATTGGTCCTGCAGGAGCGATCTGCGGCAATTATCTAGCAATGCTGGTGGCCTGGCTTCAGGAACAGGCAGGCTGGCTGGTGACGATTGTTATGTCTGTCATTGCCCCACTGATTGTCATTACAGGAATGCAGTATGCATTGTTTCCATTAGTTTTCCAGTCATTGGCTTCATTGGGCTATATCGTTTTGATGGGAGTTACGGGACTGCCAACGAATCTGGGGCAGGGAGGAGCCTGCTTTGCGGTAGCATTAAGGACTAAGGATAAAGAATTTCGCCAGCTTGCTGTTTCAGCTGGTTTAACTGCCTGCTTTGGAATTTCGGAGCCTGCTTTTTATGGGGTTACACTCAAGTTGAAAAGGCCATTCTGGGCTGTTCTTGCGTCAGGGTTCACCGGTGGGATTGTAGCTGTAATCATGGGATTACGTGCGTATACGTTCCTGAGTCCGGGATTGATGGCTTTTCCAGGCTTTATTGCAGGCGGAGTTTCCAATATATTAGCTTTTGTCGTTTGTTGTATCGTTTCTTTTGTAACGGCTTTTATTCTGACTCTTGCTTTGGGATTTGATGACCAAGAAGAAACAAATGATTCGAAAACGATGTACGAAAAGGAGCGACCTGCTAATGAAATAGAAGAAACATTGTTTGCACCTGTGACAGGACAGATCTGTGAATTAAGCGAAGTCCAAGATAAAATATTTTCTGAAGGTATTTTGGGACCCGGTCTGGCAATACGACCGCAAGAGGGACAAGTCTATGCGCCTGTCTCCGGAACAATTACTGCGTTATTTGAAACTCGTCACGCAATCGGTATTACGACAGAATTAGGTACTGAGATTTTAATTCATTTAGGAATTGATACAGTAAATCTGCAAGGGAATGGTTTTCAGAACAAGGTTGTAAAAGGGGAAAAAGTCAGTTCCGGACAATTAATTGCTACAATGGATTTAGACCGTTTAAATGAACTGGGATATGATATGATAACGCCTGTAGTTATAACAAATGGCGAACATGTTCAGATTCAGCAGCTTGCGGGCGGAGTGGCAACCGCTAATACCCCACTGCTTCGCGTGAAAAAGGGGGAATAAGAATGGGGAAAACCAAAATGTTATTGGGGGCGGCTTTATCCGCTTCTCAAAGCGAGGGGGCTTATGATGAAGATGGGAAAGGCTTATCCATCAGTGATACCGTACCGGCTGGACGCAGGGATCTGACACGACGATATCCGAAGCCGGATGGCAAGCATTATTATCCTACGCATCAGGCTGTGGATTTCTACCATCGTTATCAGGAAGATATTGGTCTTATGGCAGAGTGTGGATTGGAATGTTTGCGCTTTTCTTTCGCTTGGTCACGTTTTTTTCCACAGGGAGAGGAGATACAGCCAAATCCATTGGCAGTTAAACATTATGATGATTTAATCGACAAATTATTGGCTGAAAAGATCGTGCCCATCGTTACGATGAGTCATCTGGAAATCCCGCAGGCGCTTGCTGAAAAGTATGGAGGATGGGAAAACAAGGAGTTTATACGTTGTTTTCTGAGATATAGTCAGTTTTTATTGGAACACTATGGCGATCGAGTGAAGTATTGGATTACGTTTAATGAGATGAATATGTTATTGTATTTTCCATGTACGCTGGCGGTGGGGGTAGATCTTACGGATAAGCCTGAAGAAGCAAAAGCTCAAGCCTTGCATAATATGTTGTATGCTAACGCACAGACAATCGCTGCCGCACATGCGTTAGGAAAAGGGATTCAGATTGGAGCTATGATTGCCTATTCACCAATCTATCCAGTTGACTGCAGACCGGAAAATATTATGTTGGCCTATGATTTAGAACGAAATGCCCTTTCAATAGCGGATGTTTTAGTCCGTGGGAAATATCCTGGTACATATGAAAGAAAGATTGATGAACAAGCTCTGCAGTTGGAACGAACGCAAGCGGAATTAGATACGTTGGCTCAGAATCCTGTTGATTTTCTCACGACATCTTATTACTGCAGCAATGCTGCAAGCATTGAAGCAACCGCAGAAAAAAGTGCGGGTAATTTGTTCGGTGGTGCTCGTAATCCATTTTTAAAGACAAGCGAATGGGGTTGGCAGATTGATCCACAGGGGCTGCGTTACGCTCTTAATTATTTGTATGATCGATATCAGATTCCACTGATGATTGTGGAAAATGGTTTGGGAGCTCGGGATGTGGTAACGAATGATATAATTGAAGATGATTATCGAATTGCTTACCTTGAGGCTCATCTTCATGCTTTAAATGAAGCTGAGAAGGATGGTGTAGAAATTCTTGCTTATACTATGTGGAGTTTTTTGGATCAGGTATCTGCATCTAGTGGACAAATGTCAAAGCGTTATGGTTTAGTGTATTGTGATGTAGATGATAATGGCATCGGAACTTTTAAAAGAATAAAAAAGAAATCATTTTATTGGATGCAGAATCAAATCAAAAACAGATAGGGGGTGAACTCCGTGGTGATCGTGAAACTCTTGAATTCAAGCGTGGTACTGGCTCAGGAGCAGGATAAGGAATATATTTTATTTGGACGTGGGTTAGGCTACAATCATAAAAAAGGTGATATTGTCGATCCTTCGCAAATTGAACGGGTTTTTGTTCCACAGAATTGTACTCAAATCAGTGACTATGCGGAAATGTTGGAAAAGGCTGACATCCGGATTATTGAGATTGCTGGACAGATTACGAAATTAGCACAGGCACAGTTATCCTGCGAGCTAAGCCCTTATCTCTCGATAGCTTTGATCGATCATCTTCAATTTGCTTGGGAGCGCATGCAAAAAGGAGTGCGCCTGCAAAATAAGCTGGTATTTGAGGTCCAGCGGATTTATCCGGAAGAGTTTGCGGTAGGGCAGCAGGGAAGATTGCTCATGAATGCTGCATTTAATCAGGAATTTCCAATTGATGAAGCGGGAAACATTGCTTTTCATATTGTCAATGCTCGCGATAAAGAACAAGATCCATCTTCTAGTTATTTGATCGTTGAGATGATTAAAGATATTTTAAACATCTGCAAATATCACTTTCATAGAGAAATTGATTTCAATAGCCTGGATTATTCCAGATTAATCATTCATCTGGAGTTTTTTGCCAAACGAGTTTTGCGTAAAGAATTGCTGGAGAATTCTGACCTGAGTATGCTTGGGATGATTCGTCAGCGATGTAGTCAGGAATATCAATGTGCGGAAAAAATAAAAAAGTATGTTGCCAGCAGTTATGGACAGGAATTGAGCGAAGAAGAAATGTTGTATCTGACAGTTCATCTGAATCGAGTTTTGCGGCTTCGATAATTAGAGAATCAGTTGTTGCCCGCAAGGAGAAGTCAAAAAGAGCTTGGTTTTCTAGGCGAAAAAATCAAAATTAAGCTTGTGTAGTGTATTCATCGTCATATCCTTTTTAGGGTCCTTTGTTTTCTGATAATGACGTGTTTCAGTAAAAAACTGAGGAGATATTGTAAATGTTTTAAGAAAATTGATTTTTTATGGGGGTTTTTTTGATTTTTTGCGTATATTATAAATAGAGAAACAAAATTGTCTGTTTGGTTAGTTCAATTATTAAAGTAGTTTCTCTGAGCTCAAAAATGATTTTTTGAGCAGCCTGGTAAGCTATATGCTCTGTATCAGGACGAGTGATTTGGGAACTCATTAAATAAAACCCTGTGCAGTTCGAACTAACCAAGTAAAAGCCTCGTAGCCAGAGGCTTTTTTACTTAGTTAGTTCGATGATTTTCAAAGAAAATCTATTATTCAATTGTTAACATCTCAGAGAAATTTAAAATTTCTAATTGCTTGGTTAACCCTTATTCATTTTTGCAGCAAGATTCTAGTTCGGATGAAAAAGTAGACTTTACCTGACGATTGAAATATAATAAGAATTACTGGAAAAACCCTACTTTTTAAGCGTGAATTTGCCTGGTGCAAAAAGTCTACTTTATGAACCAACTACAAAAGATGGAGGGATTAGAATGGCCAATGAAAAAAAGAGAATTCTACAGTTGTTCTATATTCTTGCTCAGCAGGAAGAGTATATTCGGTCTTTTGAACTTGCCAAGAAAGTAGGGGTTACTGAGCGGACGATAAAAAATGATATTGCTGAATTAGAAGCTTTTGCTAGAGCGAGCGGCGCTGATTTGATAGCTAAAAAAGGAAAAGGCTATGTTCTTAAGGTTTTCGACGAGGAACGATTTGCTCCTGTTAAAAAGCAGTTAACCATTCATTTTTCAGCGGTTGGGGAAACGCCTCGGGCACAGAATGACAGAACGAATGATATTTTGCGACGTATCATTGTAGAGGAAAAATTTTTAACAATAGAAGACATTGCTGATGAGCTTTATCTCACGAAGAGTTCAATCCGAGAAGAAATGAAAGAAGTAAATTTTCTTCTAAGCAAATTTAATTTGCGTCTTAAAAAAAGGCATGAAGAGGGTCCTCTGGTAAAAGGCAGTGAATTTGATCGAAGAATGTTAATGTTGTGTATTTTTGAAAATCACTATCACGAGGCAGTGAATCTGTATAAAAATACAGATTATTTGTCTTTCTTTGAAAGGGAGGATGAGGAGCGCTATGAAATTCGGCACATTTTTTTAAAGACATTAAGAGAATCAGAATGCCATATTTTAGATGGAAACACACAGCGTTTATCCCGTTATCTATTACTGATGGTTTCTCGTTATCAAGCAGGATATACTATTACTTTATCTCAAAAACAGCGTGATTATATCCATCGTTTTCAGGAATATCATGTAGCTAAAATGGTTATTGAAAATTGCGGACATTTTTCTGGTTTTGATGTCAGTGAAGATGAAATTCTGGCTTTTGGTCTGCTTCTGATTTTCTGGGCAGATATTCCATTTGATTGTGATCTTTCTGAAAAATATTTTGAATTGGCAGAAGAGGCTGACAAATTAAGCATAGCTTTTTGTAAATCCATAAAAAAAGATTACCATGTTGATCTTACATTAATTCCAGATTGGAATCAGATTTTGTGCGCTGGATTGATCCCGCTTTTGGTACAAAAAGATTTCAATGCGTTATTCCATAGTGTAAAAAGTTTGCATTCAGAAGATTCCCGAATTCAAGATTGCCCTTTGGCTGCAAAATTGACCTATAATTTATCTTCTATGTTTGAGACCCAGTATCATTGTAAACTTGGTCTGTATAATTTACTTACTTTTGCTGGTCATCTAAATACATTGCTGCTTATGATTTCCTATCCCTTTAAACCTATTCGAGCGGTCTTATCGAATGGCGGTGGTTATATTTCGTCAGGAATTTTAAAACAGATGATCGAAAGGCGATTTGATTCCTATTTTGCTTGTTTAGATGTTTATGAACTTTATGAAATGCGAAAATTGCCAGTGGAAGATTATGATTGGGCGATTTTAAGTTATCCATATTATTCCTATAAGTATGACTGGCCTTGCTTAATGGTTAACAGCATTCCGACGCAAAAACAAATGAATGATATTTACAATCAAGTGATCTTGTCAGGTGTTCAGCTGCAGTCAGTTCTTAATCATCTTCATTTGTCTGTTTTTAATGTTTATCGGGATTTTGAGTATGAGAACATGGATTCTTTTATTCGGTTAATAAGTTTTAAGATGGGAAAAGACGCTGAGAGTGTGGAACAGATTAATGCGGATCTGCATTTTTCGGCAAAAACCAGTGTTGCCAATAAAGTGTGTATTTTATTTATTAAAAGGCGTTTTGTTAGTCAAGGTGTTTTTGAAATCTATCAGCTAAATCAGGAAAAAATATTTGATGATCAGCCAATTTTGCATATTGTTGTAATCAGTGTAGATTTTGATCATTGTTTAGAGGCTGCAAGATTTGTGAATGATCTGTTAATGACATTTTTCAGGGATAATGAAAATCTGTGGATGCTGATTGAAAATCATCATGTTATCGGGTTGACGGAGATTGTTCGCGAGAGTTTGAAGGCTTTGCCAATTTCACTTATGTAAGGGAAATATAGAAAGTTTTCCCTTTTTTTTCGGAAAAAATGGACGTGGTAACGCTTACAATAACGGGATATAGTTAACTCGTTGATAAGAAATACAACAAGAAAGGGGTATAGCATGCTGAAAATCTTTTTGTCATCCCATGGTCATTTAGCCAGCGGTATGAAAAGTTCGCTGGATATTTTGATGGGGGCTTCCAACAATGTTACTGTATTTGACGCGTATATTGATCAATCATCAGTTCAGGAAAAATTAGATGCTTTTTATGCAGAGGTTTCTGAAGAAGATCAAGTCTTATTAATGTCAGATTTAATTGGCGGAAGTGTTAATCAGGTCATGATGACTTATCTGCAGAAGCCAAATACAACGTTGATTGGGGGCGTAAATCTGGCCTGTGTTCTTGAGCTTTCAACTAAGACGGAAGTGACTGCTGAGGAACTTGAACAAATTGTTGAGCAGAGCCGATCAATGCTAAGTATTGTGCAGTTGCCGGACTTAACGGAGGAACAAGAGGATTTTTTCTAAAGAAAGGAGGATGTAAAAAATGATTAAATTAGTACGTTTAGATGAGCGATTAATCCATGGACAGGTCGCGATTAAATGGTCCAGACATACGGGGGTGGATCGAATTGTAGTAGCTAATGATGAGGCTGCTGCAAATAAAATCATTCAGCAAAGCTTAATGATGGCTGCTCCTGCTACCGCTAAGGTAACCATTCGTTCTGTTGCCGATTCTATTACATTACTGAAAGATCCGCGTGCGGCAGGGCATAAGATCCTGGTTATCATTTCTAATCCAAAAGATTTAATTCAGATTTTGGAGGAAGTGAAGGATATTCCGTTGATCAATGTTGGCAACTATGGACGCATTGCGCCAAAGCAAGGCGATCTTGCCAGACGGACGTATGGTTCCAATTTGTATGCTTACGAGGATGAAGTTGAAGATTTTAAGAAAGTTCTGAGCTTTGGAATCGATACGGTTTATCAAACCACACCGGAAGATAATCCGGAGAAATTAAGTAAGATTCTGGGATTGTAAACCAACATATTACCGTAGTTTATTAGGAAAAGAGGAGGAGAAATATGGTATCCGCAGCTTTACAAATTTGTTTAGCCTATTATATCATTGCTATTTTAGATCCCTACATCATGTCTTGGCAGTGTCTTAATCGCCCAATCGTTGTTGCTCCACTGGCGGGTCTGATTTTGGGGGACTTCAAAACAGGTATCATTATGGGGGCTTCTTTGGAATCGATCTTCATGGGAATTTCAGCAATCGGGGGTTCTATTCCCGCTGATGCTACAACATCCAGCATCATCGCCGTTGCTTATACCATTCTGACGGGTGCCGATATTGAAGCAGGCTTGGCTATTGCCTTACCTATTGGTACGGTCATGGCTTCTATTGCTGGTATGTTTACACCGATCTGGGCTTCTCTGGCCGCTTATTGGGAGAAACTGGCGGCGGAGTGCAACCCGCGTAAATTTGCATTCCAAACGATTGGTTTTTCATGCTTGACACCGTTGATCAACGTCGTCATTCTGTTCTTTGCTGTTTCGTATGGTGTTGAAGGCTTGAATGCTTTCTTGGCGGGCATGCCGACGTGGGTTATGACGGGTCTGGGTGCTGCAACTTCCATGATGTTGGGCGTTGGCTTCGCGATCTTAACCTCAATGATCTGGAATAACGAAGTGGGCATCTTCTTCTTTGTCGGTTATGTCCTGGTTGCTTATTTAGGCATGGCTACTTTGCCAATCGCTATCTTAGGTGCGGCAATTGCAATCACGATGTTTATGGGAGAAAAGCGCAGTATTGATTTAAAGAATTCATTGACAAGTGCGGCAGCAAAGACAGATGAGGAGGATTTCTTCTAATGGACAAGAAAGTATTAACACCAGAAGAAAAGAAAATTTTAAAATCCATGTTCCTGCGGTCCCATTTGGTGTTCACCAGCTTTAATATGGTGAAAATGGAAGCGAATGGTTTTACGATCACAATGGCCCCGGCGATTGAGAGTATTTATAAGGATGATATGGAAGGAAAGCGTGAAGCGTACCTGCGGCATCAGAATTTCTTCAATACACATGCGGTTCCATTCAGTTTTATTGCGGGTTTAGCTTATGCCATGGAAAAAGAGCATAAGGAGAAAAACTCAATCGATGGTCAAACGATTGAAAGTATCAAAGCTGCTCTGATGGGTCCGACAGCGGGAATGTTTGACAGCTTGTTCTTCAACTGCCTTCGAATCATTGCGGCCGGGATCGGTATTGGCTTGTGTGCGGAAGGCTCGATATTAGGAACTTTGATCTTCATCCTGCTTTATGGGGTCACGCAGTCGATTGTTAAGTATTTCTTTGTGAACTGGGGTTATATTTATGGCACCTCTTTCATCGACATGGTCTTCTCTTCTGGACTGATGGGAGCCTTGACCAAGGCGGCTTCCGTTCTTGGCTTGATCATGGTTGGTGCCATGACGGCTCAGATGGTTAGTGTTCCATTAAATTGGACGTTGAATGTGGGGCAGACATCCGTTGTTATTGGGGATGTTCTGAATTCCATCTTCCCGGGGCTGTTAGGTGTAGTCTTGTTATTTACCTTAGTCCGTCTGATTAAAAAGGGAGCTCGTCCGACACAGCTGATTCTAGGCATCTTCGTGTTTGCTTTGGTTGGTGCTTTCTTCAGAATTTTCTAAAAATTAGAGTTTAGTTTAGGCTATGGAGGACTGAGCTTCATAGCCTGTTTTCCCTTCGGAGGTAACGCATGAAAGATGAAATGATGTTGGTCGGCGTGACGTTGGCACGTCGTTATACGCAAAAACAAAAAGAGGTTTTTTTAGCGGAGATGTGCCGGCAGTGCCGGCAGGCAGGCTGGAAAACGGAATTCCAGACTCAGCACTCCCGCCTACTGCATGTCTGCAATCTGGTGATTGGCGATCTTGCTCACGCGAAGACGGTTATTGCCTGCGCTTATGACACGCCGGTTAAGGCGCATCTGCCGATTCGGTATTATCCACTGAATCCGCGCAAGAATACGCAGGCAGAGGGCTGGAATTTAGCGTTAGAATGGGGATTGGCAGCGCTTTGTTTTTTCATAGCTGCCTTTGCTGTTTATTCCTTGAAGTCATTAAGCTTAGCGATGAAAATAGTCATGGTGATTCTTGCTATTTTGACAGCTTGTATCGGTATCAGCCTGCTCTATAATCGCGGCAACCGCATGAATTTTAACCGCAACAGTGCTTCCGTGGCATTAGTACTTCGATTGATTCAGGAGTGTTCCTCTTCCACAACAACCGCATTTGTGTTGGTAGATCAATGCTGCAGTTCTTATGAAGGATTGAAGCTCTTAAAAGAGCATTGTCCATCGCAGGCGGAAGTTATTTTACTCGATTGTTTGGCTTATGGGGAGAAAATGGTCTGTGCGCACAAAAAAGGGGTTGACGTTTCTGGCTGGAAAGCGGAAGATTGGATTGATAAGATTTATGAGAATCCTGATAATGGTCTGCGCTTTTTTGACCGCAGTGTGCTTTTAGCGTCCGGATCCATTGATAAGCATCAGTTTGTTGTGCGGCATACACGTTCCAACCGAGATTGTCAGATCGATATCCCACGACTGGAGCGTATTTTAGAAATATTGAAAGGCAGGATAAATGGAAGATGAAAAAATTATTATTTCAGAGTGATGATTATGGTTTAACGGATGCTGTGGCGGATGGGATTCTGAAAGGGATTCATCAGGGGATTATTCGCAATACAGGTTTATTTGTGAACATGCCCAGTTCTGCGCGGGCTGCTGAAAAAATTCGGGATTGTGCCGAAGTCTGCGTAGGGATTGATATCAATCTGGTTGCAGGAAAGCCGATCAGCGATCCTGCAGAAGTCCCGTCATTGGTCAATTCTGATGGACACTTTGTGCCTTCAGTTCAGCGTATGCGCGAGGGCAAGGTGATCGGACGGCAGGGAATGTGTCTGTGTTTTGAGCAAGATCCCTATAATTATGAAGAGGTCTTGTTGGAAACTGAAAATCAGGTCAAACGGTTTATTGAATTGATGGGCCGTAAACCAGAGTATTTTCATGGCCATTCGATGGCAACTCCGAATACACAAAAGGCAGCGCGAGTCATTGCGGAAAAATATAATATTCTGATGACCCTGGATGTCATGAACAGTAACGCTATATCGATGATTCCCTGCACATGGACACCGAAGCCTTTTCCGATCGAAGATCAGCTAAAAACGGATGTGGAGCAGCATTTTCTCCAAGCTTTGCAAGCTTCATTGCAGCATGAAATTGGTTATTTTATCTGTCATTGCGGATTTGTGGAGGAAGATCTGATGAAAGAAACGACCTACACCATGATTCGTATGAAAGATTTAGCCATGGCGACCAGTCCCAAAGTAAAAGCTTTTCTGAAAGAGCATCAGATCGAATTAATTACTTATCGTGATTTAAAGGAGGAATGTTCATGTTTGTAAAATCTAATCGTATAATTACAGATCAGGGAATGATCAGCGGTATTTTAAACATTGATGAAGGCCGGATCATAGAAATTTTACCGCCTACGGCTAGAGTAGCCATTGATATTGATGCTGAAGATCATCGGATTCTGCCGGGAATTATCGACACGCACAATCATGGAACAATGGGGTATGGCTTAATGGGAGAACAGGAAAATCCTGAAGCTGTGGTTCGTGGTTACTTGAAAGGTTTAGCCTCACAAGGTGTCACTGCCTGTCTGCCGACAGCGGATTTCAGCTTGTTTGAAGCGATCGTGAAGGTGGTGGCCCAAGGACCGATTGATGGTGCGAAGCCGATCGGTATTCATAGTGAAGGGCCTTATTTGAATCGTGTTGGAGAAAAGGGGATTGATACCGGACATCCAGATATCGATTTACAGCATGTTCAGGATATGATTGATACGGCGCAGGGAATGTTGAAGCTGGTTGCCATTGCGCCGGAACTGCCGGGTGCGAAAGCTGCGATTGAATTGCTGAGTTCGCAGGGGGTTCGTTGTGCTTTTGCCCACAGCAATGCCTTGTATCAGGAGGCGCTGACTTCTTTTGATTGGGGGATCACCGTTACTACACATACCGCAAATGTAATGGAAGGTATTCATCATCGTCGAATGGGAGGCTTAGGCGCCTGCCTGCTCAATGATGAGGTTTATAATGAATTGATCTGCGACGGGCTGCATGTTGCCAATGAGATGATTGAGCTGATGCTGCGGGTAAAAAAGAATCCGTATGATCGTTTTATGATGGTTTCTGATAATGTACCGATGGCAGGGGCGCCGATCGGACGCTATCATCTGTCCGGAATGTTCGACGTCAATATCGATGAGCAAGGGTATTGCTTATCGGATACAGGACGTTTGTGTGGATCTACTTTGCCGGTTATTCGAGGAATTCGTAATTTAGCTGAAAATTTGCATTTGCCGCTGACGGAAATCGTAAAAATGAGTTCGCGGAATCCGGCTTTAGTCTATGGTGCAACCCATAAGGGTAGGCTGGCAGCGGGCATGGATGCTGACTTTATTATTATTGACGAAGATTATCAAGTGTTGAAAACGTTCAGCGAAGGGCATTGTGTATACGATGCAGAAACAGACACCGATTTGTTTAATCCTGAATTTTTAAAGGCTTGCGCGTGCTGATTTAGGTTTAAGGCGTCAGGATCTCCTCTTATGCCTAAAGAAACTTAGTAACAGAAGCGATGAGACAGAATCTCAGATTTTGAGTCGCATTCTTTTCCAGTCAGACCCTTGAGAATTTTTTTAAGCGAAATGACATTCTAAAATAAGCTGAATTTATTTGATTTAATTGCATCACTAAACAAAAAAGAATGAACAGTGTGATTTGCGGATTTACGATCAGTTCATTCTTTTTCATATATATGAAGATTTAGTTTGTCTGGAATAGAGGCGGATGCGATTTTCTCACTAGCCTACGTATTTAACATTATTGAATAATATGGGGTTTAACGTCTTTCGGAATCAAGCATTCATAGGTCTGTCCTGCCAGACGTTCTTCAAATTCTGCCTTGGCCTTTTCGATAATTTCCGGACGTTCAAAGCAGGCTTCCACAGCCTGAGCCATAACTTCAGCAGCCAGCATCATGCCTTTGTAGGCGAGCGTGGATTTGCCTTGAGCGACCCATTGCCATGTATGACCTCCGGCTCCATAACTGTAACAAGCGGTATTGATTTGAGCTGTTGGGACAACCCAACTGACATCGCCGACATCGGTCGATCCCATTGAGCATTCATCAACGCAGCGATGGCGTAGGATGATATCACAGATATCACTGTTTTGTATGTTGGCGATCAGCGTTTTAGGCTCCGCGATGACCGCGGTGACTTCGCTCTCCGGTTCCAGCGGATAGGTATCACGGAACTGTTTGGCATATGCCCGTTCGGCTTCAGTATAGGCCGGGACTCCAACTTTAAAGAAAGCGTCTTCCAGTACTTGCTCAAGTGTGAAATTAGGGATGACGTTGCTAAGTCCTTCATCAAAGATGACATCACAGGTTGTACCGGTCATCATGGCAGCACCTTTTGCGATGTTGATCACCCGTTCGTATAATTTTTGGCATTTAGGATTGGTCGTGGAACGAACGAGATATTTGACTTCCGCTTCGGCCTGAACAACGTTGGGAGAAATCCCTCCAGCATTCGTATAAGCGTAATGCACGCGTTCTTTGGAATCCATGTGTTCGCGCAGATAATTGACACCCACACTCATCAGTTCCACGGCGTCCAGCGCACTGCGCCCGGCTTCCGGATTGCCGGCGGCATGGCTGGAAACGCCATGGAAACGGAAATAGCATTGAATACAGGATTGATTGGAACCCGAAGAAACAACATTCAGTGTAGATGGGTGCCACGTAATGGCGGCATCTGCGTCGTCAAAGAAGCCGTCGCGGGCAAGATAGGCTTTGCCGCTGCCACTTTCCTCAGCGGGACAGCCAACCATCTTGATGGTGCCTGACAGTTTGTTTTTTTCTAAATAGTCTTTAACCATCATGGCGGCGGCGATCGAGCCTGTACCCAAAAGGTGATGTCCGCAGCCGTGTCCGGTAGCCACGCCTTCAATCGGTTTATATTCGGAAACATCCGCTTCCTGACTTAATCCGTAGAGGGCATCGAACTCAGCCAACAGACAGATCACCGGATGACCGCTGCCCCATACTCCAACAAATGCGGTTTCCATACCGCAAATGCCTTCCGTAACCGTGAAGCCTTCTTGACGTAAAAACTTACTCATTGCTGCGGCAGAGCGGTGTTCTAAAAAGCCGGGTTCGGCATAACCCCAAAGCTCTTTTTGCAATTCATATAAAGCTTGATTCTGCGTATTTGATAACAAGGTGAAACCTCCTTTACTCATTTAAAAAAATGATACCCTGAGATGCAGAAAAAGTAAAGAAAACGGTTTCTAAATTCTGTGTTTCTTGACTTTTTACGGGCAGATAGTGAATATTGATGTTAATGATTTGTAAGATTCTGTCTGCGGATCGGCCGTTCTCTTTTAATATCGATTGTGCTATACTGGGAGTATTCAGGAGGCGGACGTATGCTTAA
Organism: Holdemania massiliensis AP2; assembly: GCF_000327285.1. Classification (GTDB taxonomy): domain Bacteria; phylum Bacillota_I; class Bacilli_A; order Erysipelotrichales; family Erysipelotrichaceae; genus Holdemania; species Holdemania massiliensis. Next base: position 1,497,111 of record NZ_HE998567.1, on the reverse strand, counting down.
AATTTACAATAAACAAGCCCTTACCCGCAATGAGCGGTTTATTCGGGCGGTTGGATATGGAGTAGGGGCAACGATTGGATTGACGATTCTGTATGGCTTGATTTCGCAGTTTTTAATGTTTGAATTTTCGGTGGTCTATCTGGCATTTGGCTATGCAATCGGAACCGTAATTCGTAAATATGGACGTGGGGTACAGGTGCGGTTTTCCGTATTAGCAGCAGTGCTGGCTGTGTTTTGCTTCTTATTTGGCGATATGATCGCCTATTTTGGTTTCGGTGTATTCACGATGGGATTTCAATTTTTCATGATGGCCTTTAGAATTACGCTGCAAAGTTTGATCGGAACAAGCATCAATGGTTTGTTATCGCTGATGTTCCGGATTGGCGGGATTTATCTGGCATATACGACTTCTCGCTTTGTATAAGCGATGAAAGTCAAGTAGAAAGAAGGAAGGTCATGTTTTATCGGGAAAGCTGGGTTCAGGTTGACCTGGATCAGATCAAAGAAAATGTGCAGTGGCTTCGGTCACAGACAAATCGGCAATTTATTGCCGTGATCAAAGCTAACGGCTATGGTGCAGGGGATGCTTCCGTGGCGCGGGCTGCATTGGCTGGCGGGGCTACCATGTTGGCCGTTTCGAGTTTGGACGAGGCCTTGTCTTTGCGGTATCAGGAAATCACCGCACCGATTTTGATTTTGGGGGTCGTGGATCCGGCTCAGGCAGAATTGCTGCTGCAGTATGATTTAACTGTACCGGCGGTGTCGCTGGAGTGGGTTAAAGAATTGATTCAGGTTCCGATAAAAGGACTGAAAGTGCATTTAAAAGTGGATACCGGCATGCACCGGATTGGTACGGAGAAGGTAGCGGAGCTGCAGGCAATGTTGTCCTTGTTAAAAGCCAACGGTGCTGACGTAGAAGGGATATTTACCCATTTTGCGTGTTCGGATAATCCGGATAATCAAATGACCGAGGATCAGGCAGCACGATTTGAGGCAGTTGTTGACGCGCTGAAGACGCCTTTTCGCTGGGTGCATAGCTGCAACTCCGATGCAGCAGTGCATTATCCTAAAGCTCCAGGTAATGCGGTCCGCTGCGGACTGGCCATGTTTGGCGTGACTTCTTATTTAACTGAACTCAAGCCGTGTATCAACTTATACAGCCGCTTGATCTATGTAAAACAATTAAAGGCTGGACAGTCGATTGGATATGGAGCAACCTATACAACGCAGGGGGAAGAATGGATCGGAACACTGCCGATAGGTTATGCCGATGGCTGGATTCGCCGGCATCAGGGACGCAGTTGTTGGATTGAAGGAGAAACCGGGGAATTTGTAGGACGGATTTGTATGGATCAGGCGATGATCCGGCTTCCGCATGCTTTTCCTGTAGGGACAAAGGTTGAGCTGATCGGCCCACATATTCCGCTGGAACAGGTGGCACAGGAATTAGGTACGATTCCCTATGAGGTTTTGACTTTATTGAGCGACCGTTTAGCAAAAGTTTATATCGAAAATGGCCGAATCCGAGAAGTCGCAAATCCGCGGCTGGATCGGTTGATGCAGGAAAAATAAAAAAGTGAACCTTCCGAAAGCAGTTTGAATGCGGAAGGTTTTTTTCTGTTTGAGTTCAATTCTGCAGCAGGTTTGTAATGAAGCGCACTTATTATCATGACGCCCAAAATGGTGCCTAAGTGATAGTAATGAAACAATTTGGGACTCGCCTGGGAGATAAAAAAATGAAATCAGCGGGACATTTGTAAAAAAAGCGCAATAGTAATAGTGAGGAGGAATTGAGCTCATGATTATGAACGTAAAAATTACATGCTTCCCGACATTGGTCCAACGCCGCCAACTTTGTGCATTAAGTCATAGTGCCGCGCAGCTTCGCGAAGAATTATTTGCTGTGATGATCCATCATCCGCAGCAGATTGAAGATGCGCCGCTGCCGGATATTTATCAGTCGCTGCCCACAGCAATGCTTCAGCAAGTATGGAAACAGGCGCAGCGAATGCGTTCGGGATCCGATAAGGATCAGGATCGTATTCGGCGCACATTGCCCAGTTGTCAATGGAAAAGGAGTGAGATGGAGATTCGTGAAAACCAGCTGATTTTGAACTCGATAAATCAGCCGATTTACTATATTGCTCCCGTTGCCCAACGGCATTTGATGAATCAGGGGGCAATTTTAAAAATGACCTTAAAGGAAACTGAGAATCAATGGACGGCAGTTCTTTGTCTGCTGATCGATGAGAATAAAAAAGGATTTCCCAAGCCGAAGGAGACTAGGAAAATCCAGGATTAATCAGGAATTATTCAGAGAGTTAAAATCAAAGGTTTATTTTATGCTTCAAAAAGCAAGGGACTGATAGACTTCGTGATCTTCGGTCATAATGGTAAATTCATTTTCATCCAGCAAGCCGTAGGTATGCGGACTGTTCTGCTTAGGCAGTGTGATCGAACCGGGATTAAGCAGCGTAATTCCGTTTTCCTGACGGATCACAGGAATATGGATATGACCATATAAATAGATATCACCGGGGAAGCTGTACGGCGGCGGATCAAGCGGAAATAGATGACCATGCGTTGCTGTAATCCGCCGTCCGCCTAAAAAAATTGTTGCACAGTCGCGCAGAATATCAAAATTCAGGAGCATCTGATCAACTTCAGCGTCGCAGTTGCCGCGAACCGCTGTGATTCTATCAGCCAGAGGATTCAGCATCGCAACCACTTCCTGGGGATTATAATCAGGCGGCAGCGGATTGCGAGGACCATGATAGAGAATATCCCCCAGCAGCAGGATGTGATCGGGTTTATGCAAAGCATAGGCTTCAAGTGCTTTTTTCATGTATGCGGCAGAACCGTGAATGTCAGAAATGACTAAAAACTTCATAATTTATCCTCCTTATCGCAAGCATTATATCATGATCAGAAGAAACTGTGAGAACTTCTCTGGAAGAAGGGGGTAAAAAATGAAACTTGAATCCGCTGCGTACACCTTGTATACTAACTGTATGAGGGGGATGTGGGATGGATAAATTGGAAATTTATAATCAGTTGAAGGAAGAGATCATCGACCTCAAAATTGAACCGGGGGCTTTGATCAGTGAGAATGAAATCTCTCGCCGTTTTCAGGTGTCCAGGACACCTGTACGGGACGTGTTTCTGCGACTGTGTAATGATGGTCTGCTGGAAGTTTTGCCGCAGCGGGGAACCAAGGTGTCCTTGATTGATATGGAACTGGTCATGGCGACGATCAATATGCGGACTATCGTAGAGATTCAAATCCTTAAAGATGGGATTGAGCGTAGATCTTCGGCTCAGCTTCAGCAGTTGAAGCATGATTTGGAAGATCAGCGTCAAGCCATTGCCGAACAGCGAACACCGGATGAATTTTATGCTTTAGACAGCGAATTTCATGAGCATATTTTCGCAATTGCAGGACAACGGGCGATGTGGCAGATCATCAATCAGATGAAAGTCCATTATTCACGGTTTAGAATGCTGGATGTAAAAGCGAACTTCTCAATGAATGAGCTGCTTCAGGAGCATGAAAAAATTGTGGAAATTGTGGAAAAAGGTCAGCGCGAACGCTGCAGTGATGTCATGCGTTATCATTTGGAAGGGGGGGTCCGGCGTCTGCATGATCGAATTCAGGGAGAATTCAGCAGCTACTTTAAATTGCCAGAGGATCAAACAGAATTGAATGAGATTGAATAAAGAGAAAGTGAAAGGTCGGGAATCTGTGGAATCCTGGCTTTTTTTTATAGGGCAGAGTGATCTCTTTCAGATTTCAGCATCCGCCCGCACAAGGCTTTTCACAGCGAATAGAATGGAATAGGACAGGATTGTCTGAAAGGGATGAAGAAAATGAAAAGCAATGGTTTTCGGCCTTTCCGTGAATCCATACGTAATGAAGCGGATCAGCTGACAGCGGCCATGGAAGATTATTTGGAAATGTTATACAGGATGCAGCAAAAGAATCAAAGTCTTCGTGTTTCCGTCCTTGCTGATGCTCTGCAGGTTGGCCGCAGTTCAGTCAGTAAGATGCTGCGGAAACTGGCTGCGGAAGGTTTTTTAATTGTGGAAAACTATGGGGATGTGCAGTTGACAGAAAAGGGAAAAACACAAGGGAAAGCGCTGCTGGAGCGGCATCAGCGAGTGGCCCGTTTTCTGCAGCTGGCAGGGATTGAAGGAGATCGGCTGTTAGAAGAAACGGAGAAGCTGGAACATATGAGTTCACCGGAAACGCTGCGATGTCTGGATTTGCTTGTTGAGTATTTTGATCAGGATGCAGCGGCGGAGGCACGTTTGGAACAGCTGCGCTCGGAAGTACAAAATAAGGAGTAACGGATATCGCAAGGAATATCAATTTGTTATCATCAGACCGGGATTTATCCGCCAAAAAGAAAAACAAATTCCTTATCCGCTGCTTGGAATAAATAAGCAAGGGAAACGAAATTTGTTTTTATACGGAAGAATCAGACTCAAGGGGGTTAGATCCTTAATCAGCGGTTGTTTTTTATCCCCAATTGGAATGTTCAATTTTCAGGTAACGGTATTCCAATTAACTTGTATTTTAATTTCAGTTTTTGGCTTCACTATTTTAAATCATAGCGGGAAACTTCATAGTTTAAGTTTCGCAGTCCTTCAATTAAATCTGATAAAATCTGGGTATTGGTATCCGATACGGAGTGCAGAAGATAAATTGCACCAGGATGTGCGTTGTCCAGATTTTTCTTTAAAGCTGAGGTCGGATCAGGCTGATCGGCAACATTGTAATCATAGTAAGCATACGACCACAGCACTGTTTGATATCCTAAGAGATTGCTGAGGGCCAGTGACTGTTCGTTGAATTCTCCCTTTGGCGGGCGGACTAATGTCATCTTGTACTGGAATTGATCTAATAATAAGGCATCTAACTGCATGATTTCATCATAAACCTTTTCAATGCTGATCGTTGGAAAAGAATGATGATGATAGCTGTGATTGCCGATGATATGTCCCTCATCAATCATTCGCCGAATCAAATCAGGATTTTCCAGGACATATTGGGATGTGACAAAGAAGACGGCACTGACGTTCTTCTCTTTCAGTGTGTCTAGAATTTTTGGCGTATTGCCATTTTCATAACCATTGTCAAAGGTTAAATAAACTTTGTGATCAGGACGTCCGACGAACACGGTATCATAAGCTTTATACCTTTCGTTGGCAAGCACTGCATCCTGAGGCTGGCCATTTTCATCTTTGTCTTTGCCAAGTCCCCATGCCTGCATCCTTGAATCTAATGTACTGAATTGTGAGAAGTCGATATCTGTTTGAGGAATATCGATTTCCGGAATGTCGTCAGTGATGGAACCCACCTTTGCCGTGAGATCGTTGTCTTCCGGCCGATTTTGACATCCACTTAGCAGAAGCAGACTGATTAATAATACATAAGGTATTTTCTTCATTCATTCACCTTCATTTCTTGTATCGTTAGTATGGCTGAGGTTTAACAAACTTAGGCTTGTCTATTTTTGGTAGTCTTTTGTCAGAGTTGGACAGGGAACTATTGAATTAAAGGAGATCCTGAGTATAATAAAAATGAATTCTCAAAGTTTGGTTTTCATGCGTTTAAAGGAGATCCGAAGTGACTTCTATCAAACATCGTGAGGCTGAAAGAGATTCTCGTATTTCAGTACGTTGCATCCGAAATGGAGCGACAGGAGGAAAACAAAAAATATGAAATCGAAACAGAAGACAAAAAACATGGTGCTGCTGGCTTTATTCGGCTGCATCGAAATTGTGTTGATGCTGACGCCGCTGGGGTATATCCCGATCGGTCCAGTGCGCGCAACCACCCTGCATATCCCTGTTATTCTGGCAGGGGTTTTGATGGGGCCTGGAGCAGGGAGTGTAGTGGGATTGATCTTTGGGATCAGCAGTGTTATCGTGAATACCTTGACTCCTACCATTACTTCTTTTGTTTTTTCACCCTTTTATTCAGTCGGTGAATTCCATGGAGGTCTGGCGAGTCTGGTCATTGCTTTAGGTCCCCGGATCTTATTAGGCTGGCTGTCCGGCGTGATGTTTAACTTGATGATGAAGGCAACGAAGAAAGTGAACGCCAGTTTGTTGTTTTCAGCATTGATCAGCACCTTTTTGCATACGACGCTGGTGATGCTGGGAATCTATTTCTTCTTCGGTTCTGCCTATGCTGCAGTTAAAGGCGTAGCGCTGTCCGGGTTGGCGGCTTTGTTATTGGGCGTTGTTATGACAAATGGTATAATGGAAATGGTGATCGGAGCGCTGATTGTTCTGGCCGTCGGACGAGCGCTGATGCCTCTGACTAAAGGGTATAGGAAAGCTTCTTCGGCAAATTAACGATTGGATTAAGAAGATGCTTTAGAGTCAGACATGATTCTTAAAATGGCCGACATTGTCGGCAGGGAGGATATTGTGAAAAAAACAGTTGTATTAGGTGTTACTGGTGGAATTGCTGCTTATAAAGCGGCACAGCTGACGAGTGACTTAAAAAAGAAAGATTTGGACGTCCATGTGATCATGACCCGAAATGCGACTGAATTTGTCAGCCCATTGACCTTTGAGACACTGAGCGGTCATCGTGTCAGTGTGGATACCTTTGATCGGAATTTTGAATATCATGTTCAGCATGTATCGCTGGCAAAGCAGGCGGATGTTTTTGTGGTTGCCCCGGCGACTGCCAATGTGATCGCCAAGTTCGCTCATGGACTGGCTGACGATATGCTGACTACAACTTTTTTAGCCTGCAGCTGTCCTAAGATTATTTGTCCGGCTATGAATACCGGAATGCTTGAAAATCCGGCGACTCAGGAGAACCTGCGTCTGTTAAAAACCAGAGGCATGCGGGTTGTGGAGGCGGACAGCGGTTTGCTGGCATGCGGCGATGTAGGCAAAGGCCGCCTTGCTCCTTTAGCGGCGATTGAAGATGAAATTGAACAGGCTTTGTTTACAGAAAAGCCGTTATCCGGGTTGAAGGTGTTAGTGAGTGCAGGTCCTACTCAGGAAGCTTTGGATCCAGTTCGCTATTTAACCAATCATTCCAGTGGGAAAATGGGTTATGCTCTTGCAAAAGCAGCGCGAAACTGGGGGGCTAAGGTAACGTTAGTTCATGGGCCGACCACTTTACCGCCTGTGCGTAATGTTGCAGACATGCCGGTGACTTCCGCTCAATCCATGGCGGAAACCCTCTTAATGTATGTTGAAGATTCAGATTTGATTATTAAAGCAGCGGCGGTTGCTGATTATACACCGATCGAAATGGCCGCGCAGAAAATAAAAAAGTCAGAAGGGGAATTTCAGCTGACTCTAAAACGGACACAGGATATTCTAAAAACAATTGGAGAAAGAAAACGTGAGGATCAGGTAGTCTGTGGCTTTGCCATGGAAACGGAGCAGCTTTTGGAGCATGCGCGTGCAAAGTTGGAGTCGAAGCATGCGGATATGATTGTGGCTAATGATTTAAGGGAACATGGGGCAGGATTTGGAATTGATACGAATCGGGTTACCGTACTTACAGCGCAAGGAGAGGAAGCATTGCCGATCATGCGCAAGGAAGAACTGGCTTATGCACTGTTAGAGCGCTGTTTGACAATCCTAAAAGAAAAAAGGGAGAAATAAATTATGTTGATGACCTTGGATGTGGGGAACACGAATATCACGGTAGGCGTGTTCGATCACGATGATTTGAAAGCGACGTTTCGCTTAACGACCAAAACACCACGAACTTCGGATGAGTTGGGCATGGTTTTGTGGACAATGTTGTCGACACGTCTGATCGACAGTTCTTTGATTCATGACGTAGTGATTTCCAGCGTTGTTCCCAAGATTATGCATTCTCTGGAGAGTGCGGTTATCAAATATTTTCATTGTACGCCGCTGATTATCGGACCGGGCGTGAAAACGGGAATCTCTGTAAATTCTGAAAATCCAAAAGAGGTAGGGGCTGATCGAATTGTAAATGTGGCAGCAGCTTATCATCTGTATCATGAGGCGTGTCTTGTGATTGACTTTGGTACAGCGACAACTTACGATTACATATCCAGTAAAGGTGTGTTTGAATATACGGTGATTTCACCGGGGATTGAAATTGCGGCTCAGGCATTATGGTCGATGACGGCAAAGCTGCCGGAAATTGAGATTAATAAACCAGAACGTGTGCTGGCTAAAAATACGGTTACGGGGATGCAGTCAGGATTGGTCTATGGATACATCGGGCAGGTGGAATATCTTGTTCGAAAGATTAAAGCTGAGCTGAATCAGCCGCAGCTAAAGGTAATCGCAACTGGAGGTTTGGGGCGAATTCTTGTCAAAGAAACGGATTGTATTGATGAATATGACCCGGATCTAGCATTCAAAGGGATGAAGATTATTTATGATAAGAATCAGAAAGGAAGCCGGGAATGAAAAAGAAACTAATTCTTGCCAGCCAATCACCGCGGCGGCGTGAGCTTTTAGAGCGGTGTCATATTCCGTTTGACATTGAGATTGCTGACATTGATGAAACGTTAAATCGGAATTTGCCATTGGAAGCTGCGATGGAGGAATTAGCTTGGCGAAAAGCTCAAACGGTGCTAAATCGACATCCGGAAGCAGTCATAATCGGTGCGGATACCATCGTTGTTTTAGAGCGGCAGGTTTTAGGTAAACCTAGAAATTCAGAAGAAGCGAAAATGATGCTCGCTCAGTTATCCGGTAAAACGCATCAGGTAATGACCGGGGTTTGCTTGTTGTCATCAACTCAAAGAATCTCTTTCTGTGATATTAGCGATGTGGAGTTTTATTCTTTAGAGGCCGAGGAGATTGAAGCTTATGTAAAAACGGGTGAACCGCTGGATAAGGCAGGAGCGTATGGCATTCAGGGCGAAGGCTTCTTTTTGGCAAGAAGAATTAATGGTGATTTTTATTCAATTATGGGATTTCCCGTTGCTCGCATAATTCGGGCATTGAAAAAATTTGGATTCTGAAAAAAGATAGTTGCATTTTTTATAAGTACCTGATATTATATTAAATGCCTGCCGATATAGTTCAATGGTAAAACGGAGCAATGGTAATGCTCAGTTCCCAGTTCAATTCTGGGTATCGGCACCAGTTGACGATGAAGCCCTTAGTTAAGGGCTTTTTTGTTGCCTTTGTTTTCAAATCGCACCTAAATCATACCACTTTTTGATTTTTTGTGATATTAGTCTATTTTTATAACAAAAATAGTATGAAAATCTAGTTATCCGTATAAACACTGGACTTATCACACTTTATCAAGGTCGAAACCAATCAATTTACTACTAATTTACTACTTATGAATGAGCTTTGATACGACGATTTACCCTTGAAAAGTGAAGAAACAAAGATACTTCCAATAAAAATTGAATAGGCAAAAGGTGGACACTTCAAAAATGAGGTGTCTATTTTTTTACCCGATTTGAAAGGACGTGATACTACGAAAATAGAAAAACAAGAGAATAAAGGTCGCTCCCCACCGTGAAAGACCATCAAACAAACGAGATTCATTCAACCATAAAAAAGAAAGGATAGGTAAAAATATGGAACTTAAATTTGTGATTCCCAAGATGGAAAAAACATTCGGCAATTTAGAATTTGCTGGCGAGGATAAAGTCGTACAGCGAAGAATCAACGGACATCTAACCGTCTTATCTCGAAGCTATAATCTCTATTCAGACGTTCAAAGAGCAGATGATATTGTGGTCGTACTTCCTGCTGAAGCTGGCGAAAAACATTTCGGCTTTGAGGAACGTGTTAAGTTAGTCAATCCACGTATTACCGCCGAGGGCTATAAAATCGGCACTCGTGGTTTTACAAATTACCTTTTACATGCTGACGACATGGTAAAAGAATAAAGAAAGAGAGGAAAAATGATGAGATTAGCAAATGGTATCGTATTAGATAAAGACACGACTTTTGGAGAATTAAAATTCTCTGCTCTACGTCGTGAAGTGAGAATCCAAAATGAAGACGGTACGGTTTCAGAGGAAATCAAAGAACGTACCTATGACTTAAAATCCAAAGGGCAAGGACGCATGATTCAAGTAAGTATTCCTGCCAGCGTGCCTTTGAAAGAGTTTGAATATAACGCACGGGTGGAACTTATCAATCCCATTGCGGATACTGTCGCTACTGCTACCTTTCAAGGAGCAGATGTTGACTGGTACATCAAGGCAGACGATATTGTGCTGACAAAGGATTCTAATTCCTTTAGAAATCAACAGCCACCTAAGAAAGAACCTGCTACGGACAAATAGCCACGTATCTTCCATTAGAGAGAAAGGAGAAAATCAAACATGAAACAGCGTGTCTTTCGTGGTAAAAGGATTCGTCCGAGTGACAAAGATTTAGTCTTTCATTTTACAGTAGCGTCCTTACTGCCTATTTTACTGCTTGTTGTCGGACTGTTTCATGTGAAGACAATCCAGCAGGTCAACTGGCAGGACTTTAACCTATCACAAGCAGATAAGATTGACATTCCGTATTTAAGTATCAGTTTCAGTGTCGCAATTCTTGTCTGCTTGCTGGTGGCGTTTCTATTCAAACGGTATCGCTATGATACGATTAAACAACTCTACCACCGTCAAAAGCTGGCGAAGATGGTTCTTGAAAATAAGTGGTATGAATCAGAACAGGTCAAAACAGATGGCTTCTTCAAGGATTCCCCCAGTCGTACCAAAGAAAAGATAACCTACTTCCCTAAAATCTATTATCGCCTTAAAAATGGCTTAATACAGATACAAGTGGAAATCACTCTGGGGAAATATCAAGACCAGCTCCTACACTTGGAAAAGAAATTAGAAAGTGGCTTGTACTGTGAGCTGACGGATAAAGAGTTAAAGGATTCCTACGTGGAATATACCTTGCTCTATGATATGATAGCCCGTCGTATTTCTATTGATGAAGTACAAGCTCATGATGGGAAACTTTGCTTAATGAAAAATATGTGGTGGGAATATGACAATCTGCCTCACATGCTCATAGCTGGTGGTACAGGTGGCGGTAAGACCTACTTTATCCTGACACTGATTGAAGCCTTGCTTCATACAGATTCTAAGCTGTATATCTTAGACCCGAAAAATGCAGACTTAGCCGATTTAGGCTCTGTGATGGCAAATGTCCACTACAGAAAAGAAGACTTGCTTTCCTGCATTGATACATTCTATGAAGAAATGATAAAACGCAGTGAGGAAATGAAGCAGATGGAAAATTATAAGACTGGCGAAAATTATGCTTACTTAGGACTTCCAGCACACTTCTTAATCTTTGATGAATATGTCGCTTTCATGGAAATGCTGGGAACAAAAGAAAACACCGCAGTTATAAATAAGTTGAAACAGATTGTCATGTTAGGTCGTCAAGCTGGCTTCTTTCTAATACTGGCTTGTCAGCGTCCAGACGCAAAATATCTAGGCGACGGAATCCGTGACCAGTTTAATTTCAGAGTGGCTTTAGGTCGTATGTCTGAAATGGGCTATGGCATGATGTTTGGCAGTGACGTACAAAAGGATTTCTTCTTAAAGCGAATCAAAGGTCGTGGCTATGTTGATGTAGGAACAAGTGTCATATCAGAGTTTTATACTCCCCTTGTACCAAAAGGACATGACTTTTTAGAGGAAATTAAAAAGTTATCCAACAGCAGACAGGACACAAAAAAGCCATCATCAGAACAACAAGAAATGGAGAAATAAAAGTAATGGATATTAAAAGATTGGAGATATATCATACACCGACTGAAAAATCTGTCATTTGTCTTTGCTTGAATACAGACCAATTCACGGTAGATTGTGAACAATACATCATTGACCGATACAGGCATTTTACCGTCAATCCAAAAGTACGATTCTATTCCAGAATAGATAAGCTGATTGATGAAATTATCCGTGAAGTGAAGAAACCACCGTTCACATTCAGAATGAGGTTAGAGAAGCGACATAGTATTACCAGCAAAAATATTCTATATGAATTTCAGCTTTTTGATAGAAATTCATTCAAAACGGACGGTCTATCAGAAGTGATTGAACAGGAATATTTAAGACCAGAAGTTGATTTGGTAGTGATTTACACTGGCATACAGGGAGAATCAAAGGCAGATACAGACGACAAAGGCAGGTTTTACGGTCTTAAACCGTAAGTTCTGGCTTTGTCGGGCAGGGCTTGCCCTGCCCATTAACCCCCCGTATCTAACAGGGGGGTACAAATCGACAGGAAACAGTCAAAAAAACATTAGAAAATCCTTTGGTTACAAGGGATTTACAAAATTTCAGCGTATGTAAAATGGGCTTTAAAAGTTGACATACGCCTTTTTGATTGGAGGGATTTTTACTGAATGAACAAACTTGGTTACAGCAGTTAAAAGAAAAACGCTTGGCTTATGGACTATCTCAAAATCGTTTAGCGGTTGCGACTGGTATTACAAGGCAGTATCTAAGCGATATTGAAACAGGAAAAGTCAAGCCATCAGAGGATTTACAGCAATCTCTTTTTGAAGCTCTGGAACGCTTCAATCCCGACGCTCCCCTTGAAATGCTCTTTGATTATGTAAGGATTCGCTTTCCCACAACGGACGTACAGCATGTGGTCGAAAACATCTTACAACTGAAACTGTCCTATTTTCTTCATGAGGACTATGGTTTCTATTCTTATTCAGAGCATTATGCTTTAGGCGATATATTCGTTCTCTGCTCCCACGAACTGGACAAAGGAGTTCTGGTGGAATTGAAAGGTCGTGGGTGTCGGCAATTTGAAAGCTATCTTCTGGCTCAACAAAGAAGCTGGTATGAGTTCTTTATGGACGCTTTGGTGGCTGGCGGTGTGATGAAACGCCTTGACCTTGCCATTAACGATAAGACAGGGATTTTGAATATCCCTGTACTCACTGAAAAATGCAGACAGGAAGAATGTATATCCGTCTTCCGCAGTTTCAAAAGCTATCGCAGTGGCGAACTGGTACGCAAAGATGAAAAGGAATGTATGGGAAATACCCTCTATATCGGTTCATTACAGAGTGAAGTTTATTTCTGTATCTATGAAAAGGACTATGAACAGTACAAGAAAAATGATATTCCCATTGAAGACGCAGAAGTAAAAAACCGTTTTGAGATTCGGCTGAAAAATGAGCGTGCCTATTATGCAGTCCGTGATTTACTCGTCTATGACAATCCAGAAAAGACTGCTTTTAAAATTATCAATCGGTATATCCGTTTTGTAGATAAAGACGATTCCAAACCTCGTTCTGATTGGAAGCTGAATGAAGAATGGGCTTGGTTTATTGGGAACAACCGTGAACGATTAAAACTAACCACAAAACCAGAGCCTTACTCTTTCCAGCGGACGCTGAACTGGCTTTCCCATCAAGTCGCACCCACTTTAAAGGTTGCGATTAAACTTGATGAAATCAACCAGACGCAGGTTGTGAAAGACATTCTCGACCATGCGAAACTGACAGACCGGCATGAGCAGATTTTGAAGCAACAGTCGGCAAAAGATAAGGACGTGATAACGACAAAGAAATAACCTAAACACAAATTCATTGAATATAGAGAGGAGAACATTTTTATGAATTTTGGACAAAACCTTTATAACTGGTTTCTATCAAACGCTCAATCACTGGTACTTTTAGCAATCGTTGTGATTGGCTTGTATCTTGGCTTCAAGCGTGAGTTCAGTAAACTCATTGGCTTTCTCATTATTGCGATTATTGCGGTAGGCTTAGTCTTCAACGCTGCTGGAGTAAAAGACATTTTACTAGAGCTATTCAATCGCATTATTGGTGCTTAAATTAAACCGTTATTTTGTGGAATATAAGTGGTTTTCTTATGTTCCGCAAAAGAATGGTACACCAAACGAAGTGCGGTAGGGATTTTTGAATCTCTATAAAGAAAGGACGTGTGAATACATGGACGATATGCAAGTCTACATTGCCAATTTAGGCAAATACAATGAGGGCGAATTAGTTGGTGCATGGTTTACCTTTCCCATTGATTTTGAGGAAGTCAAAGAGAAAATCGGCTTGAATGATGAATATGAGGAATACGCCATTCATGATTACGAGTTACCCTTTACGGTTGACGAATACACTTCTATTAGCGAACTCAATCGCCTATGGGAAATGGTATCGGAGTTGCCAGAAGAACTACAATCGGAGCTATCTGCTCTGCTCACTCATTTTTCAAGTATTGAAGAATTAAGCGAACATCAAGAAGATATTATCATTCATTCCGATTGTGATGATATGTCTGACGTGGCACGCTACTACATTGAAGAAACGGGTGCTTTAGGCGAAGTGCCAGCCAGTCTTCAAAACTATATTGATTATGAATCCTATGGTCGGGATTTAGACCTTTCGGGAACGTTTATCTCAACCAATCACGGGATTTTTGAAATCGTCTATTAAATCTGTCGGTACATTCTTACTGGCAGATTTTCTTGTTTACGGGGTAGTCAAAAGACTATCCCCATTTTTATGAAAGGATTGATTACATGAAGAAAATACGAAGCTATACCAGTATCTGGTCTGTTGAGAAAGTGTTGTACTCCATCAATGACTTTAGACTTCCGTTTCCCATAACCTTTACGCAAATGACATGGTTTGTCGTGTCACTCTTTGCAGTTATGATACTTGGCAACTTGCCCCCTCTTTCTATGATAGAGGGAGCATTTCTCAAATACTTTGGGATTCCTGTGGCTTTCACATGGTTTATGTCTACAAAAACCTTTGATGGTAAAAAGCCTTATGGATTTTTGAAGTCTGTCATTGCTTATGCACTGCGACGAAAGCTGACCTATGCAGGAAAAAAAGTAACGCTTGGCAGAAACCAGCCACAAGAAGCCATTACAGCAGTTAGGAGTGAATTTTATGGCATATCCAATTAAATATATTGAAAACAATCTGGTCTGGAATAAAGATGGGGAATGTTACGCTTACTATGAGCTTGTTCCCTACAATTACTCATTTCTAAGTCCGGAACAGAAAATACAAGTACATGATTCTTTCAGACAGCTTATCGCACAAAATCGTGATGGCAAGATTCATGCTTTACAAATCAGTACAGAATCCAGCATACTTTCTGCACAAGAACGTTCCAAAAATGAAGTCACTGGAAAGCTCAAAACGGTTGCCTATGACAAAATCGACCAACAGACAGACGCTTTAATATCCATGATTGGCGAAAATCAAGTGGACTACCGTTTCTTTATCGGTTTTAAGTTGCTTCTCAACGATCAGGAGTTTTCTATGAAAAGTCTTACCGTTGAAGCAAAAAATGCTTTTACTGATTTTGTCTATGATGTGAACCATAAGCTGATGGGCGATTTTGTTAGTATGAGTAATGATGAAATCCTGCGTTTTCAGAAGATGGAAAAGCTTTTAGAAAATAAAATCTCCCGTCGTTTCAAAATCCGAAGATTAGATAAGGATGACTTCGGCTATCTGATTGAACACCTTTACGGACAGACAGGCACTGCCTATGAAGAGTATGAGTATCCTCTATCAAAGAAAAAGCTGGAACATGAAACACTGATTAAAACCTATGACCTCATTAAGCCTACTCGCTGTCTGGTGGAAGAAAAACAGCGATATTTGAAAATCCAGCAGGAAGACGAAACCGCCTATGTAGCTTACTTTACCATCAACAGTATTGTCGGCGAACTGGACTTCCCGTCCTCTGAAATCTTCTACTACCAGCAACAGCAATTTACCTTTCCGATTGATACGTCAATGAATGTGGAAATTGTAGCGAATCGTAAAGCCCTATCTACTGTCCGCAATAAAAAGAAAGAACTGAAAGACTTGGATAACCACGCATGGCAAAGTGATAATGAAACCAGCTCTAATGTGGCGGAAGCTCTGGAAAGTGTGAACGAGCTGGAAACCAATTTAGACCAAAGCAAGGAATCTATGTATAAGCTGTCCTATGTTGTAAGGGTATCAGCAAATGACCTTGACGAACTTAAACGTCGTTGTAATGAAGTGAAAGATTTCTATGATGATTTGAGCGTGAAACTGGTACGACCTTTTGGGGATATGCTGGGCTTACATGAAGAATTTTTACCTGCCAGCAAAAGATATATGAATGACTATATTCAATACGTGACCTCTGATTTCCTCGCTGGTTTAGGTTTTGGTGCTACTCAAATGCTGGGTGAAAATGAGGGGATTTATGTTGGCTACAGCTTAGATACTGGACGCAATGTCTATCTGAAACCTGCTCTTGCCAGTCAAGGGGTTAAGGGTTCAGTAACCAATGCGTTAGCGTCTGCCTTTGTCGGTTCGCTGGGTGGTGGTAAATCCTTTGCGAATAACCTTATCGTCTATTATGCAGTGCTTTATGGGGCACAAGCAGTGATTGTAGACCCAAAAGCAGAACGTGGCAGATGGAAAGAAACCTTGCCAGAGATTTCCCATGAAATCAATATCGTCAATCTGACTTCTGATGAGAAAAACAAAGGCTTACTTGACCCTTATGTAATTATGAAAAATACCAAAGATTCTGAATCACTGGCTATTGATATTTTGACATTCCTTACGGGGATTTCCTCTCGTGATGGGGAACGCTTCCCAATCCTTAGAAAAGCCATTCGTGCAGTAACCAATAGTGAAGTGCGAGGGTTGATGAAAGTGATTGAAGAATTACGGGTTGAGAATACGCCACTAAGTACCAGCATAGCCGACCATATCGAAAGTTTTACAGACTATGACTTTGCCCATCTGCTTTTTAGTGATGGTTATGTAGAGCAGTCTATCAGCCTTGAAAAACAACTGAACATTATACAGGTTGCCGACTTGGTACTTCCTGACAAGGAAACTTCCTTTGAGGAATATACCACAATGGAGTTACTATCGGTAGCAATGCTGATTGTCATTAGTACCTTTGCGTTGGACTTTATCCATACAGACCGAAGTATTTTCAAGATTGTAGACTTAGACGAAGCATGGAGCTTCTTACAGGTGGCACAAGGGAAAACACTATCTATGAAGCTGGTTCGTGCTGGTCGTGCTATGAACGCTGGGGTATATTTCGTGACCCAAAATACAGATGACCTCTTAGATGAAAAACTGAAAAATAACCTCGGCTTAAAATTTGCCTTTCGTTCCACTGACCTTAACGAGATTAAAAAAACCCTTGCCTTTTTTGGTGTAGACCCAGAGGACGAAAACAATCAGAAGCGATTGCGTGATTTGGAAAACGGGCAATGCCTTATCAGTGATTTATATGGTCGTGTCGGTGTGATACAGTTCCACCCTGTATTTGAAGAACTGCTCCATGCCTTTGATACCAGACCACCTGTGCGAAAAGAGGTGTAAATGTGAAACCATCAATATTAAACAGAATAAAATCAAACTGGACGCTGAAACGTCTAGGTAAAGTGGCAATGACAGTGGCTTTCACACTTGTGATTGCCATTTTTCTTTTAGCCATGCTGGGAACGGTGGTTCAAGCTGCGGGCTTGGTAGATGATACGGTCAATGTGGCAAATGAATACAGCCGATACCCACTTGAAAACTATCAACTGGATTTTTATGTGGATAATAGCTGGGGCTGGCTACCGTGGAACTGGTCGGACGGAATTGGAAAACAAGTCATGTATGGACTATATGCCATTACCAATTTTATTTGGACAATCAGTCTTTATGTTTCCAATGCGACGGGTTACTTAGTACAGGAAGCCTATTCCTTAGACTTCATTTCCGCTACAGCAGATTCCATTGGCAAGAATATGCAGACCCTTGCAGGGGTTACGCCTAGTGGACTATCAACAGAGGGTTTCTATGTTGGATTCCTTTTACTCTTGATTTTGGTTCTTGGGGTTTATGTTGCCTATACAGGACTGATAAAGAGAGAAACCACAAAGGCAATTCATGCCCTCATGAATTTTGTGCTGGTTTTTATCCTATCGGCTTCCTTTATTGCCTATGCTCCCGATTATATTAAGAAAATCAATGACTTTTCATCAGACATCAGCAACGCTAGTTTGTCACTGGGTACAAAAATTGTCATGCCCCATTCAGATAGTCAAGGCAAGGACAGTGTGGACTTGATACGTGACAGCCTATTTTCCATACAGGTTCAGCAACCGTGGCTACTGCTTCAATATAACAGTTCAGACATTGAAAGTATTGGTATTGACCGTGTGGAAAGCCTGCTCTCAACCAGTCCAGATTCCAACAATGGGGAAGACAGAGAAAAAATTGTTGCGGAAGAAATTGAAGATAGAAGCAATACCAATATGACGATTACAAAGACGATTAACCGTTTAGGTACAGTCTTCTTCCTATTTGTCTTCAATATTGGGATTTCCATATTTGTATTCCTATTAACAGGAATCATGATTTTCTCGCAGGTACTTTTTATCATCTATGCTATGTTTCTGCCTGTGAGCTTTATTTTAAGCATGATTCCATCATTTGATGGTATGTCAAAACGAGCCATAACAAAGCTCTTTAATACCATTTTGACACGAGCTGGAATCACATTGATTATTACGACAGCATTTAGTATTTCAACCATGCTCTATACCTTATCGGCTGGTTATCCGTTCTTTTTGATTGCTTTTCTACAGATTGTGACCTTTGCAGGAATCTACTTTAAGCTGGGCGATTTAATGAGTATGTTTTCTCTACAGAGTAACGATTCTCAAAGTGTGGGAAGTCGTATGATGAGAAAACCTCGTATGCTTATGCACGCTCACATGCACCGTCTACAGCGGAAACTTGGACGCTCCGTGACTGCTTTAGGGGCTGGGTCTGCCATTGCCAGTGCTACGGGTAAAAAAGGACAGTCGGGTTCGGGAAGTTCTGCGAGTACACAAGCAGATCACTCTCGACCAAACGGGCAGGAAAAATCAACACTAGGAAAGCGTATCGGTCAAACCATCGGTACAGTAGCTGATACCAAAGACAGAATGGTAGATACTGCTGGTAATTTGAAAGAACAGGTTAAGGATTTGCCGACCAATGCAAGATATGCAGTATATCAAGGAAAATCTAAAGTGACGGATAATGTCCATGATTTAACCAGAAGTATTTCTCAAACCAAAGCGGATAAAGCCAGTGGACGCAAGAAACAGCAGGAACAAAGACGGAAAACCATTGCGGAGCGTCGCTCTGAAATGGAACAGGTCAAACAGAAAAAACAGCCAGCTTCTTCCGTTCATGAAAGACCAGCCACTAAGCAAGAACAATCTCATGATGGACAGACTTCAAGGCAAACAACTGTACAGGCTTCCTATAGGGAATCTCAACAAGCCAAACAAGAGCGTCCAACAGTTAAGTCCGATTCTTCAAGTTTAAAAACGGAACGTCAAAGTAATACAGTTCAAGAAAGAACGGTTCAAAAGCCAGTAACTTCAACTGCACCAACAGATAGAGCTTCACAACGTTCAATCACAAAAGAACGTCAGTCTACTGTTCAAAGAGTACCACTACAAAATACAAAAAGTAGACCACCAATCAAAACCGCCACCATTAAGAAAGGCAGTAAGAAACCATGAAGCTGAAAACTTTAGTGATTGGTGGTTCGGGATTATTCTTGATGGTCTTCTCACTGCTTCTGTTTGTCGCCATTTTATTTTCAGATGAACAAGATGGCGGTTTTTCCAACATTCACTATGGCGGTGTGGATGTTTCCGCAGAAGTGCTGGCTCATAAGCCTATGGTAGAAAAAGTTGCCAAAGAATATGGAATTGAAGAATACGTCAATATACTTCTTGCGATTATACAGGTGGAATCGGGTGGTACAGCAGAAGATGTTATGCAGTCCTCGGAATCCCTCGGTCTTCCACCTAATTCATTGAGTACAGAAGAATCCATTAAGCAAGGTGTGAAGTATTTCAGTGAGTTATTAGCCAGTAGCGAAAGGCTTGGTGTAGATTTAGAATCGGTTATCCAGTCCTACAATTATGGTGGTGGTTTCTTAGGATATGTGGCTAATCGTGGGAATAAATATACCTTTGAACTGGCTCAAAGTTTCTCAAAAGAGTATTCGGGTGACGAAAAAGTGTCTTACCCCAATCCCATAGCCATACCTATCAATGGGGGCTGGCGATACAATTACGGGAATATGTTTTATGTGCAACTGGTAACGCAGTATCTTGTCACAACAGAGTTTAATGATGATACAGTACAAGCCATCATGGACGAAGCTCTGAAATTTGAAGGCTGGAAGTATGTCTATGGCGGAGCTTCCCCGACTACCTCTTTTGATTGTAGCGGACTGACACAATGGACGTATGGAAAAGCTGGAATCAACTTACCACGAACAGCACAACAGCAATATGATGTAACCCGGCATATCCCATTATTGGAAGCAAAAGCCGGCGATTTGGTTTTCTTTCATTCTACCTATAACGCTGGCTCTTATATTACTCATATCGGGATTTATTTAGGCGATAACCGTATGTTTCATGCAGGCGACCCTATCGGTTATGCCGACTTAACAAGCTCTTACTGGCAACAGCATTTAGTGGGAGCAGGACGAATCAAACAATAAGAAAGGACGATTCAATGATGAAATTCGGAAAAAATCAGAATACAGAAAAACAGACACCAAAGGAAAAGAAACCTCGTGTCTATAAGGTCAATCCTCGTAAAAAGGTTGTGATTGTCCTATGGGTACTTTTAGGACTTAGTTTCAGCTTTGCGATATTCAAGCACTTTACAGCCATTGATACCCATACCATTCATGAAACCACCATCATAGAAAAGGAATATGTCGATACTCATCATGTGGAAAATTTTGTAGAGAACTTTGCGAAAGTCTACTATTCATGGGAACTAAACGACAAGTCCATTGATAATCGCATAGAAAACCTGAAAGCATATCTGACAGAGGAACTTCAAGCTCTGAATGTCGATACAGTTCGTAAAGATATTCCTGTATCGTCTTCTGTAAAAGGATTTCAGATATGGACGGTAGAAGCAGATGGCGACAATCAATTTGATGTAACCTACAGTGTAGACCAACTCATTACAGAGGGGGAAAATACAAAGACCGTCCACTCTGCTTATATAGTGAGTGTCTATGTAGACAGTACTGGAAATATGGTCCTCATTAAGAATCCGACCATTACTAGCATACCAAAGAAATCAGACTATAAACCAAAAGCTATTGAAAGTGAGGGTACGGTTGATTCCATTACAACCAATGAAATCAATGAGTTTTTAACGACGTTCTTCAAGCTCTATCCTACAGCGACAGCCAGTGAACTTTCCTACTATGTGAATGACGGGATATTAAAACCAATCGGAAAAGAGTACATCTTTCAAGAACTGGTAAATCCTATTTACAATCGTAAGGATAATCAAGTCACGGTATCGCTGACAGTGGAGTATATCGACCAGCAGACCAAAGCAACGCAGGTATCTCAATTTGATTTGGTACTTGAAAAGAACGGGAGTAATTGGAAGATTATAGAATAACAAATATTGGTACATTATTACAGCTATTTTGTAATCACGTACTCTCTTTGATAAAAAATTGGAGATTCCTTTACAAATATGCTCTTACGTGCTATTATTTAAGTATCTATTTAAAAGGAGTTAATAAATATGCGGCAAGGTATTCTTAAATAAACTGTCAATTTGATAGTGGGAACAAATAATTGGATGTCCTTTTTTAGGAGGGCTTAGTTTTTTGTACCCAGTTTAAGAATACCTTTATCATGTGATTCTAAAGTATCCGGAGAATATCTGTATGCTTTGTATGCCTATGGTTATGCATAAAAATCCCAGTGATAAGAGTATTT
>NZ_HE998567.1:1379648-1474966 GCF_000327285.1 Holdemania massiliensis AP2 | reverse complement strand
ATCACTGGGATTTTTATGCCCTTTTGGGCTTTTGAATGGAGGAAAATCACATGAAAATTATTAATATTGGAGTTTTAGCTCATGTTGATGCGGGAAAAACTACCTTAACAGAAAGCTTATTATATAACAGTGGAGCGATTACAGAATTAGGAAGCGTGGACAGAGGTACAACGAAAACGGATAATACGCTTTTAGAACGTCAGAGAGGAATTACAATTCAGACGGCGATAACCTCTTTTCAGTGGAAAAATACTAAGATGAACATCATAGACACGCCAGGACATATGGATTTTTTAGCAGAAGTATATCGTTCATTATCAGTATTAGATGGGGCAATTCTACTGATTTCTGCAAAAGATGGCGTACAAGCACAAACTCGTATATTGTTTCATGCACTTAGGAAAATAGGTATTCCCACAATCTTTTTTATCAATAAGATTGACCAAAATGGAATTGATTTATCAACGGTTTATCAGGATATTAAAGAGAAACTTTCTGCGGAAATTGTAATCAAACAGAAGGTAGAACTGCATCCTAATATGCGTGTAATGAACTTTACCGAATCTGAACAATGGGATATGGTAATAGAAGGAAATGATTACCTTTTGGAGAAATATACGTCTGGGAAATTATTGGAAGCATTAGAACTCGAACAAGAGGAAAGCATAAGATTTCATAATTGTTCCCTGTTCCCTGTTTATCACGGAAGTGCAAAAAACAATATAGGGATTGATAACCTTATAGAAGTGATTACGAATAAATTTTATTCATCAACACATCGAGGTCAGTCTGAACTTTGCGGAAAAGTTTTCAAAATTGAGTATTCGGAAAAAAGACAGCGTCTTGCATATATACGTCTTTATAGTGGCGTACTGCATTTGCGAGATTCGGTTAGAATATCGGAAAAGGAAAAAATAAAAATTACAGAAATGTATACTTCAATAAATGGTGAATTATGTAAAATTGATAAGGCTTATTCCGGGGAAATTGTTATTTTGCAGAATGAGTTTTTGAAGTTAAATAGTGTTCTTGGAGATACAAAGCTATTGCCACAGAGAGAGAGAATTGAAAATCCCCTCCCTCTGCTGCAAACGACTGTTGAACCGAGCAAACCTCAACAAAGGGAAATGTTACTTGATGCACTTTTAGAAATCTCCGACAGTGACCCGCTTCTGCGATATTATGTGGATTCTGCGACACATGAAATCATACTTTCTTTCTTAGGGAAAGTACAAATGGAAGTGACTTGTGCTCTGCTGCAAGAAAAGTATCATGTGGAGATAGAAATAAAAGAGCCTACAGTCATTTATATGGAAAGACCGTTAAAAAAAGCAGAGTATACCATTCACATCGAAGTTCCACCGAATCCTTTCTGGGCTTCCATTGGTCTATCTGTAGCACCGCTTCCATTAGGGAGCGGAGTACAGTATGAGAGCTCGGTTTCTCTTGGATACTTAAATCAATCGTTTCAAAATGCAGTTATGGAGGGGATACGCTATGGCTGTGAACAAGGATTGTATGGTTGGAATGTGACGGACTGTAAAATCTGTTTTAAGTATGGCTTATACTATAGCCCTGTTAGTACCCCAGCAGATTTTCGGATGCTTGCTCCTATTGTATTGGAACAAGTCTTAAAAAAAGCTGGAACAGAATTGTTAGAGCCATATCTTAGTTTTAAAATTTATGCGCCACAGGAATATCTTTCACGAGCATACAACGATGCTCCTAAATATTGTGCGAACATCGTAGACACTCAATTGAAAAATAATGAGGTCATTCTTAGTGGAGAAATCCCTGCTCGGTGTATTCAAGAATATCGTAGTGATTTAACTTTCTTTACAAATGGACGTAGTGTTTGTTTAACAGAGTTAAAAGGGTACCATGTTACTACCGGTGAACCTGTTTGCCAGCCCCGTCGTCCAAATAGTCGGATAGATAAAGTACGATATATGTTCAATAAAATAACTTAGTGTATTTTATGTTGTTATATAAATATGGTTTCTTGTTAAATAAGATGAAATATTCTTTAATAAAGATTTGAATTAAAGTGTAAAGGAGGAGATAGTTATTATAAACTACAAGTGGATATTGTGTCCTGTATGTGGAAATAAAACACGATTAAAGATAAGGGAAGATACTGAATTAAAAAAAATTCCCCCTCTATTGTCCGAAATGCAGACAAGAAAATTTAATTGAAATAAAGCAGTTCAAAGTAACTGTGATTACAGAGCCAGACGCAAAGACGCAGAGCCGATAAAATGAGATTAATACAATCTCATTTTATCGGCTCTTTCCGTTATGTATGGATTCTTTTAATTAGTCTTCGATGTTTCTTGCTTCGTTGATACCGCTGGCTAAAGATTCCATTAAGGATAGTTCTTTGTCTGTAAAGCTATCCATGTATTTCTCTATCTGTAATCGTCGGGTGCTTTTTACCAAGTTATTAGCAGGTAAGAAAAATTCATCAACGGAAACATGAAGTAACGATACAAGGTCATAAAGAACTTGTATGCTGGGGTGTTGCCCCTTATTTTCAATATTAGTTAAGTAACGTGGGTCAATTTCAATCAATGCTCCCACTTGTTCACGAGTTAAACCTCGTTTCAATCGAGCTTCTTTAATGGCTAAACCAAAGGCTCTAAAATCATATTTATCTTCTTTTTTACGCATAGTAGACCACCTCTATACATTTTACTGTTCCTATTGAATTAGAAACAGGTATAGAAAAACATGTTATATAGTTTATAGGTTCATATTTAATAAAAAGCACTACTAAACGCCAATAAAAAAAACCGTTATATGGTAGTGCTATTTATGCTGTTAAAATATTGTATCTTACTTCCAAATGGCGGTTTGTTGGAGGTCAAAGTCGCCATGAAGTATATCACATACAATCAAGTTCCCCACATTGAGTATTTATCAAAAAAAGTCGTCTATCTGCAATAGATAAGTACGTCCACCAATGTGGTTTTATAAATCATATAGATAGAAAAATAAAAGCATGTAAACAGAGAAATCAATCTGTTTGTGTGCTTTTTTGGTTATTCAGAACTTTTTTACAAAGTTTATTCATCAGTAATGCAACAAATCCCCCTTTCACATTGGGACTAAGAGTGAAAGGAGATAAAAGAGCAAGGCTCACTTCCTTTCCTAGACAGAAAGGGGGTGAGAAACATGAAACCATCTTTTTTTCAGACCACAATAGAAAATCAGTTTGACTATATCTGTAAACGTGCTATGGAAGACGAGCGAAAGAATTATCTGCTTTATCTTTCAAGGATCGCAAAGCGTGAAGTGTCCTTTTCTGATGTTGGCGATTATCTTGTTAGCCAGTTTGCGACAACAGATAACTATTCAACTGACTTTCAGATTTTTACACTCAATGGAATATCAGTTGGTGTTGAAAATGATTTATTGAGTGAAGCATTACGTGAGTTGCCAGACAAGAAACGTGAAATTCTACTGCTGTTTTACTTTATGGACATGAGCGATTCAGAAATTGCAGACCTGTTGAAATTGAACCGTTCTACTGTCTATCGGCATAGAACCAGTGGACTAGCCTTAATCAAAAAGTTTATGGAGGAATTTGAAGAATGAAAACACAATATCCTATGATTCCCTTTCCTCTCATTGTAAAGGCAACAGATGGCGATACAGAAGCGATTAACCAGATTCTACATCATTACAGAGGGTACATAACGAAACGTTCCCTACGACTTATGAAAGATGAATATGGCAATCAAAGTATGGTCGTTGATGAAGTCTTACGTGGAAGAATGGAAACCAGACTGATTACAAAGATTCTGTCATTTGAAATTAAGTAATAACCTCTCTCTTTTCGTGGAAGCGTGCCATACTATTCCACGCTTCCCGAACAGGGAGGTTTGTTATTCCATCAAAGCATATTGAGCTTTCAATGTGTTTTGATAGGCTAACGAGCCATTGTTCTTTGAAAACTGAATAAAAGTAATTGAATACGTTTCGATAAGAAAAGAGCCAACGGAGCTAACCGCCATGACCTATCTTCTAAAGATAGCGAGCGTTTCAGTTAGTGTTCCGAAAAACAATCTTTAGCAGGATTGCCAGCGACGACTTTCTTATCGTGATAATGATACTCCCATACAGTCAATAGTCCGAGCGTTAAAAGCGTCGCAGGCAATGAGTATGGCTACATGAGAACCATGCAGGGGTGGAACTCCCGTGAGCTTTGCTAGAGCTGTTCGATTGCTTGTAAAACAACTTTTATGAAATCCAATAAGTGATTTGGAAAGGAGGATTTTATGAAGCAGACTGACATTCCGATTTGGGAGCGTTATACCCTAACTATTGAAGAAGCGTCAAAATATTTTCGTATTGGCGAAAACAAGCTGCGTCGTTTGGCAGAAGAAAATAAAAATGCAAACTGGCTGATTATGAATGGCAATCGTATTCAGGTTAAACGAAAACAATTTGAAAAAATTATAGATACATTGAACGCAATCTAGCGTAGCCAAAGGGTCTTGTATATGATAAAATAGTATTAAGTCGTATCAGGGCTCTTTCCATAATGGAAAGGAGCAAATGCCATGTCAGAAAAAAGACGTGACAATAAAGGTCGAATTTTAAAGACTGGAGAGAGCCAACGAAAAGACGGAAGATACTTATACAAATATACAGATTCATTTGGAGAACCGCAATTTGTTTACTCGTGGAAACTTGTGGCTACAGACAGAGTACCAGCAGGAAAGCGTGATTGTATCTCACTTAGGGAGAAAATCGCAGAGTTACAGAAAGACATTCATGATGGTATTGATGTTGTAGGAAAGAAAATGACACTCTGCCAGCTTTACGCAAAACAGAACGCTCAAAGACCAAAGGTTAGAAAAAATACTGAAACTGGACGCAAATATCTTATGGATATTTTGAAGAAAGACAAGTTAGGTGCAAGAAGTATTGATAGTATTAAACCATCAGACGCTAAAGAATGGGCGATTAGAATGAGTGAAAATGGTTATGCCTATCAAACCATCAATAACTATAAACGTTCTTTAAAGGCTTCATTCTACATTGCGATACAAGATGATTGTGTTCGGAAGAATCCATTTGACTTTCAACTGAATGCAGTTCTTGATGATGATACTGTCCCTAAGACCGTACTAACAGGAGAACAGGAAGAAAAACTGTTAGCCTTTGCGAAAGCTGATAAAACCTACAGCAAAAATTATGATGAAATTCTGATACTCTTAAAAACAGGTCTTCGTATTTCAGAGTTTGGTGGTTTGACACTTCCAGATTTAGATTTTGAGAATCGTCTTGTCAATATAGACCATCAGCTATTGAGAGATACTGAAATTGGGTACTACATTGAAACACCAAAGACCAAAAGTGGTGAACGTCAAGTTCCTATGGTTGAAGAAGCCTATCAAGCATTTAAGCGAGTGTTAGCGAATCGAAAGAATGATAAGCGTGTTGAGATTGATGGATATAGTGATTTCCTCTTTCTTAATAGAAAGAACTATCCAAAAGTGGCGAGTGACTATAATGGTATGATGAAAGGTCTTGTTAAGAAATACAACAAGTATAATGATGATAAGTTACCACACATCACTCCACATAGTTTGCGACATACATTCTGTACCAACTATGCAAATGCAGGAATGAACCCAAAAGCATTACAATACATTATGGGGCATGCAAATATAGCCATGACGCTGAACTATTACGCACACGCAACATTTGATTCCGCAATGTCAGAGATGAAACGCTTGAATAAAGAGAAGCAACAGGAGCGTCTTGTTGCTTAGTAGTACAAATGAATTTACTACTTATTTACCACTTCTGACAGCTAAGACATGAGGAAATATGCAAAGAAACGTGAAGTATCTTCCTACAGTAAAAATACTCGAAAGCACATAGAATAAGGCTTTACGAGCATTTAAGAAAATATAAAAAGATAATTAGAAATTTATACTTTGTTTGTATTAAAATTATTAGGTGATTACGATCATAGATCAGCAATTTGATTTTTAATATCTAATTTTCAATTTACGGTATTGATTGGTCAATCGAAAAATTGTTTTAAACCTTGTTTTTTAAGGTTCTTTTTTAGCTTTTTTTGCCGAAAATTGAATTAATATTCACTGGAGCCGTGTGAGCGATGCGACAAGACTGTATGAGATATCACTGGATCAGGATAATATTTCAATCCACGCACCGCATGAGCGATGCGACTTTTCTCACCTTTCATCCGCTCGAAAAGTTGCCGATTTCAATCCACGCACCGCATGAGCGATGCGACAATCTTCGCTCGCTGTGCAGCGAAGTGTCTTCATATTTCAATCCACGCACCGCATGAGCGATGCGACGAGGTAAGGCGCCAATCGTTGTGGACGTGGAAACATTTCAATCCACGCACCGCATGAGCGATGCGACGGGCCTTGCGGGAGTACGCCGGCGTCCTGAACGACATTTCAATCCACGCACCGCATGAGCGATGCGACGACATGGGCAAAAAGCGTCAGGCCATCGAAAACAATTTCAATCCACGCACCGCATGAGCGATGCGACCGAGATTGAAAGCATGTGGGGAATCTTGGAGGGATTTCAATCCACGCACCGCATGAGCGATGCGACTGAACTGTTGGAATGGGACGGTGTGGCTCGTATATTTCAATCCACGCACCGCATGAGCGATGCGACAGCGCTCAAAAGACGTATTCAAAGACCTGGATCAAATTTCAATCCACGCACCGCATGAGCGATGCGACGTACGGACGAGTTGACTGAATATGTCAGACATGATTTCAATCCACGCACCGCATGAGCGATGCGACGCGGACTTCGATGCGTAACATCCTGAACGCACAGATTTCAATCCACGCACCGCATGAGCGATGCGACTGCATTTTTAGGCGCATTAACGTCAGGGGTTATATTTCAATCCACGCACCGCATGAGCGATGCGACTGATGTCGATGATAAATTGATCGGGCTGCTTAAATTTCAATCCACGCACCGCATGAGCGATGCGACTACTATGCCTCTATTATACAAGGAGGCCGAACAATTTCAATCCACGCACCGCATGAGCGATGCGACGAGAGGAGCGCTAGTTATGGCAAAAAAGAAAAGGATTTCAATCCACGCACCGCATGAGCGATGCGACCGCAAATAAGAAACTAAAAGAGGTTCATATGATTCTTAACTTATTATTATCATAGCGAATAATTCTGTTACTTGCAATATTATCTTCATTTTTCACATGTTTCTGGTGCGAACCTCCCAAGGATTCTATGTTTACCTCAGGTTCGCACCGATTATTATTTAAAATTTCCCGTAATTAATTAAGTCGTAATTATCCTACACATTACTTATTCATTAATCAGTAATAAGCTTCATTTGATAAGCTGATCCAGAAAGCACCTTTACCATCCTTAGTTAAGCTTAATTTACCATCTAGTTCTTCAATATATCCTTGTTTGATAAATGAATTGATTTCCTTTTGAACGCTCTCGGCGTATCCTTCAGCAGCTGGCTGCTGATCAAGTAATAATTGTCCGCGTAATTGCCGAAGCTGTTTTTCTTCTGACGATAAAGCCTGTGGATTTTCAATTAATTGCTGACAATCATCAGCCCCTGAAATATAAGATGCTAAATCACGTGTATTTCGATATTGATAACCATCAAAACACGAATAAGCATCCAGACCAAAACCGACTACTTCGCCCTGGGTCCATAGCTGGCTTAAGAACTGATCATGACATTCTTTTTTGCAATAAAATCCAGGTGCGTAATTCACCCAACCCTGCTCTTTTAAATATTCATCTGTTGAATTTAACATTCTTTGCTGCAGCTTTTGATCAGCCCGTTGCTGCACACTTAAATAGGGCCGAAGCATCAAATGATCAGGTTCCAGTTCTAAACAAGAACGTAACGTGCGTTTTAATGAAACAAAGGTCTGACCTGGAATTCCTAAATCCAAGGTCAATGAAACATTATTGACGCGGAACTTATCTAAAAATAAGACTGAATTTTGAATGTCAGGTAAGGTGTATGGAACCTTTAATGTTAGTAATTCTTTTGGCTGCAGTGAGTGTATTTGCAGTTGAAAACGTGTCGGCTTTCCCTGACTCAATCCGCTTAATAAAGGTACACAAACTGTATTTGGCAATGTTTCAATACTAACTTCACAAAATTCTGTTAAATGATATTCCTGACGAATTTGATGCAATAGTTCTCCAACTTTATCAGCATTCATAATTGTCGGATAGCCTGTAAGCTTGACTGCTGTAAAGGCAACATCTTGAAAATCTTCAGCGGTACTGTGAAGTTCTCGGCTCAGTGCCTCTAAATAATCCATCTTAATCTGAGAATCACCTAAAATCTGAAAAGGATGCGCGTGATTTTCTTCCTGTAAACAAAATGGGAAATTGATCGCCATGATCATTGTTTTATTCGTTTTCATCAATAAAAAAACCTCTCTTTTTCTTTTCGTTCATTATATCACGAATTGATATTGAAAAAAGGATATCTATTTTTCCAATCAGTCGGAAAAAATGGCTAAGTAGACGAAATGATGTTTAAGCGTTTTTTTGATCATGATTGTTCCGTCTTTTCAAATATGGTATGATACAAATAACGTAAAGATTTCACAAAGGATTAATTAAGGGGGAGCTGTGATGATCAGAGTGGCGCTGGTAGAAGACTATCTGCCGCAGATTCAACGTATGGAAGAAATTCTCAATCAGATTCAGCAAGAAGAACAACTGAATTTACAGATTGCTGTTTTTACAGATGGTGAAAGTTTCTCTGCCTTACCAGCGCATTCCTTTGACTTGGCCTTGTTGGATATTCAAATGGATAAAATGGATGGTATGGAGGCAGCGGCTAAAATTCGCGAACAAGATGAAGATCTGATCATTATCTTTATTACGAATCTTGCGCAGTATGCAATACAAGGCTATGCTGTACAAGCAATGGATTTTATTCTGAAACCCGTTAATCCTATACTCTTCAAGGAAAAATTAATGAAAGCCGTGCGACGGATTGAAAAGAAACAAAAAGAGAAACGAATTCCGATGAAAACAGACCGTGGTCAGGTCTGGCTGGAAATGAATGAAATTCTTTATGTGGAGATCGTGGCGCGTCATTTGCAAATTCATACAGAGACACAAGTGCTGCGCTGCAATGAACCTCTTCAGAATATTCAAGCGATTTTGGATGAACGTTTTTTTCGTTGCCATGTCGCCTATTTAGTTAATATGGATTATGTACGTCAAATTCGTAAATCTACAGTATTTGTGGGGGAAGATCAGTTATTAATCAGCAAATATCGGCGTAAAGAGTTTATGGAAGCTTTGACAAAACATGTAGGCAGGTTACTTTAATATGACGCAATCAGAACTGTTAGATCTTGGTTTCCTGCTGCTGTTTACAGTTTGTGAAGTCTATGCCGTTCTTTATTATCTTTCATCGCTTCGTCCGCATTCTTGGCGTCGCTGGGGACTTCCTCTGCTTTTAGTCACTGGTTATTACTTATGGAATCTCCTCAGTATGACTTCGCAGCAAACCCGTGATATTTACAGCATTCTTTATGTATTGGAAACCTTTCTAACATTGATGTTTTTTGTCAGACTGTATTGCGGCTGCCGATGGCGGGAATGTTTTTACTATGTTATCGTGCTGTTTTTGGCGACACGATTTATTCGACACTTAATTGGTCATCTGATGATCAGTGCTCAATCAACTAATTTTTTAGTAGAAGGTTCAGCCTGGGGATTACGCCTGATTTCCTGTTTTGGTCTGCTCGGAATCTATATTCTAATTTTGACACCTGTGAAAAAGATGGTTTTTCGATATGACTTGACTCAGCAAAATCCAGTTTATATGGGATTGATTGCTTTAAGTGTTGTCCCTGTAGTTTATATTGGGACTTTTGCAGAGACGTTAGGCAAAGAAAGCTGGGCACGCGGATTGGAAGCTATTTCTATTGAAGGAATTGCCAGTATCTGTGGTTTTCTAACCATTGTTGGTTATCAATGGATGATGGAAAGCCAGCGCAAAGAGGAAGATCTGCAGCGTATGCAAACCATTCTGAAGCTGCAGTATCGCCAAGTGGAAAATCGCCAGCAGACTATGGAAATCGTGAATCAGAAATATCATGATATGAAAAATCATCTTCAAGTTCTGGAACAGCTGGAAGATCATGAAAAGCGCCGGCAATATTTAAATACGCTGCAAAAACAAATGGAAGGCTTTGAAAACTTTGTCGACACCGGCAATGAAACCTTAAATGTAATCCTGACAGATAAACATGAATGCTGCATGAGGTATAAGATCCCACTCTTAACTATGATTCAGGGAGAGCTGTTAGATTTCTTAGCTCCTGCTGATTTAACAACAATTTTTGCCAATGCCTTGGATAATGCGATTGAACATGTTTGCCAGCTTTCCGAGGATATGCGGGAAATCAATGTGAAGGTCTGTCTTAATCAATCCTGGTGTGTTATTCGTTTTGATAATCCTTGTCAATGTGATTTAATGCTTTGGCATAAGGATCAGCTGCAAACGACAAAAGCGGATGCAGGTCATGGCTATGGTTTGAGGAGTATTCGTTATACTGTTGAAAAATATCAAGGCACAATATCGACAGAAGTGATCAATCATCATTTTATACTGACTTTGCTTTTCCCTCTCCCGGAAGTCTTGTTAAAAAATTGACTAAGCAGACAAGAAAAATGTCCAAGCAGACAGAAGCCATTTTTTTCTTTTTTCAGCAATGGTAGGATAAAAATACCAAGAATGAAGGGAGAAACTTATGAATAAAGGAATTTCAAGACGGGATTTTCTAAAATCTACAGCAGCAAGCGCGTTGGGTGTTGCCGCAATGGGATTGCTCAGTGCCTGTTCAACGAATGAGACGCAGCCGGAATCAACACCAGTGGTAACTGCGAATAGCGGGTCTGCCGCAGCGGATGGACGAGTTCCGGGCTATTGTGGCCCTGGTGATTGGCTGGGTGAGAAACCAGTGGTTGCCGATTCAGAAATCAAAGAAGAAAAGACGTTCGATGTCGTAATTTTAGGTGGAGGTCATTCCGGTTTGGGTGCTGCTTTGGGCGCTGTGGATGAAGGGTCAAGTGTTGCCGTCATTGAACAGCAGGCCTGGGGTGCATTTGTAGATTTAGAGAATACCGGGGCAAATATGGGCGGTTGGTTTGGTGAGGATATCGGTCATGTCAATTCGCAATTTTTGATTAATCGTGGTTTTGGCCCATACAATACAGGTGAAATTACTTCTGAGTTCTGCCTGCGAGCCAATGGACGCTGTAATCCGGATATTATCCGCGGCTTCGTGCAGAATTCCGGTGCGATGTTTGATCGATATCAGGAAATTTATAATCTGTATGAAGAACAGCGGAAAGCGAATGACAGTCATGTCTTCATGAAGGGGACGATGGTTCGAATTCCAGGTGTAGAAGTCCCTGATGAAGGCGAATTTGATATGTCCAACATGTTTGAATATCCGTTATGTAATACTCAGGCTGCTTACAGCGGAGCGAAAGTTTCCTATCCAATTCGCTGCGGTGGTTATAAGACTTGGCCATGTAATGCACAATTCTATGGCTATCAAGGGAACAATATAGAATTTGTTCATAAATATATTGTACAGTATACCCAAGAACATGGGGCTGAATGGTTCTTTGAACATACAGGTGTTGTCTTAGTCCAGTCTGATGAAGGGACTGTTACAGGCTTGATCGCTAAGAATGCTGAGGGTGAGTATGTTAAGTTTACAGCGAATAAGGGTGTAATTTTATGCGCTGGAGATTTTATCGGTGATCCAAAGATGTGTTGGGCTTTATTAAATGAAGGTATGGAATGGGCTGAACGAGATGGAAAAACAGCTGAGGATTGGGCAAGCACAACCATCCGTGCTGGGATCGGCCACAAAATGGGTTGCTGGGCTGGCGGTATGATTGAAGCTTCACCGCGTGGCTGGATGGCACTGGGCGGCGGTGTCAGCGGACCTTGGGGAACCTGTCCAATGCTGATGTTAAATGTTGAAGGAAAGCGTTTCTGCAATGAAGGCGCAATCAGTCAGCTGGGTTCGGTATCCAAACGTCAGCCTGCGGGTCTGGCTTGTTATGTTACCGATGCGAATTGGAGTGAAACCGTGGCCAAGGCTCCATTAGATCATGGTGCTCCAAATTTTGGTATGGATGATTTTTATGACGTATTGAAAGCGGATATGGATGCTGTTGAAATTGGTAATCCGGAAGGCTCAACCGTTACTGGTGCTAATCTGGCTGAACGGAAAATGATGAAAGGCACCGTCTTTGCCGCTAATACGTTGGAGGAATTGGCTGATTTGTTAGGTTATGAAGGAGAAGCAAAACAGAATTTCCTTGACAGTATCGCTCATTACAATGAGTTGTGTCATTCCGCAGAAGGCGATACAGATTATGGTAAAGATAAAGAATTTATGATTCCTATTGAAACAGCACCATTTTATGGTGGAACTGGCAATCTGAGTCATGGTGGCAATCCATCCATGGTTACGTTATCTGGATTGGTTACAGATGCTGATCAAAATGTATTAAATAAACAATGGGAAAAGATTGACAACTTGTATGCTGCCGGCAATTGCTTGGGTGGTCGATATGGTTTAGGCTACAGTACGCCTATGGCTGGAAACTCTGTAGGTATGGCTATGACCCATGGCTGGCTTGCAGGTCATACCTGCGGGAAAAAATAAATATCATTTCTCCATCTTGATTTTTTAGGATGGAGTTTTTCTTTTCGTTTATGGCGGAACTGTTATAATTAAGGAAAAGATGGGAGCTATAATGATGATGAATGAAAAACGTGTAAAAGCTTTAATTCAAGAAGGACGGCAATTTATGCATTGTCAGAGTCTGGAGGATCAAGATGAATTCATTTCAGATCAGCAATTAAAGAAACCTCAGCCACCTTTGGTAAAAGCAGCGATGAGAACTCAGCAGATAAAGCTGCCGCGTAATTTTGAAGCATTGACCAAAATTGAAGATTTTACAGAGATTCTTTCGCGGCGGCATAGTTCTCGGGTATTCACACAGAAACCGATTAGCTTGCTTCAATTATCCTATTTACTATGGGCAAGTCAAGGCGTAAAAGAGATTCGTGGAAAGCAATATGCAACGTTGAGAACAGTGCCTTCTGGCGGTGCTCGCCATGGTTTTGAAACTTATTTAATTGTCAAAAAGTGCGAAGGACTAAAATCCGGGGCATATCATTATTTGCCGATGGAGCATGCACTGGAATTTTTGCATGAGGTCGACAACGATGAGAAAATAATTTCCGATTCATTATGCGGTCAAATCTGGGCTGGTAAAGCTAGTGTTGTATTTTATTGGTCACTCATAGCTTATCGATGTGAATGGCGATATGGAATACGTGCACATCGTGTAGCTTTAATTGATGTTGGACATGTCGGTCAGAATCTGTATTTGGCCTGTGCAGCTTTAAATTTGGGAGCGTGTGGAATCGCGGCATTTGATGATGCTATTTGTAGTAAGCTTTTTGAGTTAGATGGTAATGAAGAATTTGTTGTTTATACAGCACCAGTTGGCACTGTCAATTCCGATGATATAGAAAAAGAAAAAGAATTTTATCGTTTTGTAGAAGAAGAGGGATTATAAGTGCGAACCTGAGGTGAACATGAAATCCTAGGGAGGTTCGCACCAGAAATATGTGAAAAATGAAGAAAGTATTGCAAGTATATCGATGTTTAGCTACGATAGAGATGCGATAAGAATCATATGAGTACTGTTTAGTTTCTTATTAACTGTCGCATCGCTCACGCGGTGCGTGGATTGAAATATCTTTACCACGAGATTCCAAAATAATACATATGTCGCATCGCTCACGCGGTGCGTGGATTGAAATTAGTGTATTAGCTATATTTTTGATTAATATTTTCGTCGCATCGCTCACGCGGTGCGTGGATTGAAATAAACAGCCGGCGCTGACCTATGTCTGTACCATTCGTCGCATCGCTCACGCGGTGCGTGGATTGAAATCCCAAAGATTCGCGATGCTCTGTTTGGAGAAATCGTCGCATCGCTCACGCGGTGCGTGGATTGAAATAGCGAGAGGGTTTTTTACCTCATAATCTGC
This sequence comes from Holdemania massiliensis AP2, assembly GCF_000327285.1. Classification (GTDB taxonomy): domain Bacteria; phylum Bacillota_I; class Bacilli_A; order Erysipelotrichales; family Erysipelotrichaceae; genus Holdemania; species Holdemania massiliensis. Next base: position 1,460,833 of record NZ_HE998567.1, on the reverse strand, counting down.
GATAGTCGCATCGCTCACGCGGTGCGTGGATTGAAATAGCACTATTGCTTTCAAATGTCACTGTAGGGAATACGTCGCATCGCTCACGCGGTGCGTGGATTGAAATCTGGGTTTTCTGTATGCGATGATGCCGAGCTTAAGTCGCATCGCTCACGCGGTGCGTGGATTGAAATTGATAAACAATCAGGGTATCGTGATCCACGACACCCGTCGCATCGCTCACGCGGTGCGTGGATTGAAATTGGACATGCTGCCAGGGCGACAAAAAGATGGATACGTCGCATCGCTCACGCGGTGCGTGGATTGAAATGCGCTTTTGCTGAACGCTATCCGGAAGCGTATGGTCGCATCGCTCACGCGGTGCGTGGATTGAAATAGTTACCATATTGCAATGATTTATTGTTGATTACGTCGCATCGCTCACGCGGTGCGTGGATTGAAATAAAGTCTTTGGAAATATCTGCTGAATCAGCATAAGTCGCATCGCTCACGCGGTGCGTGGATTGAAATTCTGGGCAATGGCGAACAGGATATTGTCGGTTTTGGTCGCATCGCTCACGCGGTGCGTGGATTGAAATGGCTCGGTGTATATGGCTCAGACAGTTACACAGGCGTCGCATCGCTCACGCGGTGCGTGGATTGAAATGATCGTGGCCATAGCGTCAGAATCGTCCAAATTTTCACATTGCTTATGCGACATATCCACTGGAATTTGTAATTCATGCTTGTGATTTGCAGAGTATTCAATTACTTGTAAATGTAAAGAAAGGTAGAAATAATTAGAAAAAGAGGTATAATAAAACTATAGATAATTGTTGTCAGGAGGTGTGTATATGTTTTTAGCACACTGGAATGAATCAAAACAACAAGCACAGTCTTTGCAAAATCATAGTGAAAATGTAGCATGTTTAATGCAAGAAAATTGTTTTTCACTTGGTCTTTCTTCTACAGGGAAACTTATTGGTTTACTTCATGATGTTGGTAAAGCAAATCCGATTTTTCAAACATATATGCTAGAGAATCAAATCGAAAAAAAGGGAAAAATCAACCACGCTGCAGCCGGAGCGCAACTTTTAAAAGAGAAAATAATAGATGCGGAGATTTCGAACAAAGAGATTAATCCAAGCATTAATAAGCTGTTATTTCAACTCTGTTCAATGGCGATATTAGGTCATCATAGAGGATTAATGGATGTTTATGATAGCCGCGGTGAATCTCCTTTTGAGAAATTATTGGATTTTGATAAGAACAAACAAGTTCATGAAGACTTTATTAACGAATTGAACTGCCAAGAAGAAATTGATGAATTAATAAACGAGGCTAGAATTGAAATTAGTCAAATAATCAAAAAAATCAATATGCTTATCAAGGAAAGACCCTTATTAAAAAAATCAAGTAAGGAAGAATTGATTCAACTAAAATATGCTGAATCAAGGTTCACTTTAGGGTTAATTGAACGCTTTCTTTTCAGCAGTTTAATTGATAGTGATCGTTTAGATGCAGCCTGTTTTGCTGAACAGAAAGATTTACCATTAAGAGAAAATCGTCTGGCAATTTGGGAAAAACTTCGATTAAGACTCGAAAATGCGCTAGCTGAATTTAGTCTTAAAAATCCATTGCAGGCTTCAGAAGCTTTGAAACAAATTCGCAATCGAATAAGTGAAGCCTGTATGAATGCGGGGCAGTGGCCGTATGGTATTTATTGCTTGCAGGCGATTACAGGATCAGGAAAGACTTTGGCAAGCCTTCGCCTTGCGTTGCATCATGCATGTAATTATCCAGAAACACAACATATTATTTATGTCATCCCATATCTTAGCATTCTGTTGCAGAATGCTAAATCGATTAAAGATGTTCTTCATTTGGATGACCGTTCTGATTGGATTCTTGAACATTATTCTGATTATTTCAATGAATTGATGAATGATTGTGATAGTGAATCAAAACAACAAGACCTTGAAGATTATGAATTGCACACAGAACGTTGGGATTCGCCAATAATCATTACTTCATTAGTTCATTTTCTGAACACCTTTTATTCAGGCCGGAAAAAAGATCTTCGGAGGTTGCACCAGTTAAGCAACTCAGTAATTATTTTTGACGAAATACAGTCAATACCTGATAGTTGTATTTCTATGTTCAATAGTGCTTTAAATATGTTAAAGCATTTGACTGATGTCAAAGTAATCTTGTGCAGTGCCACATTACCACCATTAGATCAAGTAAAACATCCACTTCAACTATCCGAATATAAGAATATTGATAGCGGTTATTTTGAAGATTCAAAAAATATTCATCGTGTTTCAATATCCAATCAGGCAGAGCCAGATAGCTTGTTTTCTGCAGAAGAGATTGCAGATCTGACCTTGACTAAACAACAAGAACGAAATAATGCCTTAACGATCATGAATACAATTGCGGGAGCAATTCGTGTCTATAATGGTTTAAAGGAAAGAATTGAATCGATACCAGAAAACCAGCGACCTTTACTGATTTTGTTGACCACGAACTTATGTCCAGATCACAAAAAATCGAAGATCCAGGAATTAATTCAAGCATTAAATGGAAAGAAGCCGGTATTATGTGTAAGTACGTCGTTAATTGAGGCCGGAGTGGATATCAGTTTTGATGTAGTTCTGCGAGCTTGTTCTGGCTTGGATTCTTTAATACAAGCGGCAGGAAGATGCAATCGGCATGATCATAAAAAAACAGGAGAACTTATAGTTTTCTATTCCTATGAGATTGATTTTATGCACAATTCAGCTGCTAAAAATACCACCGTTTCCCAATTAATTAGAAGGATCTTATGTTCTCGAATCGTGCTTGAGCAATTTAAGAAATTCCCTGAACAATTTGATTTCAATTTATTATCCGATAAAGCCCTGGCAATGTATTATCAAAATTACTATGAGCAAATTCAGGAACAAATTGATTATCCAGTTTCAATTTCAGAGCAGCGTGTAACCCTTTATGATTTAAATGCCCACTGTTTTTGCTGGACAGCAAAAGAAAACCTTAATTCAGAAAATTGGCCGATGCATCAAGCTTTCCAAACAGCTGGCCGATATTTTAAGGTCATTGATGATTATTCAATTGGAGTTTTGGTTCCTTATAAAAAAGGAGATGAACTGATAGAAGAACTCAATTCTGGCAGAATTCAATTTAATCCAGAGGTAATACGAAAGCTAAAACGACAAGCACAAAATTATACCGTAAATCTTAGTGAAGCTTTTATTCGCAGGCGGAAAGAAAACTTTGTATATCATGAAGCGGTAGATCTTTATTATTTAAAAGCAAGTTGTTATAACGAAGAAATTGGTGTGACTGATTTTGAGGCTCAATCATGGATGATATGAAAGAGGTGAAGAGATGATTTATAGCAATAAAGTTAGCTTTCGTGTTTGGGGAAATGACGCACTGTTTACAGATCCTCTCACAAAGGTAGGGGGAGAGAAATTCAGTTATTCAGTTCCAACCTATCAAGCATTGAAAGGAATTACGGAAAGTATATATTGGAAACCAACTTTGATATGGGTTATTGATCGCTGTCGTGTGATGAAAATCATTCAAACCCAGTCTAAGGGAATCAGACCAATACGCTATTACTCTGATCAAAATGATTTATCACTATATACGTATCTTCATGATGTGGAATATCAGGTCGAAGCTCATTTTGTTTGGAATGAAAATCGTGCCGATTTAATCCAAGATCGGAATGAACATAAACATTATGACATTACGAAGAGAATGATAGAACGAGGTGGACGCAGAGATATATTCCTAGGCGCTCGTGAATGTCAAGCCTATGTAGAACCTTGTGTTTTTGGTGAAGGAACTTCCCCTTATGATGAAGTGAATGAAGTTGCCTTAGGTTTGATGTTTCATTCATTTATCTATCCATCTGAATCCAAGGATGATCATTTAAAATCCTGTTTTTGGATGCCGATCATGAAAAAAGGAGTGATTGAGTTTATTGCACCGCAAGATTGTTCGATGATTCGTGAACTTGGGAAAATGTCTGAAAAACAATTTATTCCTGGCGTTAATATGATGATGGAGGAAAGGTGATATGGGATGGATCCAAAACTTATGTTCGGTTTATGATCAAAATCTTGACGCGATTGAAGCCGAAGCCAAAAGCCTTTTGCCAGTAGGGTTTATTGAGCAAGTTGCCCATATTGAAGTCAGGATTGAGCATAGCCGATTTATATCCGCAAGAGTCTTATCCAAAACTGAATCTCTTACCCGTATCCCTTGTACAATTGAATCTTCCAGCCGATCTGGAAAATCTCCTGCGCCTCATCCGCTATTTGATAAACTGAAATATATTGCAAAAGATTTAGATCAAGTATCTGATGAAAACAGCAGTTATACTAATTATCGAAAGTTTTTGGAGGCCTGGTGCAGTTCTGATTTTGCTTATTCATTAGTTCAGGAGTTGTTCACTTATTTAGAAGAAGGAACATTAGCCCACGATTTAATAAAAGAAGGTTTATTAATTACGGATGATCAAGGTAAGCTAATGAAAAAATGGAATCTCAAAGAAAACAAGCCATTAATTTTCCAGATGGTTACAGGAACTCAGGAAGATGCTTTTGTTCGTTTTGTAGTCAATGGGGTTGCTTTATGGAAAGATCCAGAACTAGTTGAGTCATTCACTGGATTTTATCAAAAACAGCTGCAGGAAGAAGGCAGACTTGATTTGGATTTGATCACAGGTGAACAAATGCCAGTGACTATGAGAATTCCGTCGAAGGTCAGAAATTCTGCAGATATGAGCAAGTTAATTTCATCGAATGATTCGCAGGGTTTTACATATCGTGGACGATTTAGTAATCCTGAAGAATCCATGAGTATGGGCTATGAGTCATCGCAGAAAGCGATCAATGCTTTAAAATGGCTGATCAGCAAACAAGGCAGAACATTTGGTGAAGCTGTGTTTGTAAGCTGGGGAAGCAAGACAATCAGCTTGTTAAATTACAATGAAAGTGCGGATTTGTTTGATCTTGGGGGTGAACTGCCTGATGCAAGATTTGAAACATATGAAGATTTTTCAAGAGCTTTGAATAAGGCGATGGCGGGTTACTTGTCAAAGCCAATGGTTGCAGATGAAGAGGTAATGACACTCGGATTGGAAGCGGCAACGCCTGGGCGCTTATCGATCATTTACTATCAACAGACAAGCAGTTCGCAATTGTTTGCCAATGTACTGCGCTGGCATGAAACCATCAGTTGGTATAAAACAGCTTTCAAGACTCAAGGCGAGACAGGTAAAAAAATCCCATATCAAACGGTGGGGTCACCGAGTATCAATAAAATTGTTAGCACTTTATACGGTGAACCCGTTAATCCTAAATTATTAGCTTCTTCTGCAAAGCGATTGATCAAATGTATCCAGGAAGGACAGCCCTTACCGCGAGACTTTATGTTAAAAGCCGTAACGAAAGCAACAAATCCTTATGGAAAGAATACAGATGAGTATAATCGCGTGCTTGAAGTTTGTTGCGCAGTGATTCGGAAATTTTATATTGATGAAGCCAGAATTAAGGGAAGAGAGGAGAATCTGCCAGTGAGAATAGATAAAGAATGTCAAGACATCAGCTATCTTTGCGGTCGTGCGTTAGCGGTAATGCATTACATTGAAGAAAGAACAAAGCCTGACGGTAATGGAAAATATGAGACAAATGCAATGCGTTATATGGGACAATTTGTACGATATCCGCAATCAACATTAATGAATTTGCAGGCAAAACTTCAGCCTTATCTCTTACGCTTAAGTACGAATTATTATGAAAACCAATTAACAGATATTCTTTCACAAATTAATCCAGAAAAATTTGAAGATGCACCGTTAACTGGAAAATTTGTTTTAGGTTATCATGCACAGCTGCATGATTTAAAGTTTGGATACCAAGGAAAAGATAAAAGGGAGGATTAAAAATATGAGTTTAACCAGTAAGATTGATTTTGCGGTTGTTTTTTCAGTGAAACATGCCAACCCGAATGGCGATCCGTTAAATGGGAATCGTCCTCGTACAACAATGGATGGTCGTGGAGAAATCAGTGATGTTTGTCTGAAGCGGAAAATCAGAAATCGCTTAATGGATTTTGGTGAAACGATCTTTGTTCAAAGTGATGATAAAAATGTAGACTCTTATCGAAGTTTAAAAGATCGAGCTGATGCCTGCCTTGCTTTCAAAAATGAAAAAGATAAAGACAAAGCTGCAGCTGCTGCTTGTAAGGAATGGTTCGATGTTCGCGCCTTTGGTCAGGTTTTTGCTTTTAAAGGTGCTAATCAGGCTAAAGGTGATGGAGTTTCAATTGGTATAAGAGGACCAGTTTCAATTCATCCAGCGATGAGTATTGATCCAATTTTTGTGAATGAGATGCAAATCACGAAGAGTGTGAATAGTGTAACTGGTGAAAAGAAATCATCCGATACAATGGGGACAAAGAATACAGTTGACTTCGGCATTTATGTAACTTACGGAAGCATTAATTGTCAATTGGCTGAGAAGACTGGATTCAGCGATGAAGATGCAGAAAAAATCAAACAAAGTTTAATTACTTTGTTTGAAAATGATTGTTCTTCTGCTCGTCCAGAGGGAAGTATGGAAGTTTTAAAAGTGATCTGGTGGAAGCATAATTGTGCTTCTGGACAGTATTCTTCGGCGAAAGTTCATCGCAGCTTAGTTGTACGCAAAAAAGCAGGTGTGGAAATCGGTAGTGATATTGATGATTACGAAATTACTGTGAATGAATTAGAGGGACTGACTCCGGAAATTATTGATGGACTATAATGAGGATCAATATTTACATCTGGCAGGAATCCAGCATTTTGATTTTTGCCCTAGGCAATGGGCTTTGATTCATATTGAGCAGCTTTGGGAAGATAACTCATTAACAATATTGGGTCAAATCGTTCATGAAAAAGCGCACGACGAAACTCAGATTGAAAAAAGAGGCAAAGTTATCATTACAAGGAATCTCCCAATTTCTTCTAAAAGACTGGGAATCAATGGCTTTTGTGATGTTGTGGAATTTCATTCTAATCCGAATGGAGTTCCACTTGTTCACTTTGATGGAAAATACATGCCCATTCCTGTAGAGTATAAAAAAGGAAGAAGCAAAATTATTGATGCTGATCGTTTGCAGCTTTGTGCTCAAGCAATGTGCCTGGAAGAAATGCTGGTCTGTGATATCAATAAAGGATATTTATATTACAACGAAACAAGGAAAAGGGAAGAAGTCAGTTTCACACAGGAATTGCGTAATCAAGTAAGTTCAAACTTTAATTTAATGCACCAGTATTATTCAAAAGGAATGACTCCTAAAGTAAGAAAAAGTAAAAAATGCCAGTCGTGTTCTTTAAAAGAAATTTGTCTGCCAGGATTGACAATTGAATCTGCTTCTGATTATATTTCCAGAAAGTTGCATGAGGGTGAAGCATGAGAAAAATAGGCAATACATTATATATAACTTTACCAGATGTATATCTCTCTTTAGATGGTGAAAACGTCGTTATTTTAAATCAGCAGAAACCAATTAAGCGCATTCCGTTACACAATCTAAGCAGTATAGTGATGTTTAACTACCTGGGAATCAGCCCGGCGTTAATGGGGAAATGTATTGAACAGAATATTGCGCTTAGTTTTATATCTCCGTCAGGATATTTTCTGGGCAGGATCATTGGAGAAAGTCAAGGAAACGTTTTGCTAAGAAAGAAACAAGTGCAAGTCTCTGATAACCTTCAACAAAGCTTACTTATTGCTAAAAATATAATTTTAGCTAAAGTGTTTAATTGTAAGTGGATTCTTGAAAGAGCAATTCGTGATTATCCTTTGCGTATTGATTCTGCAAGAATAAAAAGCACCTCTCAACGTTTAAGTGAGATTCTTAATTCGATTGAGAAGGTTCAAAGTCATGATGAATTACGAGGGTTAGAAGGAACTGCTGCACGATTATATTTCAACGAATTTGATGAATTGATATTAAAGCAAAAAGAAGAATTTAGCTTTACAATAAGAACGCGTAGACCTCCTTTAGATAAAGTCAATGCTCTGCTTTCATTTGTTTATACATTATTATCTCATGATTGTGCTTCTGCTTTAGAAAGTGTTGGATTAGACAGTTATATTGGTTTTTTTCATACAGATCGCCCTGGACGTGTATCCTTAGCTTTAGATTTAATGGAAGAATTTCGTGCTTGCTTAGCTGATCGCTTTGTCTTATCTCTTATTAACCGTAAAGAAATTGACAAAGATGACTTTATGAACTATGAAAATGGAACGGTTTATTTGAATGATGAAGGTAGAAAGAAAGTAATACAAGCATGGCAAATTAAGAAGAATGAAGAATTAACTCATCCTTATTTGTTAGAAAAAATAAATTGGGGACTAGTTCCTTATCTTCAAGCTCAATTATTATCACGTTATTTAAGAGGTGATTTGGATGCCTATCCACCTTTTTTATGGAAGTAGGCAAATTTATGTTAGTGTTGATTACTTATGATGTGAATACACAGACAAAAGCAGGAAGAACAAGACTGCGTAAAGTGGCAAAACAATGTGTAAACTATGGTCAAAGAGTACAGAATTCTGTGTTTGAATGTTCAGTGGATAATGCTAAATTAATTGAAATACAACATATACTGGAGGGCTTGATTGATAAGGAAGTAGATAGTTTAAGATTTTATATTCTTGGAAACAAATATAAAAATAAGGTTATTCATATTGGTGCCAGACCTAGTTTTGATGTAAATGATCCGTTGATTATTTAAGTGGTAGTTTATAAGGTGCGAACCAGAAGTGAACATAAATTCTCTGGGAGGTTCGCACCAGAAATTTGGGTGAAAAAGAATAATATTTAACAAGTGCCTACAAAGAACAGAAAGTAAAGCGGAAATAAGAATCATATTTCAATAGTCTTGTTTCTTATTTGCTGTCGCATCACGCAAGTGGTGCGTGGATTGAAATGTCACTAGGGATTAAAGATTACAACAAAATTTGTGTCGCATCACGCAAGTGGTGCGTGGATTGAAATAATTCAGTATGCAGCTTATCAATACCGCAAAAGTCGCATCACGCAAGTGGTGCGTGGATTGAAATTTTGCAACTTCTTCATTTTCACAGATCAGTGATGGTCGCATCACGCAAGTGGTGCGTGGATTGAAATACCTCCTGTCTCTATGAATACATAATACGTCACGTCGCATCACGCAAGTGGTGCGTGGATTGAAATTACAACCAGCCGATCACATTTTCTCGCAATGGTGCGTCGCATCACGCAAGTGGTGCGTGGATTGAAATAGGGATCTGCGGTCGGTAAGCTGCTGGCTTATAGTCGCATCACGCAAGTGGTGCGTGGATTGAAATATGAAACAAGACATACCTTCCGAACACGCCTAGATAGTCGCATCACGCAAGTGGTGCGTGGATTGAAATGTCATGCAGATCTAATGCAGAGGTCTTTGCGATCGTCGCATCACGCAAGTGGTGCGTGGATTGAAATAGTTGGTTCAGGCGTTTGTATAATAATAATAGGCTGTCGCATCACGCAAGTGGTGCGTGGATTGAAATCATAGTAAATCCTTTATATATTTCTTACACTCTGGTCGCATCACACAAGTGGTGCGTGGATTGAAATTTTGAATTTAAGGCAAACTCTTATGACGATGATAGTCGCATCACGCAAGTGGTGCGTGGATTGAAATCACTACTCAGATCTCCAGATGGAGGGCTATAAAAGTCGCATCACGCAAGTGGTGCGTGGATTGGGATAACTGCTAAATTTTGGATAACCTTAGAATCATAGGGAAGATATGTTTCTTATTTGTAAACAGAAAACTTAATTGCGGAAAAAACTGTGATATACTAAGAACAAAGGAGTGATCCCAATGCAAGCAAAAAATGCACCACGTTATCAACAAATTGCAGCGGATATTGCTGCAAAAATTGCGGGTGGTGAATATAAAATTGGGGATAAAATTTTTGCGCGTTCTTCGTTAGCTTCACAATATCATGTTTCAAGCGAAACCGCCCGACGTGCCATCTGCGTACTTTGTGATATGAAAATTGTTGAATCCATACAAGGGATAGGCGTTGTGATTCAATCTCCAGAAAATGCCGTAATGTATGTCAGACAATTTGATGAAGAGTATACGATATCGGCAATGAAAGAAGGGTTAATTGAATCACTGAATGAACAAAATTTAAGAAACAACGAAATAAAAAATCAGCTCGAAAGTTTGCTGGACACAGTTACGCGATTTAAGGCCTTGAATCCCTTCATTCCCTATCAAATCGAATTATCTGAGAATATGAATCACATTGGAAAAAATCTGTCCGAAATTAATTTCTGGCACAATACCTTAGCGACAGTTATCGCAATTCGACATAAAGAGGAATTAGTTTTATCTCCTGGTCCATATGCACGGCTGCATGTTGGAGATATTATTTACTTTATTGGTCAGGAAGACTGTATCATTCGTGTAGATCAATTTTTTAACACAAAACGCTAATTAATCGTTCATTTTCGAACGATTTTTTTCTTTCTTTTCCTGAAATAATTGTGAAAATTGAATGAAAGGGATTTCAATGAGAATTGAAGAAGTGACAACTTTGTGTTATTATAGAGTTGTCACATGATGGCATTAAACTGAGGAGGGATAAAAATGATTGAAATAAAGAATATTGTAAAACAATATAATGGCGTACCGGTCATTAATAATTTAAATCTAACTGTCAATGATGGAGAATTTGTTGTTTTAATCGGCCCATCAGGCTGTGGAAAGACAACGACACTCAAAATGATTAATCGTTTAATTGAAGCGGATTCGGGAGATATCCTGATTAATGGAAAAAGTATTCATGAGCTAAATGGCGAAAAACTGCGGCGAAATATTGGTTATGTTATCCAACAGATTGGTTTGTTTCCGAATATGACAGTAGAAGAGAATATTTGTGTCGTACCGAAATTGTTAAAATGGTCTAAAGAAGAAATGAATCAGCGGACGCATGAGCTGCTTGAACTTGTACACATGCCTTATGAAGAGAACGCTAAAAAATATCCTAACGAACTCAGTGGCGGACAACAGCAGCGAGTCGGGGTTCTTCGTGCTTTAGCTGCAAAGCCTCCGGTGATCCTGATGGATGAACCCTTTGGCGCCTTAGATCCAATTACTCGTGATACGCTGCAGGATGAAGTAAAAGCGCTTCAAAAAAGTCTGGGAATTACAATTATATTTGTCACTCACGATATGGATGAAGCAATCAAGATGGGTGATCGAATCATCTTTATGGATAAAGGTGTAATTCAGCAAGATGCAGCTCCAGAAGAAATGCTTCGGCATCCAGCGAATGAAATTGTTCGGAACTTTATGGGCAAACACAGCGCAGCATACCGCAGTCAAGGTGAAGACATGACCTGTGAAAGCCTGATGAAAAAGCGAGTCTATATGACGACGGAAAATCGTAAGACTTTGGAATGTATTGAAATGATGAGTCATCGTGAAGTCGATTCGCTGGTTGTTACTGATGAAGCCCATCACTTTAAAGGCGTGGTCACGATTGATATGCTGAAAAGTGAAGGCGTAGCTGGTGAATCAGTAGGAAAAGTCATGCGTACTGATTATCCAACTGTTCATCTAAAAGATGAAGCCCGCAAAGCTTTCGACTGGCTGACCAAAACTAATCTGCCTTACGTCTTAGTGGTTGATGATGAGAATGTGGTGAAAGGCATTATCACCAAAACCAGCATGTCAAAAGCTTTGGCAAGTGTAGTTTGGGGTGATCAGGGATGATGGAATGGGCAAATCGATATGGTGCGGATTTGATTCAAGCCATTATCACACATCTCTATTATGTACTGGTTCCGGTAATTCTGGGGTTTGTGATCGCCGTAATACTTGGCGTATTATTAAGCCGGGTGCCAAAGATTTCTGGTTATATTTTGCCAGTTTTGTCCGTTTTCCAGACGATTCCTGGTATTGTCTTCGTAGGCATCCTGTTTCTTTATGTCGGAATGGTTCCTGCCACGGTCTTGATTGCGTTGACAATCTACGCGGTTTTCCCGATCCTGAAAAATACGTATGTCGGCCTTCTGAATGTGGATGAAAAGATAAAAGAGGCGGCTCGCGGATGTGGTATGTCGCCCCTGCAGATTCTGATTAAAATTGAATTGCCGCTGGCGATGCCGAATATTTTCGTGGGTCTTCGGTTATCCACAATATATACAGTCAGCTGGGCGGTCTTGGCAGCAATGATCGGACTGGGCGGCCTTGGCGATTTTATTTACCGTGGTGTAGGCACCAATAACAATCAGCTGATTCTGACTGGAGCCATTCCTGCAGCAATACTGGCGCTCACATTGGGAGCGTTGGTGGATTGGATTCAGAAAATGCTGACACCAAGAGGGTTAGGAGGGAAGCGCGGATGAGTGTAAATGTTATTCTTGAACATCTCAGCGTCGTAGTGGCTGCGATCTGCCTGACCCTGCTGATCGGTCTGCCATTTGGAATCTTTGCCTACTTCAATAAGACGTTTAAAGTCTTCATCTTTAAGGTCACAGATGTGCTGCAGACCATCCCATCGCTGGCTTTGCTGGGAATCATTATGATTTTCTTGGGCGGCAATAAGCTTACGGTTATTGTAGGATTGTTCCTCTATTCCCTGCTTCCGGTTGTCCGCAATACCTATACGGGTTTGTCTGGGATTGATCCAGCGGTCAAGGAAGCGGCCAAAGGGATGGGGATGAGCAAGATGTATCAGCTCATTCATGTTGAACTGCCGATTGCCTTTCCAGTTATTTTTACCGGGATCCGCATCGCTGTGATCAATCAGATCAGTGCCGCAGTCTTTGGTACATTCGTCGGCGGCGGGGGTTTGGGAACGGTAATTTATCGCGGTATGGCTAATATGAATATGAAATTAATCCTGTTTGGAACCGGATCCTTGATGGTCATGGCAGTTTTCTTTGACACGCTGATGGGATTTATTGAAAAACGGCTTTATGCAAGAACAAGATAGAAAATAGAAAGAAGGGAAGAAAATGAAAAAAGGATTAACACTGCTTCTGACACTCTGCCTGCTGCTGATTCCAGGCTGCAGCTCTAAAAAAGAAAATGTGATCAAGATTGTAGATGGCCGGGTGACAGAACAAAAGCTGGTTCATCGTATGATTAAGATGCTGGTTGAAGACCGTACGGATTTAACCGTGAGCATCGGAGAAGAAATGACGGCAGTCAATGCTTACAATGAACTGAAAAAGGATGTTTATGATGTGTATATGAGCTATGATGGTACTGTTCTGACGACTCTGCTACACCGGGATCCATCCGAGGTGCCGGACGGAATGACGTTATTTGATTATACTAATCAGTTGTTTGAAGAACAGGATGGCTTGGTGATGATCAATAAGCTGGGCTTGGATAATACGTATGCGGTTGCGGTACCGAAAGAAATCCAGGCACAATACAACTTAAAAACGGTAACGGATCTAGCGGCTGTTGCGCCGGAGCTGGTATTCAGCGCTGAACATGAATTCTTCGGCGATGAAGGAACTATGAAATTTGAGCCGTTTACTGCTTTCTACGGGTTAAACTTTAAGAGTACGCGGCCTGTTGACCTGAGTTTGAAATACTCGACAATGGAAAGCGGCAATGCTGATGTCACAGTTGCCTATGCTACAGACGGCCGAAATAAAAAGGTTCAGCTGCAGATTTTGGAAGATGATCAGCATTTCTTCCCGGAATACAATGGTGTTATTGTGGTCCAGGATGATTTGTTTGAGCGTGTAAAGGACATCGCGCCGGATCTGGAAGCGACCTTGCATCTGTTGGACAATATCTTTACCAATGAATCGATGACGGATCTGAGTTATCAGGTAGATATTGAAGAAAAGAAACTGGATGATGTTGCTCGTCAGTTCCTGGTTGATCAGGGGTTGTTGAAATAACAGATTGAAAATACAATCAGATCTTAAAACATCTTGAGATGGATCTTCTGATATAAATTGAAGCCAAAATCAAATACACCAATAAAAAAGACATAGGGTTGCCAAGCTTCGTTAAAAGAGGCTGGCAGTCCTGTGCTTTTCTTGTTTAGGGAAGGAGTTAAACAAAAAGACAGCCAGCATTCCTACGATGCTGTTTTCCGGAAAATGACAGCGAGTGAATTAGAAAATGAGCATTGACAGAAGGGGAAGAAGTCATTTTTATTTGTTTTTTGTTTTCGATAATGATCGGGTTTCTGGATAATGTATAACTAAAAAGCAGTCATCGACATTCTGTGCCAGTTTCCCAGGTGGCTATGGTATAATAATTCTAGAAAGTGAAAGAATGGAGGGAGTTTTAATGCAGAGAAAATCAATCGTCCTTACCGGTAAGGCTCAGGCAGAGTGTCAGTGTGAGGAATTCCAGTTCGATGCCGCGGAATTGAAAGCCAACGAAGCAATCATCGAAACATCCATGTCCTTAATCAGCGCCGGAACAGAATTATCACGGGTTTATGCAATTAAGCAAGGCTTCAGTTATCCAGTTTATCCTGGATATTCTGCAATTGGCACCATTTTAGCAAAGGGGCAGGGTTTAACCCATCTGAATGTCGGGGACCGCGTCTTCTATTCAGGTCCGCATGCGTCGATCAATCGCTTCTCTCATGTGGGAACTACGCAGGGAGATAAAATCATGAAGATCGATAATCGGTTAAGCGATAAGCAGGCCTGTTTAATCCCTTTGGGATTGATCGCCATGAATGTCATCACCGCTTGCGATGGCAAACTGACGGATACGGCGGCGGTTTATGGCTTGGGAACGATTGGCATCTTAACCGCATTGCTGCTGAAGCAGTCCGGCTTCCGTGTTTTGGCTTTGGATCCGGTTGCTTCAAGATGTGAGGAAGCGCGGGCTTTAGGACTGGAAGAAGTATTTAGCTGTTCACCACAGGAACAGGTGGAAAAAGTAAAACAATTAACCCAAGGCCGCGGCAGTGATATCAGTGTGGATGCCAGCGGAATTTCACCTGCCGTTGTCAACGCGATCTTGGGCACAGCGAAACATGGACAAGTCATTTTGTTAGGATCTCCGCGGGCTTCCTATTCATGCGATATAACGCCGGTGCTCAATGCGATTCACATGAAAATGCTGAATGTCAAAGGGGCGTTCAATGAGCTTAATCCATTCCCGGTTACGGATGGTCTGCGGCGAAATGTGCTGCGGGACTTCGAAACTGTCGAAAGATTAATATTAAATGATGTTTTTGATGCTGAAAAACTGATCAGTCATGTGATTAAACCGGGTCAGATTATGGAGGCCTATCATGGCTTGATGTATAAGAAAGAAGATTGGCATTGTGTTGTGATTGATTGGAAAGAAGCGGATTGATGAGTTCTTTATATTAAGATTTTAAATAGGACTCAAAACGAACTAAAGAGATCGGAAAAGCGAAAGCGAAAATTGAAACGAAAGAGGAAGAATTGGATGAAAACAGCGTTTTTGGATCGGGATGGGACGATCAATCGGGATTATCCGGATTCACAGTGGTCAGGAAAGACAGTACCAGAGATGATCCCTGGGGCAGTTGAAGGTCTGCGGTTTCTGCAGAAGCAAGGCTATGCCTTGATCATGATCACCAATCAATATGTCATCGGGGAAGGGTATATCACCCTTGAAGAATATCAGAATTTCACTGATTCTTTGATTCATCGTTTAGCTGAGAATGGTATTCAGCTGTTGGATATCTTCTATTGTCCGCATCGCCGGGATGCCGGTTGTGGCTGTTGTAAGCCAAAACCTGGCATGATTGAGCAAGCCTTGGAAAAATATCCGGAAATGGATTTAACGCAGGCGATATTGATCGGCGATTCAGCCGGAGATCGAATACTGGCTCAATCTTTGGACATTCCGTTTTATGAAATTGCGGAGGAAGGCCGACATCCGCAGAAGAACTGGAGAAGTGTTTGTGAAGCCGTCAGAGAATAAGCTGGATCAAATTCTCGAGGAAAAGCTTGCGGTATGGCTGAGAGCCTTTTCTATTCTGGAGTTGCCAGTGAAAACAGAAATGCTTTTAAAAGTCGATGAGGATCATTTATCGTTGTGGCGCCGGAAGCGAATTCTGCGGTTATTCTGGACTGAAGGAAAAACAGGCATTTTGAAAGTTACACAGGAAAAAGGGGTAACCGCGATGCAGGTGGAACAGCGCTGCCAGTTTTGTGAAGCTCTGCGGAAAAGTGGGATTCGTACTGTTCGTCAGGCCAAAACCATACAAGGCTTTTGTCTTGAGGATGAGGGCTGCTGCATTACGCTGGAAGAAGATGTAGGCTCACCCTTTTCTCAAATCAGCGTGGATTTGGCAAAAAAGGCAGGCCGACTGATGGCCGAAATGCACAATACGGCAGAGGCTCTGCAGCTGCATTTACCAGAAATGACAATCTTTGATGTGATGGGACATAATGAAGTGACGGCTTTGCCCTGCTTTGAAATGTGGGTTCAGGAAGGCCGGCTGGATTCCTGGAAAGAGATCGTTCAAAAAATACGGCGTCAAAGAATACGCAGAGAAGCCGATCTGGATTTACTTTGGGATAGCCTGCCGCATTTTGGCTGTCAGGGGGATCTGTCATTAGGAAATCTCGGCTGCACAGCTGATGGAGATCTGATTATTTTTGATTATAACATTGCCGGTGAAGCGGTGCTGGTCTCGGATATGATAACGGAAGGTCTGTTGATCTGCAGGCAGTACAATGCTCAGGATCACGCGTCCGCAGAGGCTTGCTTTGAAAGTTTTGTACAAGCTTATTGTGCCCTTCGTCCGCTGTCTGAAAGTGAGCGGCATGCTGCGGATATTCTTTATTCGCTGACTTCGGCATTCTGGTTTACCTGGATTGCTTATCGTGAGGATTCGTTGGAAAAAGCGCTGGAGCGAAAGGATGCCGCTGCTGTTCAAAAACATCTTGAACGGATCTTCACCGATCTTACTTCGTCTTCCATTTCATCCTTATTGAATTGCTCTGCAGCATAGATAGGTATAACATCAAAAAGATCATATCCAGTTTGTCTGGGGGTGATCTTTTTACAGTGAATTTATTCTGTGAAGCAGGAAGAACGGGATAATCGAAAATTACAAATGAGCGTGATTGAACAGCAGTCAGGAATATTGGATCGGTATGAGTTATTTTCAGACTCCTTGAATGATCTCCTTGCAAAGCTGAGAAGAAAGTCAAAAAAATGTCTGTAATTTTAACCGGCTTCCCAATCTGAACCGATTAAAAAACAGACTTTTTTATAAATAAAGTTGAATGTTGGTGAAAACCAATGCCTTTTTTAAAGAACCGCTTTCTTAGAGCAATCATTCACCTTCCTGCAGCTGCTGCCAGAATGGAAAGGTCAATCCCAATTCATTTTCCAACGCATGCAGGCGCGGAATTTCTCGCCGAATCACCATTTTATAATTGAAGACATGATCCAGCACGTCGGCATCTTTCAATACCTCATCCAGCGGTGTCCCGATTTGTTCCTTATCACTGTGATGCTGAATGGCCAGGGCAATTTGTTCCTGCTGATCATTGCTGCCCAGCTCTAATTCATTCAGAATCCGCAAGGCAAGAACAGCACCTTTGCGCGCATGATCGTTATGATCTCCCGTGAGATAGTCAGAGATATCATGAAGCAGACCCGCCAGTTCTGCCATCTCGCTGTCAACACCTCGTTTCATCGCTAACAATGCAGCGAAATGAGCGGTACCTAACAAATGGGTATATACTCTTTTCCGTCGTTGAAATAACAGCGGATCCTCAATGGCTGATTCCATCCACTGCTGAAGTTTTTCTGACTTATCCATCGGATTGATTCCTCACTTTCTTTCTGTTTTCTGTGCCATCGGACTGAGAAATGCGTTTACCCGCCAAAGTCTCTATGAATTATCGTCCGTAAAACAATACCCCTTTCCCCACACGCTTTGCAAAAGCTGAGGATCTGCAGGATCTTTCTCAATCTTTTTGCGCAGATTGTGAATATGGACAACTACCGTCCGATGATCGCCATAACTCGATTTTCCCCAGATGTGATTATAGAGCTCGCTGGCCTTGTAACAATGTCCGGTATGCTGCATCAAAAAGGCCAGGATCTTGAATTCCATCGGGACTAATGAATACTGCGTTCCATCCGTCTTGGTCAGAACATGGGTCTGAGCATTAAGCGTAAAGGATGAGCAATGCAGTTCGTTGACCGTTTTCTTCTGCTGCCGATCGTTTCGCCAGCGGCGCAGGTTGGCTTGAATCCGAGCCTGCAGAATCGCATTGTCAAACGGCTTAACGATGTAATCATCCCCGCCCTGCTGTAAAGCTGATATAATAGTGTTATTGTCATCCAGACAGCTGATGAACAGGATCGGGCAGTCATGCCATTGCCGCAGCTGAGCGCACAGATCAATCCCGCTCTGATCCGGAAGACCGACATCCAGCAGAATGATATCGAAAGCATCCCGTGCTAAAAACAAGGCTTCTTCAGCACTGGCGGCACTGACGACTTCGTATAGATTATCCTGACTGAGATAATAACGGATGATGCGGGCGATTTCTTTATCGTCCTCAACGAGCAATATACGATCCATAATGATCACCTGAATTTATTATAAAGGAGCGATGCCGGATGTTCAAACGATTTAGGGTACTTCTGTTATTTTTCACCTTACTGCTGCTTCCGCTGGGACTTTTTCTGCGAATCAATCACAGTACGGCAGCCTTAATGAATCAGGATGAAATTCCGATGTCCATTAAAACGCAACCGATGCGGCTGATCAGTGAGATGAGTACGGATCAGCAGCGATGCTTGATCACACTGCAGGCTCCTGCAGAAAGCCCGCCGCTGACCTTGATTCTGGATAATGCCGGCCCCGTTCAGGTCTGGGTTAACGATCAGCGTATTTATCAATCCTTTAGTCAGGATTCTTATCAGCGGATTCAGTTTGTTGAGCTGCCGGAAAGTACAGGAATAATAACTGTTTCTTTAGCCCCCAGCGAACTGCAGAAAAACGATGCGGTATCCACAGTTCAGCCTTACTCCCCGCCGGGGATGTTATTGGCTGGGGAGCAGGCAGCGCGTTCTGCTTCGCATATAGCCTTTGGGATCACGATGTTTTATGCCGGTTTTTATATACTGCTGTTATTATCCTCATTGACATTGTTCCAAAAGAAAAAAGAAGAAAGCTACCTGTTGTTGCTGGCGGCGGCTTCTTGTGTTTCCCTGTTGCGGGTATTGGTGCTGTCTGCCTTTCCGCTGTTTCCGCTCAGCTATAATTTTTGTTCAGTAATCATGCCGGCGATCTTTTTGCTGACAACATTGTGCCAGCTATTAATCATCATGATGTTACTGAAACCGGCAATTCCTTCTGGATTACAGCGTTGGCTGACACCGCGGAAGATCGCATTGATCACGGGAATTTTGATGATTTTGCAGTATCTGATACCCCAGGGAATAGAAATGTTAATTCGTATCTTAGCAGTGATTCCAATTTTGGTTTTGTTTCTGCGCTCCGATCAGCGAAAACTTCCGGGAACTTTTCCCTTACTCTGCGGTTATGCGCTTTGGGAAAGTATTTTGGTGTTTTACTATTTGATCTATCAGCGTGGAGCGATGCAGGCAGGGGAGTTGATGATCATCTACATGCTTCCGCAGTTCGGTTTTCTCTTCTTTATGATGATGGCGGCCTTGGTTATCAATCGTAAATTTGCAGCGAAGTTTGTTGAATCCGAGTCGTTGAATCGAGAGCTGGAACAGCTGAATGCCAATCTAGATCATCTGGTGGAAGAACGGACGCAGCAGCTGCAACGGGAACAGGCTCAAAAGCAGCAGATGATCATGCAGGTACTGCATGATGTACGATCACCGATTTTTGTGCTAAAGGGCTGCATGCAGCAGATGGAAGCCAAAGATGACGCACAGAGAAGAAATCTTACGACGATGCGGCAACGTTTAGAGATGCTGGAAGGCTTGAGCGACGATTTATTTCTCAGCGTTAAACTGGAAAACCATGAACTGGCTTTTGTTTTTGATGAGGTATGTTTGAATGAACTTTTAATCCATTTGGCTGAGGCGCATCAAATCAGTGCTCAGCAGAAGCAAATCCAGATGAACCTGATTGTACCGGCGCAACCGATTTGGGTATGGGCGGACGACCTGCGGCTGCAGCGAGTCTTTGATAATTTGCTGCGCAATGCGATCGCTCATACTCCTGAACAGGGAACGATTGGACTGGAATGCACAATCAATCAGGATCAGGCAGAAATTCGGGTTTGCGATACTGGTGAGGGAATCCAGCAAGAAGAACTTCCGCATCTGTTTGATGCCTTTTATACGGGAAATCGTTCCCAAGGCAGCGGTTTAGGCTTAGCCATTGCCCGGGAAATTGTCGAAGCGCATCGAGGAACGATTGAAGTCGAAGCGACGAGCAAGGCTGGCACGGTGTTTTTGGTGCGGCTAAAGATGCTGAATGTTCCTTCCTAATCTATGATAAAATAAGGTTATAAGGAGGGATTTAATGATGAAATCAGCAAAATTTACTCCGGTCAGCGATAGCAATAAGCAAATACTTGGCCTTTTAATTAAAATCGAACGCGAGAGCCAGGGTTTGTCACAAAAAGAATGTATTCAAGATCCAAGTCAGGGACAAATTTGTTCTGTATCAACTCTTCATCGGTTGGAAGCCGGGCAAATTATAAGAGATGATGTGATTTATCATGAATTAATTCATCGTCTGGGATATTCATTTCAGGAAAATACAGCATTAGACCATGTCTTGCCTGACTTGAATCAACAATGCATACATTATTTTGAAACTTTAAATTTGAATGAAGCAGAAATGATTTTAGATCGTGTTCATGCTTTATTTAAAACATCTTCCTTTTATTATGATCAATTAAAACAATGCTACTTGGATTTAATTGAGGTTAGCTTAAATAAAAAAGCTATCAAACAGTAAATATAAATGGTATCAAAAAGTGAGAAGCCTTGTTCCAAGCCCTTTAAATGTTTTATTACTGCATCTCTGCTTCTGCCATTCGATGAATTATATGCATGATTTATAAGTAAATATAACTTAAAAAGCACAATGAAAAATTTAGGTGTTTATATTAACATTATACTCATTCCAGAACTAAAAAAGAGAAAAATCCAATAAGAATTAATGTGTTTAAGAAATAATGGAAATTGATATTAAAAAACTCTAATGAACATTATAGACCATCTCATGAATTTGTGCGCGAATTTGAATGATTATTTTAAAATTTGTGTTATAAACATAGTTTTCTGTTTCATTCTTTCTAAATCATTCTTTTTGTTGAGTAACTGATATAATACAATTGTAAAACAAAAGGGGGATAATCCAATGATTAAAAAATCTTGATCTTATTTCTTCTTGCATTCTTTTTATCCTCGCTGAATTTCAATAATGGTGAAAATTGAAAAGTTGCGGCTTGTTAATGAAACAACGTGTCATTGCTCTAACCCTTATTTGCTCGTTGACCTCTTTCTTCTTAGTATAATGAATGCTGGTAATGTTCCTTTATGTGTGCTAGCGGGCATGATTTTGTATGAATTAAAGAAAATGAATTCTAAAGATAAATAAAAACATCTTTCAAGATGGATAATCCCGGAAATGACTTCCATTTCACCGGGATTTTCTTTTGTTTCACGAATCGCCAGAAACTGGAAAGCGTGACATAACATTCACCAGGAAGAATGTCAAGAACGTAACTTGAATATTATTCTTGTAAAATTCAAGACAGAGGTGATAGATATGGAACGGGCGATTGTCCACAGTGATATTAACCATTGTTATGCGCAAATCGAAGAAATGCTGAATCCTGAGCTGAAAAAGCAGCCGATGGCCGTCGGCGGCAGTCAGGAAGAACGGCATGGAATCATTCTTGCAAAGAATCTGCATGCCAAGAAATACAAAATTCAAACAGGTGAAACTTTGGATGAAGCACGGATGAAATGTCCCCAGCTGCTTATTCTGCCGCCGGATTACCATCGCTATCAGCAGATTACCGATCAGGTTAAAGCGATTTACCGACAATATACGGATCGGGTTGAAGAGTATGGACTGGATGAAGCCTGGCTGGATCTAACAGATTCGCAGCGTCTGTTTGGCCCCGCACAAGAGATCGCGCAGACGATCCAGCAGCGCGTCTATACTGAACTAGGATTAACGATCTCGATCGGATTATCGTTTAATAAAATTTTTGCCAAGATGGCTTCAGATTTTGTGAAGCCCAGCGGATTTGTGACCGTGAACCGGACAAATTTTCAGGAAAAAATCTATCCGTTATCGGTGCGGGAATTATTTTATGTCGGAGCCGCAACCCAGAAAAAGCTGCAGGCATGGGGAATTCTGACGATCGGTGATCTGGCGGCTCAGGACCGGCAGTTTATGCGCCGTCATTTCGGCAAAGTGGGGGAAATGCTGCATTGGTTTGCGCTGGGCGAGGATATCAGCGAAGTCGCTTTGAGCAGCGAGGCGATTCCAGTGAAATCGGTCGGCAACAGTGTTACGGCAGTTCATGATCTGCATACCCATGAAGAAGCGGTGCTGGTATTAAGAGTGTTGGCGGAATCGGTGGCTTCGCGTCTAAGGGATCAGGGTCTAAAAGGCAAAGGCATAGCGCTGGGGCTGCGGGATATCCATCTCTATCGCTGGACTCGGCAGCATCAGCGTTCCCGACCGACGCAGCTGGCGGAAGAAATTCTGCAGGAAGCCCAAATCCTTTTGCGTCAAGCCTGGCAGAACGCGCTGCCGCTGCGCAGTATCGGGATCAGCGTGTTTGATCTAAGTTCAGATCAGACTGGGGAACAGTTGGATTTGTTCGTTGACGAACAACAGCGTCAGTCATTGCTGCAGCTGGAAAAGACCGTCGATGGAATTCGCCGCCGATTCGGCTTTGAGAAAATCCAGCGCTGCAGCTTGCTGCTGGATAAACCACTGACCCATTTCAATCCCAAACAAGATCAGACAATTCACCCGATTGGCTTTCTTAAGGGGCCGATTCAAAGCGGGAGTCGGCGCTGAAATATAAGTCTTGACTCTTTTTAAAACGAAGGGGGTTGATCTGGCCGTAAGGGATTTCAAGCCTGTGCCAAATCGGTGTCTCAAACAGTGAAAAGCATGATATAATGAAACCAACGAAAGATAAAAAAGGAGATTAGAAATAAGATGAAAAAACCAGTTTTAGTCATTCTGGCTGCCGGTATGGGCAGCCGCTACGGCGGACTGAAGCAGATTGATGCGGTTGGCAGCAATGGCGAGCCGATCATTGACTTCTCGATTTACGATGCTCATGAAGCCGGCTTCGACAAGGTCGTGCTGATCATCCGTAAGGAACACGAGGAAGCTTTCCGTAAAAATCTGACTGATAAAGTGTCCAAGCATATGGAAGTGGAATTTGCTTATCAGGATCTGGCGGATGTCCCTGCAGGGATTACGGTTCCGGAAGGCCGCGAGAAGCCTTGGGGAACGACGCATGCGTTACTGGCCTGCCGTAATCTGGATGCTCCGTTTGCGATCATCAATGCCGATGATTACTATGGCAAGGACGCTTTCCGCGTAATTTATAATTTTCTGTCCAACGAAGTGAAGGACGGCGAATATGGAATGGTCGGCTATGTGCTGGAAAATACCCTGACCGATCATGGCACGGTTTCCCGCGCTATCTGTGAACGGGATGAACACGGCTTCTTGCAGAAGATCGTGGAATGTCCGAAGATTGCGAAGGACGGCGATCATGCGAAGCTGACTCAGGATGATGGAAAGACTTGGGAACCGATTGAAAAAGGCGCGGTGGTCTCGATGAATTTCTGGGGTTTTACGCCAAAAATCTTTGCTCAGTGCGAACCCATTTTTGAAGAATTTATCCGCAAGGGCATCGTTGAAAATCCGATGAAGTGCGAGCATGTCATTCCGACAGCGATCGGTACGCTGCTGGAGCGCAAGGCCTGTACGGTAAAGGTGCTGACATCCAATGATCGCTGGTTCGGTGTTACTTATAAAGAAGATAAGCCGTATGTTATGCAGTGTTTGAAAGAATACAAAGATCAGGGACTGTACCCCTTTGATTTGTGGAAATAAGGACACTGAGTTAAAATTAAAACAGAAGAAGGACAGAGCTGAAGTTTCTTTAGCATCTGTCCTTTTTGCATAGGAATCAAAGGAGTCAAGAATAGGGAACGATTGTTATTTCAGATTCGGATGCAGGCTGTTGATTCCCGGATAATGCTGCAGCGAAACATTGGAGGGGGAGTAAAGACTGCGGCCGTCCAGCGTGAAGCGGGAACCATGGCAGGGACAGTCCCAGGTTTGATCTGCGGGATTGTAATGCAGCGGACATCCCATGTGCGGACAGGTCAGATCCACCATGAACTGTAGTCCCTGTTCAGGAATGACGACGCCGTAACGGCGGCCACGCAGGCGCACGATGCTTCCGGTACGGAGCGGTTCGCCGTCGGGACTGACAGAGAATCGGTCTTTGAAAAACGCTTCGGTTAGTGTTCCTGCATTGCCTAAGGTATACAGACTGAACAAATCTCCCTTGCGCCGGGCCCGCAGATAATCAGGAATGACATAGGCGGCATCCTGCAGCTGGGTGCTGATCATCTCAGCGGCAGCCATAGCCCAGGTATAACCCCATTTGGAATAACCCGCCGCAACCCAGAAATGATCCTGAATCTGACCGATAAACGGCAGGTGGTGGCGCGGAATTAAATCTTGGGCTGTCCAGCATGCCAGCGGCTGATGAACATTCAACGTTTTGGCGGTTTGTAAAAGCTGGGCGTAAGGATCTTTGGGATAATGATGTATTCCGATGGCCGGACCGGCTAGAAGCAAAGCCGGTTCGTTTTCTTTCTGCGCAAACCGCAGCGACAAGGCTTCATTGGGATCGACGGTATTGAGAAGCAAGCCGTTCAACGCCGGATCGCAGCGGAAAGCGGCAACCGCTTCACGCTGGTAGTGAAACCGCGCCGCATACAGCTGCAGCCGGTCAAAGGCCGGAAATTGGGTGGTTAAAATCAAATCTTGAAATCGCAAAACATAGCTGCCGTCGCTGATCAGGCAATGGTCCTGAATTTCAATGATTGGAGATTCTTCATAAAGCGTCACTTTATCCTGTAAGGCTTCCAGCAATCCCTTTTGAAACAGCCAGGGATCGAGCAAAGCCTGTTGGGCTAAGACCACTTCATCCTGCTGCTTAAAGGGAAGATCCCATGCCGGCGGATTTGCCAGCTGTGCGCCAATTGCATTCAACGCGGCTTTTTCCTGCTTCAGGATCGCGGTCCCTTCCTCACTCTGGGCTGCCAGAACAGCACTTGTCCGCTGCCAGCCGCACTGAATATCCGCAGCCTGAATCAGCTGTTCGTATTGATCGACAGCCCGTCGATTGATCTCAAACACCGACTGCGCTAATTCTGAAGGCAGCGTATGATAAAAAGCACCGTGCAGCGCGCTGACCTTGCCGGTGTTGCGTACGGAGTTGTTTTCCAGAAAACGCCGTTTTTCAACGACGGTAACATGCCTGCCGCTGTCTTTCAGCAGCCAGGCGCATAACAAGCCGGTTAACCCGCCGCCGACAATCGCAATGTCCGTTTCCTGATCTTCATTCAGCTGTGCTGCTTCCCATTGCGGGCGCTGTTTCTGCCAGTATGATTTCTGCATATTCTGTCACCTCTGAGCATTTCTATTCTTTCTTAGTATGGACTTTCGTATTCCGCTTCAAACATAGAAAAAAACCGCATCTTATCTGAATACGGTTTCTAAGAAAGTTTTGATAATGTCCGTGCCGCCGATGAAGGTGCCCAATGAACTGAAAACATTAGCAAGGATCACGACTAACAGAATCCGTGTTACCCGATTTTTCCACATGCCTTTTACCGAATTGACATCCTCGGTCAGATTTTCAAAGTCCCTGACCTTGGGTTTTCGCACTGATGCTTCGACTAAGCCTGCGAACCAGCCGGCTGCTAATAACGGATTGAGCGAGGTGATCGGAGCGGCGATGAAAGCCGTGAGAATCGAGAGCACATGACCGCCGGCCAAGAGCGTGCCGAGGGCGGATAATGTTCCGTTCCACAGAATCCAACTCTGAATTTGTTCCCAGCCTGCGCTGTGCGAATTCAGAAAAGTAGCCACAATCACAACGATGATCGCAATCGGAATGCCCCAGCCGATCACTTTCCCCCAAATCGATTTGGGGGGTAACGAATCCAGTTCCTTCAGATCCGCCAGATTTCCGCTTTCGATCTGCGCCGCGACACCCGGAACATGAGCGGCTCCCAGCACAGCGACAATTTTGGGCCCCTGAGCCTGGGCAATTTTGGCGGCGAGATATTGATCCCGTTCATGGATCAGTACTTCAGCCACAACCGGGAAGCTGTCGCCGACTTCTTTCAGCGCGCTTTCCAGCATATCACTTTGCTTGAGCTGTTCCAGGTCCGCTTCGGTAATATCCTCATCATCAAACAAGGAGAAGATGATGCTGGTCAGCAGTTTGCATTTCTGCCAGAAGCTGTGTTTGCGCCAGATCCGCGAAAATGTCGTTTGAATTCGCCGGTCTGCCAGAACCAGCTCAGCGTTTAATTCTTTGGCGCTTTGGATGCCCTGCAGCATTTCCGCTCCCGCGCTGATATCCATTTTTTTGGCAATTTTCTTCTGGTACGAGCTTAGAATAATATTAGCGAGCAGAAATCCTGTTTTTTTCTGCTTAATGACCTGTACGATATCGGTTTGTTCCCATTGTCCGGGATGCAGCAGCGACTGGTAGCGATCTTCATCCAGTTCGATGCAGATGCTGTCAGGATGAATTTCCTCCAGTGCTTCCTTGACTTCCTGAGCGCTGACTTTGGAAACATGCGCAGTGCCGATCAAGGTGATTTCTTTTCCCTGCGTCCGCAGAGTTGTCCATTGTTTATCCATCAAACTAACCTCATTTCCTGTTTATTGTACCGCAACCGACATGGTTTTTCCATCTTTTGAAATTCAAACTGCAGTTTGAGGATAAAAAGAACGCTGACGAGCATACTTCTGGATAGAAAGGAGCCGTATTTATGAAACCAACATCACGAATATTCAATGTTCTTCTGGCCCTGTGCTGGGTGATGATCGTCATAACCGGTTCGCTTGCGCTGGGGGCTTATTGGAGCCGCCGTCCCGATCCCGCTGCTTTGCCGGCTCCCAGTGCCGCGCCTGCGGCTTCGCTGCCGCCGGAATTGTCCGGTATTTTGCCGGAGGGCGAGCTGTTGATCAGTCAGCTGACGCAGATTGCCAAGGGTCAGTTTACGGCTCAGGGAACACAGCAGCTGCAGGTGAATTTAACCGGGCAGCAGCTCAGCGAACTGTTGAGTGCCGCGGTGGGAGATTGGCTTTCCAATCCTAAGCTTACGCTGGAAAACGGCAACGAAGCGGTGCTGGAGGTGACCGTCAATGATCCCCAAGCGCTGGTTCAGCTGTTTCCCAAACTCAAGGAATACGGCGGACTGCTGAATCTGGCGAAAGGCTGCCGTGTTGCGGTGGAGGCCAAGCTGGCCGCTCAGCAGGATGAAATCACTGTGGATCTGCAGCGGATCAGCCTGGCGGGCGTCGATCTGCCTTCGGCTTTGATTCAATCTACGAATACCGCTGTGAATAAAAATTTAAAAAGTATATTAGATAAGATGGAGGGGTTACAGATCAGTGTGTTCAGTCTTGACGATGAAGCTCTGCGCTTTGAAGGCACCGTTCCGCAAACCCTGCTGCTGCAAAATAAGCAGCCATGATGACACAGACCCCGGGTGGATCTGTGTTTTTCTTTGGAGCTTGACGATTGTCACAGGATCAACTTCAAAAACAAAGAATCGGCAGGAAATTTGCAGACCGCGGAATCAGACTGTTGAAAACAGATGAAACAAGCGCGTGGGGTTTCAGGCAATTTCAGTTTTCAAGGCTTTTAGAACTGTGCTATAATAATTCAATGAAAGGAGGATTCACCAATGGTTAATTATTACACTACCATTCAGTCGATCCTAAACTACACCCGGATGTTTTTTGACATCCTGATCATGTGGCTGCTACTTTATTACACAATAAAAATCGTTCGGAATAATTCACGAACGATTCAGATATTTAAGGGAATTGTCCTGATTCTCATCATTAAAGCCATTGCCAATGTCTTTGGGCTCAATACTGTCGGCTGGATTGCCGATATGTTTGTTTCGTGGGGATTTATCGCCGTCATTATCATCTTCCAGCCGGAAATCCGATCCTTATTGGAAAAGCTGGGGAAATCCAATGTTTTCTCACGGATTTCCACGCTTTCTGGAAACGAGAAGGAGCATTTGGTAGATGAATTAGTGAAAGCCGTGATGATTTTGTCAAAGGATCAGACCGGCGCTCTGATCTCTCTGGAACAATCTCATTCGCTGAATGATTATGTCAAAACGGGAACGCCGATGAATTCCATGGTTACCGCAGAACTTTTGACTTCGATTTTCGTTACATCGACGCCGCTGCATGACGGCGCAGTCATCATTCAGGGTGACCGCCTGGCCTGTGCGAGCGCCTATTTCCCGCCGACCAATCAGGAACTGCCGTCGCGTTACGGCGCACGTCACCGGGCAGCGATCGGCATCAGTGAAATTACGGACTCAGTAACGATTGTTGTTTCTGAAGAAACCGGGAATATTTCGATTGCGGAAGGCGGACAAATCACAACCGTCTCGAAGAAGGAACTGCGCGATTATCTGCTGCGTGTTGTCTGCAATGAGGAAACGGTGGTTCGTGAAAAAGCACCGAAGAAGGAAACTCGAAAATCTTATTTTGTTATCGATGAACCGCAGCTGGTTGTAGAGAAAGAAATTGAAACAAAGAAGAATGAAAAAGGCCTGCTGAACAAGATTGCGGTCAAGAAGCAGGACGGTACAGAAACCGCTGAAGTTCAGAAAAAACCTGCGGACCATAAAGGCAATCTGTTTACCGGAATCTTTAATAAAAAGAAGGACGCCGAAACTCCGGATCGGCTG
Source organism: Holdemania massiliensis AP2 (assembly GCF_000327285.1). Taxonomy (GTDB): domain Bacteria; phylum Bacillota_I; class Bacilli_A; order Erysipelotrichales; family Erysipelotrichaceae; genus Holdemania; species Holdemania massiliensis. The sequence goes on along the minus strand of NZ_HE998567.1, from coordinate 1,431,801 downwards.
AGCGAGCTTGAAAAAGAAGAAGAAAATATCAAGCTGCCGAAAAAGAAAAAGAAGAAAGCGCCGTCTTCTTCGATGTTTGAGGAACCAGAAATTTTAGAGCAGCAGATCGCTGCTCAGGAAGCAGAAAAGCAGGCGCAGGCCGAGGCCGTCACTGAGAAAGCAGAGGAGCGGGTTCAGCCGGCAGTAACCGAAGTTCTCGAAATTAAAACGGCTTCAAGCGAAGAAGAAACGAAGACCAAGAAGAAAACGGCGCGGGCCAAGAAGCCAAAGGAAACGGAAGATCCTGCCGAAACTAAGGCTAAGCGCACTAAGAAGAAGTCGGAAGAAGAAAAGATGACTACTGAAAATGAAAATACGGAAGCCGCTGTGAAAACCGATGCGGCCTCCGCCGACATCACTGCAGAAAATCAAAATCATTCCCCGATTGATGATGTCAAGCTGGAATTTAGCGCTTCCGAGGAAGTCAGTGAACACTCCCTGGAAGAAGCGGTGAACTCCGCCGATCAGGAAGGAAGTGACAAGCATGAAGAATAACGATCCTAGACAGAATCCGCAGATGAAGGATTCCGAGTCCAAGCTGGAGCTGGCAAACAAAATCGCCCGCCAAAGCAAAAAAGTTGTAAAGACTTACGCTACGATTGAAGACGGATTGTTTAAAGGTGTACGCTGGTTAAGTTCCTGGATTGATCGGATCCTGTTTAATCCGCGGTATGGCAAAGTCGTTTCTCTGGCCTTGGCTGTGCTGCTGTATCTGACTGTCAATTACACCGACACCAGCTTATCCAACAACATCCAGAGTGTCCATGAGATCCCATCTGTTCCGGTCACCATCAATTACAATTCCGATATGTTTGAAATTTCCGGTCTGCCCAGCGAAGCTGCGGCCTATGTCATGGGTGAAATGTCGGATGTCCAGTTAGTCCGGACACAGAAAAATTACAGCGTTGTCGCCGATCTTTCGGGTCTGACCGAAGGAACCTATCAGGTGAAGCTGCAGCCAAAGGATTTTTCCGAACGGGTCAATGTAAAACTAGAACCGTCTACGGCTTTGGTTACGATCAAGAAAAAAGTCACGACACAGTTTGATCTGAGTTATGATTTTATCAATACCGACAAGCTTGACAACATTTACATCCTGGGAGATCCGCAGTTTGAAGCGACCAAGGTTAATGTTCGTGCGGCTTCTGATACGCTTGACAGCATCGCGTTTGTAAAAGCGCTGATCGATGTTTCCGGCAAAACCGCTGATTTTGAACAGGATGCTGTATTGGTCGCTTACGATCAGACAGGAACGCCGGTCAAAGCGGATATCATTCCAAGCACGGTAAAGGTCAATGTCAAAGTTACTTCGCCAAGCAAGGATGTACCTGTTGCGGTGGAACTGCAGGGTGAGATTCCGGACGGCAAGGCGATTGAGGAGATCATTTTCGATCATTCCTCCGTTAAAATTTATGCGCAGCAGTCTGTACTGGATAAGCTTGATAAGGTTTCAGTTCAGCTGGATGCGACGAAGCTAACCTCCGATACCAAGATGTATCAGACGATCACACTGCCGACGGGTGTTCGCCAGATCAATCCAGCACGCGTCAATATGGATATCAAGCTGGGCGATGCCGTATCCAAAACCATCGACAACGTTGCGATCAATGCCATCAACAATACTAAACGTTACAACGTTCAGACCAAAGATGATCAGATTGCGGTCAGCGTTACCGTTTATGGAACGCAGGCCAATGTTGATAAAATCACCGCCAGCGACATTTATGTATATTTTGATATGAAGGATCTGCAGCCAGGGGAACAGGAAGTGACATTACAGGTCAATCAGGATACTGGAACCTATGTGAAGTACACCCTGCAGCAGGCATCCTTGACCGTCAACGTTACGGATCCAAGCAATTCTGCAGCGTCAGACGATAATGACAGTGATGGAGGGACGAATTAATGGGACGTTATTTTGGAACTGACGGCATTCGCGGCAAAGCCAATGAAACATTGGATGTGCAGCGTGCCTTCCAGGTCGGACGGTATTTGGGATATTATTTCTCCAAAACCGGAAAAGGCCGGATTCTGGTCGGCAAGGACACGCGTTTATCTTCCGGGATGTTTGAAAATGCGATAGCGGCCGGAGCTTCCGCCAGCGGTGCGGATGTGTATTTGTTGGGAACCTGCCCGACACCCAGCGTGGCCTATTTGGTAAAACGTGAACAATTCAGCTGCGGCGTGATGATCTCCGCCAGCCACAATCCGTACTATGACAACGGAATCAAGGTTTTTTCGCAGGCAGGGATTAAGCTATCGGCAGAGATCGAGGGATTGATTGAGGACTATATCGACGGCTTGACGGAAATTCCGCTGGTCAGCGGCGATAAGATTGGTCAGATCGTGCGTTATGACGAAGGGCTGGAGCATTATTTGGACTGGATAGAATCCCTGTTTGACTTCCGTCTTGAATCGTTCCATCTGGCTTTGGATCTGGCCAACGGCTCGGCAACCACAACCGCGGAGAAGCTGCTGCGGCGCATGGGCGCCCACTGCACAGTCATTCACAGCGAACCCAACGGCATTAACATCAACACGCAATGCGGATCCACGCATCCGGGTTCATTGCAGGAACTGATGAAAAGCGGAATCTTCGATTTAGGCTTGGCGTTTGACGGCGATGCTGATCGTCTGATCGCGGTGGATCCGAATGGTGAGCTGATCGACGGCGACTATGTGCTGTATATCTGCGGCAAGTATTTGAAGGAAGCCGGGCATCTGCGCGGCAATACCGTAGTCAGCACTGTGATGGCCAATTTGGGATTCTTTAAAGCCATGGAACAGCTTGGCATTGCAACCGAATCCACACAGGTGGGGGATAAATACGTCTACGAATGTATGGTGAAGAAGGATTACATGCTGGGCGGCGAACAGTCCGGACACATTATCTTTAAGGAACATGCGACGACGGGGGATGGCTTGCTGACGGCGTTGAAGCTGTTGGAAGTTATGCATAAAACCGGCAAGGGGATTGTGGAGCTCAAGGATGGCCTGAAAATTTATCCGCAGCTGCTGATCAACGTACCGGTGAAAGATAAGGAAGCGGCGATGCAGGCTGATCCGATTGTGAAAGAAGTTGCGGCAATCAATGAAGAGCTGCAGGGCAACGGACGGATTCTTGTTCGTCCATCCGGAACTGAACCGCTGGTTCGTGTGATGGTTGAAGCCGAAAGCGATGAGCTGTGTCACCACTATGTTTACCGTGTTGTCGATCTGATTGAACAATCCGGTTTGTGATCGAAGAAAAAAAGATGAGAAGGAATGCTGCTGCGCGGTGTTCCTTTTTCTTAAAAAACATAGTTCATAATGCTCTTGATACTGTCTTGACCAAGAAGATCTAATGCAAAAAAACATCGCTTTTCAGGAATGATCGGGATAAAATAAAGAAGGATTAAAGCAGCGTTAAATTCGCTGACAGGAAAGGAAAGAAGGATAAATTATGAAAGAGAATCGCTATGATGATCAGGATTTTTTTGAAAAATACAGTCATATGAGCAGATCGGAGAAAGGCTTGGCAGGGGCTGGCGAATGGCCAGTGCTGCAGGCTATGCTTCCGGATTTCACAAATAAACAGGTTCTGGATCTGGGCTGCGGTTATGGCTGGCATTGCCGATATGCGATGGAAAACGGCGCGGTTTCAGTCTTGGGAATGGATCTTTCAGAGAAGATGCTGGATCAAGCCCGCACGATCAATCAGCTGGAAGGAATTGAATATCAGCAGGGAGCGCTTGAAGACTATGCTTATCCAAGCGAAAGTTTTGACGTGGTTCTGAGCTCGCTGACGCTGCATTATATTGAAAATCTGGGTGCCTTGTTTCAACAGATTGCGAAAACCCTGCGGCCAGGCGGAGAATTCATCTTTTCGATGGAACATCCGATTTTTACAGCTGAAGGCAGTCAGCAATGGCTTGATCAAACTTCCGATCCAGATCCAGTATGGCCGGTTACGCGTTACTTTCTTGATGGAAGACGGGATTCAATTTTCTTAGGGGCGCCAGTTGTGAAATATCATCATTCCTTGACGACGATCGTACAGGCGCTGATCCACAATGGCTTTGAGCTGGAGGATATCCAAGAGCCGCAGCCAACGGCGGAATTGATCCGCGAAGTACCGAAAATGGAAGAAGAACGGCATCGTCCGATGATGATTATTTTTAAAGCGAAGAAACGGTAAAGACCGGCTTCGTTTTCTTTTTATTCCGATCCCGTTTCGGGTTTCATGGATTTCCAGGGTTAAATTTGATACAATGGAAACGTGGGGTGAGATGCAAGTGAAGAAAGTAATAGCGATTGTGGAAGATGAAAAAGATCTCAATGAACTGGTCAAGCGATACTTGGAAAAGGAAGGCTACGAAGTCCGTTCTTATTTGACCTATGAGGAAGCTTCTGCCCATACCTCGGACGATGATGTTCATTGTTGGATTCTGGATATTATGCTTGATGATAAAAGCGGCTTTGATCTGATTGAAGAAATTCGAATGCAGTCTCCGGAAGTGCCGGTGGTTTTCATGTCGGCGCGGGATAAGGAGTTCGACCGCATCATCGGTTTGGAAAAAGGCAGTGATGATTACATTACTAAGCCCTTCTCACCGAAAGAGCTTGTATTGCGGATCAATAACATTATGAAGCGAACCTATAAGGAAGATGCGAATCGGATTGTCGTTGATGGTTATGAAATTGATGAAGCTCAACGGCTCGTCTTTGAAAAAGGCCGCGAACTGGATTTGACAACGAAAGAGTTCGATTTGTTAATGCTGTTTGTTAAGAATAAGGGAACCGCGTTTTTACGTGAACAGATACTTGAACAGGTTTGGGATGTCAATTATTTTGGTTCCGATCGGGTCGTGGATGATACGCTGCGGCGGCTGCGGAAAAAGATGCCGAATTTGAGTATCCATACGATTTATGGGTTCGGATATCGGCTGGGATAAATGAAACGATTACGTATCTGGCTCAAAGAGCTGTCGCTGTCCCAGCAGCTGCTGACGCTGATCTTCCTGGTCGTCACTGTCTTCACCGTGTTTTTCTTTGTTTATTTGTCAGAAAATGTGAATGAATTTGTAGAAAAGCAAATGTACAGTATGCTGCATCGGGCACAGAACAATATTGCTTTCAACTATTCGATGAATATGGATATTGAGGAAATTGCCGAGAATACAGATCCCAGCATTATTCACCTGTTTTACGATAAGGAAACACGGCAGTTTTCCAAAATTGGCACGACATCGCTGGATCCGCAGCTGATTTCCCATCTGCTGGAAGAAGGGGATGGATTGGCTCAGGAGGTTGCTGATCGAGCCTATGTGCAGGATCGCAAGACGTATTTTTATTCGCTGGCACGATTGGATTCGCACACGATCTTAATTTCGTTAATGAGCGACAGTTATCGCAGTGATTTTAAAAATATGCTGCTGAACAGTGTCATCAATCTCAATGTGCTGGTTGTTTCCCTGTTGTTTGTCTGCCTGATGCTGTGGATCAGCTCGCTGATCCATCCGCTGAATCAAATCCGTAATTACATTGAGAAGGTCAGCCGCGGTGAGGAAGCCGAGCTGCATATCGAACGGCGGGATGAAATCGGACAGGTGGCGCAGGCCCTGGTCGCGATGAAAGAGGAGCTGGATAAGCAGGAAAAGATTAAGGAAGAAATGATTCAGAATATCTCGCATGATCTGAAAACCCCGATCGCAACGATTAAATCCTATGGCGAAAGCATCAAGGATGGAATCTATCCGTATGAAACGCTGGAGAAGAGCGTAGATGTGATCATTGAACACGCCGATCGTCTGGAAAAGAAAGTGTACAGCTTGATCATGCTGAACAAACTGGGCTATCTGACGGATGATGGGATGGCAGGGGATACGCTGGATATGAGCGCTGTGATCAATAAAGCGATTCTTTCCTTAAAAGTGATCCGGCCCGAGCTGGAAATTTCAACTCAGCTGGAAAAGATTTATTTCCATGGCGAAGAGGATCCATGGCGGGTCGTTGTTGAAAATCTGCTGGATAACTCCATTCGTTATGCTACGCATGAAATTGTAATCACATTGAATGAAAAAGAACTGACCGTGGCGAATGACGGACCGCTTATGAGTGAAGAACGTTTAAGCAAACTGTTTAAACCGTATGAAAAAGGCACGGATGGGAAATTCGGGCTCGGATTGTCAATTGTCTACCGCGTCTGCACAACGTATGGTTATCGGGCGGAAGCTGAAAATCTTAATAATGGCGTTATTTTCAGGATTTCCCGGCCGGGCGGCCTGAAACGGGAAAAGCCGCGTAAGCTGGAAGGGAAACTGAAAGGGAAAAAGGAAAAAATCAGGGAGGAAAAGAATGAAAATTCAAACAGTTAAACTCAACATCAATCCCCGTGAACCGATACGGGCGGCGGGCTTTGCGCAGCAGGTTCAGCCCTTGGACACTGTGCGTGATCCGCTGTATGCGCGGATCCTCGTGCTGGAACAAAACGGCAGCCGTTATGTGCATATCGCTTTGGATTCCCTGCAGGCACCAATCACCTTAGTCAAGGATGTTCGCGAGCGTTTGGAACAAGCCTGGGGCCTTCCGACGGTTGTCATCATCAGCGGGACGCATACCCATTTTGCGCCGGACATGCGGGTAGAAAGCTATCGCCATCAGGTGCGGGATCAGGTGTGTGAAGCCTTAATTCCGCTGACCCTGCGTGAAGCTGAGCTGACGTGCAGCTATGTGGCTGAACCGTTTATCCGAATTGGCCAAAGCCGCATCAGTCATTGGACAACGGATCAAATTTTTGCGCATGCACTGTGTTTTTATGAAAATGAAAAACGAATTGCTTCTCTGTTGATTTATAACTGTCATCCTACATCACTGAATGGGGATACACCCTTTTTCACTTCAGAATACCCAGGCTATGCCATGCGGCAGCTGGATGCGCAGTATCCGGATGAATTCTTTTCGTTTCTGCAGTCAGCGGCAGGCGACGTCAGTACCCGGTTTACCCGTAAGGAACAAACACCGGCACAGATGGAACAATTCGGTTTTTGGATGGCCGAAGAATTTGATCGTCTGTTAAATAAACCAGTACCTTTGTTTCCAGTCGAGTTGGGTTACAGTGAACGCCTTGTTAAGCTGAATCATGAGCTGAAAGATCCCTCGGAGCTTGTGATCCCTGAGTATTACAGTGAGCGGGAACGCATCACGCTGCAATATGGGATAGAACGAAGCCGCGAAAACCTGGCTCATCCGGAAAAACTGCGTCATGAAACGACGTTTACAGCCTGGAAAATTGGCCCTTTCCGTTTGATTTTCAGTGAATTTGAACTGTTCAGCGAATACAATACCGCCACAATTCCAGGCCGCAGTGCTCTGATCTGTTATTCGCAGGGATACAGTCATTACGTTGCAGGGCCTTCCTTTGATGGAATGACTTATGAATCGCTGCAGGATACCTTAAGCGCTGATAACCGGCTGGAATTTTTGAATGTCATTCAGGAATTGTCACAGGCCTAATCAATCCGCCATGTTGGACAGATTGGCAGATCAAGCTGAAATCAATTTCGCTGCACAGTCTGAGAAAGCCTGAGAATGGATTTCGGAAGCAATATGAAAAATGCTGAATGATCAAAAAAAGGATTGCCAATTTCTGCAGAAACTCCAATCCTTTCTCGCTTCTTTAACGTCAGTAAATAAGCTGACGTTTTTTTTTGTCACTATGATGTCATTTCAATAATCAATCTAAGAATGAAGGATCCCTTTTTATCGGAAAATGGATCTGATTGAAATCTTTAAAAGCAAACGTGGTATAATAAGACAGCTTAAAGGAGATTCCAATAATGAGAAAGAAGTGTCCGTGGCTGGGAAAAATTATTCAGTTTGAAATTATTTATCGAATTTGTTTATATTTGTTTGTCAATCCGCTGTTGGGACAGCTGCTTCGTCTTTATCTCAGTCGGGCTCGTTCAGGAATGACCTTTAACTCCGAGATTGTAATGGGATTTTTATCGGTGCCCGGTATTTTGCTGGCATTGTTTTATATGCTGGTCGGCACGGGACTGATTGTTTTTGAATTGGGCGTTATCCTTCATCTGATTGATAAAGGCCAACGTCAAGAATCGCTCTCTATTCGTGAAGCCTGCCGACAGTCTGTATTCTCATTGAAAGGAATCCGCAATCTGCAGCTGCCTTTATGCACCTTGTATTATGCCCTGTTTCTGCCCGTTGTCCATCTGGTTTATATCAATGCGCTGATTCCGCGGTTGCGTGTACCAGACTTTGTCATCGGCGAATTACAGCTGACAGCCGCAGGCCGGATGCTCGTCGGTGCTTTCTGGATTTGTCTGTATGGTGCCGGCATTTTTCTGATCTTTGTGCCGTTGTTGATGATCTTTCAGCGTTTGAAACTCAGCCAGGCTGTTCGTAAAAATATCCAGATATGGAAGCAGCTGACCAACAAGGCAAAGACTAAGCTGGCGCTAGGATGCGGCGTTTGGTTTTTGGCGGAATGGCTGATCGTCAACTTCCTGCCAAAGGCATTGCTGATCAACTCTGATTTCAATCGGTTTTTTTTGAAAAATTTAATTATGTCGCCGACCTTTCGCCTCTATTTAACGCAGTCATTATTAATTCAGTTCGGCTTTTTCTTGATGAGTCTGGCATTTTTGTATTTTCTGGTTCGTCTGGTTTCTGCACAGGGCGTGGTTATGCTGGAAGAAGAACCGGAAAGCGAAGAAGCGGAGAAACTCAATGAAGCTGTACAGCGTGTTCGCGGGGTAACCGCAGCGAGTGTTCAGAAGGTGAAATCCTGGGAGGGCTTCCATCAATGGATTCATCGTCATCCCTGGCTTAGCGGTCTGACAGCGGTCTTTATCTTATACTTTTTCCTTTCCGCAGTCTTTCCTGATTTCATCTCTGTTCTATTGCCAATTATTCTTATTGCCGGCGTGCTGTATCTTTTAGGATATATGGTGCAGAAGCTGCATTTGACGACTTTCAGCAAGCTGGATTGGGTCTATCAAAAAATTCATGGCTGGTTAAGCCGGCGACGGATTGTGCAGCGGCATCCTTGGCTAATCCGGATACTGATGATTTTAACCGTGCTGTACAGCGCTGATCTCTATCTTCGCCCTTTATCCCGTGAACATCAGCCCTGGTCAATTGGTCACCGCGGATCTATTTATGCCCTGGAAAATACGATTGAAAGCGTTCGCCAGGCAGCTATCGCTCAGGCGGATTATGCGGAAATTGACATCCAGCTGAGTGCTGATGGGATTCCGGTTGTTTTCCATGATGCAACGTTGTCACGGTTAGCGGGAGTGAATAAAAAAGTTGCGGATTTGACAGTGGAACAGCTGCAGGCGCTGACATTGACGGATACCGATGGCAAGTTAGGGAAAATTCCAACGCTGCAGCAGCTGATCGCGGCGATGAAAACCTGGGAAGAGGAAACCGGGCTGTTAATTGAATTGAAACCCGTAAACGGCAATCAAAAAGAAATGGCTAAGAAAATTATTGATGTCGTGGAAAAAGAAGATTTTGTATCGCGGGCTATTTTTATGTCGATCGACTACGAAGCAGTACAGATCCTGCAGCGGCTTCGTCCACAATGGTGGATTGGATATTGTGTTTATGGAACAGCCGGCGAAATGGACTATCGAATTTGGAACTGGAATATTGATTTTCTGGCTGTGGAGGAAAGTCAGATTTCGGTGAGCTTTCTCGAACAGGCGGGACGGGCCTGGATGCCGGTGTATGTCTGGACCGTGGATGACTATGATAAAATGAGAAACTATCTGGATATGGGCGTCAGCGGACTGATTACTAATTATCCGGATCTGGCACGAGCAGAAGTCGATGCCTACAAGGAACGGTATCCGCAATATTATGAATTTGAAGGATCAGGATATCCAGTATATGATTGGGAAGAATAAGCTAAAAAGGAATACTGCCAAACGGTATTCCTTTTTGCTTGCGGAAAGAATTAAGGGAACGATATCACAGAAAGAAGAAAGAACAGTGGAACTTAGAAAAGCAGGATAACGGGACTACGCGCCAAAAACAAGGAAACGAATGAAATCGACCAGGGCATGGGCTCCAATCGCAGAGGTCAGATTTACTTTCCATTGCAGCAAGGCAAACGGCAGCCCAAAAGCCAACGTCATGACGATTAAACTGCCGATTTCAATCGTTCCTGAAAAATGAATCAGCACATGCGGCATGATCATGCTAACCAGACAGAAGAACGATTGTACGCGGTTTAGCTCAGTGCCGCCGGTAACTTCAATGCAAAAGGCATACAGAAGAACCCGGAATAAGATTTCCTCAAATAAACCCGCCCGCAGGGCATCAAACAGAAAAATGAACCGAAAGGAAGGGGCCGCGGTTAAATGACCCAAGCCCAGTCCAAGATTGAATATTCCCAAACCAGACCCTGCGACTAGGATCCAGCCAATGGTTTTCCAGAGCTCTTGTTTTTGATGATGAAACAAGACGATCGGATGCTGAGCGTCACGTATTTTTGCCATCGCGGCGACATAGCCGGGAAAGACAAAGAATCCCATTAGCGGATTGGAAACCATGGCAGTCAATGCCATAACAGCACCCAAAATAATGTCGGCCCGTCGTATGTTGCGATGATAGCGAATCAGGAAATAAAGACAAAGGACGGCAAATAAGATGAACCATAAAATTGTTATTTTCAAGATAGCGCTTAAAATTCCAAGGCCGATCAAGCTTAGCGTCAGAAAGAATAAACGGATAGTGGCTGAACTTGGTTTTTCCATAATCATAGGACTCCTCTTTTAGTTACTTCCATCTATGGCAGTAAAACGAATGTGCAAAAATCCAATCTCAGACAAAGCCATCCAGCGGATACTTCCGTTTGGTCAACTTCGGATTTGAATTGATAAACTTACTGCTGAATAAGAAAAGGCGTCAAGACGGCGCCTTATTCCATTAATCTTTGTTGTCAACCGGTTTAATAACTTCGGATAAGGAAGCTAAGGTTCCGGCGATATCCTGCAGGTTGCTTGGGATGATCAGCTTTGTTGCTTTGCCATCTGCCATTTTCTGCAAGGCTTCATAGCCCTTTAAAGTTAAGAATTCCATGCTTGGATCTGAATTCTTAATCATCTCAATACCTTTAGCCTGAGCGGCATATAACCGTTCGGTAGCCTGAGCCTGGCCTTCCGCTTCCGCGATCATGGCTTCTTTCTTGGCTGTAGCGCGCAGAATCATCGATTCTTTTTCACCTTCAGCAGTCAGAATTGCGGATTTCTTCTCACCTTCCGCCCGCAGAATTGCCTCACGGCGTTCACGTTCAGCCCGCATCTGTTTTTCCATGGATTCCTGAATATCGCGCGGCGGGATGATGTTTTTAACTTCCACACGGCCGACTTTAACGCCCCAAGGATCTGTCGCTTCGTCTAGAATTGCCCGCATCTTGGTGTTGATGATATCGCGGGAAGTCAGCGTTTCATCCAGCTCCAATTCACCGATGATATTACGCAGGGTTGTCGCGGTCAGATTTTCCAATGCGCTGATCGGACGTTCAACACCATAAGTGTATAACTTCGGATCAGTAATCTGAAAATAAACGACAGTGTCGATCTGCATCGTAACGTTATCTTTCGTGATAACCGGCTGCGGATCGAAATCCTTAACGATTTCCTTTAAAGAAACTTTGTTGGCAACCCGGTCAATAAACGGAACCATAAAGTGCGGACCGGTATGCCATGTGCTGTGGTAAGCCCCCAATCGTTCAACCACGTAAGCCTTAGCCTGCGGCACAATTCGCACGCAGTAGCAGATAACTGCAATCACAATCAAAAAGACAACTAAGAAGATCAAAATCTGTAAGAACCCATTCATAATTTATTTCCTTTCTTGACTGAGTATTCAGTCCTCTAATTTTTTCACGAGGAGTTTAGCCCCCTCGATTGCAACAATTTCGACTAAAGAACCGCCGTCAATCGGATGTCCGTCAACACTGGATGCGTTCCAGACGACACCGTTCACCTTGAGTTCCCCCCAGGTTTCCCCGGTAATGTCTTTCAGCAGCTGGACATGCCGGCCAATCACACGATCAGCGTTCGTGGCCACAATGTTGCCGCGCAGATACTGCGAGGCCATCGGTCGGATCATTGCCAGACAGACAAGCGATGCCGCAAAGAAGATGACAACCTGCCAGATGAATGCCAGATTCAGCGCCATTGCAACTAAGGCGAACAAAGCTCCGACACAGAACCAGATACTGACAAGACTGGTTGCGGTCGCCAGTTCAACAATTAAAGCCCCCAAGAATACTAAAATCCATAAACCGAAATACATTTTTCCTCACCTCCTTATACGGGATTGTTCAGATCAATAATCAGCATTTTTTCGCGTTCATCAAACTGCGCGGGAACTTTAATCCCGTTGCATTCGATGCCTGTCAGCTGGGCGATTTCCTCAATCAGCGCTTTGTTGCTGATGCGGGCATATCCCTTTCCCATGGATACTTTATGCAGCTGCTCCAGCGGGATGAGTTTTAAATCTACTTCTCGCTTGGTTACGGGGCGGATCGCAACTTTCCGTTCTTCTCGGTCCAGTCCGATACAGCACCATCGAATATCTTCAAAATAGGCAGCCGCTACGTTGTTCAATGTGAAATTGTTTGGATACAAGGTCACTAACATCGTGTAGGCGTTGCCCTTAACCCACTCAAACATGACTTCGATCTCCTTTCTTTTACATGTCTCTATTATACGCTGAATCCTCAAAATCTTCAATATCTTATTTTGCTTATTCTGAATATTATTTTTGTACTTTCCAAGCTTGTGAAGATTGCATATAATAAAGTAGAAACAATGGAGGATTTTTATGCCGCAAATAAAAATTAACGGACTGAATATCGAAGTTGCGACAGAAGGGCAGGGCCGCGATGTCGTGCTTTTGCATGGGTGGCGGCAGCGTATGATCATGATGGAACCTGCTTATAACCATCTGAAGAAGCATTTCCGGGTTTTTAATTTCGATTTTCCTGGCTTTGGTCAAAGCGATGAACCGCCAGCTGCCTGGGGCGTACCGGAATACCGGGAATTTCTGGAGGCCTTTTGTCAGTCTTTTGACATTCAGGATCCGATTCTCATCGGCCATTCCTTTGGCTGCCGAGTGGCGATCCATTACGCTGCAAAAAATCCTGTGCATAAAATGGTGCTGACGGGCGCCGCGGGAATTCGGCCGAAGCAGAGTTGGCAGGCAAAAATAAAAATTGCGGGTTATAAGGCAGCAAAAAAAGCAATTTCAATGACAGGCAACGAAGCCATGCTGGAAGAATTTAAGCGCAAATCCGGATCTGATGATTACCGCAATGCGACCGGCGTCATGCGTGAAACCTTCGTTAAAGTTGTCAACGATGACGTCAGCGATATGCTGGAAGACATTACAGTTCCAGTCTTATTAGTATGGGGAGAAAACGACGAAGCCGCACCGCTTTGGATGGGGAAACAAATGGAAGCGAAGATGAAAAATGCCGGACTGGCAATTTTTGAAGGTGATGATCATTTCGCTTATTTTAACCAGAGCGCTCGGTTTAACCGGTGTTTGGATGTCTTTTTAAAGGAAGACTGGGAGGATTGACATGGATTTTTTACGACAGATTCAGGATTTGTTAGAAAAAGTGCTGTTTACAGCACTGCTTTTGTGTATGATGGTCGTTCCCTGGAAACATGCCTTGCATATGTTCCAGCAGAACCGCTATGAGCCTGGCCGCTATATTCAATGGGGAAAAGATCAGCTGAAAGTATGGAAGCACTGGCTGTTTCCTGTGTTGATCATTGTATTGGCGCTGGGGTGCATCATCATTCCGGATTATCGTCTGGGTAAAATCGCGACAGTGTGGCTGGCGGTCTTGATCGGCGGCATGATGCTGTATTTGGAAAAGAAGAAAAACTATATCAAACCTCTGGCGATGACAGCGCGGGTTAAGCGTCAGATTGCAGTGATGTTTATATTGAACTGTCTTTGGTTAATCCCGGCTGTGATGTTCACTGATTATCCTGTCTGGGTTGTCTGGGTGGTTGCGGCCTGCTGGATCAACTGGCTTTTCATTTTTCCGATGGCATGGATTACAAGCCCGTTTGAGAAGCTGATAAAAAAGCACTATATGAAATTGGCAAAAGATATTTTAAAGAAACATGACCAGCTGATTAAGATCGGGATCACTGGCAGCTATGGCAAGACTTCTTCTAAAAATATTCTGCAGCAGATTCTTTCTGAGAAATTCTACTCCTTGCCGACTCCCGCATCCTTCAATACACCGATGGGCATTACGATTACAATTCGTCAGCAGCTGAAACCCACGCATGAGGTTTTCATCTGCGAAATGGGAGCGGATCATGTGGGTGATATCGAACAGCTGATGGATTTTGTTCAGCCGCAGATTGGCTTGGTCACTTCGATTGGACCGCAGCATTTGAATACTTTCGGTTCTCAGGAAAATATCATCACAGAGAAAATGAAGATGATCGAGAAGCTGCCGGTTACGGGTTTCGGAGTATTGAATAAGGATAACGAGTTGATTCGGAACTACTATATTAAAAATAAATGCCCGATTGCCTGGTATGGGATTGAGCAAACGGATGTGGATTACCGCGCTGTGAATATCAGTTTTGGTCCGCAGGGGTCAACGTTTGATATTCATACTCGGGAAGGAGCCGATATTCCGTTTAAAACCCGTCTTTTGGGTGAACACAATATTGCCAATATTTTGGCCGCGGTTGCCGTTGGCCGGCATTTGGGAGTAAGCTGGGAGCAGCTGCAGAGTGCAATAGCACAGGTGCGTTATGTTGAACATCGGCTGGAAGTTAAAAAGATCAATGGTTATACCTTTATTGATGATGCGTTTAACTCCAATCCGGTAGGTTCTGCGATGTCCTTGCAGGTATTAAAGACGATGCCGGGAACGCGGTTTATCGTAACTCCGGGCATGATCGATTTAGGACCGCGCCAGCATGAGATCAACAAGCAGTTTGGTATGAAGGTGAAGGATTGTGCAGACGAAGTGATTCTGGTAGGCAAGCGGCAGACTGAGCCGATTGTCGAGGGCTTGCAGGCATGCGGTTTTGATATGGATCATGTGCATGTCGTAGCGACAGTCAAGGAAGCGTTTGCTTTGGTCTATCAAAAAGCGTCTTATACCGATACAATCCTGTTGGAGAATGATTTGCCGGATGCGTTTAATCAATAAGGGCAGAAAAGGATGAAATGGACTGTGATTGCAACCTGGAAAATGGCTGCAGAAGGGGTTAAGCTGGCTGAAACAGCGCTGCGGGAAGCAGGAACGGCTGAGGCAGCTTTGACAACTGTAATTACGAACGTAGAGAATGATCCTCGCTTTCATTCGGTTGGTTATTCAGGTTTGCCCAATCAAGCAGGCGTGGTTCAACTGGATGGGGGATATATGGATGGAGACACGTTATCGGTCGGTGCGGTTGGCTGTGTTGAAAATGTAGCGTCAGCCTTCACTTTGGCCAAACAGTGTGCCGACTATCAGTTTAATAATTTTCTGGTTGGTGAGGGCGCTCGGCAATATGCGATTCAATCTGGATTAGAAATGAAGAAATTGTTAACGCCAGAAGCGCAGATGATCTATGAGCAGCGAAAAGCGCAGCCAGAGTCCTTATCCAGCTATAAAGGACATGATACTGTGGGTGTCTGTTGTTTGGATAGCCGAGGAACGCTAGCTTCTGGAACATCAACATCGGGCTTATTTATGAAGATGCCGGGGCGTGTGGGTGATTCTCCAATTTGCGGAAGTGGTTTCTATGCAGACAGCGATATTGGAGCCGCGGCAGCGACGGGGGTTGGCGAGGAAATTATGAAAGGCTGTCTGAGCTATGAAGTAGTGCGTAGAATGCAGCAGGGGCAGGAGCCCCAAGAGGCGGCCTCAACTTTAGTTGCAGAATTTACCCAAAAGTTGATTCGTAAGCGTGGACAAGCTGAGGCGATTTCCTTAATCTGTGTAGATAAAGATGGCCGCTGGGGTGTTGGAACCAATATCAAATTTGCCTTTGTTGTCAGTGATCAAGATCATTCTGCGAAGGTCTGTGTTGCCGAACTGACATCGGAGGGGTGTGTAATTCGTCCTTGGAATGTTGCAGACCAAGATGTAGATTAGTTAGAAAAAGTAGCAAAGCCTGTTTTCATATTAAAATGAAGACAGGCTTTTTTCGATGTATATCCTTGAATGAGATAAGAACTGGTTAGCTGCTAAGCAATACTGATTTGTAAATTAACAAAGACAAATGGAACAATCTTAATGCAAGAAACAGCTTGAGCGATGCAACTAACTTCAGTGCTGATGTTGCCACACTCTTTACACTATTTCAATCCACGCACCACTTGCGTGATGCGACGCCACCATAAAATTCGCAAAAACCGCCATTACTTATTTCAATCCACGCACCGCGTGAGCGATGCGACCTATTATACTTAACCGTCTTGATCGGCCTGCACTATTTCAATCCACGCACCGCGTGAGCGATGCGACCGGTGGCAAATTAGTAACAAAACCAGGGGCTAGTATTTCAATCCACGCACCGCGTGAGCGATGCGACCCTGCTGCGGATCTCCACTAACGGGAGATTCAGATTTCAATCCACGCACCGCGTGAGCGATGCGACAGTTAATAAGAAACTAAAAGGTACCCATATGATTCTTATCGTATCTCTATCATAACTAAACATCGTTGTACTTACAATACTTTCTTCATTTTTCACATATTTCCGGTGCGAACCTCCTAGGGATTTCATGTTCACCTCAGGTTCGCACTGGATTAAAGTATAAAAAAGCAAGACTTTTAAAAGCCTTGCAGTGAAATTCTAATATTTAAAGTTTAATTGATTTCATCCTCAGCAGTAGGTGAAGCTTCTTCTTTTACCTTTGACTTCACACTTAGTAAGCCTGACTCATCTAGAACCTGTCCTTTTTTCCGCATCCGGCTATTAACGAATTCACCTAATAAAGTGTACAGTACAGCTGTTGCTGGAACAGCAATTAACATGCCAAATAATCCCAATAAACCGCCGAACACCACGATGGAAAGCAGAACCCAGATTCCTGGAAGGCCTACTGAGTTTCCTACAACTCGGGGATAAATCAGATTGTTTTCAAATTGCTGAACAATTTGGAAGTAAATCATGAAAAACAAGGACATCCATGGATTGATCGCAAAGATAAGAACACAGCCGAAGGCCATGCCAAGCATTGCTCCGAACATAGGAACAATACTGGTGACTCCAATTACAGTGCTGATTAACATCGCATAAGGCATCTTGAATAAAGTCATGGAAACGTAGTACAACATAGCTAAAATACAAGCTTCCAGCAGTTGACCAGAGATAAAGTTGGAGAATGTCTGGTTTGTTTTTCTACCCAAGGTCAAAACTCGGTTGGCAGCCGATAATGGAAGCAAGGCCCCGATTAGTTTTTTTAGCTGCCGAATGAATTTTTCTTTGCTGGAAAGCAAATAAAGACTTAACATAAAACCCATAACCCAATTACTTAAACCAACGGTGATCGCCGAGATATTGTTAATCACGGTCATGCCTGTACCGCCGACCCAGTTGGTAGCAGTTTGGAGAAGTTTATCTGCGCTCAATCCAAGTTGATCTAAAGCAGCCTGCACTTTCACGGTATCGAAATCCCATTCAATGTTTTCCAAATGCAAACTGGCTAATAAGCTGTTGATGTTTTCCACAATGTTGCCTAAATAAACAACGCAGTTGTTGAACAACTGAACGATGGAAGCAATCAGCTGTGGGAAAATAATACTCGACAAAACAAATAGGACAGCCAACGCTAAAAGCAAAGTCAGAAAAATTGAAATGCCCCGCACCTTTGGTTCTTGCTGAGGTTTGGTTTTTTTGTTATGCGGCAGAGCCTGAATCAACTTGATTAATCCTTTTTCGATCGCTTTCATCGGCTGATTTAATACGAAGGCGATGCCGATGGCATAAAACAAGGGAGTTAACAGATGAAACAAGCGGCGGAGAACACTCATCAGATCCTGAAAGTGTAACATCGCAAAAAGCAGCAGTACAATATACGTGGACAGCCACATCCAGGGCTTGATCTTTTTTAAGATATCTTTAGGAATCATAATCTTATCCTTTCCATCAATAAATCACGGTTAGTTATAGATTATAATGATTAAGCTTAAAATACAAGGTCAACCTGATGAAAATCTGATATAATAAACAAGGATTTCCTGGAAATCAAGGAAATGGAGGACCCCTTCCGGCATACAGTAAGAAGAGGTCAGATTAGGAGAGTGAAGTATGAAAATTCGTGTTGGAATAGTTTTCGGCGGTGAATCCGTCGAGCATGAGGTCAGCGTGATTTCTGCTCTGCAGGGCATCGAAGCTCTGGATAAAGAACGTTATGAAGTAATTCCGTTATATGTATCAAAACAGCGGGATTTTTATTCATCCCCGGCATTATTGGATATCGAAAACTATAAAGATCTTAACGAACTCATTCAAAAAGCAACGCCGGTTGTTCTGGTGAAAAAAGGCAAGGAAGTGATTGTTGAACCTATAAAAAAAGGCCTGTTCACCAAGCCGATCGGCACTGTCGATGTGATTGTTCCGATCATGCACGGAACCAATGGTGAGGATGGAACAATTCAGGGATATTTGGAGATGCTGAAGATTCCATATGCTGGATGTGATGTCATCGGTGCGGCCGCGGGCCAGGACAAAGCAGTGATGAAGCATATTCTGCAGAACAGCGGCCTTCCGGTCTGTCCATGGCTGTGGCTTTATGGACATGAATTTGCACAAAAACAGGATGAAATTTTAGCTAAGGTTCATGAACTGGGTTATCCAGTTGTCATGAAACCGGCGTGCTTGGGATCTTCGGTGGGGATAACGATTGCCCATAATGATGAAGAATTCATTGCCGGTGTTGAAGATGCCCGACAGTATGATAACAAAATCGTGGTTGAACAGATGGTCAAAAATCTGCGGGAGATCAACTGTTCCGTTTTAGGCAGCTGTTTTGACTGCCAGGCCAGCGTGCTTGAAGAAGTCGGCAAACAGGATGAGATTATGAGCTTTAAGGATAAGTATTTAGGACAGTCTGCCGCAAAGGGCGGTTCTAAGTGCGGATCTAAGGGAGGAGCCAAGAGTGCTGAAGGCGGAATGGCCAATGCGGCGCGCATCGTGCCGGCTCCAGTGGATGAAGCAACGACGGAAAAAATCCGAAATTTGGCTATCGAAACGTTCAAAGTGTTAGGCGCCAGCGGTGTCTGCCGGATTGATTTTATGATGGATGGAGATTCCGGGGCAATTTATGTGAATGAAATCAATACCATTCCAGGCTCTTTGGCTTACTATCTGTGGCAGCCGGTAGGAGTCAGCTTCACTCAGCTGATGGATGCCTTGATCACCCAGGCGATTGATCGGCAGCGCAGACGGGAGAAAATGATCTTTTCCTACGAAACAAACTTGCTTGCCAGCTACAGCGCAAATAAGAAAAGCGGCGGCACCAAAGGAACCAAAGGCACAAAGTAAAGCAGCTCCGGCGTGCTGAATCGTTTCTCTTTCAAAAAATCCCGATGGCCGATTCAAATACTTTTTTAGTAAAATTGGATTTTGAGTCGGTTTTCTGATAAAAGTAATCATTGATAAAAGCTAGGAAATCAGTAAAAAACAGTTTGATTCTTGTCGCTTGATTTTGTTAAGCAGACAGGCAAACTGTTTTCTTTATGCTGAAATTTGAGAATGGAAATGCTTGTTTTCGAATAGAACAATCCGGAAACAGCTGGCGTAAAGCCTTAGTTATGAATCGTATAATGAACCCCATCACTTTCAATCAGAATGGTCCCTAACTGATCTGTGCGGTAAACAGAGAATCCCAGCTTTTCATACCGTTTTAAAACATCTTCAGAAGGCAGCCGATAGTCGTTGTTTAAGCCGACTGAGATAATTACGTCCTGGGGATTGACCGCTTCCAAAAACGCTTGGGTGGAAGAAGTATCAGAACCATGATGAGGAGCTTTAAGGATGTCGGCTTGAACGGGTGCGTAGCTGTCCAGGATATCTTTTTCTGATTTGGCCTGCATATCACCGGTGAATAAAATGGAAGTTTGGCCATGAACATAGCGCAAGACCAGAGAGGAGTTGTTAACTTCAGAGTAGTCTTCACTTAATGGTCCCAAGACAACAAATTGATCCTCGCCTAAAGAAAACGTATCCCCAGGCTGGGGGTGAATCAGGGCTGTCTGAGTGGTTTCGATAGCCTGAATCACATCTTTATACGATTTGGATTCCAGCGTTCGCTTTGGTAGCATGACCGTATCGACGTCAAAGGAGTACAATACGGCGTCCAATGAGCCGATGTGATCCTCATGCGCGTGCGTACCAATCGCGTATTTCAGGTGTGTGACGCCCTGCTGCTGAAGATAATCGGTGACCAGCTTGGCATCAGCGTTGTTTCCTGCATCGATCATCATCGCTTCCTCCCCGGACTGAATCAAAATCGCATCCGCTTGCCCGACATCAATAAAATGAACAGTCAGGGCTGAATTGACCTGGGTATGAACTGGGGAAGGTGTGTTTTTGAATGGGGAGGCAGATTCAGGAAGCAGTTGCGGACTGAAATATCCCAAACCCGCTAAAAGGATCGCTCCAATTAAAGAACCCCATGTGAGCGGCGTTCTCTTTTTAGATCGCTGTACTGAACGTTTGCGTGTTGTTTTTCTCATGAATCTTCTCTTCTCCTTTTTCTTGCCTGTCGCCTAAGATCAGACGAATTATTTTCATGGATGCAAGGCTGTAAGCAGTTCTTTGTAAAAATTGTTGATAAAAGAACTGAGTCTTATTATCTCGAAAAATTCTAGGAACAACAAGTCTTGTTTTTTTTAGACAGCAGAGCAGAAGATACTTAAAAAAACAGCCCTCGGTTTAATCTGTGAACGCTGTTTTATGAAGAACTCAGAATTTGTTTGGTTTATTGAAAATCATGCTGATCGTGGGAAAAGAGAAGGCAAAACACTTATTCCGCAGCTGGACCGCAGCCTTCCGAAGTACAGACCATCCCAGCCATTGTTTTCTCAGACTGATCCAAAATGATTGTCCGCCATTCCTGCGGTGTGTGATATCCTCGAATTTCTTCGCCATGGATTCGATAAGTCGGAATTCCTTGGATCCCCAGTTCCGCCTTGGCTTCCCAATCCCGATCGACTTCGGACCGGTAAGTTCCTGCTTCCAGAGCCTTTAAAAACGCAGCTCCATCCAATCCCAGCTGATCCATAATTTCCCGCAGTACCACAGGATTGCCGATATCTTTCTGCTGCTGATAAGAAAACATCGAAGGTCAGTTTTACATAATCCAACCCTTTTCCAGCCTGTTTGGCGAAATAATAACCCTGAAAGGCATCGGTTGTATAAGGATGCGGAGAAATCATGGGCAAATTCATTTCCACGCCCAGGTTTTCCGCCATCGGTTTCAGCACTTCATCAAACCGTTTCAGACGCTTTTCGTCATGCATCGGATCAACTTTGGGAGTCGGAAACCGCCGCAGCTCATAAGGATGGAAATCCAGTTCAACATCGAGATCGGCCATGGCCTGAGATAAGGAGTAAAGCCCGACATAACAAAATGGACAGACAAAATCAGAATAGACAGAAATTTTCATAACGCGCCTTCTTTCTGTTCTGATCATACTCAACCGTTACTCAGATGTCAATACAGACGCTTGTTCGACTCCTTTTTCTGAACAAACTCATCATCGCTTCCTGAGTCTAAACATGGTATAATATTTCTGGAAAATAAGGAGGAACTCAACTATGTCAACACCGCACAACAGTGCCGAAAAAGGGCAGATCGCCAAAACTGTTCTGATGCCGGGGGATCCCCTGCGCGCAAAATTCATTGCTGAAACATTTCTGGAGAATCCTGTCCAGTTCAATGCCGTCCGCAATATGTTCGGCTATACCGGAACTTATAAAGGAAAGACGATTTCAGTAATGGGAAGCGGCATGGGAATGCCGAGTATTGGAATTTATTCCTATGAGCTGTTCAGTCAATACGGTGTCGAAAACATCATTCGTATCGGTTCCGCAGGCGCCTATTCACCCGATTTGAAGGTCTTTGATGTCGTCCTGGCGGACAGTGCCTACAGTGAATCCAGTTATGCTAAAGTACAGAGCGGCTATGATCAGGATAAAACCTATCCATCGCAGACGCTGAACCAGCGGATCAAAGATGCGGCAGAAAAACTGGGAATGCCGCTGCATATCGGCTGCATCCACTCCAGCGACGTTTTTTATCGCGAAGGCGGCAACGATTACATTCAGGAACTGACGGAGGTTCATCACTGTCTGGCTGTTGAAATGGAGAGCTTTGCGCTGTTCCACAATGCTCAGGTCTTAGGCAAAAACGCAGCCTGTTTGATCACGGTATCCGATTCATTCGTGACCTCGGAAGTGACAACCCCAGAGCAGCGTCAGACATCCTTCACCAAGATGATGGAAATTGCTTTGGAAGCTGCAGAATAATCAAATCCTTAAATTGATAAGCAAGAACCGGGAAACTCAAAACCGGTTTTTCTTTTTGTTCCATTTGGGCAAGTTCCCGGTCCCCTGAAGATCCATCTCATAGTCTAGGTTGAAGACGAAAGGGGCTGGATTATGGAAATCTGTGTTATTAAGTTTGGGGGAACCTCGCTGAAAGAGGAAGCTGCCCGCAATCGAGCTGTTCGCCTGATCCGTCGTCTGATTCCGGAAATGAAAGTGATTGCAGTGGTTTCTGCGATGGGGCGCTATCCCGATCCCTATGCGACGGATACACTGATGTCCCTGGCTAAATATCTGACCCCTCAGCAGCGCGATCGGCTGGTTTCGGCAGGGGAGATGATTAGCACGTTGGTCATCAATTCTCTGTGCCGGCAGAATGGAATTCTCAGCGATACGCTCAGTACGCAGGAATTGGGGATCATCACTAATGATCACTATGGTGAAGCGGAAGTGCTGACGGTCACGACGGGGAAGCTGCTGGAAAAGCTCGATCACTGCGATTGTCTGATTGTTCCAGGCTATCAGGGGATCACACTCGATCATGAAATCACGACGCTGGGACGAGGCGGCAGTGATTATACGGCGATGCTTCTGGCCCAAGCATTAGGTCTGAAGGATGTCTATATCTTAACGGACGTCAGCGGAATTTATGATGCGGATCCTAAACTTAATCCCGAAGCGCGACATTGGGACAAGGTTGATTACGATCAGATGCTGCACATGATTGATGCCGGAGCCCGCGTAATGCAGCGGCAGAGTATTCTGTTTGCCCGTGAACACCGATTGCGTGTCTGGGTGGGCTCCTCGCTGCAGGTTGGAAAGGGAACTTGGATTCAGCTATGCGAAGACTGCGAACATTAGTGGTTACGGATAAGCCGGCGCAGCTTAGCCGGCTGATTGATGCATGCACGGTATTGGGATGTCCGTGCAGTTTGAATTGGGCAAGCAGTCAGAAAGGGTTAAGGCCTTTAACCTTGGCGGAAGGAGAGATCCGGCCTCAACCGTTGAACCGGATACTTTTTGAGCGGGCTGAACTGATTGTGATTTTGCCGCCCTGCAGCGACAATGACAAAATAATTCAACAATACAAACACGGGAAGGCTAAACTGGTGAGTGCGCAGTACACGGAAAATCTGCCTTGTCAGTTAGGACTGGAAAACGGGCCCTTGCGGCAGATCCAACTACCACTGCCGGAAGTTTGGATGATTGCGACGGCGCTGCAGCCTTTGATCCAGCTGTCGATTTTGACGCAAGTGGAGGTCTGCACAGAAAGACAGGAGAAAAAACTGAAAAACCAACCTGTGAAGTTGGCTTCCTGTCTGCAAACACAGCTGGAAAGGCTGCTTCCTGAAATAAAGATCAATATAAGAAAGGCTCAGCTCTGGGAAGGGGAGTCGTATGTGGAAGCCGATCTGATCCTTATCCTGAATCGATCCCTTACTGCTGAGCAGCTTTGCAGATTATTGCAGCAGCCGGACCATTCCTTAGTGCTTGCGTCTGAGAAAATACTGGATCATTTCCAGAATGCCCGTCAGGAAACACGAATATTGATTGATCAAATACAAAAGGGGAAGAATGATAGACAGTGGCATCTGCGGCTGACCTCAGATCCGCTGCAAGCCTGTCAAATCGCTGCCATTGCCAGACAGATTTCAACGGCAGCCCAACTGAAGAATTCCTGAAACTTTCAACATCCATCTTGGCAAGGATCCGGAAACTCGCTATAATGAACACGCAGAACAGGAGGCCGAGAAATGAAAACGATCATTTTTGTCCGGGACATGAAAACCGAGGATCAGGCAGACCGCATTCGAGCGGCTCTGGATGATACTCGCGTAGAATATAAAGTTGCGCTGGAAAGCGGTGCCGTGGTCATCGAGGGCTCTAACGATTTGGTGTACGCCGCAAAAACTGCGATCCGGGAAGCCGGTTTTACGATTCAATAAGAATCAGTGAGGATTCTTCCACCTCGATCAGTGGAAAGAGGAATCACAAAAACAAAATGAATGGCAGTGGCGGGTAAAGAGAAATTGGTATCCCCCCACGGACATGAAGTCAATCAACGCATTGAAGGATGGGATCGTACTCTGTTCAATGATCGTGGATTGAAACACTAAACAAATGGCAGAGCGTTTCCCGGCGCTCTTTTCTTTTACCTCAAACATTAACATCACTTTCTTTAATGAGACTGGTTGTGATGCTTTATTCTTCGGTCAGTTATATGCCGGATAAAAAATCTGAATCAGGCGGCTGTCGCTTTCAATCAGAAAAAAAGAAAGTAGAAACTTAATCTCTATCTGCGGAGAACCATAAAATATTGATCATTCCGCAGGCGGCAAATATAACCTTTACCATCACGGCAAGACTGGGTGAGTGCAGCGAAAGACTGGCGATCAGATCCAGATTAAAGATTCCGTCCAGGCCGTATAACAGACAGGCAATAATGGACAGGAATAGAGCTAGATTGAGAATTCGTTTCATACACAATTCCTCCTATTACAGAATAGCGAACCTTTGCGGATTTATGCATGAACCGACACAAAAGCGCATACCTTGTGTTGAAAAGGAAAGGTGGAATTATGAAGAAGAAAGTCGCAGTGATCGTTGGGGTCCTTTTGTTGGTTGTCGCGTTATTTCTTGTGCTGAAACCCAGCTCATTTGAGAAGAAGGCGGACAAAACCATGCAGAAGCTGACCAGCTACAAGCTGGAAGGGAATATGGAAATTTCCAGCGGCGAAGAATTCAAGAACTACGCGATTACATCCTCATGGATGAAGGAGGGCGAAGACGAGTACTTTAAGGTCAGTATGATCGATAAGTCGCTGAACCAGGAACAGATTATTCTTAAGAATAAAGAAGGTGTCTTTGTTGTTACTCCTTCATTGAACCAGGTTTTTAAGTTCCAAGGCGAATGGCCGATGAACTCGCCGAAGCCTTATCTGCTTCAGACGATGATGGAAGTCCTGAAGAATGACCATCAAACGAAAAAAGAAAAGGATGGGATTCTGATCAGCGCCGAGGCTAAATATCCAAGTGCCGCTCAGCTCGTCCGCCAGGAAATCAAGTTCAACAAAGACACGAAGCCATTATATCTGATTGCCTATGATGCAAACAACGCTCCGGCATTAACCATGGAATTTACGGCGGTCAGTTATAATGAAGGCTTTGAAGCTGGCTATTTTGATACGCCGAAGAACTCGATTGAAACACCGACCAGCAGCTACACTGGACTGATTGAATTGCCGCTGTATCCAATGACAGTTTTTGATTCCAAGCTAGTCGCATCAACGGTCTCCTCAGTCAACGGTCAGCCTCAGCACATTCTGGAATTCAGCGGTGATCGGGATTTCACGGTTGTACAGACAGAAAGAGCGCCTAGTCAAGAACTGACTGTCACGGAAGTGAACGGCGATCTGATCGAAGGTTTGGGGTTGGTCGGATATTATGACGGAAATCGGCTTACAATTACCAACAGTCAGGTTGAATATTCTGTATACTCCAACGATCTGACGCCGCAGGAGATGATGCAGGTTGTGGAAAGCATGCAAGTATCGGTCATGAAATAATGATGGTGCGCCGAGGGGATGTGTATTATGCGGACCTGGCGGGGAGTATCGGAAGTGAACAGGGCGGATTGCGGCCGGTGGTGGTTATTCAAAATGACAAAGGAAATCGATTTTCGCCAACTTTGATTGTGGCGCCGATATCCAGCCGGCTGACTAAACCGCCGATTCCGACTCATGTAATTCTGCCGGCCGATTCCTTAGAAAAGGCGTCGATCGTACTGCTGGAACAGATTCGGACGATTGATAAGCAGCGATTAGGACAATGGGTTTGCACATTAGATCGAAAGACCTTACAGGCGATAGACGAAGCTTTGTGCGTCAGTCTGGGGCTAGAGCTCATGTAAAGGAAAGACCGCCATGTTACAGCGGCCTTTTTATTTTAAATTGCACGTTTAGTTATCTTCTGCTGCGGCTGCGGGTTTGTCTTGCGATGGGCTTAGGTCGCGAATTCGGAACAGAGGGCTGGTGGAACGCGGGGGAGTGCGGGGAAAGGACCAAGATAGAGTCTGAAGCCAAAAGCAGGGGGGATGACAGTCAAAGCCGCTGACCTTGCCATGAATTTGGAACAGGGAGAGAGGCCCGGAGACTTTTGTAATTGGGGATTGCGAAACAGGGAGCGGAAAGTATAAAAAATGACCTTGATTGAATCAAGGTCATTGATATCGCAATGGAGCAGGTGAAGGGAATCGAACCCTCGTGTCAACCATGGCAAGGTTGCGTTCTACCATTGAACTACACCTGCGATAATGGCGGTCCGGACGGGACTTGAACCCGCGATCTCCTCCGTGACAGGGAGGCATGTTAACCACTACACCACCAGACCAATATCGTTGTTTCGGCGCGCGCACTGTAATGTGGCGAAGAAGGCGGGATTTGAACCCGCGCGCCGCTTTCGCGACCTATGCCCTTAGCAGGGGCACCTCTTCAGCCTCTTGAGTACTTCTTCACTTGGTAACTCACAGCGCTTTTATATACTATCATGAAGAAGTACATTTGACAAGTCTTTTTTTAAAAAAATTTGAAAAAAACAAAAAAAGTAGAGATTGTCCAAATCGGACGCTTCTGCCGGACTTGAGAAGGATCCGAAATTCTGTAAATTTCAAAGCAGTTGGAAGCATTTAAAAAATTTTTATTTTTTTTGTGGGGCTTTTTTCAAAAATGCGCAATATTATAAGTGTAGGGAATAATAACTCTGAGGAGGTGACAATATTTATCTTACTTGTCGGATCTTATTAAAAACTGATGAAAATACATCAAGAATTCTTACAATTATGGCAAAGGCCTATCAAAATGAGGTTAACAACTTACTTCAGCTTTATATCAAAAACAAACATCCTGTTTATGTATCCTATGGCGACTTCTGCACTTTCATCCCTTTCTGGAGTCGTGCAATGGTCGTTCAGGATGCAAAGCAAATCTTCAAACATGTTCAAAAATTTAACAATCTAAAACTGAGATTGAAAACATCGCAATGCTGCTGGCATCAGCCAAACTTCAAAATTGTGGATAATGAATTAGAAATTCAGGTTGGCGGCCGCTTCGGTATCGGTGACACGCTGAAATTACCAATCATGGCCGAGCCATATCAACAACGTTTTCTCAGCATGGAATTAGGCAAACTGACCATTCATCCCTACAAACAATGGTGGGCTGCTGAACTTAATGTTAAAGTGCCGGAAAAACCGCAATCCATATCGACAAAAAGAATGGGCATTGATCTGGGAATTAAAGTTCCTGCGGTTGCCTTCACAGAAGATGGAAAAATCCACTTTTTCGGAAATGGACGAGAGTCCCGTTTTCGCCGCAATGCTTTTTATGCAAAACTTACAGAACTTCAAAAAAAGGAAGACTATTCAAAAATTAAAGAATTGAATCATGGTCTTTACCGCTGGATGATTACGCAATGTCATCTCATCAGCTCTCAGATTGTTCAGTTTGCAGTCGATCAGAATGTTGGCGTGCTCTGTGTAGAGCAGCTTCACGGAATTGGCAAACGAGAAATGAAACAATCCAGAGATAAGCGGGAGCTGAACCAGTGGTCATATTACCGTTTGATTGACAACGTCCGTTATAAAGCACAGCGCGAAGGACTCCGTTTAGTTTTTGTTGATCCTCGCTATACATCCAAACGATGTCCGCGCTGCGGCAGACTCAATACCCCTGACAAGCGTTTTTATCGATGTGTCTGCGGCTTCCACTGTCATCGCGATATCGTCGGTGCGATGAATATTGTTCATGCACCTGAATCCAGTCCTGTGACTGGATAGCCTGGCAAACTATATGTTCTGTGTCAGGACGGGTTTTTGCGTGCCCTTATCTCAATCACGCTGTGAGGTTTGAACCCAATAATAATCTTTGAGATAAGGGGGATCTCAAAGTGTGCAAGGATCGGTTAAGTCCTGGAGTTGACAAAAGCCGATCCTTTTCTTTACAATAGGTACAATTCAGGTCAGACATGTTGAAGAAAGGAATAAATTCCATGCAGAAAATCGCAAAATTTGAAAAAGTAAGTAAAAAACAATTTGTTCAGGATTGGCTTGATACGTTTACAACAGCGACACAAGCGGAAGCCATTCAGATCTATGATCAGCTTCAGCTGCCAAAGCGGGCAACCATCGGTTCCGCTGGTTATGATTTCTTTGCCCCCCAGAGTTTTATCCTCAAACCAGGAGAATCTATCAAAATACCAACCGGTATTCGGGTTCAGATCGCAGCCGGATGGGTCTTAAAATGCTATCCGCGCAGCGGTCTGGGTTTTAAATATCGGCTGCAGTTTAACAACACCGTGGGAATTATTGATTCCGACTACTATGATTCCGACAATGAAGGCCATATTTTCTGCAAGCTGCTCAATGATTCCCGTGAAGAAAAACAACTATCGCTTACTCAGGGGGAAGGCTTTATGCAGGGAATCTTTGTAGAATACGGCATCACGGTAGATGATGAAGTCGATCAGCTGCGAAATGGTGGTTTCGGCAGTACCTCTAACAGTAAAATTTTCTAAGCCGTATATAAAAACGCAGTTTTTCCTCTCTAACACAAGAACTATGAAAGGGAAGAGAACTGCGTTTTCTTTATGCTGGAGAAAAGAATGAAATCAGGAAACTTCTCAGTTACAAAACATCACTTTCGGCCCGCGCTTTCAAACGTGTCCAACGTTTGTCAATTTCTTTCTGGATATGCCCAACGACTTCCGCATATTCCGGCTTTCCTAAATGCCGCGTCCGTCCCATCATCTTCAGCCAGTCGATTGCTGGAATCTGTTTTCCGTTCTTTTCCGGATTGTAGTTAATCAACGTGATCCCCTCCTCAATTTCATAAAGCGGGAAATATCCGCAGTCAACGGCAGCCTGAATCACCTTCCGTTCCTGACTCGGGACATCTGCCCAGTTTAACGGACAGGCTGATAGAGCTTTCAGATAAACAAAGCCTTTATTCTTTGCATAATACTGAGCTTTTGCCGCCTTTTTTAAAAAGTCTGCCGGCTGGGATTCTGCCACCGTCGCTACATACTGAGCCCCTGCGGCTGCCATAATCTGCGGCGTGTCTTTGTTGACAAAGGTCTTTCCATACTGAGTTTTGCCGATGTGCGAGGTGGAACTCCGCGCTCCCATCGGGGTCGAATAAGAAAGCTGATACCCTGTATTCATATATCCGCCGTTATCATATTCCATCAAAATGAATGCATCGTTGCGCAGGGCTGCACCAATAGCTGAACCCAAACCGATATCCATCCCTCCATCACCGCTGATCATGATGAATGTGATATCCCCCTCAGGCAATTCTCCGCGCTTCTGCCGCTGATGAAACATTTCCGCCAGGCCTGCAACCGTAGCCGCGCCATTCTGAAATAAGTTATGAAGGTAGGGAACTTTAAATGAAGTTTTTGGGTAAGAAGTCGTAACAACCATTCCGCACCCCGTCTGAAATAACAGGACAACCACGCCCTCAATCCCCCGAAGCAGTAAATTGACATTGACTGGGATTCCGCATCCCGGACAGGCTCCATGCCCCGGCGCAAGCCGCTTCGGCATCGCGGTCGTCGCAGCGATCTGACCGCCTTGCACCTGCAGCTGGCCTTGATCATTAAGCCGGCATTGGGTGAGCCCTAACTCTGTATCCTCCGCCGTCAGCGGTTTAAAGTATTCCGGATTGGAAACAGGCTGACCTTCGCTTATCTGCAGGTAATCAAATCGCGGCAGATCCTGCCCAAGACAATCCTTCACCAGTTTTACAGCTTCCTCATAGTAGAAGTCTTTGCCGCCCAAACCATAGATTCGTGTATAGACCTCGCAATCCAGTTTCGCCTCCTGCAGAGCCGCACGGATTTCCAGTGACATGTTGCCGCCCTGGGCACCATAGCTGTCCTGCCGATCTAAGACAATTAAGGTTTCAGCATGGGCGATCTTTTCAATCAGCTGAGCTTTGGGAAACGGGCGGATCATCGTCAGTGTGACAGCGCCGACTTCAATTTCTTCTTTCCGCAGCTGATCGACAGCTTCTTTTAATGTGTGATAAGTCGAGCCCAGCGCAAAGATGACCACTTTGGCTTCCTCCGCCCGATAAGTTTCCACAAGGTGCTGCGGCCGTCCGCTCAATTCTTTAAATTCTTCAAACAGCGGCTCAATCTCATTGAACACTTGTTCCATTGCTTCATGCAGCTGATACTTATTATTGATTAAATCCGGCTCGTTCATATAGGAACCAATGGTTACCGGATGTTCGGTATCGAGGATATCCGTACGTTTTTTCACGGGTCCGATGTAGTCCTGAACGTCCTGATCCTTCTCAAAAATCATGCAGCGGCGTTTTTGGTGGCTGGTAAAGAAACCGTCAAAGGCGACCGCAACCGGCAGATTGACAGTTTCAGCCAGCTTGAGTCCGATCAGGTTGTAATCGTATACCATTTGCACGCTGTTGGCGAACAGGATGATCCAGCCGCAGTTCAGCATCATCATAATATCGCTGTGATCGCCTTTGATGGACAGGGGGCCGGATACCGTCCGGCAGGCAACATTCATCACCATCGGAAAGCGAGTGCCGGATTGAACTGGCAGCTGTTCCAGGGCATAAAGCAAACCGTTGGCGCTGGTGGCATTGAAAACCCGGCCGCCGCCGGTGCTGGCGCCGTAACAGATTCCAGCCGCGCTGTGTTCGCCTTCGGCAGCAATCAGGGAAATATCGTGCAGTCCTTGAGCTTTCATTAGATCAAGATTTTCAGCGATCTGGGTTGAAGGGGTAATCGGATAGTAACCCATGACATGATAGTTGATCTGTTTGGCGGCAACCGCAGCCAGTTCATTGCCGCTTTCATACAGGCTGATCTGTTTTTTCATCACACATTTCCTCCCTTTTTCAAAATTTCTTCATTCGGTGATTCACTGGTAACCCAGCTGTTGGCGCCGACATGGGTCTGCTGCAGATCGGGTGTTAACAGATCGCGAACCGGAGTGAAATAGTCTGGATGCGGATGTTCTTTCTCAACTCCGCGGGTTAAGGCATGAGTCGGGCAGATGTCAACGCAGCGCAGACAGCCTTTGCAGAAACGATAGTCAAGTCCGCGGTTGAGCATCGTTTTCCGGCCTTTCAGTTCCCCAGGAAAGAATTGAAATACCATATCCGGACAGGTGGAATCGCACAGGCCGCAATGAATGCACTTTTCCGGCTCAAACAGCGGCAGATAACCTTCACGGCTGGCAGAGAGATCATTGCGTACAGAACTGCCGCTGATCGGGTTAACCCCGCCGATCGGAGCGGTTTTCCAGCCCCAGCCTTCACTTTCGCTGTCAAATGGAATTTCCGGATAGCGTTCATCATCAAAATGATAGAGCTGAACTTCATCATAGCCGCGCTGCACACCCTCTAAGTTAGCGCCCAACAGCTCCGGTGCTTTGCTGCCCAGTGTCGCGATCACTGCCTGCTTTGCGACCTCTAACGGTATAAAGCCAGTGGCGCGGGCAATCGCCCCAAGCATGACCATGTTCACACGCGACTTCGACTGCAGCGCCAGAGTCAGGGCATCAACACAGTAGATATCACGCGCTGACAGCTGCATCCGATCCCGGATTGCGGCTCCGTCCAACGCCGTATTGATGACAACCCGGCAATGCCGCTGTACCCCGGCGTTAACCGGCAGCTTTCCTGCCATGGCTTCATGAAATAAGGCCAGACAGTCGGGATGCCGGACGGGGGAATTGATGCGGATTTCTTGAGTCGGCGCACTGTAACGAATAAAGGCTTTCACCGGAGAGCCGCGTTTTTCCGAGCCATAACTGGAAAAACTGGCCGCATTCAGGCCCAGCTGAACAGCCCCCAGCTCGCCCAACAGTTTGCCGCACAGATTTGCGCCCAGGCCGCCGATGCTTTCCAGCCGCATTTCATAGTACCCCAGTTCATTGATCCGGGGCAGAGTGGTTTGGATGGTCATGTTGTTTCCTCCTTCAATGACTTATGATTCTGATAGTCATTCTGTCCGATTTGCGCTGTTTTAACAGGGAAATCTGCCGGGAATTCATGTTTTTATGTGTCGCTTGGCATGAAAATGAGTATAATTGAGATGACGCAGTTTTCTGCGGCTAAGTTTTGTTGGTTAAAAACCCCGGATTTTCCGGATCAATTTTAATGAGGTGAAGAAATGACAAACACACAAATTCAAGACATGCTTGATTTTATCGCAGCCAGCCCCACCTGTTTTCAGGCCGTCGATCAGCTGCGTGAACGGCTGATCCAGGCTGGATATGAAGAACAGATTGAGAGTGCCCGCTGGTCGCTGACGCCCGGCGGACGGTATTTTACGATCCGCAATCATTCCAGTCTGCTGGCCTGGCAAATGCCAGAAACAACAGAAGATCTCAGTTTCAATATCGCAGCGTCCCACAGTGATGCGCCGACTTTCAAGCTTAAGCCCAACGCCGTGATTCAGGAAAACGGTTATCTGAAGCTGAACACCGAAGGTTATGGCGGAATGCTGTGCAGCACCTGGATGGATCGCCCGCTGTCCTTAGCTGGCCGGGTGATCGTGCGGGATGGAGAGAAGATTGTCAGCCGGTATTTGAACATTGACCGTCCGCTGCTGACGATTCCCTCTTTGGCGATTCACATGAACCGTGAAGCCAATACCAACGCCAGCTACAATGCTCAAAAAGATATGCTTCCATTACTGGGCTTGGGTCAGGAGCCGTTTGATATCAAGACGCTGCTGGCAGAAGAGCTCAAGGTCGCACCGGAGGCGGTACTCAGTTTTGATCTGTACTTAACCTGCTTGCAGAAAGGCTATGTCTGGGGCAAGAACAAAGAGTTTATCTCCAGTCCGCATCTGGATGATCTGCAGTGTGCGTATACGACGCTGCAGGGCTTTCTGCAGGGCCGCAGCCGCCGTTCATTGAATGTCTACTGCTGCTTTGACAATGAGGAAGTCGGCAGCCGGACACGCCAGGGCGCGGCTTCGACCTTTTTGATCGATACCTTGCGCCGAATAACGCAGGCAATGGCATTGACGGAGGAGGATCTGCAGCGGGCGCTGGCTTCGTCGCTGATGATTTCTGCGGATAACGCGCATGCCGTGCATCCCAATGTTCCAGAGAAATCCGATCCGACTAATCGTGTTTATCTGAATCAGGGCATCGTGATCAAATACAATGCTAATCAGAGTTATACCTCGGACGCGATCAGCGCGGCTTTATTCAAGGAGCTTTGCGCTGAAGTTGGAGTGAAAACGCAATATTTCACCAATCGTTCTGATTTAAAAGGCGGCGGTACGCTGGGCAGCATCAGCACTTCTCAGGTCAGCATCGCTTCCGTCGATATCGGATTAGCTCAGCTGGCGATGCATTCCTGCAATGAAACTGCCGGAGTCGAGGACAGCGAAGCCATGATCCTGGCGATCCAGCGGTTTTACAGTACCCACAGATCCATGCCGCAGGAGGGCGTGCTGATCCAGCAGGCCGATTAGAATGCCGGTATTGGTCCATAGTAAAGGCAGAGAAGGAAATCCTGCAAAGGACGGAAAAGGAGGAACGCGATGATCACCGTTGAAGAGGTCAGAAATAATCCCCAGGTCAGAACGTACATTCAGAAAGCGGATGAAGCTTTGGCGGCGCTGGGCTATACTGAGCACAGTTTTGCGCATGTCGGCAAGGTCGCGAAAGAAGCGCGGGAAATCCTTTTGACATTGGGATATAGTCAAAGAGAGGTGGAACTGGCGGAAATTGCCGGTTGGCTGCACGATATCGGCAACGTGATTAACCGTGTCGATCATGCGCAGAGCGGAGCGGTTATGGCTTTTCGGATTCTTGACAAGCTGGGAGCGGAAGCTGAGGAAATCTCAACGATAATCAGCGCCATCGGCAATCATGATGAAAGCACTGCCTACCCCGTTAATCCGATTGCTGCGGCCTTGATTCTGGCAGACAAAACCGATGTCCGCCGCACGCGTGTCCGCAATCGTGATTTTGCCACCTTTGATATTCACGACCGGGTCAATTATGCTGTGCATCAGTCGCGCACAGAAATCACACCGGATCGCAAAAAGATTGTGCTGGATTTGAAAATCGACACGCAGATTTCTGCCGTGATGGATTATTTTGAAATCTTTATGCAGCGGATGCTGCTGTGCCGCAAAGCGGCGGAAAAGTTAGGTCTGACTTTTTCCTTAGTGATTAATGATCAGATCATTTTATAGAAAGTAGGCGAAGTATGAAACGAATTCATCTTAAACCCCAAGATCCATGCTGGTGCGGCAGTGGTCATCTATACAGTGAGTGCCACCAGCCGCTGGATCAGAAAATTGCGTATTATAAAAAGCGCGGTCACATCGTCCCCTCTCACAGTCTGATCCGAACTCCGGCGGAGATTGCCGGCATACAAGCCAGTGCTGATATTAACACGGCAGTGCTGGATGCGGTGGCCGCCGCAATCTGTGAGGGCATGAGCACTGAGGAAATTGATAAAATTGTCTATGACACGACCACCGCACGAGGAGCGATCTGCGCCCCGCTGAATTATGAGGGATACCCAAAAAGTGTCTGCACCTCCGTCAACAATGAGGTCTGCCATGGGATTCCGAGTCATCGCCGCAAGTTGAAAGCCGGCGACATCGTCAACGTGGATGTATCGACGATTTACAATGGATTTTATTCCGATGCTTCGCGGATGTTTATGATCGGTGAGGTCAGCGATGAAAATCGTCGTCTGGTTGAAGAAACGAAGGAATGCCTGAACCGCGGTATTGCCGCTGCACAGGCCTGGCATTTTGTCGGTGATATCGGGGCGGCCGTCCAAAGTTATGCAGAGAGCTGCGGCTACTCGGTTGTCCGCGAATTGGGCGGTCATGGCGTCGGTTTGAAATTCCATGACGATCCGTTTGTTTCCCATATCGGCAAGAAAAATACCGGGATGCTGCTGGTGCCGGGGATGGTTATGACGGTTGAACCGATGATCAACATGGGCAGCGCCCGCGTCGAGATGGATCGCTACAATGGCTGGACGATCTACACCCAGGATGGCAAACCGTCTGCACAATGGGAACATACGATTTTGATCACGGAGGATGGCCCGCAGATTCTGACTTATTAGACTGCCGGCGGCTTCTGTGAATTCTGTTTCAATGATTTTTGTTACAGTCCCAGGCGGAAAGCGTGGGCTGAATCAGCAGAAATCAGATAAAAGCCGAAAGGAGATCCAAGGATGAGTGAAGTTTTAGACGCCATTTTTAACCGCCGCAGCATTCGCAGCTATACGGAACAGCCGGTCAGCCGCGAACAGCTGGATATTTTGATGAAAGCAGGGCAGGCAGCGCCGAGTGCGATGAATCAGCAGCCCTGGTATTTTGTCGCAATCCAGCGCAAGGAGATGATCGAAGAGCTAGCTTCGCTGCTGAATGTAGAGGAAGATCCGTATTATAATGCACCTTTGTTAATCGTTGTGTTTGCCGATAAGAAGGCGTATTCGCCGATCACGGACGCAGCGCTGGCGATGGGCAACATGATGCTGGCAGCCCAGGCGCTGGGCTTGGGTTCCTGCTGGATTGATTACAGCCGGCATGTTTTTAACCATCCGCAATTTGCCGGTCTATCCCGATCCTTAGGCGTCCCGGAGAATTATTTCTGCGTGGGATCGCTGGTTATTGGTACCCCGGCGCAGCAGCCGGACGCCCATCCGGTCAATCCTGAAACCATGACGGTTGTGGTTTAGGCGTTTTTCTTATCGTTTATTTTTTTCTGAGCACCGCGGCAGATGTTGTTCCTGACCCGCGGTTTTTCTTATTTTTGATTTTTCACGTTTGATTTTTCTCAATTCGGTTCATCCTAATACCAAACGAACAAAGTTCAAAAATAACGAAGGAGGAAACATCATGTTTAAACATCAGAAAAAGCTGCTGCATCCGGTCAAAGTGAAGAAACCCAACCCAACCTATGCTGCGTTGCTGCAGGAACAGTTAGGCGGTCCGCAGGGGGAAATGAAAGCGGCTATGCAGTATTTTGCTCAGAGCCTGCGGATTCAGGATAAGGAAATCAAAGATTTATTTCTTGATATTGCAGCCGAAGAATTATGTCACATGGAAATCGTCGCCGAGATGATCAATCAGCTTAACGGTGATCAGCTCAACGCTAAGGATGCTACTGTCGGAGGCATGGAAGCGCATGTGCTGACTGGTTTAACACCGCTGCTGGCGAATGCTTCAGGCTATTTGTGGACAGCGGCGTATGTCAATGAAACCGGCGATCTGGCGGCCGATTTGCTTTCCGATATTGCGGCCGAGCAGCGGGCAAAAGTTGTGTATCAGTATCTGTACCGTCAGATTGAGGATGAAGGCGTCCGCGAAGTCATTGACTTTCTGCTGAACCGCGAGGAAGCGCACAACACGATGTTCCGTCAGGCCTTTAATCGGATTGTGGACAGCGGTTCGCAAAAGGACTGGGGCGTCACGTCCGATTCCCGAATTTATTTTGATCTGTCCGGAGATGGTCAGCACTTCGATCCAGCCCGTAAAAATCCACCGGAGTTCAAGGAATAAAGTTCTCTGAAATTCACGCTGTATTCGATAAGGCCAAATCCCAGGCTTTTCTCCCATAAAGCAAAAACCACGTTTTGATCATACCGGATCGCATCGTGGTTTTCTTTTTATGTTGAAAATGAAAGAAGTATTATTGTCAGAATAATGAAAATTCTAAATTCCATAAAAGTCATTGAATCCGTATGAAAGAGTCATTTTCTGAATCGATAATGATCCCTTCACCGTCACTAAGCCGGATAATTTCACAGTGATGATCCTGCTCGTAGGCTTGACAAAGTATTTCATATTGTGGATCACGGTTTAAAAATTGATGATAATGAGGTAATATCTGTCTGCTTGTCAAATTCATTCCTGTCAAATCCGTAAGATTAAGCGTGTTCATCTCAGGGAAATATTGTTCAATCAAGTCGATTGTTGGTCCTAAAACCAGTGCCCCTGCACTCCAGCCAATCAAAATATGATGCTTCGCTAATTCTTTAAGTATAGGCTGAGCCTGACTTTTGCGCAGAGATTGAAGCAAAGTATAAGGATTACCACCGATCAGTTCGGCACAATCATAGGCCAGAAGCATCTCAGCACGTTGATAATCAAAATCATACAGATCCACGCTGAAACCCAGACTTTCCAATTCCTGAAGGCAGCGCGCAACATGATAGTTTTTTTCTTTATAAATTGGATCAGAAGTAACGATCAAAGCTGCCCGCGGTTTTTCTTTGTGCAGTTTATGGGGTTCCTGACGCACCTGATCCCGGAGTGCTCTGCAGGTCAGACCGTTAGAACAGAGCATGAGCATCCTATCACCTTCTTTAACAATAGATCACTTTTATTTTTATAAGATAATCAGTTCAACAAGATACACCGCAGCACAGGCTGCCAGTGCCACCGTTAACAGGCCTTTGCCACGCCAGCCTAAGATCAGAGCGATCAACAGACCTGCCGCCGCACTCAGCCCGCTGCGTGTACTCATCAAAATCGCTGGGAAAGTCATCGCCGCCAGTACC
Organism: Holdemania massiliensis AP2; assembly: GCF_000327285.1. Lineage (GTDB taxonomy): Bacteria > Bacillota_I > Bacilli_A > Erysipelotrichales > Erysipelotrichaceae > Holdemania > Holdemania massiliensis. Next base: position 1,393,640 of record NZ_HE998567.1, on the reverse strand, counting down.
GCATAGGGAACATAAAACAGGAAGCTTTGAATGAAGGCATTTTCAATCTTTTTTTGAAAAATAAGAATGGGCGCTGCCCGCAGAAGATAGGTCACACCGGCCATGATTAAGGTATAACAAATTAAAGATAAACGCATAAAAATTCTCTCCCTTTTGTTGCAATGCTGACTCTTCCGTTCTGTTAATCGCGTTGGAAATGATTCAAAACTGGAATTTGTACTTATTTTAGCATAGAATAAAAGAAATAAGGCAGACATTGAAAGAATTGATCAAAAGAAATCACTGTTAAAACAGACTGTAAAGGAGGATACATCATGATCTCAGTTTCTGATTTAAAAGCGGGCGAAATGCTGCAATGGTATGCTCGTTATCGTGAAGCTTACAGTAAATACTGCTGCCGCGCGATCATCAAGGAGCCTTTTTCCCCAAATGAAATGAATTTATTGATTTTTTTGTCCAATAATCCACAGATGGATACGGCTAAAGAGTTGACCGTTACACTGGGTGTGTCTAAGGGGTTGATCTGCCGCAGTGTTGATTCATTAACGCAAAAGGGATATCTTCGTGGAGAAGTGGATAAGCGTGATCGTCGTATTGTGCATCTGATGTTAACGGACAAAGCGGCTCCGATTATTCAGCTGCTGCAGGAAAACCGGGCAAAGTTCTCCCAATGGATCACACAAGAGATATCTCAATCGGATCTGGAAACTTATAAGCGAGTCAATAAACAGCTGATTCAGAATATTCAGCGCCTGGCTGATGTTGATTTAACAGATCAAAATGATTCACAATAAAACCGTGCACAAAAACGCACGGTTTTATTGTGGCTGAAAGACTAAATCAGTTCGGCCTGTAAAACAGAAAAAGTATAGCGTATACAAAAAAGGAAATTTGTCAATCTTTATTTCTTAAAGATTGACCACTTGGTCTGTTTGTGGTAGGATCGTTTATGAAAAACAGACTAGATAGTTTGTTTTATGGAGGCTAGAATGAAAAGAGAAGAAAGAAATCAGATCAGCCGTCAGCGGATACTGGAGAGCGCAGCGAAGGAATTTGCGGAAAAGGGCTACGGATTAAGCTCAATCAATGTGATCTGTGCGGAGGGTGATATCTCAAAGGGAATTCTATATCACTATTTTAAGGATAAAGATGAATTATATCTGACGTGCATTCAGGATTGTTTTGATGGATTAACTGCTTATCTAAAGCTTGCTTTATCAAAGGCTGAAGCCAGCGTTCAGGCCCAGCTGGATCAATATTTTGCAGCACGCTGGGATTATTTTGATCAACACCCGCATCAGCTTCGATTATTCTGTGAGGCACTTTTATCAGCTCCGTCGCATCTGCGCTCAGCGATCGCTGAAGTACGTGTTGAATTTGATCGATATAACATTGAGGTCTTGGATACGATTTTGGGCCAGCTTACGCTGCGGCCGGATTTTTCTCGTGAGGAAGTGATTGATCTGTTTCGTCAGACCCAGGACTTCATCAATGCGCAATATGCAGGCCAAGGTCAAACCGATCCGGAAAACGGAAAAGAACGTGAGCAGCTTTGTCAAAGAGCCTTGGCAATTCTGCTGTACGGCGTCGTCGACGCAGAAAGGAAAGGCTTATGAGTCAGACCCAGAGTTCAATTTTAAGCGCTATGCAGCCATCAAAAGCGATTGTAAAGCTCGCGGTTCCGGCCACAATCGCATTGCTGGCAAAGGCTGTTTATAACATCGTAGATACGGCATATATCGGTATGCTACACTCTGATATCGCGCTGGCTGCCGTTGGTGTGACACTGCCGCTCTTGCTGATCATGGTGTCCGTAGAAAATATCTTTGCCGCCGGGGCTGCGGTGCTGGCGGGCCGGCAATTAGGCGCAGCGGATAAGCAAGGGGCCAATACTACGGTTACTACCATAATTGGAATCTCGATTCTGATCGGTATTCTGTTATGTGTTGGCGGAATCTTCTTCATGGAACCGCTGTTACGATCGTTTGGCGCTTCTTCCGCGGTTCTGCCGCAGGCCAAGGATTATGCGTTCTGGATGTTCATCGCTGCGCTGGCAAATTTACCGGCACAGAGTCTGAATTGTGCCGCCAGAGCGGAATCATCCGTGCGCATTTCCTCGATTGCGGTCATTACCGGAGCGGTGCTCAATGTTGTTTTAGATCCAATTTTCATGTTCGACTGGGGCTTGGGAATGGGGGTTGGCGGGGCTTCGCTGGCGACGACGGTTTCTCAGTTTGTCACTTTTGCGATCCTAATCATCTTTTATGTCAGTGGAAAATCACTGATCAAAATCCATCCTCAATACTTTAAACCAAATTGGAATTTGATAAAAACAGTAACCCTGATCGGAATTCCAACGGCGGTCATTCAGATCTGTTTGGCAGTTGCAACTTCATTAACCAACATGGCGGCTAAACCGATGGCAGATGCTGATTTGATTATTGCAGCCTATGGTGTGGTTCAACGTTTAGTGCTGATTGGCTGTTATGTGATCATGGGTTTTATGCAGGGATACCAGCCGGTCGCATCCTATGCTTTTGGTGCGAAGAACGAAGATCGGTTTCATGCGTGCGTGCAGTTTGCCTTAAAGGCATCGCTGTTGTTGACGATCATCGTAGCCGCGCTTTATATTGTCAGTGCCAGACCGTTGATTCAACTGTTTAATTCCAATCCGGCGGTGATTGAGTATGGTGCAAAACTGCTGATTTCTCAGGTTGTACTGTATCCGGCATTCGGGCTGTGTTATATGATGACGATTACGTTTCAGACGATCGGGTCCAGCCGATACGGCTTGTTTCTATCTCTGATTCGACAAGGCTTGTTCTATGTACCATTTATTCTCATCCTGCCGCCTTGGCTGGGGGTTAATGGAATATATTTTGCCCAGCCAGCAGCGGATCTGCTTACTTTGCTGATCTGTGTTTTGTCAGTAAAATCCATGAAGCGGATAGCCAGTCAAAATATGCAGCTTCATGCGTCCATTTCTTGATCTGAAAACACGAAAAAAACCGGCCTGATCCCAATATTGAAGTTTTTCGGATTCGGCCGGTTCTTAATTGTCAGATGATTTTTGATTCAGCACTGAAAATTTGCTTGCTTTATTCTTTCTTTAATCTGCGTGTAAAATTCAATTTTCAACTTGGCCGTTTGATGATGAGTCGTGCATGACTGTGGATTCAGCTTCCTGAACCGGAAACAGCCATGCTCCTAACGCGGCTGCGATGATCGTGCAGAGAATGATTGAAAAGCCCTCAGAAATCCAGCTGAACCACGGACATATCCGCAGGGTTACGCTTAGGATGACAGCGATGCCAATAACGACGGCTACCGATTTCAGCTGCCGGGCGACCGGCGCGATAATCGCGATGAACATTCCGTAGATCGCAACCGCAAATGCGGAGCGGATTGCCGTTGGAAGCAAGGCACTAAAGGCGCAGCCCAGAAAAGTACCCCCGACCCAGCCAGCCATTGGCGTCAAAATCAACCCCAGCATATACCGGAAATAGACAACGGGATGACTGACGGCAACGGCGAAAATTTCATCGGTATTGCCGAAGGCCAGGATCGCCTTCTGCCATCGGGATAAGGCAGGATCGAGTTTTTGGGCCAGCGACAGCGACATTAAGGCATACCGCAAATTAATGATCAGCGTCGTCAGCGCCATTTCCATGAAGGAAGCCTGAGCCTGAATCAAGGTTAAGCCCGCAAACTGACCGGCAGAAGTCAGATTTGTCGCTGAAATCATCACGGCTTCGCTGACCGACAAGCCGGCCGCCGCGGCAGCCATGCCGAAGGTAAACGACACGGATAAATATCCGAATGCAATCGGCAGTCCATCCCGAGCCCCCTGTTTCCATCCTAAACTGTTTTCGCTTCTCACTTGAAAAATCCCCCAACTCTGTTTTGATTTAACATTCATTCTAGGTTTTCTGCGCTTTTTCGTCAACTGTCCCAGTCAAAAAAATGCGCTTTCATCGTAAAAAATTGAGCATTGACCGTTGGCGAGGGACGGCTTTATGCTATAATAACGCTGTAAGAAAGACCGCCGTTCTGGATAACGGCGCAGAAAATATGATAGGGTGAATTTATGCAGCAATATGTTTATATCGTCGGTCATAAGAATCCGGACACCGATTCAATTTGTTCTGCCTTGGCCTATGCTGAACTCAAGCAGCGGCTGGGCGTCCATGCGATTCCGTGCCGCTTAGGCCCCCTCAACGAAGAAACCAAATATGTTTTAAAACGCTTCGGTCTGGAGAATCCGTTGTTGTTGAAAGATGCGCGTTCTCAGCTGCGGGACATTGACATTGATGAACCCACGCTGATCTCAACGAAAACCTCACTGAAAGAAGCTTGGGACGTCTTGTTCAAGGCTCGCAACAAGTCACTGTTTGTCCTGGATGAGCAGCAGAAACTGACCGGGATCGTTTCCACTTCCAATCTGGCTTCCCCGCGGATGATGAGCGATGAACTGATGCAGAAACTGATGAAAACCGCATCGTTATCAGCGCTGGCTAAAACGATCAACGGTGAAATTGATTACGAACCTAAAAACTTCAAGACCAACGGCAAAGTTTTCATTGTGACGCTCAATGACGGCACAAAATTTGAAGAAAACTTCAAGCATTCCATCACGATCCTTTCAGACGGCAACCGCAAACAACGGCAACTGCTGGAAATGGGAACCCGCTGCATGATTATTACATGCAACGAACAGATCAGCCCGGACAATCTGGAGCTGGCGCGCAAACAGGACTGTGCTGTCATCCGTACACCATGGGACACGATGAAGGTGGCCAAGGTCATCAACGAGGCATTCCCGGTGGAAAGTCTGATGAGCCGCAATCCGATTACCTTCCAGGATGATGAATATGTGGATGATGTCGCCAAGAAGATGGCGAATACCCGTTACCGCAGCTATCCGGTATTGGATATCGAAGGCAAAGCGGTCGGCGCCGTATCCCGCTATCATCTGCTGAATTATCGGCGCAAGAAGTTTATTCTCGTCGATCATTCCGCAAAGAATCAGGCGATCAACAACATTGAAGATGCCGAGATTGAAGAAATTATTGATCACCATCACATCGGCAACATTGAAACCTCGTATCCGATCTTTTACCGCAATCAGCGCTGCGGCTGTACCTGTACGATTATCGCGCAGCTGTATAAGGAAAACGGGATTACGCCGTCCGCTCAGATGGCTGGAATTATGATGAGTGCGATTATCTCCGATACATTGCATTTCAAATCCGCAACGACAACGCAGCTGGATAAGGATATCGCTTACGGTCTGGCGGAAATTGCCGGAGTAGATCTGGATCACTATGCCGATGAAATGCTGAGCGCTTCGGTGGCGCTTAAGGAGTCGACGCCGACCCAGATTCTCAACCGCGACCTGAAAACCTATGATATGGGAAAATACAAGATAGCGATCGGGCAGACCAACTATAAAAATATTGAAGACATTCAGGCAATCCTGCCGGCTTTCCGCGAGCAGTTGGAAAAGGAACAGACAACCAAGCAGTTTGATCTGATGGTCATGATGTTCTCGCATATCATGGCGGAGGGAACCATGTTCGTTTACAGCGGACCGCTCTCTTATGTGATGAATGAAATCATCGACACGAAGTTTGATGATCATTCAGGATATGATCATGACATCATTTCCCGCAAGCAGCAGCTGATGCCGAAGCTGTCTGTCATTTTGAAACAGATGTAAGACTAACGGTAAACCTATGAAAAAAATAACAGTCACACGCTGGCTGGGATCCGCGATCGTTGTCTTATTTCTGATCCTGCTGTTTGTGAATTATCTGGATATGGGCTTTAATGTCGCCTTGTATGATGATTATATGATTCATGACCGATCCAATCCGTTTATTCTGTGGAAGTTCTTTCTGATCTTGGCCGGACTGATTCTGGGCAGTGCGCTGGTCTGGCGGCTGAATCATTTGGAAGAGAACACGCAGAAAAAAGAAGATTCCTCAAAACCGGAATAGTCTGATAAAGGGCAGAAATGCCCTTTTTATAATGCCGATCAAGGCAATATCTGTTCTCTTCTTCATGACGAAAGAAAGTCGGAAGAAGCATCCGCCGACTTTGACAGCGTTTGGTTTTTTCGGCAGACTGCAGCGAGCTGAGGGAAGCATGTCAACGATTAATCCTCAAAAAGGAAGGTCATAAAGTCAGTTGCAGAAAAAGTGTAAAGTTCGCTTGACAAAATGTGTAAAGCTGACTATACTATAAATGTAAAGCTAGCTATACTATGGAGCGTGATAAATTGAAAAATCGAATTCAGGAGCTGCGCAAACAGCGCCGCTTATCGCAAAGTGAACTGGCCGATGCGGTCGAGGTCACCCGTCAGACCATCATCTCGCTGGAAAATGGGAAGTACAATGCTTCGCTGACCTTGGCGCACAAGATTGCCCGGTATTTCGGCTTGATGATCGAGGATATTTTCTTATTTGAGGAGGATGAATGAAATGTTGGCAAAAGCATTAAGTCAGGCTCTGCTCAGCGATGCAGAGTATACGAAAACGATAAAAAATCGCCGAAATCTTTCGATTCTGGGGGTCATGTTGGGGATCATCGTGATTGTGATCGCCAGTCTGTGGAAGCCTTCGGGTGAACTGGAATTTGCTTCTTTTTTAAAGGGAGTTTATATGGGAACAGGAACAGGCTTAGTCATCATTGGTGCATTTGACGTCTATAAAAAAATGAAGCTGCTGAAAAATCCTGAACAGCTGAAGCGAAGCAAAATTCAAGAAAAGGACGAACGTCAGGCCTTGATCGGCATGAAGACCAGTGCTTCGACCTTGATGATCATGATGGGATTGGAATATTTTGCGCTGTTATTAAGCGGAATGTTTAATTCCACGGTATTCTTTACTCTGTTAGCGGTGCTGGTGGTGCTGTTAGTCGTCATGATCGGCTGTAAAACCTACTACAGCCGTCGGATTTAGAAGGAGGCCTGAGATTATGTGCCGCCGTCAAAAACAAGCCTGGCCGTTAACGCTGGGATTATTCCTTAATGCTTTCGCTTTGATGCTGAATGGTCTTGTTGAGGAGCTGCCGCATGGATTATTCATTCTCATCGAATTGATTGCGATCGGTTTGATGTTATGGGGAATTGTGGAAAACCGCCGCTGTCGGGGATGATCTGCCTCCATGCTTAAGGGTGAAGCCTGGCCCTGTTTCATCAGACATCAGAAAATCAAAAAAGGGTCTGATCCATTGGCCGCAGGATCAGCCTTTTTTAGTTTGTATTTTTCTTGAAAATGACTCAACTCTCTCGTTTTGATGACTTTGTGCATTCTCTGTCGGAAATCGCTGGAAGACTCTGCGTTAAATGAGTATAATGAACATCAGGGAAAGGATGATGAATTCGATGATTTTAATCAAAAACGGCTGTGTCCATAACGGCCGGGGACAGGTAAAAAACACGGATCTGTTGATCGAAGACGGCAAGATCGTTCAAATCGGTGAGCATCTAAAGGCCAGCGGAGCCGAGGTGATCGATGCGGCAGGGATGCAGGTGTTTCCAGGCTTTATTGATCCGCTGAGCGACTGGGGAATTTTAGGCCCAGGCCGGGAAATCCGCGGCAATGCCAATGACAATGATGAACGCTCCGACGTCTTCACGCCGCAGCTGGATGTCAAGTATGCCTTTAACGGCCGAGGCATTACCCGGCAGCAGATCTATGCTTTCGGCATTACGGCGGTGGGCGTCGCTCCGGCCAACAACAATGTGTTCGGCGGACAGATGGCGGCTTTTGACGTTCATGGCGTCAATCCGATGAAGATGCTGATCAAGGAAAAGACAGGCATGAAAGCTTCGGTAACCGAAGCGGTGAAAGAGGCGTATGGATCCCGCAATCTGGCGCCAATGACCAAAATGGGCATTTTTGCGATGTTCAAGGAAAAGCTGGAGGCAGCCAAAAATTATAATCCAGAAGATGAAAAGACAGAACGAGATGAAAAACTGGCAGCTTTAAAACAGGTCGTTGACAAGCGGATGCCGTTGTTTGTCAGCTGCAATACGCCGACGGAGATTCGTTCGGTTTTGCGGGCAACCGCTGAGTATGACCTGGACTTGGTTTTCTGCGGCGGGTTTGGCGTCGATGGTACGTTGTCCGAACTGGCAGAGAAGCACTGCGGTCTGATCGTCGCCAATCCGGCCAATGGGTTTAATAAATATACGCGCAATACCGATTATGCCGGAATTGCCGAGCTGGCCCGACAGGGAGCGACGGTGGCTTTCAGCGCCGCTGACAATGGTTTCGGCGGCCGTGAGGATTTGTTGTGGTCGGCTTTGGAAATGCAGAAAGTGATCCACGATGATGAGGCGGTGCTGACAATGCTGACCTACAATGCCGCCAAACTGTTGGGAATTGAAAACCTGACAGGTTCGCTGGAAGAAGGCAAGCGTGCCGATCTTGTCCTGTGGAGTGCCAATCCGATCACCAGCTACAAGGGCGCAGTCGAAATGACGATCGCCAACGGTGAAATTTTGTATCGGAAAGGAGATGCGATGAAATGCTTCTTATAAAAAACGGGAAAGTGCTGACGATGGGGCCGCAGGGTGTTTTGGAACAGGCTGATGTGCTGATCGGCGATGACGGCAAAATTGTAAAAGTCGCCGCGGCGATTGAAGCCGAAGCCGCTCAGGTCATCGACGCGTCCGGCCGGATTGTCATGCCGGGAATTGTCGATGCCCACTCCCATATCGGCGGTTTTGATACGGACACCGGCGCTCAGGATCTCAATGAGCTGACCAAGCCGCAGACACCTGAAATTCAGGCTTACGACGGCATTAATCCGCTGGATCGTTCATTTATGGAATCAGCGAAGGCCGGAATCACAACCAGCGCGATTACCCCCGGCAGCGGCAACGTGATCTGCGGATTAGCCTGTGCCGTGAAATCCGCCGGAACGTCGCTGGCCAGCCGAACACTGCGCAATCCCATCGCTTTAAAAGCCGCAATGGGCGTCAATCCCAAAGGTGTTTACGGACCGCGGACAGCGATGCCGATGTCGCGCTTAGGGGTTGCGGATTTATTTCGTGATTACTTTCTAAAGGTGAAAGACTATCAGGCTAAAAAAGCTCAGGGTCAAACGGATCCGGAAAAAATGCCGAAGTTCGATCAGGGGCTGGAAAACGGTCTGTTGGTGCTGGAGAAGAAAATTCCGCTCAAAGTTCATTGTTATCAGCATGATATGATGTCGCTCTTGCAGCTGGCCGAGGAGTTTGATTTTGATGTGACGCTGGATCATGCGTTAGGTTCCAGTGATTTCTATGACGAGCTTGCTTCCAGCAAGCATGTCCGCGGTGTGATTTACGGGCCGTTAGGGGCTCCGTTATTTGGCGGGGAAGGCTGCAAGGTGGATATCGACTGTCTGGCGGAGCTGGATCGGCGCGGAGTCTGCTGCGCCATCATGACCGATGGCCCATGCTTTGTTCCATACATGATCATAACCCAGGCTGGCGAGGCCGTCCGCACTGGTCTGGATGAAATCCGGGCTTTGCATATGATTACGATCAACGCGGCCAAAATCATCGGCTGCGACGATCGCATTGGCTCTCTGGAAGCCGGCAAAGACGGCGATGTGCTGATTTTTGACGGCATGCCGGCAGTGGATACCGAAGCCAGAAATCTCTGCACGATCATCGACGGCAAGATTGTCTACCAAGCATAATCCCAAACAGGAAAGGCTTGCCGCAGTGGTAAGCCTTTGCTTGTTAAAAAGAAAACAGAGCCACCGGATTGCAAAGGCATAAAAAAACACACCGCAAGGGTGTGCTGAATGTATGTTTTAAACCTGACAGAAAAAGGGCAGAAATTAATAACGGGCAGCGATGGCGGAAACCATCAGGGCCTTCAGCTTTACCGGGCTGACGCGGCGAACGGACTGGGTTCCCATTTCCATCGCGGCGCACAGCTTGTCTACGCCCTGGACAACCCAGCCTTCCTTCGTCTGCGGACGCTGCCGGGACATCGGCCACATGTGATTGAGGATGCAGTCTTCCATAATGGAATCGACCTGCGTATACTGTTTGGCCATGGCCAGGGCAACCTGCGGATGAACCACGCTGTGACGGCCTTCGATCGGCTGTTCGTTGTTTTTCCAGTCATACAGGTAAAAGTCGTGAAGCAGTGCCCCGCGCGTAGCGCTGCGGACATTCAGCTCCAAGCGGCGGCTGATTAAAAAGGTATAATAAGCGACGTTAACGCAATGCTGCAGACGGGTGGTCTTGCAATGCTGAACATAATCGCGCAGCTCCTGAACGTCGTCAATATGCAGAATATCCTGAACCAGTTCCATGAATTCGCTGACCAGCGTTTCTTCGGAATCGGCGAAATTTTTACGGGATCCAATGGGTTTTTCCAATGAAATCACTCCTTTTGAAAAACTACAAGTCCCATAATAACAAGGTTCACACAGAAAAACAAGTTATCCTGTGTGAATAATTGCTGAAAAACAGAAAAAGAAAGGGAAAACTATGTTTTTAGATACGGTAAAAGCACAGCGATATCTCGATCGGGCTTTGGCTCGGGGCGGAGATTTCGCAGAATTGTTTGAAGAGGAAAAATGGACGTGCAGTGTTTCCATGCTCAACGGCAAAATTGAAGCGGCTAACAGCGGTGAACGCTGGGGTTTGTCAATCCGGATTTTTGACGGATTACGCACAGTCTATGGCTATACCAACGAACAGGACGATGAAAAAATCATGGCGGTGATCGATCAGCTGGCCGAGTCCATCGGCCGCAAACGGCAGGCGGAGTGCCGGCTTCTTCAGCCGCAGGAAATCGCAGATCAGCATGCACCGGAAATCCCGGTTCAAAGCGTGACCCTAAAGCAGCGCCGCCAGTTAATGCAGCGCGCCAACGATGCCCTTTTAAGCTATGATCCTGTGATTAAAAAAGCCATGGTTAATCTTGCCGATGAAGATCAAACCGTCATCATCGCGTCCAGTGAAGGTAAGTTTGTCCGTGACAACCGTCAGCGGACACGGATGCGCATGCAGGCGGTAGCCGTCGAGGGAGATCGGATGCAGAACTCCGCGAAAGCGCCGGGCGCTCATGCCGGATATGAATTCTATGATCAAATCGACATCGAAGCCATGGCTCAGGATGCTGCCCGCACAGCCAAGGTGATGCTGAACGCCGATGAATGTCCAAGCGGAGAAATGACCGTGGTCATTGACAATGGCTTCGGCGGCGTCATCTTCCATGAAGCCTGCGGACATTCGCTGGAAGCCACCAGTGTCGCCTACGGCAATTCAGTCTTCTGCGGTAAGTTGGGGCAGAAAGTCGCCAGTGAGCTGGTCAACGCCGTCGATGACGGAACGATTCCGCACGCCTGGGGCAGCAATAACATCGATGATGAGGGTTACCCATGCCGACGGAACCTGCTGATCGAAAACGGGATCCTCAAGGGCTATCTAATCGATCCGCTGAACGCTCGGCGGATGGGGATGGAAGCGACCGGTTCTTCGCGCCGTCAGGACTACACGTTTGAGCCGACTTCCCGGATGACTAACACATTTTTGTTAAATGGAACCTCGACGATGGAAGAAATCATTGCGGATACCCCGCTGGGCCTGTATGCGAAGCGTTTAGGCGGCGGTTCAGTCAATCCGGTTACCGGTGATTTCAACTTTGCGGTACTGGAAGCCTACATGATTCGCGGCGGTCAGATTGCCGAACCAGTAAGAGGTGCGACACTGATCGGCAACGGAGCTGAAATCCTGTTTAAAATTGATAAAATCGCAGATAACGGTTCACGGGAACAGGGGATGTGCGGATCCAAGAGCGGTTCCATTCCCACCGATGTGGGACAGCCGACAATCCGTGTCCGTTCAATGACCGTCGGCGGCAAAGGAGGAAAACTGAAATGATCGCAGAAACACTTTTGAAATTTGCCCGGGAAGAGGGCCTGGAAGAGGCTGAGGTCTATCAAAGTCAAACTCAGACACTGCGCTTTGATATCCTTGATCAGCAGTCACGGCAGTTTGTCGTCTCGGATTCAAGCGGACTTTCGCTGCGGGGAACCCGGAAGGGGCGCTGCGCCAGTGTTTACAGCGAAAAAACAGACGAGGCTTCACTGCAGGCCTTGGCAGTACAATGTCGTGAACTGGCGGATGCTTTGGAAACCGAGGATACCGTTCTGTTTACACCGGGCCAGACACCGATGACGGATGATCGCAGCGATAAGACGCTGGCCAAGCATACGGCATCGGAAAAAATTGAATTCATGAAAAAGATTGAAGCAGCCGCCTTGAAAAAAGATTCCCGAATTCAGCGGGTATCTGCCTGCGGCTATCAAGAGGTCGCTTCCCTGACGACTCTGGCCAACACCCAGGGATTACAGGGAACCCGCAGTTCTACTTTAGGTCTGATCACGCTGAGCGTCATTGCGTCGGACGGCAAGGAACAAACAAATGGGTTCAGCTGGCGTTCCATCAAGGATCTGACATCCCAGGATGCGGATGAGCTGGTCGAAGAAGCGGTACAGGAGGCGGTGTCCAAGCTCTCTGCCGTACGGATTCCTTCCGGCCGTTATCCGGCGATCCTGCGTTATGATGTCGCCACAGATCTGCTGGGTTCTCTGTGGTCGATGTTCAGTTCGGAACAGATTCAGAAAGACCTTTCGGTATTGAAGGATCGTCAGGGACAGGCGGTTATGAGTCCGTTGATCACGATTGTCGATGATCCGCAGCTTCCTGATGGTTTTGTCAGCTGTGACTTTGATGATGAAGGCGTCCCGACCCAACGCACAGTCTTGGTTGAAAAGGGCGTGTTTAAAGAAGCGCTTTATGATCGGAAAAGTGCGCTGAAAGCGAACCGAGCCTCGACTGGCAATGGATTTAAAAATGGCTGCAGCAGTCCGGTTCAGATTTCACCGACGAATTTGCTTGTCGAGCCGGGAGATCAATCCCTGGACGCCATGATGGCTCAGATCGAGGAAGGCGTGCTGATCACTGATCTGCAGGGACTGCATGCAGGATTGAATCCGCTGACGACAGATTTCTCATTGCAGGCCAGCGGGTTTAAAATTGAAAAAGGTCAAATTGCCTATCCGATTCACTTAATTACGATCGCTGCCAATTATTTGGAAATGATGAATTCGATCGTGGCTGTGGGCAATGACGGCCGGCAGGATTTAAACGGTGTGCGCTGCAGCTCGCTGTATGTAGAAAATTTGGCGATATCTGGCGAGTAATTACTCCATTAATTATTACATTCATTGAAAACACAGAGAAATCTGTGTTTTTTATTTTTACTAAAAGTGCTGGAAATTTTTACCTTTAGCGTATAATTGCGTTTTGTATAGGGTTTTATATAGAATGGAAAAAGGAGGAAAGATCATGACTTGCCAAATCTATGGCTACGTACGAGTATCGACGAAGGATCAAAACGAAGATCGACAGATGATTGCGATGTTGGAATTCCCGGTCCCTGAAAAGAACATCGTCATCGAGAAACAAAGTGGAAAAGACTTTAACCGCCCACGTTACCGGCGGCTGATCCGCAAAATGAAAAAGGGCGATCTGCTTGTAATTAAAAGCATTGACCGCCTGGGCCGCAACTATGAAGAAATTATTCAGCAGTGGCGGCATCTGACGAAAGAAAAAGGCATTGACATTGTGGTTTTGGACATGGCGCTTTTGGATACGCGGGAAGGAAAAGACCTCACCGGCACTTTGATTGCCGATCTGGTGCTGCAGCTGTTAAGCTATGTCGCGCAGACTGAACGTGAAAATATCCGGCAGCGGCAAAAAGAGGGAATTCAAGCCGCAAAACGCAAAGGTGTTCAATTCGGAAGACCGAAGATTCCGGTTCCCGATCAATTCAATGAACTACGTCAGCAGTGGAAAAATCAAGAGATTTCATCACGGCAGGCGGCCTCGCAGCTTGGCGTTTCGCACGAAACCTTTTTGCGGTGGTGCAAGCGGCAAGCTTAGTTTTCGGCTCGTCATCTAAAAAAGTA
>NZ_HE998567.1:1305557-1379207 GCF_000327285.1 Holdemania massiliensis AP2 | reverse complement strand
TGATTTAGTTGACAAAAAGGAGGACAGAAACAATGCCGAAACAAAGTTTACTTGAATTTCTGGCTGATCAATGCGGATGTCCCTATCTCTCCGATCTTCATACGCAGGGTTATTTCATTCCTTTGCGAAGAGTTTTGCTTAACTTGGACGCGGCAGCGTACAACGATCAGGAATGGCGTGATAGTTTCGCTTATATTTTAGGGAAATCGGCGAAGAGTCCAACCGCCGAAGAAATCAGACAAGAACTGATTCAGTCAATCCGTATAAAAAAATAGAAGATCCGGATATCCGGATCTTATTGCGTTTTTAGAGTAGTTTTTATTTGCCAGAAACAGTGCGATAGGACAGGATCAGCTGGGGATCCGGATCAGGTTAAAGCTGCATTTTTCCTCTTTGCTTTCCATAAGTCAGCCTGGCCGATATCCTGCAACCTCATCACGTCTTGTTCTGCTTGAAAATAATAGTTTCCTGCCGTTACAGAATCTTCTTCCCTATAATTTTCTACCAAGAAAAGAGCTGATTTATGAATAATTCAAAAAGGCGTAAGAGGATGGCTTTTAAAACAGCCTTTTTGTGACAGAAGGCTTATCTTTAAAGCAAAAAGACTTTATTTTACCCGACGGCATGATATAATGAATACGCATTTCAGGTGCAGGAAACTGCTTAATCGGGAACAGAGTGAATTTCTCTGACTGCCCCAGCAACCGTGAAGCGGACAAACTTCCAACAGCCACTGTATGAAGATATGGGAAGGCGGAAGGGCGGATGATGTGAAGTCGGTAGACCGGCCGAAATGAATAAGTCTTGTCTTCTGGGTGAAGGATTAAAGGCTAGGCTGTGATTGGCTTCGTTTTAATCATGGAATAGTCAAACTCACTCATTCTGAATTCAGGAATGAGTTTTTTATTAGGAAAGGGGGATGGAAATGGATCAACGCTGCTGTGCTTATTCGTTTCTGAAAGAAACATCACGGCAATGTGATTATGAGATCGCCACGGACGAATTGGCGTCGCTGATCGGACAAGCTGTGCATTGTGTGAAGCATCAGCCTGAATTGCTGAAGCTGTGTGAGCTGGTCTATCACGCGAATGGATCCATTCGGGGAAAACTGGCCATTCGGCCGGAAGATTTCCGTTGGCTGGATCAGCTGTATGTCAAACTGACGCAGGAAAACGGCGAGCTGAAACAGTTTGTGCTGCCGACAGGCTGTGCGGGGGCCTGCGCACTGCACGGACTGCGCAGCCGATGCAAAGCGGTATTGCGGATCGCATACGCGATCGATCGGGAAGAAAAACCGGTTCCGCCGATTCTGTTAGATTTCTGGAATCTTTTGTCCAATGTGTTCTTTCAGATGGCGTTGAAAGAGAATCGGCTGGAAGGCGTAGCGGAGATTCCCTTTGTTTCCCGCAGCTACAATGTCGGTTAAGCAGATTGCGCGGATCGCAATGATGGCGGCGATGATGGCTGTCGTCTTTACGATGTTTTCTCAGGTGCTGTATCTGGAAGCGATCACCCTGACGATCGCGGTGCTGGCTCTGACCTTTGATCGGCGTGAGGTTTTCTATGCCGCGCTGGTCTTTACGCTGGTCAACATGCTGGTGCAGGGCGTTTCAATCTGGACGTTCGCTTACTGTCTGATCTATCCTGTCTATGCTGTGGTGTTTGGCAGTCTGAAAGCGAAGCTGCTGCAGCATCGGTGGGCGGCGGTAGTTTTGGTCGGTTTCTGTTCATTTGCGACCGGCCAGCTGCTCGATCTGCCGTTTATTGTGTTTTCACCCAAAGTCACGCTGATTTATATTGTCATGGGTTTAAAAACGTCGCTCGTTCAAGGTCTGCTGAGCGCGCTGGAAGCGCTGTTTCTGTTGGATCCGCTGATTGACCGGCTGGAAAAATTGGAGAGGAAATAAACGATGAAAAAGAAATGGATTGCGGCGGCTGCGACACTGGCCGCTATACTGCTGTGTATTCTGGGCTTTAATGCACTGAAACCGAAGACGGTGGAAGGCGCGAAGACGATTCGCGTGACCGTTGTGAATGAAATTGACGGAACGGAGCTGTTCTCCGGGACGATTAAAACCCAGGCTGAAACTCTGGGGCAAATGCTGGATGACGCTTCAGAATTGAAAGCGGAAATGGAAAGCAGCACTTATGGACGGCTGTTAACCGGGCTGCTGGATGTAAAACAGGGCGAGATGGCAACTGGACCGTGGTGGCTGTACGAATCCGAAAACAACGAAGCCTGCAAAGCCGCGGGTTTCTGTCCGGCGGTCGATGAAACACCGATTCAGGATCAGGATCAGTTTACCTTTAAATATACCGACAGCTATTAGTCGGTTTCGGGGCAGAACGGCGGGATAAAACTTTCGGAAAAAAACAAAAGCCGAAGCGGATAATTTTGTTGAATTTTCCAGAAGCATCCGGCTTTGATGTTTGGAAAAAATAGGGTATAATGAGAACCATTCGGGAAAGTTTACAAAGCGAAAGAAACTCGAAGTGAAAAAGTAAAGTTGGAATGAAACAGGGAATGGGATAAAACAAGGTGTGCCTGGACCACAGCGTCTTCGCCAGCCTTGTTTTTCTTCCCGCTGATGATGAAAAGGAGTGTAATTATGGAAATTGAAGTCATGAAACGCGACGGCCGCACGGTTCGTTTTCACACCGAAAAGATACAGAATGCCATCGAAAAGGGATTTAACAATGTCGGTACGCACAGCAGTGAAGAAAATGTTAAGAAAGTCCTGAACCGGGCTTTGAATCAGATCGCAGCCTCAGGCATGGCGCGGATCGAAATTGAGAAGATTCAGGATCAGGTTGAGGAAGCTTTTGTGGAAGAAGGCTTTATCGAGGAATATAAAGCGTTTAAAAATTACCGTCAGAAACGGGCTCTAGCTCGCGACTGTTTTTCTTCCCGGCAGCATCGGTTAATGAAGACTTTGGAAAACTTCGGGATTAAGGATTCCAAGGAAGTTAACGAAAAACGTGAAAATGCCAACATTAACGGCGACAGCGCGATGGGGATGATGCTGCAGTACGGCAGCACGCTGACCAAAGCGTATACGACTTCTTATTGTCTGGATTCCAAAGTAGCCTCCGCTCATGAAAATGGTGATATCCATATTCATGACATGGATTTCTACCCAATGGGAACGACGACGTGTCTGCAGATTCCTTTGGATAAGCTGTTTCATGGCGGCTTTAACACCGGCCATGGCTTTCTGCGCGAGCCAAAGGATATCGCCTCGTATGCAGCGCTGGCGGCGATTGCGATTCAGTCCAATCAAAATGATCAGCATGGCGGCCAGTCCATTCCGCTGTTTGATTATTATCTGGCTCCGGGCATCATGCATACCTTTAAGAAAAACTATCGTCAGTCTCTGACCGACTATGTAGATTATACGCAGGCGCTGGATGAAGCTGCCTTCAATGCGGCTTTAGCCCAGATTGACGAACTGACGGATCTGAAGGCGATTGCCATGGCGGCCGATCAGCTGGCTCTGGTCTATGAGAAAGCGCTGGCGAAAACCGAGCGGGCGGCGTATCAGGCTATGGAAGGCTTAATTCATAACCTGAACACGATGCATTCCCGAGCGGGCGCGCAGGTACCGTTCAGCTCGATCAACTTCGGCACGGATACAAGCGAAGCCGGAAGAATGGTCTCCCGTCAGCTGCTGCTGGCGATGGAAAGCGGCTTGGGTAATCATGAAACACCGATTTTTCCAATTCTGATCTTCAAGATCAAAGAAGGCGTCAACTACAATCCAGGCGAGCCGAATTACGACTTATTTCAGCTGTCCTGCCGGGTTTCCGCCAAGCGGATGTTCCCGAACTTTGCCTTCATCGACGCGCCGTTTAACAAGCAGTATTATCAAGAAGGCCGTCCGGAAACGGAAATTGCCTATATGGGCTGCCGGACACGCGTCATCGGCAACGAGATTGATCCGGAAAATGAAGTGGTTGTCGGCCGCGGCAACCTCAGCTTCACCTCGATCAATCTGCCGCGCCTGGGCTTAAAGCACAGCGAGATTTTACAGGGGCAGTGCGATTTGGAAGGCTTTTATCAAGAACTGGATGACAAGATGGATCTGGTTAAAGATCAGCTGCTGGAGCGTTATCGTGTTCAGTGCGCGCGCCGGGTCAAGAACTTCCCGTTTTTGATGGCACAAGGCAACTGGCTGAATTCTGATCAGCTGGATATCGAGGATACGCTGGAATCGGTACTCAAGCATGGTACGCTGACGATCGGTTTCATCGGACTGGCTGAATGTCTGAAAGCGTTAGTCGGTGCACATCATGGTGAAAGTGAAGAAGCTCAGCAGCTGGGACTGACGATCATCAAGCGGATGCGGGAACGCTGCGACAGCTACACAAAGCAATACGGTCTGAATTTCTCGCTGATCGCAACGCCGGCTGAAGGTCTCTCAGGCCGTTTTATCAAGATGGATCAGGAGGAATACGGTAAGATTGAAGGGGTAACCGATAAGGAATACTACACCAATTCTTTCCATGTTCCGGTTTACTATCCAACGGATTTCTATCATAAACTGTCGGTTGAGGCGCCCTATCATGCCCTGACCAACGGCGGACATATTTCCTACGTTGAAATGGACGGCGATCCGTCCGCCAATCTGGCGGCTTTTGAAAAGGTCGTGCGAATGATGAAGGAATTGGGAATCGGCTACGGTGCGATCAACCATCCGATCGACCGCGATCCGGTCTGCGGCTTTAACGGGATTATCAATGATGAATGCCCATGCTGCGGAAGAACCGAGGATGAGATTCCATTTGAGCGCATCCGCCGGATTACCGGTTATTTGGTCGGTACGCTGGACCGCTTTAATGATGCCAAACGGGCAGAAGTCCGCGACCGTGTTAAACATGGCTGAGCTGCGGTGTTCAGCCCCGGTGCAGTTTGACAGCATTGTCGACGGCGAGGGTTTACGGGCTGTTGTCTGGACGCAGGGATGTCCGCACGGCTGTCCGGGATGCCATAATCCTCAGACTCATGCCTTTGACGGCGGAACGCTGATTCTTGCGGAAACGATTGCCGATCAGCTGAAAGCGCATTTCTATCTGGACGGCGTCACGTTTTCCGGCGGAGAACCGATGATGCAGGCGACGGTCTGTGCGCTGCTGGCTGAGGAGATCCACAAGCTGGGCATGAATGTCTGGTGTTATACGGGATATCAATGGGAAACCTTGTTGGAAAAGCGAGATCCGGATCAGATGGCTTTTTTGAAACAGATTGACGTGCTGATCGACGGACCCTTTGTCATCGCTGAGAAATCGCTGAATCTGGTATTTCGCGGATCCACGAATCAACGGCTGATCAACGTGCCGGACAGCCTCAATTCAGGACAGGTGATTCTTTATGAGGGTCATCCGTAATTCTGTTTAACGGAGAACTTAGGTTCAATAAGCCGGGAATGAAGGCTGCCTTCGATCCCGGTTTTTCTCATCCTTGAAGCTTTCGTCAAGGCTAAAGGAGATCAGCGAAAACGCTGATGCTTTAGCGGTAAATAATGTTCTGATGATGCTGAACTGGGAAGATGTGTTTCCAATGGATGGGCAGATTGTTTCATCGGTTTCTCATCCGCTTCGTCGTTGCAACTTGAATCAGTTTGTGTATAATTACGGTAGAGAAAAAAGTTGGAGGAATAAGAGATGCGCAATAAAAGTCTTTTTGATGGTTATAAAGAGCTGAAAATTGTGAATATCGAAAGCCTGTTTTTTGCTTTTCTGCTTGGTTTTACCTTGAAGGACAACGGCGTATCCCTCCTCTTGTGTCTGGCTGGGGGAATCGCCCTGATTCTGCTGATTAAAGTTTTGTTCCGCTTTCGGCTGGGTTATTTCTTGGTTTCGGCAGCCTTCAGCGCCTTCTGGGCGATGGCTTTCAGTTCCGGCTGGCTGAGGGATGGAAACTGGCTGATTGGCGGTGGAATTGCCTTAGTTATTTTTGCTGCTTGTCTGTATGGGCACAAACTGAATTATGAAGAAGAAAAAAACCGCGAAGACGAATAACGGTTTATCAGTCTTTCACGGTATTGTGAGCCTGCCGCTTCAATAGCTGCAGGTTTTTTGTTTGGAAAACAGATTCTCGCAGACGGCTTGGAGTCAAGGGGCAGCGGATTAGCGCTGACGTTGAACAATGCATCAAAGATTTTTGAATAGAATGGATGGAAATCAGCGGACTTCCAATAGACTGCAGAGGGCGTCAGTCAGCCAGATTAACCGGTTAAAATCAACTTTCCGATCTTGGGATGTCCGGCAGCCGACAACGGTCAGATCACCGTCACTGTCGATCTTTCCGCTTCCGACACAAAGCATGTTTTTAAATCTCTGATGGATTGAATTGACTTCGGACAACTTGTTCAGATTCAAATTCCAGCCTGGAAATTGCGGGAGTGACTGGACTCGTTGTTTCCAATGGGAAGCAGCGTGAAACTGCACCGTATCTCCGCTGCCCAACGGTTCAATCAGTATGATTTCTTTGTTGATTAAAGCTGGGTAATGCTTTAGAAGCAAGGCGAGGCTGGCCTGATCGACACCATGATCTAAAAGCATGACACCGCATTCCGGATGCCGATGGGAAATTTCATCCAGAACGGTTAAAGCAGCATCCCAGCTGTAATTATTCCGGTTGGCAAAGCCGCGGCTAATAAACGAAGCCACTGCCGCAAGCAACAGCAGCAGAAGCCAGAACAGGATGCCGTATCCCTGCTTTTCCCATGCTGCTTTTTGAAAGGTTAGAATTATCAACGCCAGTACGCAGAAAAGAGTGACAGCCAACTGTAGCAGCAAATTCAGTTGTTCAGTTTTCCGGTTTTTCATGCCGTTGTAGGGGTAGTAAGGATGATGCGGAACAAGGCAGGTCATCGGCGTGTCATAAAACGCCATCAGAATGCAATCTTTTTTTAGCGGATCGTTCAGGAAAAGGCAGCGAGACAGAACACCTTTTTCTTTCATCTCAACACAATCATAAGGCTGATTTTGGGTCTGAGTCTGAGCCTGAACACGGGACAGAAAACGTTGAAGCTGACCTGGACGGCAGCGTTTCCCAATCACCGCACAGTAAATCTCAAAGGTTTCTTTGATCATCATGGAAGATTCCCCCTTATTTCTATATTATAGCGAAAAAGAAATGTAAAACATAGGAAAATGCTAATAAAATATATAGGACAATCGCTTTGCCAGACTGTTTTCTTTAGCCGCTGGTTTTCAGCAGTAAGTTATGATATAGTTAGAATGTATAAACAATTCAAATGAAAACAAATCTGAAAGCAAGGTTCAGGAGAATTTTCATTTAGGCAGGCCGCAGCGGAAAGACTGTGGAAAACGGAGGACAAGATGAAAGAAATGCCGAAGTATAAAATCATTGAAAATTACATTATTGATCGGATTCAGTCAGGCGACTTGAAGCCGGGGGATCAGATTGAAACGGAAAAGCAGCTGAGTGAGAAATTTGAGATCGGACGGCTGACCGTCAATAAGGCGCTGATTAATCTCGCGCAGGAGGGCTATATTGAACGAACGGCCGGAAAGGGGTCGTTTGTGCTGCCGCGGATGGTGACCAAAAGCATCTCTCAGGGCGGCAGCTTTACGGATGATATGGCTTCGGTCGGAATGAAGGCGGGTTCACAGCTGATCGAATACAAGGTTTATAAAGCCTCGGATGTTCCTGAGGTTGCGGAATATCTGGAGCTGAGTGAAGATGAACTGATTCATTATTTTGTGCGTCTTAGGACCGGGGATGGAGAGCCGATTGCTTTGAGCTATACCTATATTTCTGCCAAAGTCGTACCGGCGATCAATGTCCGGGCTTTGGAAGGCTCATTGACAGAGTATCTTCATTCCGTTGGTGTTTACCGCGGCGGGGCGCTGCATAAAATGTCGGCGCATCTGCCTAACGAAGCGCAGAAAAAACTGCTGGGGGTCGGCAACACCGCGCTGCTTTTAAATGAACACATTACGTATGATCAGCAGCACCAGCCGTATGAGTATATCAAAACGTTCTATATCAGCAGTCAGTACGCCTATACCTTCAGAACCGGTTTTCTGGCAGAGCGCTGAAAAAAACGCAATTTGTAAAATATCCTCTTGAGATTTGATAGAAAAAGTATATAATGATTTTGTAAATGTATATATAAATATGCAGGCACACTTATTCCTCACGAAACTTGCTGGTCACAATGTTTGCGTTGGAAAATCTCAAGGAGGACATGAGAATGAAAAAATGGATGTACGACTGCGTGCTGGAAACACCGGCGACGGCTGAAGCAATGTTCAAAAACAAAGAAGCACTGGTTGGCAAGCTTGTCGATCTGTTTCTGGCAAAGGATTATAAGAAGATCGTGATGGTGGCTTCTGGTTCATCCTACAACATTGCCAACTGCTCGAAGTATGCAATTCAGACGTATCTGGGCGTAAAGGTCGATCTGATCAACTCTGTTACGTATGCCAAATATGATTATCAGTTCCATGAGAATGCTTTGGTTATCTGCATGTCGCAGAGCGGTAAGAGCACCAATACGATTGAAGCTGTGATCAAGGCGAAGGAATGCGGTAATGACGTCGTGGCGATTTCAATGGTTCCGAATAGTCCGATCACACGCTATTGCGATACGGTCTTGGAATACGGTTCTTATGGTCCAGGGGATGACGTGTTTGTCTGTCGTGGGGTTCCGACATCCACGCTGTATTTCATTCTGTTTGCCCTGGAAGCCGGCGTGAAAAAGGGCGTTTATCCGAAGGACAGCTATAAAAAACGCATGAAGGAGATTGAAACGATCATTCATGAAATGCCGCGCATCCGTGAGAAGATCGATGGTTGGTATGACGCTAATAAGGAAGAACTGTGGTCGATGAAACGGGCGATGACCGTCGGCATCGGGCCAAGCTTCGGCCCAGCGATCGAAGGCGCGTTGAAAATGGAAGAAACGATCGGAATTCCGTCCAACGTCTATGAAACCGAAGAATTTCTCCATGGACCAGTGTATGAAATCAAGAAAGACAATGCGATTTTCTTACTGGACATGGACGATAAAATGCATGACCGCGTCATGATGATTTATGAAGGTCTGCATCAGCTGACGGACCGCGTCTATCTGATCACGCGTCATCCGGGAAACAGCGATAAGCGTGTGATGACAATCGATGTGGATACCTGCAGTCTGCTTTTGCCGATGCTGTTTGTCATGCCGTTTCAGATCTTATCCAGCCGCGTATGCGATGACTGCCGCATTAATGCCATCACCGTTTATAACTATCGGTTTTCCCAAGCCATCAAGACCAAAGCCAATTAGTTTAATTCACTGCGATTCCCTTTCTTGAAAGAAGCCTTTTGGGCTTCTTTTTTTGTGATGGGTAATATTTTTTTGACGCAAAAAGCACACTTAATATGACTGCCGCCGCTTCGTGTGTTTTTCCTCAATTTCTTCTTTAATTTGATTATAAATTCATCAGAAACAGTTTGTCAATAAAAGTGTACTTAATGTTACAGCGAGGTTTTGCCGATGCTTTTCTGATGCCAGTTTAAATATATAGTCAAATTGATTATAAAAGTATAGAAATTACAATAAATATATAGACATTATAATTTGATTGTGCTATATTAAGTTTACAAAAATGATAGCGCTTACTAGGAGGAGCTTATATGAAACACGTTGTTTTACTCACTCATGGTCATCTTTGCGAAGGCTTTGCTTCTGCTCTGCAGGTGATTTCCGGAATGGAAAGCTCGCTGACCTTGATCAGCATGGAGGCTCAGGACTCACCAGATACGATGACGCAGCGAGTGAAGCAGGTTCTTGATAGCTTCCCAGCGGAAGATCCGCTGATCTTGATGACGGATATTCCCGTAGGCAGCACCACTCAGATCGCCATTCCATTTTTGGAAACCTTCCCGAATCTCTATATTTTAACAGGGTTGAATTTAGGCCTGCTGTTAGAGATTACGCTGAATCCAATGGAAGGAGATATCAGCGCCATTCTGCGGGAAGCTGTCGAAGCCAGTCGGCAAACATTACTGTTCATCAATGACCAGCTGGATAGTAATGAGGAATAAAAAAAGAAAGGGAGATGTTTCATGATTAAACTTCTCAGAATTGATGATCGTCTGATCCATGGCCAGGTTGCGGTTTATTGGATCAATGCGACCGGCGCGGACACCATTGTCATCGCCAACGACAAGCATGCGACCAACGCTATGCTCAAAATGTCTTTGACCGTCGGTAAGCCGGCAGGCTGCAAAATGGAGGTGCTGACCGCGGCCAAAGCGGCGGACTATCTCAACAATGCCGCCAATGCCAAACGCAAGATTCTGCTGATCTGCGGCAGCTGTGAAGACGCAGCCGAGCTGTGTGCCAAGGTGGCGGAAATCAAGGAAGTCGATTTGGGCGGCATCCGATTTGCGGAAGGCCGCACGTCTATTTCCAATCAGGTATTCTTAGTCGAAGAGGATCTGCAATCCCTGGACGTCATCGCCGAACAAGGCCGGACAGTTTACGTCCAGGAAGCGCCGTCGAAGCCTAAGATTTCACTACCTGAGATTCATTCTATCTTTGAAAAAAATAAAAAATAAAACACTTGGAAAGGGGAAAAATTTATGTTTTTAATCCAGTGTATCCTGGTATCCATGGTGCATGTCCTGAGTATTCTTGACGGCCGGATTCTGGGTCAGAACTTATTGAACACACCGATCGTGGAAGCGACCTTAGTCGGCTTGATCTGCGGCGATGTCCAAACCGGACTTGTCATGGGGGCGACTTTACAGCTGATCTTTATGGGGTTTGTCGGCATCGGCGTGACCTCACTGCCAAACTCTTCGGCCGGAACCATTCTGGCGGTTGCCTTTGCGATCATGTCCAATCTGACGCCGGATTCAGCGATTGCGCTGTCGATGCCGATTGCGCTGCTGTTTCAGCCATGCGGAATTATCCCGCGGATCATCAATAACGTCTGGAATCCAAAATGCGATGCGGCAGCGGAGCGCGGCGATTTCAAAGCGATTGAACGGTATTACTGGCTGGGCGTCGTCATATTTGCGATTGTTTACTTCGTTCCGATGTTCTTAGCTCTGTATTTCGGCTCCGGTGCGGTTGAAACGATTATCAACTTCATTCCGGAAGTAGTGATGAACGGTCTGACCAAAGCTTCCAGTGTGCTGCCGGCTTTAGGTATCGCTTTATTGATGAACTACATTATGGACAAGGATGCAACACCGTTTATCTTCTTAGGCTTTATCTTAGCGGCTTTCCTAGGCGTGAATTCGCTGGGTGTTGCCGGTTTGGGCGCCGTGATCGCCGTCGTTTATTACAATATGGTTCAGCGAAAGGCTAACGAGTAAAGGGGGAAGCTGCAATGACAACAGGAAAAATGGAAAAGAAAGAATTCATGAGCGGTTTCTGGCGCTCTTGCTGCCTGCAGGGCTGCTTCAATTATGAACGTCAACAGGGACTGGGCTTCGGCTATGCCATGATTCCGCATCTGCGCCGGATCTATAAGGACGATCCGGAAGGCTTCAAGGAAGCGATGAAGCGGCATTTGGTATTCTATAACATCACGCCGCAGTGTACGACATTTGTTCAGGGCATCGCGGTAGCGATGGAAGAAGAAGCAGCGTCCAATCCTGATTTCGACGCTTCTTCCATCAATGCGATCAAGACTGCGCTGATGGGGCCGCTCTCCGGCATTGGTGATTCGATCTTCTGGGGTACGCTCAGAACGATCGGTCTGGGCGTTGGCATCTCCTTCTGTATGCAGGGCAATATTCTCGGCCCAATTCTGTTCCTTTTGATTCACAACATTCCACATTGGTTTGTTCGCTATAAAGGCTTGCAGATCGGTTACGAACAGGGCTTGTCGTTCATGGAAAACGCGACGGAAGGCGGAATGCTGGAAACCTTCTCGATGGCGGCAAAAATGCTGGGAGCGACGGTTGTCGGCTGCATGATCGCAACGATGATCAATTTCACAACTACGATTACACTGAACATGGGCAATCATCAGACTTTGGCGATCCAGTCGATTTTCGATGAAATCGCGCCAAAGCTGCTGCCGCTGCTGCTGGCATTCGGCTGTTTCGCTTTGATCCGCAAAGGAAAGAAAACAACGACCGTGATGCTGCTCTTGTTCTTGCTTGGCTTTGTTCTGGCTTTCCTGGAAGGCCTGCCGATGTTTGCACCGGTAGTCTGATCAGGCAGCAGGATTAAAGAAGAAACACAAATTTAAACGATTCATAAAGAAGGGCTCCTCGGACAATCGAAAGGAGCCTTTCACTTAGAAAAGAGGGAAATGAATGATTGATTTACGCAGCGATACCGTGACTCAGCCTAACCTTGCCATGCGCAGAGCAATGGCGGAGGCGGTTGTCGGAGACGATGTTTATGAAGATGATCCAACAGTCAATGAGCTTCATCGCAAAGCCGCCGAACTGTTGGGGAAGGAAACGGGCTTGTTCGTTTGCAGCGGTACGATGGGGAATTTATTAGCGGTAATGAGTCAAACGCAGCGGGGAGATGAAATCATCGCGGGCCGTCACAGCCATCTGGTTACCCATGAGGTCGGCGGAGCAGCTCAGATTGCCCAGGTAATGATTCATCCTGTCGATCATCCTCGGGACTGGATTGAACCCGAGGCGATCCGCGCCGCGATTCACAGTGAGGATATCCATGAGCCGCAGACCCGGCTGGTCTGTCTGGAAAACGCTTTATCCAACGGCGGCATTGTGCCGCTGCCTTTGCTGAGGCAGACCTATCAGACAGCTAAAGCCTTGGGACTGCGCGTGCATTTGGACGGCGCGCGGATCTTTAATGCGGCCGTTGCATGCGGCTGCTCCGTAAGTGAAATCGCGGCTTGCGCGGATACTGTGACCTTCTGTCTTTCCAAAGGGCTGGCGGCGCCGATCGGTTCAGTTCTGGTCGGGGATCGGGCCTTGATTGAACGGGCACGGCGCAACCGCAAACTGTTAGGCGGCGGATTAAGACAGGCTGGGATTTTGGCGGCGGCCGGACTGACGGCATTGGATACGATGACTGAGCGCTTGCAGGAAGATCATAATCACGCTAAGCTGCTGGGGGAATTGCTGGCACAAATCCCAGGAATTCACGTTGAAAAAGAACGGATTCAGATCAACATGGTATTCTTCAAACTGTGTAATGATAAAATCCAACCGGCCGATTTCCTGAAAAAATTGAACGAAGAAGGAATTTTAACGAATCCTGAGGATCACGGCCTGTTTCGCTTTGTCACACATTATGGTATCATGGAAAGCGACGTCAGAACTGCGGCTGAAGCAGTTCGCAAAATCATGGAGGGATAGAATGGCAAAGTTAAAAGCGGTGATGTTTGACATGGATGGAGTGCTGATTGACAGTGAACGGATTAGTTTGTCGATGTGGGAAAAGGTGAATGAAGCTCGTGGGCATGTCTTTGATGTCTCAGTCATGACAAAAATGATGGGCGGTTCGCAGCAGGAAAACTTTGAGCGGTTCGGGCACCTGCTTCCGCCGATGGATGTGTATGAAGCGATGTGGAAAGAGAAAAAACAGATGAGCGACGCTTGGATCGAAGCTAACGGAATGCCGCTGCGTCCGGGAGTCAGCGAGATTTTAAAGACTTTGAAGGAACTGGGCGTGAAGCGTCTGATCGTTTCCTCAACACCGCGTGAATATGCTTTATATCTGTTGGAAAAGGCCGGACTGACCGGCTGTTATGACAACGGTATTTTCGGGGATGAAGCGGGACGGCGCAAACCGCATCCGGATCTCTACAATAAAATGATGGAGATGGAAGGACTGAAACCGGAAGAATGCATTATCATTGAGGATTCAGCCAACGGTGTGAAAGCGGGCTATGCCGCTGGGGTGCGGGTGTTCGCGATTCCGGATACTGCTCCGCTGGAACAATTCCGTGATCACGAGGCCTGGGCGATTGTTGACTCGATGGAGGATGTTCGTCGTTGGGTGCTGGAACAGACTGCGGCTGAAGCCTGATTCTTAAACGTTGAGTATAAAGTAGACATAAGAGAGAAATTCTAAATTCTCTCTTTTTTTTGCGTTAAAGTCAGTTATCCCTCTCTTAAATTCATCAAATGTAATTTTTTAGAATTTTAAAAGAAAAAGGAAACGGTTAAAAATACAAGTATGTAATGGTTTTGATATGAAAATAAGAATTGACTAAAGATTACAAATAATTGCCCGGAAGAGGTTGACAAAGTACAAAAACAGAAATACAATAAATTCATAAAAACATGTAAATTTATGAATTAGAGGGATTAAAATGAAAAAGGAAGCTGTTTTGTTGGACATGGATGGGGTTTTGGTTGATTCAGAAGGATATATGCAGAAAATGATTGCGGATTTTTTCAGAGAAAAAACGAATTATGATCCTGATTCCTTGTATCTGAGTCGTTTTATCGGATCATCCGGTGAAGAAGCAACATGGAAAAGGGTATTTGAAAACATTGCGGATCAACCCGATTTCATTCATTTAAACCAGAAATTACTGAATTATTTGAATGGAAAAAGTATTCCCTATGCAGATATCAAAATGAAACATGCAGAACAGCTGCTTGTTTTCCTGAAAGAAAAGGGTTATCTAGTGGGACTGGCTTCCAGCAGCAAGCGAAATAAAATAGAAAAAATGCTCAGCCAGACCGGTTTTGCGAGATATTTCGATGCCGTTCTGAGCGGTGAAATGGTTGCGGAATCAAAACCCAACCCGGAGATATACAATCGGCTTGCCGAACTGCTGAATGTTTCAAAGGACCGATGTTTAGTGATCGAGGATTCGTTTTACGGCATTCGCGCAGGCATCAATGCGGGTATGAAAACGTTAGCTTTGCGGGATGATCGGTTTGGCATGGATCAGCATGAGGCAGATGCCATGATCAATGATTTGCTGGAAGCCATTCCTTATCTTGAGTGACAGACCATGAAATAAAAGAGTAAAGGTGCCGCGGCCTTACTATATAAACTGTTGAAAGGAGCAGTGAGAGTATGGATAAGTTTTATCGCATCCAGCCCATTTACGAAGAAAGAATTTGGGGAGGACAGAAGATTCGGGAAAAATTCCATTATCAGACGGACCTGCAGAATATTGCGGAGGCCTATCACGTCATTGCGATTCCTGGTCATTTGGACAACCTGGTTGAAGGTGAGAATATTCCGCTTTCCCAATTCTATCAACAACATCGCGACTTGTTTGACTGCGATGCCGATGCATTGCCGGTTCGTTTGGTGACTGCCTGTGCCGATGGAAAATTATCAGTTCATCTGCATCCTACCGATGCTTATGGTTTAGCTCATGATCAGATGCGGGGAAAGATTGAAGGCGGCTTTGCGCTGACTGATTCCGATGCCGAAGTGGAATTCATGATCGGACATACAGCGCAGTCGATGGAAGAGCTGAAAAGCAAAGTGGAAAATGGAGAGTGGGATACGCTGTTGCGAAAAGTGAAAGGTAAAGCGACAGATTTTACCCATACACCGATTGGAACACTTCATGCGGAAAGCGGCGACGGCAGCGTGATCATGGTCGCTTATTCAACGAATGGCGACGTGACCTACCGCTTATACGATTATGACCGAAATGATCCGAAGCGGCCGCTGAATATTCAGGGCGTATTGGATAATATCCGGATTCCGGATGATGAAATTCGGCCCTATCCTGTTACACCGTACCAATCTAAGGGCTGTCTGATTTATGATTACTATTCCAAACCCAAAGAATATGTCGGCAAACGTATTAAAACAACGCCCAACGCCCGCTATCAACAGGAGGAGTTCATGTTTATCCTTTGTTTAGAGGGGGAAACAGCGATAAACGGGATGAAAATAAAACCTGGGGAAACCCTGTTTGTTCCCGCTCACAGTTCAGAATTAATCTTTGACCAGGCTGCCGATCTCTGTATTCTATCGTATTTGGATTAAGAATGAAGTTAAAAAAACAAAGGAGAAATGAAAATGGAGAAAAAGATTTATAAGATTGAGCCGGTATTTGAACAGCGGATTTGGGGCACTCAGGCCTTAAGAACGAAATATCACTATGAAACAGAGCTTGAGAATATTGCGGAAGTCTATAACGTCTGTGCGATGCCAGGCCATTTGGATAATGTCGTAACCGGCACTGGCCTGCACTTATCGGACTTTTATAAACAAAACCGAGAGCTGTTCGGCATTCAAAGTGAGATCATGCCTGTCGAAGTCTGTATGGCACATTCTGACAGCTACTTATCAATCCAGCTGCATCCTGATGATGCCTATGCTTTGAAAACAGAGGGCAGCCGCGGCCGGCCGGAAGGCTGGGTGATCTTGGAAGGACCGGAGAAAAACCGCATGGTCATCGGTCATCATGCCCAGACACAGGCTGAATTTGAGCAATGGACAAAAGAAAAGAACTGGGATCGTCTGTTTCGGTATATTGAAATGCAGCCAGGTCAGTATATCCATGTTCCAGCGGGTTCGCTGCATGCTTTCTGTCAGGGAGCCATTGCGGTCGCTTTTTCGACCAATGCCGATATTACATACCGCTTATACGATTTTGATCGGATCGATCCGAAAACCGGCAAAGAAAGAGAGCTTCATATTCAGCAGGTTTTTGACAACATCCGGATTCCCGATGACACGCTGAATGCCTTCTGGCCCGAGAAGACCAAAGCGGAGGGCTGTGAAATCACACGGTTCTATGACGAAAAAAACGTTTACACCGCCGGTCGGATCCAGGTTGCAGAGCAAGGTTTCTTTGAAACGGAAGCGTTTATGTTTTATGTCTGTGCCAACGGCAGCGGGAGAATAAATGACTGTGAGATTAAAGCCGGAGAAACTGTGTTTGTTCCCTGCCGTTTTGGAAAAATCGAAATCTGCGGGAATTTGGATTTAATGACAATCACCTATCGGGAGTAAGGCATGAAAAAAATTGTAATTATGACGCATGCCGGTCTGGCTCAGGGAGCGAAGGAAACCGTTCAGTTTCTGGCGGGAAACTGCGAATTAACTGCGGTCAGCTGCTTCACCGAAGAGATGCATCCAGATCATTATATTGAAACTCTGCTGCAGAATAAAAAGCCGGAAGAAACGTTGATTATTCTAACAGATCTCAAGGGAGGCAGTGTCAATCAGAAAGTTGCGCAGCATTGCCTGCAGCACAATTTCTACCTGATTACGGGTTTTAACTTAGCCCTGCTGCTGGAATTAAGCGTTGCCGATGAAGCGATGATCAATCCGGCTTATCTTCGTGAGGTTGTTGAAAAGGCCAAACAGGAGATCGTATTGATGAATGATGCCCTTCAGGATTTGCCCGCCAACGAGGACTTTGATTTTTTTGAAGCCTAACAAGAAAGCGGAAGGCTGATCTCGGGGTGCTGTCTGATAACGGCGGCTGAGATAAGCGGCGGAGGATAGAAAGAATGATGGATTCAGACTTTAAAAATAAATAGGTTAGCTTAAGCTGATGCTTTGAAAAGGAGATCATAATGATTTATCTAAGATTAGATGAACGTTTGCTTCATGGACAGGTGACAACGACCTGGATCGGATTTTTAGGAATTGCCAGAATCATCTTAGCGGATGATGAAGTTGCGGAGAATGAAATCCAATGCCAGCTGCTAAAAATGAGTGCGCCTAAGGAAGCAAAAATGCTGATTCTCACAGTCGAGAAAGCCGCGAAGATCCTGAATGATCCGCGCTGCGAGGCGATGAAGATTTTAGTGATCTGCGCCAATCCGTACAATGTTCTGAAATTGATTGAAAGTGTACCTGCGATTCATGATGTCAATCTGGCCAATTATGGATTCCAGGCGAATCCTAACGGCGTCAATAAGAAAATGCTGACCTCAAATCTGTCAGTGGATCCGCAGGAGCTGGAAGTGATTCAGAAGATTATGGCCAAGGATCTGAATTGTTACTGCCAGGTCTTAGCCAATCAACCTAAAAAAACAATCGTTATTCATTAAAGAGGAGGGAATGACATGTTATTAAAAGCCTTTTTAGTCGCCTTTGCGATGTGGGCCTGCCACTTGACCGGCTATCATGCCCCGAACATGATGCTGGACCGACCAATTTTCCTGGGGCCGCTTGTCGGTTTGATTCTTGGAAATTTTGAGCTGGGCTGCATTATCGGCGCGCAGCTGGAATTGATTTTTATGGGCGTTGTTTTTGTTGGCAGCGCAACTTCGGCCGATCCCGGAGCTTCGGCCGCGATTGCGGTTTCCTTTGCCATATTAAATAATTTATCGGTGAATGAAGCGATTGCGGTAGCGACGCCGATCGGTTACCCTGTGTGCCTTGGCAATTGCCATGGAGCCGGCGATCGGCGAAATCTTCACCCCGATGATTGACAAATTTTTAATGAAAGATGATTATCGGGGATGGACGATCGTCAGCCACTGTCTGTCGTTTATTGAGCTTTCTATCGGTGCTGTGTTTGTCTTCCTTGCGGTTTTATTTGGCGGCG
The DNA here is from genome assembly GCF_000327285.1 of Holdemania massiliensis AP2. GTDB lineage: Bacteria > Bacillota_I > Bacilli_A > Erysipelotrichales > Erysipelotrichaceae > Holdemania > Holdemania massiliensis. The sequence goes on along the minus strand of NZ_HE998567.1, from coordinate 1,360,760 downwards.
ATTTGGTTTCCGCCATCATGGGCAGTCTGCCGGAATTTGTGCTGACCGGCGTGAATGCTGCGGGTGCCATGCTTCCTGTCGTCGGTCTTGCGGTTTTGACTTCGCAGCTATGGGATAAGAAAACAGCCTTGTATTTCCTCTTTGGTTTCTTCCTGATGAAATATTTGAATCTGGATATCCTGTTTTTGGCAATAATTGCGGTCTTTATCGCTTTGCGGGACGTATTCAGCTATTTTGATCAGCGCAAATTGGCCGCTGAAGCCTTAGTGCTTACAGAAACACCTGAAACAGAAGAGGAGGATTTCTTTCGATGAGTAAATTAAAAGAAGGACTGTCTAACGATGAAGTGAAACTGCTCAACAGTATGTTTTGGAGAAGCAATAACTATGCGATCGCCTGGTGTTACAGCCGGATGCTGGGAACTTCTGTCGCATGGGTGCTCTATCCTTATATCAGCTGGCTTTATCCTGACAGTGACAAAGATCCTGCGCAGAAGCAGCGAAAGCTCAAGGTACTTGATCGGGAATCGAAAGGCTTTTTCAACATCACACCGCAGGTAGCGCCGTTATGTTATTCAATCTTTGCCGCTATGGAAAAGGAAGCCGCGGAAAAGGAGGACTTTGACGTTTCTTCAATCGACGCCGTAAAGGCCAGTATCCAAGGACCGCTTTCCGGAATCGGCGATTCGATTTTCTGGGTTACCTGGCGTGTTATCGTGACAGGAATCGCCTTGCCGTATTGCCTTGCGGGCAACGCTTTAGGCCCAATTCTGTTCGCGCTGCTCTTTAATATCCCCGGCTTTGCCCTGCGTTACTATTTGACATTTATCGGTTATAAACTGGGAACCGGTTTTATCAGCAAGGTTTATGAATCCGGATTGATTCAGCTGCTGACCAAAACTGCGGCGACGATCGGCCTGGTGATGATCGGCGGCATGGTTGCTCAGCAGGTCAGCATTCCGATCAATCTGGTCTTGAATCTCAGCGGCGCGGAGCTGAATGTTCTGGACATTTTTAACGGCATTATTCCGGGAATTCTGGAATTGTCGCTTGCAATTCTCTGTCTAAATCTGATCAGAAAGAAAACAAGCATCATGAAGATTATATTCGGTATTTTCGCAGTCTGCATTTTAGGTGCAGCCGTCGGAATCTTTTAAGCAGAGGTAAACGGAGATGAAGAAAAAAGGAAATGTCGTAATTATTGGAGCCGGGCGCAGCGGCCGCGGCCTTCACGGTGAGTTTTGTTATAAGGATGGGTACTTGATCACATTTGGGGATATCAATGCTGAACTGATTGATCAGCTGAATCGGCAGAAACAATACCTTTCGTTTTCTGAAAATGCCGACGGCAGTGGGTTTGATGAATGTGTTGTGAGCGGTTATCAGGCTTTTCATATTCATCGGGATCGGCCGTTATATCTGCAGGCCCTGGCTGAAGCGGATTTAATATTTACCGCTACGTTTGACGATGCTTTTGAATCAATCGTCCAAGATATCAAAGACGCGATTGCTTTGCGGATAAAGCAGGATATCCACAAACAAACAGCCCTGGTCGTCGGCGCGAATTACATTGGGTTGTATGACTATTTTTCAAAAGCTTTTGAACAACATCTGTCCGCTGAGGAAAAAAAGGAATATGACCGTTATTACGTTCTGGCTGAATCCATTATCTATCGTGTGAGTTCGTTTCCAACCCCTCAACAAAAAGTGCGTGACCTCTGCAGTGTTCAAAATGATGCCTTTTCCTGCTTGCAGGTCAACACCGCTCAGATCAGGAAAGCGGATCAAATTGTTCTGCCAAGTTTTTTCGTCGAAGAAGATGACACGCTGCGGTTTATGCACTGTAAGATATGGAATGTCAACACGTCCCATTGTTCGTTGGCGTATCTTGGTCAATACTATGGTTATGAAAATGTCTGCGATGCGGCTAATGATGATCAGATCAGCCGAATGGCTTATTATGCGGCAGAGGAGGCCTATCAGGGGCTGGCGCGGCGTTATGGCTTGCCTAAAGTGCAGGATCGGGAAACAAAACTGGGACTGTGGGCATGGTATCGCGATCGGACGATGAAGGATACGGTTATCCGTGTCGGCAATGATCCGATTCGCAAACTGCGCCGGACTGATCGGTTTATTGGCGCAGCATTGAATGCGCTTGAATACGGAATACTGCCTGTCCATATATGTCAGAATGCAGCTTATGGGTTTTACTTTCATAATGAAGGGGATCCGCGGACTGATCAGCTGCATGAAAAAATCCGCACACTGGGAATCGAGGAAACCATCAAAGCGGTCTGCGGACTAAATCCTGATTCAGATGCCAAAGATCAACTGATCTACGATTTAATTCTGGCAAAATATTATGATTTAGCGAGGACCAATCCGCTGGATGAATATATTCAGCAAGGCTGAGGAACTCCGTTTTCCAGAGAAAAAGTGAAAAAGAACGGCGGATAAGCAGGAAAACTTGTCCGCTGTGACTTTCTGTTCATCGTTTAAATTCTATGTTTTTAAGCCTCGGTGATTCAATAAAAAGCATCTTGATCGAGGCGTTTAGAGAGAAAAATGGACGGCTTGGGAAAGGCAATAGGGGAATCAGAAAAAAGCCGCTTTGCACCCTCGTTTGAATCAAGGCGGAATTGACAAATTTAGGGTATCAATGGTAAGATGAATTCAATTCATTTACAAAATAAGGAAAAATTATGTTTATTGTTAATTTAAAAAGAGCCTTGCCTTCGTTAACTCATTCGGAAAATCGGATCGCAGCTTATCTTGTCGATAATTTTCAGAGTGTAAAAGATTTAACTTCTTATGAACTGGCGGAAAGGGCCGAAGTCGGACAGTCGACAATTATTCGTTTTTCACAGAAACTGGGCTATAAAAGTTATAAGGATCTATATGATGATCTGATCAAAAGCAGCTTAAATGATATGGATATTTCCTCTGTCAGTCCGGAGGAAGATACAGTGGAAACCAATGAAAAACTGTATCGAAGCTATGATGCGACATTGAAAGAAGTCATGGATTATAATCCTGTACAGACGATTGATATCATTGTCGACCGCTTATATCTAGCTGAAAAAGTATTCTGTTTTGGAGCGCAGTCATCCAATATACTGGCTAAATTATTTACAAATCGGCTGCTTGAGATTGGGATTGAAGCTTATAACTCGGAAGATAATTTCGTTGTGATCTCTTTATTAAAGAAAATGAAGAAAAACGATGTAGCGTTCTTTGTTTCTTCTTCCGGAGAATCAACGGTGACCAACAAACTGGCGCGGTTTGCCAAGCAGCAGGGCGTGACGCTGATTACCATCACCGGAATTCAGGACAATACCTTAAAACGCATGTCTGATTATTCGTTATGCTGTCCGGAATTCATAATTTATACGAACTTCAAGTCCATCACCAATCGCTGCTCACAGTTATTTCTCATCGACTGCATCTATTTGAATTTATGGAAGAAAGATCCGGAGCGGCATAATAAAAGCATTCGTGAACTGGATGATATTACCCGTCCGGAATTTGGAGGACTGCCTTTATTACCTGATGAGGAGTTCTCCTTTCCTGAAAATCACCGCAAGAAGTAATGCCAGATCAAGCTGTTATGATACAAGGATAAACCCATGATAAAAAGGCGGAAGTTCCGCCTTTTTGCTTGACATGGCTGACTTAATCTGACTGCCTAACGAATTTGAATCACTCTGGATTCATAAGGCCGCAGCAGCTGCGGCTGAGGATCAGGATAAGAATCCATCAAGATTGAGCCTTCGGTTTTCAGATTAAACCGGGCAAGCGAACCGCTGAGATTGATCAAGACAAGAAATTCTGCCTTGTCATCCTTACGGACATAGCCGAGGATCTGTTTGTGATTTTTTTAAAACAGGCTTCATAATGCCGGTATTCAGTGCGGTATAGGCTTTGCGCAGGGCAATGACCTGTTTATACCAGCGGCAAATGCTTGTTTCTAAGCCAAGATCCTGTTTCAGATTGATCTGTTTATAGTTGGGATTCACTTTGATCCAGGGCTGATGATCGCTGAAGCCCGCATAATCGCTCTCGTCCCACTGCACCGGAGTTCGGGCATGATCGCGGGTCATCCGCTGCACCACTTTCTTGGCGATGAATTTCGGCAGATGCATCATCGTCTGCAGCGTGCTGTAAATGTTGATTGCCTCATAGTCACGCCACTCATCCTTTTCCAGACGGCAGTTGGTCATGCCGATTTCCTCACCCTGATAGATCAGCGGCGTTCCTCTTAATGTCAAATTCATTAAGGCAAACGCCTTGGCGCTTTCGATGCGGTAGCGGCTGTCGTTGCCGAAACGGGATATCGAACGGGGCTGATCGTGATTGTTCATATAATTGGCAACCCAGTAGTTCCGTTTCTGACTGTCGCTTTGCCAGCGGAAAATGATCGACTTGAAGCCGGGAATGGTCCAGTGGTAAAGCTTGCGGAAATCATATTTGCCTAAGGGCCCGCAGTCCTGCAGATGCAGATCAAACATGATCATCATGTTGAGCTCGCCGCGGTCTTCCCCGGCATATAGAGCGCAGGCATCGTTATCGGCCATCATCCCTTCGCCGATCGTAATGAAATCAAAATCCTGACTGAGCTTGCCGATCAATTCCTGAATATATTCGTGGGATTTCGGCAGATTGGTCATCAAATCTTTCGCAAACTGATAGCCTTTTTTCTCCGGGTGCCAGCTGGGCAGTCCTGGCTGCTTGGCAATCGTGTTGATGACGTCCATGCGGAAGCCGCTGACGCCTTTTTCCAGCCAGAAGCGCATGACGTTGGCCACTTCCTCGCGAACACGAGGATTCTCCCAGTTGAGATCACATTGATGGGGCGTAAAAGTCGTCAGATACCAGCTTTGCGGTTTCAGCGGATCTTTCGTCCAGGCACTGCCGCCAAACATACTGATCCAGTTATTCGGTTCTTTGCTGCCAATGCCTTCGCGGAAGTAGTAACAATCCCGATAAGGGCTGTTGACATCGTTCAGGCATGCCTGAAACCAGGGATGCTGATCACTGGTATGATTTGCCACCAGATCCATGATGATCCCCATCCCGCGTTTTTTGCATTCTGCCAATAAAGCATCAAAATCATCCATCGTTCCGAAATCCGGATGAATGCTGTAATAATCACTGATGTCATAGCCGTAATCCGTATTGGGAGAACAATAGACCGGCGACAGCCAGATCATATCAATCCCTAAATCCTGCAGATGATCCAGGCGCTGCAGGATTCCGCGAAGATCACCGATGCCGTCATGGTTGGAATCCTGAAAAGAACGCGGCCAGATTTGATAAATCACTTTATTTTTGTAATCCATAGTATCACCCCTGTTATTGTATCACAAACAGAAACTGAATTCGGCTTCATTTTTTGCAGCTGAGGAATGCCTGACGGAAATCGGAAAACAATCAGAGTCAGACCGATCAGCCACAGAATGTTCATTTGTTTGTGAAAGCTTCACAACTATACGATTTGAATAAGCAGGCAGACCATCAAGTCAATTCCTCCCAGAAGTCCTGCTTGTTTCCGATTCATATGGAAGCTCCTTTCTCTCCTTATTTTTTATCTGCAATGGAAACCGCCGACGTGTCGGTTTTCTGCTTTTTCTCTATGATAACGGATTGAAAAAAATTCAGATCTGTTTTTCAGTATTTTTGTTTAACGGGGAAGAAAAAACGAATCCGCGGGATGAAGTTGATAAAGGAACAGATCCACGTTAAAATAAGGTTAAGTAACAATAAAGCTGGAAAGATACGCAAAATTCAAAAAGCTTGAAAATAAAAAACATCCCGTCCAAACAGACGGCAGGGGAGGAACCAATGAAGAGAATCGCATGGCTGACAACAGGCGGAACGATTGCCTGTGCTCAACAGGATGAAGGCTTGACACCGCAGCTGGACGCTGGCGGACTGCGCCAACTGTTAGGAAATTTGATTGATCAATATGAAATCAAAACCTGGGATTTATTTACGCTGGACAGTTCCAATATTCAGCCGGAGGAATGGCAGCGGATTGCCGAAAAAGTAGCGGAGCTGATTGCCGAAGGCTGGGCGGAAGGCGTGATCTTAACCCATGGTACAGATACGATGGCATATACGGCTTCGGCTTTGAGCTTCATGTTGGAAAATGTACCGCTTCCCGTTGTGCTGACCGGTTCGCAGTTACCGCTGACGGATCCGTTAAGCGACGGGTTAGAAAATATCCGAACCGCACTGGCGATGGCGGCGAGCGGACACTCCGGCGTTTTTGTAGCCTTTAACCGTCAAATCTTATTGGGAACACGGGCGGTTAAGGTTAGGACAACTAATTTTCAGGCTTTTGAAAGTGTCAATGTGAAACCGGTCGGCTGGATTGACAGCCGTGGGTTAAACATCCGGGAAGGGCTGCTGCCTAAGGTGGACGGACCCTTTCAGCTGCGCAGCCAACTGTGCAAGGAGGTTGTTCTGATAAAATTGATCCCCGGTATGAATCCGCGGTTATTTGATGCGCTGATCCAGATGCAATGTGCCGGCGTGGTGATCGAAGCCTTCGGTATCGGCGGCTTATCATTTATCCGCAGGGACTTAACGGCGAAGCTCCAGCAGATGACACAGGCGGGCATCACGGTTGTTGTCTGCAGTCAGTGCTTGTATGAACAGAGCGATTTCAGCGTTTATGAAGTCGGACAGAAAGCACTGCGTTATGGCGTGCTGGAAGGCAAGGATATGACCAGTGAAGCCGCGGTAACGAAACTGATGTGGGTGTTGGGGCAAAGCCAGGATCCAAAGCAGATCCGCGCACTGTTTGAAACCAATCGGATTCATGAACGGAATGAGAGTTTTGATTGACAAAGCAGACGGAACAGCGTAACCTTTATTTCAATAAAGCCGGGCTTTTCTCCTTATTCATTTGAATTTTAGTTTCGTTGGATCCGCTGTTGTGAACAGGGAAGAATTGAACAGAATGAAATAAGGAAAAAGCTTTAGGATGGATGGAATGATGACAATTAAAATACAGAGAATGGAGGTTTTATGATGGAATATTCATTTCCGAAAATTGATCTGCACGTTCATTTAGACGGCTCATTGCCGTTAAAGCTGGCGTATGCTTTGGCACAAGATCGTCAGTTGATTGATTCTGCCTGTACCCTGGAACAATTCCGCAGTCAGATCGTCGTCAGCCGCGACAACAACAGCCTGAATGAATTCTTGGCGCGTTTTGAGCTGCCGATTGCGATTCTGCAGGATGAAGAAGCCTTGGTGCTCTGTACGCGGGAGTTAGTGAAAACATTGGCTTTGCAGGGTGTGGAATATGCGGAATTGCGGTTTGCGCCGCAGTTTCATACGCAGAAAGGCCTGACGCAGCATCAGGCTGTTAAAGCGGTTATCAAAGGAATGCGGATCGCGATGTGCGAACATCCGCAGATCAAGGTCGGTCTGATCTTGTGTTTGATGACGCTGGGTGAACCGTCGCTGAATCACGAAGCGAATCTGGAAACGGTCCAGACAGCTAATGAGTTCAAAGGCAAAGGGGTTGTTGCCGTGGACTTGGCAGGGGCTGAGGGCATCACACCGATGGAAGGCTATTCCGATTGCTTTAAAAAAGCGAAGGAATATGGAATTCCTTACACGATCCATGCGGGAGAAAGCGGTCCGGCGGCTTCGGTTAAGTCAGCCTTGGATTTGGGCGCCAGCCGGATTGGCCATGGCGGACATTGCCTGGAAGACAGTGCTGTGCTGCAGGAAGTGATCGAAAAGAAAATTCCGTTGGAGATGTGTCTGACGAGCAACGTCCAATGCCGCAACCAGCTTTCGTACAGCGATCATGCCTTGAAACCGCTGATGGAGCGCGGGGCAATCGTGACATTAAACACAGATAACATGACGATCAGTGATACGACATTGGATCAGGAATATGACAAGGCAGTGCGTTATTTGGGATTAACCCGCGAGGATCTGATTCATCTCAATCTCAACAGTGTCCGGGCGGCGTTTGCGGATAAGGAGATCAAGCAGCAGCTGACGCGGCGGCTGATGGAATGTTTGTAAGAGAATTTGAGATCAGGATCGAAGTTCAGATTATGAGCTTCGGTCTTTTTGTTTATCATCTTTGCTTTAGAAGTCATGGAATTTCATTTTCAGCTCTTTGAAATTTGACAAGGTTCGCAGTTCATTCTATAATTAGGAAGCTAACTATTAGGTGACTAATGAAAGGGGCTTTGTTGTGAATAAACCTTTTTGTATTTTATTTTCACGGGCTTATCGGGCGCAGACCTCACAAATCCGGCCGCGGATGGCAGAGGAAGGCATTTCGATGGGACAGCCGAAGATTCTGCATCTTTTAACTCGCAGTTCCCGGACACAGGTAGAACTGGCGAGAGCTTGCGATATCGAACCGGCGACTGTATCTAAAATTTTAGATTTAATGGAACAAGCCGGGATGATCGAGCGGATCCGCAGCGATAAGGACCGCCGCAGCATTCAAGTTCAAATTACGGATTTCGGTATTCAGCAGCATAAAAAAATGAGCGATATCCATGATGAAGTGGAAAAGATCGCGCTGCAGGGGTTTACTGCGGAGGAGAAAGCCCAGTTTATCCAATATATCCAGCGCATGACAGAGAATCTGCGCGGTGAAAGTACCTCGGAAGGACGGGAATCCGCATGAGTGGGGAAGCGACGCTGACTCAGGTCGAGAAGATGACGACCCAGCCGATTCCTCGGCTGATTACAACGCTGGCCGTACCGACGATTATCAGTATGCTGATTACATCCATCTACAACATGGCGGATACATTTTTCGTTTCGCAGCTGGGAACCAGTGCGACCGGAGCGGTGGGGATTGTTTTTTCGCTGATGGCTCTGATTCAGGCTGTCGGATTTACCTTGGGCATCGGTTCAGGCAGTTTAATTTCCCGGCTGTTAGGCGCCCGCAAACACGATGAAGCTGAGAAGATCGCCAGTACCGGCTTTTTTGCGGCCATTGCCTTCGGTTTGGCATTGACGGTATTCGGTTTGCTTTTTATTAATCCTTTGATGGCCATACTGGGGGCGACGCCGACAATTCTGCCGTATGCCCGCGACTATGCTCAGTATATTTTATTGGGTGCGGCTGTGATGTCGTCCTCCTTTGTGCTGAATAATGTTTTGCGTTCAGAGGGCAAGGCGACGTTAGCGATGATTGGCATTACAACCGGCGGTCTGCTCAATATCGTACTCGACCCGCTTTTCATCTTCGGCTTTGATCTGGGGATTGCCGGAGCGGCAATTGCGACGATCCTCAGCCAGATTGTCAGTTTTTTGATTTTATTATCCTGTTTCCTGATGCGCAAGAGTCTGCTTCATCTCAGCTTCCGGAATATTTCTTGGAAGCTTCAGGACTTAACAGCGATTCTGAAAACTGGCCTGCCGTCGTTTTTTCGGCAGGGATTGGCCAGCATTGCAACAGTCATGCTGAATGTCAATGCAGCGGTATATGGCGATGCTGCGGTGGCCGCTATGTCCGTTGTTGGTAAAGTGTTTATGCTGATCCTGTCAGTTCTGATCGGTTTTGGCCAAGGTTATCAGCCAGTGGTGGGCTTTAATTACGGCGCCGGCTGTTATCAGCGGGTAAAGCAGTCGTTTACCTTTACGGCTGTGGTCAGCTTTGTGATGATGGGCTTATTGGCCGTCGCGGGCTTTCTCTTTGCCCCGCAGGTGATTCAGCTGTTTACCAAGGCGGATACACAGGTGCTGGAAATCGGAACCTATGCGATGCGGGCTCAGTGTTTAGCGTTGTTTATTCAGCCGCTTGGTGTGATTTCCAACATGACGTTTCAGTCGATCGGCAAGCCGGCTGAAGCCACGTTCCTTTCCGCCTGCCGTCAGGGAGTATTCTTTCTGCCTTTGATCTGGATTCTTCCGCAGTTTTGGCAGCTGCGCGGCGTACAGCTGACTCAGCCGCTGGCGGATGTACTGACGTTTATTGTCTGCTTTCCTTTCCTGATTCGCTTTTTAAAAGAATTGAACCAGAAAATTAAAGCGCAGAAAGCGTGATGGCAGAAGCGAAACGATAGAAATAAAAAGAGCTTATATGACAAAAAAACTTTGAAATTTCTATTTTGAAGTGCTAAAATAACACCACAACGAGTCGCGAAAGGCGTAAGTCCAGTTGCCAGCTCGTTGTTTTTTTGTTTTATGAATAGAAGACTGAAAGAAACGTGTAGCCATGGAACGCTAAAATCCAGCAAAAGGCTGCCCGTTTTTTTATGTCGAAGGAGGAAATGAAATGGAAAATCGTTCTAACGCCTTTATGGAAACTGAAAGCATAGGGAAACTGATGACCCGATATGCTGTTCCCTGTGTGATCTCTTTGTTAGTCGCAGCGCTTTACAACATTGTTGATCAGATTTTCATCGCCAATGCCAGCTATCTGGGCTCTTACGGCAATGCTGCCAACACCGTCGTCTTTCCGCTGACCGTCGTTGCGCTGGCACTGGCCGTGATGATAGGGGATGGCGGTTGTGCCTTTGTCAGCCTCAGCCTGGGACGCGGGAAAACGGAAGACGCTCACCGCACTGTTGGCAATGCGGTCGTGCTGAGTGTGATCGTCAGCTTGCTTCTGACCGTCGTTTACTTTGGATTCCAGGCGCCGATCCTGACGATGTTCGGCGGCCGGGTCAATGCAGAAACCTTTGCCTACGCTCAAGAATATTTTTTCTGGATTTGCTGGGGCGTACCGTTTTACATGTTTGGTCAGGCTATGAATCCGATAATCCGCAGCGACGGAAGTCCGAAATACGCAATGATATCTACATTAGCCGGAGCGCTGGTCAACTTGATTCTGGATCCGCTGTTTATCTTCGGCTTTCATTGGGGAATGCGGGGAGCCGCGATTGCGACGGTGATTGGTCAGGTGATCACTGCGGTGCTGGCGATCCTTTATTTAGGCAGGATGAAAGCGATCAGGCTGAATCGTTCAAGTTTTCATCTGAGCGGACGATTAATGCGGCAGTTTCTGCCGTTAGGCATCTGCAGTTTTCTGTCGCAGATATCACTTGTTGCGGCTATGGCTGCGATTAACAATATGATTCAGCGCTATGGAGCCTTGGATCCGATCTTCGGTCAGCCGCAGTATGCACAAATTCCAATGGCCGTCGTAGGGATTGTCATGAAGTTTTTTCAGATTGTAATTTCAATTTCTGTTGGAATGGCAGCTGGCTGTATTCCAATTGTGGGGTATAATAGAGGTGCGGGAAGACAGGACAGGGCCCGGACGATTCTGCTTCGGCTTTTGGCAGGACAGGTCGTGTTGGGAGCCTTAGCACTTGTGCTGGTCGAAATTTTCCCTAAAACACTGATTTCTATCTTCGGTGCGGCCAGTGAAAGTGTTTATTATACGGAGTTTGCTTTGAAATCGTTTAGGATTTATCTGTGCATGATGGTGTTGGCCTGTGTGAACAAAGCAACGTTTATCTATCTTCAGGCCTTGGGAAAAGCGTTGATTTCTACTTTGCTGTCATTAATCCGAGAGCTGATCTTCGGCGTTGGTCTGGCACTGCTTCTGCCTGTTTTCTTTGGCTTGGATGGTATCTTGTATTCCATGCCGGTTTCGGATGCTCTGACTTTTATGATCTCAGCCGGCGTGATCGCCGTGACCTTAAATGCTTTAAAACCGAAAAAGGAGGAAATTGCAAATGACAAACAACAGAATTGTAACGATCAGCCGTCAGTTCGGCAGCGGGGGACGGACCGTAGGGAAACAGCTGGCAGCCCAGCTGGGGATTCCGTGTTATGATCAGGAGCTGATTGAAAAATTAGCGGAGGCGAGCGGATTTACGCCGGAAATGGTCGCAAAGCAGCAGGAAGCTTCGCCGTACAGCAGTCATTGGGCCTTTGCCTTGTCGGAAAGTCAGTTTATGGGCACTTCGATCCAGGATCAGCTGTGGCAGCTGCAGCGTCAGATCATCCTGGATCTGGCGGAAAAGGAATCGTGCGTTATCGTCGGCCGGTGCGCGGATGTGATTCTAAAAGGCCATGCGGACTGCCTGACTGCTTTTATCCACGCGCAAAAGGACAAGCGAGCTAAACGGATTGTCGAGGTCTATGGTGAAACCGAGGTGGCGATTGACAAGCGGATTCGGGATAAGGATAAACGCCGGGCGGTTTACTATGAATTTTACACAGGACAAACCTGGGGGATGGCGGAAAATTTCCATCTGGCTCTGGACAGCGGTGAGCTGGGAATCGATACTTGTGTCGCAATTTTGGCCGATTTATATCAGCGCTGAAATTCAGCGTTAAAACGCCGGACTCGGGAAATTTGCGATTTGCGGCGCTTGTCAACATGGAAAAAGAATTTTAAAGGAAGAGAAATCTCCGGGGTGTAAAACGGGGAAAGCTTTCTGAAAAAACGAAAAGTACCAAAAAAAACCAGAAGCTTGGCTTGCTTCTGGTCTCTAAACCGTGTTCTTGAACACGAATCAGTTCTTTTAAGCTGCCGATTCACCGGCGGCTTTTTTCATGTTTTCCCGGGCGATGGAAAGCATCAGTTTGATGCGGTTTTCTTGATTGACCTGAGTCGCACTCGGATCATAGTCAATCGCCACGATATTGCATTCGGGATCCTGTTCACGGATCTTGCGGATCATGCCTTTGCCGACGATGTGGTTAGGCAGGCAGCCAAACGGCTGCGTGCAGATAATATTTTTAAAGCCGGACTTGCTCAGCTCCACCATTTCGCCGGTCAGCAGCCAGCCCTCACCCATCTTGGCGCCCAAACCGATAATCTTTTCGGCGCCTTCCTTCATTTCCGGGAAGGATCCGGGTACTTCGAAATCAGAATAGGTGCGGATCGCATCAATTGTCATCTTCTCCAGCTTCAGCACTAAGGAATAAACAAAGCCCATGAGCTGCTTTTTAGCCCATCCGCCGCCATAGAGCTTGACGTCTTCAACACCATTGTAAATACAGTACAGCATGAAGCCCATCATGCCCGGAAGCTTAACTTCACATTCCTGCTCAGCGAGGAATTTTTCCAGGTTGTTGTTGCCCAGCGGTGAATACTTAATATAAATTTCCCCGACAATGCCGACCTTAACCAGCTCTTTCTTTTCCCGCTCAATCGCGGCATAGGACATGACGATATCCCGCATGTTGCGCTTCATATCACCGATCGACAAGCCCTGCCGCCGGTCAAACTGCTTGCTCAGATCATCAATCCAATGCTGACAAAGCTGATCGGCAGTGCCATGATTTACTTCATACGGCCGTACCTGGTTGCTTAAATCCATCAACAGATCGCCATAGACCAAAGCGCCCAGCATTTTTTGCAGCATCGACAGACTCAGCTTGAAGCCGGGTTGGGAATCCAGGCCGGACAGGTTTAATGAAATGACCGGGACAAAGCCCAGATCCGCTTTTTTCAAAGCTTTGCGCAGCAGATAAATATAGTTGCTTGCCCGACATCCGCCGCCGGTCTGCGTGATGATCAGAGCGGTTTTGTGAACATCATATTTTCCACTTTTCAAGGCGTCGATCATCTGCCCGATGACTAACAGTGCCGGATAACACGTGTCGTTGTGAACGTATTTCAGACCCTGTTCAACGACGGAAGCTCCGGTGTTTTCCAGCAGCTCCACGTTATACCGGCTGTGAACGAGAACATTGCGCAGCAGCTGAAAGTGAATCGGCGCCATCATCGGAATCAGAATCGTGTAGTCTTTCTGCATGTCTTTAGTAAACAGAACTTTATTGTCAGTCATGATTTTCTTCCTCCTGTTTCAAAGCGGCGAACAGGGAACGCAGACGGATTTTGACCGCGCCCAGGTTGGTGATTTCATCAATCTTGATCTGGGTGTAAATCTTGCCTTGAGCTTCAAGAATTTCCCGCACTTCATCGGTCGTAATCGCATCGACGCCACAGCCGAAGGAAACCAACTGCACCAGATTCATCTTCTTTTGCTTTGCGACATACCGCGCCGCCGCATACAGCCGGGAATGATAAGTCCATTGATTCCAGACTCCCAATTCCTTCTTGCCGACTTCCTCGTTGATGACATCTTCACTGATCACTGCCGCGCCATAGCTGGTGATCAGCTTGTCAATATCATGGGAAACTAAAGGATCCGCATGGTAGGGCCGGCCGGCTAAAACGATAATTTCACGGTCGTCCAGCTGAGCCTGGGTGATGATTTCCTGACCTTTCTGACGAATGGTTTCTAGGTGCTGGTCGTAAGCCTCATACGCTTTCTTGCTGGCCTTGATCACCTCGCGCAGACCAAGCCGGAAATGCTGGTTTAAAATCTTATGAATCTTGATCGGGAAATCATTTTTGCGGTGAATGCCGACATAATCGTAGATGAAATCGCATTCCGTTACCTGCTGCATGTTGGCGGCAATGACCTCTGGATAGTAGGCGACAACCGGACAGTTATAATTGTTGTCGGCGTTTTTCTCCCGCATGTTGTAGGTCATGCACGGATAGAAAATGGCTGGAATCTGCTGGTCAAGCAAGGTTTGAATTGCGGCATGGACAAGCTTGGCTGGGAAGCAGATCGTATCGGAAGGAATCGAATTCTGCGCCTTCTGATATTTTTCCAGCGAAGCAAACCCGGAGGTCACGACCTCAAAGCCCAATTCAGTGAAGAAGGTGTACCAGAACGGAAGCAGTTCCATCATGTTCAGCGCCAAAGGCAGGCCGATTTTGCCGCGTGAACCCGGGATCGGCTGATATTGGCCCAATAGCTCGCGTTTTACGGCATAGATATTTAAATCCTGGGCGGTGCTTTTCTTGGTCACTGGCCGTTCGCAGCGGTTGCCGCCAATGTAGCGGCGGCCATCAGAGAACTGGTTGACAGTCAGCCGGCAATGGTTGTTGCACAGACCGCATTGAACATAGCGGATCTCATTGTGGAATTCTTCCAGCTGTTTCAGCGTCAATAAGGAAGAGCTGTTCGGACAATGCCGCAGGGCATGCAGCGCACAGCCGTAAGCGCCCATCAGGCCGGCGATGTTGGGACGGATCACTTCGGTATCCAGCTCCTGCTCAAAGGCTCTTAACACCGCGTCATTGTAGAAGGTGCCGCCTTGCGTGATGATATGCTTGCCCAAAGACCGCGCATCGGCAGTGCGGATGACTTTGTATAAGGCATTTTTAACAACGCTGATCGACAGTCCGGCTGAGATTTCATCGATCGTAGCGCCGTCTTTCTGCGCTTGTTTGACCGAAGAATTCATAAATACCGTACAGCGGCTGCCCAGATCGACCGGATGCTTGGCGAACAGGCCGAGCCGAGAGAAATCCTCAATATCATAGCCCAGCGCGTTGGCAAAGGTCTGCAGGAAACTGCCGCAGCCGCTCGAGCAGGCTTCATTTAAGAAAATGTTGTCAATCGTCCCATTGTGAATCTTAAAGCATTTGATGTCCTGACCGCCAATGTCAATGATGAAATCAACATCCGGCATATATTTGCGGCTGGCAGTGAAATGCGCCATCGTTTCAACAATTCCCAAGTCAACGCCAAAGGCACTGCGGATCAGATCTTCTCCATAACCGGTAACGCAGCTGGAGACAATTTCCATCTGCGGATTTTTCTGAAACAGTTCGATCAACGCTTCCCGCACCAGCTGCAGCGCATTGCCCTGGTTCGGCTGATACATCGAATACAGAATTTCCTCCTGCTGGTTGATCAGCACCATCTTGACGGTTGTGCTGCCGGCGTCAATGCCTAAAGCACAGCGGCCAATGATTTCCTTGGGTTCATGAACCCTGACCTGATTGCGCTGATGCCGGTTGTAAAACTGCTGGTATTCCTCTTCGCTGGCAAACAACGGCGGCAGGGAGCGGACAAAGCTGGAACTGTCCATCGTCTGCAGCTGCTGGATCGCTTCGGCGAAGGAAACCGGCTGTTCTGCTAACATTGCGGTTCCGATCGCGACGTAGTAAAGACTGTTTTCCGGGCAGATGCCGGTGAGCTTCAGCGTCTTGTCAAAAGCAGAACGTAGTTCGCTGTTAAAGGTCAGCGGACCGCCTAAATACACAACGGAACCTTCGATTTTCCGTCCCTGCGCCAGACCCTGAATCGTCTGATTGACGACCGCCTGATAAATACTGGCTGCCAGATCTTCCTTATCTGCGCCCTGATTGATCAGCGGCTGGATATCGGACTTGGCAAAGACACCGCAGCGGGAAGCGATCGTATAGATTTTTTCCGCCTGTTTGGCCGCCTCGTTCATTTCTTCCGCGCTCAGATTCAACAGCGTCGCCATCTGATCGATAAATGCGCCTGTGCCGCCGGCGCAGGTACCATTCATCCGGACTTCTAAACCCCCGCTGAGAAACAGGATTTTCGCATCCTCCCCACCCAGTTCGATGATGCAGTCGACTTCGCTGAGGGTCTTGGTTGCGGCAATCCGCGTTGCATACACCTCCTGCACAAACGGCAGACTGCATTTTTCCTGCAAGCCCATTGCAGCGGAGCCGGAAACCGCCAGCGCCATAGCCGGCTGATTGTATTTGGCGGATACCTTCTGCAGCACCTCGATCAGCTTTTCCGTAATCTGACAGCTGTGGCGCTGGTAATCCTGATCAATACAACGTCCTTCATCGTCCAGGACGACATATTTGATCGTTGTGGATCCAATATCTATTCCTAATCGCATGCTTTGTCCCCCTGATTCTGTTTCATCATGACAGCGTTTAATAACCGCAGTCCCTCCATTATCTTATCCAGATTTTCGGGATCGGTGTATTCCAGCCGCTGCCGGATCATTTCATTGACACTTTCCTGAACCTGGTGGATCAGCTCGTGGCTTTTCATCGTGTTGATTAAGATGACGCTGCGCTGATCCTCCGGATCCCGGTTGCGCTTTAAAAAACCGCTCTTTTCCAGCCGCTGAGCAATCAGGCAGAGATTGCTTGTGGTCATGCCCAGCCGCTGTGCAAGCAGACTGACCGTAACCGGACCATGGCGTTCAATCTCAGAAAGAACAATCGCCTGAGGCCGTGTGAGTCCGTAAGGCGAGTAAAATTGATTCAGCACATGGTTCATGTGATTGTTCACACTCCGTACAAGATTCATCAGTTCATTCTCATCCGCTTCATAGATCATGGCTAGTCTCCAATCCTTAATTGTTTAATAATTAATGCATTAAATATTAACCATTTAAATAAAAAAGTCAATTGTCATGCCTGAATTTTGTTTTCTTTTCATCTTATTTTCACTTTCAAAATTCTATTCTTCGGGGAATTTGATATAATAAAAGCAGGTGAGGAAGGCTAACTATGAAAAAGCGGCTGGATACTTCGTTGATGACTTGGATCAACCGCCCGGCGTTATGGACGACGGGTAAAAATCGAATTATCCTGAGTACGGAACCGGCAACTGATTTTTGGTTTAACCGATCACGGCAGCTGGAGAAATTCAGCGGCCATGCGATCTTGCTGCCAATCCGTCAGGATTTTACATTAACGGTTACAATTCGCGCGCAGCTGCATGAGATTTATGATCAGCTGGGCCTCTTTGTCATGGGTGACCTTTCCAACTGGTGCAAGGCGGGAATTGAATATCGCGATGAACAGACGTCATCCGTCTGTTCGACTGTCACTTACGGCGGATTTTCGGATTGGGCCGGGATGCCGATTTCCAGCGGCATCCATACGTTGACGCTGCGGCTGCATCGATGGCAGAATGAGTTCCGCATCGAATTTTCGTTTAACGGTCTGAAGTTCAAATGGCTGCGGGAATTTGCGCTGCCGCTGAACGAGGGCGTCGTCCAGGCCGGATTTTATGCCTGCAGCCCGGGTGATTCGTCGTTTGACGCTGAATTCTTTGATATGATGATTGAAAGCCTGCAATGGGAAGAAAAGAGGAATAAAATATGACCCCAGAAGAACGTTTAATTCGCTATGCGAAAATCAACACGGTATCCGATCCGGAAAGTCCGACGGTTCCCAGCTCTGCCTGTCAGCTGGATCTTTTAAAGGTGCTGAAAGCCGAGATGGAACAGATGGGCATTCAGGAAGTCCGCGAAGACCGCGGTTATTTATACGGCAGGATTCCATCCAATCTTGATTTTGAAGTGCCGACGGTCGGCTTTATCGCCCATATGGATACAGCGCCGGATTTCTGCGGAGAAGGCGTCAACCCGCGGATTGTTTCCAACTATGACGGAAAGGATATTCAGCTCAACGATCAGATTACATTAAAGGTCAGTGATTTTCCGAACATGCAGCGGTATGTTGGACAGGATCTGATTGTCACAGATGGGAATACTTTATTGGGCGCTGATGACAAAGCGGGGATTGCGGATATTCTGACGATGGCGGAAACTTTATTGAGCCATCCGGAGATCAAGCATGGTGAAATTCGGATTGGCTTCACTCCGGATGAAGAAATCGGACGGGGCGCCGATTTGTTCGATGTAGAAAATTTCCATGCGGATTTTGCATTTACCGTTGACGGCGGGGAGATGGAAGCGATCAGCGATGAAACCTTCAATGCCGCCAGTGCTAAAATTACAGTTCAGGGCTTTTCCATTCACCCGGGCAGCGCAAAGCATAAAATGATCAACGCGCTGAATGTCGCAATGGAATTCCATGCGATGCTGCCGGTCTTTAACCGTCCAGAGTATACCGAAGGAACAGAAGGCTTTAACCATCTGAACAATATGCAGGGCAATGTTGAACAGGCCGTTATGGAATACATCATCCGCAATCATGACAGTGCTCAGTTTGAGGCACAGATGGCGATGATGAAAGCGGCTGGGGAATATATGAATCAGAAGTACGGACAGCCGCTGGTTCAAGTTGAGATTAAGGAATCCTATCGCAACATGAAGGAAATTTTGAAAGATCAGGAATGGATTGTGGATCTGGCAAAACAGGCGATCACTGAAGCAGGACTTCAGCCTTGGGTGGAAAAGGTTCGCGGCGGAACTGATGGAGCGCGATTGACGTTTATGGGACTGCCGTGTCCGAATTTAGGAACTGGCGGCGCGAACTGTCATGGCCGTTATGAGGTCTGCAGCATTCAGGAGATGCACAAAGTGGTTGAAATTTTGTTAAACATTGTCAAAGCAACAGTCAATTTAAAGAAGTAAGAACGGATCGAAGCTGAACTTGATACTGAACTCAAAATCAGAAAAGTTCAGCTTTTTCTAATGAAAGATGGCTACCGAAAGTAGAATCCATTGAATAATATAATGAAATAAATAAAGGAAGCAACCGTTGGATCCTCTGGGTGATCCGATCATGGGTTTGCTTCCTTTTTGCGTTCTTTTATCAATTTGAATTTTTTGATATTGAAAGTCAATTCTGGCAGAAATTCAAAATCGTTTCTCCAGCAGGATAAAATCGATCCCATACATCAAAAAGCTGCCTCTTTCTTCAAAGCCGGCGTGGCGGTATAAAGATAAAGCTGGGATATTCGCACTGGCAGCTAACAACTGAATCCCATCGGCATGGCGCCGACGTACTTCTTCCATTAAATTGTGCAGCAAAAGTCTGCCATACCCCTGCCCCTGATACTTCGGATCAACGCCAAGCCGGCTTAATTCCAACAGTTGATGCAGCTCCGTACTGCGCGTCAGATCCTTCAGTTCTTCCGCTGAGGTAATCGCTCCGGCAGCAATGATTTCATTGCGTTCATTTTTCAGCGTCATTAAACCCTGCTGCGCATAATCCTGTTTCACAAACTCCAAAGTAGGATATTCGTCATCCCAACTGCCTCGGCTTGTATTGGCACAGCGTCGATAAAGCTGGTAAATCAGTTCAATTTCATCTTCTTGCGCGGATTGAAAAGTAATCAAATCATAGTCCTCCTTGGATTCATTGATATTCACTTAGCTGCTGGATCAGACTACAGCCTGTTTTGAAACAAACATCATAAGGCTGAAGGAGCATGGAAGCTTATGGCGTTAATCGACCGCAATATCGCTTTTTTTGAGCAGTAGCGGCATTATCCATTTCTGTCCAGCACAGCTTATCTTTTTCTATCTCCGGTTTGGTATAAACAAAGGCATAGTATTGACTCAACTGCCAGGCTTGCGGCAGATCCTGCTGCTTCACCGCTTTTTCAATCGCCGCGGTAAGCTCATCGCCAAATTGACCACCTCTGGCAAACCGTGTTTCCCATTGGTTAAGGACAGCGCTGCTGAAATGCCGGGCTGGAATCCTGAAACTAAAATACAGAAACAGTACAGCGACCAAAAGCAAAATCAGAGAAATATTGAAAATCAGTCGTTTCTTATTCATCGTTTATTTCACCTCCTGCAGCTGTCCGTCACAGTAGATCCAGGTTTGATCCGCAGCGACCTTTAACTTGAAATGAGAAATCAGTTCCGGATCAACCAACCAGAGAAAATGCAGCTGATCGTTTTCGTGCAAAGTCAAAGACTGATTGGGCAGGATGACCTGAAATGCCTGATCGTTAATGGAGACAAGCAGACAGCTGCGTTCGCTGATGGCCTGAAATAAGGTCTGATCCTCAAAGGTATATGGCTGAAAAAGAATTTCGGTTTTTTCTTTTGGCTATTCTGAATTTCCATCTGCCAGAAATGTATCGGCTTGATGGAGGAAGAAGCCATCAGAATCTGACGGAGATTTCGGGTGAGAGGCAAAAAGATCAGCAGACTCAGCACGGCGGTGATCAAAAGGACGGAACATGGCCAGCTGCTTAAACCTTTCTTCCATTTTGACATGGGTTTCCCTTCTTTCATAAATCCGCGCTTTGTCAGCTTCGTTGTTATTTTAATTATAGTTGAATTTTGAGTCTACAACAATCGTCTTCCCGTCATTGTCATGAATTTGTCAGTTTCAATGTGACGAACTCGTCATGTGCAGACTGCAGAGATCGGTTATAATAAAACCAGGTGATAAAGATGAATAAAATATGCTGCGTAGAAGATGACAATGCGATTTTAACCGCTCTGCAATACACGCTGAGTCAGGAAGGCTATCAGGTCATGACAGCAATGACCAAAGCTCAGGGTTTGGAGCTGATCGAACAGGAAAACTTTGATCTTGTCTTGTTGGATGTAACACTGCCGGATGGCAGCGGGTATGAGATCTGCAAGCGGATGCGTGAAGATTCCCGCTTAAAAGAAATTCCGGTTATTTTTCTGACTGCCTGCGACGATGAGGTGAACATTGTCATGGGACTGGATTTAGGAGCAGACGACTACATTACGAAACCCTTTCGGGTCCGCGAGCTGATTTCCCGCATGAACTCAGTTCTGCGCCGGTCTGGAAAAAAACAGGCGGAAACCACGATCAATTATCAAAATCTGAGTATCAATACCATCGCTGCCAGAGTATTTAAAAACAATCAGGAAATTTTCCTTACCGGAATGGAATATCGGCTGCTGCTGATCCTAGCCACCCACCGCAATCAGGTGATGACGCGGGATCAGCTGTTTGAAGCGATCTGGGATTTAGGCGGGGAATATGTCAATGACAATACGCTGACAGTTTATATCAAACGGCTTCGGGAAAAATTGGAGGAAGATCCGACGCATCCGCAGCTGATTCGAACCATCCGCGGATTAGGCTATAAAATGGGGGAATAAATGATGCGAAATAAAGAAATCGTTCTGTTTTATGCAGGCTGTCTGGGGTTGTGCCTGCCCTTTTTTCTGATCGCCGGAGCGGCTTCCACTGAAATGCTTGTGCTGTGCGTCAGCGAAGCGCTGATGCTGCTGTGTGCGTTTGGGCTGTTTACTGCCTGGCGATATCATCGGCTGCGGCAGCTGAATGATCAGATGCGCAAGGTGCGGGAAGGCCGATATCAGATGAATCCTCAGGATTATGAAGAAGGCGAACTCAGCATCCTGCACAGTGAAATTTATAAGGTTACGGTGCAGCTGAGAGAAAGTGCGGAACAGCTGCAGGTTCAGCAGCAGCTGTTATCCGATTCATTGAGCGATATTTCCCATCAGCTGAAAACACCGCTGACCTCGATGATGATGATGGTCGATCTGATGCAGCAGCCGCAGATGGAACAGGCGCAGCGGCAGGAATTTCTGCGTTTGATCGCCGCTCAGCTGACGCGGATGCGCTGGCTGATTCAGTCTTTGTTAAAAATGGCCAAGCTGGAAGCTCGGGCCGTTCAGTTTATGCCGCAGCCGACGACGGTGCGTTCTTTAATCAATAGGTCACTTTCTCAGGCAGAGGCGGAGATGGTGCGCTATGGCGTAGAAACGGTACTGGATTGTCCTGCGGATTTCACGCTGACATTGGATGAAAACTGGACGGCTGAAGCCTTGGGGAATATCCTGCGCAACTGTGCTGAACATGCCCAGCAAGGTCAGGTGCGGATCATGTGCATGCACAACGCCCTCGTTGATGAAATTGTGATTGAGGATAATGGCGAAGGCATTGATCCTGCCGACCTGCCGCATTTATTTGAACGGTTTTACCGCGGCAGAAACGCGAAGCCGGACAGCGTGGGCATCGGCTTGGCGATGTCCTATCAAATCATTACAGCACAATCGGGGACGCTGCAGGTGTTCAGTCAGCCGGGAAGGGGATCGCGGTTTGTCATTCGTTTTGTGCATCAGATTGTCTGAAAAAATGACGAACCTGTCACTCATGATTTCATAAGGCAGTCATGCCGTGAGGTTATACTGTAAACACAACAGGAGGAA
Source organism: Holdemania massiliensis AP2 (assembly GCF_000327285.1). Classification (GTDB taxonomy): domain Bacteria; phylum Bacillota_I; class Bacilli_A; order Erysipelotrichales; family Erysipelotrichaceae; genus Holdemania; species Holdemania massiliensis. Next base: position 1,338,138 of record NZ_HE998567.1, on the reverse strand, counting down.
AACAACGATGGAAATTTTAAATGTCCGTGACTGCAGCCGGATCTACGGCAGCGGCGCGCTGCAGGTCAAAGCTCTGGATCATGTCAGCTTTACCGTCAACAAGGGGGAGTTCGTAGCGATTGTCGGGCCTTCCGGCTCCGGGAAGTCCACGCTGATGCATCTTTTAGGCGGTGTTGACCGCCCGAACCAAGGTCAGATTATCGTCGACGGAACGGAAATCACAGCGCTGAAGGAAGAAAAGCTTGCGGTTTTTCGCCGCCGTCAGGTGGGGCTTATTTATCAGTTTTATAATCTGATTCCCGTTTTGACAGTGGAGGAAAACATTACGCTGCCCTTGCTTCTGGATGGCCGGAAAGTCGATAAGGAAACCGTCGATGAATTGCTCAAGCAGCTGGGATTGACGAAGCAGCGGCATTTGCTGCCGAATCAGTTATCCGGCGGTCAGCAGCAGCGCGTATCTATCGGCCGTGCGTTGATTCATCATCCCGCGATTCTGCTGGCGGATGAACCGACCGGAAATCTGGACAGCCGTAATACTCAGGAAATTATGACGCTGCTGCGCTTTTCCAATAAACAACGCAATCAAACCTGCATTGTGATCACGCATGATGAAAATATTGCGCTGCAGGCAGATCGGATCATCACGATTGAAGATGGGCAGATCGTTTCCGATGAGGTGCTGCGAAAATGAATATTTTACGTCGATATACTCGCCAAACACTGCGGGTGAATCGCCGCCGAACGCTGTTCACCTGCATGGGAATTATTATTTCTGTCGCCATGATCACGGCGGTCAGCGTGTTTTCGACTTCCTTTCTCGATTATCTTAAGCGCAAGGCAATCTTTGAAACCGGCGATTGGGAGTTGGCATACAGTGAGTTGAGTCCGCAGGAAATCGAGCTGATTAAGACGGATAATCGGGTGGCTGAGCTGTTTTCGGCTGATGATTTGGGTTATGCAGAATTAGCCGGAGGGCAGAATGAATTCAAGCCTTATTGGTTTGTGAGAGCCTTGGATGACGAAGGCTTTGCAAACTTGGGAATTCAGCTGATCACCGGACGGCTGCCGGAAAATGAAAACGAACTTTTAATTTCGGAACATGTCGGCTATAACGGCGGCGTTGAATTTCAGCTGGGTCAGACTGTGACACTGCAGCTGGGGGAACGAATCCTGAGTGAAGACCCGGATCATCCGCTAAATCAAAGTAATCCCTTTGATCCCGAACAATCGGAAATGATCGTGAAAACAACGGAACGCAGCTATACAGTCGTCGGCGTGATGAAACGGTCTGAGCTGGAATACCGATGGGCGCCGGGCTATACGGCCTTCACAAAGCAAGCGGAGACTACAGCATTAGAAAATCCCGTTTTTTATCTGAAGTTTAAAAACGCCAGTCAGGCACCGCAGAAGAATTTTCCGCAGCTGGAATCCAAGCTGTATCCGAATTTCGCTGTGAATGAAAATGTGCTGCGGTTCAGTGGTCCCTTCTGGGATAATACCTACTTTTTCATGGTCGCCTCAGCTGCTGTTTTAACCTTGATTATTATTCTTACCGGATCGATCTTTCTGATTTACAACGCCTTTGCGATCTCATTGGCAGAACGCAGCCGGCAGTTTGGGTTATTGGCCAGCATCGGTGCGACAGCCCGGCAGAAATTCTGGTGCGTCGTTCAGGAAGGTCTCATGATTGCCCTGATCGCAGTTCCAATTGGACTTTTTGCGGGCTGGTGCGGAATGGCTGTGACGTTAAAAATTGTCAATCCGATGCTGCAGTCAATGAATTTTATCTCAGCGGACGTTCCGCTGGAACCGGTGATTTCCTTGTCTGCTGTGGGATTAACCGTCGTTTGTTCCGTAGTCATGATTTTATTGTCCTGCTGGCTGCCAGCTTTAAGAGCAGCCCGAATGACGCCGATTCAGGCAATTCGGCAGTCCCAGGACATCAAGCTTAAGCGCCATCATCTTTGGTTAGGCCGAGGCGTACGAAAAGTTATCGGTCTGGAAGGTGAACTGGCTTTAAAAAATATCCAGCGCAGCGGCCGTAAGGCTTGGTCGACGATTTTGTCGCTGGCGGTCAGTCTGATCTTGTTTACGTCGGTATCGTCTATCTTAACGATGATGATTCAGGCCGTCGGCTTGACCTATCAGGACGAACTCTCCGATGCCTGGGTCACTGATTATTCATCGCGGTCACTGATTGAGCAGAAAGACAGCTTTGAAGAGATTCGTCAGCTGGATTCAGTGGCCAGCGCCCAGCGGATTACGATCACCTATGCTGTAATGGACACTGCAAACTTGCCGCTGGTTTCAGCCTGGGATACAATCAATGATCCTTATCCTGTGATCTTGTTTGCACTGGATGATCAAACCTACGCTCAGATTCTGGCTGAAAATCATGTTGAAGCCGCAGCGATGCATTCTTCTTCCAAGGAGATGCTGCATGGCATTGTATTAAATCGTTACCGCTCAGAAATCAGCGAAAACGGTCAGCGCCGTTATTTCGATATTCCTTATTTTAATACTCTGCCGGATGAACTCACCCTGCATATCGGCGACGCTGGGGAAGTCCTGACCGTGAAGCCGTTAGCTTTGGCAGCACAGATGGATTTGTATTCCCAGGATATCCAATACAGCGGGCAGCTTTCCATTCTGATTCCGGCTTCGGATTTAGAAGTCATCCTCACGGAGGCCGAGGGTTCGCGAACCTACAATGACAAGCTGTACCTGCGGGCTAAGAAAGGCCGGCAGGAGGCGATGGTGAAGCAGATCGACAAAATTGGAAAACAGAATTTGACGCACAGCTTCAGCTATTACAGTCCGGTTCAGAATCAGAAGGATGAAAAAACCTTGCTGATCGTTGTTTCCATCTTTGTTTACGGTTTTATCACCTTGATTTGTTTAGTCTGTCTGGTCAATGTGATCAATACGATTTCCACAAATATGGAACTGCGGCGGAAAGAATTTGCAATGCTGCGGTCGGTGGGCATGGCGGAAAAACAATTCAATCGAATGATCCGTCTGGAAAGTATCTTCTACGGTTTGGCTGCGGCCGTGATCGGCATTCCGATCAGTGTCGTTCTGATTCATTTGCTGCATTACAATCTGATGTCAGGCAGTTTCCTGTTTTCCTTCGATATGCCTTGGATGATGATTTTAGGCGGAAGCTTAATTTTAATCCTGATGGTGATGGCGATGATGAATTATGCTACGCATAAAATCCGCAGGGAAAGTATTATTGAAACGCTGAAAGAAGAAAATTAGACAACCTTTCTTTCATCGAACAGGCAGAATTCTTCAATGGATCTCTGCCTTTTTCGTTTGTTTTAAAACACTGGGCAGGAAGGATCGGCGTTGTGCAAGGAACGTTGAATCGTGACAGACTGGCCGAGGAAAGCCTTATTCTTGGGGCAGAAGCTCGGCAATCACCACGTCTTTCACGATAAACAGAACCTTCATCGAACAACGATCATCGAAGGTATCATAAATCCGTCCTGCTGAATGGCAGCCTTTTGCCACAGTATGAATGCTGTTGGCAATGTAGCCGCAGGGAATATCACTTTCCGTTACAACCTTGATCGCTTCGCTGTCAAATACGTTATCCGGCTCTTTTATACCGTAAAGCGTCTGACCCACCTTAAAGAGTTCAGTACCAAAAAAATGATGGACTCCAACAATCGTAATGTAATTCATAGATATGCCTCCTTATTTATGAGCATAGTATAACAAACAGCCTGGACAAAAAATTTACCAGCCTCGTCTTTTTGAATCAATATGTAGGATCAGGGTATACTTCATGGAGAGATCAAGTTTAGCCATGAAGCAGGCAACGACATGGCTCAGGTTGGGAATAAAGCTTTTTCTGAAGATGCTTCAGAATCGCTATAAACGGCGTTTTTTCCAAATGCTCGCTTAAAGACTGCAGATCTGTCATTAGATCTTCTAAGGGCAAATGCATGAACGAAGATGAAAGCTTTTTGCTGAGGCAAGTCAGCTGGATCGGAATGAAATCATCTAAGGGGTAACCATAATGGTGGGAATTGGCGGCAAAGAGAAAAACATATTCCTGATCATACAAGTCCTTTAATATTTCACCGCAGCGAAAGCGGGAAGGCTGCATTTGGTACATTTTTTCTTTATCCTTGGCTTGTTTTTTCTGCTTCGAATGATTTTTTTCCAATCGGAATACAGTGCTGGAATCAGCCAAACCGACAAGTTCGTCAGCCTTAAAACTGGCCGTGAAATAACTATGAATGGGTTGATGAATTAAGGAAAGATACTGATTTCTTGTTTTAATGCCGCCCGTTAGGTTTTGATTCGCGGCCATTTTAATAGCAGTATAAAATTGCTCATCACAACGCAAGACAACGCCCTTATTTTTTAGGATATCACCAGGATAGGGCATCAGTGTGACAGGAAAAATCTGATCTTGTCTTTTTGAATCTTTACGATGCTGCAAAAACATCCATTTGTTGGCTTGATTTTGAATTGGTTCAGGAATAAAGCAGATTGATTCCAGCAGATAATCAAACGGAATCGGATGAAGCTGACGCAAATCTACATAAGAGCGGCAAAGACCTGTAACCTCACCAGAAATCACAAAAATGGAGTTTTCTGCACATTGTTTGATCGGTTTGGAAGAACAATAAAAACCCATGACGTGATTGTTTTTGACTTGTGCGATCCAGTAAGGCCTAATTCGATGCCCTTCCGGAACTGTTTTCAGCTCCTTTTCACTCAAGGGCATCAAACACCACACTAAATCGCCGGGTTTGACGGGGAAAGGAAGCGTTGCTATCCCAGTTCGCACAAGAGGAGTTGGGGACAAAGGTTGAGAGGAAAGTTCAGCTTTTTTTCTGAATGATGAGTGGTTGTGAAATAAGCTTCGGATAACAGTACAAATAAAGAGAAATCCGGATTTCATTCTAGTTCGCTTTGATTCCAAAGACATTTCTATCTGACCTCGTTGATTTTATTTGTCTGTTATCCAAGCTTAAGACCGATTGTCCGGATTTCATCCTGACAATAGCGGCAAAAATGAACTGAATCATGGAAATCCCTCCTTGTTTTGAGTTAATTATAGCGATTAGGATGTACAAAAAAACTGACACCTTTATAATGGAATCAGAGGTGAACAACATGGCAGATAAAAAAGTAAGCATCCTGAGTCTTTTACAAATATTAAAGACAGAAAGCGACGCGCAGCATCCCTTAAGTGCCTCAGCGATTTTGGAGAAAATGTCACGGCAGGATCAATGCACGATTGATCGACGGACATTGTATGCCAACATTCAAATGTTGATTGATTTTGGTTATGATATCAGTACGTATCAGGAAAACGGTCAGGGATATTATCTGAATGAACGCGATTTTGAAGAATCAGAAATCATGCTTTTGTGTTCTGCCGTTCATGCATCAAATTTTATTCCGCGCTATCATTCCAATGCTTTGATTAAAAAACTTCTGATGACGCAGAGCAAATATGTTGGGCAGAAATATCATCAAAGAATTTATGTTGATAATCTGCGTAAAAAAGACAATCAAGATTTCTTTTTAAGTCTGCAGATTTTATTGGAAGCGATTGAGGAAAAACGTACGGTTACCTTTGATTATGTTCAGTATAATGAGAAACTGCAGTTAGTACCCCGCCGTGATCATCCGTATGTCGTACAGCCGGTTTATCTGGTTTATGAGAATGAGAAAACTTATTTGGTAGCACGTCATGAAAAATATCAGAATTTCAGTCACTACCGTGTGGATAAAATCCGGAATATTCTAAAAGGCGAACGATATGAAATGCGGTTGGAACAGATCGATGATCCGTATGAATATGCCAAAACTAAAATCCACATGTTCGGCGGGGAAGTTCTGGATTTCATGCTGCTGTGCCATAAGCGCATCTTAGACGATATTGTTGATCAGTTTGGCAAGGAAATCAGCATTGTCATAAAAGATGAGGAACACTTTATCACACGGGTGAAAGGCAGCCGGGAAGGGATTATCTATCTGGCAATGCAGTATGCGAAGTATTTGGAAATTCTGGAACCAGCTGAAGTCCGGGATGAAATCAAGATGATTTTCAGGGATGTTTTAGCCAGATATGAAAAAGATGAGAAAAAATAGAAGAAACTTGTATACAAGTTGAAGGAAATGCGTTATGATAGGGACAGAAAGAAAAAGGAGGACGTAACAATGGATATTCGTTATTCTGCTAACCAGCGGGACTTCAAGCGTTATACCACGGATGAAATTCGGGATGAGTTTCTGATTACGGATCTGTTTGCAGCCGATGAAGTCACAGCGGTTTATTCGCATGTCGATCGGATGGTAACCTTGGGCTGCATGCCGGTCAATGAAACAGTTTCGATTGATAAGGGCATTGACTGCTGGAAAAACTTCGGCACACATTATTTCCTGGAACGCCGGGAAATCGGAATCTTCAACATCGGTGAACCAGGTACAATCACAGCCGACGGCGTCACATACAAAATGGGGCATGAGGACTGCCTGTATATCACGATGGGAACAAAAGAGGTCACTTTTGCCAGTGATGATGCCGCTCATCCGGCCAAATTCTATATGGTCAGCGCCCCGGCGCATAAGCCATGCAAAACAACCTTCATTTCAATCCAGGATGCAAACAAACGTCCGATGGGCGATCTGAAAACTTCCAATGCCAGAACGATTAATCAGTTTATTCATCCGGATGTGCTGGAAACCTGCCAGCTGTCGATGGGTCTGACTCGTCTGGAAGAAGGCAGTGTCTGGAACACAATGCCGGCACATACGCATGAGCGCCGGATGGAAGTTTATTTCTATTTCGATATTCCGCAGGAAAATGTCGTCTTCCACATGATGGGCGAAGGCAAGGAAACCCGGCATATCGTCATGCAGAACGAACAGGCAGTCATTTCTCCGTCCTGGAGCATCCACAGCGGCTGCGGTACAAGCAACTATGCGTTCATCTGGGCCATGGGCGGCGAAAACAAGGCTTTTGATGATATGGACAACATCGAAACAACGCAGCTGCGCTGATTCAGAAGATCAAAAAAATAAGTCAACGAAAAAACAGGAGGAATAAAAATATGGAAAATTTTATGAACAGTTTTTCTCTGCAGGGCAAGGTTGCTCTGATCACCGGCGCTTCTTACGGCATCGGCTTCAATATCGCCCGCGGCTTTGCAGCTGCCGGCGCAACGATCGTCTTTAACGATATCAATCAGGAATTAGTAGACAAGGGCTTGGCTGCTTATCAGGAAGAAGGCATCGCCGCTCATGGCTATGTCTGCGACGTTACCGATGAAGCGGCTGTCAATGAGCTGGTTAAGAAGATTGAAGCAGAAGTCGGCGTCATTGACATTCTGGTCAACAATGCCGGTATTATCAAGCGTGTTCCAATGCTGGAAATGGCGGCTGCGGATTTCCGCAAGGTCATCGACATTGACTTAAACGGTCCGTTCATCGTATCAAAAGCAGTCATTCCGGGAATGATCAAGAAAGGTCATGGCAAGATCATTAACATCTGTTCAATGATGAGCGAGCTGGGCCGCGAAACGGTTTCCGCATATGCTGCAGCGAAGGGCGGCTTAAAAATGCTGACGAAGAACATCGCTTCGGAATACGGCGAATACAACATCCAGTGCAACGGCATCGGCCCGGGCTACATTGAAACACCGCAGACAGCTCCGCTGCGCGTTGACGGCCATCCATTCAACAGCTTCATCATCTCGAAAACACCGGCTGCACGTTGGGGCAAGCCGGAAGATCTGATGGGGCCTGCCGTCTTCCTGGCTTCAGATGCTTCGGATTTCGTCAACGGTCATATCCTGTATGTTGACGGCGGTATCCTGGCTTACATCGGCAAGCAGCCGCAATAATTATTCTATCTTCAAGATGACACAGAATGACGCTTTCCTGAAAAAGGGGAGCGTTTTTCTTGTTTTTAACGATTTGTTTTTGATGTTTTTCTGAATCTAGGCGTTCTTTAGAATTTCCACAGAAATTTGTTAAAAAGTTGTAATGAATCATCACGGAACGATCACGGAAAAACCATTCTTATCCCATAATTTTTTCCTATAATACAAGTAACAAGAAAGGAGGCATCCAAGCTCAGTATTGAAGTAATTATATTTTCCTCTTCTCAAAATAGAAATAAAATAAGTTTTCCCTCTTCTCTTAAAAATAATAACCTTAACCCTGTGAAATCCCTCCCCTGATTTCAAGGGTGAAAGAAGCTGCACTTTCCCCGGTGCAGTTTTTTTCTGTTTTCAAGATGATCCTATATACAATCTTGACATCTGAATTTCATCTATTTTAGACAAATGTAAAATATGGATAGAAAGAAGGGATATAATGAAATTACTGCGCAAACTCCCCGAAGCAGAATTTGAGATCATGAAAGTTGTTTGGGAAAAAGAACCGCCGCTGACAAGCTCCATGCTGATGGAAGAGCTTAGACAAACAAAGGAATGGAAGGTTCCGACACTGTCTTCTTTACTATCCCGACTGGTTGAGCGCGGTTATTTGTCTACTGAGAAAAAGGGTAAGGAAAGAACGTATTATCCATTGATCACAGAAGATGAATATCTTCAATTTGAAAGTCAGGATTTCCGTCAGCGCTATTCTCAGCGCAGCTGGATCAGCCTAATGAATGCTTTTTATGATGGCGAAGTGTTAAAAGATGAGGAATTAGATCAAATGCAGGCTTGGCTGGACACGAAACGGAAGACCGATGGATGAGGCTGACAGAACTGTTATTTCGGCATTGTCTGCCGCATTCCTTGTTAACTCTGATAATTTTGTTCGCACTTCGTCGTTCCTCTCGGCAATCCTCTCGCACGGCTTATTGGATTTGTATTATTTTGCTTCTGGGTTTGTTGGTTCCCGTTCAAATTCAACTGCCTGTTTCTCCGGTGGTTACGGAGCCAATAAAGACGCTGCCTTTGGCGGAAATCTGGATAGAATCGTCTGATGCGCCAGTCTCTTCTGTCGCCGCCAGTTCCTTTAGCTTCAGTTCACTACGTTTGAATGTGAATGGAAATCAGATCATCACTTTGCTGTGGTTAGGCGGAGCTGCGACCGCATTGGCGATCTATCTGATAGGCAATCACCAGAGCCTGAAGATGATCCAGCGCTGGTCAAAACCAGCAGAGGCGTCATCGATGGAATTACTGCGGCAGCTTCAGATCAAGCTGAAGCTCAAAAGAAAGCTCCGCTTAGTGATCTGCCGGCATACGGCAACGCCATGCGCTATGGGGCTGATCCGTCCAACAATCATATTACCCGATCAAAAATGGGAGTCTGAGGAACTGTCACTAATTCTCACGCATGAATTAATCCACATTCGTCAAAACGATTGCTGGGTGCGGTTGTTATGTCTGATCACTCGGGTTATCTATTGGTTTAATCCCGTCGTTTATTTGCTGGAAATACATTTGAATCAATATTGTGAACAAGCCTGCGATGAAGCTGTAATCAAAAACTGTTCGTTGGAAGAAAGACATCAGTACGGCAGTTTGTTGATCAAACAGGCCCGTGGCAAAGGACAGCTCCCACTATTGTCCACTGGTTTTGGATTAAGGCCGAAGCAAATTCAGGAACGTTTAACATTAATCATGAATCAGAATTATTTTAAACTGAACTGGGAAAAAGTCTTGATTGCAGCTGCGCTGGTGATGATGACAGGCTGTGTGATAAAAGAAAAGGAAATCCGCAATTTTTTGGCTGCACCTCTGGCTAATGCAAGAGCTGAAAATCAAATGATCTATGTAAATGCGGATACGCTGAAAGGCTATCAAAAACAATCGGAATTTGAAGAAATGTTTATTTCTGAAAATAAAAACTTAACCTTGAATCAATTCCGAGAAAAAATGAAAAAACAAGTTGAAGTAATCCGAGCTGAAGGATTTGCTTTAGACAGCCTTATGGCTTATCCTAATATGATTCAGCAGATTGTTTTACCTCAAGTTTCTACAATTTCATCTAAGATTTGGGATTCCAATATTAATCAAAATCGTATAATTACGATTGCCTATATTCTGGATGGAGATAACGACCGAATTACTTTTGAGCAATGCAGTCAATTGCATTCAATATTCAATGAGGAAATCAACAACTATTTTAATGAACTTTCCGATGAACAGCTTCAGGCTTTTCTTTATAAAAATGATCGAGAGGCAAGTTTAAGTTTTATAAAACAGTTATTCGCAGAGTTGACTGAAGACACATTATTTAGTGTTCGGCAAATTTCCATAGACGCATTCAGAATTGATGAAAATCAGCCTGCCATTGATATATCGTTGGATTTGACATGGGAAGAACTGCAAACCATGAGTTATAAAGAAATCATGGAACTTATAAAAATTGAGGAAGGAACCAGTTATATATTGACTACGGCAGATGGATTTAAGATTTATGGATTTGGCATTGGCTTCTATCAGCCAATTAGTTCAATTTGCAAAAATGATGAAGCAAGAATAGCGGCACAAGCTTATTACAAATTTTATGATCAGGAAGAAAATACGCAGCAGCTTCAGCAGGTCTCTGATTTAATAGAAAAGGTAGACCGGATCATAAACAATCGCTTGAATAATCTTGAGAGGGAAGATCATGCTCTGTTGGCTGAAAATTTAAGACAGTTGATCTTAAAAGAATTCAAACTTGATCATGGTATGATCTGGGTGGATGTAATTAAATACTGAAACATACACGACTTGATTACAATAAATCGAGATTATTTAATGAAGAGGTCAAAAGAATCAAAAAAGGGAAACAGCCAGCTTTAGAATTTCCACAGAAATTTGTTAAAAAGTTGTAATAAATCATCACGGAACGATCACGGAAAAACCATTCTAATCCCATAATTTTTTCCTATAATACAAGCAACAAGAAAGGAGGCATCCAAGCTCAGCATTGAAGTAATTATATTTTCCTCTTCTCAAAATAGAAATAAAATAAGTTTTCCCTCTTCTCTTAAAAATAATAACCTTAACCCTGTGAAATCCCTCCCCTGATTTCAAGGGTGAAAGAAGCTGCACTTTCCCCGGTGCAGTTTTTTTTGCGATCGCAAATTCTTACGAAAAGGTCGGATTTCCGTTCGCTTTCCTTAATGATTCCTCACGGACTTTTCACGAAAAAGGCACGGGACGTTCAAGACGATTTCCTATAATAGCATCATCAAGAAAGGAGGTGTACCATTTCCCAGCAGTACAGCTGCAGCAAAAGAACTTTCCAAAAACCCTGAATCATAATTTAAAATTTCCCTCTTCTAAAAAATGTGTCCTACAAAACAACTTCTGCTCCCCCCACAGGAGTTGTTTATTTTTAGGAATGCATGTAGATCCATCCGAATTAGCTGCAGGAGATTTATTTAATTCGTTATGGAATTGATAAACTCTGATCCTGTATCTGTTCGTAATTTGCACAAAACTTCTGACTCATGATATTTCACAAAAAGTTCACGATGCTTCCATGAACAGCACACAGAATTTGGATATACTAATCATGTAAACAGAGAAGATCGTAAAACATTTCTTCATTTCTAAAATTTTCCTTTCTTTATTAATTTAAAATTGATCTTCTCTGTTCATAATAAGTACGAAAGGAAATCCCCCGATTCCTTTCTCCCATGAGAAACCGCAACTTTCCCTCTTGCGGTTTTTTTTCTGGCTGTTCAATGCAGATGTCCATTGCGGCAGGGAGGCGAGATATGCCAAAGAAGGGAGTTCGCTGATTCATTGAAGGCAGTTATTTTCGGATTTCGGATGATTTTTTAAAATTTGTTGAAGTTCACATTTCAATGACATATTTTTCCCATAATGTTTTCTTATAATACAATTGTCCAAAGGATAAGACCAAACAGAAAATCCCTTGAGGACAAGATGTTTTTCCCCTCTCAACCTTAATAATTATCAGGCGACCAAGGCTCCCCTCCTTGATTGCCGAAGAGAACCCGCCTTCCCCTGGCGGGTTTTCTTTTCGCTTGCGGGAAGATCGCGATATAATAAAGCAAAGGAGAAACGACGGATCAGAAACCAAACGAAATAAGATCCGTCAAGTTTACAACCATGGAAGTTAAATCTTACACTTATGAAGAATTCCCAGCCAGTGACTTAACAGCGCCTCATGGAACGGAAATTGAAATTGATCCGCGTCAGCGAAGCGTGCACGCCTTGCCGCTGCGGGAATATGCCCGAACAGCTGATCGAGGACTGCATATCCGTTTTTTGCAGCCATCCTTTGTCGCTGAGGAAATGATTGAATCTGAAAGTTTTCCAATTCTTTTCTTCATCCAAGGTTCAGGCTGGCGGTGGCAGAATGTAGAATCCAATATCTGCAGCCTGGGCAAGGTGGCGGAGCATGGATTTATTGTGGCGATGATTGAATATCGGGGCAGTGAATGCGAGCCATTCCCGGCGCAGCTGCTCGATGTCAAGCGGGCGATCCAGTATGTCCGTGTCCATGCTTCGGAAGTTCATGGTGATCCGGATCAATTGATTTTGTGGGGCGGTTCCTCCGGCGGACATTTGGCTGCGTTAACCGCGGTCAGTGAAGCTGCGGGGGCGTGGAAGCTGGAAAACAACAATGCGTTTTTACCGGCGGTGAAGGGCGTCATTGAATTTTACGGGCCTATTAATTTGCTCAGCATGGCGGATCAGCTGTCGGCGAAGGATCATGCCGGGGCACAATCGATTACCGGTCAGCTATTAGGCGGGGTGGTCGTTAAGGAGAATCCGCAGCTGGCTCAGCAGGCCTCCGTTACAACCTATATCGGCAAAGCTCCGCTGCCGCCGTTTCTAATTGTTCATGGGGATAAAGACCGCAGTGTGCCGATGGCGCAGAGTATTGAGCTGGTCGAAGCGCTGCTGAAAGAAAACCATGAGGTAGATTGGATTAAAGTCAGAAATGCTGATCATGGCGGCGCCGGAATCTGGAATGATATCATCCTGGATCGCTGCCTGGAAAAAATCCGGCTTTGGTTGGGGCGCTGATCCCTTAAGAAACTCTTTAGGAAGTTCACGGAACCTTCACGTCCTTGCGATACTCTTCCCATAATGTTTCCTTATAATACAAACATACATGAAAGGAGGCATCTAAGAACGGATTTACCACGAAGCATAAAGTAGAAATTCCCTTTACATAAATATTTTTCTCTCTTCTTAACTCAATAAAATAATGATCAAGGACAGGCTTCCCCTCCTGTCTTTGGAAGAATCCTGTTCTCTCCCCTCGAACAGGTTTTTTTCTGCTGGACTGCGTTATAAATCGGTTTTAATTCAGTGTCCGATTTGCTGATGAAGGAGGAAACTAAGGTCTCCGTTATGCAGCGGATCTTGATCAAGGGAATGTAGAAACATGCTGTTGATGAAAACAACCTAACTCACGACAAGATTTTCATAAATGGAAAAGAAAGTGAATTGATAAATTCATCATTTCTTCACAAAAACGCCATTTTGTCACCACATCTATTTTCTATACTGAGAATCAGAAAGGAGGATCGCAGAATTTAGAAACGCTTTAAATATTTTTCCTCTTCTTAATTTAAAAAATAATTTAGAACAGGCGCTAATCCCTGAGCGGCTGTTCTCACACAATCTGCCGAATCCCTGCGGCTGGATTGTGACAGTCAAGAGTTTCGCATTCCCTGGCGGAACTCTTTTCTTATGTCAAAATCCAAACTCCCGCATAAATTCAAATTTTCGTGGGATTTCTGATGGAAATCTGCAATTTCCCAATTCAGATTGTGCTAAAATAAACTTAAGAGAAAGGGGCTTTTTTATGATTTATACATGTACGCTGAATCCATCACTGGACTACTATATGGAGTTTGACAAGGTAGAATTAGGCAAGACGAACCGCAGTTCGCTGGAATACTATGAAGCAGGGGGAAAGGGCATTAATGTTTCGATCGTACTCAATAATTTGATGATTCCTTCTCGGGCTTTGGGATTTGTCGGCGGTTTCACCAAAGATTTCTTTATCAGTCTGCTTCAGAAATATGAGTATATCGAACCCGTGTTTACTTTCATTGAGGGACATACCCGGATTAATGTGAAAGTAAAGGGCGAATTGCTGGAAACCGAGCTGAATGCCAAAGGGCCGAGCATTACCGAAGAAGATATGCGGATGATGTTAAGACGGGTGGAACGTCTGAACCGCAGCGATATTTTTGTGCTGTCCGGCAACTGCCCGGATAATCTCGTTGATCTGACTGAAAAAATGATTCAGCTGTGCATTGAGAATGAAGTGAAATTTGTTCTCGATGTCAATCATGAACTGCTGCTTCGCCTTCTGAAATACAAGCCGTTTCTGGTTCGGCCGAATATTGAAGATCTTGAAACGATGTTTGACGAAGTAATTGCCGATCAAAGCCAGCTGATTCATGCGGGCCGCCGCTGTGCAGAACTGGGGGCGGAGAATGTGATCTTAATGATGGGCAAAGATGGTTCGCTGCTGATCAATCAGGACGGCGTCTATCATGCCAATTCAATTGATGCCGAAGTGGTCAATTCCGTCGGCGCGGCTGACAGCATGATCGCCGGATTTGTTATGAACTATCTGCGTTCCCGCGATCTCATTACGACGTTTAAGTATGCGAACTGCTGCGGAATTGCGACGGCATTTTCCAAAGGTATGGCAACGCGTGAGAAAATCGAAAGCCTTTTTGACGAAATTGTTGTAACAAAGATTGACGAAAACCAATGAGCTTGATATCATAGTTCAAGATGATGCGAGGTGAGAGGATGTACAGAAAATAAGACGAAGAAAATTGAATTTCTGAAATCTTGTTTTTTGTCGTTCTCTTTTTAAGCCGGCAACCGCTTCCTAAGGAGGTGGTGCGGATGTTAACTGTAAATCAACTTACAATTAAGACCCTCAAAGATAGAATTTTAATCGATCATTTAAGCTTTACCTGTACTGCAGGCGATAAAATTGCGGTGATCGGCGAAGAGGGAAACGGCAAAAGCACGTTGTTTAAAGCAATATGGAATCCAGACTTGATTTCAGAATATACCGTAATGGAAGGTCATATTGACTGCCGCCAAGC
Organism: Holdemania massiliensis AP2; assembly: GCF_000327285.1. Lineage (GTDB taxonomy): Bacteria > Bacillota_I > Bacilli_A > Erysipelotrichales > Erysipelotrichaceae > Holdemania > Holdemania massiliensis. Next base: position 1,323,095 of record NZ_HE998567.1, on the reverse strand, counting down.
CGTGATCGGCTATCTGCCGCAGGCATTGGACGTTCGGTGGTATGAAAGCTCAGGTCTGGATTTTTGTATGCGTGAAACACCTTCAGAAATTCCGGATTATGAAAAAATCGGTGAACTGTATTTGGAACTGGGAAAAGTGGGCGCTGACGCGGCTTTGTTGGAGAGAAAAATGGAACAGCTGAGCGGTGGGGAAAAAGTGAAGCTGCAGCTGGCCAAGCTGCGGCTCAAAGAACCGGATCTGATTCTGATGGATGAGCCGACCAACGATCTCGATTTGGAAACTCTGGATGTCTTGGAACAGTTTATTCTGGAAAGCAGGGCAGCGATTTTATTTGTTTCCCATGATGAAACATTGCTTGAGCATTGCGCTAACGGGATTCTGCATCTGGAACAGATCGTCCGCAAGACTCAGGCCCGGCATACATTTGTGCATTTAGGCTACCGGGATTATGTTTTGCAGCGTGAGGCTTTGGCAAATCGGCAGAACCAGCTGTCTGTGAAAGAACATCAGGAGCACGCCCAACAGATGGAACGTTATCGGCGCTTATATCAAAGCGTTGATCATGCCCTCAATTCCGTGTCCCGCCAACAGCCTCATGCCGCCAAGATGCTCAAGCGGAAAATGCATTCGGTCAAAGCGTTAGGAGAGCGGTTGGAGGAGAAGCCGCTGACCCATAAGTTTGAAGGGGAAGAACAAATTGAATTGTTTTTTGATCCCGAAGTCAGAATCGCAAATTCCCGCAAACAAATCCTGGATTTTCATTTGCCGCAGTTATGGGCGGGAGCACATCTGTGCGCCCACGATGTCCATTTACAAATAGTCGGTCCGCAGAAGATCGCGATCATCGGTCCCAACGGCTGCGGAAAAACCACACTGCTGCGGTTAATCTGGGAACAGTTGAAAGACCGGAAGGATTTGCGGGTGGGATATATGCCGCAGAATTATGAAGAACGGCTGCCGTTATCGCTGAATCCCGTTGACTATCTAAGTGAAGGTCAGGATCAGGCTTTTCGCACGCGGATTCAGAATCATTTGGGTTCGCTGAAATTTACCCCGGAGGAGATGCGTCAGTCCATGGAAGCTTTTTCCAGTGGGCAGAAGGCTAAAATTCTGTTGGTAAAGCTGGTCGTCGATCATAACGACGTGCTGCTTTTGGATGAGCCGACACGAAATTTATCGCCTTTGTCTGCAGGCTTGATCCGCGCCCAGCTGGCCGGTTTTCCCGGCTGTCTTATCGCAGTCAGCCATGACCGCCGCTTTATAGCCGAGGCGGCTCAGCGAATTGTGCGGCTGACACCCCAGGGGCTGGAAGAAGATTCATGGATTGAATTCTAGCCAAATACCGGTTTTTGATTTATACTAATACTGTTATGCAAGGAGGCAGATTATGAAAAATCACATTCTGAAGGGTTTAGTTCTGTTAGGCTGTTGTCTGTTGGCACTGAGCGCCTGCAGTCAGAAGGATAATACACCAGCGCATTATTTGGAAGATCTCAAAGTAGTGGATGTCGATATGAGCGGATATCAGGGCTTCAATGTTGCGGACCATCAGTTCAAACGGGTTACGTTGAAAGAAGCAAACCGGATCTATAAAGAAGGCGGAAGCGGAATTCTTTATTATGGATATACGAGCTGTGCCTGGTGCACGCAGGCGGTTCCGGTGATGAATGAGGTTGCCAAAGAATTGGGACTTACAATCTATTATGTCGATATGGGAACCGACGACGGCAATACCGAGGAAAGCTATAATGAGTTTATTGATACGGTAAAGGATTTCCTGCAAACGGGTGATGATGGCAAACCGGCGCTGTTTGTGCCGCAGGTCTTCGTTGTGAAAAACGGAAAGATCGTCGGCGATCATCTGAGCACGGTTGAATCTTACAGTCCAAGTCAGGGCAATATGACAGACAGCCAGAAAAAAGAGCTGAAAGGCATCTACAAGAAAATGTTTGAAAAACTGAAATAGGATCTGCGTGATCCTTTTCTTTTTCTTATAATACAGCTTGATATCATCGATTTGATTGCCGGAAGCGCTTGTGTGAACAACCTTTCAGCAAGCTGTAAGAAAAACTTAAAGAAAAGCACATAGAAATTGGGTATAATACGTTCAATGTCAGGAGTGTGATCAAAATGAAACGCAGACAGAAACGCAATATGATGCTTTTGGGATTGATCCTGGCCGTACACCTCATTTATATTCTGGCAGGCCTTGGTCTGCGGGAAGCGGGGATTCAACTTAATTTACGATGGCTGTTCTGGAACCTGGGCTTGGCGGTGATGCCGGTTGTCCTGGCAGCGCCGGCTTACTTATTAACTAGCTGGCGCAGACACTGGGGTCCGATTTCCTTAGCGCTGGCGTTAGGCTGGCTGTTGTTTCTGCCGAATGCCTGTTATATGGTTACGGATCTGATTCACTTGGAAGGCTCGCAGCTGATTGGCGGCAACGGCGTTTATCTGCAGAGTCTGTCCGGATGGGTGAGATTGATCTACATCGTCGGCGGAATTTTTCTGGCGCTGGTCGACGGGTTATTTTCGACTTCTCTGATCCATCAGAGCGTAAAATGGCGGAAAAATAAACTGTTTAATTTCTGCTGGATGAGCGGAATCAGCCTGTTATGCGGTTACGGCGTGTACATCGGCCGGTTTCTGCGGCTGAATACGTGGGATGTCCTGCAGCCGAAAACATTGATGACGACGTTGTTAACGAACATTAATAAATTCACCATCTTGTTTTCCTTTATGCTGGCAGCCTTCTATTTTGCGGCTTATTTCATCTTTGATAAACTGATGCGTTCGGAACCCCACGCCTGATCGAAAGATCAGGTTTTCTTATGGCCGCTCAAGAGAGCGATATTCAATCGTAGTCGGGATTCAGTGTCGAAAAAATCTCGACACTGATAAAAATAAGAAGTCCGTCGCTGTGCGAAATCATTCAAAGTTTCCTCTTTAAGCACGTTCAGCAATGAGAATCCAGCCGATCTTCAGTGAATTTTCCTGCTTTCTATCAAAAAAAATAAGTCAGCGGCAAAATTGAATCGAAGTGGCATACTTCCTGCTTATATACTTTAAAAAAGGAGTGAGGAAGGATGAATACTGCTAGTCTGTTTCAGCCGTTAAAAGTCAATTCGCTGATGCTTCCCAACCGAATTATTTCCGCGCCGATGAATGAAGCCTTAACTGTCAAACGTGTCCGCTGCGGAGCGGGGATCTTGATTGCGGGCTGCGGTGGAGTGGATCTGCCCAACGCCTGGTTTGATCCAGGTTATCTCTTTTCCAAAGAACAAGTTCAGAAGACCCGGGAATGGCTGAACTTTATGCGTCAGGGAGGCTCTGCCGTTTCATTGGAAGTCATGCATATGGGCGGCGTAGGCCGCGCAGCCCGGACGCAGGATGTGCTGTGGGGATCCAGCGACGGGGTCAACGCGTATGGTAACCGCGTCAAAGCCATGACGAAAGCAGAAATGGATCAGACCGCTGCCGCTTTTGCGAAAACCTGCAAGGATGCCAAGGAACTGGGGTTCGATCTGGTCATGCTTCATTTTGCGCATGGCTGGCTGCCGGCACAATTTCTCTCGCCGGCTCTGAATCATCGGCAGGATGAATTTGGCGGCAGTCTGGAAAACCGGATGAGGTTTCCGTTAGCCATTGTGAAAGCCGTGCGTGAAGCTGTGGGGCCGGACTATCCGGTGGATCTGCGGATCAGCGCGAAGGAATGGATACCGGGCGGCATGGAGCTGGATGAAGTTTTGACGTTTCTGAAACAGGCTGAGCCGTATCTGGATATGGTGAATATCTCGGCGGGACTGGATATGGACAAGCGGGGCAACATTCATATGGCCACCTCGGCACTGGAGCCGCACGCGGTCAACCGTCAGCTGGCCCGTTCGGTGAAGCAGACTCTTTCGATTCCCGTGGCGCTTGTCGGCGCGATCATGACGCCGCAGGAAGCTGCTTCCGTGCTTGAAGAAGGGGATGCGGATCTCGTCGTTTTGGGCCGGGCGCTTCTGGCCGATGAAGATTGGATCCACAAAGCGCAGCAGGGTCGGGACGATGAGATTGTGCCGTGTCTGCGTTGCGGCAGCTGCATGCACTGGACAACGGATCGGCGTGATCATGGCTGCTCTGTCAATCCTCATTATCGCAATGACAGCTGGATGCCGTCTGAGGATCGGCCGGTTAAAACGGCTCAGCGTGTCGTCGTCATCGGCGGGGGTCCGGCAGGGATGAAAGCCGCGCTGACCGCGGCTAAGCGCGGCCATCACGTTACCTTACTGGAACAAAAATCCCGTCTGGGCGGGGCCCTGACGATCCTGGGTCAGGCTCAGCATAAAGCGGATCTAAGGCGGTACCGCGATTATCTGATCAGCCAGATTGAAAAGTCGACGGTAACTGTCATGCTGAACACGAAGGCAACCCGAGAAAGCATCGCGGCGATGAAACCCGATCATCTGATTTTGGCTCTGGGCGGAAAACCGAGGATTCCGGCGATTCCCGGCATTGAGCGGGGATGGACATATGCACAGATGGATTGCCATGAAGTGCCGAAAGGAACATCAGTTCTGATTCTGGGCGGCGGTGCTGTCGGCTGTGAACTGGCATTATCCTACTGTGAAGCCGGATGTTCCGTGACCTTGGTTGAGCCGGGAGAACAGCTTCACCGCAGTGAAAATCAGCTTGTCGGTTTAGCTCTGGATGAACATCTGAAACACTGTGAAAATTTAAGAATCCGGCTGAATACCCGCTGCCTTGAGATAAAAGCGGACAGCGCCGTGATCGAACAGGAGGGGATCGTTCAGACCATTCCGGCTGCGGTTGTGATTATCTGTACCGGGGTCACACCGTTAAGTCAGGATGCTGACAGCTTTTACGGTCTGACTGCGCATACGTGGAAAATCGGCGATGTGAGACGCCCTAGTAAGATTAAGGATGCGACATTTGACGGCTGGATTGCCGGGAATCAAGATTGAACACGCCTGTTTCTGTCTGCCAGAAAAGAAGCGTAGGGACAGGCTGGATTGATTTCAGCCCAAGATGAGAAAGTCTGCTTATCGGCGGGCTTTTTCTTTATCTTTTCCTTAGGTGTCTGTTTCAAAGGCTGGAAGTCTTCTTGTTCCACTCTTCTAGGAAGTCAGAATGGATACGGCAAAAGCAAAAGAATAGAAAATGTTTGGAAAAGGAATTGACAGAACAGAATGATATATCTATAATGGATATATCTTAAATGGATATATCCATTATAGACTGAGAGGAAAAAGTATGCCGAAACAAGATACGTTTGAAACAGAACAGCTGACCGATGCTGCATTTTACATTCTGTTAGCCTTGATTGAGCCGCTGCATGGCTATGCCATCATGAAGAACATTGAACAGATGACCGGAATTCAGGGAATCATCGGACCGGGGACATTGTATACGCTGCTCAAAAAGATGTGCACCAATGAACTGATATCGCAGACACTGCTGGAAGAAGGCAAAAAGCGTTATGCCTTAACTGAGAAAGGCCGCACACTGCTGCGGCATGAGCTGAAGCGGCGGGAAACCATTGTTGAAGTTGCCCGCAGAATTATGCAGGAGAAAGGAATATAACGAATGAAAAAGAAATGGATCATAGCACAGGGATTAGCGTTTGAGGAAGAACAGGAGAAACTACGGCTGGAGAAGCTGGCTCAGGAAGGCTGGCTGTTTGAAAAAATAGCGCTGAGTGGTTTGTGCTGGGTGTTGGTGCAGGGCGAACCGCAGTTTCGCCAGTATGAGTTCGATTATCTGCCTGCGGATCAGGCCGAGCAGCAGGAATACCTGCAATGGATGGAGGAAGCCGGCTGGCATCTGGCCTTCTGTCAAAGTCCTATCGCGTTGTTCTGGACAACTGAAAAGCAGCCGCCGGTTCATACGGATGCGGCTACGAAACTGGCCTCCTATGCCCCGATAAAACGCCAGTTCAAAAACATCAGCGTGATTTTAGGTCTGTTGTTAATCGGACTATTGATTTCAGGGTTAAAGGGCAAGGGCATCGCCCTGATCTATGTGATTGGACTGGTTTTCTTTGTGATGACGATGATGAGCGCCTCCGGTTATGCAATTCGGATGCAGCTGCTGCAGCGGCAGTTACAGCTGCAGGAAAAAATCCAACCGCAGCTGAGGAAACAAATTATTCTGTGCACAACGTTTGCCCACCTGCTGCTTATTCTGACTGCGCTCTATCTGATGATGATCGCCTATGCACAGAAAGCCATGCCAGTTGGATTGTGGGTTTTGATCGCTCTGCAGTTCAGCGCGGGAGTTGTACTGAAGCTGATCAGCTGGAAACAGCTTAAAGATCTCGGATAAAGAAGAAGTGTCCCACTCAAAAATCAGCCCTATCCTGAATAAAAGACTTGACCTGTCCCCAGCGTCCGGCTGTAAGCTCATACGAAAGGGAGGTTATATGAAAATGTCAGGGATTTGTAATAAATAAAATAAGAAAAATATGATAAAATAAGAAACATAAAATGGGAGGGAGATTTCAATGATTGAAGTCTATCATGTCACAAAAAAATATGGTTCGTTCAAAGCGGTGGATGATTTATCGCTGACAGCGGCCAACGGCCGGATTACGATTCTTCTGGGGCCTAACGGAGCCGGAAAATCAACGACGATTAAAAGCATTGCCGGCCTGCTTAAATTTGACGGCAAGATTCTGATTGATGGCTTTGCGAATCAGTCGATTGAGGCCAAGCGGCGGTTCGGTTATATTCCGGAAACGCCGGTTCTGTATGATCAGCTGACAATGGAGGAACACATCCGTTTCATCAGCCGAGCCTATAAAGCTCCGCAGGGGGAAGAACGGGCGCAGGCGTTGTTAAACCGTTTGGAATTGGCAGACAAGACGAAGAAAACGGCGCGTGAACTGTCGAAGGGCATGTCGCAGAAGTTGTCGATGGTGCTGGCGCTGCTGGCAGATCCCGATTCCATTCTGATTGACGAGCCGATGATTGGGCTGGATCCGGCTGCGATTGAAACCGTGCTGCAGCTGCTGAAAGAGCTGCGTGATCAAGGTAAGAGTATTTTGATTTCAACCCATATCATTGATATGTTCGAGTCCTTGTGGGACGAGGCCTATATTCTGCATCAGGGCAAAATTGTTCGGCAGGTTCGCCGCGAGGAATTGGGCGAGCAATCGCTGAAAGAAATCTTCTTTGACTGCACGCAGGGAGAACAGGGATGAGTGCGCTGAGCTATCTGTTTTTTGTCAAGCTCAAAGCGCAGATCCGGCGGCTGTTTTCCAAGCCGTCTTCAGCGATCATCACCTTGCTGATCATCGGTTTTTTCGGTTTTTCCATCTATTCGGCGGTGGCGAATCGGGAAGTGATGTCAGCGATGATGAATGTTCAGTCAGTGCAGGGCTGGATGATGCTGTTCTGCGGTTATGTGCTGTTTTTAATGACGATTATGATTCTGCAGAAACGTACCGCGATCGTAACCCGGGATGATGCTCAGTTTATCTTTGCCGGCCCGTTTACCCGTCGGCAGACCTTGGCTTATCTTTTGATCGAAACCGTGGAAGGCAGTCTGATCTATGCGCTGATCGCCGTTGTTTATATTTTAATGATGATGAGTTCAACGGTCATTCTGACAGTGCCTTTGATCCTTTCGCTGATTCTCAGCAGTTTGCTGATGTTCTATTTTGCCTTTGCTCTTTTTACCTGGTTTTATTTTCTTGAAATGGTCAATCCGCGAGCACGATGGATTAAATATGGCTTCCTGGCCGTTCTGTTAAGCTTCATTGCTTTAATTGCAGTGCGCAACTTCGGCTTTGACGGCGGCGGGATCGAAAGCACGATCACCCGTTTTGTTGCCGATCCGCTGTTTAACTGGGTGCCGGTCTTCGGCTGGTGCAAGATGGCGCTGGTCGGTTTAGTCAGCCAGGATCTGACGGCGTGTCTGATCGGCTTTGCGGCTACGTTTGTGGTCTGCGGCGGATTGACATTCCTGATTCTGAATGTGAAGGGTGATTTTTATGAACAGGCGATTATGGACGCTGAGTGGATCAGCGAACTGCGTCAGAATGCGCGGGCGCATCGCTCTCAAGGCAATATCAATGAGAAGGTTGTCTCTGTGGGCAAAGCTCATTTTGGCAGCGGAGCTCAGGCGCTGGTTTCCAAAAACATTCTGATTCTGCGCAAGACTCGACGCTTGTTGTCGCTGCAGGAAGGAATTATGATTCTGATCTATCTAGGAATTGTCTGGATGAACGGTCAGGGTTTTGGATTTTATCAGTTCTTTATTTTAATCGTCCTGTTTACCAGTGCGACGACAGATCGGATCGCTCAGGATCTGCGGGTGTTCTATCTCTATTTGATTCCTGATCGGCCAATAAAAAAACTGGCAGCGCTGATGGTGCCGTCGATGCTGCATATGGCAGCGGTAGTCTTTGCCTCATTGGTCCTCTGTCCGCTGGTGCTGGGGGCTGGTTGGGAAGAAATGATCTCCGCGGCCTTCATGATGATCGGTTTTGGCTGGCTGTTTCTCAGCGTTTCCCTGGTTTGTCTGCGCTTAATGAAGAGCCGCTCTACGCCCTTTATGGAACAGATGATCAAAATGTTCCTGAGCCTGATCCTCGTCATTCCTTATGGGATTACGGTTGTCGGATTGATGTTTGGATTGGGACTGCCGGGACTTCTTGCCCAGCTGGTGGGGTTATTGGTCAATGGCATCGTCGGCTTTGTCTGTCTGATTCTGGCGGCCCCGCTGTTGTCCGGCAATAACCTGATGGCGGACTAAATTGCTTTGTATGAAATGAAAAACAAGGAGATCGGAAGAACGCTGCAGATGAGGCAGCGGACTTCCGATCTTTTTGTTAAATTGGCGGGTATTTCTGCAAACAAATAAGAACCTTATGGATTAAAGCCCTGTTTTTTACCTTGTTGGCCTGCTGAATATGCTATACTAAGCTGCAGATCAGCGGTTTGCATTCAGAGATTTTGCTGTGAAAATCTATGTTTTATAACTTTTTTTGAATATAAAAGTGCTGGATATTTTATTGAGATTTGTGACTTTGCTGAGCGGTAATGAATGAAAAATAGACTTAGATTGTAGGAGAATACTTCGGGACAAAACAACTCGTGAAATTCTAAATCCGGTGGAGGAAGCCTTAATGACATTAGAACACATTCTGCAGCAGCTGCATTGTAATGCTGATATCGAAGCGGCAGTTTATAAACAAATTCGAGCCAACGAAAATTCAATTCAGGAAAAAGCCAAATTCGCTTACGCGGGAGAACTTCCGGAATTTCCACTCTGCAAATGGGATCCCTTGACAAGACTTTCTGTGGTTATATATCTGCTGCAGCAAAAGGTTGAAGAATATCGAGCTGACAAGATTCCGGATCCTATTATATTGAATACTTTCAGAGATGTTTCGCTGCGGGCAAATTTATATTTTGAGAAGACGAAGAAAGCGGGCATTTCAGAAGCCGATGTGATCTGGTTCCGGCATCTTATGAACGTCAATATTTTTAAGATCGGATCACTGCAGTTTCAGTCCTTTGAAATGATTTATTTAGATGAAGAAACACTGGGCGAAGCTTATATGCAGTTTTCCCAAGCGCAGAAGATTAAACTGCCTGCCGGAACACCTGTAATAAACTGTCATGTTCAGCAAGGGACGGATTTGTGCAAGAGATCGGTGGAGGCCAGTTTTTCAGAAGCCTTAACTTTCTTTCATCAGTATTATTCCTCTCTCGATTTCAAGGCTTTTCTTTGTTACAGCTGGCTGTTATATCCGCCGATGATGAAGCTTTTGAAAGAGAATTCCAACATAAAATATTTTGCCGAAAAGTTTACGATCATCAGTTCGTGCAGCGACAGCGAACAGGCTGAACAATATTTATTCTCAGGCTATTCAAAACATACGACGTCATTGCAGGAAACATGGAGTCAAGATAAAACGTATTTTGGATATGCCTGCGGAATAATCGAGATTTAAATTATTCTTTTCGCCGTCTGCCGAATTGAGGGAAATCTGATATCCCTCTGCGATCCAGCTCAGAACAATAAAAAAACAGCGCTGAAGAAGATCAAACCGGTGATCCTCTTGCGGGCTGTTTTTAACATCCATAGTTTCATTCATCCCTGCAGGACGTTTGACAATTGGCTGCAGGAAGAGGAAGACAGAAAGCTGCTGCGAAGCGGATGGAAGAATAAAAGCGCTGGATGAGCTGGATCAATGCACAAAGCTCTATCCGTTTTTCGGTGTGGCCGAAGCCGTTGGAGCAGGGGAAGGAGTCGTTTGCCCGGATACTGACGGAGATGGCGAAGGCATCCTCTTTGTTCTGTCTGCCGGACCATCCAAAGGATTGACAAAGCTGTCTATCTTCCATACGCCCTGTTCTTTTTTTAAGATGAATTCAGAGGTTTCCTCGATTGGATTTCCATCCACCAGCCAAGAAGAGGCGGCATCAAATACCAGCTGATCCTCATCCTGATTAGTTAAGGTAAATTCCGTTTTGGTGTATTGCCAGTCGGTGACCGTTGGATCGCCGACCCAGCTGACCTGATCACCGTTTGTGACAATTCGCTGGCCAAAGGCCGAGGCTTCCATACTCTGCCGGCCCTGCGCGGTAAAGAAAGCATCCATGATCTGTGCATAGTTTAAAATTTCAATTTGCTGATCTTCATCTGCGGCATCCAGTATGAAATAATTTGAGGAACCCTGACACAGTTCCAGAATCAGTTCCATGCCTGCCCGGACCTTTTCCAGCGGATCATCGCTGACCTTGATTTCCAGGGTGAACTCTACGGCGTTGCCGGAGGAATCCTGAAACCTTGCCGGCAGGGAATACGTACCCGGTGTGGTGTAATCGACATCATTGATCAGCCAGCGGAAGTTTTTAGCCAGCGTTGACTCACGGTTGAAATTATCATGCAGCTGGATCCCAGCCGTCTTAACGGTCAGTTCAGGTGTTTCCCCGACCAGAAAAACCGGCGGCTGAACCGGCAGTACGTAAGTCGGCGATGTTTGATCGACGGTTGTGACTTTCAAGGTCTTAATGTCATAATACCCATTTTTATCCACCGCCTTGATTTTAATATAGGATGTTCCCAGCAGGGAATTGTTGGCATTGTTGAGAAAGACGACATTTTCATCCGGCAGCTCGTTGCCCTGGCTGTCCACGGCTTTAAAATACGCCCGCAGGACATCTTCCGAAAAGTCCGGCTGATTGACCTCGATGACGGCTTCTTCTAAAATGGTGATCTGCGGCGGTCCAGGATTTTCAACGCGCTTGCTGCAGCCGCTGATCAGCAGGCATAAAATCAGCACCCCTGTTTTTTTCATTTTTTGAAAGCCTCCTTTCTTTAGTTTAATTCCGTTGATTTTAATGATTGATCTTATTTTATCATATTCTGTGCCGGGCCCTTTCAATCTTCACCAATTCGTAAAAGAATTGAAAGAAATCGCGGAAAAGACCAAAACTTGTCGAGGCTTCTTCCAGGCAAAGGCATTGTCACTTTTTCCTGATTCTGGTAAACTGATAATAAGAAGGTGAAACCATGCAGGAAATCACAATGTTTATATTGAAGAATTGCCCCTACTGCCGTCAGGCCTTGAAGGATCTTGACGCTTTGCTTGCCGATCCGCGTTATCAGAACCTTCGGATCACCAAGATTGATGAAGGTGAAAATCCCGAACTGGCTGATCAATACGATTATTATTATGTCCCAACCTTTTATCTGGGGGCGCAGAAGAAACTGGAAGGTGCTCTGACGCGGGCGCAGATTCAGGCGCTGCTGGACGAAGCGGCTGCCGGATAACGATGAAGGTTATGGATTGGCTGTTTCGCAGAGAGGTGCTGACCGATCAGGAAATTGATCTGGTTAAGGTCATGGAGGTCAAAAAGGGGGCCGGACGCAATGATGTGCCGTCGGTTGTTTTTGAAATCCGCGAACATGGAAAGCATACCGCTGTGGGGCGCTGCGATCTGCGGATGGGCATGAACGAGGAATTATATTATGCCGGGCAGATTGGATATACGGTATATCCGATGTACCGCGGGCATCATTATGCCCTGAAAGCCTGCCGGCTGTTGTTTCAGCTGGCCAAGCAGAAATACGGAATGGATAAACTGATCATTACCTGCAATCCGGATAATTGGCCCTCGCGTCGGACTTTGGAAGAACTGAACGGGACCTTGAAGGCCATTGTCGACGTACCGAAAGATCATTATCTTTATCAGTATGGCGACGTTCAGAAGTGTATTTTCGAATATCAACTGTGACCGGCGGTAAAGCCGGTTCTTTTTTTACCGCGCGTCATCCATCTGATTCTGGGAATGATTAGAATCCCAGCTGCAAAGCATGACCGGATTTTTCCAGATGACATCTTAAGAAAGTCTTTCGTGCAAATAAGTTCAGATTTCGTTATAATATGACGTATTGAGGGGTGAAAGCATGCCGGATTTTAATCTTCATACGCATACTGCCCGATGCCATCATGCCATCGGAACGGATGAGGCCTATGTTCAGGCGGCCATCAAGGCAGGCTTGAAAGTCCTGGGATTCAGCGATCACTGTCCCTTTGAGAGCTTAATTGATCAGCGCGATCGGATGAATATTGAGGAGAAAGCAGGCTATCTGGAATCCATCGCCAGCCTGAAGCAAAAATATCAGGATCAGATTATGATTCTTTCAGGCTTTGAATTTGAATATTTTCCATCGCTGCGCCAAGAATTACAGCAGCGCCGTGAGGAAACAGATTATCTGATCATCGGCAATCATTATCTAACGCCTGGGGGTGTTGATTTCTGTGATGCGGCTGAGGATGAAAGCGTTCTGCTTTATGCCCAACGAATTGCCATGGCGCTGAAGGAAGGGCTGGCTGACTATGTCGCTCATCCCGAATATTTTATGCTGAGCCGCGATCATTGGTCGTCAGCCTGCGATGAAGCGGCGCGGATCATCTGTGAAGCGGCAAGCCGGACTCAGGTGCCGCTGGAAATCAATCTGAAGGGAATGCAGCATGGCCGGCTGGCGTATCGTGAAGGCTGGCGCTACGCTTATCCTTGGGCGCGGTTTTGGGAAATTGCCGGAGCGTATGGCTGCACCGCAGTTTATGGGATGGATGCACATGCACCTGAACATTTTGAGTTGATGGCAAAACGGATAGAGGAAGTTCAGTCCTTTCTTGATCTGTCCGGTGTGCGGGTCGTCGAGCAGTGGGCTGATCTGCGGCTGGGAAAGAAGGAACGTTAATGAAAAAACTGCTGAATATCATGGCGAACCGTCTTTTCATTGTGGCGGTTTTAATCTTGCTTCAATTAGGTCTGATCATTGGTGTAATGGTCAGTCTGTCGGGGTTTAAGCTCGTCAGCAATCTGCTTCGTTTTCTCAATTTCTTTTTGATCATTTACATTGTCAACCGTCAGGAAAATCCATCCTATAAGCTGGCCTGGATTATTCTGGTTTTGGTTTTTCCGCTGTTCGGCGGATTATTTTATCTGATGTTCGGCGGACGGAAAATGCCGAAAGCTCTGCGGCGGGAAGCGATGATCGAAGCGGCCCGAACGCATCCGGTTCTGCCGCGCAATGAGAAAATTCTGGCGGAGATCGAAGGTCAGGATGAACAGGCTGCCAAACAGTTCCGCTATGTTGTCAACAACGCTTATTATCCGGTATATAAGAATACGGAAGCGACCTATTGTCCGACCGGTGAAATCAAATTCTGGCACATGCTGGAAGAATTAAAAAAAGCCGAGCGGTATATCTTTCTGGAATACTTTATCATTGACAACGGCATCATGTGGGATTCAATTCTGGAAATCCTGATTGAAAAGGTGAAGCAGGGCGTTGATGTGCGGGTCATGTATGACGATGCAGGCTGTGTCTATACGCTGCCGGCGAATTACCGTAAAATCCTGGAAAAGCTGGGCATCCGCTGTGCGGTCTTTAATCCGTTAAAAGCACAGCTGGTGATTCAGATGAACAACCGTGATCACCGCAAAATCTGTGTGATCGACGGCAAGGTCGGGTTTGTCGGAGGCATCAACCTGGCAGATGAGTATATCAATGCCTATGAGAAATACGGGCATTGGAAAGACACCGCTGTGATGCTCAAAGGCGATGCGGTCTGGAGCTTGACCGTCATGTTTCTGCAGTTCTGGAATTTTGTTTACAAGGCGATGCCGCCGAGCAATTACGACGATTACTGGCCCGTCTATAAGCCGGAGGAACAGCCGGTCAGCGACGGTTATATCCAGCCGTTTTCCGACAGTCCGACGGATGAGGAAGAAGTTGGGGCAACCATTCACTTCAACATCATCAATCAGGCACGACATTATGTTTACATCCATACTCCCTATCTGATCATCGGTTATGAAATGCAGCGGGCTTTGGAAACGGCGGCTAAGGCTGGCGTCGATGTGCGCATCACCGTGCCGCATGTTCCGGATAAAAAACTGGTCTTTATGGTCACCCGTGCCAATTACGAACCGTTGTTAAAAGCCGGGGTTAAAATTTATGAATACACGCCAGGTTTTATTCATTCCAAATCGTTTGTCAGTGATGATGAGATCGGCTTGTGCGGGACGACCAATATGGATTACCGCAGCTATTACCTGCATTTTGAATGCGGCGTACTGACCTATAAGAGTTCGATTATCAAAGAGATGAAGCAGGATTATCTCGATACGCTGAAAGATTGCTGCGAGATCACGCTGGAGGACTGCCGCAAGACGCCGGCGGTTGTGCGCTTAATCCGGGCGGTACTGAATCTGTTTGCGCCGATGATGTAGCTGCAGCTTTCATTCTGTCCGATTGGAGATAAAAAAAGCGAAGAAAAATAAAAATTTCCGGAGGATCAGCTCAGAAAATCGATTAAGATGCTGAAAAAGGAGTCGGATATGGAAAAGGTTGAGGTCAGCTTTCATCCCTGCGGGGCTGCGGTCACGTTAAAATATGTTGTGATCGTTCTGTTTAATGCGGATCAGGTGCTGTTAGTGCGGCATCATCTCAGAACTACTTGGGAAATACCGGGCGGGCACCTTGAACTGGGGGAAACACCCATGCAGGCTGCCGAACGTGAGCTGTGGGAAGAAACCGGCATCACCGAGGCCCATTTAGAACCTCTGTGTATTTATACTGTCCATCAACAGGAAAAAAGCGACAGCGGCATGCTTTATTGGGGAATCGGCGGGATTTCAGGTCCGCTGCCTGAGTTTGAGATCGCTCAGACGGATTGGTTTGCGCAGCTCCCTGCTGAACTGACGTATCCGGACATTCAGCCGCTTTTATATCAGGCTTGTGCCGCTGCCAGGGCAAAGGCGGCAGATAAAGAGACAATGAAATGCTTGCAGTGAAGTTTATTACCTTATGAAGAATAGAAACAGTCTGATCCGCAGACTGTTTTTACGTTTTTGTCATGAAACCGCTGTTTTTTGAGCGTTAAATGTCAGCTTTTTCTTTGTTATAAAAACTTTTTCTGCAATCGAAGGCGGCTTGCCATTCTGTATAATGTTCACAGAAAGATGAGGATAATGGAAATGAGAAAAAGATTGGTTTTCAGAGTTGACGATTTAGGTTATACCCCCGCTTATGATATGGGAGCTTACCGTGCCTTTGACTGCGGCGTTGCTTCTTCG
This sequence comes from Holdemania massiliensis AP2, assembly GCF_000327285.1. Lineage (GTDB taxonomy): Bacteria > Bacillota_I > Bacilli_A > Erysipelotrichales > Erysipelotrichaceae > Holdemania > Holdemania massiliensis. The sequence continues at coordinate 1,307,483 of NZ_HE998567.1, read as the reverse complement.
GCCGACGTCATGTTTGATTCCCCTGATACGATAGCGGCATTGCATTGGTTAAAGGACAAGCCATGGCTGTCCATCGGTTGGCATCGCCACCTGTGGGAAAGTCCGGTTTTGCCGCCTGAAGAAGTTCCTTCTTTAGTTGATGAAAAAGGCCGGTTTAAATGGGGACATCGGCATCCGGAACGGATGCAGGAAGCAACCTATGAAGAGGCGTTCAAAGAATTTGACGCCCAGATGAAGCTTTGTTACAGCATTTTAGGGAAATATCCAGATGTTGCCAATGTTAAAAACAGCGATCTGCCTCTGGAAAAGGCATTTAAAGCCATTGTGGAAAAATACGGCATCGCATACAATATCTTTTCCAGTGCTCCGGATCATCGTCATCCCATGGTTTGTGACCCTCAATACAAGGACCTGCGCTACTATTCTTCCGGTTTAGCGACCAATTCCAGTTATAAGCTGGAAGATTTCAAGGATTACAATCCACTGGAAAAAATGATGTCGCTGCAATGGACGGAAGCGGAAGAGGTCTTTCTGTACGGTTGGCATCCTGGTTATTGTGACGATCATATCATGGAAGAATCGACGTGCAACATCCATCGATGCAAAGAGCTGCAGGCGTGTACCAGTGAAACCTTTAAAAACTGGATTATTGAAAATCAGATTGAACTGGTCAATCAGCGCGATGTTCTCAACGGAACCCATGAATTTCAGGATCATCTGAAGGCCATTGGCAGCCCGCTGTGGATTGGCAATTTCAAATAAGAAGGGGACAATGCCGCCAGCTTGTCGAAGTTGGCGGAAAAAGTGCCGGAAAGACTTGCATCTTCATCCAAACTTTGGTATATTGAACATACTTCTTGAGGGAGTAGTTTGCGTGGAAAGAATCCGCGTGTCAAATCAACACAATGGCGCTTTGCCGCCTGGTTTGGCTTAATGAACAAGACTCAAGCATAGGCTTTAACGAGCTTATGCTTGGGTCTTTTTTTAGGAAGAAAGAGGGAATACTGATGGATGCAAATGTTATGGATGCGGCAACGCTGATCATGCTGGCGGTGGGGTTGGCTATGGATGCTTTTGCGGTGTCAATCACCGATGGTTTATGTTATGAGAACTTTCATCGCAAGGAAGCGCTGATGACTTCCGGAGCTTTTGGATTATTTCAGGGACTCATGCCGCTGATCGGATATTTCTGCGGCCGGATGTTCAGCGATGCGATCGCTTCGATTGATCACTGGATCGCTTTGATCTTATTGGGGGTGATTGGTCTGAATATGATCAAAGAAGCCTGGCAGGAAAGTCATGAACCGGAATGTGTGGAATGTTCAGGCAAGACGCTGACCTTGCCTACGATTTTGATGCAGGCGGTTGCGACAAGTATTGACGCGCTGGCCGTGGGTATCAGCTTTGCGGTGATTCACGTCAATATTTTTACAGCCTGTCTATTGATTTGCGGGATTACATTCGGGTTAAGTCTGATCGGGGCTGCGGCTGGAAAACGCTTTGGCTCAATGGTCAAAGAAAAGGCCCGTGTTTTGGGCGGCGTGATTCTGATCTTGATCGGTCTGCGAATTTTTGTCGAACACATGTTCTTTTAATTCCGCCATGTTTCTGTAATGCGGCAAAGAGCTTCTTTTCCGAGGGGAAAGGAGCTTTTTTATCTATTAGGAAATTGCATCAAAACGGGCAGTGAATTCAAATGAGTTGAATAACTCAAACGAATCTTATAGAAAAGAAAAATGACCTAAAAGGTCGCATTGAAAAGAGAAATGAGAGAGGAGTGGAAGGATAGATTATTCCTGAGCGAATTGGCCTAAGACATCGACAGGGATCATGACAGAATCACATTGGATACAGTAGGCGCGGAAGTATTGAATACCCCGATAAGAAATAAGATCACAAACTTCTTCAGCGATATTGATTTCCATC
>NZ_HE998567.1:1213910-1303587 GCF_000327285.1 Holdemania massiliensis AP2 | reverse complement strand
TGAAATCGTTAGATACAAAAATGAGAGAATTGATATCGAAAAAGGAAAGCATACGGAGCTGTCAGAGGTAGCCTATTTACATTTGAACCGCATATCGGTCGGCGTCATTCTCAATCTGACTATCAATAAGAAGATATCGATTATTTTGACAAAAGGAAATTAATGAGACTGTAAAATTTTTGCCTTCTGAAGCAGTAAATCTGTTCAACATTAAGTTTGTTCAATAAGGTGTAGGAAGCAAATTTGAATCCTAACTGAAAAGCCGTATAAAATAGAAATAACACAGCTATTTCAAACGACTGAGAATTTCCCGGGTAATTGTTTCCGGGGATTGTCCATTGACTTTGATTTTTTCTGATTCAATTAGATCATAATGGGTCAAGCGTGACAGACTTTGCGGGATACAGTCAGCTGTCCGCAGACCTCGGTCGATATCCTGCTGCAGCTGTCTGCGAAGCTGGGTTGATGAAGGCAGCAAGGTGAAGTGATAAAACGTGAAATTTCCCTGCAGCCGATTGTAAATTTGTTGGACAGTTTCCGGCTGATCCATGACCCAGCTGAACAGAACATGATCAAAGCAAGCCTGCGCCAAGAACTGATTCAACAGATAAACAATGTTATCCATCACCATGGCTTTGGTCTGATCCTGAACCTGAAAGGGACTCATCATCCAGCACCAGTCCCCATCCAGCCAAACACTCCGGCTGAGCTTTTCATTGCAGAGTCGGCTGATTGTTGTTTTTCCGCTTCCCATGGTTCCGCTGATAAAGATTACTTTCTGCATAAGAATACCTGCCTTTAGACTTGATTATAGCATGTGTTAGAAAGAATTAAGAATTTCCTTCGTTGTTCAGTCAGGGAACATGATAAAATAAACATAAGTTATTGACAGATTGGGGATGCTTATGAGTAATCAGCGGGAGAAATCCACCGTGCAGAAGCGGACGATTTCGGCACGTTCATCCAACGGAAAGAAGAAACGGGCACATAAGCGGTATCGGCTGAAAGCGTCGATTCGCCGAAAACTGGCAATATTGGGCGTGCTGGCAGGATTAGTGATGATCGCGCTGCTTTTGTTATGGCTGTGGCCGGTTCGGGAAAAACGGATTTATCACACGGAAGGCGTACAGCTGCAGCAGGTCAATGGGATTGACGTGGTTCATGATTATATTCCGCAGGGACATCAAAATCGTCCGCAGATTCAGCGTGAAATTCGCTGGATCGTGATTCATGAAACAGATAACGAAGCAGCCAGCGCGGATGCCTGGCATCACAACGAATACTTAAAGACCAATGAGACGGATATCAATTCCTGGCATTATACCGTGGATGATCACTCAATTTATCACGCGCTGCCGGATGAGGAAGTCGGCTGGCATGCCGGAGATAAAATGACCGAGGGTGGCGGCAATATGACCGGGATTGGGATTGAACTGTGCGTCAATGAAGGCAACGATTTTGAAAAGACGCTGGAAAATGCCGCGGCGCTGTGTGCGGAGTTAATGAAGGCGTATGATCTGCGGATTGAGGATATTAAGCAGCATCATGACTTTTCAGGAAAGGATTGTCCGCATCGGATTTTAGCTGCCGGGCGAAGCGAAGAATTTGTAAAAATGGTTCAGGAAGCGACGAAACAATAATTTTGTAGTGGTAAATTCAGTTTTTTTTGTTACAATAAGTGATTGTATGATTGAGGTGAATTTATGGGAAAAACCGGACTGGTTTTAGAAGGCGGCGGAATGCGCGGCGCTTATACGGCTGGGGTTTTAACATGGCTGATCGATCACGAGGTCGAGTTTGATTACGGCGTGGGAATTTCAGCTGGGGCCATGAACCTGTGCAGCTTTGCGATGAGAAACAAGCAGTATTTGTACGATGTCGGCGTCATCTATATGCCGGATAAGCGAAACGTAGGACTGAATCCGCTGCTGAAAGAACGCCACTATGTCGGCTATGACTTTATGTTTGACCGTCTGCTGAAAGAAACAATTCATTATGAGCTGGATACTTTGCGGCAGTCTTCGATGGAAATTGAGATCGGCCTGTTCAATCTGAACACATCCAAGGTGGAATGGGTGAAGAAACAGGAACTGGATGATGATCTGCGCTTATTAAAAGGTGCGTGTACGCTGCCGCTGGCAGGCTCGCCTGTGCCGTATCGCGATGGGCTGTATATGGACGGCGGGGTGACGACGATGGTGCCGATCAAGCGTTCGCTGGGCTATGGCTGTGATAAACATCTGGTCATTGTAACAAAGGATGAAGGCTATGTCCGTAAGCCCAGCAGCAAGCTACTGCTGAATACGTCAAAAATGGCTTATCATAACCAGGCGCTGATCGATGCGCTGAAAATCCGCAGCGACGTTTACTATGAAGAAATGAATATCGTCGATGAGCTGCAGAAGGAAGGCAAAGCGCTGCTGCTTAGACCTTCAAAGAATCTGGGCGTGAAACGATTCTCCGGCGATGCCGAAGCTTTGAAACAATTATTTGAACTGGGGAAAGCCGATTGCGAAGCACGCAAGGCGGAATTGCTCGGCTTCTTGGGCAAGGCCTGAACGAATTAAACTAAGAAAATTTCTGGTTGGTAGGATCGGAAATTTTTTTGTTTAGTTAACCTTTCGATTCAAAATAAGAAATTTATTCACGCCTATGTACGTTCAGGTGCAGTTTTGTTCATCAAAGCTGCACTAAGATCCTCCTTTTCTCTGACCATGGCGATCAGCTGACTGATACTTTGGAAGCAGTATTCCTGTAAGAAAATGAATAAAAAACAACGGCGGTTGACAGCTATAACATTCAGCAGTAAAATAGTTATATAAGTTATACAAGTTATACTTTTTGTACAGAAGGAGGGAAACCATGAAATCTCAAGTGAAGGACGGAAAATACATGAGCTCAGTTAAGGTCGGACCCAAAGGTCAGATTGTTATTCCGAAAGAAGTCCGTGATCTGTTTCAGATTGAGCCTGGGGATACGCTGATGCTGCTGGCGGACGCGGAGAAAGGCATTGCGATTGAACGGTATGACGTATTTGAAAAAATAGCCGATGCCATCTTTTCGGGAAAGGCTAAGGAACTTTATCCGGATATGCCGGAGGAGGATTCAAAGGCTTTTGCCCAATCCATTCGTCAGACCCGAAAATAAAGATGCTTATCCTTAACGGAATACGCTGCATCAGTACCGCTGAAGAATTTTACGGATTCATCAAAGCAAGATTGTCAATACAGTCAGGGAGGGCGTTATGGCTAAACTTGCATTTTTCTGCATTCCGGCGTACGGACACACCAATCTTACACTGGAGGTGGTTCGGGAGCTGACAAAGTGCGGACATCAGGTGATTTATTTTTCATTCTCGGCTTTTCAAAAACGGATTGAGGAGGCCGGCGCTCAGTTTGTCAGCTGCGATGCTTATCTGCAAACCGAAAATGCCGATCCGGAAAAGATTAAACAGATGACTAACGATGTCGGCGCTTCGATAAAGCTGCTGACCGATACAACGTTAGCCCTGGATGCGATGGTCTGTCAGAAGCTGCGGACACTTCAGCCGGATTGCATCGTTGCTGATTCGATGGCGGTTTGGGGAAAATTTGCGGCGCTGAAGCTGGGCATTCCGTTCATTTCTTCAACCACAACCTTTGCTTTCAACCGCTATTCAGCCAGGATTATGAAGCAGAGCTTTGGTCAGCTGATCGGTTTGGTTCGTTCTTTACCGCAGATTCATCATCAGATGAAGCGGCTGCAGAAACAAGGATATCCGGTTAAAAATTTGCTTTCAATCCTGCAGAATGATGATCAGACACCGACAATTGTCTATACATCGAAGGAATTTCAGCCGTGTTCCGATACCTTCTCCGAAAAGATTCAATTTGTCGGTCCTTCGGTAAAATCCACGGCTTCTTATGATGGAGAAAAAAACGTCATTTACATTTCGCTGGGAACTGTCAACAACCAGCATCTGGATTTCTTTGAGCATTGCATTGAAGCGCTGCGGGATTATCCGGGCGAGGTGATCATGGCTGTGGGAACCGAGGAACAGGCCGCTCAACTGAAAGCCCCGGGCCATTTTACAATTCAGGCGCAGGTCGATCAAATTGAAGTTCTGCAGCGAACCGCGGTATTTCTGACACATGCCGGGATGAACAGTGTCAATGAAGGTCTGAATGCTGAGGTTCCGCTGATTCTTTATCCTCAAACGGCCGAGCAGGGCGGGGTTGCGCAACGAGTTGTTGAGCTGAATGCCGGCATCCTGCTAAAGGAGAACAGTGCGGCCGCAATTCGAGCGGCAGTGAACCAGGCTCTTGCGAATCCTTCGTTAAAAGAAAACGCGGCCTTGATCAGCCGCAGTTTCCATCAGGCCGGCGGACCTGTCCGGGCAGCTCAGCTGATCGAAGGCTGGATTCAGGAAAGCCAGCCCTAACGTAGCTTCCTGCAGCTTATAAGCGAAGTAAAAAATTTAAAGATTCTGCGGATCATTCATTCCAGTTGTTATGTGCGGAGTGATAGCAGGATCTTTTTTTGCAGAAATGGCAGGAAGAGCGGATCCTGAAAGGTTTCAATTTCTAAGCAGAATCGGTATAACGTTGCTTTTGTCCGTGATGATTTATGATAAAAAGTTTAATTTTACTTTTTTACTATTTTAATTACAGATATTTTGAGTACAATAAGAAGATAGTGACTGAAAAAGGATATTTGAAAAAATATGATGAAATATAAAGCAATGACAAATCAGGTTATTCGATTAAAAAAAGAGAAACCGATTCTGGTGTGGGCAGTGACGATTGTGATTCTGGCCTTGATCGCTTTCGCGATCGCTTCATTTTTTTGTTTTCCGTTCAACAATGGTCAGGTCCATCTGGGGGCGGATACGGGTTTTCACATCAACCGAATCATCAGTTTGATGGAAGCTCAGCAAAATCAGGTTGACTATCCCTATCTGTTCTGGAACCAGAACTTCAATTTCGGTTATCCGACGCCGATCTTCTACTGCAATCTTTTTTTGTATTGGCCGGCATCCTTGTTGGCAGACGGGATGCTCCCGGTTCTGGTTTATAAAAAATATGTGTTTGGTTTAGTCTGGGCAGCGACGCTGATGATCGGCTTATGCAGTTATAAAGTCAGCCGGCGCAGCGGATATGCCGCTGTCATGTCGATGCTTCTGTTGATCCTGAATACCCACAGTATTACAGATATTCTGCGGCGGGGCGGTTTGGGTGAATTGCTTGCGTTGGTGTTCATCCCGATCTGTCTGGCGGGGATTTATCAGACGATGTATAAGGACAGCCGGCGGTGGATCTGGCTGGCGGTGGGCTACTGCGGGTTGGTGCTGTCGCATAACATCAGCTTTATCCTCATGTGCATTGTCTTTGCGGTGTTTGCGCTGATCAATTTTAAAAAGCTGTGGCATGAAAAGATCCGGCTGCTCAATATCCTGCAGGCGATTGCGGCGGCCCTGGTGTGCGCCTGGTTTTTCATCGCCCCGATGCTGGAACAGATGGGCGCTGTTGATATGGTAGTTTCGCATACCTTTAATCTGGGAGGCGGCTTGGCGGCTACGGCGGTAGATCTGTCAGAAATATTTAACTTTACTGTGGATACAACGATTTATCTGAACAATTCTCCAGGTCCTTTTCTGATTTTTATGCCGCTGATCGGCTTGGCGGTGCGCGACAAACGCAAACGCAATCCGTTTATCTTTCATTGCTGGATCATCGGTTATGTCAGTATGATGATGATGACGAAGCTGTTCCCCTGGCAGTTGTTCCCGTTTTTCAGTTTTATGCAGTTCGTCCAGAGGTTATTGCCGGTCTGCATTCCTATGCTGGCGCTGGCAGGAGGATATTACTGGACTGTTTTTATCCGGAACTTCAAGCAGCTGGAATTCAGAATGCTGCTAAAAGCGATCAGCGTGATCGTGATTTTGATTCCCACGTATTTCATGCTGAAAGTCAATTATGATCAGATCTATGGCTATCCGGATGATATGACAATTGAAGATGCCAAGCTGAGCCTGTATGGGGATACGCAGGAAACAGCGGTTTATAATGTGCAGCAGTTAAGCAGCGCAGACTATCTGCCTTATGGGGCGGATGTGGATTACAAGGATTACCGGGAATGGGTAAAATGGGCTGTTTCACCGAGTGAGTCGATGATCGACAGCAGCATGAAGCTGCTGATCCTGGATCAAGAGGTTGATGAAAGTGAATATGGGCATTTTAAATTCGTCGTCAAATCCGGACCGGAGGGCCAATGGCTGACTGTTCCGCGCACTTATTATTATGGTTATCAGGTAGATGCGATCAAAGATGGGGAAGTGATCGATACGATTATTCCTTATGCGGCTGAGAATACCGGATTGGTTCAATTCGATATGCTGGGAAGTGAAAGTCCGATCACTTATGATGTAGTTTATCGGCCGACGTCAGTTCAGACTTCCAGCATGGCGCTTTCTACGGCTGCGGTTCAAGTGGCTCTGGTGATTTATGGATTGGAGCGGTTTTTGTACTATGCTCTGAAACTCTGGAAGGGTGTCCATGACAGTCAGCCGAAAAGCAGTCCGAAGGCAGGATCACACAGGTCAGCGATCCGAAAAGATTGATCAAAGAATGGACTCAACCGGTTGGATTGAAATCGCTTTGCATTGGATCTGAAGCGGCTGACGATATCCATCGGGCTTTATCAATCAAGGACCGCGAATGAGAAGTAAATTCCAAGCTCAGTCAGAACAGGCTGGTAATGAGCATTAAATAAAAGACGCCGAAGCTTCAACGGCGTTTTTTCTTGAAAAGACACAAGCAGGTTTTGCCTCTTACTTAAGTCACGAAAAAAGCGAGAACACATTTCCTTTTAGTGTGAGTTGATAAAAAAATAACATGATATAATTCTAACAAGATCAAAAGGAGGAAAATGAAGAATGAAAAAGGCAATGCTTTTATTGACCAGTTTTCTCATGATCTGTTCAATGGCTGGATGCTCTACTCCGAAACAGGATGAGCCGGCCGCTGCAGCAGGCATGAAGGCTGGAACGTACACCGCGACATCGCAGGGAATGAACGATGTTGTTGAAGTCAGCGTTGAACTCAGCGAGGACGCCATTGTTTCCGTTAAAGTAACGAAGGATTCGGAAACACCGGGGATTGGCGGCGTTTTGAAAAACGCAGCGGGAACGGAGCTGGATGAAGGCGGGAAAGCGCCGACAGTCTTGATTCCGGAAGAAATTGTTGCAAATCAGAGCTTGGCAGTCGATACCGTGACCGGAGCGACAATCACATCGGCAGCGGTAATCAATGCCGTTAAGGATTGTCTGACGCAGGCTGGCGCTGATCCGGCGGCCTGGATGAAGGAAACCGCAGCGAATGCGCAGCAGGATCAGAGTGCTGATGTTGTTGTCGTAGGCGGCGGCGGAGCTGGTTTGGCGGCCGCGATTGCAGCTTCACAGAAGGGCGCTAATGTCATCATCGTTGAAAAGAACGGTGAAGTCGGCGGCGATACGCTGGTCTGCGGCGCTATTTACAACACACCGGATGAACCGCTGCAGAGTAAGGTCACGATGACCGATGCAGTCAAGACGACGATTGAAAAAGCGTTGGCGGAGGATCCGATTGATGATGCGCATGCAGCTCTGCAGAAGGAAGTTCAGGCGCAGTGGGATGAATACAAAGCCAGCGGCCGGACCGATCTGTTTGATACGAAAGAATGGTATGCGCTGCAGACTTGGATCAACGGCGATAAAGTCGGCGATCTGGATTTAGTCAAAGTGCTGTGCTACGATTCGTTTGAAGGCTTGGAATGGATTGAAAACTTAGGCATGGAATTCAGCGATATCATCGGTCAGGGTGCCGGCAGTTTGTGGCAGAGAACCCATACCAGCACGATGCAGATGGGAACCGGCTTTATCTCTACCTATGTTGAAAACATTCTGAAAGACGACAAGATCACCGTGCTGACCAGCAGCACTGCGGAAAAGTTGGTGCAGGATGATTCCGGTAAGGTCAGCGGCGTTGTCTGCAAGGATAAGACCGGCAATGAATTTACGGTCAGCGCGAACATGGGCGTCGTTCTGGCAACCGGCGGATTTGCGGCCAACAGCAAGATGGTCCAGGAATACAATACGTCCGGAAAGTGGAACGATTTGAGCAAAGTTATGACGACGAACCGTTTCAGCAGCTCGCAGGGTGACGGAATCTCGATGGCTTTGGAAGTCGGAGCTTCATTAACCGATATGGAACAGATTCAGCTGCTGTATCTGGGCAATGTCAAAGACGGCCAGCTGACAAAATATCCGCCGCGTGATGTCAACGGAACAGATCAGATTATTTTCATCAACAAAGAAGGCAAGCGCTTCGTTCGTGAAGACGGCCGCCGTGATGAAATCTGCCTGGCTGTCATGGCGCAGACCGATTCGATGTTCTACATGCTGGAATCCGGCGACGGTGCGGGCTATGTGGATATCCAAGATCCGAATTGGCGTTCAGCGGATGGATTTACGTTTGATTATTTAAAAGAAAACGGTTATATTTTAGTTGCGGATACTTTGGAAGATCTGGCATCTCAGATGGGAATCGATGCTGCGACATTAAAAGCAACCGTAGACAGCTTCAACGCTGCTGCTGACGGCGGTACGGATGAATTCGGCAGAACGCTGTATTCTACGAAGCTGGAAAACGGACCTTGGGTTGCTACAGCCCGTCAGGCCTGCGTCCATCATACGATGGGCGGCGTTACGATCGATACCGAAACACGCGTTCTTGATGAAGCGGGTCAGCCGATTTCCGGTCTGTATGCAGCAGGTGAAATCACCGGCGGCATTCACGGCGCAAACCGCTTAGGCGGAAATGCCGTTGTGGATACGGTTGTCTTCGGTAAATTAGCTGGCGAAACTGTCGTCGCTGACGCTAAGTAGTCCGCTGAACAAAGCATAAAGTAAAAAAGCATCCATTTTCATAATGGGTGCTTTTGAAGCGAAGGAGAGCAACGATGGATATTAAACAGCTGATCACGTTCAGAACGCTGGCTCAGGAAAAAAATTACATGAAGACTTCGGAAAAGCTAAGCTATGCCCCCTCGACGCTTGCCAAGCATATCCGCTCCCTGGAAGACGAGCTGCAGGTTCAGCTGGTAGAATACCGCAGCGGAAAAATTGAGCTGACCTATGATGGAAAGCGGTTTATGCGCTATGCCGATGAAATGCTCAGCGTCTATTTCAAGCTGCAGTATGAGTTCGATCAGACGAAATCCGCGATTGGCACCATCCGGGTGGCCGGCGGCGAACTGATGGTCGGTTTTGCTTTCGGCGATTTCTTTGCGGCAGTGGAGAAGACTCAGCCGGAGCTGACGCTGCAGGTCAACGCGATCTGCTGTGCACGGGTACCGGAATGGCTGAATCAGAACGAAGTGGATATCGGATTTGTGCAGATGCTCAACACTCAGGAAAGCGAAGGACAGCAGATCGTTCCTTTGTTTGAAGAACGGCTGTGTTTGATGACCTCGCCGCAGCATCGTTTGGCGCAGCAGGAAGAAGTGCATCTCGGCGATCTGAACCGCGAGAATTTCTCTTATACGTATGAGGACTGTTGTTTTACGGATGAATTCCGCCGCTGTCTGACGCAAAACGGCGCACGGCCGTCTTCTGAGCTGTTTTTAGGCAGCATTCATGCCGTCATCAATACCGCCAAGGATGACAACCGGATTTGTCTGATTCCGTATGTTTGTGTTCCTAAGGTGCGGCAGATGGGGCTGGTGCAGCTGAACTGGGTCGACCCGTTTGTGATCTACGATGTGATTCTGATCCAGAAAGGGGTCTATCGCAGTACGGGAATCAACCAACTGATCGAACAGGCCAAGGCCTATGCGGCAGAGGTAAAGAAAAATCCTGAAACTTCGCAGATTCAATTGCTTTAACGAATAAGACTCATGGACTGACAAAAGATCCGGTTATGGATCTTTTGTTTTACTTCTGGGAATTCCTCTGCTTCACCAGGCTGAGTGAAGAACTAGCGGAGATGAGTTGGAATAAAAAAACCTGAAAACCTTTAAAAATATGAATCATTGATTGGCAATTAATTTTAATAGGGCTATAATAAAATCAGAATAAGGGATAAGAAAGAAGAGGGGGACTCAAAGTTATGACACAGACGAAACGCCTGAACAAACAAGAGCTTCGCCGCATCAATCTCCGCTGGATCTGGAATGCTCAGATCGGCTGGAACTACGAACGAATGCAGGGGCTGGGGTATCTGACCACCATGCTGCCGCTGATTGAAAAACTGTATGGCGATCAGCCGGCTCTGAAGAAAAAAGCCCTGCAGGCGCATTCGGTCTTTTTTAACACCACCCCGGCAATGGGGGATATCATTGTCGGAATGAACGTCGCGATTGAAGAGGAAATGGCAGAAACCGGTGCCGGCATTGACATTGCCTCGTCCATGAAAACCGCGCTGATGGGTCCGTTTGCGGGCGTCGGCGATACGATTTTCAGCATGATTCCGGGTGCTGTGTTCGGATCGATTGCCGCGACGATGGCCAAGGAAGGAAGCATAGTCGGCATCATGATCTGGGAAGTTTGGTTAATCGCCGTGCTGCTGCTTCGGTTTAAGCTGTATGACATCGGTTATCAGCAAGGCGCCAAGATTGTCAATACACTCTCAGGGATTAAGGAAACGATCACTGCGGCCGCCTCGGTTTTAGGCTTAACGGTGGTCGGCGGCATGATCGCTACGATGGTCAAGTTCCCGCTCAAAACACTGACCGTCAGCCTGGGAATCGATCCTCAGACCGGAGAAATGCTGATGCAGGAATTCCCGCTTCAAAAGTATATGGATTCGATTATGCCAGGTTTGATGCCGGCGCTGTTCGCTGTCTTATGTTATTGGATGCTGGGCAAGAAATGGATGAATTCCAACCGGCTGATCCTGACAGTGCTGCTGTTGGCGATCGTCTTGGCTTCCTTGGGGATTGTCGAAGTCTAAACCTAAATATCTAAACCTCAACAAATTTAAGTCAAACAGTCGGGGATGCTGCAGGCAGGCAAAGAACCGGCTGTTTTTCTGTCTCTAAGAGAACCCAAGATGCATAAATAAAAAAAGATCGGCAGGCAATGCCGATCCGCAGCGTAATGGAATTAACGCAGATACAATTCGTAATATTCGTCGTAGGTTAAGCCGGAATCATGGACCTTTGTAGCCAGTTCCACACCGAGGTAGCGATAATGCCAGGCTTCATAGCTGTAGCCGGTGATGATTTCCTTCCCTTCTGGATAACGCAGGATCCAGCCGAAACGGTGGGCATTCTGCTGCATCCAGACAAACGCATCGGTATCCGCAAACTTGGAAAGCTGCGCGCCGGTGGCAGCCATATCTACGGTTAATCCCGTCTGATGTTCGGAAAAGCCCGGCCGGGCAGAAATGGAATCCGCCCATTCCTCACCCTTGGAATTGACATAGCCGTTATACAAATCGACCTGATACTGATAGTCGCGGTAGGAGGAGGAAGCATACATCTTCGGCTTGCCGCCGCCGTTGAGTTCATCACACATTGCGGCTAAGGCATCGGCCGCTTCCTGACGAAGATAACAATCCTTCGCGGCATAGGTTAAGCTCAGCTGAACCAGATCCTCTGGGGCATAGCTCTCCCCTAAATAATATCGCTTGTTGACGATCATACTGACATCTTTGGCATCGGAGGCAGAGGTGCTGTCATACCAGTTCACGTATTTTCCGCTGAGTTCAAAATGATTCTCACTGTTAACATCCCGATGATCGGTGCAGTCCTGAATGTAGGCTTCGACGTCGCTCACATAATCAAAGACTAACAGCGGCGTAATTTCCCAGAAATTGAGCTTCTCAAACAATTTCAGGCATGAGTCCTCGGGGTAATTCCGTGCCCGCAGCCGCTCATAGAGCTGCGTGTCATCGCTGTTCAGGGAATCGGTAACCAGATACAGCTTCAGATAATCCTTATTGAAGCTTTCCGAGGCTAACGCAGCATTGAGGTTGTCGGAATACAGCTTATCGTTAAGGATGGTCTTGGTCAGTTTCTGCTTCTTGATCATCGCGATGCTTTCTTTGGAATAGCCCAAACCCTTCAGCTTGCTGTCCGTTGAAAGCTTCGGAATGGTCGTCAGGACAAAGACCAGAACGATCGCCGCCACAATTCCGATTAAACCATAAAGAACGGATTTGCGAATCCTTCTGCGTTTCCGGCGAACGACTTTTCGTTTTTTCACAGGCGTTTTTGTTGCCATGTTCTCAATCTCCTTTCTGATTGGAATGAGAGAATAAATTCCACGGGTAACTGTTCGGAAGTGAACAGGCAAAGGTCATGCTTTCATGCGTTATTGGATGCTGCAGTGTCAGCGACGTTGCCCACAGAGCGATCTGCTGACCCGGACGCGCCTTTGGATTGTAGCGCTGATCTCCCCACAAGGACAGCTGACGGCTGGCAAACTGGACGCGGATCTGATGGGAACGTCCGGTTTCCAGCTGAATCTGCACCAGTGACAAACCTTCGCTTTCTCCCAGGATCTGATAGTGCAGGATCGCTTCTTTCGCTTTCGGTGAAGCTGGAGGAACTGTGCGTACCCGATTGGTCTTTTCATCTTTGATCAGCCAATCTTTTAAGGTTGCTGCAGACTTTTGCGGCTGACCGCACAGCACTGCCTGGTAAGTCTTTTTCAGGCTGCGGGTGCGGACCTGATCGCTGAGTCGGGAAGCGGCCTTGGAAGTTTTGGCAAACACCATGACCCCGCCGACGGGCCGGTCTAAGCGATGCACTAAGCCCAGGTACACATTCCCTGGTTTCTTATACCGCTCTTTCAAGTCCTGCTTCAGCAATGTCAACAGATCCGGATCATGGCTGTCATCCGCCTGAACCGCAATGTTGACAGGCTTGACCACGATCAGCAGGTGATTATCCTCATATAAAATCTCAAACTTCGTCATCTTCATCACTCCATGCGCCGTAAATTCCGCATGGCAGGATCATGTTGTCCTGCGTAATCGGAAGACCGACTTCCCCGGCAAAGACATAGCCGGACGAATGACGGCGCAGCACAGTGGTGCGCAGAATGTTTTCTAAGACGATGGAGGAAAAACCGGTGGTATAGGAATTAACTAACAGAAACAACGCGTCGTCATCCAGAATATCCAGACAAGCATTGACCAGCTCGTTGATCTGATCCTCCAGCTTCCAGATTTCACCATTGGGTCCCCGGCCGTAAGACGGCGGATCCATTAAAATTCCCTGATAGGTATGACCGCGGCGCTTTTCCCGTGCGACAAATTTCAGAACATCATCGACGATAAAGCGGATCGTGCGGTTTTCCAAATGTGACAGTGCCATGTTTTCTTTGGCCCACTGCACCATTCCCTTACTGGCATCCACATGCACGACCTCATCGGCTCCGGCACTGGCACAGGCCATCGTCGCTCCGCCGGTATAGGCAAATAAGTTCAGAATCCGCACCGGCCGTCCGTTAGCTTTGGCCTTGCGAATTTTGGCTTGCATCCAATCCCAGTTGACCGCTTGTTCCGGAAATAAGCCGGTATGCTTAAAGCCGGTCGGTGAAACCTTAAACGTCAGTTCTTTGTAGGATACCGTCCAGGTCTCCGGCACAGTCTGTTTGAACTCCCAGCTGCCTCCGCCCCGGCTGGAACGGTGGTAATGCGCATGAATGCGATCCCATCCGGCATGATCGGTTTTCTTCCATACCGCCTGAGGATCGGGTCTGCGCAAGAGTATATTTTGCCAACGTTCAAGCTTCTCACCATCGCCTGCATCGCAGCATTCGTAATCTTTCCATTGATTTGCAATTCGTTTCATCCTGTTGATTCTCCTTATTTATTTATTATATCATGGCTTTTCTATTATCGCAGAGAATGCTGGAAAAATTAAGAAAGTTGAAAAAATAGTTCACCTCACTGCCGGAGTTTGATAAAATAGTAGACATCGAGGTGATTGCGATGATGATTCGCTGCAGCGAAAAACATCGGCAGGAATGTCTGGATTATCTCCGGCAAAACCCGTCGCTGAATTTGTTTCTGATCGGAGATATTGAAAACTATGGATTTAACCAGGGCTTTCAGACGGTTTTTATTGATAAAGATGAATTTGTCCATGGGATTTATCTGGTATATTACCATAATCTGGTGATTGCCAGTGAGGAAAATCGCGTTGACGTCCAGTTTGTTGAGCGCTTGATTCAGGAATATGATATTCAGGCGATCCAGGGACGCACAGCGGTTTTGGATACGCTGAGTTTTGATGCGTTCAGCCGTGAGGAATGTCTGTTCTGTCAGCTGAGCGAGCTGAAAGTCAAGGCAGAGTCCGACTTTTTGATCCAGCAGGCTCGCCCTGAGGACGCCGCACGTTTAAAAACATTGTTGGATGAAGTGTTTGACATGGATAATGAGGTGGCCATGATCGCGCGGCGGATTGCCGAACAGGAAGGCCGGCATTTCTTTATTGAACAACAAAATCAGGTCGTCTGCCAGGCCAACAGCACAGCGGAGACTGCGGATGCGGCGATGATCGGGGGTGTGGCGACCCGTGCGGACTGGCGTCGTCACGGTTTGGCCAGCGCCGTCATGACGGCGTTGTGCAGCCAGTTGTTAAGCGAAGGCAAAAAGCCATGTTTGTTCTTCGAGAATGAAGAAGCGGGAAGAATTTACAGCCGGCTGGGTTTTGAGCCGATCAGCGGCTGGACATTGATGCTGCGCCAAAAGGAAGGATCACACTGACCTTCCTTTTCCTTACCAGGACGTTCGCAGAATTTAGCGGCTTGGAAATGAGCGCGTATGTATTCTGCCAGTTGGTTTCTGATTGAAAAACAGGACGAGTCTGCATTTCCGATTGAGAAAGAAAATGACTTTTTATTAATAATCGCTGTACGCTGCCGCGGAGGACTTAATCAATTTATGAAAATTTTGAAACCGTCAGCTCAGGGATAGAAATGCCGATGGTTTCATGTATAATATAGAAAGTCTGGAAACAGCATTTGAAATTCGGGCAGCAGGTTCCGCGAATGTCGCGGTCAAGAGCCGGCGGTTTGGATCGGACTCTGCGCAGTGCTTCATTGGAGTGCGCTTTAAGGGCGGTTATTTCAATAAATCCAGGTTCAGGATGTTTCCAAACGTGGGAAAAAGATAAAAAAACAAGCATACGGAACGTTAAAGTTTGATTAAGATATTGGAAGAAAAGAAGAGGTGTCGGACAATGGTTTCTATCGAGATGCTGAATGAAAATCAAAAAAAGGCAGTGCTGACGTCAAGTCAGTATGTGCGGATTATCGCGGGTGCGGGCAGCGGCAAGACCCGCGTGCTGACGATGCGGATTGCGCATCTGATCGAACAGTGCCATGTCTGGCCGAATAAAATTCTGGCGATCACCTTTACCAACAAGGCAGCCAATGAAATGAAGGAACGAATCCGGCAGATGCTGCCGGAGCAGGGAAACGCCGTCTTTATTTCCACGATCCACTCGCTGTGCGTGCGGATTCTGCGTGAGGATATTCCGGCGATGGGCATGCCGCGCAACTTTACGGTCATGGATGCCGATGATCAGCGCAGTATTTTAAAGGAAGCCTACAAAGAGTTTGGGCTGGATAAGCAGACCTATACGTTTGGCTCCATGCTGGACTACATCGCCAACAACAAAAGTGCGGAGATCAGCCCTGAACGCGCTTATGTGTTTGCCGGAGATCTGCGCGGGGAAAATGACAAAGCGAAGGTTTATGAATATTACGTCAATCGTCAGCAGGCGATCTATGCGCTGGACTTCGATGATCTTTTGCTTTATACCGTACGGATGTTCCGGCAGTTTGCGGAAATCCAGGCAAAATGGGTGCAGCGCTTCCATTATATCCATGTCGACGAATTTCAGGATATTGATAAAATTCAGTACGATCTGATTCAGCTTCTGGCGGGAAACGACAATTCCGTTTATGTCGTCGGCGATCCCGATCAGACGATTTATACTTGGCGTGGGGCTGATGTCAATATCATCATGAACTTTGAGAAGGATTATCAACCCTGTGAAACGATTGTCCTGAACGAAAACTACCGTTCAACACCAAGCATCCTGAACGGCGCCAATGCTTTGATTCACAACAACCGCAATCGTGTTGACAAAGACTTGTTTACTTCAAGACCAGACAACGGGGCGATTACCCACTATTCCAGTGCCGGGGAAGAATATGAGGCAACCTGGATTGCCTGCAAGATCAATGAACTGCATAAACAAGGTCAGCGCTACCGCGACTGCGCAATCCTCTATCGTTCCAACTATTTGTCCCGTGCGCTGGAAAAAGCGATGATCGAACAGCGGATCCCCTATGTGATCTACGGCGGCATCAAATTCTACGAACGAGCTGAAATCAAGGATGCGCTGTGTTATCTGCGGATGGTCTGCGGCAGCGATGATCTGGCGCTGATGCGGATTATCAATGTCCCGCGGCGGGGCTTGGGCAACAAGACGATGGATACAATCGTACAGCGTTCACGGGCTGCGGGCAAGACGATGTACGAAGTGATTCGTGATGAAAAGGTTGTCAGCGGCAAGGCTCAGACGACAATTGACAACTTTGTCAAAATGGTGGAAAAGTGGAAGAATCTGGCTTCTTCAACATCGATCAGCCGGCTGTTGGAAATGATCCTGTCCGACAGCGGTTATCGTTCCATGCTGGAAGCCGACAAGGAAAATGAACGTCTGGAAAACCTGAAGGAACTGATCACCGATATTGAAAGCTACACGGTCAATTACCCGGACAGTTCGCTGGAGGAATACCTGCAGCTCGTTTCGCTGTATGGGGATAAAGGCGCGGAGGACGGCGGCGATCATGTCCAGCTGATGACGGTGCATGCGGCAAAGGGCCTGGAATTTGATACGGTGTTCGTCTACGGCATGAGCGAAGGTATTTTCCCGAATGACCGCGCTGTGCAGGAAAGTCAGCTGAAAGGGCTGGAGGAAGAACGGCGGCTGGCTTATGTCGCCTTCACACGGGCTCAGAATAAGCTCTATCTGACGGAAAGCTCCGGTTTCAGCTACATTTTAAGCCGAATCAAAGTGCCGTCACGGTTTATCAAGGAAATTGATCCGCAGTATATCGAACACATCGGGGCGACATTCGATACCGGCAAGCCGAAGGAAATCAAGCTGCATTCAGCGCTGTTTGAAGAGGAAGCGCCGTTTGAAGAACGGCTGGCTTCCAAGCCGCGGACCAAGTGGAAGAAGGGCGATCACGTCCGGCATGCCGCTTTTGGCGAGGGTGTGGTGCTGGAATACAGCGAAGGCATGCTGAAAATCGCGTTTGCTTTCCCGTTCGGCGTGCGTAAAATCATGGCCACACATCCTTCCATTCAGAAAGCGGAAGAAGTGGAATAAGTCCTCTTTGTTTGAAGGATACAAAGCATCAAAACATCAAAAGATAAAGAAGCAGGCAGCTTTTCATTCTCAGCGTCAGAGAGGAAAGGCTGCTTTTCTGATAAAGTGATTCCCGCACTTTTCGTCGGAACGGACAAAATCGAGGAAAAGGGAGCTTAGAAAATAAGCCGCGGCATGCTGTGCGGCGGGTTAAGCTGGGATTATCGATATTGCAGATAAGAAAAAGCCCAGCCGTACAAATCAGAAAAGATGTTAAAGGACAAACGATTAGATTGCGTAAACTTGGCAAAGATGATGAAGAAAACATTTGTTCTTATGATATAATAAACTGGATATTTCAGGAGGTACAGTGATGAGCGAAGAACGCGTTCTTGCGCTGCGCAGGCAGCTGAATCAATATAACTATGAATATCATGTGCTGGACCATCCGACCGTCAGCGATGCGGAGTACGACCGGTTAATGCGGGAGCTGATCACTTTGGAAGAACAGCACCCGGAACTCTTTGACCCCAACTCCCCCACCCAGCGGGTCGGCGGTCAGGTGCTGGATGAATTTAATAAGATTACACACAAGCGCCCGATGCTTTCGTTGGGCGACGTTTTCAGCCGGGAAGAACTTTTTGAATTCGCCCGCAAAGCAGAGGCGGAAGTCGGACCGGTGGATTATTGCTGCGAATGCAAGATCGACGGCCTGGCGATGTCGCTTAATTATCAGCACGGCCGTTTCCAATACGCTGTGACCCGCGGCGACGGGGTTGTCGGGGAAGATGTCACGCACAATGTCCGCACGATCAAGTCGATTCCCATGGAGATTGACTATGAGGGCGAACTGGAGGTGCGCGGTGAGGTTTACATGCCGAAGGCCAGCTTTCAGCGCTTAAATGAGAAACGCCGCGAAATGGGCGAGGAAGAATTCGCTAATCCGCGCAATGCAGCGGCGGGCTCGATCCGGCAGCTGGATTCTAAAATCGCGGCTTCCCGCGGCTTGGACGCTTTGTGGTACCATGTACCGCAGGGGCCGCAGTTAGGTCATCATCAGCATCTGGAATCGCTTGCGTTCATTCAAACGCTGGGATTCCGGACGAATCCGCTGAACCGGCTTTGTCACAGCATTGAGGAAGTCTGGCAGTTTGTCGAAGATCTGACGCTGATGCGCAGTGATCTGCCCTATGAAATTGACGGTATTGTCATTAAGGTCAACGATTACGCCAAGCAGCAGCAGTTGGGCTTCACCGCGAAAACGCCGAAATGGGCGATAGCCTATAAATTTCCGGCAGAACAGGCCGTAACCCGATTGGAAAATATTTTTGTGACGGTCGGGCGAACGGGGAAAATTACGCCGAATGCTCAGCTGACGCCGGTGCGTCTGGCCGGAACAAGCGTGGGCTTTGCGCAGCTGCACGATGAAGATATGATCCGGGATAAAGACATTCGGATTGGAGATTATGTCATCGTTCACAAAGCCGGAGACATCATTCCAGAAATTGTAGCCAGCGTTCCTGAAAAGCGCGATGGTACGCAGATTCCTTATGAATTTCCTAAGGCCTGCCCGGTCTGCGGGATGCCGTTAGTCCGTTATCCGGATGAAGCACATCACTTCTGTATCAATAACGACTGTCCGGCGCGGGTTGTTGAATCCATCGCCCATTTCTGCAGCCGGGACGCGATGAATATCGACGGCTTAGGCGTTAAGCGCGCTGAGCTGTTCCATGCACAGGGGTGGCTGAATACCGTTGAGGATATCTATAATCTCAAACACCATTACCAAGAAATTCTTCAAACCCCGAAGATGGGGAAAAAGAGCGCTGACAATCTGCTGGAGGCGATTGAAAATTCCAAGCAGAATTCGCTAGAGAAACTGCTGTATGGATTGGGGATTCGCCAGATCGGCGAGAAAGCCGCAAAGATTCTGGCCTATCGTTTTGAGACGATGCAGACTTTGATGAACGCGACGTATGAAGAACTGGAAGAAATCAAAGATATCGGGGCCATTACCGCTCAGACGGTGCTGGATTTCTTCCATGATGAAGCGAATCAGCATCTGATTGAGGCCTTGATCGAACATGGCCTGAATATGATCTGCCTGAAAGAGGAACAGGTAGAAACGATGTTTACCGGCAAGACGGTCGTCTTGACGGGCACGCTGTCCACGATGACCCGTCCGGAAGCTCAGGCGATATTGGAGCATCTGGGCGCAACGGTCTCCGGCAGCGTCTCCAAGCGTACCGATTATGTCATCTATGGTGAAAATGCGGGTTCCAAATTGGCTAAAGCCCAAAGCTTAGGCGTAGCCACGATGCCGGAGAGTGAATGGCTGGAAGAGGTAAATCGGTATGCGGAATAACCGGCGGCGTTGGTGGGGATTGGTGCTTTGCCTGCTGATCAGTCTGGCAGGCTGTTCGCAAAAGGCTCCGGAAGAAGCCAACGAGGGTACCGTGATCAGCAGCTATTCGTCTGATGATTATCAAACTCTGCTGCCGCATGAGCTTTCAGAAGGCCGGTACTGGCGCGGCAACACCAACAGCCGCTTTGATCTGATGCAGATGCCGAAGGAACTGATTGAGCTGAGCAAGCAGCACTTTCCAGTCAAGGATAACTATCTGCAGGCGGGTCAGATTCTGGAATATGAGGATATTCAGGAGCTGCAGCGCTATGAAAGCAGCGATCATTCCTACGGCTTGAATCCCAGCGGAAATTTTGAGATCAGCGATGCGATCGTGCTGGAGCGGCCGTATATCGTTTATGGCTTAGTGGAAGTAGACTTCATCGCTAAGGAAGATCAGAAAACGCTCAACGGCATTGCGGTAGGGATTCTGATGAACAGTTCCGTCACCAGCGGGGACAGTACAGTTCAGATTCCAAAGGATAAATTGTATACCTATGCCAGTACGGTTGGCCGGAAGCTGGAACGCTATTTGCGCAACAAGGCTGAGGTAGACGCGGATCTGCCGATTTACATCACCTTTTACAGCTCGAATTCCACCAGTTCCAGTGTCCCAGGTTCCTTTATCGGTCAAGGTCTGTTTACCAGCCGGAGCGGCCAGTTCACTGCGATTGACGAACAATGGGTGCTGATTCCAAGTGATCAGGCAACCGCCCTCGATGGGGTTCTGTCATCCCAATTCAGCACGGTTAAAGCCGGCGTCAAGGACTTCATGCCGGAGAATGTCAACCTCATCGGCAAGGCCCGATACATCAACGACGCCGCGGATTATCTCAAGCTGACAGTCACGGTGCAGGCCAAGAGCTATACGGAAATCTATTCCCTAATGCAGCTGTTAAACGAACTGTCGGTCAACTTCTCAAGCACCGAGATGGAACTGATTATCGAGATTAAGCAGCTGGAGGAAACGGTGATGATCCTGCATCGGGAAAAAGGAACGATGAAAACGACCGTGCTGGATATCAGCTAGCTGCCTAGCGAAGAAGGTTAGGGCATGAAAGCCAGTCAGCATTCATACCGCAGTCCGTAATAAAAAATGAAACCAAGAATACAGCTGAAAAGCTGAAAGATAAAAAGGATTGAACAATCCGGAAAGAAGGAGAAGAAGGATGGAAGAAATCAAAGATCCCGCTTATTTCAAAGAGCTGGCACATCGGCTGATGTTTGATCTCAGCGATGCGGAAGCCGCCGATATTGCGGCGGAATTTGAAACGCTTGGCAAGCAGCTGACGCTGCTTGAAAGCATTGACACAACAGGCGTAGAGCCGATGGTCTATCCGTTTGAAACACCGACCGCTTATCTGCGTGAGGATGTTGTCGATCATGTGATCTCACGGGAGGACGCGCTGGTCAATGCGCCGAAAGTCCGAGAATGCCACATTGTGGTACCAAAGGTGGTGAAGTAAAATGGCAACAATGAAAGAACTGAAGGAAACAACGACTGTCCGTCAGCGGGTGGAGGAAGCCCTTGCCAAAGCCCATGCTTCGCAGCCGCAGCTCAATGCCGTTGTCACCTTTGTTGATGTGGAAGAACAGCTGACTGGTTTGAATGAGATTGCGGATGGACCGTTTTACGGCATGCCGATTGCTTTAAAGGACAACGTCTGTACGCAGGGAATTCGGACGACTGCTTCCAGCAAGATTCTGGATAACTATATTCCGGTTTACAACGCGCATATCGTTGACAAGCTGAAAGCCGCCGGAGCGATCGTGATCGCGAAGGCTTCGATGGATGAGCTGGCGATGGGCGGTACGAATTTAACTGCGGCTACCGGACCGGTTTATAATCCGTATGACCACTCGCGGATGGCCGGCGGTTCTTCCGGCGG
Organism: Holdemania massiliensis AP2; assembly: GCF_000327285.1. Taxonomy (GTDB): domain Bacteria; phylum Bacillota_I; class Bacilli_A; order Erysipelotrichales; family Erysipelotrichaceae; genus Holdemania; species Holdemania massiliensis. The sequence goes on along the minus strand of NZ_HE998567.1, from coordinate 1,281,939 downwards.
CAGCGCGGCATTGGTTGCCGCAGGTGTGGTTCCATTTGCGATTGGATCCGATACTGGGGATTCTGTGCGCAAACCGGCATCCTTCTGCGGTGTTTTGGGCATGAAGCCAACCTATGGCCGGATTTCCCGCTATGGTATTATTCCTTATTCCTCGTCATTGGATCATGTCGGCTATTTCACCCGCAGCGCCCTGGATGCCGCGGAGGCGCTGAAAGTGTTGGCGGGCCGTGATGATCGCGATATGACCTCGTCTTATGAGCCTGTACCGGATTATGCGGCGGCGCTGTCCAGCGATGTTACTGGACGCAAAGTGGCAATTTTCAAAAATGTCATTGACGCTCTGGGCAATCCGCAGGTCAAAGCGATGTTTGAAAAAACCGTCGAGGCCTTGAAAGACAGAGGCGCAATCGTTGAGGAAGTCAGCCTGCGCGAGGATCTGTTAAAAGCAATTCTTCCCGCTTACTATTTGATCGCAAACTGTGAAGCGACGGCGAACCATTCCAATTTAGATGGAATTCGCTTCGGCGTTCAGCAGCCGGGCGACAGCATGGAAGAAATTATGATACAGTCGCGGACAAAGGGATTCGGTTCCCTGATCCGCAAGCGGTTTGTCATCGGCAGCTATGGTCTGTTTGTCGAAAATCAAGAAAAGCTGTTCCGCCAGGCACAGCGGGTTCGCCGGCTGATCGTTGAAAATGTAGCAGAAATGATGAAGGATTATGATATTCTGATCGCCCCGGCCAGCAGTGATGTCGCACCTAAATTGGATGACCATTCCCGCGATGAACTGTCAGATGGATATCTGATCGCTGAAAACCACATGGTGATCGGCAACTTCACCGGATATCCAAGCTGTACGGTACCGATGGGAATGCTGAACGGATTGCCGGTCGGCTTGAACATGACCGCAAAAGCCTGGGATGAACAGAGTCTGTTTGACTTTGCGGCGGCGATGGAAGAAATCACCGGCATGAAGGACGCTACAGCGGAGGTTATGGAATAATGGAATACGAAGTGATTATCGGCATTGAAATTCATTGTGAATTAAAAACGAAAACGAAAATGTTTTCCGGAGCTCCGGTGCTCTTTGGCGCGCCGGCCAATACTTGCGTCAATGAAATTGACTTAGGTCATCCAGGCACGATGCCCTGCGTCAATAAACAAGCGGTTGCCATGGCCGTACAGGCCTGTACGGCGCTGAATATGGAAATTGATCCGCTCGTTCGCTTTGACCGGAAAAACTATTACTATACCGACCTGCCGAAAGGTTTCCAGATCACCCAGCAGTTTTACCCCATTGGGCGGCATGGCTATGTTGAAATCGAAACGGAAAACGGACCGAAGAAAATCCGGATTGAACGGCTGCACATGGAAGAAGATACAGCCAAACAATTCCACTACGATGCCGGAACTTTAATCGATTTTAATCGGGCGGGGACACCGCTTGTGGAGATCGTATCGGAACCGGACATCCGCAGCGGCAAAGAAGCGATGGCTTATGTTGAAAAATTAAGAACCACGCTGTACTACCTGGGCGTATCCGATGTCAAGATGGAAGAAGGCTCAATGCGCTGCGACGTCAATATTTCGCTGCGGCCAGCCGGTACTGAGAAGTTCGGTGTCAAAACGGAGATCAAAAACCTCAATTCCATCAGCAACGTTCAGAAGGCTGTAGAATATGAAATTGAACGGCAGACACAGATCTTAAACGAAGGTGGTCAGGTTGTGCAGGAAACCCGACGTTTTGACGAAGCTACGCGCACGACGATTTCAATGCGGAAAAAGGAAGGCGCAGTCGATTACAAGTATTTCCCGGAACCGAATATTTTCCCGATCCAGCTGGATGCGCAGTGGATTCGGCAGCTCCAGGAAGCGATGCCGGAAATGCCGGAGGTTCGTCAGGCTCGATATGTTGAACTCGGTCTGCCGGAAACGGATATCGCTTTGTTAGTTGCGAATAAAGACCTGGCAGATTACTATGATCAGGTCATGAAGCATACCTCGCATGCCAAAATTGCGGCTAACTGGGTCATTGTCGAGCTGCCGGCGGGATTGACAAAGCTGAATAAGAAGCTGTCGGAGAATCCAGTGGCTCCGCAGGCGATGGCAGAGTTAGTTAATATGATTGTCGGTGGTGAAATCTCGGGCAAACAGGCGAAGGTTGTGTTTGAGGAAGTGCTTCAGGGCAAAGATCCGAAACAGGTCGCTCAGGAAAAAGGCATGAAGCAGCTGTCTGATACCTCGGCTTTGATCGCATTGGTCAATCAGGTTTTGGATGAACAGCCGCAGTCGATCACAGACTATAAGAATGGGAAGGATCGTGCTGTCGGCTTCCTGGTGGGTCAAGTAATGAAGAAATCCAAAGGTCAGGCAAATCCGGCGATGACAAATAAGCTGATTGTGGAAGAGTTGAAGAAGAGAATTTAACTTTGGGGGGACATTAAAAGCCGATTTGTGGTGCTTTTGATGTCCTTTTTCTTACAAAAAACAGCGGGTTCAGGAAATGACTGGTCAAATCCCTTCTTTTCCTGTAAAATAGTAAAAGATAAGGAGTGAAGGACTTTGTCTGAACAAAAGAAAACAAGTAAAAAGAAACCGTCAGCTACGACGGCCAAGAAACATAAAAGTAAAAAGAAGGATAAATCCACAATCATTCTGATCGTGGGTTTGGTGTTGATCGCGATCCCTTGTGCGATTTTGGGCTGGATTTTAATCAGTGCCTCAATGGATACCGGCAAACCAATTAATGGTGATCGGTTCAAAGGGGATCTGGATCCGGCGATTACCAAGGATCAGCTGTCTGAAATCGAAAGCCGGATTAAGGGTGAAAATCAAGTCGAAAAGGTTACGGTGGAGCTGACAACAGCTACGCTGCGTGTTTACGTGGATGCCGTAGATTCGATCAGTGATGAAGAAGCAAGTGCTTTGTCAGAAACGGCGTACAATGACGTCACCGCTGTATTGAATGAAGGAACTTATTTCACAGCAGCCGGGGGCAAAAAAATGTATGATCTTGAAGTCCATGTTTACAACAATATTGATAAATCGGGAGCTGGAGACTATGTATATGTCATCCGCTCGAAGAACTCCGGTATGGAGCAAGCTGCAACGCAGGTCGTATCGAAACCGCTGGATGCGGAACTGGCTCAGCAGCTGCGTGATGAACTGGCAGAAAAACGCAATCCGACACAGAACAAGGATAACGACGATGAGGAAGTTGTCGGCGGAGAGGATACGGAAGCGCAGGATGAGACAAAGGAATAAAGGGCGGGAGCCCTTTTTCGTTATGGCGTATAAATGAAAATGGAAGGAGCTTAGTCCTGGCAGGACTTTGAGTTTGGAAAGGGGAGCGGTTATGGAATTTAAGAAGAATGATGTCCTGACAGCAGAGGCGGTTGATTATACGTTTGACGGATTGGGCGTAGTTCGGCATGAAGGTCTTTGCTTCTTTGTCAAAGATTTGTTAAAAGGAGAAAAGGCGGAAATCGGTGTCACCGCGGTGAAGAAAAACGTGGGTTATGGGCGGGTAATCCGACGTTTATCGGATAGTCCACAGCGCGTTGAACCGCGATGTCCGGTTGCCCGACAATGCGGAGGCTGTCAGCTGCAGATGATGAATTCTGAGCTGCAGGCGGAATTCAAGAGGCATCGAGTAGCGGATTGTTTCCAGCGAATTGGGCATTTAGATGTTGAGGTCAAGCCAGTGTTGTCGATGGAATTTCCCTGGAAATATCGCAACAAGGTGCAGGTACCGGTAGGGATGAATCGTGAGGGTCAGATGATCAGCGGGTATTATCGCAGTCATTCGCATGATATTGTTGATTTTGACCAATGTTGCCTGCACAGTGATCTGGAAAATGCGATTTTAAGTTCATTGAAAACTTGGATTGCGGAGATTGGAGATCCGAAACAATTTCGGCATTGGCTGATTAAACATGCGTTCAGGACTGGGCAGGTAATGGTTGTTTTCATCGCCAATACAGCGCAAATAAAAGGAAAGATGGAATTGATTCGGCGGCTGACTGAAAGTTATCCGCAGATTCGCAGTATTATTTTAAATGTGAATGAGCGAGAGGATAACGTAATTCTGGGTGACAAAGAAATTGTCTTGTGGGGATCGGCTTCGATTGAGGAAGAATTGTTGGGGCTGCGGTTCCAGATTTCGGCGAAGTCGTTTTATCAGATCAACCCGATCCAGACTGAAGTGTTGTATACGAAGGCGATTGAGCTGGCAGGATTGACCGGAAAGGAAACGGTGATTGACGTGTATTGCGGCACGGGGACGATTGGATTAAGTGCAGCATCCAAGGCCAAACGTGTGATTGGGATCGAAATTGTTCCTTCAGCGGTAGAAGATGCAAAAAACAATGCGGTTCGCAATGGAATTACGAACGCCGAGTTTATCTGTGGGGATGCCGGTGCTTGTACGTCGCAGTTATTGCAGCGGAATATTCAGCCGGAGGTCGCCATCGTCGATCCACCACGTAAGGGTTTGGATCGGCTGACGATTGATTCTTTGGTGAAGATGAATCCTGATCGGATTGTTTACGTTTCCTGTGATCCTGCAACCTTGGCAAGGGATTGTGCTTTACTGAATGAGCAGGGATATAGTGTGCGGGTTGTCCAGCCGGTCGATATGTTTCCGCAGACGACGCATGTGGAGACGGTTGTTCTGTTGCAAAAAAGATAAAATAAAAATCAAATCAGTTAATGAAGATGTAAGTTTTGAGTATGACTTGCATCTTTTTATTATGTTAAAATAATATATGAAAATATACTATAAAACTTTGTGTTCGCTATGTTTTTGTTGAAATTATTATAAAAAAACTTATAATTTTAATATAAGAGATTGCGATATTAATTATTGTTAGAAAGGCCGTTTATATATGAATATTAGCTATAAAAAACTGTGGAAACTTTTGATAGATAGAGATATGAAGAAAAAAGATTTAGCTGAAAAAGCCAATATTAGTTCATATACACTTAGCAAATTAAACAAAGGAAATAATATTACAACAGATGTACTTGTTAGAATATGTATAGCTCTCGATTGCACCTTTGACGATATTATGGAAGTCGTAGATGGAGACAATAAAGAATCTAATTAGCAAGATTCAGTGATGGAGGATTTTTTTATGGAATTGATAGATAACCGAAATAAAATTTTAAAAGAAGATTTATCCAGCGAGCTAAAAGGTGGCAGTAAACTTTCTATTGCCGCAGCTTGTTTTTCTATATATGCATTTCAGGAGCTTAAAAAAGAACTTTGTGATATTGATGAGCTTCGTTTTATTTTTACTTCCCCAACTTTTGTGAAAGAAAAATTCAAAAAAGAAAAACGAGAATTTTATATTCCACGCTTAAACCGTGAGCGTAGTTTGTATGGAACAGAGTATGAAGTAAAACTTAGAAATGAATTAACACAAAAAGCAATTGCGAAAGAATGTGCTGAATGGATAAAGAAGAAAGTAACTTTTAAATCAAATATCACAAGTGATAACATGATGGGTTTCATTAACCTTGATGAAAAAAACTATATGCCAATTAACGGATTCACAACAGTTGATTTAGGTTGTGAAAGAGGAAATAATGCTTATACAATGATTCAAAAATCAGAAGCTCCTTTTTCGAATGCTTATATTGATTTGTTTGAAAGCCTTTGGAATGATGAAGATAAACTTCAAGAAGTGACTAATGAAGTCATTGAAAATATAACAGCAGCATATAACGAAAACTCTCCGGATTTTATCTATTTTGTAACACTTTATAATATATTTAACGAATTTCTTGAAGATATTTCAGAGGATATGTTACCGAACGAAGCTACGGGATTTAAAGAAAGCAAAATTTGGAATTTGCTTTATAATTTCCAAAAAGACGCAGTACTTGCAATCATCAATAAACTGGAAAAATATAACGGTTGTATTTTAGCGGACAGCGTTGGTCTTGGTAAAACCTTTACTGCATTAGCTGTAGTGAAGTATTACGAAAATAGAAATAAATCTGTTTTAGTTCTTTGCCCTAAGAAGCTTACAAACAACTGGAACACTTACAAGGATAATTATATTAACAATCCGATTGCTGAGGACAGGCTTCGATATGATGTTCTTTATCATACAGACCTTAACCGTACAAGAGGAACATCAAATGGTCTTGACTTAGAAAGACTTAATTGGGGCAACTACGATTTAGTAGTAATTGATGAATCGCATAACTTCCGTAATGGAGGAAAAATAAAAGGCGATGATGATAAAGAAAATCGTTATTTGAAACTTTTAAATAAAGTCATTCGTAAAGGTGTAAAGACTAAAGTTCTTATGTTATCTGCCACTCCGGTAAATAACAGATTTAATGATTTAAAAAATCAGCTTGCCTTAGCTTACGAAGGAAATACGGATTATATTGATGACAAGCTCAATACAACTTGTTCAATTGACGATATTTTTAAAAATGCACAAAGAGCATTTAATACTTGGAGCAAATGGGAAACTGTTGACAGAACAACAGAGAAACTTTTAAAAATGCTTGATTTTGATTTCTTTGAAGTTTTGGACAGCGTAACTATTGCCCGTTCTCGTAAGCATATTCAAAAGTATTACGATACAACAGATATTGGAACATTCCCAACAAGATTGAAGCCGATGTCACTTCGACCAAAACTTACAGATTTAAAAGAGGCCATTAACTATAACGAAATATTTGAACAGCTAATGCTACTCAACTTATCAATTTATACACCGACGCATTTTATTCTTCCAAGTAAATTAGAAAAGTATGCTGAGATGTATGAGGATAACAAAGTAAATGTTGGATTCACGCAAGCCAATCGTGAACAAGGTATCAGAAGACTTACCGCCATCAATTTGATGAAGCGTATGGAAAGCTCAGTATATTCTTTTAATCTTACACTTAAAAGAATTAAAGAATTGATTGAAAGCACCATTGAAACGATTGATAGATACGATAAATATTCAAGTGTAAAGCTTGAGCTTAAAGATATTTCCAATATTGATGACTTTGATAGCGATGATCAAAATACAGATGACCTATTTACTTTTGGTAAAAAAGTAAAAATTGATATTGCTGATATGGATTATATTTCTTGGAGAAATGAATTAGCAAAAGATCAAGATGTTTTGGAATTATTGTCTTTGATGGTTGGCGATATTACTCCAAGGCGTGACAGTAAACTTCAAGAATTATTTAAAGTCATTGATAAGAAAATGACAGAACCTATAAATCCTAACAACAAGAAAATCATTATCTTTACCGCTTTTGCTGATACAGCTGGGTATCTTTACGATAATGTCAGCGAGTACGTCAAAAAGAAGTTTGGTTTAAATACTGCGATGATTACAGGGGCGGTTGATGGAAAAACAACAGCACCGCTTAAAAATCGTGATTTGAATACAGTGCTTACTTGCTTCTCACCTATCTCAAAAGATAAGAAGCTTTTAATGCCAAACAATCCGGTAGAGATAGATGTGCTTATCGCAACAGACTGTATTTCTGAAGGTCAAAACTTACAGGACTGTGATTATCTTATCAACTATGATATTCATTGGAATCCAGTTCGTATCATTCAAAGGTTCGGAAGAATTGACCGTATTGGAAGTAAGAATACATACATCCAGTTAGTGAATTTCTGGCCGGATGTAACGCTTGATGAATATATCGACTTGAAAGCAACAGTAGAAACAAGAATGAAAATTGTTGATATGACTGCAACAGGCGATGACAACATTTTAAGTGAAGAAGAAAAGACAGACCTTGAATATCGTAAATCACAGCTGAAACGATTACAGGAAGAAGTTGTTGATATTGAAGATATGTCTACAGGTATTTCCATTATGGACTTAGGACTTAATGAGTTTAGATTGGATCTGCTTGAATATATTAAACATCATGAAGATATAGATAAAACTCCGTTTGGTTTACATTCAGTAGTTCCGGCAAGTGAAGAAACACCGGCAGGTGTAATTTATATTTTGAAGAATCGTTCCAATAGCGTAAATATTGATAATCAAAACAGACTTCACCCGTTCTACATGGTTTATATCAGCAATGATGGAGATGTGGTTTGTGACCATTTGTCTCCAAAACAAATGCTTGATAAAATGCGTTTCCTTTGCAAAGGAAAGAATGAACCAATACCGGAATTATATCGAGCTTTTAACAAAGAAACTCGTGACGGAAGAAATATGTCAGAATTTTCAAGACTTCTTGGTGAAGCAATTTCATCAATTATTGAAGTGAAAGAAGAAAGTGATATTGATAGTTTCTTGAGCGGAGGGCAAATTAGCTTTTTATCAAATGAGATAAAAGGGTTAGATGATTTTGATTTGATTTGCTTCTTAGTCGTAAGGTAGGAGGATTCTATGGACGAATTCACAATTAAAATTTCAATCCCTACAGACGATGACGGATTTGTTTTATTACAATGTCCTAAATGTGGAGAGTATTTTAAGCTTCCACCGAATGATATTGAAAGCGATGACGTTGTAGATATTTATTGCCCATTATGTGGACTTGTTAGTGATACTTATATTACGGAAGATGTCATTGAATTAGCAAAAGCTAAAGCACTAAATAAAGTTCTTGGGGATTTTTATGATGAGATGAAAAAACTGGAGAGAAAAACTAGAAATTCTATAATCCAAGTTAAAGCAAATAAGCCCCAAAAGGAAGAAGAAATCCCAATTAAATCTACGATTGACTCTATGGAAATTGTTGACTTTGAATGTTGTAATCGACAAGGTAAAATACGACACCTTTTAAATTATTGTGGATGTTATTGCCCATATTGCGGAGGTCAAAAAGATGGAAGTAAGTAAAATTGAATTAAAAATATTGATAAAAGAGTTTTTATCAGCATCAAACAGAGTTCTTAGAGCTGGGTATGAAATCTATTCAACAGAACTTTCAAAGTTCATCAGATTTCTTGATACTCACGAATTGATAAGTGAATATATAAAATCTTGTGGAGAACCAGAATATGATGTTGTACAAGAAGTAGACGAAGTAACACACAGTTACGGTCGCAGTATTTTTTCGCTTGGTTCAACAGATGAAAAGGAAGTTGCGAACATATATGCAGTGGTGAAATATATGGCAGATAACAATGTTAATGGTAGGAGCTATGTCTTCTATGGCTACTCAACTTCAAAACAATTTCAAGAAAAGGTCAACGCTTTTGGAAATGAGTTTATCAGAGTGTTGATAACACATATAGAAAATTATTTAACGAGGATAAGTATACAGATGGGATTAGATGATAAAACAACAGTTAATGTTAATATTGAAAACAGCACCTTAACAAACACACAAGTTAATGTTGCTTCGAAAGGTAGTGCGATCACTACTAATCAAGCAGCTTGCGATATGGAACAGTTGCAAAAACTCATTAGTGAATTATTAAATTCCATTTCAGATTTAAATGAAGAAGACAGAGAAACTGTAAATGATTGTATTGAAACTATATCGACTATTAATGATGAAAAGCCCAAGAAAGGTATTATAAAAATGGCTTTAAGTACGCTAAAAGGGATTGCAGGTACAACAGAATTTATAGCAGCAGCAACAGCGATAGTACAATTTGTTGGACAATACTTATAAGAGGTAGTTTATGTTTGGTTTGCCTAAAAGTACAGAACTAAAAAAACAATTGCCTAAAAATGCGATCTATGCAAAGTTTCGGATGAATACGGCTGCTAAAGAAAAAATCGACGCTGATATTTCAAGAATCACTATTGTAAATGAAGTGACAGCTGAAAAAATCAATGTAGATAAAGGCGAAGAAGTTGGAAGTTTCTTTGTAATGCACGTCGCACTCAAAAGACGAGACTTTGATGAGAAAAATATTGTAACTTTATCAAAACTCATTCCTCAAAAAATGCTGATGGTTCTTGAGTTTGATGGAAAAATAAAAATAACAACATTCCATACCAAGCTTATGCAGACTGATTGGAAAGAGATTGATTCATATACGCTTGAGCTAAAGGGATTGAACCTTGATAAAGTATGGGAAAACATCATTGTACAAATTGGTGATGTCACTATTGAGCAAGGTAATACGCTTGAACAGCAGATTGTTTCAGATGATAAGAAACAAAAGCTGTTGAAAGAAATAGAACGATTAGAGAAGATGGCAAGAAATGAAAAACAGCCAAAAAAGAAGTTTGAAATCGTTCAGAAGATAAATAAGATGAAGAAAGGATTGGAGGGATAACTATTAGCAATAATGAATTTGATTCTATGCCGGAAGCTTTGAAAAAAAGTGTTGAAATGCAAGAAAAAATATTAAAGAGTACGGAATCTATATTACAGCAGCATGAGCAAATGTGGAGAATTATTGATAATGCTACACGAGTAAACATATCTAAATTGCCCTCTTATATAACTCAAGATTATTCTGCAATGTTTGAAAATCCAGCAATTAAAGCAATAAGCGAAAGACAAAATGCGTTTAATGCGTTGACTGCTTCGTTAGTGGAACCTCTCCAAGCTTTTAATAATTCTTATCTGGATAAGATAAATGAATCAATGTCATTGGCTCTTAAAGCTTATAGCGATAGTGCAACAAGATTATTGGCGGATTCCGTCAGAAATATTGTTGGAAACATGGGTTCTGCTTTGTTCGAAGCAGTGCATTCACCGGCGATAGAGTGGATACAAAGTATTGATTTCTCGCCAATGTTTAATCTCTTACAGGGATTAAACTTTGATAGCGATGTCCTCAAACGATATAGAGAGTTAAATAAAGTCTATTTAGCTACTATGTATGAATGTAAATGGTTTCCATATGCTGGGTGGACAGTTAGTATGTCTTTGATGTCTGAGGTATCAGACATTATTGCGACAAGTCGAGGCAAAAGTAAACGCAGAGAGCTACGAATAGATAAAGCGATACTAGGATATTATACTCCAAAGAAGATAAAAAATATCAAGCGTACTTGGAGAAATTCTGACTTAGAACCACACATTAAAAAGATCTTAGGACAAGCGATAGAAGCACATTTAAGAGGAGAATATGCACTCACAATTACTTGTCTTGCTACAATGTGGGAAGGTTTGATTCATCGAAAGTTACATATAGAAGGACGATGTGGTCAGAAGAAAACAAAAGAAAAATTTGCTGAGTTAATTGATGAAAATGATTTTGAACCAATATTTGCAGATTTTTATGAAAATTTGATTGTAAGTCAATGTGATACTCCTGATGATGTAATTGAGGGTGTTCCAAACAGAAATGGTGTTTCACATAGTAAATACCAAAAATATCCAAACAAAAAAGCGTCGCTCAATGCAATCCTTTTAACGGATTTTATAATAGCATTAGAGCCTAAACTTGAAATGGAGGAAAATTAAATGGATAAATTAAAAATGCATACACCTAATAGGGCTGATGAGAATTTCAGAAAATTAGCAGAGATGTTCCCTAATGCAGTAACGGAAACCATTGATGAAAATGGTGAAGTTGTTCGTGCTATTGATAAAGACGTGCTTATGCAAGAGATTTCTTGCAAAGTTGTTGAGGGTCAAGAAGAACGCTATCAGTTCACTTGGCCTGATAAGAAAAAATCTATGCTTCTTGCGAATGCACCGCTTGCAAAAACACTTCGTCCTTGCAGAGAGGAAAGCGTTGATTTCGATAACACAGAAAATCTGTATATCGAAGGTGATAATCTTGAAGTTTTAAAGTTATTGCAAGAGACTTATCTTGGCAAAATCAAGATGATTTATATTGATCCACCATATAATACGGGTAGTGATTTTGTGTATGAAGATGATTTTGCACAAAATACAGATGAGTATATTGCCAACAGTGGACAATATGATAGTGAGGGAAATAAACTTGTGACAAATACTGAGAGTAACGGTCGCTTTCACACAGATTGGCTCAATATGATTTATCCTCGATTAAAATTAGCAAAAGATTTGCTTTCAAATGATGGAATTATATTTATCAGTATTGATGATAATGAAATTGAAAATATGAAAAAGGTATGTAATGAGATTTTTGGTGAAGAAAATGCTATTGCTAACATAATTTGGCAGCATAGTATTCAACCGAAAGGATATTTAGACAAATTTTCTGTTCATCATAATTTTGTATTGTGCTATGCTAAATCTTTAGATTTTGAGTTATGTCCTCTTGAAAGAACAGAAGAAGATAATAAGGCATATTCTAACCCTGATAATGATCCTAAGGGTCCATGGAGAAGTGGAGATGTAAGAAATGCTTTATATCGTCCAAATTTAATCTATGACATTATTTCTCCTTCAGGAAAGATTATTAAGCCATGTGCTAATGGATGGCGATGGAGCAAAGAAACAGTAAAAGAAAAATTAAATCTGGAGAAATTATTTTTAGCGAAGATGAAACACGAATCATAAGAAAAATATATCTTTCAACTTTGGAAGGAAGAGCGCCTGAGACAATTTGGTTTGGAAAAGATGTTGGAACTACAAGAGATGGAATGAAGGAAATTAAGGAGTTATTTGATAACCCACCATTTGACACACCGAAGCCAACTGGTCTAATTAAAAAACTTCAAAAACTAGTTAAATGTGACGATGGTATAATACTTGACTTTTTTTCGGGTTCTTCCACAACTGCACACGCAGTAATGAAATTAAATTCAGAAGATAAAGGTAACCGTAGATTTATTATGGTTCAAATACCTGAAAAAACCGATGAAAAAAGTACAGCATATAAAACAGGTTACAAAAACATTTGTGAAATAGGAAAAGAACGTATTCGACGTGCTGGAAAGAAAATCAAGGAAGAAAATCCTTTACTTACAGACAACCTTGATACAGGTTTCCGTGTTCTTAAATGTGATAGTACAAATATGAAAGATGTTTATTATAATCCGTCAGAATACGAAATGGATTTATTTACTACTCTTACTGATAACATCAAAGAAGACAGAACTCCGGAAGATTTGCTTTTCCAAGTTATGCTTGATTTAGGAGTAGAACTTTCAAGTAAGATTGAAGAAAAAGAGATTGCCGGTAAAAAAGTGTTTAATGTTGCAGACGGATTCTTAATCGCTTGCTTTGACAAAGATGTAACCGAAGAAGTAATTACTGAGGTTGCCAAACAACAGCCATATTACTTTGTAATGCGTGACAGCTCTATGGCTACTGATAGTGTTGCCACAAACTTTGAACAGATTTTTGCTACATACAGCCCTGACACAGTAAGGAAGGTGTTGTAATTGGAAAAAATCACAGAAATAACACGAAGGGATATATTCGCTTTGTTTCTGTATGGTATGGACATAACAGAGTTGTTTGAAACCAAACAAATTCGATACGGCTATTATGGGAGACTTAGTGAGATTGATTTCTTGAAAAGAAATTATGACCTTGAAGCCTTAGAAAGTTATGATAGTAGATTTAATAACGCTGCCGGAGATATATGGCAACATACAGTAAACAATGATGATTATGAATATGGATGGGTTTTTGAAGATGACCGTTTTCAATTGTTGAATGGCGACGATAAAATTTTACTTAAATTCTTATGTTCAGTATTTCATCCAGCTGTTAGAGTTGAGAATGGATATTGGAAAGAATTTCTTGATGCGGTAAATGGCTTACTTCGTAATGATGGGTATGAATTATATCCGGAGAGTCAAATTTCTGGACGAGATGTATATGGCTGGAGGAAGTATAATCCAGAAGAAAACGCCTTGTTTATACCTTTTTCGCAGAGATATGCAAAAGAAATAAACGCAAAGCACATTCAGCTAAAGTTAAACATAAAAGTAAGAGAACAAATATATAATTTGTTTGAAAAGCATTCTACAGTTTTTCAAGAAATGGATGAAACAGGGTGGCAGTATAATGTAAAAACTGAAGAATATGTTTTTCGAGACATAGCACAATTTTACGAACCTAGATGTTATGACGAAAATGGAAAATATTCCAAAACAAATGATATGCACCGATTTATAATGAAAACCTCTCCATTTAATGTTTTGGATGCTATTGAGTTTTATGAAAAGCACATTTTTGATAATGATTATACGCCTCAAATAAATGCTATTCTGAAATTGCATGATGTTCTATACAAACTTAGTCAAGGTAAAATTGAGAGTACATTAGAAATTGCTATTAATAAAAATGATATTGCTTCTATTTCGGAAAAAGGTCTAAAAGAACTTGTTATCGAAGCAAATAAATATTACAAAAGTGGAAATAAGCAAATTGCTGTTGAAAAAATTTGGGACGCTTATGAACGATTAAAAACTTATTATGCTCCAGAACTCAACAAATCTGATTCTGCTAATAGAATAATTGAACAGATGAGTGGTGGAGACAAAAATTTTAAAGAAATGTATGAAGTTGAATTCAAAGCACTTACGAAGATTGGAAATAATTATAGGATACGTCATCACGAAAAGAATAAAATTAATATCACTGATAGCCGTCAATATGATTATTTCTATAAGAGGTGTTTTGCTTTAATATCAACGGCAATTCAATATCTTGATGGGAGGTAGCGTTTGTGAAAATTAATTTTAAAATACAACAGTATCAAACCGATGCTGTAGATGCGGTCGTGAAAGTGTTTAACGGACAAGGCTTTCACGATGGTATCAGTTATATACGAGATTTAGGAAAATACAATAATCCACAACAAGCTTCGTTCATGTCTGTTGACGGTTCAAATGATGCTATTGATCCATTTGATGATACCGGATATAAAAATGAAGCTATGGAGCTTTTAGATGAACAGATATTAAAAAATATTCAAGACTTACAAAGTCAAAGCAATATTAAACTCTCAAAAGAGCTTAACAAGGACTTGGGTTGTTGCTCTCTTGATATTGAAATGGAAACCGGAACAGGTAAAACCTATGTATATATCAAGACGATGTTTGAGCTTAATAAGAAATATGGTTGGAGCAAATTTATTGTTGTAGTGCCAAGCATTGCGATTCGTGAAGGAGTAAAGAAATCTTTTGAAATTACATCTGACCACTTTATGGAGCATTACGGAAAGAAAGCAAGATTCTTTATCTATAATAGTTCAAATCTTAATCAGCTTGACAACTTCTCACAAAGTAGCGGTATCAATGTAATGATTATTAATACACAAGCTTTTGCAGCTTCACTCAAAGAAGGCGGACGCAGTAAAGAATCCCGTATCATTTATTCAAAGCGTGATGAATTTGGTTCTCGTCGTCCGATTGATGTAATTGCAGCGAATAGACCAATTATCATTCTTGATGAGCCACAAAAAATGGGTGGCGATGTAACGCAGAAAGCATTGAAAAACTTCAATCCTTTGTTCAGTTTGAACTATTCAGCAACTCATGCAAAACAGCATAATATTGTTTATGTGCTTGACGCTCTTGACGCATTTAATAAGCGTTTGGTTAAGAAGATTGAAGTAAAAGGATTTGAGGTTAAGAACTTTAGAGGAACAGATAGTTACTTGTATTTAGAACAGATTGTTTTATCTTCTAAGAAGCCACCAATGGCAAGAATTGAACTTGAAATTGGTTATAACAAGTCAATTAACCGAGAAACTCGTAATTGTAATGTTGGAGATGATTTATACTATCTTTCACAGGAAATGGAACAATACAAGGGATATACCATTTCTGAAATAGATCCGCTTTGTGGTACGGTTACTTTTACTAATGGAGAAGTAATTAAAGCCGGTGAAGTAAACGGTGATGTGTCAGAAGATGATATGCGTCGTATTCAAATTAGAGAAACAATTCTTTCTCACTTTGAAAAAGAAGAAAAACTCTTTAATATGGGAATTAAATCCCTTTCCCTATTCTTCATTGATGAAGTTGCAAAATATCGTCAGTACGATGAAAATGGAAATGAGCTTTTGGGAGAATACGGAAAAATGTTTGAGCAGGAGTATATAAGCGTCCTAAATCAATACATTACAATGTTTGATACTCCGTACCAAAGATACCTAAAATCAACTTGCAGTGATGTAAGTCAGGTACACAAAGGATATTTCAGCATTGATAAAAAGACCGGAAGAAGCGTTGATAGTGCCTTGAAGCGTGGTAGTGAGTTCTCAGATGACATTTCAGCCTATGACCTTATCTTAAAAAATAAGGAAAGACTATTATCATTTGAAGAACCAACGAGATTTATTTTCTCTCACTCTGCTCTGCGAGAAGGTTGGGATAACCCAAATGTATTCCAAATCTGTACTTTGAAACATTCTGATAACAGCACAGCAAAACGACAAGAAGTAGGTCGTGGACTTCGTCTTTGCGTAAATCAACATGGTAACAGAATGGACGTACAGACTTGTGGCGATTCAGTACATGACATCAATATGCTTACTGTTGTTGCAAGTGAAAGTTATAAGAATTTCGTAACAGATTTACAAAGCGACATTAAGACTGTACTTTACGACAGACCGACAGTTGCGACAAGCGAATACTTCAGTGGCAAGTATGTTAAGGTAAATGATGAACCTGTACTTATTGATGACGCAGTAGCTAATACAATCGAGTTCTATTTGATTTCAAATGGTTATGTAGATATGAAGCGTAAGGTTACGAATAAATATCGTAATGATGTTTTGACAGGTACTCTTGCACCGTTACCGGAAGAATTACAACCTATGACTGAAGGAATTCATACTCTTATTCAGTCTGTTTACGATGATAGTGTTCTTAAAGATATGTTCACAGATGGACATGAATCAAAGGTTAAGGAAAATCCTTTGAATGAGAATTTCGCTAAAAAGGAATTTCAAGCATTATGGAAACAAATCAATCGTAAATATGCTTATACTGTAGATTTTGACAGTAATGAACTTATTAAAAAATCAATAGACCATATCAATGAAAAGCTTTTTGTGTCTGAGCTTCAATATACAGCTACAATAGGTCGTCAGAAAGATAAAATGGACGAATACGAAGTTGGTCGTGGAGCTTCTTTCAGTGGAGAAAAGGCAAGAACACAGACTTTAAAACACGCTGAAACAAGTCAAATTAAATACGATCTTATTGGTAAGGTTGCCGAAGGAACAGTACTTACTCGTAAGACTGTTGCAACAATCCTCCAAGGGCTTAATCCTGAGAAATTATATATGTTTAGAAATAATCCGGAAGAATTTATTTCAAAGGTAATTAAGCTTATCAAGGAACAAAAAGCAACGATGATTGTAGAGCATATTTCATATGATCCAATTGAAGGAGAGTATGACAGCACTATCTTTACAGCTGAAAAGAATACTCAAAGTTTTGATAAAGCATTCCTTGCGAAGAAAGCTATTCAAGATTATGTATTTACAGATGGTTCTGCTGAAAAGAGTATTGAAAGAAAATTTGCAGAAGATTTAGACGCAGCTGATGAGGTATGTGTATATGCAAAACTTCCAAGAACATTCCAAATACCTACTCCGGTTGGAAATTATTCACCAGACTGGGCAATTGCTTTCTATGAAGGAACTGTTAAACATATTTTCTTTATTGCAGAAACCAAAGGAACAATGGACAGCTTAAATCTTAGACCTATCGAACAGGCTAAAATATCTTGTGCGAAAAAATTATTCAATGAAATGTCAACAAGTAACGTTAAGTATCACGATGTAGATAGTTATCAAAGCTTATTGAATATTATAAGCTCCATTTAAGCTTCATAAAGTATTATCAAATAAAGCACAGACCCACAGGCGGAAATCTTTTCTCTGTACGAGAGTTTGGAAATAATTGTTTGTTATATAGCTAGGATGAACTTTTACGTTATGGTGATGTATTAAACATTATACAAACTGATGAAACAGACAGAGTAGTAGAACGAAAAGAAGTTGTCTTATTTGATAATAAAGCATTTCGTGAAGCTATAATTAATGCAGTCCTTCACAATAAGTGGATCGAAAGAAATGAACCGATGATTTCAGTTTTCCCAGATAGAATAGAGATATTGTCTCGAGGAACACTTGCACCTGCACAAACGATGGAAGGTTTTTATATGGGAGAATCGATTCCCGCAAATGAAAAATTATCAGAAATCTTTCTTCAGTTACATATTAGTGAAAAATCGGGACGTGGCGTCCCTAAGATCATAGAAATGTACGGTAAAGACGCTTTTTCGTTTAGAGAAAATTCGATTACTGCATCTATACCTTTTGAAAAAGTAAACCGATTAGATAATTTAGGTGGGAATAAGAAAGCTAAGTTGAATCTCCGAAGACAATTTATCATAAAAGAAATAAGAGATAACGCTAACATAACAACTGCAGAATTATCAAAGTTATTAAACATTAGTGACACAGCAGTGATAAGAATTTAGCGTTTTTGAAGAGTAATGGATATATTGAAAGAATTGGTTCTAAAAAATCAGGATATTGGAAAGTATTAGAAGAGAACTAGATGATATTAAATAGGTTTGGACAAAGAAAAGCCTGTTGATATCAGTTGTTCTTCTTTCTAACAAATACGATAGCGTAGTCAATCTAAAAGTGAGTTGGCGAAGAGAAAGCTCTGCTTACAAGTTTGTAGGCAGAGCATACGAGAATTATCCCAAAGAAAGAGACATCTATAAAAGCGTACATAAAACATACTGCTTAAAAATACGAACTACTTATATTTCAGAAATAAACGAGACTTTGACTTTATGATTATACTATACAGATATAGAAAAAATGAAGTGATAAAGGAAGTTTCTGATATCAATAAAGATTGGAGGCTCTAATCCAAGTAAAGTTATTCGAAAATCGTAGCGTTGAACAAATCTTAATAACGTATATTACAATATTGATTTTATTTGTTAAACTATATCTATAAAATTATAAATTGGAAGAGGATATTCTTATAACCTATGTCAAAATGAAGACAAATGAGTTACTATATTGAACTTATAACTTCTATTAACCGAGACTTATTTTGTAAGAATAAGCTTTATTTGTTTATTGATTTTACTATAAATATATTGTTGACTTAAATTAAGGTTTATGAAGATACTTGTTATAGTCTTTGAAAGATAAAGCTTTGAAATGAGAGTTAAAAACACTTGTACTTAATTTAGAAAGGAGATCTTCAAATATGACATCATCAAAATTACCTTTGCTTGAAATTAAAACTTGGTCAGAACAATCACTGGCCTGTTTGACAGAAGAAATAGTCCAGCGCAGTGCTCTGCCACTGATTCTTATCGACGGTGCTGCCGGTTCTGGAAAAACAACATTAGCTTTAAAGCTTGCGGCAGAGCTGCAAGCCAATCTCGTTCATACAGATGATGTCTGTTGGTATTCAGATCCGATTCATTGGGATGAAGAAATGATCCAGGGGATTATCAAACCCCGGTCTGACGGTGAAAAAGTAGCATACAGACCTACTGGATGGATTAAAAAGAATCGTGAAGGTTTTATTGAGGTAAATCCAGATCGAGCTCTCATCATTGAAGGAATGGGTGCCTGTAGAAAAAGACTGCGTGACAAAGCTGATTATTCCATTTGGGTGGATACGGAACCTGATCTAGCGCGTTCCCGTGTCGTTCATCGTGATCTTGCCAAAGGTGAAAATGGCGGAACAATCGAGTCTGTCACACAATTTGCTGATTGGTGGGATTCATTGTTAAATCCTTTCTTTTTAGAAGAAGAACCATGGAAATATGTCGATGTCATTATTCAAGGTTCACAATCTGATTTAAAATCAAATCTTCTAAAAATTCACATCCCTCAATTTTGATGGAGCTTTAGACGCTTTTAAATCGGAGACAGATATGAAATATAAAATAGCAGTTGTTGATTTAGATCAAACTTTGCTTCATGAGGATAAAACACTTTCTGAGAGAACAGTTCAAGCTCTATCCAGGTTTGCTCAAAAAGGAAAGGTTATTGTCGCCACAGGTAGAGCCTATTCGCGTAGTATTGAATATGTTCGTAAGCTAAATGCACAAGGATTAATTGCCCTGAACGGTGCAGTTGTTTATGATCAGGAACAAATTGTTGCCAAAAAGGAAATCAATGCTGAAAAGACGAAAACGATGATCGAAGCTCTGCTTAAAGCTGATCAAAGCGATGTTTTAGTTATATATCCTGATATTAACTATGGTACAATTTCTGATTTTATAGCTAGTGGATGGTGTAAGAAGCTGGATATGAATAAGTTTAACCCGTTAGAAATTCAGAAAATATTCTGGTTTACACCCTGCCATGAATATTTTGATCAATTTAATGTCAGTCAATATGGTTGCCGTATGATTGTCGATAAGGAAAATCCTGATTGCAGAATCATCATGAATGAAAAAGTGAATAAATTAGAAGGCTTAAAAATATTGTGTAGACGCTGGAACGTGAGTCTTGATGAGATTGTCGCTTTTGGAGATGATATGAACGACTTAGAGTTATTTCAGGAGTGTGGTTGGAGTGTAGCGGTTAGCAATGCCTTGCCAATGATAAAAGAAGCTGCGAAAGAAGTGTGTGCCAGCAATGAAGAAGAGGGTGTGGCACAGTGGATGGAAACCCATGCTGAATAAGAAAAGCCGAATTGATCTCCATCTCCATTCCTGTGTTTCGGATGGTGTTAGAACACCGCAGGAAATAGTTAATGTTGCTTTGGCCAATAAGATTGATTTTATGGCTTTAACGGATCATGATACGATCCGTAATACGATAGCATTCAGCGAAGCTGCTCACGAAGCAGGCATAGCTGTACTTCATGGTATTGAGGTCAGTGCTCTCTTTCATTCGCAGGTGATTCACATACTTGGATATGGAATAAATCCAGATTTGCCCGTATTGCGAAATTATCAGAATCATTATCAAGAATCTGAAAATCAACAAGCACTGAGAACGATTGCAAACTACCGTAAAAAAGGAGCGCATGTTTGCGAAGCAGAGTATGAACAATACACCTATGACTATCGACGTGGAAGCTGGAAATTGTTTGCTTACCTTCAAGATCAGAAAATCATTTCTACCATGCAGGACTATCAGTCAGAATTAGCGAAAGGACATATTCTTAGATCTGATATCTTGTCAGCAGAAGCTGTGATTGAAATGATTCATCAAGCGCAGGGAGCGGCGGTGATTGCTCATATTTTTGATTATTCAAATCTAAATCCTGAATTGATGTTAAAAACACTCACCAGTCAGGGATTGGATGGAATCGAATGTTATCATGCGCATCACAGACCAGAACAATCTCAATGGCTTGCGAATTATGCAAACTTGCATCATTTGTGGATCACAGGTGGTTCAGATGATCATGGTCATCTTTCTGATCGGACAATGGGGACGCCGAGGATCACTCTGGATCAATTAAATTTGGGTCCGTTAATGAATAAGATTCAATACTAATAACTTAAATACTCTGACATTTTTGTAAAACAAGCAAGCCTGCCGATGAAGTCAAATAATCTAACAAGAAACAGATGGTTTTTGAGTGAAGTTCACTAAACCCTCTGTTTTTTTGTTGATCATTAGGGAGTAAACAAGGATATCCTGACTTGAGTCCAAAAGATGAAATTGAGATTTTAATTCACGTTCTTCCAATGTTCTATAAGAAATCAGAAGGCGCAGAAACTCCTATTTTCTGCAGCTGCGATTGGGCTGTTTTGAAGTCTTGAATCAGACTGTTTTCTAAAAGCTGGGCAAATAGACTGGAATCGAAATGCTGCAAAGCCTCAGTGAGGGCTCTTGCCTGCATTTGTGCCTCCGTGCTTTCATTTCTCTTGGGAATGCGCAGCGGGTAACCCCAAAGAAACTGCTGAAAGAGCTGAGCGTAAAGCGTGCGAATCGCGGGGGAGTGAGCCTCTTCTGCCAGAATGCCAATAACCCCATAAATCCCCAAACCATAACGCTGCTGCGCATATAAGCGCTCAAGCAGCTCAAGCAGCTGGTTTCGCTGCGCTCCCGTCATGGCCAGCAGTGTTTGTTCCACAACCGCGCGGCAGGAACAGGCGCATACATGCAGACTTTCAATAAAGTCGGTTAATCGCCGGCGATAGATGGGCTGAGAAAAATCACAATGGGCGGCAATCTGTTCAAAAGCCAGCACTTGTGTTCCTTTTCCATTGATGGATTCGACAACCCCAATATCATTTAATAAATCTAAAGCCCGCCGCACGGTGCTGACTGACAATTGATTTTCAGCAGCCAATGCCGCAAGGGAAGGTAAAAATTCACCGCTTTTGCGCTGTCCGCGATTAATCTGCTTGATCAAAGTCACCGCTAATGAATAACGCTTTTGATCACTCTTATGATAGAGTTCCTAGGCAAACTGGATTTCCTGAACCGTAGAGTCGGGGCGGATTGATTCATGATAATACTTTCGCAGGGCATTGAGCAGCCAAAGATGAGAGCTTTCGATTAAATTTTGTACAGTCTGCCATTGACCGCTTAAGCTGGCCTCGAGAAGCATGATCTGCTGCGCCTGTTGTTCCTCCAGCATTTTTCGATCCTGAAAAACACTGAAAAAAGGAATGTGAACAAGAATGAATATGCGCCAGATCAATCTTGTCAGCAGTTGGTTTTCTGACTGCCGATACAAACTGAGAAAGAATTTCAGCGAACGATAGGTCGGCGGAATCTGGGAATCCAATTGTATTGCTTTGAGCTGATCCAGTGCCTGAGGCGAAGCTTTTTTCAAACTCAGCAGCTCCATCTTGCCGAACAAAGCCGGCATGGAGGCGGCAAGATCCAGCAGCATAGTTCGTCGACTTTCAAAATATTCCTGAATGTTCTGCTGGATCTGATTCTCAGCGCAGCCGGCGGACAAATGTGCCCCTGCTTTTTTGGATAAGGTAATGACCTGTTCCACTTTCAGTCGGCCATAAGCGGCCCGAACAGTTTCTGGAGCAACGCAGAGATAATCGCTCATCTGCTTAATATAAGGAAGCGGATCATGCTGACGGTAGACACCCAATTTGATCTGCGTGATCAGCAGGGTATAGATCAAATTCTGCATATCGTTTTTCTCCTGCATGATCTTTACCTCCCCGTCGTATTTGTTTGATCAATTTTAGCATTTTTTATTGGATGCTTCCAGTTTTGAACCGCTTTTTACTCAATGAGAGTTAATCTTTTTTTCATTTTATGATATGCTATAATAAATTTATATGTGAACAAGGATTGTCTGTCTGAAATTGTATTCAGAAATGAAAACCCCAATTCGATAAATCTGAATCCGAGGAGGCAATCAGGATGAAAACAACAGTGCTGCAGCAGGAAGAACAAGGTCAAACACAGAAGTCTAAAGGGATGTCTGTGACCGCTCCTCGTGATGAACATCAGGATGCAATCGCCAATTTTGAATGGCTGATGTCCGAATATACCGGAAATATATACATCAGTGACATGGAAACCTACGAGCTTTTATTTGTGAACAAGCATGCCTGCGAAACGCTGCAGGGAAAAGCTGAGGAATTCGTCGGCAGGAAATGTTATGAAGTGATTCAGGGACGGAATACTCCTTGTCCTTTCTGTACTAACTCGCTGCTGAAACGCGATGAGGCTTACGAATGGGAATTTGATAATCCCAATCTGAAAAAAAGGTTTATGATCAAAAATAAGATCATTGACTGGCAAGGCCGTCAGGCTCGGATTGAACTATCGCATGATATGGTCAGTACGGAATACAAGCTGGCCAAAAAGGATCGGGAACGTGATGCGATTATCCGGACTATTCCTGGTGGGTTTGCGCGTGTTGATGCACGGGATATGTCCACGATATTATGGTATGGCGGCGGATTTCTGGATTTGATCGGCTATACAAAAGAACAGTTTGAGGATGAGCTTCACAGTCAATGTACCTATGTTCATCCAGATGATCTTGCCCGGGCGGTCAAAGTGATGCAGAACGCCCAATCCAGCAGTAAGGATACCGTGACTGAATGCCGGGTTGTGACCTTCCAAGGGGTAATCAAAATCTTGACTATGACCTTCAGTTATGTCAGCGGAAAAGACAGCTGGGATGGGATTCCTTCCTTTTACAGTGTCGGCATCGATGTGACGCGGGATAGGATTGAACAGTCGCGGCAGCGCAAAGCTCTGGAAGAGGCATACGAAACGTCAAAGCTTGCCAGCGAAGCCAAATCTAATTTTTTGTCCTCGATGTCGCATGATATTCGAACGCCGATGAATGCAATTATCGGCATGGCTACGATCGCGCAGGCCAATCTTGCCTATCCTGAAAAAATTGATAATTGTCTTACGAAAATCCAGCTGTCCAGCCGGCATCTGCTCAACCTGATCAACGAAGTGCTGGACATGTCAAAGATTGAAAGCGGGAAAATTGATCTGGCGATGGAAAATGTTGACTTGTCGGAATTGGTTCAGAATGTCTATGAAATGAGTAAGCCTTTAGCTGCGGAAAAAAATCAGGAGTTTAAGATTTTTGTCGATCATGTCAGTCACGAAAAGGTCATAACGGATGGGGATCGGCTGCATCAGATCTTGATGAACTTGCTTTCCAATGCGATTAAATATACGCCGGAAGGCGGCCATATCCAATTCCAAATTCGTGAAACAAGGGCGTACAAGCAAGCCAAAGGCTACTATGAATTCATCTTTACTGATGATGGAATAGGTATCAGTGAGCAATTTCTGCCGCGCTTGTTTGAGCCGTTTTCCCGTGAACAAGATTCACGGATTAATAAAATTCAGGGAACAGGACTGGGTTTGGCAATCACGGACAATATTGTGCGGATGATGAACGGAACCATCGAAGTCCACAGTCAGCTGAATCAGGGCAGTCAATTTATCGTTACCATTCCGCTTGAGGTCGTGCAGGAGGAAGAAGAAAAGGCAGAGGAGTTGATTGGCTGTTCCGTCTTAGTGGCGGATGATGATGAGATTGTGTGTGAAAACGCTGTGCTGCTGTTAGGTGAATTGGGTATCATCGGCAAATCTGCCTCCAGCGGCTATGAGGCTGTCCAACAAATTCAGGCGGCGCATGAAAAGGGACAGAATTTCTTCGCGGTGATCCTTGACTGGAAGATGCCGGGCATGGAAGGCTTGGAAACTGTTCGGATCATCCGCAATCAGCTCTGGGATAAAATACCGATCATTGTCATCTCCGCTTACGATTTCAGCGAAATTGAAGAAGATATGATTAAGGCCGGAGTGGATGCCTTTATTTCCAAACCTCTGTTCAAATCAAAGATTCTGCATGTCCTGGAGCTTTTCTGCACTGCGAAGATACCCAAGGCAGCGGAAACCGGACTGGAATTGAAAGCACCGGATCTGTGCGGCCGGCGAATTCTACTGGCGGAAGATAATGAATTGAATCGTGAAATTGCGGTTGAATTGTTGTCCATGCATGGCCTATTGGTGGACACCGCAGAAAATGGCGCAGAAGCTGTGCAATGTTTTGAAGCATCGGCGCCGGGGTACTACACGGCAGTTCTGATGGATATTCAAATGCCGGTCATGGATGGCTATCAAGCCGCAGCCGCGATACGGCAGTTGCCGCGTCAGGATGCAAAAACTCTGCCGATTATCGCGCTGTCAGCCAATGTCTTTGTGACCGACGTCAAGTCAGCCCAGGCGGCAGGCATGAATGATCACATTGCCAAACCGATTGATATCGATGGTTTAATCGCCATCCTGCGTCAGTATATCTGAAGTGTTTTGACGGCACTGTTTTCATTTATTAAGATATAGCTCAGAAACCATGTTTCTGCCTGTGTTATTTTCGTGTGAGAATTGCAGAAGCGGAAAGACGGATGGAATAAATAGCATTGCAACGTGGGAAAAATATGGAAATTCCGCATTTTGTAGAGAAATCCTTGCATTTTATGATCAGGTATGGTTTACTATTCCTGGTCTTTTTATCAAGAATGAGGGAGAGAGTCAGCTCGACGAACTCATACCAACCTGCCTTGGGCAAGGTGGTAATGCTGGCAGCGATAAGAAAGCAGGACGATGAACAATGAAGCCTTCTTTCGGGAGGCTTTTCTTATGTGTCATATCTGCCTTGATAAAAAAGACAAGGAGGATAATTTATGAAGAAATTTTTTACCAGTGAATCAGTCACCAGCGGACACCCGGACAAAATCTGTGATGCCATTTCCGATGCGATTTTGGATGAGGCACTCCGTCAAGATCCAGCCAGCAAGATGGCAGTCGAAACAACGATCAAAGACAACCTGATTTTTATCTATGGCGAAGCCAATACCAAGGCCGACCTGCCATTTGAAAAAATCGCGAAGAACAAAATCCGTGAGATCGGCTATACGGAAGAATTTGAAGTGGTCACCAAGGTTTCCAAGCAGTCGGCAGAAATCTATGAGGCTGTGATGCACGATGAAGCTGAAATGGGGGCCGGGGATCAGGGGATCATGTTCGGCTATGCCTGCAATGAAACAGAAAACTACATGCCGATGCCGATCGCTTTGGCGCATCGTCTTGCGGAACGGTTAGAACAAGTTCGCAAGCAGGAAGCTCATTCCATTTTAAAACCGGATGGCAAAACGCAGGTCACCGTGGAGTATGTAGACAACAAGCCGGTTCGTCTGGATACCATCGTCGTTTCGACGCAGCATGCTGCCGAGGCATCACAGGAAGAAATCCGTGCCAAGATAATCAATGAAGTGATCCATCCCGTCATCGATGCCCGCTTGATCGACAAGGATACGAAAATTCTCGTGAATCCAAGCGGATCCTTCGTTGTCGGCGGACCGTTTGGCGACAGCGGAACCACGGGCCGGAAGATCGTTGTCGATACTTATGGCGGAATGGGCCGGATCGGCGGCGGCTGCTTCAGCTCAAAGGATCCAAGCAAGGTTGACCGCAGCGCTGCGTACTACTGTCGTTTTGTCGCAAAAAACATTGTTGCCGCAGGATTGGCAGATCGGGCTGAAATTGAAGTGTCCTATGCGATCGGCAAGAGCGAACCGATTTCCATTTATGTGGAAACCTTCGGGACCGGCAAGGTCAGCGATGAGGAAATTCTGGAAATTATCCGCACGAATTTCGATTTCCGAGTTTCCAGCATTATCCGTCAGTTGGATCTGAAAAAGCCGATTTACAGCCGTTATTCCGCTTACGGTCACTTTGGCCGCAGCGACTGTGCGTGGGAAAAGATCATTGAGTTAAAGCGCTGATCAGCGCTTTTTCTTTGTGCCAAAGGCAGACAAAAAATAAAAATTCAAGTACAATAAGGACAGTTGCAATAGAAACTCAAAAAACGGAGGATTCAGCGAATTCCGCGGTTTTTCTTAACCAGACTCCCATAGAAGAAAAGTAAAAAGAGAAGAAAAGCGCGCGAAGCTTAAAAAAGCATAAGCGAAGCGGACAGAAGATATCCGCGAATAAGCGGCCAAGGAGGAAGAAGATGAATGATTTTTTACCTGTAACCCATAAAGAAATGGAACAGCGCGGCTGGACACAGCCCGATTTTGTATATGTCAGCGGTGATGCCTATGTAGATCATCCTTCCTTCGGTCCGGCGATTATTACCCGCATGCTGGAAGCCTATGGCTACAAGGTCTGCATGATTGCGCAGCCGGACTGGACCCGGAATGAACCGTTTATGGAATTTGGTGAACCGCGGCTGGGATTTTTGGTGTCTTCCGGCAACATCGATTCCATGGTGAATCATTATTCCGTTTCCAGGCGCCGCCGGGATAAGGATAATTACACGGACAATGGAGAAATGGGCAAGCGTCCGGATCGGGCCACAATTGTCTATGCTCAGAAAATCAAACAGCTTTACCCGCATACGCCGGTCATTCTGGGCGGGATTGAAGCTTCACTGCGGCGTTTGGCCCATTACGATTATTGGGATGACAAGGTTCGCCGATCGATCCTGCTGGATTCCGGAGCCGACCTTTTGTTGTACGGCATGGGTGAAAATTCAATTATTGAGCTGGCTGAGGCGCTGGACGGCGGACTGGCCATTCAGGATATTATCTGGATTAAGGGATCTGTCTATAAATGCAAATCCATCGATCATTTGTTTGAATACAAAAGGCTGCCGTCCTTTGAGGAAGTGGCTCAGGATAAACGGAAATATGCTGAAAGCTTCCGCCTTCAGCATCTCAACATTGATGCGATCAAGGCTTCGATTCTGGTCGAACCGTATTCCGGCTGGTATGTCGTTGCGAATACTCCAGCTCTCCCCTTGACTCAGGAACAGATGGATTTTACTTATTCTCTTCCGTATCAACGCACCTTTCATCCGATGTATCATCACATTCCGGCGATTGATGAAGTCCGCTTTTCGATCATTTCCAACCGCGGCTGTTTCGGCAGCTGCGCCTTCTGCGCGCTGACCAATCATCAGGGCCGGGTAATCTCGTCGCGAAGCAAACAATCGATTGTAGAAGAAGCGATCAAAATTACGCAGGATCCTGATTTCAAAGGCTATATTCATGATGTCGGCGGTCCGACTGCGAATTTTTATCACCCTTCCTGCAAAGATCAGCTGCGCCGGGGAACCTGTCCCACAAAGGAATGCCTGCATCCCAAGCCATGCCGAAACCTGGAGGTAACGCATCAGGATTATCTGAGCATTCTGCGTGAACTGCGGGTGCTGCCGGGGGTAAAAAAAGTGTTTGTCCGTTCCGGAGTCCGCTACGATTATTTGATGTATGATAAAGATGACACTTTTTTTAGGGAATTGGTGCAGTATCACATCTCCGGACAGCTGAAAGTGGCGCCGGAGCATGTCAGCGACAAGGTTTTAGATACGATGGGGAAATGCAATCATACCTTATATGAGAAATTCCGGGAAAAATATCTGGTACTCAATCAGGAATATGGAAAAAATCAGTTCCTGGTCCCTTATCTGATGAGTTCGCATCCTGGCTGTGATTTGGATGATGCGATCGAACTGGCCTGTTATCTGAAGTCGATCAATCATGTTCCTGAACAAGTTCAGGATTTCTATCCGACGCCGGCTACAATCTCGACGACGATGTATTGGACGGGGCTGGATCCGATGACGATGAAACCGGTCTATGTTGCCCGCGATCCTCATGAAAAGCAGCTGCAGCGGGCCTTAATGCAGTTCAATGCGCCGCACAATTACAAGCTTGTGCAGGAGGCGCTGACTCAGGCCGGCCGAACGGATTTGATCGGTTATGGCCGTCATTGTCTGATTCCGCCTGTGCCATGGGGAAAAAATGAAAAAAGCCGATCCTATGCGCAGGGTAACGGATCAACTAGGAAAAATCAGAAGCCGAGAAAAAATCAAACCGAAGGCCGAAAGGCAGAAGCGGATCCGACAAAGAAAAAAGCCGCGGTCGGCAGGGCGGAGAAAAAACAGAATCCGCGTGATCAGCGGTCCGTTTCAGACGGATCGTCATCCTCTTCAACCTCTCGTTTTAAGCCGAAACGCAGGGGCTGATCTGTACGCTTAGAAAAAATAAAGGTTAGTTAAAAAAACGCTGTCAAGGAAACACTGTGAATTGCGGCGTTTTTTTACTTGATGCAGCCTCGTGTTCGTTCAAAATATGAAGCTTAAGGCTAATCGTCAAGAAGCGGTTTACTGAGACGGAGATGTCTTTTATGCCCATTTTATCCCCATTTCGATCTTGTTTGGCAAGGTTCGTTGAGTTCGCCTTCAATGATGAAATTATTATCACAAAATATTAATCGATCTATGAATAAAAAAGCCATCTTTGAAGGGTGGAATTGTTGAATTCAATTTTCAAAGGGGATATAATAAGAACATCAAGGGAGGACTAAAAGATGATTATTCAAAGTAAGCAAGTTTGGGTTTCCAGTACGTTCATTGAAGCGCAGCTGGAGATCGAAGACGCGAAGATCACAGGAATTTACCCATACGGAACCAAGCCGGTCGATAAGGATTACGGCGAAGATCGAATCCTGCCGGGCATGATTGATATCCATTGCCACGGCGGTTTGGGTTTTGATACCAACGATGCCAATCATGAAGGACTGCGCAACTGGGCTAAAGGACTGACCCAGGAAGGCATTACCGGCTTTCTGCCGACAACGGTAACGCAGAGTGAAGAAGTTCTGACGAAAGCTTTGATCAATGTGACGGAAGTCGTTGACGAAGGCTATGAAGGTGCGGAGATCCTCGGCATTCATTTTGAAGGTCCGTATTTAAACGCAAAAAATAAAGGCGCGCAGCCGGAACAGTTTATCGTGACTCCGGATGTAGAACAGTTCAAGAAATATCAGGAAGCCGCGAAGGGCATGATTAAAGTTATGACGCTGGCGACGGAAATGGATCCGGACTGGGCTTTGACCCGCTACGCTTCCAGCCATGGCGTCTGTGTTTCCATCGGTCACTCCGGTGCGACCTATGAAGATGCGCTGATGGGGATTGCCAACGGTGCCAATTCGATGACGCACGTCTTCAATGGCATGAACGGTCTGCATCACCGGACCCCGAATCTGGTCGGCGCTGCCATGCGCTGCCGCGATACGTACGGTGAAATTATCTGTGACGGCAACCATGTCAACTGGGCAGCGGTGAATGCTTATGTTACGGCTAAAGGCCGCGATTATGCGGTCATGATTGACGATGCACTGTGTGCGAAAGGCTGCGAACCAGGCTATTATGAACTGGGCGGCAATCAGATTGATATCCGTGAAAACGGCTCCGCTTATCTGCATGGCACCGACACGCTGGCCGGCGGCACTTTGAAGTTCAACCGCGGTCTGCAGAATCTGGTAGAAAAGGCATTGCTGCCGTTTGACTGGGCAGTCAATATGGTTTCCCTGAATCCGGCTCGGCTGTTGAAGATGGACGACCGCAAGGGCAAGATCATGGCTGGCTATGATGCCGATCTGGTTGTTCTGAATCGGGATTACGATGTCGTTCAGACATACTGCCTCGGAAAAGAAATGCTGTAAAAACCTGAACTTTTCAGGTTTTTCTTTGTAGTTGGATGTTTAAGGCAAGAGAAAAAGCGACCCTCTCTGTAAAAAAGACCAAACATGAACAGCTTTTCCGGCGTGGTATAAGATTAAACGCTGTTTTCGCAAGGAACTAGTGAAAGAGCCCGCAGGCTGATCGCGGAAAGCTGTATCTCCAACATGATTCAAACAGGAATGAGAGACCCAAGGAAAAGAGGGAATAAGGATGAGAATTCAAAGTACACGTGTCTGGCTGAACGAACAATTCGTGCCGGCACAGCTTGTTTTTGACAACGGAAAAATCACAGCGATCGAAACTTACAACGCTCAAAAAGCCGACGTGGATTACGGCGATAAGCGGATTCTGCCGGGCTTGATTGATATTCACTGCCATGGCTACAATGGTCTGGACTGCAATTATGCGACCCGCGAAGGACTGATCGACTGGATTGAATATCTGCCGAAGGATGGCGTCACCAGCTTTTTAGCGACCACCTCAACCGCGCCGGAAAGCAACTTGTTGGAATCCTATGCGCTGATCAGTCAGATCATCGACGAGAATCACCGCGGTTCTAAAATTCTGGGCATTCATGTCGAAGGTCCGCAGATCTCCCATGAATTCAAAGGGGCGCACAATCCCTATTTAATTCAGAAACCGAATGTTGAACAATTCCAGCGTTATCAGAAAGCTGCGGATGGCAAAATCAAGATGATCTGCATCGCACCGGAAAAAGATGATGATCATGCGCTGATCCGCTACTGTGTTTCGCAGGGCGTGAAAGTGGCCATGGGACATACCGGGGC
Source organism: Holdemania massiliensis AP2 (assembly GCF_000327285.1). Taxonomy (GTDB): domain Bacteria; phylum Bacillota_I; class Bacilli_A; order Erysipelotrichales; family Erysipelotrichaceae; genus Holdemania; species Holdemania massiliensis. Next base: position 1,250,357 of record NZ_HE998567.1, on the reverse strand, counting down.
TAAATTTGATGAATGTGCCGCTGCGATTGAGGATGGGGCGGACAGCTTTACGCATACGTTTAACGGAATGCTGGGACTGCATCATCGGGAGCCGGGAACTGCCGGGGCCGCCATGTATTTCGAGGATATCTATGCGGAATTGATCGCGGATGGAGTGCATGTTCATCCAGCCGTAGCGCGTGTGCTGGGCCAGGCCAAAGGCAAGGACAGACTGATCTGCGTCACGGATTCCGTATCGATCAAAGGTTTAAAGCCAGGCTTCTATCACATGAAGGGCCGAGATGTGACGGTCGGTGAAGATGGCTGCGGACGGCTGCCTAACGGCAAGCTGGCGGGCAGCTCTAACCGGATGAACATCTTAGTCGGCAACCTGATTGAAATGATGAAGCTGCCGCTGGCCACGGCGATCAATGCGGCGACAATCAATCCCGCACGGCGAATGGGCTTTGTCGGCAAAGGCCTGATCGAAACCGGTTATGACGCTGATTTATGCGTCTTAAATGAAGATTACAGCGTAGCCCAAACATGGGTGCTGGGCGAGGCCATGCTGCATGAGTAAAGCCCGTGCCGTCTTTTTCGACATTGATCACACGCTATTCTCCCACACGCTTCACGATGTTCCAGCCTCTGCCTACACGGCTTTGGAAAAGCTGAAGGAAAATGGCAGTCAGATTGCGTTATGCACCAGCCGGGCGGTGGAGGAACTGGTCAACCTGCCGCAGAAGCTGCGGGATATGCTGGACGGCATCGTCTGCGCCCAAGGCGGCGTGATCATCGACCATGGGCAGATCATCGCCGCCAAAATCATCGATGAAGGCGATGCTGAACGGGTGATCGATTACTGTCGGCGCAATGAATTGGTCATTCGCTACAGCGGTGTTCACGGCGAGAACAGTCATGATCAGCATTACAAGCAGGAAATCAGCGATCTGTTTTATTTTCTGTATAAGATGCGTCCCGGTCAGACGCTGTGGAAACACCAGCCCTTAGTCAATATTATCTTTTATACCAAGGATGCCGTACATGTTGAAGCGATCCGCGCACTGTTGGAACATTCGCATCTGATGGTCATGCATTTTGCCAACGAAGTCACGGCTGCTGATGCCAACAAGGCCAGCGGAATGCTGGAGCTGGCAGCTCACTGGGGCTTTGACGCAGCGCAGACGGTGGCGTTTGGCGATGGCTATAACGATGTGGAAATGATTCGCCGAGCCGGATTAGGCGTGGCGATGGGCAACGGCTGCGATGAAGCCAAGCAGGCGGCGGACTATGTGGCTGACGATGTTGACCGCGATGGAATTTATAAGACCTGTCTGCATTTTGGACTGATTGAGGAGGAAAATCATGCCGAGAATTGAAAATGAACTGGCCGTTGTTGAAGTTAAGACACAGGCAGCCGAAATCACCAGTTTTTACGACAAGGAAAAGAACATTGAACACATGTGGCAGGGCGATCCGCAGTTTTGGGCTGGCCGCAATCCGATCTTGTTTCCGATGGTCGGCAGTACCTGGACTAAGGACTATCAAATTGATGGAAAAACGTATAAAATGGGAAACCATGGGTTTGCTCGCCACAGTGAATTCACAGTGGAAAGTGTCAGCGACGACACGATCGTGCTGTCCTTAAGTGACAATGCGGAAACCCTTGCGCAGTATCCGTTTGCGTTCAAGCTGACGGTAACCTATCAACTGACGGGAAAACAGCTGACGATCACCTATCAGATTGAGAATCATTCGCCGCGGATGATGCCATTCTCATTTGGTCTGCATCCGGCCTTCAACTGTCCGATGCGTGCGGATGAACGTTTTGAGGATTACAAGCTTGTTTTTGCCTGCCCGGAAACTCAGACGACAACGCATGGCGACGCCTCGCTGTGCCTGAATGAAGAACGTGAAATTGCGCTGGATTATGCAACTTTCAAGAATATTCCGACACTTTTGTTTGAACATCTGCGTTCCCCGTACGTCACCTTGACCAATGGCAAGAACAGTGTTAAGGTCAGCATTGCGGGCTATCGCTGGGTGGCTTTCTGGACGAAGCAGAACGCTCCGTATCTGTGCATTGAACCGTGGCACGGGCATGGCGATTTTGAAGAAGTACGGGTTCCGTTTGAGGAGCGCGAAGGCACGATTCAATTAAAGGAAAACGGCAGCTTTACGACTTCATACACGATTGAAATCGGGTAATTTTAATTCGTTAACAAGTGCGCTGAGCGTTGAGTTTACCACGCTTTCGTGCTATTGTTATAGATGAAAAAGGGAGGAATTCAAATGTTCAAAATTATTGTGACCGAAAACTATGACGAACTGAGCGAAAAAGCTTTTGAAGTCATGAAAGAGGTCATCACATCCAAGTCCAATCCGGTTCTGGGTCTGGCGACAGGCTCCAGTCCGATCGGTCTGTACCAGAATATGATCAAGGATCATCAGGAAAACGGAACGTCTTATCAGAATGTCGTCACCTTCAACCTGGATGAATACATCGGCCTGAAGCGGGATCACAGCCAGACATACTGGACGTTCATGCATGAGAACCTGTTTAACGGCCTGGACATTCCGGAAGAGAATGTACACGTTCCAGTTGGCGACAGCGCTGACATTCAGGCTGAATGCGAAAAGTATGAAGAAGCGATGAAGAACTTTGAGGTCGATATCCAGCTGTTAGGCATCGGCGCTAACGGACATATCGGTTTCAATGAGCCGGGAACTTCCTTTGATACGCTGACGCATACCGTCGTATTGAAGGAAAAGACACGTCAGGACAACGCTCGTTTCTTCGATCCGTTAGGAGAAGAAGTTCCAACGGAAGCGATTACGATGGGCATCGCAACGATCATGAAAGCCAAGAAGATCCTGTTGGTTGCCAATGGCAAAAACAAGGCTGACGCAGTGTATGCCATGATCAAAGGCCCAGTGACGGAAGACTGCCCGGCGAGCGTTCTGCAGAACCATCCGGATGTCACCGTCATCGTTGACCGCGGCGCGGCAAGCAAGCTGTAAGCCGTTCAGTTAAAAATAAGCTTATTTCAAAACAGCCTGCGGGCTGTTTTGTTTTGGCTGAGTTGTTTTGTGTGAATAGAAATCGACGGCGTTTTATTCCTGTTTAAACGTGTTTGCTTCTCAGTACAATTGATTTTTCGGCCTGGTTTATTTGCTGAGCATTTCAGTATGCAAAGGAAAAAACTGTGATATACTTAGATTACTGAACAGGAGGAATACGTTGATGAAAATTGTAAATACACAGGAATTTGATGAAATTACAGCGAAGGGCGGATTGGTGCTCGTGGACTTCTTTGCGGATTGGTGCGGACCCTGCAAAATGCTGGCGCCGGTTCTGGAAGAAGTGGCCGCGAAGTATGAAGGCAAGCTGGATATTGTGAAGGTGAATGTTGATCAGTCACAGGATCTGGCACAACGTTACGGCGTCATGTCGATTCCGACGCTGATCGCATTTAAAGAGGGCAAAGCGGTGAAGCAGAGCGTTGGCTTCCAGCCCAAGAACATGCTGGAAAACATGATCGACGGTTTGCTGTAAGAGTAAAAGTAAATTGACAAAACGAATCCTGACGGCTTGAATTCATGCGCGTCAGAGATAAACATGCTTACTTTTATCAAAAAAATTATGCGCTATGCGGCCGGGTACTGTTGTATCCGGCTTTTTTTGTTTTGACTGATTTTAAGGGAAAGGGATGAAGCCGTGGGATTAAGGGAAAGCTGTAGACAGCTCAGATTCAACCCTTGCTCAAAAGCAGGACTCCAGATTTTCCGCCTGCGGCGCACAGGTAAAAAAGATCAGGCTGAGGATCAAGGCCTGCGAATAGATGATCTTCTAACTCAATGCATGTTTGTTGCCTTAAAAAGAAATTTCGGTTTGGAAAAAACCGGACGACAAGAACAGATCGCCAGGAATAAATCGAAATTTTCCATTTGCCGTCAATGCAGTGTCTGCGGAAAGCGGCATCGGACATAAAAAAGTTTAATAACAGTAATCTTTTTGTTTAAAACTATTGAATTTTACATTCGCATATGTATAATAATATCTGTGTTTATTAAATGCTTCCGCAAAGTTTAGTGATGCTAAACTTGGAAGCGAAAAAGGAGGGGTTGGATGGATATCGGATATCGGATCAAACAGCTGCGGACAAAAAACAATCTGACGCTGGAGGAACTGGCCAGCCGCTGCGAATTGACCAAGGGCTTTCTTTCGCAGCTGGAACGGAATCTGACTTCTCCATCGATTGCCACACTGCAGGATATCGTGGAAGCTCTGGGAACGACATTGGCGAAGTTTTTCCAGGAGGAAACGGAGGAAAAACTGGTCTTTACTGACGATGACTACTTCGTTGACGAGCGTGAGGAATGCACAATTCACTGGATCGTGCCCAACGCGCAGAAAAACGAAATGGAGCCGATTCTGCTGGAGTTGCCAACACAGGGACAATCGCACGAAGTCGCTGTCCATGAAGGGGAGGAATTCGGCTATGTGCTGTCCGGGCGGATCAAGCTGGTCAATCTGGATACGGGGAAAGCGTATATCGTCAAAAAAGGGCAGACATTTTACGTCAAGGGATCGTTCAGTCATTGCCTGAAAAATGATTCGGCACAACCTGCCCGCGTGCTGTGGATCTGCACGCCGCCAATCTTTTAAGTCAACAGGAAAGGGGAATTACGGATGAAAAAACTAATTCAGTTTAAGAATATCGTAAAGGAGTTCGATGGTCAGATCGTATTGAAAGGCGTCAACCTGGACATTTATGAAAATGAATTCGTCACGCTGTTAGGTCCGTCAGGCTGCGGCAAGACGACGCTGCTGCGAATTTTGGGCGGATTTTTGGAACCGACCGAAGGCAAGATTATTTTTGATGGTCAGGATATCAGCCAAGTGCCGCCGTACAAGCGGGAAATCAATACGGTTTTCCAAAAATATGCACTGTTTCCGCATATGAATGTTTATGAGAACATTGCCTTTGGTTTGAAAATAAAGAAGCAATCCAAGGATGTCATCGAGCAAAAAGTGATGCGTATGCTTTCATTGGTCGGGTTGGAAGGCTTTGAGAAGCGCAATGTCACCCTGCTTTCGGGCGGACAGCAGCAGCGGGTGGCGATCGCCCGCGCTTTGGTCAACGAACCGGAAGTTCTGCTTTTGGATGAACCTTTAGGGGCGCTGGATCTCAAGCTGCGCAAAGAAATGCAGCATGAACTCAAAAAGATCCAGAAGGAAGTCGGCATTACGTTTATCTTTGTTACGCATGACCAGGAAGAAGCGCTGACGATGTCGGATAAGATTGTCGTTATGAAGGACGGCGAAATCCAACAGATCGGAACACCGGAAGAAATTTATAACGAACCAGAAAATGAATATGTTGCCCGCTTCATCGGCGAATCCAATATCATCGACGGCGTGATGAAGGATGATTACCGCGTCATGTTTGATGATAAGATTTATGACTGCGTTGATTACGGCTTTAAGAAAAATGAAAACGTCGATATTGTGATCCGGCCGGAAGACATTGATATCGTGCCGCGCGGTCAGGGTATCCTTAACGGTGAGGTTAAATCGCTGTTGTTTAAAGGCGTTCACTATGAAATTATGGTCCAGACTGTATCCGGAACCGCCAAAACGGTAAAAATGCACGTCCTGGCCAATCATGATACGACCAATCCGGAGGCGCACGAAAAAATTTCCGCCAATGACTTCACGATGGATTTAGAAGACGTGGCGGAGATGAGCGATGCCGACGTCATTGCCCGCGCGAATGCCCAGGCATGGGATGAGGAAGATGAATTTGTATCACTGACAACAGTGGATTATGATATCAAACCGCAGCCAGGTACCTATCCTGCGACCTTCGGTACTTCCAAAGGAACGTCGATTACGATCAAGATCAGTGTTGTTGAACCGAAATATGTTGAGGACAACAAGCATAACATCGGCATCACGGCCTTTGATTTTTATAAAACACCGGATGAAATTAAAGAGAGCGTCGCGCTGAACACGGATTTAAAAATGTGGGCCAGCGCCGAAGCCTGGGATTTGGAGGACGACAGTCCCGTTGAAATCAGCGAAGTTAAATATGATTTTGACCCAGAAGAAATTGCCGAAGGTGACTTTGACATCACCTTTGCGACCAAAGGCCGCATCTTCAAGATCCATACAACGGATTTTCAGGAGGAAGGCAAGAAAGTCGATCTCAAATTCGCACCGGAAGACATTCATGTCATGTCCAAGATGGGAGTGTAAGCCGCTATGAAATCCTTTGCGCGCATGCTGTATCCGTATCTGATCTGGATCGCAATTATGATTTTAGCGCCGATGCTTCTGATTATCCTTTACGCCTTTACCAAGCAGGGCAATTCCGTACTGACGCTGCAGTTCACACTCGAGAACTTTGCCCGCTTTTTCTCCGACAGCATCTTTCCCAACGTCTTATGGCGGTCATTAAAAATCGCTCTGATCACAACCGTGATCTGTATTTTATTGGGGTATCCTGCGGCCTATTTTATCGCCAAGCTGGAGGGAAACCGCAAGTCGATTATGGTGCTGTTAATCACCTTGCCAATGTGGATCAACATGCTGGTCAGAACTTATGCTTGGCGCGGCATTCTGCTGAATTTTCCTGTCAGCAGTGAATTTAAAGTGTTTGTCGGCATGGTGTATAACTTTATACCCTTCATGATTTTACAGATTTATACGTCGCTGACGAAAATGGATCAAAGTCTGTTAACCGCGGCCGAGGATCTGGGCGCAAACAAGGTGCAGACATTTCTGCGCGTGACGCTGCCGCTGTCGATGCCCGGCGTCATTTCCGGGATCACACTGGTTTTCCTTCCAGCCGTCTCCAGTTTCTTCATTCCAAAGCTCTTAGGCGGCGGCGATTACGTTCTGGTCGGCAACCTGATCGAAAACTATTTCATTTCTACGGGAGACTGGAACTTTGGTTCGGCGATCTCGCTGATTATGGCAGTGATCATCATGATCTCCATGTTCATTACCAAGAAGGTCGATTATGAGAATAAGGGGGAAACCCGCGCATGAAAAAACTGAAATCCCTGTTCTCCCGATTCTATCTGCTGCTTGTTCTGGCCTTCTTCTATCTGCCGATTCTGTATGTTGTAGTCTTTTCCTTCAATGACAGCAAGTCATTAAGCAAATTTACTGGGTTTTCTCTGCAGTGGTATGAAAAGATGTTTGCCAACCGCACGATTATGGAATCCATCTACTATACCGTGGTGATCGCGGTCATCGCTACGGTTGTGTCGACGATTGTGGGAACGATCGCGGCCATCGGCTTATCCAAATCCCGCCGCATCGTAAAAGAACTGACGCTGCAGATCAACAATCTGCCGATGATGAACCCGGAAATCGTCACGGCGATCGGCTTAATGCTTCTGTTTACTTCATTGAATATCAAAACAGGCTTCATGACGCTGCTGCTGGCGCATATTGCCTTCTGTATCCCCTATGTCATGCTCAGCATCATGCCCAAGCTCAGACAAATGGATCCCAATCTGCCGGAAGCAGCATTGGATCTGGGCGCTACCCCATGGCAGGCCTTAACCAAGGTCATTGTGCCGGAGATCATGCCGGGCATTGTTTCCGGCGCCCTGATCGCCTTTACGATGTCATTTGATGATTTCGTGATCTCCTTCTTTACTACCGGTCCGGGCATTAACAACATTTCGATTTATGTCTACTCGATGTATAAGCGAATCAATCCGAGCATCAACGCGCTGTCCACAATTATTGTGGTGATGATCACCGTCGTTCTGATTCTGGTCAACGTGATTCCAATGATAAAAGAAAGGAAATTAAAGAAAAATGAAAAACTGGATTAAACTGGGGTTATGCGGCTTGATGGTTGTTTCGCTGAGCGGCTGCGGGGGCAGCGGCAAGAGTGATGTTGATCCGCAGGAAGTCTATGGCTGCAGCACGTTAAACGTGTACAACTGGGGTGAATACGTCGGGGAAAACGTCTTGTCCAATTTTGAAAAGCAGTACAATGTAAAAATTAACTATTCTATGTTCGCTTCCAATGAGGAAATGTACACAAAGCTTTTAGGCGGAAGTCAGTACGATGTTCTTGTTCCATCAGACTATATGATCGAACGGATGATTGATGAGAACATGCTTCAGCCGTTGGATAAATCTATGATTCCCAACCTGGCTAATTTAGCGGATGGGGTTAAGGGCTTGTCCTATGATCCGGATAACACCTATTCTGCGCCGTATTTCTGGGGCATGGTCGGCATTGTCTATAACAAAAACAATGTTGATCCGGCCGATGTGGAATCGCAGGGGTTTGATGTTCTGCGTAATGAGAAATATAAAGGTCATGTCTTCGTTTATGACTCAGAGCGGGATTCGTTTATGATGGCGTTTAAAGCGCTGGGTTATTCGATGAATACAGAAAATGAAGATGAGATTCAGGAGGCCTACCAATGGCTTCTGGATATGGATAAGAAGGTGGATCCATCCTATGTGACGGATGAAGTTATCGACGGCATGGTTACGGGTGAAAAAGATATCGCGGTCGTTTATAGCGGCGATGCTGCCTATATCCTTTCGGAAAATGAGGATATGGCCTACTGGCTGCCGGAAGAAGGCACAAATCTGTGGAGCGATGCCATGGTCATTCCAGCCAATGCAAAATGTCCGAAGCTGGCTAACGAATTTATCAATTACATCCTGACGGATGATGCTTCCTATGATAACTCCAGTACTGTCGGCTATGCTTCCAGCAATAAAAATGTTTTGGAAGAAATGAGTGCGCCGGGAGGAGAATATGATGGAAATCCAGCTTACCTGCCACGCGTCGGTTATGCTAAAGATGAAGTGTTTAAGCATAATGAAGTTTTGAAAAAGATCCTGGCGGATCTCTGGATTAAAGTCAAAAATAGTTAAAAGTTTGAACAAGTTATCAACAAATGGACAAGAGGGCGCTGGAAATGAGCGCCTTTTTTGTTTTGAAAAGCCGCAGAAATTCGTTTCATTTTAGCCTTGCATTTTAATAGGAGTTCATATATAATAATAAAGCACAGCGAAATGGTAATGGTACCTTAGCCAAGTGGTAAGGCAATAGACTGCAACTCTGTGATCGCCAGTTCAAATCTGGCAGGTACCTCCAATTTATTGGGGATGTGGCGGAATCGGTAGACGCATCGGACTTAAAATCCGGTGATGGAAACATCGTACGGGTTCGAGTCCCGTCATCCCCACCAATCCTAAAAATCAAGCTGTAAAAAATGAAAAAAGTTGTTGCAATTCAACACTGACTCTGTTATAATAACAAAGCGTTGTTGATAAGAACAACGAAATATGCGCCCATAGCTCAACTGGATAGAGCGTTTGACTACGGATCAAAAGGTTGCGGGTTCGATTCCTACTGGGCGCGCCATTTTATTAAAAAACAGTTCCCGATGGGAACTTATATTTCGGGATGTAGCACAGCTTGGTAGTGCACTTGATTTGGGATCAAGGGGTCGCAGGTTCGAATCCTGTCATCCCGACCATGATTTAAATTTTTGGCGAGGTAGCTTAGTTGGCTAGAGCGTTCGGTTCATACCCGGAAGGTCGTGGGTTCGAGTCCCACCCTCGCTACCATTTGCTTGATTAGGATCTTCGGACCCTTAGCTCAGTTGGTCAGAGCTGCCGGCTCATAACCGGCTGGTCGTAGGTTCGAGTCCTACAGGGTCCACCAAGTCATTCTGGAGGAATACCCAAGTGGTTGAAGGGTCCGGTCTTGAAAACCGGTAGGTCGGGAAACCGGCGCCTGGGTTCGAATCCCAGTTCCTCCGCCATTGAAAATTTATGCTTAGTTATCGCGGGGTAGAGCAGTCTGGTAGCTCGTCGGGCTCATAACCCGGAGGTCGTTGGTTCAAATCCTTCCCCCGCAACCAATGGTTCTGTAGCTCAGTTGGTAGAGCAATGGACTGAAAATCCATGTGTCGCCGGTTCAATCCCGGCTGGAACCACCACTTACTAAAAATCCTGTCATTGACAGGTTTTTTTGTATATAAGACGAGATTTAGAAGTTTAACCGGCGACTGAGGTGGGGGAAGGATGGATTCAGCTGCAGCCCGACAGAGATTCGAATCCAGGCGCAGGTTTTTCCCTGTTTAAAGAGAATCGTAAGCAAGCGGTTTTCAAGCAGGCAAAGCGGATGAAATGACTTGGTGGACCTTGCCCGGCAGCTGTCAAGCTCATCAGGTGAGGGTGGGACTTTGGTCTGCGCCCCCTGTGATCCTGACAACGTGGGATCAAAATGTTGAGAAATACATTAAAGAGTAAAATTATGTTTTAATGAATCCTATTTTAATGCTTAAGAACAGGGAGTACTCCTGTTGGTCAGAGAAGTAGGATACAGAGCGAAAGATACGGGAGGTCTTTTATGACAAATGAAAGAATGAAGCAAAGAATGCGGCTGAACAGTGCGATGACCCAGCTTGTTGCGGATTATCTGCAGGAAAATTCCTGTGCAATACAGCCGGAAATGGTTGAATCTCTCTGCCAAAGCTGTAATAATTCACAAACCGATGCCGTTTATACTTTGTTTTGTATTTTAGCCGGCTTGGATATTGATGATAATCCGCAGCATCGTTATCTTGCGGAACAATATATCAAACCCGGTTTTCGACATTTGTCTGCGGAAGAATATAAAACGGATGCCTATCTGCAGAATATTCATTTTCCAGAAATTTCGCAGGGCAACTGGACAGTACGCTGGGAGTCCTATCATCCTTTTGAAATTTTGATTTATGATGATTATCATGTCGATGAAACAGGTGCGGAATGTCCGCAGCTGGGCTATTTCGATACGGAATATCGTTATCCCTGTGTCTATGAAAAGGGGGTCGAATGGATGAGTGTGATTCCCAGTGAAATCAACACTATGCGGCCTATGCTAGTAAAAGCCTGGGGCAGAGTTCTGGTATGCGGTTTGGGATTAGGCTACTGTGCGTATCATCTTTCACGAAAAGAGAATGTGAAGCAAGTTATCGTTGTCGAAAAAGAAGCGGCAGTGATCAGCTGGTTCAAGGAATGGATTCTGCCGCAATGGGATCATTCTGAGAAATTAACGATTATTCAGGAGGATGCCTTTGCCGTCGTAGATCGCTTAAAGCCTGATGAAATAGATACGATCTTTGTGGATTTGTGGCATAATGCAGCGGATGGGGCACCTTTGGCCCAAGCGATGCAATTGCGAGAGTCACGTCTGCCAAAAACTCAATTTCTTTATTGGTTGCAGACATCCATAAATTCTGTTCTGCGCTGGAATGAAATAATGAATGAAAATGAGGAAATATAAAAAAGAGGAAATTCTACCTAATTGAGGGTAGATTCCTCTTCGTTGGTTTTGGATTTTTTACTTTGCTAAACAATCGACATCAATCAGCTCATATTCACGGGAACCGATACCCAGTGCGGCTGCAGCTTCAATTGTATGAATTCCATGCCGGGATTCGATGCGTTCAATCAGATCTTTCTTGCCTGGATCTTCACATTGATAAACAAGGTCGATGCAGGCCTGATCAAGCGCAACAGGATCGAGCGAAGAGAGAATACCGATATCTCTGACCTTCGGATCTTCTGCTTTTGCACAGCAGTCGCAGTCAACGGACATGTTGCACATTACGTTAATGAATGCGATATTCTCTTTTTCATAATCCAAAATGGATTTAGCCGCATCTGCCATAGATTCCAGAAATTGATCATGATCTGCGGTCCATATGTTCTCCGGAACACCGGCTCCATGAATATAAGCTTTGCCAAAGCTGGAAGCCAGGCCAATTGAGATGTTCTTTAACGCTCCGCCGTAGCCACCCATCGGATGACCTTTGAAATGAGTGAGCACCAGCATGGAATCATAATTTTTCAAATGATTGCCAACATAGTTCTTCTGAATGACATGTCCGCCCTCTATCGGTAATTCCAAATCGCCTTCTTCATCAAGAATGTCAACTGTAAACAATTTAGACCAGCCATGTTTCTCCATTGTATGCCAGTGGGCTTCCGTTGTGTTGCGCTGTCCTTCGTAAGCTGTGTTGCATTCAACAACGGTGCCGTTTACCTTATCAATGATCGGTTTCATAAATTCCGGGCGCAGGAAGTTCTGATTGCCGACTTCACCGCTGTGCAGTTTAACCGCAACTTTTCCTTTCAGTTCACGTCCCAGGATTTCTTCCATTTCAATCATTTTCTCCGGTGTGATGATCTTAGTGAAATAAACTTTAGATTTTTCCATTGGATATGCCTCCTTTTACTTTGGAAAGAGGAAAAAGTCTGTTTCCTCATGATTTTATTGTAACGCTTGAAGTTCACTCCAAGTCAATCCTTTTTTATTGAATCGGAATGATTTTCTTCTTCTTTTATTTCTTTGGCGTTGACATGGAAAATCTTTGTTATACTGGATACAAAAAGGATGGAACAGAACTATGAAATTAAATTGGAATCAGGCTGATTTTCCCTTATCTCGGATGAAAGTGGATTTACCCAATGTTTTCCCGATTTCGATCTTGATTCAAGGATGTCCAGCAGTCGTGCTATTGGATACAGGTGCCTCTTGCAGTGCGGTACGCAAAACAATAGCGCAGTCTGCTGGATTGCATTCATTGCACGAACAAGTTAGCGGTGGCGGAAGTGGCCTGAGAAAGATAGAGGCTGAAAAGTATATGGCGGAGAGTGTACAAATTGGTTCTTTAACTGTTCAGGAACAGACCTGGATGGTATTAGCCGATGAAGCTTTCCGATTTCAGGTGGAACCAGGAAAATTTGTGGAAATCGATGGATTATTAGGTTGGGATGTTCTTCAACATGCCTGTTGGCAATGGGATGAAACTCAGAAACAATTGAGGGTCAGGCCTTCAATACCCGAGAAAAGTGAAATCCATGAGTTTGTGGGCTGGGATAATATGCCAGTTCTGCGAGTCCAAACAAATGATCAGATTATGCTGTGGGGTTTTGACAGCGGGAATACGGATACCAGTGGCGGATCTTTGCTTTATCAGAGTTTGCCAGACACAATGCCCATGGATTTGGAAACGATGATGGGGGTTGATGGCGTGACAGAAGTTCCGGCAAAACGGCTTGATTCTCTACGCTTAACATTCGGCGCGGCAGAGATAATACTTTATCATATTCCGGTATTGAATAGAGTGTTATATCCTGTCACGAAACAGGAAGTTGCAGGATTGTGCGGTGCGGATCTTTTAGCAAGGCGCAGCTGGCGACTTGACTATCCTAATCGACGATTGATTCTAGGAGAATATATGTAAGTTGTTTTTCTATCAATCCACGCACCTCATGAGCGATGCGACGGTTACGCTCGACGAAGGTGGAGCTGTATTTAATGATTTCAATCCACGCACCGCATGAGCGATGCGACCAAAGGCAATAACACCGAACAGGACATGATCAAATTTCAATCCACGCACCGCATGAGCGATGCGACGGTACTGGTTATCCTACTTTGTATCAGATTAATATTTCAATCCACGCACCGCATGAGCGATGCGACATTTTATGTACGCCTACGATGGGGCGACATTAGACATTTCAATCCACGCACCGCATGAGCGATGCGACCAAGAAGTGATAGAAAAAGATGATACACTCAGAGATTTCAATCCACGCACCGCATGAGCGATGCGACGGCGAATCGATCACAAAGCTCTCTGGATCGTCAGCATTTCAATCCACGCACCGCATGAGCGATGCGACAGTTGATAAGAAACTTAAAGATGTATAGATGATTCTTATCTTACTTTTATAATATCGAATCCTCCACTTACTTGCAACAATTTCCTCATATTTCACATAATTCCGGTGCGAACCTCCCTGGGATTTTATGTTCACTTCAGGTTCGCACCAGAATCATAATACAAAGAAAAAGAGGAATTATCAGGATGGAAAATCGTCCCTAATATTCCTCATAAAGTAGTATTCTATAATTAAATTAGTTCAAGAGAAACCTAAATGTTTTCATTATATCCAAGGTCATCATAATTATAATCAATTAGGCATTAAGATTTGTGACAATGGCATATTGGAAACATTTAAGTTTGGTGTTTGGTTCAGCGCTCCAGAAGAAAAATAGAAGACAGAGGCGATCACGATCAGAATGGCAGCTAACTTGCAGAGTGTAGTCAGATTTTTTTGCATTGGGGATTCCCTCCTTTTATTTTCAGCATAAGCGCGAAACGCTCTTTTATTCTTGATCTTACTATAACATATTCATCAGTTTGTTAAATGAACGGCAGCTTAACAATTTATTACAGATTCCTGACGAGGGCAGCGAGAGATTTTGATTATAAGAAAAGCAGAGAAATTGCAGAAAATTCTGCGAATTTTTTTGCGAAAGTGAAAATGCTATGATTCTTTGGTCTCTGTTACGCATGAGACAACATCTGACAAGTTTCGTTGAGATCAATCTCTAAAATAAATCTGATAAGAGGTGGAATTTTGATGAAGGGATACGATTGCTTTTTAGAGAACTTAATGCATCTGATCAAGAGGGGAAGACAAGCGGAGTTTGCACACCGGCTGCGGCCAGAAATCGCTTTGATGACCGACACAGTAGAACTGTTTGGAAGGGAAGCAGCTGCACGTTGGTTGTGGACACAGCCACTGATCATTGCGACAGAGAAACCAAAAATTCAGATGCTGTCTGCTCAGTTGATGCTTCAACAAGGATGGGCTTTTCATGGGAAAGTGAAGCTGAAATATGTACTTGTAGTTGACGTACTCTTAGATCAGCTCGTTCATTTGACATTGTTGAAAGAATCAGATCAGGCTACTGATAAAAACGAAGAGTCGTTACGATTGGAACATCTGCTGAAACAAACTCAGAAATTTTGGCTGGAATGGGATATTCAACAGGATACTCTTCATATCTCTGAAAATTGGCTTGATTATTTACATTCCTCTTCACAAGAAACGCATTCATGGCACAGACTTTCACCTTCCGCTGCTCAAATTGCCAAAATCCGTACACAGCTGCAGCAGGGAAAATCAGTTCCCGAGATGGAGATTCGTTTGAATTGTGGTGAAAAAGGGATGCGATGGTATCGCCTGGAGCTGGTGCTGGAAAAGGATGATCAAGGTCAGCCGTCAAAAGTTTTGGGATTGCTGAGTGACAATGATCAGCAGCAGCGGGAAATTCAATGGCTGCGCCGACTTGCTCATCAAGATTGTTTGACGGGATTGTATAACCGCTTTATGATTCAGCAGCTGATCGAGGAGGCACTGCGTTCAGCTGTGCCAGAACAGCACATGACGCTGGCGGTGATGGATATTGATAATTTCAAGCAGATTAATGATGCATACGGTCATGACTGCGGCGATGAAATGCTGCGTCAGACAGCGCTGCAAATTCGTAAACTGTTTGCCCCTGAAGATTTAGTCGGTCGGATCGGCGGGGATGAATTCGTCATTCTGATGCAGACGACAGGAACCTGTGATCAAGTTAGCGCTCGTTTGGATCGGATCCGTGAACAGCTGCAATGTTTACGTCAGCCGTCGGCCTCATCGCAAGGCGTTTCCTGCAGTATCGGATGCGCCTTCTTTCCAACGCAGGGAACAACCTACAAACAACTCTTTCTAAAAGCCGACGCCGCGATGTATCAAGCTAAACGCCAAGGAAAAAACAGTTGTGTCTTTTATTAATTGATAATGTTCAAGATCTGAAATCCTTGAAGTTGCCATTGGTTTTTCAAGTCAGCGTGGTATGATAAACTTGATGAAATGGAAAACAAGGGGAACGCTGAAATGAAAACAACATTGATTCTCGGATCCACGGTCATTGATATGATTGTTCGGGTCC
Organism: Holdemania massiliensis AP2; assembly: GCF_000327285.1. Classification (GTDB taxonomy): domain Bacteria; phylum Bacillota_I; class Bacilli_A; order Erysipelotrichales; family Erysipelotrichaceae; genus Holdemania; species Holdemania massiliensis. The sequence goes on along the minus strand of NZ_HE998567.1, from coordinate 1,234,539 downwards.
CCCACCTGCCGGTAACTCAAGAAGATCTGAATACGCGGTCGATGACGATGGCACTGGGTGGCTGTGCTTATAATGTGGCACGGATGCTGCGCCTGTTTCAACTTCCGATTATGCATTGCTCGCCAACCGGCGATGGCCTGTTTGGACAAATTACGGAAAAGCTTTTAAATGAAGAAGGACTGCATCCGGCTGTTCGCGTGAAAGGGCAGGATAACGGTTGTTGTCTGTGTCTGGTCGAGGATAGCGGAGAACGGACATTCTTGTCAACCCATGGAGCTGAATATGGCTTTGATGAACAATGGTTGGCTGATCTCGATCCGGCGCAGCTGGACTATATCTATGTCTGCGGGATTGAACTGGAGGAACCTACGGGTTTAGCCATGCTGAACTGGATCCACACGCATCCCGGCCCGCAGGTCTTTTTTGCTCCTGGAGCCCGATTAATGCATTTGGATGATCGCCGCTGGCAGGCTATCGCTGAATGTCATCCAATCCTGCATTTAAATGAGGCAGAAGCTTTCTGGCTCAGCGGGAAACAAGAAATTCGCAGTGCTGCGGCAGTTTTGCGGGAACGTTTCAAAAATGCTGTAATCATCACCCAAGGAGCTGAAGGGGCAGCCTGCTGCTCAGCCTCCGGAGATTTTTGTCAGATTCAAGGGCAAAGCACGGTCGTTGTGGATACGATCGGCGCGGGAGACTGTCATGCCGGTACCATCCTGGCTGGTTTAAAGCAGGGATGGCCATTGGAAGCAGCTGCAGCGTTAGCCAATGTCATGGCAGCCAAGGTGGTTTCCAGCCCATCCGCGCGGCTGGATGAGGCGGAATTTCAGGACGTATTGACTACCTGGAAGCAAAAAAACGGAAAGGACTTGCCGTCAGCATAAAAGTGCGGTATCCTGTAACCAATTCAAATAAAAGGTGGGAAATAACATGGAAAAGGTAGAAATTCAGGATTTATTAAACTATCGCTTTGTACACAGCTTGGCGGCTTCCGCAAAGCATATTCTTTGTCTTCAGACACAGATGGATAAGGAAGAAAATGGCTACCGCACAAATTTAATGGAACTGAATCCGCAGACAGGCCAGCTGAAAACGCTGATCGGGGATGGACAGGTATCTTCTTTCTGTTTTGAAAATGAAGATACGGTATTGTTTGCGGCGGAGCGCAAATTTCAGGATAAGCCGGAAAAGTATGATCATAAAACCGTTTACTATCGCCTGTCCTTGAACCAGGGGGAAGCGCAGAAAGCTTTCGAAATACCCTATACCGTGCTGCAGCTGCTGCCGGTCGCGGACAGCGATTGGGTTGTTCTGAAAATTCAGGAGAATCTGCATGCCTTAGATCCCAAGACAGCCTCCAAAGAAGAACTGGAAGATGCCCAGGATTATGTGATCCTGCACGAAGTACCGTTTGTTGCCAACGGCGCGGGTTTTATTGATTCAGACCGCTGTGGCTGTCTGGCTTGGAATAAGCGCACTGGCGAGCAGCGGCGAATCACGCCGCCGGGTTATGACTGCGGCCGGATCATCGTGGAAGGACACCGCGTGATCTATACGGGCAAAAACTGGCGCGATGTCATGCCGAAAACCTCGGAGCTAGTAAGCTATGATCTCGATACGCAAAGCAAGCAGACGCTGGTTTCCGAAGGACAGCTGCGCATCGGCGCCATCGCTGCAGAGAATCAGGTCTTGATGTTCATGGCCACCGATATGGCGGCTTACGGCAACGGTACAAGCTGTGATTTCTACCGCTGCAACCTCAAGGAGGGCCGCATTGACAAAGTGCTGGATTATGAATATTCCGTCGGCAGCTGTGTCAACAGCGATGTGCGTTATGGATCAGGAAAAACATTTTTAATGAAAGACGGTGCCTTGTATTTTACGACCACGGTCGGCTATCATACCGAGCTGATAGTGCTGCGGGGAAATCAGCTGGAAAAAGCGGTGGCTTTTAACGGTGCAGTCAGCGGTTTTGACTTCATTGAAAACGGTTTAGTGTTCTGTGCCATGGAACCGGGTCAGCTGCAGGAAATCTACATTGCGGATGGCGCTGGAAACATTACCGGCCATACCCACATCAGCGAAGTCTGTTTGAAAGACAAGGCAATTCAGCCCGTCGAATATGCCGGATTTGTCAATTCCGCAGGGCAGTCGATTGACGGCTGGCTGATTAAGCCGGTTGGCTGGCAGCCGGATCGGAAGTATCCGGCGATTCTGGATATCCATGGCGGCCCGCGGACAACCTATGGTGAGCTGCTGAGCCATGAAATGCAGGTCTGGGCCAGTGCAGGCTATTATGTATTTTTCTGCAATCATCGCGGATCCGATGGTTATGGCGATGCCTTTGCCGATCTGCGGTTAAAATATGGGACGATAGATTACGAAGATATCATGGAGTTTACCGATCACATCCTGGCCCGAAATAGTCAAATTGATCCGCTGCGCTTGGGCGTGACCGGAGGCAGCTATGGGGGCTACATGACCAACTGGATCATCACGCATACCCACCGCTTTGCGGCGGCGGCCAGTCAGCGCAGTATTTCGGATTGGATCAGTGATTATGGAACGTCAGGCATCAGCTATGATGATGATCTGCATGACGGCGGCAAGCCATGGGATCAGATGGAAAAAATGTGGGATCATTCTCCGCTGAAATATGCGGATTTCTGTGAAACGCCAACGTTGTTTATTCATTCCTTTGAGGATTATACCTGCGCTGTATCCCAGGCAATGGAAATGTTTACGGCGTTGAAAATCCTGAATGTTGAAACCCGGGCCTGCCTGTTCAAGGGGGAAAATCATGAACTGTCCCGCAGCGGCAAGCCAATGCACCGCTTCAAGCGGCTGCGTGAAATTACGGATTGGATGAATAAGCATTGTCAGGAATAGCCAAATCCGGCCTTTCGCCGCGGCTCTGCCTGGGCATGGAGCTTTCGCAGCAGCGCTTCTAAACTCTAAGACTAGCAGGAAGAGCGCAGCGATGGTTTTCAAACTGGTTTTCCTGTATAATCAATTACACAGCTGCCGGCAAAGTCCGGCAGTTTCCTTCAGAAAGCGGGGAGAGAAGAATGGAAACAGGAATTTTAATTCTGGCGGCCGTCATAGTCGTCTTGATGGTGGTCATTGTGGTTCAGCTGATCGGAATGAACCGTCGTTTGAGCCAGCTGGAAGCTCAGGATATAGAGAAGAAGCTGACAGCGCTGCAGACCACACTGGCCGAACAGGATCGGCAGAGCCGGCAGGAAATTGTCGATGCCGCTCAGAATGCTGTCCGCTTGGTCGGGGAAATGCTGAGCGCTAATCAGCAGACGGCATTTCAGGCTGAAAGTCAGAAGCTGGACGCGATGAATCAAAGCGTTTTGCAGCAGCAGGCTGCCCAGCGTGAGATGCTCCAGTCCTTAAGCGCGCTGTTAAGCTCGAACCAACAGCAGATTTCAGAACTGCAGAGCCGGAAATTCTCAGAGATCAGCCAGTCGCTTTCAGAAAAGCAGAACACGCTCAATACAGCGATGGCCAATCAGTTCAGCGTGCTGGAAAATCGTCTGAAAACATTTGAAAGCGGCAATGAGCAGAAATTGGAAAACATGCGCCAGACGATTGAAAAACAGCTGACTTCAATCCAGCAGGACAACAACCGCCGGCTGGATGAAATGCGTCAGACTGTGGATGAAAAGCTCCAGAAAACACTGGAAGATAAAATGACCCAATCATTCCAATTAGTCAATGACCGGCTGGAACAGGTGTATAAAGGATTAGGTGAAATGCAGACGCTGGCGGTCGGGGTCGGCGATTTGAAAAAAGTGCTGTCCAATGTCAAAGCTCGCGGGATTGTCGGGGAAATTCAGCTGGGGGCGATTTTAGAGGAAATTCTTTCACCGGAACAATACGCGACGAATGTGGCCACGGTGCCGGGAAGCAAGAACGTCGTTGAATTTGCGATCAAGCTGCCGGGTGAGGAAGATCAGCCGGTCTGGCTGCCGATCGACTCCAAATTTCCGGCGGATGCCTATGCCAATCTGCAGGATGCCTATGATTCCGGCAGTCAGGAAGCGGTGACGCAGGCTGTCAATGTGCTGTCTCAGCGCATCCGTTCCTTTGCGAAAGAGATTCATGATAAATATATTGAACCGCCTTATACGACGGATTTCGCAATTCTGTTTTTGCCGTTTGAGGGATTGTATGCCGAAGTCGTCAACCGCGGCTTAGTGGAAACACTGCAGCGGGATTACCGCATCAACATCGCGGGACCGAGCACGATGGCGGCCTTGCTCAACAGCCTGCAGATGGGCTTTAGAACCTTAGCCATTCAAAAACGCAGCAGCGAAGTCTGGACTGTTCTAGGGGCGGTAAAAACGGAATTCGATAAGTTCCACGACGTTCTCACAATGACGCAGCAGCGGCTGGATCAGGCCAATAAAGAGCTGGATAAGCTGGTCGGTACCCGAACGAGGATGATTCAGCGTAAACTCAAGGCTGTGGATAAGCTGGATCCGGCCCAGTCAGCCCAGCTGCTGGAAGTGAATGCTGAGGACGACATTCCGGTAGAGGCATAAGTTTATCTTTGGGGAATCATTTTCCCATTTCTTGTTCAGTGATGATTAAACAGGAAGGAAACATAAAAAGAGGCAGGTCACGGGAATCTTAATAGTTCCAAGGGACAGGCTTCTTTTCTGTAGATAGGACAACCCAATCCGGAGCTTAGATTGAATTGGCTACGAAAGCTGTCTTTCATGATTTCGGGCACGTCTCACAGGTGTTAAGATCATTTTTTTGCGTATCTGCACTCTGTTTCCATGGTGTTTAATTGAAAATTAAGTTAAGATAAGAATAGTAAAATAAAAAAAGTAGTCATCACCTTGGTTTCATTTAAGCAAGTTGACGATGAAAAAGAGGAGAGGATAAGCGATGCGGCGAAAAAGGAAAGGACGTCAATGGTGTGTTTGGGGACTCACTTTAATGTTGATTGCTGGCTGTACCGGCCCGGACAATCCCGTAGTCATCCTTCCTTCAAATCAAGCGTCAACAGTAACCCTGACCTACTTTGGCAATAAATATGAACCGGAGAATGTCAAGGTGATTGAAGCGATCATTTCGCAGTTCATGGATGAAAATCCGGGAATCAGCGTAGCTTATGAAAGTTTGAAAGGAAACGCTTATTATGAAGCGCTGATCAAACGCATGGCCAAGGGTAAAGGCGACGATATTTTTATGGTGAATCATGACACTGCTCTGACCTTGGCCAAGCAGGGGCAACTGGCTGACCTCTCCGGTTTGGCGACGATTGAAAATTACACGGATGAAATGTTGAGTCAGATGTGGGAAGGAAATTATATATATTGGGTGCCGACGACGGTTTCCGTTTTTGGCCTTTACTGCAATCTTGATCTGTTAAAAGAATATCATCATGAAGTTCCGTCTACTTTAGCAGAATGGGAAGCTGTCTGTGATGATTTCGTCCGTCAGGGAATTACGCCGGTCATTGCCAACAATGACATTTCGCTGAAAACGGTAGCGATTGGAATGAGTCTGGCTGCAACCTATCAAGCGCATCAGCAGGCGGCTTATTTTGAACAGATCAATGCCGGGCAGGCCGCGCTCAGCGAAAAGCTGTCTTCTGGATTTACCTACGTGGAAGCCATGATCCAAAAGGGATATTTGGATCCGGCCGCGACGCTCACAACACAGAAGACCTCGGATGATCTGGATATTTTTGCCCAAGGCGAGGCTCCTTTCTTATTAACAGGAGCTTGGGCGGCCGGGCGGCTGGCGCAAAAAGAGCTCAATTTTCAATTTTCGGTTGTTCCCTATCCCTTGATGGAGGATGGCAGTTTTGTCGTCATCAACGCTGATACCCGTTTAAGCGTCAACGCCGACAGTCCCCATCGCGAAGAAGCTCTGCGGTTTGTTGAGTTTTTTACCCGTTTTGACAATATTCAGAAATTCGCGGATCAGCAGTCCTCATTCAGTCCGTTGAAAAACAGCCGCCCTTCGTCTTTGGATCAGATTCAGCCGCTGATTCCTGTCTATGAATCAGGACGGTCTGTGATCGGCTCTGATTCGCTGCTGGACAAACCGATCTGGGAACTGACAGCCCAGGCGGTACAGCGGCTTTTACAGGGCGAACCTGTAAATCGTGTTATGGAGCAGCTCGATGAGGAAGCGAACCAGGAGGGATAATCATGGAAAAAAACAAGAAGAATTCCCGCCGGTCATTCACCTTGGGAGCGCTGGTTTTGGCGATTGGACTTTGTTTGATGACCGCTTATTTTGTAACCAATGTGAAAACGCAGCTATGGAAGCAATCAATCAACACAATTCTGGAAGCGACCCGTCAGGGACGACGGACACTTGCCGTACAGCTTAATGAAAACTATGAAGATTTGGGAAGGATCGCTGATCGGCTGGCTGAAATGCAGACGGACGATCAAGAGAAACTAAACCGGTTGTTTCAGGATTTCAACGAACTGGAAAACGATATTCATCTGGTACTTTCCGAGGATCTCATTCTGCCTTTGGATCAACCTTGTGATCAGCAGGCGATAACCTTGCTTGATCGGCGGAGCAAAGATCAGGATGTGATTGATCCGCATATCAGCAGCGTGACGGGAATGGATGTGTTTGATCTGGTTCTTCGTGTTCATTTTGCGGATGGCGAGGAAGGCTATTTGATTAAGGAATTTGAAGTCAGCGGCATCGCCGATACGTTTACGCTTTCCTTTTATGAGGATGCCGGGTTTTCCTATGTTGTGGATACCCAGGGAAATGTCTTGATCCGCGCCGCGCATCCCAACAGCAACAAATCGGTTCAGAATTTGTTGGATATGCTTTCGCCGCAGGCGAATGATCCGCAGGCTCTGAGCCAGTTTGCCCAGGCGCTGAAAGGGGCGGATACCGGCTGGGCCATCTTTACTTATGAAGGCGAACGGACCGTTTTCTGTTTTACGCCGGTAGGACTGCAGTCGGACTGGGTTTTGATATCGATCATTCCGGAAGCCGCTGTCAACGCGCAGACCAATGCGCTTTTAAGGCAGGCGCTGACCTTAATTCTTTCAGCGGTTCTGGGAATCAGCCTATTGGTGCTGCTTTATTTGCGGCATAGGACGAAAACGCAACAGCGTTTAACGCATCAGACCAATTATATCAGTCATTTATACAACGCCCTGCCGGAAGCCGTGGCCTTGATTTCGGTTGATCCGCCTTATCATCTGCTTCAGTTAAACCGGGAAGGACGGCGTTTGCTCAGATATGCGATGGAAAATTCCGAGGATACATTGAACCAGAACCTTCAGACGGCCATGTCCGCCCAAGATTATGCCCGCTTTGTTCGGCAGATTGAAGCCGCCGTACACAGTGGTCAGAAGGTCAACATCGTGGAGTTGATGAAAAAAGCGGATGGGGAAAGGTTCTGGACTTCCGGGATTATTGAGCAGACGCTGGATGAAAATGGAAAACCGGTGCTGATCTATGCTTTCCATGATATCACGAAGGAAAAACAGGCTGAAGAAGCTGAAAAACAAAGAACACAACAGGAACGGCTGACGTTGGTCAGCGCCCTTTCCAACGCTTATCCGGTTATTATCAGTCTGAATCTGACGCGGGATGAGGTGTATTTTGTCCATGTCAGTCCAGGGCTGATGCTGGATCTGGGTAAGCAGGAAACCTACAGTGAATTGTATGACGATTTAAAAAGCACGGTTGATCCGGAATTTGCTGATGATTACGAAGCGTTTCAGCTGGCGGCTCTGCGCAAGACGTTTGCCGGAGAAAGCGGTGAGATCCAGCTGGAGATGAAAATGCTTTTAACCGATGATCAATATCATTGGACAACAACGCAGATCATTCATGTTGACAACCCCTATTCCGAGGATCAGCTGGCGATTCTGATTTCCCGGCGGATTGACGAGCAGCGCTTAAAGGCTGAACGGCAGCAGGAAATCCTGAAGACAGCATTGGAAAATGCTCAAGCAGCCAGCGTGGCGAAAAGTCAGTTTTTATCCAATATGAGTCATGATATCCGTACCCCGATGAATGCCATCGTCGGCATGACGGCCATTGCCGAAACACGTCTGAATGAACCGGATCGGGTGAAGGAATGTCTGCACAAGATCAGTCTTTCAAGCAAGCATCTGCTCAGTTTGATCAACGACATCCTGGATATGTCCAAGATTGAAAGCGGAAAATTGACCATCACTCAGGAACCCTTTAATTTTGCTGAGCTGATCATTGAGGTTGTGGAACTTATTCGGCCGCAGGCTGAAGAAAAAGGTCTGACGTTTGTATTTCAGCCAGGGGTGCTGGAGAAAGAAGGCGTGCAGGGTGATCCGCTGCGAATTAGGCAAATTTGCCTCAACATCTTAAGCAATGCCGTGAAGTATACGCCGGCCGGCGGCAGGGTTACGATTGAAATGAGTCAGCGTCCAAGTTCTTATAAAGGATATCAAAATTTCGTCTTCCAATGCAGCGATACGGGAATCGGTATGGATCCGGAATTCATGAAGCATTTGTTTCAGCCGTTTGAACGTTCTGACAATCCGATGACCCGGACCGTGAACGGAACCGGATTGGGCATGGCGATCACGAAGAACCTGGTGGATCTGATGAACGGCGAAATTCAGGTTCAAAGTCATGTGGGACAAGGCTCCGTGTTTACTGTGATTTTGCCGCTGTCGCTGCAGAGTCAGCCGGATGAACAAATTCCGGCGAACTGGCAGGGAGCCCGCGTTTTGATCGCTGATGATGATCTGCAAATCGGCGAGGAGGCCGGCGCTTTGTTAACAAAGTTGGGAATGCGCGCTGATTACTGCAGCAGCGGAGAAGCGGCAATTGCAGCCGGGATGCAGGCTCAGACATCAGAACATCCGTATAAACTGATTTTGATCGACTGGAAGATGCCGGGGATGAACGGTTTGGAAACGGTAAGAGAGCTGCGGCAGAAACTGAAAGATCAGCCGGAAATCGTCATTCTTTCAGCCTATGATTGGTCGGATATTGAAGAACAGGCTCGTCAGTGCGGGGTCAGTGGTTTTTTGACGAAACCCTTCTACCGCTTTAAAATCTGCCGTCTGCTGAATGAGCTTGAAGAAGAACACCGGAAACCGATCTCAGTCAAACCCACTTTGTCTTATTTCAGCGATTGCCGTCTGCTTCTGGCAGAGGATAATGAGATCAACCGTGAGATAGTCCGTGAAATGATTGCCAGTCTGATCACCGTTGAAATGGATGAGGTGGATGATGGACAAGCGGCTGTTGAGAAAATCGCTTCCAGCCCGGAAGGCTATTATGATTTAGTTCTGATGGATATCCAAATGCCGCGCTTAAACGGTTATGAAGCGACCCGGCAGATTCGTCAGCTGAAGCGCGCCGATGTAAAAACTCTGCCGATCATTGCGATGACCGCCAACGCCTTTGATGAGGATGTCCGGCTGGCTTTGCAGGCAGGCATGAACGCTCATTTTGCCAAGCCGATTGATATTCAGCGGCTCGCGGAGATTTTGCTGCAGTTTCTGACAAAATCGCATCGGCAGGGAAACGATTAGAAGCATCCATGAATTATCAATCCCGCAGGTCTGCGGGATTTGTTTTGGAATGAAAGCAGGAAAGCTTTCGGAAAACGATAAATTCTTGCATTTGTCAATTGTATTTTTATGAGGAATGGAATACAATAGCGAAGTGACCGACCAGTCGGTCGGAAAAAGGAGAGGCCTATGTTTTCTAAATTCAGTGTTAAGAAACCTTATACTGTAATCGTGGGAGTGGTCATGTGCCTGTTGTTGGGCGTTATTTCATTTATGAATTCTACAACTGACCTCTTGCCGGAAATGGAGCTGCCCTATGTCGTCATCTATTCGACTTATCCGGGTGCCAGCGCCGAAAAAGTAGAAACCAGTCTGACGCGGATTCTGGAATCCTCTGTCAGTACGACCGAGAATTTATCGAATATGAGTTCGATTTCCTCGGATAACTTATCGTTGATTATTTTAGAGTTTGCCGATGATACCAATATGGATACGGCAATGCTCGATTTGAACGCCAAGATTGACTTAGTTAAAGGATACTTGGATGAGACCATATCCAGTCCGACATTGATGGCAATCAATCCGAATATGATGCCGATCATGATGGCAACGGCCGATTATGATGGTCATGATCTTCAGGGATTGAGCGACTTTGTGAATGAAAAAGTCGTACCGGAACTGGAAAAGACAAAGGGTGTCGCCTCGGTCGATCCGACGGGATTGTTGGAAGAGACTGTTCAGATTGTTCTCGATCATCAGAAGATCGATGAGATCAACAACAAAGTCCTGGCCAGCGTGGATTCTGAATTAGCTAAGACAGAGCGGGAATTACGGGAAAAGCTGCAGGAAGTTAATGACGGTCTGCAGAAAATTACTGACGGAGAATCAGAATTAACAAGCACAAAGAATGAAACCTATGACAAACTGGCGCAGTCCTCAGTTCAGCTGCAGCAGGCAGCGACCAATTTGATCGCGATGGATTCCCAGATCACTCAGCTGAAAGCGGAACAGGCTGCATTTACGCAGATTGTCAACGGTGTGGATCAGCTGAAAGCACAGCTGGGATTGGGAGCGGAAGCAACGGCCGAGGAAATCGCAGCTAAAACGGAGATTAAAATTGCTGAAATTCAAGCTAATCTTGGTCAATTAGAGGGAAGAATCCAGAGCCTGACTTCGTTACTACAGCAAATTCAGGAAGTACCGGATGAGGAACCGATTTCTGAGGAAATTAAAGCTATGCTTCAAAGCGCCGGCATCACCGCTGAAATTGGAAACTATGGACAGGCCAAAGCTTTGATCAGCACGATGCTTGGCGAGCTTAACACGGCAAAGGAACAGGCGAGCGCTGGAATCACGGCCATGCAGGCAGCTTTGCAGATTGTGCCGAAGTATGAGGATGCCAAAATCAAGCTCAGCAATGTTGAAATTGAAATAGCGACTGCTGAAGGCGTGAAACAGGCAGCCAGCAGTATGCTGACCCAAGCTGGTATTGATGTCTCCGACCTCAACAGCCTGCAGTCGAAGCTGGAATCAGGAAAGCTGACGGCAGCCGGTGAAATCACCAAAGGGGAGATGACAATTTCCTCGACCAAAACAACGCTGGAATCGGCAAAGACACAGATTGAAGACGGCTTGAAACAAATTGCCGAGGCGCGTGATGAAGCGCTGAAAAAAGCAAATATCTCAGAAGCCCTTTCGCCAAGCATGATCTCGACGATGCTGACCGCTGAGAACTTCTCTATGCCGGCAGGCTACATCGCCTCCAATGACGATTCGCTGCTGATCAAAGTCGGAGACCAGTTTGCTTCTTTGGAAGAAGTAGAAAATTTGCTTTTGATGTCCATGGATATCGATGGCTTGGAAGAAGTCCGGCTTCAGGATCTGGCCAGCGTACAGGTCGTTAACAACAGTGAAGAATTATATACCCGCGTGAATGGAAATCCGGGCATCATGCTCTCTTTTCAGAAAAGTTCAACCGCTTCGACGGCTGATGTCTGCAAAGCGCTTCATAAAACGTTCGAGAAGCTGAGCGGACAATACGAAGGCCTGCATTTTTCTACCTTGATGGATCAGGGTGTTTATATTGATATGATCGTCAATTCGGTTCTGGAGAACTTCTTATACGGCGCAATTCTGGCGGTCATCGTCTTAATTCTGTTTCTGCGCGATCTCAAGCCGACGATCATCATCGCCCTCAGCATTCCAATTTCACTGATGTTTGCGATGGTGCTGATGTATTTCAGCGGTGTAACGCTGAACATTATCTCCCTGTCCGGCCTGGCTCTTGGCGTCGGGATGCTCGTTGATAACTCGGTTGTCGTCATTGAGAATATTTATCGGATGCGCAATGAAGGTGTGGGACTCATTGAAGCCGCGATTGAAGGGGCCAAGCAGGTTGCCGGTGCGATCATTGCGTCAACCTTGACGACCGTCTGCGTCTTCCTGCCCATTGTCTTTGCGACTGGTTTGGCGCGGCAGCTGTTTGTGGATATGGGACTGACGATCGCTTATTCGCTGCTCGCTTCGCTGATCGTCGCCTTGACGCTGGTGCCGATGCTTGCCAGCAAGATGCTGAAAAAGCAAAACGAAAAGAAGCATACCTTCTTTGAAAAGCTCGTGAATGGTTACACTGGACTTCTGAAATGGTCGCTGGGTCACAAATTGATTGTGATGGGCGGCGTGATTGCGCTGCTGGTTTTCAGCACAATAGGTGTTATGAATATGGGGATGACATTGATCCCCTCTATGGATTCCGGCCAGATGTCTGTCAGCGTTTCTTTACAGAATGAAGATGCGGCAGATAAAGAGTGCTTTGCGATGTATGATCAGGTCATGGAGCGGCTGATGCAGGTGGAAGGCGTCGATACGGTCGGCGTGACCAGCGGCGGCAGCGGTCTGTCAACGATGATGGGCGGTGGCGGAAATACCTCAACGACTTTCTATATCATTACTGAAGCTAAAGCGGATACGAAAAAGATGGAAGCGCAGATACCGCAGGTTCTGGCCGATCTGCCGGTGGATGCTGTGGTTTCTACAAGCAATATGGACTTGAGCGTGCTGGGCGGCAGCGGTGTTGCGATGACGCTGTATGGCGATGATTTGGATGAACTGCAGGCTTCAGCCATTCAGATTGGGAATCAGCTGAAGCAGATTGAAGGCATTGACGTCGTGGATGACGGGCAGCAGGATCCGGTGCATGAAATCCGCGTCATTGTCGATAAGAATGAAGCGATGAAATACGGACTGACAGTAGCGCAGATCTACCAAAGCGTTGCTTCCGGAATTAAAGAAGAAACAACCAGTACGACACTGTCGATTCAGAATAAGGATTATCCGGTCGTGATTGTTCAGGATGCTGCTTCCCTGACTCAGCTGGACAATCTGCAGGATCTGAAGCTGAAAGGAACGCAGAATCAGGAAGAAAAAGAAGTTGAACTGTGGCGGATTGCCGATATTGAAAACGGCAGCGGCATGAACAGCATTTACCGTGAGAATTCCCGCCGCTATGTCAATGTGAGCGGTACGATCAAAGAAGGTTATAATGTTACTCTGGTCAGCCGTGAAGTGGAAAAGCAGCTCGACACCAGCGTGCTGCCGGAATCGGTAACGCTGGAATTCAGTGGTGAAAACGAAACGATTATGGAAACGATGCTTCAGATGGTTCAGATGATTCTGTTAGCGATCGCGTTTATCTATATGATCATGGTTGCGCAGTTTCAGAGTCTGCTGTCACCGTTTATCGTCATGTTTACGATCCCGCTGGCCTTTACCGGAGGCTTTTTGGGATTGTTGATTACGGGGCAGGAATTAAGCATTGTCGCAATGCTGGGCTTTCTGGTTCTGTGCGGCGTTGTCGTTAACAACGGTATTGTATTTATTGATTACGCCAATCAATTAAAGGAACTGGGATATATAACCCATGAAGCGATTGTGGAAACCGGACGGACACGTCTGCGTCCGATCCTGATGACAGCCATGACGACGATTCTGGCCATGACGACCATGGCGCTGGGCATTGGAACCGGCAGTGATATGATGCAGGGCATGGCCATTGTTACCATTGGCGGTTTGACGTATTCTACAATCTTAACGCTGTTTGTCGTACCGATTATGATCGAAGTCACAAGCCGGCGCCGAGATCGAAGAAAAGCGAAGGAAGTGGCTGCCGATGAATGAGGATAAGAAGGTACAGGTCTATCTGGGCGTTATTAGTCTGGTGCAACAAGGCCGTTCCATGAATGATTTAAAAGTATCTGAAATCGCTCAGGCGTGCGGCATTGGCAAAGGAACCTGTTATGAGTATTTTTCATCCAAAGAAGAGATTATTCGGGAAACCTTGATGTATACCTTCCATAAGGAGTTTGACAGCTTCTGTGATCTGCTTCAATTTGATCAAGGCTTTGAAGCGGGTTTTAGGCAAATCTTAACGGCTATGGAAAAAGCGTTAAGTCAGTTCTCTCCGTTTCAGACCTTGCTGTCAAGCGTCGGCAAGCGCGAATTGAAGCAATATGTCAGTGAGGAAATTATGGAAAACATTATGCTTCAGATGATTCAACTCATCGACGTCTTGCTGGATCAGGCGCTGCAGGAGGGCTGGATTCAGCCGCAGCATCCGCGGGAATATCAGCGGTTTCTGTTGATCGGGGTGATGGAAGCTTATTGCTTCCAGATCACCAATCCGCAATTGAAAATTTCTGCAGAGCAGGCCGCGGATTACGCCTGTCAGGGACTTCAGAAAGCCTTGTCCTGACCATTATGAAATTCATCAGAGATTTAAAAAAACGCAGAAGAGGCTGCGATTTCAATGGAACAGAAATAAAAAAGTAAAATTAAATTGGCATAAAGAAGTATTTTACGATTAGGCAGCACTTCCTTATAGGGGTTATGCTGTCTTTTTTCCTATTTCTTCATTTCCACTTAGCTGTGGAAATGTCGGTAAGGGATTTCATTCATAAGTTAAATACGATTTCCATTTTCCCCCCTTTGTGTTTCATCGTTTTTTCCGTTTTATCAAACCGCTGTTTCCGCATCCGTTTTAATAGCTATTCTGTTTTGCAATAAAAAAATATTGACATACTTCATGAGGGTAACATGCTCGTAAAAATTTGCGGAATTGAGGGATATCCGCTATATTATAATGGGAACAGGAATGAAGTTTATAACTTTTGCTTAATCCTAGCTGTCATATCATAACCCTTGTATAATAGAATCACATTGTCTGGCTTGATGAACATGGTAAAACAGTGTTAAGCGTGACAGCGGTGCAGGCGGATTATAGCGGAAAAAGAGCAGGAATAAAATTTTCAATAGGTAAGGGGGAAACCATATGATCAAAAATGACAAGCAATTCAATGTGTTTCCCTCTTCTGTAGAAATAAGAAAATATATTTTATATTATAATATCGTATTTCCAAGGAGTAATATGTTTATGCCACAATATGCGCTTATGCCTAATGCTTGCGGAACATTATCGCTTGCTTTTGATGGTTCATCGGTAATTGCCGAATTGTGGGGAGCAACTACAAAGCCGATTTTATTAGGCGCAGAGCCAAATCGGTATTGCATCCTTTTGCTTATTCAGCTTTCTCCTTATGGTTTGTATCAAATCACACGCCAAAGCCAAACAGAATTTGCAGACAAACGCCTTTCACTTGCAGACATTGATCATGACCTATTCAAGTCTTTGTATCAAGCCTTTGCAACATCAAAAACTACAATCAATTTGGTAAATACTTGTGAGAGAATTTTAATCAAACGTATAGAAAAAAATGTTGTTTCGGATGCTTTGCGATTGGCGGCTGCAATGATATTTGATCGTCACGGACAAATCCAAGTGAGCGAAATCGCGCAGCAAACTCATTATAGTGAACGGCAGCTTAACCGCTTGTTTCTGATGCAAGTCGGAATGAATGTTAAGCGTTATATACGCATAAACCGCTTTAATTATGTTTTAAAGCACATTCAGAGGTCGCCTGTTTTTTTTGCTGAATTGTCGCAGCAAGCTGGATATTTTGATCAGGCCCATTTCGATAAAGACTTCAAGGCGATTAGTGGTGTTACCCCTCGAAGATATATGAAAACCATGTCGGATTTTTACTATGATGGAACAGAGATCTACAATATAATATCCTCAAAAAGGAGGAGTAATAAATGAAGTATCAAGGTTGTCTATTAGCAGTTAAAGATATAGCGGTTTCCAAACACTTTTATGAAAAAGTTCTTCACCAAAACGCTATCATCGATATGGGTGTGCATGTAACCTTCGAGGGATTTTCCCTGCAACAAGGATATGCTGAAATCGTTGGGGTACAAGCCGATAGTGTTAAAGAACAATCGCACAATTTTCAACTTTATTTTGAAGTAGAAGATTTAGACAGCGTGTTTGGCGAAATGAGAAACATAACCGACTTGCACTGGGTCCATAAAATTAAGGAATATCCGTGGGGACAACGGGACATTCGAGTATATGACCCTGACCGACATATTGTTGAGATTGCAGAGGCGATGAATAGCGTGATCCAACGCTTTATCAGCCAAGGGATGACGGTTGAGGAAGTTGCGGCTCGCACGATGTTTCCCGTTGAAATCGTAAAGCAGTATGCGTTGTAATAGGATATACGTCACAGGGCAACTATGGCAAAGCTGCTGTTTAACTCGAAACAAAGGAGGCTGCATATGAATTGGGAGCCATGGACAGGCTGTTACAAAGTAAGCGACGGCTGTACAAACTGTTATTTCTACGGGCCATATGCGAGACAATATGGACAGAATACAATTCTAAAAACAGATAAATTCGACTGGCCTATAAGGAAAAATAAAAAAGGCGAGTATAACATCAAAGGGGATAAAATTCTTGCTACCTGTTTTGCTACTGATTTTTTTCTGCCTGAAGCGGACGCGTGGCGCGGGGAGATCTGGGCTATGATTAAGGAACGGACAGATATTGATTTTTTGATTTTGACAAAACGGATTGATCGATTCCTTGTATCGCTTCCGTCAGATTGGGGAGCAGGATACGACAATGTAAATATTGGCTGTACTGTTGAAAATCAACAATTAGCCAATTATAGACTTCCGTTATTCCTATCTTATCCGATTAAGCGGCGATTTATCGCTTGTTCCCCACTTTTAGAAACGATAGACTTAACACCATATCTTCATGGCGTAGAACATGTTACCGCAGGTGGTGAAACCGGGCGAGATGCTCGAGAATGTGATTTTGAGTGGGTGCTGAACATTCGTGAACAATGTCAGAAAGCTAACATAACTTTTTGGTTCAAAAATACAGGCTCACTTTTCAGACGTAACGGTATAGTTGAAAAAATAAATCCTTTTAAGCAAACGAGTATCGCGAAAGAACTGGGAATAGATATTTCAGACGGAAAAAAATTATTTTGACAAAACTTCAAATACAATGGAGCGGTTGTTTCAATGCTGACAAAAATAAAATAGGCAGACAGCTGAATCGTTATGCAGTCAAATAAATATAGAAGCCTAACCAATAACAATCGAAGTCGCTGTTTTTCCTATTTGAGAAAGGTGAAGCCAGAAGGGGGATGAAAGTTGCTTTTTTTAGGACATGGCGGTATCCATGAGGTATCTCCGTGTCCTTTTCGGCTTTGATAAACTTGTTAAAAAGCTGTTCGCTGTAATGGAAGATAGTGCCAATATTAATGGACTGTCAGGTTATTAAGTATGTTGTAACTATTTGTATTGCTTAAACGTCTATGGTTATGCCGATACATAAAGTAGGAATGTGTACGTGAGAAACAGAAGCGCAGATATCTACGGTATTGCGCTGGATATTTCAAGAATCTGTTTAGGGTTCAAGGACATTCTAAGTTTATCTATGCATTTTTAAGTTCCTTTTTGATAGCTAAGCAAGGAGCGGGGATGAGGAAAGGGGAGTTATATTTCCCTAAAAACGATACTTATTTGCATGATAAAACAGTCAAACCGTTATCTAGACAAAACACCTGTTTTACTTTGTGTCCTGTTTGCCAGTGTTCACGATAAGTTTCGTTTACTTCCTTTTCACAATTTCCCTTTCGCTTTTTTATTGAGCGAGAATCTAGATTAAACGCGGCATTTTCGGCGTGCGAGCAGCAGCAGCCATGCCATTGCGGCAGTATAAAACATTTCCAATAATGAATTAATACTCAGAAAGCGGGTATACAGCAAAGCACAGAAGATCAAGATCACAGAAGTGACTTCAATTCCCCAGCGGCCTAACTGCCATCTGCGCTGCTGTCCCTGATAAAAAACGCTCAGGATCAGAACATTCAAAGCGATGAAGGCCAGATTGCTGATGAGGATGTGCAGATGAGCCAGAAAGGGCAAGGTTTCCGGCAAATAGGGAAAGACCATCGAAAGGATCATGAACAGAAAGGTCAGATCATAGCAACCTTTCCAGCAAAGCTTGAAAGCCTGCGCTAAATCCCGAATCATCATTCGGAAAATAAAAGCGCCGCTGACAGCCCAAATCAGAATTAAATAACGATAGCCTAATCCGTTGCCAACCCAAGACAGGTTGGTTGTCAGCGGATTGTCCCGCAGAATCAGAAAAAGGGTGTAGAGCGGAAACAGCACCCCGCCGAGCCATTCAGTTTTATTTAGGAAATAACGCGTTTTTTTCATGTTTCCATTATAACGAAAAGCGCGGTTCAATTCAAATCCGGACTACGCAGCCGGAAAAAATGTGATACAATAAATTCACTTTGGAGGACGAACATGGATAAGAAAATCAAGGTGGGGTATCAGGGGGCGCATGGCACCTTCAGTGAAATTGCAGTTCAGGAATTTTTTAAGAATCAGGTTTTTGAGGCCTGTAATTATAAGAATTTTCCTTCGATTATTGCGGACGTGGAAAAGGGCATGATTGATTATGCACTGCTTCCGGTAGAGAATACAACGACCGGTATCATTTATCGGACTTACGACTTACTAAAAGACAGCGATATTTTTGCGGTGGGTGAAATTTTAGTTCGTATTGATGAGCATTTAATTGGCTTGCCGCAGTCCAAAATCGAAGATTTGCGCGAGGTGTATTCCCATCCGGAACCGCTTGATCAATGCTCCGGATTCTTTGCGGCGCATCCTTGGATTAAACCGGTGACTTATCAGGATACGGCAAAGAGTGTAGAATATGTAGCCCAGTGTCAGGATCCAACCAAAGCTGCACTGGGCAGCTGGCTGGCTGCGCAATATTACGATCTGCCTATTTTAAAGGAACGGGTGCAGGATAATCAGTTGAATACAACGCGGTTTTTCTGTGTTGTTAAAGGGGAGCAGAGCGTTCCTGAAGCAGACAAAATCAGCATGTACTTTGTTGTCAATCATGAACCGGGAGCTCTGTATGAAGTTATCCGCGTGTTTGCCCAGCGCGGCATCAACATGTTAAAGCTGGAATCCCGCCCGATCCGAGGACGGATGTTTGAGTATTGTTTCTATATTGATTTTGACGGCAGTCTGCTTCAGGATAAAACCCGCGAAGCGATTGCTGAGGTCCGCGAACATTGTTTGGAAGTAAAAGTTTTAGGGAGTTATAAGCGGGCGTTTAATGGAGAGTTGTTATGAAAAAAGGGATAATCTTAATCTTGCTGGCTATGATCTTAGGTGCCTGCGCCGCAGCCCCTCAACCCACGCCGGATCCGGCAGATACACCTACTCCGAAGATTGAAGAAACGCTGGCGCCAACCCCGGCGCCGAATGCTTCTGTAAATGCAAATCCTGCAGATATGAGTGCTTATGAAGGTTTTAATGATACGTTGAATGTCTTCGTTGAGATCGGCCTGGAAGATTCATTGTCAAAGATGGAACAAGGTGATTCATTTCTGATCTATTACGGCAAGCCGAATTGTCCTTGGTGCGTAGAAGCCATTCCGCTGTTGAATCAGGCTGCGAAAGAGAACGGTGTCTTAGTTTATTATGTCGATACAAGCAAATCGGAAAACTATTCGGAAGCGATGTTTGATACGCTGATCCGCCGTTTTCAAGGATGGCTGCTGACCAATGAAGAAGGGGAAGAAAGCTTTTATGTACCAGATGTAGCGTTAATTTTAAAGGGACAGGTAGCTTCCAATCATATCTCGACAGTGGATACGCATGATCCTTATCTAGGACCGATGACTGATGCTGAACAAACACAGCTGAAAGAGATTTACGCAGAAATGATTGAAAGTCTGAAAGCAGAGAACTAATTACGCTGTTTTTTACTTAAAAAAGGATTCGGTTATTGAAATTAGGATGATATAATAAAAATGGATTTCAATTAATCTTTTCGATAGTTCATAGTAAAGCGGGGGATAAAGGATGAAACGGCGGAATAAAGGTTTTACATTGATTGAATTGATCGTCGTTGTGGCGATTTTAGTGTTGCTGATGTTGATGTTGGTGCCGCGGTTAACTGGATTTACGAAAACGGCTTCTGTGACGATATGCAATGCCAATGTGGCTAATGCTTATAAATTAATGGTTATGGAATATTCTCTTCATTACGAGGATTTTGATAAAGAAGATGCAGAAAGAGTAATTGATGAAAATTTAGGAGATCATGAAAAACTTTGCCCGCTTGGTGGAAGAATTCATGTGGAGGTAGATCAATATAATAAAAGTGATTTCACTGTTTATTGTGAAGAACATGGACAATCGGATCAGCAAAAATTAGCGAACTATTCGGGGGATGTTCTGAAAATGGCTGTTGAAGAGTATTACATCAAGAATTTTCCTTACCGTGATGTACTTGATTCGCGTGGAAAAAATTTTGGTACTCCATTTAAACAGAAAATTGCTGAAAAATACAATTTAGATATTGGTAATTTTGATTTTACAATTGTAAAAGATATTAAAAGTGGATCGGGTTTTAAAGTTTATATTTATGATGGTATTGGAGATGCGAAAAAAGGTGAAACAATTACGGGCGTTGTTTACTCATACGATGCTAATCAGAATTTAATTGGAGCAGAAAAAGGAGAGAATTTTACAGGAACCGTATCGAATAAAACAACAGAAGGGTTTACGTATAACATATTAGATATTAACTCCATTCAGTAACAAGTTTTATTTAAGAAAGATCCGTGAGGTTATTTAGTTCTGTAGGATCATCTGAAACAAGG
>NZ_HE998567.1:1077209-1212434 GCF_000327285.1 Holdemania massiliensis AP2 | reverse complement strand
ATCTGAAACAAGATATCAAAGTTTCAGAAAAAGATTGCATTTCAATCGAATTGTGATATAGTAAAAACATCGAGGTGTACATTATGTTAAAAAATGGCTGTAAAACAATTGAACATCCGAGTTCTTCTTACTTTTATTTTACCTTTAGATAGAGGGCTGGTTCGCTTTGGACATTAGCCCGTTTTGATTTGAAATCAGGCTATATCTGAAGGGAATGCGAAATGAAATGCTGAACCGTACAGGATATGCCTGTACGGTTTTTTTTGTGGATTGTGTGAGAGGGGAGAAAAGAAATATGATGAAAAAAATCACGGTCAATCTCAAAGACAAAAGCTATCCGATTTTGATTCAGCGGGGATTACTAAATCAGATAGGACAGGTTCTCGATGGTCAGCGCAAGGTGATGATCATTACCGATGAAGGTGTTCCGGAGGAATATGCTCAGCGCGTACTGGCTCAGTGTTCCCAGGGCTATGTCGAACGGGTAATTCAGGGCGAAGGTGCCAAAAGTATGGAAGTTTACCAACAGATTTTGCGGCGATTGCTGAAAGAACGCTTTTCACGCAAAGATCTGATCGTCGCGTTAGGCGGCGGGGTTATCGGCGATTTGTCCGGATTTGTTGCGGCTACCTATATGCGAGGGATTGAGTTTATCAATATCCCAACGACAACGCTTTCCCAGATTGACAGCAGTATCGGCGGTAAAGTCGCAATTAATCTGGATGGAATTAAAAACTGTGTCGGAGCTTTCTGGCAGCCAAAAATGGTTTTCATTGATCCGGATGTACTGGCCACCTTGCCCAAACGGCATATCAACAACGGTTTAGCTGAAGCCTTAAAAGCGGGATTAATTCGGGATGAATCGTTATTTGAACTGTTTGAAACCGAAAATCCAATGGATCACATTGAAAAGATTCTATATAAATCGCTGATGATGAAAAAGAAGGTCGTCGAGATTGATGAACGCGAGATTGGTGTCCGGCGAATTTTGAATTTCGGCCATACGATCGGTCACGGCATCGAGAGCTATTATCATCTGCATGATGTTTATCATGGTGAAGCAGTAGCGTTAGGCATGATGAAGATGATCAAGGATGAAGTCGTGCGCGAACGTCTGCATCCGATTTATCAACGTTTAAATCTGAAAGAGGACATTGAATATGATCGTCAACAGGTTTACGATTTCATAACCAAAGATAAGAAGATTGACGGCGGAACACTGACGATTGTCCTGCTGCGCAAGGTAGGCGAGGCGTACTTGAAGGACATTCCGACAGAAAAAATCAAAGAATATCTGTAACAGATCAAGAATACAGAAATAAGATTGAAAGGCAAACGAATAAAACAAGGAGATCAAACGATGAAAAGTGCGATTGGACAATGCATTCAGCTATCGCTGTTTGGCGAAAGTCATGGCGAAGCGATTGGCGTAGTGATTCAGGGGCTGCCTTCGGGAATTCTGATTGATCAGGCCTGGATGCAAAAACAAATGGAAAAGCGCAAGCCGAAAGGAAAAATTTCAACCCAGCGGCAGGAAGCGGATATTCCGGAAATCGTCAGCGGCGTTTTTGAAGGCAGGACAACGGGGACGCCGCTGTGCATTCTGATCCAAAACGAAAATATGCGAAGCAAGGACTATTCCAAAATGCGGAATATTCCACGGCCTTCCCATGCCGATTACACAGCTGAGATCAAATATCTGGGGTATCAGGATTACCGCGGCGGCGGTCATTTCTCAGGACGGATTACCGCGCCGTTAGTAGCGGCGGGAGCGATTTTCCTGCAGATGCTCAAATCCAAGGGAATTGAAGTCGGAACGCATGTCAGTCAGATGCAGGAAATCATAGATGAGCCGCTGGCTGACGATGAGATCGTGCTGCGAAAACAACTGCTGGCTTTGGAGGATCAATATCTGGCCTGCATCCAGGATTCCGTACGGGATGCAGTTCAGAAAAGAATTGAAGAAGCGCAGGCTCAGGGTAATTCGATGGGCGGTATTTTGGAAAGTGCCGTTGTCGGAATGCCGGCTGGCGTAGGGGAACCTTTCTTTGATTCGGTCGAAAGCAAGCTTGCACATTTACTTTTCAGTATCGGAGCTGTGAAGGGCGTAGAATTTGGCGATGGTTTTGACTTCGCGGCGAAAACCGGCAGCGAAGCCAACGATGGCTTTGCGATCAAGGACGGACAGCTTCAGACGCTGACCAATCACAACGGCGGAATTAACGGCGGAATTACCAATGGCATGCCGCTGCGGATCCGGACGGTCGTGAAGCCGACGCCTTCCATATATAAACAGCAGTCCAGCGTTAATCTGAAAACTGGGGAAGCCGTGACGCTGCAGATTGAAGGCCGGCATGATCCGGCGATCCTGCATCGGGCAAGGGTCGTTGTTGACAGTATGATTGCTTTGGGGCTGGTGGATCTGTTGACAGAACGATTCGGGATTCTGTGGTGGAAAGGGGAAGACGCATGCGGCGGGGATTGATCGGTGAACATTTAGGTCACAGCTATTCCCAACGGATTCACGAAGCTCTGGGTGGTTATGCCTACGAGCTGATTGAAGTCAGTCCTCAGCAATTGGACGCTTTGATGAAAGCGAAAGAATTTGCGGCGCTGAATGTCACGATTCCGTATAAGCAGACGGTTATCCCCTATCTGGATGAACTCGATGAACGGGCACAGCGGATCGGCGCGGTCAATACGATCGTCAATGATCATGGCCGTCTGATCGGTAAAAACACGGATTATTATGGATGCCGGTTCATGCTGGAACAGGCGGGAATTGAGATTCGCGATAAGAAAGTCATTCTGTTGGGCAACGGCGGGGCTGCCCAGGCCGTTTATGCGGTACTGGAGGATTTGGGGGCTTTATCCATCCTCAAGGTGAAGCGGAATCCATCAGCGCAGACCTTAACCTATGAAGAAGCCTATCGACAGCACAGCGACGCTCAGGTGATCGTCAATACCAGCCCGGTAGGAATGTTTCCAGATCAGGAAGGGAATCCGATAGAACTGAATCACTTTCCTCAGTTGGAAAGCGTGGCGGATGTCATCTATAATCCGCACCGCACCCGCCTGATTGTCGAGGCGCAGAAGCGAGGGTGCAAAACTGCGACTGGGTTGAGCATGCTGACAGCGCAGGCGGCGGAAGCCATCCGGGCATTTACCGGCAAAGCCGTCAGTTCGGAAGCGATCCTGAAAATGACGGCGGATTTAGCCAGAGAAAAGATGAATCTTGTTTTGATCGGTATGCCGGGCTGCGGCAAGAGTACGATTGCCAGGAAACTGGCGGAGCTCAGCGGCCGTCCGCTTGTCGATATTGATCAGCGGATTGTTGAGCGAATCGGCATGCCGATTCGGGCGTTTTTCGATCAGGAAGGCGAAGCCTCTTTCCGCCAGATTGAGGTTGAGATCCTGGCTGAGGTGACGCTGCAGAGTGGGCAGATTATCGCCACCGGCGGCGGGATCGTCAAAGATTGGGAAAATGTTCGGCGGCTGCGCCAAAGCGGCAAAGTGTATTTCTTGGATCGCAGCCTGGATCAGCTGGAAACCGATCCAAGTCGCCCATTAAGCTCCAGCCGTGAAGCACTGCGTCAGTTATACGATCAGCGGATTGAGCTGTATCGGAGTGCCTGTGATCAACAGATTGACAACAACGGAAGCATTGAACAGACAGCTCAGGAATGCTGGCGCCGCTGGCAGATCGAGAACGATGGTTTTATTGATGAGAATACAAATTCAACAGGGGGAATGAAAAAATGATTATCACATTAAAAAAGAACACACCGCAGCCGGAAATTGACCGACTGATCAAAAAACTTTGAAAAACAAGGCGTTCAGGTCAACATGATCTCCGGTGCCAATTACAATGTTTTTGGTTTAGTCGGTGATACGGCGAAACTGGATGAACGGCGGATCATGGCAAATGAATGGGTGGAAGAGGTTACGCGCATTGCCGCCCCATATAAGCTGGCTAACCGGATGTTCCATCCGAAAGACTCCGTTATTAACGTCAGCGGCGTAAAGGTCGGCGGTCATGAAAAGATCGCGGTGATCGGCGGTCCCTGCTCGGTTGAAGGTGAAACGATGATCTGCGATATCGCCCAAGAGGTCAAGGCTGCCGGCGGCGTGATGCTGCGGGGCGGGGCATACAAGCCGAGAACCTCCCCATATGCGTTTCAGGGCATGGGCACCGAAGGTGTTCTGGCGATGGTCAAAGCGCGGGAAAAGACCGGTCTGCCGATTGTCAGTGAATTGATGAGCGCGGATAAGATTGATGAATTTGTCGAGCATGTCGATCTGATTCAGGTCGGAGCGCGCAACATGCAGAACTTCGATCTGTTAAAAGCATTGGGAAAAGTCAATAAGCCGGTGCTGTTAAAGCGCGGGTTGGCGAACACGATTGAGGAATGGATCATGGCGGCGGAATACATCATGGCCGGCGGCAACAAGAATGTGATCCTGTGCGAACGCGGGATCCGGACCTTTGAGAAATACACCCGCAACACGCTGGATCTGAGCGTTGTACCGATCATCAAGGAACGGACACATCTGCCGATCATCATTGACCCTTCGCATGCGACTGGGGACTGGAAGTTAGTCGAAGCGATGTCGCTGGCAGCGATCGCGGCGGGCGCGGATGGTTTGATCATCGAAGTCCATTCCTGCCCGGAATGCGCGTGGAGCGACGGCGCTCAGTCATTGAAGCCGGCGAAGTTTGCCTCGCTGATTGAAAAAGGCCGCGCGATTGCTCAGGTGGTAGGGAGATCTCTGTAATGCAGGCAACGATGACTCCGGGTATTTGTACTCAGCCAACCGTTTCGATTCCTCCAAGCAAATCCATGGCGCATCGGGCGATCATCTGCGCGGCTTTGGCTCAGGGGGAAAGCTTGATCCATCATGTCGATTATTCCGATGACATTTTGACGACGATTGACGGTATGCGCAAACTGGGCGCACGAATTGAACTGGATGGCAGCGATGTGCGGGTTTGGGGAATTCCCGATTTTCATCAATTAAAGACCGATGAAATCTTCTGTAAGGAATCCGGCTCAACCCTGCGCTTCTTCATTCCGATCTTTTCGCTGACTGGCCAGCGCGTGCGCTTTACCGGTCAGAATCGCCTGCTCAAGCGTCCCCAGACCGTCTATGAACAACTGTTTCAGGCTCAGGGGCTGGTTTATTCGCAGTCCGAAGAACGAATTGAAATTGAAGGCGCGCTCCAGCCGGGTGAGTTTACCCTGCGCGGTGATATCAGCTCGCAGTTTATTTCCGGTTTGTTGTTTGCCTTAGTCTGCTGCTGCGAAGATTCCCGGCTACATATCGAACCGCCGTTTGAGTCACGCTCTTATGTGGAGCTGACACTGCAGATGCTTGAGGATTTTGGCGTTCATGCTTATTTTGAAGATGAACTGACGCTGCGGATTCCCGGCGGTCAGCGTTATCGCGCCTGTGAAACAACGGTGGAATCGGATTATTCCCAGCTTGGCTTTTACGCGGCGCTGGGGTGCATTAATCATGAGATTCGCTGCCTAGGTCTGCGGCCGGATTCCCGCCAGGGCGATCGGCAGATTCTGGACATCGTTCGGGCCATGGGCGGTAACGTGGAAGTGAATGAAAAAGAAATTATTTTCCGTCCTGCGGCGTTAAAAGGTTCGGTCATCGATATGCAGAACTGTCCGGATCTCGGCCCGATTTTGATGGTTTTGGCCAGTTTTGCCCAGGGTGAAACAAAAATGATCAATGCGGCTCGCCTGCGCTATAAAGAAAGTGATAGAATAGAAGCGATGGAAACCGAGCTCCGTAAAGTGGGCGTCCAGATTCATTCCACAGAAAGTGAAGTCTGGATCGAAGGACCTACACCTTGGCAGGGCGGCGTTACTGTCAGCGGCCATCAGGATCATCGCATTGTTATGGCACTGGCTATTGGTGCGACAATGGCAGAGGGGCCGATTACAATTGAAGGCGCACAGGCCATTGCCAAATCGTATCCTGGATTTTTTGCGGATTTACGGTCTCTGGGTATTGAAATAAAGGAGAATTAACAACATGCAGGAGGAATCGCATTTTCTGATCATCGGTTTAGGCCTTTTGGGCGGCAGCTACGCTCAGGGGTTAAAGCGCAAAGGCTATCACGTCAGCGCCCTGGATATCAATCCTGAAAGCATTGCTTATGCCTTAGAACAAGGCTGGATTGATGAGGGCGCTGTGGGTTTTGATGAAAAACTCGTAGCTCAGGCGGACAGCATCGTGTTCGGCCTGTATCCACAGGCGCTTTTGGAATGGATTGATCAACATCAGGACAGCTTTGCCCCCAACACCCGCATCACAGATGTGACCGGCGTCAAGGAACAAATTGTCACTCAGGTTCAGCAAAAGCTGCGTCCGGATGTGGAATTTATTGCTAGTCATCCGATGGCTGGCCGGGAGGTCAGCGGGGTTCAGTATGCCGACTGCTCCATTTTTGAACCGGCGAACTTCATTATTACTCCCACTGCGGCGAATACCGAAGCTGGAATTGCCTGGGTTAGGTCATTGGCTGAAGCTCTGAATTTTCGGAATATCGCTGTGCTCAGTCCGGCGGAACATGATAAGATGATCGGTTTTCTCAGTCAGCTGACGCATGTCATCGCTGTGACCCTAATGAACACCAGTGACAACACGCATCTGGTTGACTATACCGGTGATTCTTTCCGGGATTTGACACGGATTGCCAAGATTAACGAATCGTTATGGACTGAGTTGTTTTTGATGAACAAGCAGAATCTGGTTCGAGAAATTGATGAATTTGCCGCCGAGCTGGCGCATTTCCGCAGCGTTCTGGAAAATGAAGAGACAGATGAGATGAAGCGGCTGTTCCGTCAATCGACACAGCGGCGAAAATGTTTTGACAAGTGAGGAAAAGAAAATGAAATTTTTAGTTGTCAATGGTCCGAATATCAATATGACCGGAATCCGCGAACAAGGTGTTTACGGCGCACGGAATTATGCGGAGATCACAGCGATGATCCAAGCAGAAGCCAAGCGGCGTGAAATCGAGATTGAAGTCGTTCAAAGCAATATCGAAGGTGAGATGATCAACGCCATTCAACGGTGTTACTTTGAGAACATGGATGGTCTGATTATCAATCCGGGAGCTTATACGCATACCAGCTATGCCCTCCATGACGCAATCAAAAGTATTGCGCCGATTCCTGCGGTTGAAGTCCATTTTTCCAATGTTCATGCCCGTGAGCGTTTCCGGCATGAATCCAAAACGGCGCCGGCTTGTCTTGGACAGCTGTGCGGCTTTGGCGATTATGGTTATGTTATGGCAATGGATGCTTTAATTCAGCATCTCAGCTCAAAACATTGAAACAGCTTCGGCTGTTTTTTTGTTTTCTTCGGCTGTTCATCCAGATGGACATCGCTTATAATGGAAAGAACAAGTAAAGGTGATTTTCCAGTCTTGTTTTTTAGGCAGCAAACAAGAAAAAGGGGGCTTGGCAATGAACGCGGATTTACATATTCATTCCTGGTATTCAGATGGTTCGATGACCATTGATGAAATTCTGAATCAGGCACAATTAAATCAGGTCGGCCTGATTGCGGTGACGGATCATAACCAGCTTTCAGGAAGCCGGGAATGTCTGCGGAAATGCGAAGCCTGGAAGATTCAATGTCTGTCGGGCGTGGAGTTGGACGCCCAGCAGCTGGGGATTAATTTTCATATTCTGGGGTACGGAATGGATTTAGAGAACAGCCAGTTCAATGAATTTGTGGAAACGAATTGCGGTCGTTTGGAACGTGTCAATGCGTTGTTAATTGAAAAAATGGAACAGGCAGGCGAATCGGTAAGCTTGAAGGAATACCAACAATTTTCTTATGATCGACAATGGGGCGGCTGGAAGGCTCTGCATTATTTCGCGGCCAAAGGAATCGTTGCGAACTACAGGCAGGGATTCTCGGTTTATGCTCGATATCATCATGATTACAGCTGCGCCGGTTTTCCTTCGGTTAGTGAAGTCGTTCGGCAGATTCACGCGGCTAAAGGGAAGGCAATTTTGGCGCATCCGGGAAAAGTGATTCCTTCATCGGCTTTGTTGGAAATTTTGCCAACGATCATGGAGACGGGATTAGATGGAATTGAGTGCTGGTATCCTTCCCATGATCATTTTGTGACACAAACCTGTCTGAAGTATTGTCAAGACCGAGGATTAATGATCACGTCCGGAGCCGACTGCCATGGCGTCTTTGAAAAGACGACAATCGGCCAGATGGCAGTCCCAATATCGCAGTTAGAATTAAAAGATCTGATATAACGAAAATTGTGGGTCTGGTCAGAAGTTCGGAAACAGACAGAAGTAAAACTTTTTGCGTACTTACCGCTGCCTTGTATTTCTGTGCAAAAATTGTTCGTGTTTATCAGCTCAGCGATGAAAAAAGTCTTGCAAATATTTTAAATCGGACTATAATATAAAAGGTATCGGGATGTAGCACAGCTTGGTAGTGCACTTCGTTCGGGACGAAGGGGTCGCAGGTTCAAATCCTGTCATCCCGACCATTTAAAAATAACGGCATGAAGGCCGTTTTTTTGTGCTCTGAAGCGGGGATGACGGATTTAACCAGCGAAATCATCCTCACCTAAAGTTGGTTTGATTCCCCTTCGTCCGATTCAACATATTCTAGGAATATTCGATCTTCAAAACGTCCGCGGGAATGCGCTTTTTGTTTTTTGACGGTTTGGATCTCAACTTCATTCAAGCCGAAATGCCGGATAACCGCATCTACGACTTCGCTTAAATCGGCCAGTTCCTCAGTCAGTGCCTTGCGGTCTTCGGCATTCTGAACTTCCATCGCTTCCTCAACGAGTTTGGCTTTGAGGGCTGTGCAATACGCTGAGGAAGTTAAGGTGCGGGTTTGACAGTGTCGGTGCTCAGTCCGAATGATGTCCGGAATGCGGTCGCGAACCAGTTTATTATGGTGAATCTGCATGGTATTCACACTCCATTTCTGTCTTTATTGTAGCATAGTTTATCCTGGACAAGTCAGCAGAATGAACTTTATCATTTGATCATGAAATGTTGAAAACAGACCTTTAACAGCGGGTGGGGTACAATCTGGAAATGGCAATTTCAAGCTTTTATGTTATAATTCAATGGAGAAAACCCATAGGCTTGCCTATGGGAGTAGTCAGAATGTCAGCGATCTCGATGTAGAAATTATAAAAAAGAAAGAAAGGAATTGAATATGAAAATAGGAGTTGTATCTTTAGGCTGCTGCAAGAATTTGGTTGACAGCGAGCGCATGATGGGGCTGCTGCGGCAGTCCGGTCATGAAATTGTTCATAATGTTCATGAGGCGGAAGCGATTATCGTGAATACCTGCGGCTTTATTGAACCCGCTAAGGAGGAAGCGATCAACACGATTCTGGAAATGGCGGAATATAAAAATGAAAACTGCCGGAAGCTGATTGTTGCCGGATGTCTGGCACAGCGCTACAAAGCAGATCTGCAGGCGGAAATGCCGGAAGTTGATTATTTCCTGACGATCAGTGAATATCCGAAGATGGGACAGATTTTGACGCAGGTTTTAGGCGAAAAAGTGTTGGATGGGTATGGCAAGAATACTCGATTAGTTTCGACCAAGCCATGGACAGCCTATCTGAAAATTGCCGAAGGCTGCGATAATCGCTGCTCATATTGCGCTATTCCGGGAATTCGAGGCGGATACGTTTCTTTCCCGATTGAAGATCTGGTTGCGGAAGCAAAACAGCTGGCGGCAGAAGGGGTAAAAGAACTCGTCGTAATTGCTCAGGACACCTCCCGCTACGGCACGGATTGTTACGGCCGGCGGCGGATTTGGGATCTGCTGACGGAACTGAATGCGATTGAAGGACTGCATTGGATTCGTGTTCTTTACTTGTATCCGGATGAAATTGATGATGAATTTGTTACGGGCATTAAGGATCTGAAGAAAGTGATTCCTTATTTCGATATTCCAGTTCAGCATGGCAGCGATAAGATGCTGCAGCTGATGAATCGCCGCGGCAGCGTGGAAAGTATTCTGCGGACAGTGAAACTGATTCGGGAAACTTATGAAATGCCGGTGCTGCGGACAACGATGATCGTCGGTTTCCCACAGGAAACAGAAGAAGACTTCCAGAAAATGATTGATTTTATTCAGGAAGTTCGTTGGGATCGTTTGGGTGCTTTCACTTTCTCCAATGAGGAGGATACTCCAGCATATACCATGGAAGGTCAGATTTCCCAGGAAATCATGGATGAACGGTTGGAACGGTTAATGACAGTCCAAAATCAGATTGCGCAGGAGAATGGTGAAGCCTTGATTGGCAAGACACTGGAAGTTCTGATTGAGAACCAGGATGGACTAACGGGCTATTACCATGGCCGCGGCATCCACAGTGCGCCTGACGGAATTGACGGACTGATCAAGTTTAAAAGCTCCCGCAGCTATCAGCCGGGGACCTTTGCCTGGGTTAAAGTAACGAAGGCTCGGCATCATGATTTAATCGGCGTTGATGCCTGCGATGCTGAAGAAGTGACAGCTTAGCTGAAAATATCAAAACGAAATTATAGACAACACCACTCTGTCTGATTTACAGACGGAGTTTTTTGTTTTGGGGAATTGAATTGATATGAGGGATTGATTGAAAATAGATACGTCAGGCGGGAAACCTTAAAAAGTCAGCCAGAATGACAAAGAAAACGAGATAGAAAAGAAGAAAAATAAGAATTGACAAAGATGGAAGAGAATTCTATAATTCAATTAGATAAACATCTAATTGATGGAGATCAGAAAGGAAAAATAAAATGAACAAAGCAGTTAAAAAAGGAATGATCGGGTTCATGTTGATGGCAGTTGTTCTGGGCGGATGTCAAAAAGCATCGGAGCCGAAACAAACCGACGAACCAGGAACGGAGGTTACGGATAAAGTGACAGGCAGCCGCGAAGAAATTGCGAAAGCGTATGTAGAAACCTTGGGAGCCGGCGATTTTGAAAAGCTGTTAAAAGGTTTTGCCTACGATGAACAAATGCAGAAAGCTGCGGTTCAGCTGCAGGCTTCTCTGGAACCTTCATTGAAACAGCTGGGGGCGCTGAAAGAAATTCAAAAAGCCAATGAGATCGAACAGGGTGCCTACAAGATTGTTCAGGTACCAGTTCTTTTTGAAAATCAGAATTTAAGTGTTAATGTTGTCTTTAATGATCAGGATCAAATTGCAGGCGTTAATTTCTCAGAATATGTTGAACCAAGCGATGTTGCGGCCCTGACATTGCCGGAAGGCGCGAGAGAACAGGAATTGACAATCACGATGCGGGATGGAAAGGATCTGCCGGCGACGCTGACATTGCCCAACAAGGAACAGCCGGTTCCGGTCATCATTCTGGTTCACGGTTCCGGGCCGAATGACCGCAATGAAACAATTTACGGCAATACCGTTTTTAAGGATATCGCTTATCGGCTTGCTGAACAGGGGATTGCAACCCTTCGTTATGACAAGCGTACCTATGTTTATGGCGCAGATTGTGCCGCTGATATACAGCTGACGGTGGATCAGGAAACAGTACAGGATGCTGTGGATATCGTTGAATTCATGGCCGGGCAGCCAGAAGTGGATTCCGCTGCAATCTATGTCTTGGGTCATAGTTTAGGTGGGTTATGCATTCCCCGTATCGCCGCGGAAACACCGCAGGCTGCCGGTTATATTATGATGGCTGCACCGGTAACGGATTTAGCCTCATTAATGCGATTTCAATATGCTCATTTAGCTCAGTTTATGAATACAGATCAGGAAAAAGCAGCGGTTGATGCAGCGTTGGCTGAGCTGGATAAGCTGAATCAGCTGGATCAGTTAGCTGATGATGAATTAGTCGCAGGAGCTTATCCGGCTTATTGGAAAGATCTGCTTGCTTATAATCCGGTTAAAACGGCAGAAGCGATAACGAAACCAGTTCTGGTACTGCAGGGAGAAGAAGATTATCAGGTTCCGCTGCAGGAATATGAAACATGGAAGGCCGCATATGGCGAACGATCAAATTGGACTTTCCACAGTTATCCGGGGTTATCTCATTTGATGATGCCGGGTGACTTTGATGCGAATCCGAATACTTACTATATGCAGAAGGCGATTGTGGATGAGCAGGTGACCAAGGACATTGCAGCTTTCATTGCAACCGAGCCGACATATTAATCATGCTGAGAATCGGCCTGTTTATAAACAAGGTTAAATCAATATCAGGTTTGAGAATAAGTGAAACCAGTTTTAAAACCAAGATGCCGATCAGGTCAGAATTGAAATCTGTGAGTGAGGACAAAAAGAAAGTTTAAGTTATGATCGGCAGCGCTGCAGGATTTCTGAAAATTTTGAAAGACAGAAACTCACGATCTAGTCAGATCGAAAGAAACTGGAAATCAATCCGGAAAAAATCAAAAAAAGAGCTGTATTTTCATTTAGGAGCAGCGGAAATCACGTCGCTTCCGTTTGAAAGAAAAACAGCTTTTTTTATTGGAGAAATGGTAAAGGAGATGTGAAAATTCAGGACATTGTGGATGATTTGAATGAAAAAATGCAAACGGTTGACTACATTGATAAGTTCGTTCAAACAAAGCTTGATCAACACTAAACTGATGGCTGTCTGAAATCCTGTTATGAAGGATTAAAACTGAGCAGTGAATGAATGATTGATTATGTATGGAAAAATTGGTTTGTTTATTGGACTTCCAGCGCCGCACTGAAAAACCTGACTTTTCGATGCGGTCTTTAGTTGTAACCCCTTGCAGCTTTCGCTATAATTAAATCTAAGGAGGACCTAGAGTATGAAAACATATTTAGGAATTGATTTAGGGGGAACGAATGTCCGCGTTGCCAAAGTTACGCGTGATGGAATTGTTTTGGCAGAAGTCAAACGTCCGTCGCTGGCCCAGGAGGGACCGCGGAAGGTCATGGACAACATGATGGAAATGATCCGGGAAATTCCGGGGTATACTGAATGTGAGGGGATTGGCGTCGGGGTGCCGGGGCCGGTGGATACAATCAACGGAAAAATGCTGATGGCGACCAACCTGCCAGGTTTTGAACAATATCCGATTGCGGCGGAATTGACGCAGAACTTCAATATGCCGGCTTATGTTGACAACGATGCCAATGTTGCCGGACTAGCGGAAGCGTTAGTCGGAGCTGGAAAGGGCTTGCCGGTCGTCTATTATGTCACGATTTCGACCGGTATCGGCGGCGCCTTGATCGTCGATGGCAAAGTTGTCAGCGGCAAGCATGGTCACGCAGGTGAAATCGCCAATATTATCATTGACCGCAACCGCGAAAAGGTCAATCATTTGAATATCGGCGCTGTGGAAAATGAAGCCAGCGGTGTGGCGATTACCCGTAAGGGCAAAGCGCTTTTCGGAGATCAGATTCGGCATGCCGGCGATGTGTTTGATCTGGCAAAACAAGGCAATCCGCAGGCGCAATCGATTGTGGATAATATGACCTATGATTTGGCTGTGATGTTTTCAGTCATCGCGCATATTGCAGATCCGTGGATGTTTGTGATCGGCGGAGGCATGATGCAGTCCAAAGACGTATTTATGGATAAAGTTGTTGCGAATTTCAAGAATCTTGTGCATGTCCCGATGCGGGATACGCTCTTTGAAACAGCCAAGCTGGAAGAACCGGGAATTATCGGTGCGGCAATGTTGCCAATCTCTCACGGAAACTAACAGAACAGAAAGAAGGAATAACCTTGATTTCAGAAAAATGTCTGCGCCAGTATGCTGAACTGGCTGTCCGCTTGGGCGTTCATGTCCAAAAAGGACAGCTGCTGGTGATTAAAGCGCAGGTGGATTCAGCGCCGTTTGTCCGGCTGTGTGTTGAAGAAGGCTATCGCGCAGGTGCAGGCGAAGTGGTGGTGCTGTGGCAGGATGATCAGCTCACAAAGCTCGATTATGATTACGCGGATACCGCGGTGCTTCAGCGTGTGCCGGATTGGCTTGTGGCACGGGAACAGGAATTTGTTGACCGCGGCTACTGCATTTTGAACATTGACTCCAGCATTCCTGGAATAATGAAAGACGTCGATCAGCAAAAGGTGCAGCAGGTTGTTGCGGCGCGACGCAAAGCCCTGGAGAAGTTTCAGAATTACACGATGGCTAATGAAGGTCAGTGGTCGATCATCGCGATCCCGAATCCGGAATGGGCGCTGAAAGTCTTTCCGGACGAAACGCCGGAAGCGGCCGTGGAAAAACTGTGGAACGCCATTCTGGCTTCCGTGCGCATCCAAAAGGATCAGGATCCGATCGCTCTATGGGAAAAACACAACCAGGAGCTGTCCGCTCACAATGACTGGCTGAATCGTCAGCAGTTTGCTTCCCTGCATTTTAAAAACCAAAAGGGAACCGATCTGGTTGTGGAGTTGGCGGAAGGTCATATCTGGGAAGGCGGCTGTGAAAAATCCCAGCATGGTGTTGTCTTTAATCCCAATATGCCGACTGAAGAAAATTTTACAATGCCAAAAAGAACGGGCGTTCAGGGCCGCGTTCAGGCAACCAAGCCGCTGAGCTATCAGGGCAAGCTGATTCAGAACTTCTGGATTGAATTTGAACAGGGTAAAGCTGTGCGCTGGCATGCGGAGGAAGAAGAAGCCGCTTTGGCCAGCCTAATTGAATTCGATGAAGGCAGTGCTTATCTTGGTGAAGTCGCGCTGATCGATGTAGATACCCCAATCTCCCAGTCCGGAATTTTGTTCTATAATACCTTATTTGATGAAAATGCCAGCTGTCATCTCGCTTTGGGCCGGGCATATCCAATGAATATGGAAGGCTCACAGGACATGAGTGAAGAAGAAATGAAGGCCAAAGGCTGTAATTTCTCAATGGTCCATGTGGATTTCATGTTCGGCAGCGACGATATGCAGATCACGGGTGTTCATGCGGATGGAACGGAAGTTGTTTTCTTCAAAGACGGAAAGTTCTGCATTGAAGCCTAAACCAGCAAAGGAAGAACAAAGGCGCGAAGAAGCGCCTTTTTTGCCGGGAAAAAGGATCAGGGATATCCCTTTTCACGATAGCCGTGATATACTTGAAAGGATGAGGTGGATGTATGAAGAAAGCATTAGCAGAAATTATAAAATTTAATGAAGAACGCGATTGGGACCAATTTCACAGTCCGGAGAATCTGGCCAAGTCAATTGCGATTGAAGCGGGTGAACTGCTGGAATGTTTCCAATGGAATGCTGAGTTTGATCAGCAAAAGGTCTGTGAGGAACTGGCGGATGTGATGAACTATTGCCTGCTAATGAGCGCAAAGCTGGGCGTGGATGCCGAAACGATTATTTTGCAGAAGCTGGAAAAGAACCGTGAAAAATACCCGGTGGAGAAAGCCAGAGGTAAAAGTACAAAATACGATCAGCTGTAGGAGGAATTTTGAATGGTCAGAATAAAAACAATTCCATTTGATGATCAGGCAGTAAATAAGGCAAGAGGAATTACGCAGGCAATTCAGTACCCTTCAGTTTATATTCTGACAGGCCGTAAAGAGGCCTATGTTGGAGAAACGATCAACATTGCCCATCGCATTCAGCAGCATTACCATCATGCTGACCGGAGGCGCCTGGATCAGCTGAGGGTCATTACTGATAAGCGGTTTAATAAGTCGGCAACAACGGATATCGAAGCTTCGCTGATCAAGTATCTTTCAGCCGACGGTCAGTTCAGACTGCAGAATGGAAATAATGGAATCCGCAATTATAACTATTATGAAAAAGAGGTCTATGAGAAAACCTTCAGAGAAATCTGGCAGCTGCTGATAAAACAGGGGATTGCAAAGCATAATCATGTTCAGATTGAAAACAGTGATTTATTTAAATATTCCCCTTATAAATCGTTGACGGAGGATCAGTACAAGACGGCAGAGAGTTTGTTTGATTCACTTTTGCAGCATCTTCAGCGCAATGAAGAAACTGCTTTTCTGGTTCATGGCGGAGCAGGAACCGGAAAGACTGTGCTGGCCGTTTATCTGATGAAACTGATCACAGATGTGATGACGTCCCAACCTGAGGCGGCGGATGAATTTACAGCGGATGAAGATGAATTTTCATTTCAGAGCCTATATTATCTGAAAAATATTAAAAGTTTAAAAATAGGCTTGGTTGTTCCTATGACTTCACTGCGCAAAACCTTGAAAAAAGTGTTTAAGCAGGTTCAGGGACTTCGGTCTTCCATGGTTATCGGTCCCTCGGATGTGATCAAAGAACATTATGACGTGCTTATCGTAGATGAAGCTCATCGGCTGCGGCAAAAGAAGAATCTGATGCCGGGACATCACAAGGTATTTGAGCGGATTAATGCGCAGTTAGGTCTCAAGGATGGAAATGAATGGGATTGGATTCGCTGCTGCAGTGATTATCAGATCTTGTTTTATGATGATACGCAGACGGTGAAACCCACGGATATAGACAATGGAGTATTTCAGCGATTAGTTCAAAAAGAAAACACGGAAGAGTATTTCTTAACATCCCAGATGCGGGTAGCGGCCGGCCAGGATTATATTGCTTATGTTGAAAATATTCTGTACGAATATGGAAATCCAAAGAAAAAGAAGTTTAAAAATTACGAATTTCTCCTGTTTGATCAGATTCAGGATTTAGTCCGAACGCTGCAGGAGAAGGAAAGGGAAGTTGGACTATGCCGGCTGGTCGCCGGTTATGCCTGGAAATGGAAAACCCAAAACAAAGCTTTGGATCAAATCCGAAGTGAACAGCTATATGATATTGAGATTGAATCCAGCCGCTTCATTTGGAATTCAGTCAATGAAGACTGGGTAAATTCTGAGAATGCTGTCAACGAGGTGGGATGCATTCATACGGTACAGGGCTATGATCTAAATTATGCCGGCGTCATCATCGGTCCGGAATTGGCCTATGATGAACAAACTCAGAGCATTGTGGTTCACGCTGAGCACTATTTTGACCGATTTGGCAAAGCTTCGATTCACGATGAAAAGATTCTGAAGCATTATATTCTCAATATTTATAAGGTTTTGTTAACCCGGGCAATCAAGGGTACTTTTGTCTATGTCTGTGATCCGGCACTGCGAAACTATTTCAGACAATGGATTGATTCTGCTGAGGAATGAGCTGGAATAATCATAAAAGTCAGTGTGAATGCGGCTGAATTCTGAATGTTTCTTCTGGACGTTTCATGTTTGGCGATACTGCTGACAAAAACTTTTCTTGGATTGCCTGATGGGGAATGATATAATCAAAAAGGTGATTATTCATGGTTCATATTTCAGATTGTAAAAAATTTAAACGATGTCCGAAATATTTCTGGCTGTCAAAAAAAGAACCGACGCCGCCCTTTTCTCCTTTTGTGAGAATGGATGAAGATCTGACCGGTTTAGCCTGCCAGAAATTAAAAATTAACGAACATTTTCGCGGTATTCGCGGTGATGATCCTTCACTTGCGATGGCGGCTCTCAATCAGCAGGAGTGGCTGGTTTCAGCACGTTTTGAATACAATCAGCTGCGCGTTAAAATTCCATTTCTGCATCACGGAAGCGCGGGGTGGGAGGTCTATTTTCTTTACGGCGGTCATCTGCCGAAAGAAGATGAAGCGTTCAGCTATATGCTGAACAACTGGGTGTTGGAGAAGTTGGGCATTTCTGTCGTTCAGTTTTATATCATTCATCTCAATCCTGATTATATTCGAGGCAAAGAATTAGATCCGCAAGCGCTTTTTTTGATTTCTGATCGCTTTTACAATGATTCAGGGAACCCTGCTCGAAAAGTTGCCGACGCCATTGAAAAGCAAAAAACTGAGGTTCAGCTTCTTCTTGATCAAATGGATCAGCTGCTGAATCAGGGAGAACCGGAGTCGGTAAAAACCAATCGCTGTACCCGACGCAACAAATGCGTTTATTATGAGCGCTGTTTCGCAGCGGAAAAAGAGCTGGAGGCGGATTCAATTCTGACCCTGGTTTCATCTCAATATAAAAATCAGATGGCGGCGGAAGGCCGATTAAAACTGCAGGATGCGGATTATGATCGCTTAGAAGGCACCCGCCAGCAGTTCGCCCAGATCAAGGCTGCTCAAAACGGCGGTTGTTACCTTGATTACTTTGGTTTGAAGACCTGGTTTGAAGGTACTTTGGAATATCCGTACTGCTTCCTGGATTTTGAATGGGAAACGTATGCTGTGCCGCCCTATGAAGGAATGCGCAGCTATCAGGTGTTGCCATTTCAGTATTCTCTGCATATTTTAGAAGCGGATGGGACTTTGATTCATCGGGAATTTATCGGCGTCCATGACTGTCGGAAAGACTTTGTTGAAAAATTGTTAAACGATCTGCCGTCCAGAGGCAGCGTGATCGCTTATAATGCCGAAGGAGCGGAGAAGATCCGGCTGCAGGAGCTGGCTGCTCGTTTTCCGGATCGGGCAAAGCCCTTGATGAAAATCCATGCCCGTATGGTTGATTTAGCTTTTCCGTTTCAGGCCGGCCTGTTTTACGATACGCGGATGCGCGGCTACTATTCGTTAAAGACCCTGCTGCCGTTATTTGATGAGAATTTAACCTATCAGAAGCTGGATATTCATCAGGGAATGGATGCCGTGGTTCAATGGCGCAATCTGGATCAGAACAACACGGAAACCGACCATCAGGCTATTCGTGATCACTTGCTGCAATACTGTGGACTGGATACTTATTCCATGCTTATTGTTATGGAAGGATTGAAAAAGAAACTGATTGAATGGGAAGCCAAGCATCAGTTAAAGGAAGCAGCATCCGCTGCTTGAAAGGGGAAAAAATGAGAATTTTTGATTTGCATGCCGATATCGGCTGGGACATCCTGCGCAAGCACGAACAGGGAAAAATGCACGTATTGAAAGAGGAGCATCTGCCCAAGTTACTGCAGGGTGAAGTTCTTGGCGTAGGCATTGCCAGTTATTTTGAAGGATCAGAAGACTGGGAGCGAATGCAGAAAATGGTCTTAGCCACCCGTCAGGAAATTGAAGAAAATCTGGATGCCGTTACGTGGGTAAAATCCAAAGCGGATTTGGAAGAAACCGGAAAACCGCATGTTGTGATGACTGTAGAAGGCATGTGCGGAATTCGGGAACAGGCAGAAGAAAAAATTCAATGGCTGTATGATCAGGGAGTTCGCATTGCTTCCTTGTGCTGGAATGACGAAAATGCGCTGGCCACCGGCGTAAAAGGGACTGTGACGCGCGGATTAACCGAAGAAGGCCGCAAAGCTGTCCGAAAGATGGATGAATTGGGAATGATCCTAGATGTATCACATACAAATGAAAAAACGTTCTGGGATATGGTTGAGATTGTGCGCGGTCCTCTGATCGCCACTCATTCCAATACCCGTGTGCTCTGCGAAGTACACCGCAACCTGACTGATCAGCAGATCATGGCGATTGCCGCCAAGGGTGGTGTGATCGGTTTGAATGCAGCGAAGAATTTCATTGATGCCAAGCCTGAAAATCAGGATGCGCTGCATCTGGCTGCCCATGGCCGTCATATTGCGGATTTAGTCGGAATGGAGCATGTTGCAGTCGGATTTGATTTTATGGATTTCTTTGAAGATCATGCGACATCCATGGGCAGTGATCTTGCCAGTGCCGTTCAGGCGCAGAATCTGATCAAGGGTCTAAAAACGCAGGGCTTCTCAGAAATGGAGTGCCAAGCGATTGGCTATGATAATGTCTTAAAGCTTCTGCGCCAGGTTTTAAAATCATAAATGTAAGAAAAAGGGGCTGATTTACAGAAATCAGCCCTTACGCTTTCAGTATAACACGAAAGTAGTGACGTTTAAAGACTGATTTTTTTCTTTGGAACAGCTTATACTAAAAGTACATCAAAGGAGGAATTATCCATGAAATTTGAGATTGTCGGAAAAAATGTCAGCATCACGGAAGGAATGAGACAGAAAATTGAAAAGAAATTATCTTTCTTGGACAAATATCTGTTAATTGATCCGGAAACAAGAGCCCGTGTTGTTGTACGCACTTATCCTCTCACACAGAAAATTGAAGTCACGATCCCTACCAAAGTAGGAATCTTGAGAACAGAAGTTGAACATGAAGATTTATATGCGGCCATTGATCTGGCGATTGATAAGTTAGAAGATCAGGTTCGCCGCCAGAAAACACGCTTATCCCGCCGCCATCGTGAAAAACTGGCGCTCAGCTTTGTTGAACAGGACAATGTAAAGTTGGATCAAGGAGATATCGCTGTCAGAACTAAAACAGTCAAAGCTCAGCGTATGGATCTGGAAGAAGCAATTATGCGAATGGAAATGCTGGGT
Organism: Holdemania massiliensis AP2; assembly: GCF_000327285.1. Taxonomy (GTDB): domain Bacteria; phylum Bacillota_I; class Bacilli_A; order Erysipelotrichales; family Erysipelotrichaceae; genus Holdemania; species Holdemania massiliensis. The sequence goes on along the minus strand of NZ_HE998567.1, from coordinate 1,192,124 downwards.
CATTCCTTCTTTATCTACACGGATGAAGAAACGGACGGAATTGCGGTCGTCTACAAACGTAACAGCGGAGGTTATGGCCTCTTGGAGACGGAAGACGAATAATTGAATTTCAAGGAACGGTTAACGCCGTTCTTTTTTTCGTGTGACTGAACTGTCACTTTATCCTTTGGATAGCAGTCATTTTAAAGTCTGGTTTTGAGAGTATAATAAGATTCTAATTTGAAGGGGTATAAAGCATATGGGAATGGTTATAGGAATTTCGATTATCGGTGTGCCGATCTCTTGTTTAGCTGCCTGGTTTTTCACGCGCAGATATCGCAGGCGTACTGATCGTACAAAAATTCGTAAACTGATGGTTTGGGGACTAGTCGCTTATGGACTTTTGGTATTTTTTGCAACCGTGGGTCTTGACCTTATCATGTTTGGACCTTATGCGTTTCTTCCACCTGTACATCTTGTTAATTTTATTCCGTTTGTTTGGATACAGGAAACCTATCAAATGGGATTTGCGCGAATGATCGAGCAATTATTATTGAATATTGCAATGTTTGTTCCTCTGGGCTTTTTAATTCCTGTATGTTTACCTCAATGCCGCAAAGCAGGAATCTGCCTGATAAGCCTTGCAGGAAGTTCTTTATTCATAGAAGTTTTGCAGTATTTCATTGGCCGTTCTGCAGATATTGATGATTTGATTATGAATGTGGCAGGAGGTATGTTAGGCTGGCTGATATTTAAAGCATTACAAAACACGAAATGGGGAAAGGAAGTTCTATTAAAAGATAATACAGATTCATTTTGATTCAAGAGGTGTGATTCTAATTGTGCTGCCTATGTCATTTACGGAGGTTTATATAACTAAGCTAGATTTATCATTTTTAAATATTTAATCAGCGTGTTGAAATACAAACAGAAAAAGAGGATGATCAGTCCTCTTTTTCTGTATATTTTATCCTTGTAGTGTGAGCGATGCGACATAGCTGGCAGATTTATCGGGATCGAGGTCAAAGCCATTTCAATCCACGCACCGCCTGTGAGCGATGCGACTATCGCCGGAATGAGCTGCGGAAGGGATTTATTCTATTTCAATCCACGCACCGCCTGTGAGCGATGCGACGGAGCCTTCCAGCCGTAAAAACAGGTAGTGGAGATTTCAATCCACGCACCGTCTGTGAGCGATGCGACCCGATACGTTAGAGTCACAGGTTGGTGTGACCGCATTTCAATCCACGCACCGCCTGTGAGCGATGCGACCTATCCTATATCCTCAGAAAGGAGATTTATATGAATTTCAATCCACGCACCGCCTGTGAGCGATGCGACTGAATCAGCAGGATTTACTAGTGACGCATTGCAGATTTCAATCCACGCACCGCCTGTGAGCGATGCGACTGAAACTATGGGAATTTCAATAGATGGTAATGTGATTTCAATCCACGCACCGCCTGTGAGCGATGCGACTTAACCACGGTAGCGCAACAGCGCAACTTGTGGTCTATTTCAATCCACGCACCGCCTGTGAGCGATGCGACAAAGCCAGACCTGGAAGCGCTGCGGAAATACATAATTTCAATCCACGCACCGCCTGTGAGCGATGCGACGTGGCATGGACTTGAGCAGTGAGCAAAAGATTATCATTTCAATCCACGCACCGCCTGTGAGCGATGCGGCAGCGAATAAGAAACTAATAGATATTTAGGTGATTCTTATCTTACTTCTATAATAGCGAATAACCAATCTACTTGCAACTCTTTCCTTATTTTTCACATATTTCCGGTGCGAACCTCCCAGGGATTCTATGTTTACCTTAGGTTCGCGCTAGAAATCTCTGATATATTATTCGGAACTATCTGAAATGAACTTTCACAGACCAGGTGGGCAAAACGACAAAAAATGCTCAGCTCTTTTTCTATCATAGAACGTAGAGAAAGGAGAAAAGCGTGAACAGTTATGTGGAAGTAACCGTAATATTGGGAACGATTTTGAACTGTTCTGTATGGTTGAGTTCAGCTTGGCTTTGCCGCCGGCCAGTACGGTTAAAAAAGCTGTTGATACTGAGTCCTCTGGCTCCCCTAACGGCCTGTATATGCTGGTTTGAGGGAGCGATCTGGATTTGTGCCATTATAGAATTGATCAGCGTTTTAGCCGTTTTTTCATTCGGTTTACAGGCCTCCGTCTTTGCCTTGGGTATGCGTTTTCTGCTGGAATTTGGATTGATGAAATTATGGCAGGGATCCCTTGTTCATTTTCAACTATTTTTACCCACTTCTTGCTGGCAATGGCTGGTGGCGGCCGGCATCTTACTGCTTTGGGATTTCATGATTCAACGGAAAATCGGTCACGGATTGTCAGAAACGGCTTTTTTGTATCCGGTCACGTTACGGGCAGGGGATTGTGAACTAGCTTTATCCGGCTACTTAGATTCCGGCAACAGTGCTGTGATCGAAGGCCGGCCGCTTATTTTCTGCACGCATGAAGTCCAATGTCAGCTGACAACGAAGCCGGTTCGTGTACTTCCTATTCAAACCATTACCGGTGTTCGTGATGTGGTGGCCATTCCGGCTTCACTGCAGATTCAGGGTGGTTGTTCGCAGCCGGTCTGGCTGGCCTTCAGTGAAACACTGAACGACTGCGGTTATGATGCTCTGCTTAACGTCACGCTGTTTACAGGTCAAGGATAGAAATGAAACGTTGGTTATTGAAGTTAAAGATTTTTCTGTTCGGAAAGCGAAGCCGTCTGGTCTATTTTATTCAAGGTAATGACGTCCTGCCGCATCCACTTGCCCGCGATGAAGAGGAAGCGGCACTGATTGCTTTGGAGAATGGTGATCAGCAGGCCCGGGATACACTGATTGAGCATAATCTGCGCTTAGTTGTTTATATTGCCAAACGCTATGAAACGAATCCGATTTTTATGGAGGATCTGATCAGCATTGGGACGATCGGTCTGATCAAAGCCGTGAACACATTCAAACGGGATAAGAATATAAAATTAGTGACGTATGCTTCGCGCTGCATTGAAAATGAAATTCTGATGTTTTTGCGCAAGAAAAGCCGTCGGAAAACAGAGATTTCATTTGATGAACCGCTGAATGTCGATTATGACGGCAATGAACTGTTGTTATCCGATATTCTTGGAACAGAAGGCGATATCGTCGCAGAAAGCTTTTATGCGGAAGAAGATAAACGGCAGCTGTTGAAAGCCATGAGCAAATTGAAAGACAACGAGCGGATGATTCTGGAAATGCGGTATGGCATTAACCATGAAGAATTAACGCAGAAGGACATCGCGGATCAGTTAGGCATATCCCAATCGTATATCTCAAGGTTAGAAAAACGAATCATTCAAAAGCTTAGAAATCAATTGATCAAACAGGAATAAAGCGCGGATAAACCTTGACAGAGTCTGAAAGAAAAGGCTACAATGGACACGACGGGGGTGGCATCATGAGTCGTGTTCGCGAAACAGTCAATGGTTTGCTGGTTGAAGTATTTAACCATATTTTATTTATTGAAGAACAGTATATGAAACATCAGGGTGTCACGCTTTCAATGACGGAAGTTCATATTTTAGAAAATGTTGAGAAAAGTGAAACCAAGACATTAGGTGACGTTGCCCGGCTGCAAATGGTGACCCCAGGGACTTTGAGCGTCGCTGTGAATTCGCTGGTCCGTAAAGGGTATATCATAAAATGCAAGGATTTGCAGGACAAGCGGGTAGTCAGACTTCTGCTGTCCGGCAAGGCTAATGAAGTGCTGCGGATTCATCATCAATTCCATGAAGAAATGGTGGACAGCTGCATTGCTGATCTGGATCTGGAAAAAGAAGAAGTGATGATCGAAAGTCTGGAAAAGATTTTGAATTACTTCCGTTCAGAATTGGAAAAAAATGAAAAGCCGAAGCGGCGCACATCTGGGAAAGCCAAATCGAAAACACAGGATTCGGTTTAGATCCAATCCCTGTGCATTTAAAGATTCTCAATTAAGACCTGCTGCAAAGCGGGTCTTTTCTTTCAGTTGACATTCATTTCCGCCCTGTTACAATGAGATTATCAAGATAGGGAGAAGCGAGGGAAGAAACATGGGATTACCAATCATTACAGTGAGTCGGCAATATGGTTCAGCGGGGCGTGATGTTGCACGTCAAGTAGCGGAAACGCTGCAGATTCCGTATTATGACAAAGAAGTGATTTCGATGACCGCAGAGAAGACGGGGTTTTCTGAAGAGGTTGTCAAAAATGAGGAAATGAAGCGTTCTGTGCTGAGCAATCCGCTGTTCAGTTTGACGCAGATGATTGACGTTCAGGTATTTATGACCCAATCCGAGATCATTCAGCAGCTGGCGGTGCAGCCTTGTGTCATTGTCGGGCGGTGTGCTGATTATGTTCTGCATGGACAAAACATCTGCAGCGTGTTCATTAACGCACCACTGCCGGATCGAATTCAGCGGGTAAAGACATTTTATAATCGCAAGGAACGGGATATCCGGGCCTTGATCCTTCGGACGGATAAAGAACGTAAGGCGTATTATGAGTATTACACGGATAAAAAATGGGGCGACAGTGAATCCTATGATCTGATGATCAACAGTTCCATCGGTTTGGATCTGGCCAAAGACCTGATTGTACTGGCTGCGAAAAACTGGAAGGGTTAAGAAATAAAGATCAATATAAAAATGTCCTGGTATTTTTCAGCTAAAGTTTAAAAGCTGGAATCCGGGACATTTTCTGTTAGGCCATGCTGGATGAGGAATCGAAGACAGGTATATTCTGTTTGAATTGATTGACGTCGGGTACAGCGTATTTTAAAGGTTAGTCAGTATAATGTCTTTAAATTCAGCTAAAGTGGAAGTGTTTTTTGCCAAGGTGAGGATCTCCTGATTCTCAAACATGGATAAAATAAACTCATTGATAGTTAAAAGAACTTGTTTATCATATTTGTTGATCGCAATCAACAAAATAATATTGACGACGTTATTTCCCCAAACAATGCCGCTGCGGCTCACGGCAACACCGATTTTAGTTTGATAGGCATCCATATGAACTGAATGCGGAATTGCAATACAGCCAAAGGCTGTGGATGATGCTCTTTCCCGTTCGTTGACAAAGGTCTTAAATGAAGCGGCGATGAAGCCCAGTCGTTCCATCTGATCACAGAGCGTCGATATTACATAATCCTGACTAACATCCTCCATAACCAAGAATAAATCTGAATGAAAGTAATGATCAAAGTGATTAAAAATCAGAGCTTTCTTTTTGGCCTGCTGGATTTCATAAATTTTTTCGCGAATTTCGTTTTTCTGTTTGTCAAGCTGGAAAGGAAGCAGTAAAAGGAACGGATATTCATAATTTCGTTCATCCTCAAGGAATGTGATTAACAGATCAAAATGATGCTGTTTTAATTCTTCATAACTGGAAACAATAGTTTCAATGAGGATCTCATCGGCGTAGTCCTGCATGAGCTGATGATAAATTTTCTTTTCCAAACCAAGGTAATCTGAACAAAGCAATATACAATGGAGTTTATCATTCTCGGTATTCTGACGGTCAATTTCCGTACCGACATGCAGAAAAATAAAGGCGATCTCATCTTCAGGGATTTCAACTTGATAGATTTCCGAAAGACGCAGAGCGATAAAAATAGCGATATCATAAATGATCGGACAATCCTGTTTTATTTTTTCCGATAGAGGATTGCGATTGTACTTGCCTAAGGAAGCCCGCGTAATCAGCGATTTGATATGCAGACCAAAGGGAATAATAAAACTTTCATGATTCAGATCAATCGAATAAAGCTGCGATATTTCTTCAAGGATCTTAACAATCTGAGTGAGATAATCTTCACCAATTAATTCTCTTAGCTTTGCATAGTTGGAATCGATAAGATAATTGATATTTGTTTTAAAGAAGATATAAATTTCATTTTTTTCGTAAGTGTTCAACTGAATGCTGAAATCATGCTCTATCCGGGCAGAAAGCTGATTGACTAAGTTCCGCTCTTCAGGATTCTTAATCATAATTTCACGGATCTCAGATAAATAATGACCTGTTTTTACGCGCTCAATCAGAATCGCAAAATGTAAAAGCAGATTGGTATATGAAAAATTATTAAGATTGAAGGTGTCCTTCTTGAAAAAATCATTGAGAATCTGCGATATTTTTTCAATTTCTGTAGGATTGAAGGATTTTTTCAATGCGGCAAGATCGAGAATCCGATTATTGGTTTCCTGGCGAATAATACTGGATAATAAAGCCCGTTTATCTTTTTCGGATCCTTTAATTTGAATAATATCATTTTGCGTAGAAAAATGGATATGAAAGATTTGATAAAGCGTGTTCATTTTCGCCAGATCACTTTTTAAAGTTGAATAGCTGATAAACAATTCATCGCAAAGATCAAAGGTGTTGAGCGGCTTATGTTCAATCAGAATTTTTTTTATGATATAAATGGAACGTTCTGAATAACTGAATGCCAGTGTTTGCGGTTCATCGAGAAAACCAAGATCGTTGATTTTTAACGCGGTATATCCCTTATTGGATGAAAGTATCACTTTATGATGTGCGAGTGTATTGATTTCTTTCACGTACATTTTAACAGTGCGAATGGAAACATCTAATACATCCGCCAATTCTGAAGCTGTACAAAAGGAATTCCGCTCCCATAAATAAAGCAGCAGGGTCTTTTTTTTATTCATCGCCATCGTCTCACCGCCGTTCGTTAGCCTTATTATATAGAAAATAAAAATCTTATTCAATCTAACTGGTTTCACCGCAGCGTGCAAGTATTCTGACTTGAGTCATCCTTGTGCACTTCAGCGGGCAAAGGTCAAGTTGAGACAAATTCACAGACAAATTATAATGATTTTGCGAGATAGGAAAGGAGTATATCAATGGAAAAAAACACAAAACCCATTCAAGTTCTATTGTGCTGCGGAGCCGGTTTATCCAGCGGATTTTTAGCCCAGGGAGCACGGAAAGTGGCTAAGAAGAAAGGTCTTGATATCAAAATTGAGGCTAAAAGTGAAACGGAAGCTGTCCTGTATCTACCAAAAATTGACGTGCTGTTATTGGCTCCGCACTATGAAAATTTCAAAGCGAAATTCACGGAATTAGCGAAGCCGTATAACGTTGCGGTTGGGGTCATTCCCCAGAAAGTCTACGGCAGCTTGGATGGAGGAAAACTCATCGAGCTGGCAGTTGAATTATACCAGCATCAAACGCAAGCCGATCTGTAAGGGAGGAAAGAATAACTTATGAAACGATTTATGAATTGGCTGACAAATTCGTTTACACCAACAATGAATAAATTTTCGCAAAAACCGGTTGTAGCTGCATTATCCAGTTCAATGCAGAAGATTATCCCCTTTATTCTGACGGGATCCTGTATTCATCTGTATAATGTTCTGCGTTCATATATTCCGGCTTTACCCAACTTTATTCGGATCATCAACTTCTCTTTCGGCATGCTGGGGTTACTGACAGCCTTTATGGTCGCTAATCAAATGATGGAAAAATTAGGTCATACACAATATACGATCAACGCCGGTTTAACCGCCATCTCAGTTTTCATTATGTTTATTAAACCGGTATTGGATGCCAATGGGATGTTCACCGTTGAATTTAATCGCTTTGGCCCAACCGGAATCATTGTAGGCATTGCTGCAGGCTATATGGTATCCATTCTTTTCCATCTGGTAGGTAAACTCAACTTATTAAGTAATTCAAGTCTGCCGGATTTTGTGATCGGATGGGTTCAGAATATTATCCCGATTATCATCTCGATTGGACTGACTGTCTTCCTGACCTTTTATTTAAATATCGATCTGTTTGCTTTGGTTCTCCTGCTGTTTTCCCCTATCCAGAATTTTGGCCAGACTTTGACGGGGTTTGTTCTGTTAATTTTCTTAATGACATTTTTCTACACCCTGGGCATTTCTCACTGGCTGTGGAATGGTGTAAAGACCCCGATTTTTATGGCTGGCATTGCAGCTAATATCGCAGCGGTGGAGGCGGGTCTGGCACCGATGAACATCGCCACCAATGAAGCGGTATTCACAGCCGGTCTGATTACGATGGGCGGAATGGGAGCGACCTTGACTTTGAATTTGCTGATGTGTTTCTCCAAATCAAAAAGCTTAAAGACAGTGGGTAGGTTGACGATTTTGCCTTCGATATTCAATATTAATGAGCCTATTATGTACAGCGCGCCGATTGTTATGAATCCACTGCTGATGGTGCCGATGTGGATCAATTCGATTACTGGCCCGTTGGTCGTTTGGTTTACAATGCGCAGTGGTCTGCTGAATATACCGTCTAAAATGATTCAAGTCGGACAGATTCCTGCCCCTTTGTCGAGTGTTATGATCACGGAGGATTTGCGTGCGGTTCTTGTTTACGTCGTCTTGTTTATCCTTTATCTGGTAACCTGGTATCCGTTCTTTAAGGTTTATGAGAAACAAAGAATTGCTGAGGAGCAAAACGAACTGCAGTTGGATCAATTGGATTAAAGGCATCTTCAAAAAAAGAAAGGAATATCAAAATGACTTATACTGATGATGAACGTTTAGAATCTTCTGATATAGACTTAAATCAGATGGCAATGCAGATTATTCTGCATTCCGGCAACGCAAGAACCATGGCAGATGAGGCTTTTCAATATGCTAAAGAAAAGAAATTTGTGGAAGCTTACCGCAAGCTGGAACAAGCAGATCGCGAAGGAATCTTAAAAGCCCATCAGGCACAGACGCAGATGATCCAGGAAGAGGCACGCGGCATTGTCCATGAATCTTCCCTGTTGTTTACCCACGCTCAGGATCATTTAATGACGACGATGTGTGAAATCAACAATATAAAACGATTGATAGAGTTATATGAATTGATTGTGAATCAGAACGAAGTGAAAAGGAAAGGGTAAAGAATGGAAAAAGAAAGATTCAAATTCCCGGCGAATTTCCTTTGGGGCGGGGCGACAGCCGCGTGTCAAATGGAAGGAGCCTATGATGTGGATGGCCGCGGTCTTTCCACTTCGGATATTCATCGATACAATGCCAAACTGGATCGGGTGCATTATCGAAAAAAATTAGTGGAGAATGAACATACTCTGGCGACGTTAGCCGCAGCGGTTGCTGATCAGGAAGGGTATTATCCGAAACGATATGGCAATGATTTCTATCATCGCTATAAAGAAGATATTGCTTTATTAAAAGAGATGGGCATGAACAGCTTTCGGTTTTCGATCGCCTGGCCGCGGATTTTCCCTCGCGGGGATGAGCTTAAGCCCAATGAAAAAGGGCTGCAATTCTATGACAAAGTAATTCAGGAAGTGATTGCAGCCGGAATGGAACCGATTGTGACGATGTTTCATTATGATATTCCGCTGCCTCTGCTGACGGAATACGGCGGTTTTAAAAATCCCAAGCTGATCGAATTCATGGTTCGCTATGCAACCGTGCTGCTGGATCGTTACGGTAGTTTGGTTAAATACTGGATACCCTTTAATCAAACCAATCTGATTCAATACTGTTCTTTTAAATCCTTAGGAATTTTAAGAGATCAAACGAAGAATCTGACGGAAGATCAGTACATTGCAATTCATCATCAATTTTTGATTGACGCTCAGATTAAAGCTTATGCCAAAAAAATCAACCCTGCGATTAAAATCGGAATTATGCTGGCAGATTGTACGTATTATCCAATGACCTGCCGGCCGGAAGATATCGTCTTTACGATGAAACGAAATCGAATGCAATATTTTTATGCGGATGTGCCTTTGCGTGGGGAATATCCTGGTTTCATGCTGAGATATTTCAAAGAAAACGATATTCATGTTGAAATTACCGAAGCGGATAAGATTCTGTTGAAAGAAAATACATTGGACTTTCTGGCTTTCTCATATTACTATTCACGGACTCTGGACTCCCAAAAGAACACGATGAATCCCGCCTCAATCAGTGAAAATCCATATTTAAAAGCAAATGCGTGGGGTTGGACGATTGATCCCTTGGGCATGTACAACGCTATCAGTCAGTATTGGGATCGTTACCAGAAACCCATCATGATTGCTGAAAACGGATTCGGTTATGAGGATATTTTTACGGATGGGACAGTTCATGACGACTATCGGATTGACTATCTGCGTCAGCATATCCAGGCTGTTGCAGAAGCGCTGCAGGATGGCGTCAAGGTCTTGGCTTATCTGCCGTGGGGGCCGATTGATTTAGTCAGCTCCGGAACGGCTGAAATGAGTAAACGCTATGGTTTTATTTATGTCGATCAGGATGATCTGGGTCATGGCTCAAAAAACCGATATCGAAAAGATTCTTTTTACTGGTATCAAAAAGTGATTGCCAGTCGCGGCAGTGATCTGTAAATGGGGAACAGATCTTCAAAGAACAGAAAGAAGGAGACCGGATGCGGATTCCTTTTTTTCTTAGGAAAGCAGGAAGTATTAGTTTATAATTTTTAATTAAATCTGACATGCAGATGTCAAGTATTAACTTGTATGATAGACTTATAAAAAGAAAGACGTTCTGCAGGCAGAACGCATGAGGAAATGATATGAGCCGACCAACAACAAAACAAGATCTGATTGCCGCCGCGAATACCAATTATGATAAACTGCTGAACCTGATCAGCACGATGACGGAAACGGAGCTGAATACGCCTTTTCATTTTGAACTGGATGAGAAGAAAAAAGAAGCGCATTGGAAACGGGATCAGAACTTAAAAGATGTGCTTATCCATCTTTACGAATGGCATCAGCTTCTGCTGAACTGGTATGCCGCCAATCAAAGCGGTGATCCGAAGCCGTTTATTCCGGAACCCTATAATTGGAAGACCTATGGGGTGATGAATGTCGGATTTTGGAAAAAGCATCAGGCGACGACGCTAAAACAGGCTAAGCTGCAGCTGGATCAGTCGCATAAAGAAGTGGTCGCTCTGGCTGAATCGTTAACGAATGAACAGTTGTTTGCCAAAGGCAGCTATTCCTGGGTCGGAGGCAGTACACTTGGTTCTTATTTTATCAGCTGCACATCCAGTCATTATGATTGGGCAATGAAAAAACTAAAAGCCCATATTAAAAACTGCAAGGCTTAAAGTGGTCTAAAAGATGCAACTTCACTGTGTTTTATACCAATTGTGATACAATAAGACACAGAAAGAAGGCGAAGAAATGAACGTAATTTTTCACGTTGATGAAATGGAGCACTGGGCGATGGCGTTGGGCAATGTCCGCAATATGCTGGATTGGCTGCATCAAAACAAGGAAACTTATCAAATTGAAGTGCTGGCTAATGGTCCGGCAGTCCGCGCTTATCTGCCCTCAGCGCTGGCGGATTCGCTCAGTGTTATCATGGCTCAGGCGAAAGCCGAGGGTGTTGTGTTTGCGGCCTGCAGGAATGCGCTGCGTGCCCAGTCGATCGCACCGGAGACCCTGATTGAGAAAACCACAGTTGTCCCTGCCGGCGTCGTTGAACTGGCGCAGAAGCAGCAGGCTGGGTTTGCCTACATTAAGCCTTAAAGTCATTGATCTTTAAGAACGTAGAATGGAAAAAGATCGCAGCCGGCGGTCTTTTTCTTTTGGATAAACGGCATATCACTCAGAGGGACAGACGAGAAGGGCATACGATGGTTTAGGAAATCATGGATTTCTAAAGGAGGAGTACATTATGAATCATTTGCACAATGCCCAGTTTCGTCCAGGGCCAGAAAATTCCCTGTTGTATTTTACTTCCGAGGGAAATGTACGCTGGCAGCCTTCTTCTTCACAAGGTCACCATGTTTGTGTCATGACGCAGACGTCCAGCCGCCAAATCACGCAGCTGAATTACGCTTTGCCGATCTGGGTGAAAGACCGCACAGAGCTGCATCTTTGCGCTTGGCTGCGGGCAAGCCAAAGGAAAACGGTGAGCCTTTCGCTGCGCTATCAAAAACAGGATGGAACAAGCGTTAAAGAAGAACAAATTCAGCTGACGGCAGCCCCGCAGTGGCAATGGAAATATCAGTGTTTGGATATTCCAAAGGAAGCAGAACAGCTTCGTTTGTCGCTGCACTTAACAAGTCCTGGAACGCTGCAGCTGCGTCAGCCGCGCGTCTTCTTCTGGTGGTAACCTCATTTTCTGACAGAATGTGATATAATCCTGATGGTATTCAGGAGGCTATTATGATCGAAGAAATAAATCCGCATCACTTTTACAATCAATTTGAACCGCATGTTCCCCAGTCCAATGATCGAATCTTCATGCTGAAAGAAGATCAGGCTGCGATGATGACGGGAAGGGACGGACTTGATTTTCCCCGCCTTGCTGAGCTGATGTTATCATCAGCTGAGACAGAGACTTTGATCTTTTTATTCAAAATTGACGAGGAGGCCTATTTTCTCTATGAAAAGCCGATTGATTTTCCTTTTTTGCATTGGTTTCCCATCTCTCAGTTTCGTCAGCTGAAGCCCAATTATCTGGCCATGGCCGGCATCACTGCCGTTCAGCTGCAGTGCTGGCGTCAAAGCCATCGCTTTTGCGGTGTCTGCGGTCAGCCTTTGCAGGACAGTAAGCGTGAACGGGCACGTGTCTGTCCGCATTGCGGAAGGATCGAATATCCGCAGATTGCGCCCTGTGTGATCACGGCTCTGATCGACAGACATCAAAATAAGCTGCTCGTTGTTCAGGGTCATTCAACGGGGCGCAGAATGGCTTTGATAGCGGGATATGTTGAAATCGGTGAAACATTGGAACAAGCTGCTGCGCGGGAAATCGCAGAGGAAGTCGGTCTGCGGGTGAAGCATCTGCGATATTACGGATCGCAGCCCTGGGCCTTTTCCTCAACTCAGATGATGGCCTTTGTCGGTGAATTGGAGGGAAGTCCGCAGTTTACGCTTCAGGCGGAGGAAATTGCCGCTGCCCGCTGGATGTCGCCGGATGAAATTTCAGTGAATCCCGATCCTTTCAGCATTGGTCATCAAATGATCGAGCATTTTCGCCAGGGACGTTTGTAAAACGAAGTTAGAAAACGAAGAGGGATAAAAAAAGCAGGGAGTTTTCCCTGTTTTCATTTGGATGGACATTTCACAAGGCTGGACAAATCCAGGATTCAAGGCAGCCACGATCGTCTGATCAGACTGAACTTATTCCGTAACGGACGATTCCTGCGCCGATGCTTTTTGCCTCATGGTCCGCAGATGGCGCTCAATCGCTTCTTCCTCCATCGGTTTTCCAAAATAATACCCTTGAATCATGTCGACATTCATTGGGTATAGGATCTGGAACTCTGCCTCGGTTTCCACACCTTCGGCACAAACTTCGATATTCACTTTATGGCAGATGGCCACGATAAACTGAATGAACGATTCATCAAAATTACTGGCGTTGACGCCATGGACGAAAGCCCGGTCTATTTTTACGATATCCGCCGGCATTTTCTTTAACATTTCTAAGCTGGAATAACCTGTTCCAAAATCATCCATGGCAATCCGCAGACCCAGATCATGAATCCGTTGGAATAAATGCTCAAGCGAATGAGCTCGGGAGGCGATGACAGATTCCGTCATTTCCACGATGATGCGGCGGGGATCTGCCTGCGTCTTTGCGAGGGTTTGCTGCATATAATCAATAAATCCAGGTTCCATCAGCTGCATATAGGAAAGATTGATGCTCATCGTCAGGGTTGGCGCCAAGGCCGACCAATCGGCACATTTCTGGCAGGCCTGAAAGAAAATCCAGCGGCCAACCTGACTGATCATACCGCTCTCTTCCAACAGCGGAATGAATTCGTTGGGTGGAACCAGACCATAGGGCTCCTTATTCCATCGTGCCAGAGCCTCCAACCCCGTCCATTGTCCGGTGGTGACGCTGACCTGCGGCTGATACATCAAGAAGAAGCCGGCATAATTCTGAACGATGGATTCCCGCATTTTTTCAATAATACCCAGAGAACGGATTTTTCGGGCCAGAATTTGACGGGTGAAAAATTCAATTCGGTTTTTCCCGTTCAGTTTGGCTTGTTCTAAAGCGTAGCCGGCAGCTTTGACGAGTTCCAGAAAGTTTTCAGCGTCCTGTGGATAAGTAGCGCAGCCGCAGGACAACGTACAATAATAGCGCCTGCCTTCATAGATCATCTGCTGATCAAACGCGGTCTGCAGTTTGGTGTAAATTCCCAAGAGTTCCTGGGGCTGAGCCCCGCTGATCAAAATGCCGAATTCATCGCCGTCCAGCCGATACACCTCGGCGTTTTCCGGAAGCAGACTCATGATTCGCTGCGCGCTGATCCGCAGGATTTCATCGCCAAAGCTGCGGTCATAGAAGTCGTTGATGTGTTTGAAGTCATCCAGACCCAGCTGCATGATCGTCAAAGGCGTATCCGCTCGATGGCTTAACAAACGCTGAGCTTCCTCGCTGTATACCATTTTATTGAAAAGCCCGGTAATCCGGTCGGTTTTATTTTTGCGGCTTAAATTAGAAATGAATCCGGCAAACAGCACAGGACTGCCGTTGCTTGCAAAAACCACTTTGCCGCGGCAGCGTACCCATACCCATTCTCCCCGCTGATTCAGCGCTCGATATTCAACGTTGTGCGAAGTCGCACGGCCGTCAAGAATGATTTGATTGGCTTCCAGGAAAGCCGCTTTATCATCCGGATGGACTTTCTCTCCCCAGATCGCCGCCGCGTTGCGGACAATTTGACCGGGCAGGCCGAATTCTTCCACCATAGCCTGGGGATAGCGGAAAACATCATCCCGCATGTTGTTGATGAAGATATAATCATCGGTACTTTCCACCAGTGCGTCGTACAGATAAGCTGAATCATAGCTGAATACCACTTCACCGCGGTAATCATTCAGCTGCATCTGCGCTTTTTCTGAATCCTTGAGCTGAATGTGCAGCAGCCGTTTTTGAGAATACATCGCATCATCAATCTGCGACAGCAGGGTGCTGCTGGAAAGCTGCGTGTTTGCCGGCAGTGAAATTAATCCGTAGCAGAAATTACAGCGATAGGCTTTGCGCTCGTTCTTTGACCATATCTGAAGCTGCCGCTGAGCCTGATTCAGGACAGCCTCAGCTTCTTGAAATCGTTTTTCTGCGAAAACAACGATAAACTCATCGCCGCTTAAACGGAAGAACAGATCCTCCTGCTGAAGCTGCTGGGAAACTGTTTTACTGATCCGGCAGATGAGGAGATCGCCCTCCTGATGACCAAATTGATCATTGACGACTTTCAGCTGATCAATGTCCAGCATTGCCGCCGTTATGCCGAGCTTTCCCTGTCCAACCTGTTCAAGCAGCTCTTCCAGCCGGCGCAGACCCGCCCGCCGGTTGGGAATTGCCGTCAGTTCATCCGTATCCGCATCAAAACGCAGGCGATGCGATTCGGTAACGTCAATCGCATGCTGAAAATGAACAAGCCGCCCATCCGTCCAATGGATCAGCGAATCATGGTTGCGGTATATCCGCTGATTCAGCGTGTTTCTGTGATCCCAATGCTTGTGCGGCAGACCCTTTTCAGTCTTAGTCAACAGATCGGGCAGCGGACAGATTCGGCAGGGCCCCTGCCGGTCTCGCTGCAGAACTTTCCAGCATGGCTGTCCTTCCGGTGCATCCAGCTGAAAGTCATCTTTCATCGCCTGGTTCATGAATAATATTTCATGAGTCTGAGCGTCGGAAATCCAGAGATGGGTCGGAATCTGATCCATAATCTCATGGAAAAACTGGATCTCGTTTTGATGGCTGCTCAGACAGCGGCGATGAGCGGCCGTGAACTGCTGCAGCTGGCGGATCAGCATCAATTCATTCTCCTGCCAAGCCTTTTGACGATGGCCCAGATGAAGCAGGGTCCAGGGCTGAGCCTCAATCCGAATCCAAAGTTCGTGCGGACTGATGTAAAAATCATCCTTTGTCAAAGCTGTCAGAATCTCATCGATCCTCTGCGAAGAATCCGATGAAGGACCGATGAGCTTGGTATCGGACAATGACCAGCTCTCCCATTCGGAAGAAAGCGTGCGGTACAGTGTAATTTCATTGAGATTCAGCGGCTGCAGAATTCGATTGAGGGCTTCGATCTTTGTTTTCCCATCGTCTGTCTGCAGAAACGTGATCAAATCTGCGCTTTCTGCATCAAAGATGGAGAATGCCGAATCGGGAACGCTGCTGAAAGAGGATGCTGTCATGTTCAATCCCTCCAGTCATCAAAGGAGTGCTGTTTTCATTATAGCAAATTTTCTTTGAAAAGGGTGAATTCCTAACAATTCACCAAGTTTCTATTGAGGCTTCTGCACGCACTTTCCGCACAGGTTCAACAAAAAAACAGCGGCAAAGTCCGCTGCTTTGAAAAGACTGTTCGGTTAGATCAAAATCAACAGAATGTTTCCCAATAAAACAAGGGAATAAGCCAAGGTCATCGGAATGATGGAATGGGTTTGATTATAGGCATAGGAAGCTAAGGTCGAAGTCAAAAAGAAATATCCGAACAGCCGCAGAAACTGATCGAAGGTGCTTGGAAGCAGGCCGACGGTACACAGAAATCCGAACAGAAATCCGGATATCAAAATTGTCATCGACTCATTGACCTGCAAGTGAATCCGGTCAACAAAAATTTTAAACGCCAGGGTGAAGCTGACGGCATAACAGAGAGAATAGGCCAGCACCATCGCCGGAATAAAAAAGGTGTAATGAAGCAGAATTTCACGTTCAACGATCATGCCGCCGGGCTGCAGGATATAATGATAACCCAGCTGCAGAACGATGATGGCAATCAGGCAGATCAGCGTAAATAACAGACAGTCCTTAATGTTTTGAGAAAAACGCTGCAGATGCAGACTGAATACATTCCAGTTGATGCTTACCAGAATCAGCGCGGTTGTACTGTAAATTAAAGTGTATGTAATCGTCAGTGAATCGACAAAACGGTTCAGCCAGACTGCGCTCAGCGGCAGGACGAAATAAATGACTAACGATATCAGGATTTTAGGAAAGGGTATTGTTGTTTTATTCATAGAGAACCTCCGTCATTATTGTAATCGAAACGGGAATAATTGTCACGATGAAACCCATTTGCAAAGCTTACCTAAGCGTAAAAACTTGATTTTTAAGTGATTTTTGCGGAAAAGAAGTTAAAAAGCGGGAAAGAAATAAAAAAATTTACGATAAGCGAGAAAAAACGGGGAATTTCGGGAATTTGCGCAATAAGTATAATAGAAGGCAAAAAAAGGAGAGGAGGACTAGATCATGAACAAATTACTGAAAAACCGCGAACAGGAGGGGATCATTCGGTATCTTACACAATGCTACCGCAAGTCGTCTCAGCGGCTGAAGCTGCATCGGCATTTAATGAAAGAGCGGAAGTTGGAGGCGAGCGAGGAGCAGCAGTGCGATGAGCTGACGGTTGCGCTGTACGAAAGTGCCTTGGAGGCTTTGCCGGAGATGTACAGGGAAATCATCGTCCGGGAATTTTTGGATGAAAGCGCTGACGGATGGTTCTATAATTACTATACAAAAAGCACATTTTATCGGCTTCGCCAGCGGGCGATCCATGAATTTATTGATTGCCTGAACGTGTAAAAAATGATATCATTTCTTGTAGAGGTGGAAAGATGGAAACGTTTGAGTTATTGAGGTCCTTGCTGGCTGAAAAAGTCAAAGACGAAGTCGAAATTACACCCCGGACGAACCTCAGAGAGCTGGGCATTGATTCCGTGGATCTGGTGGAAATTCTCTTAAATTTCGAGGAAAAAATGAACCTGACCTTTGAGGATGAAGCCATGCTGAAACTGAGTACCGTTCAGGATGTGCTGGATTTGTCGCAAGAGATATCAAATTAGGAGGAAGTAGTATGTTAAAAGGTATCGCAGCATCGTCAGGAATCGCTATCGCAAAAGTGTACAAGCTCCAACAGCCGGTCTTGAATATCGAAAAGAAAGAATGTGACAGTGCGGCAGAAGTAGCCAAGTTCCAGGCAGCACTGGTTAAGACACAGGCGGATATTGAAGCGGTAAAAGCGAAAGCGGAAGGCAAACTTTCAGAGGAAGAGTTGGCGATTTTCGACGCTCATCTGATGATGGCGAACGATCCGGAACTGTCCGGACAGATCGAAGAAATGATCAAGAATGAAAGCTGCAACGCGGAGTTTGCAACAGAAACAGTTGCCAACATGATGATTTCCATGTTTGAGTCGATGGACAATGATTATTTTAAAGAAAGAGCTGCTGATGTCAAAGATGTTACTTTCCGTCTGAAATGCAACATCGTCGGTGCTGTTATTCCAGATCTGACAGCCATTAATGAGGAAGTTGTCATTGTTGCGGAAGATTTAACACCATCAGATACAGCGCAGCTGAATAAACAGTATACGCTGGGCTTTGCCACAGCGACAGGCGGACGGACATCCCATTCCGCGATTATGGCAAGAAGCTTGGAAATCCCTGCGGTGGTCGGCTGTGCCGGCATCATGGAACAGGCTGATCAGGGCGATCTTTTGATTCTGGATGCCGTTGAGGGTCAGGTTATCCTGAATCCAACGCCGGAGCAGGTAAAGGAATACGAAGCAAAAGCCGAAGCATTTAAAGCGGAAAAAGAAGCGCTGAAGGTCCTGAAAGATGCAAAGAGCGTGACAACCGATGGTCATGAAGTTGAATTGGCGGGCAATATCGGTACGCCGAAGGATGTTGAAGGTGTTCTGAACAATGGTGGTGAAGGCGTAGGTCTGTACCGTACGGAGTTCTTATATATGGACAGCGAACTGGACTTCCCAAGTGAAGACGAACAGTTTGAGGCCTATAAAACAGTTCTGGAAGGCATGGGCGGCAAGAAAGTCGTTGTCCGGACCTTGGATATCGGCGGCGATAAGAAACTGCCGTACTTCACATTCCCGGAAGAAATGAATCCGTTCTTGGGATATCGTGCAATTCGTCTGTGTCTGGACAGAACGGATATCTTCAGAACACAGCTGCGCGCATTGATCCGGGCTTCCGTTTACGGCAAGCTGTGCATCATGTTCCCGATGATTGCCACGCTGGATGAATTCCGTCAGGCTAAAGCGCTGTTTGAAGAAGAAAAGGCGAAGCTGATCAGTGAAGGCGTTGCCGTTTCCGATCATATCGAAGTGGGCATGATGGTTGAAATTCCGGCCGCTGCCGTTTTGGCAGATCAGTTTGCGAAAGAAGCGGATTTCTTCTCCATTGGTACCAACGATTTAATCCAGTATTCAATGGCGGCTGACAGAATGTCGGAAAAAGTTTCCTATCTGTATCAGCCATTGAATCCATCCATCCTGCGTCTGGTTAAGATGACGATTGACGGGGCACATAAGGAAGGCAAATGGGTTGGCATGTGCGGTGAAATGGCCGGCGATGAACTGGCAGCACCGGTACTGTTAGGCCTGGGCCTGGATGAATTCTCCATGTCGGCTTCCAGCATTCTGCGGACCCGCAAGATGATCCGTTCCTTATCCAAACAGGAAATGGAAGTCATGGCGGAAAAAGCATTGCAGTGCAGCAATATTAAAGAAGTTACAGAATTAGTGAAAAACAGCTTAAAATAATGTAAAATAAAGAGTGGAACTCCACTCTTTATTTTATTTGTGCAGGTGATACCATGAAAAGAGTCATGTTTATTTCTTCAACCGGCGGTCATTTAACCGAGCTGCTGCAGCTTAATCCGCTGTTTCAACGTTTTGACGCTTCGTTGGTTACGGAAAAAACGAAATCGAACGCGTCTTTAAAAGAAAAATATGGGAAAAAAATGCATTATCTGACCTATGGGACAAAGCAGCATCTTTTGTCTTATCTATTCATTTTTGCGTGGAATATTATCAAAAGCTTCTGTCTGTTTGTTAAAATCCGGCCTGATGTTGTGATCACAACCGGGACGCACACTGCGGTTCCGATGTGCTTTATCGCGCATTTCTTCAAAAAGAAAGTGATCTGGATTGAAACCTTTGCCAATTCCACGACCCAGACTGAAGCCGGCAAGCTGGTTTATCCGATTGCCGATCTGTTTATTGTTCAATGGGAATCGATGCTTGAATTGTATCCGAATGCTGTGATGGGAGGTTGGATCTTCTGATGATTTTAGTAACGTTAGGTACACAGGACAAAGCCTTCCCGCGCTTGCTGGAAGCGATAGAAAAACAGCTGGAAAACGGCACGATCACCGATGAGGTCATTGTCCAGGCCGGCTGCACAGCCTTCACCTCAAAAAAAATGAAACTTTTTGATTTGATTCCCATGGAACAATTTGACCAGCTGCTTTCGCAATGCGATCTGTTGATCACCCATGGCGGAGTCGGGACAATCATGGCCGGCCTGCGTCTGGGCAAGACGATCATTGCGGCGCCGCGGCTGGCTCAGTACCATGAACATCACAATGATCATCAGACGGAGATTGTATCCAGCTTTGAGAAGCAGGGATATCTTTTAGCCCTGCATGATTTTGACCGGCTGGATGAAGTGTTAAAGCAAGCTGAAACCTTTGTTTGCAAACCTCTTGTCAGCAACACCTCAAACATGATTGCCTTGCTTGAGGATTGGATTGAGAAACACGCTTAAGTCCAAAAAAAGAAGTAAATATTTTTAAGAAAGATTCATGGAAACAGAAATTAGAAAACAAGGGAGGAAAGGGAATGAAGTTTTTGGCATCCGATTATGATGGAACGCTGCGGTTAGCGCCGCAGGTCGATCCCGCAACAGCCGCGCGCGTCGCGCAGTTTCAAAAGCATGGACATTGTTTCGGCATTGTGACAGGCCGGGCCCTTAATTTAATCTATGATGAAGCCCACCGCAACCAAGTGTATCCGGATGTCTTTATCTGTTCCAATGGAGCGATGATTGCGGATCGGGATAAGAACATTATCGAAGCAAAGTGGATTCCCTTTGAGCGGGGATGCGCGCTGATCGCATATTTGAAGCAGTCTGATTTTGAATCGTTTACCTTCTGCAATGGTGAGGCCAGCGGTTATCATATCAATGAACATATTCATCAAAGTGCGCGTTCCTTGCAGCGGCGCGAGTTGTTTTTCAAAACGGTGCAGAGCGAGGCGGAGGTCTTAGCTGCGGGCCGGCTGATTTCGATGGCGGCCTGGATCGAGGACCGGCACCGGATGGCGCAAATTCAGGCAGAGATTCAGGAACAATTTGGCGATATTGTGGAAAGCTACCTCAATCGCGGAACCCTGGATATCGTCGCTCGCGGTGTTTCAAAACAGACCGGTGTGGAACAGGCGGCAGCCTGGCTGAACGCCGATGAAGTCTATGTGATCGGCGATGATTACAACGATCTGCCGATGATTGAAGGACTGAACGGCTTTGCGATGAGTTCAGGGGTGGAGGCGGCCAAAGCGGCAGCCAATCGGCTGTTTGATACCGTTGATGATTGTCTGGATTATCTTGAATCAGGAAGGGAATAGGTCAGGCTTAAAAAGCCTAATGAGTTCCATTGAAACCAGCTCATAAAAATTAACTGGAAAGACTTCAACGGTCTGAATCGAGCGGGTCCAAAAAGAATGCTAAAAGTCTAAAAGCATTGCAATTATAAGGCTCAATCGTTAAAAAAACAGCGTGTGACCGCTGTTTTTATTTTAATATCCATATTGAATATGGAACTTTATTTGACTTGGGCTAATGCTTGGTTGACCGCTTCAATAATCGCTTTAGAAGTGACGGTAGCGCCTGAAATTGTATCGACTTCGGTTCCATTTGCTTCCATAATGGCTTTTGGCAGCTGTTCAATTGCTGGATCAGAAATGGTTTCAGATTCAGAATGTTCAAGAATCTCAACATTTGCGATCTTATCGCCATCCATTGTCACTTTAACAACAAGCTTGCCTCCCATACCAGTACCTTCACCGATATATTCATTCGCCGCGGTTTCATAGTTGGTTTCTTTATTCAAATCAGTGACTTCACCTAATTTTGTCGGGGTAGATTCTACTTGAGGGGCCAGCGTGTATTCTGGCAAGGCTTCCTTCGCCGCAGCCGCGTTTTTACCGGCAATCTGTCCGAAGATAATGCATTCAGCCAGATTTGTTCCACCCTGATAATGCTCAGAAGTAATACCCCCCATTTCACCTGCAGAGTACAAATGCGGAATTGGATTACCGTTGACATGCAGGATTTCAGCGTTCTCATTCCGCTTTGGACCACCCTGTGTATTTAGGATTTCGGCTTTAACTGGGAATGCATAATACTTTGTTCCATCAAATGGACGCATCGTTTCTGCTTCACGATGATATTGTTCATCTGTACCCTGTTTTGCATAATCGTTAAAGTTCGTTATGGTAGCCTTGAGCTGATCCAGCTTCATGCCTGTCTTTTCAGCCAGTTCTTCCAAGGAAGAGGCTTCAACAACCTGGGAACGGAAAGCTTCAGGAATCGCTTGGGCTTCGCTAATCAGATCGGCCTGTGTCTGATCATAAACAGTCCACATTTTATCCGGGTAAATTGGATTATGCCAGGTACCATTCATATACATATGACCATGACGGACAGGCACAGATTCGTTGACGAACCGATCTCCATCCATGCCTAACAGAACCAAGGCTCCAGTGTTCAGCGGTCCCTGACTTAAAACCTGAATCTGAGACGCGCGCTGACCCTCTTCAACATAGAAGGAAACGCCGCCCAAACCGAAGCCGCCTTCATAGACATGCATATGCCACAGATCAGCACCGACAGCCTGCGCCATCTTGATTCCATCACCGGTGTTGTATAAGCCGCCGATTGGAGCGTAGTCAGTCAGACCAATATAGTCTTGAACCATTTCCTGGTTGTCCTCAAAACCACCAGTACATAAGACAACACCGTTGAGTGCACGGATATTGCTTACTTGATTGCCGCGTGTTGCTTTAATTCCGATGACTGCACCCGACATTGGATCCTGAATCAGTTCGGTTGCGGGTGTTTCAAACCAGACGTCAATTTTATCGGAGTTTTTGATAACTTGTTCTTTCAGAATCTGATATAAGTGAGAATCACTCGTTCCCATGTGGGTTGTCCACAATCCGACAGAATCTGAACCTTCAAATTCAGGATATTCCGGAGACATAACGCCGATGACTGGATAGCCTGTCCAATCAACAAAATCCTCTTTGTTTAAACCGAAGTCATTAACTAAGGTTTCTGCCATATGGGCAACCCCGTTGACGATGGTGTCCAGCATGGCTTCCGGAACTTCCGTATCACCCGCCAAAGCCTGATAATACTTCTTTGTTTCTTCAACATTGCCGTTGCCATAGGCAAACAGCTGACCGGCTACCTTCGAGTTGCCCCCAGCTTCCCCTTCACTGCATTTTTCGACAATCAGGACTGATGCTCCATTCTCAGCAGCCGTCTTGGCAGTGACGGCTCCGGACGCACCGAAGCCGGCGACGACGACGTCATATTCTGCGTCCCATTGAATCGTATCCGCAAACGTATACCCGCCGCTGGTATTTGGTGTTGATGTACCACCGTTGTTGGTCGCACAGGCGCCTAAGCTAATAACGCAAAAGGCTGCCGTTGCAAGTGCTAACAGCTTTTTCATTTCATTTTCCTCCCTTGATGTCAACATTTTATCATGATAAAAAATGATCATGATCTGCGAAAAACTTTGCTTTTGCAAAAATTACAGTTGTCCCTTCTGCATTTTGGAAATTCATGGTACGATTAAATCATGGAAGAGAAAAAATTATTGGAAAAAGCATCGACGGATTTTGTCCGCAATAATATGCTGATCAATTATTGCTTGTGGGATGATAAAGAATTGTTGATTGAAAGTTTTGTTAAAAACAATCAAATTCCGCTGCGGTTTGATTTAAAGGAATATTATTTCTGTATTACTGGGATTGACAAGAAATATAATCTGATCGTTGATTCTAAGATCTTTCAGCAGCAAGTTGAAGCCACACACGCGATTTATAGGGAAATTGAAAAACTGCTGGATAAAAATCATTGCCGGGGAAATTGTTTTCTGATTAAAGTTGATAATTCCAAACAGCTGGCTGTGCTGTTTAGTAAAGATGTGGATTGTCAGAAAAGTGCAGTACAGATTGGAGAAGAAATTCATCGCTATTTTCTGCAGCGTCCTCCTTATTCAACGGAAAATCAGCGCTTTGTTGCCACTTCGCTGACGGGAGCATACCAGGGGTATGAAGGCATGCATTGGGCTTATTTAAAAGCTCGTCAGCTGAATGATCTGCATTTTTTTGAATTAGACTGCTTGGTGATCACAGAAGAAGTATTGAAACAACGAATTGATCCGGGAATTCTTGCAATCTATGAGAACTGCCGGCGGCTGCGCAACGAGCTATGTACCGGTAATCTGTCAGCTGTTTTAGAACAGGTGAATTATGTCTTCGATTATTTGGTTCGCAATTCGCTGGACATGAACTGCTGCATGGCCGCGCATACCTTTGTCATGGCTATCCTGAGCTTGTTTGTTAAGGTATACGGTGTGCAGCTGGACCTTGATTTTACACCACAGGATTTTTTCTCGCTGAGTGAATATCAAAATCATTTAGAGAATCAAATTCGTCGGCTTTATCAAGACAGAGAGTGCAGCCCTTGGTATACAGCGGAAGTCCTGTTAGCACTGGGATTTATCCATGAGAATTATATGAAGGATATTTCGTTAAAATTGGTCGCGGAATACACCAATACGAATGTCAGCCATCTCAGCAGTGAATTCAATCGTCAGACCGGCCGTTCTTTACCCGATTTTATCTCGGGCCTGCGAATAGAAAAAGCCTGCAGAGATTTGGAAAAAACAACAATGACGATAAACCAAATCAGCCGTGAGGTCGGTTTCAACAGCGTGCGCTACTTTACGGAAATTTTTAAAAAGTATTGCGGGAAGACGCCGATTCAATATCGTTTACAGTTCAAACCGATAGAACCACAAGATTAATACCATGACTTCTACTGCAAGCGGCTATAAACAGCTAAATTGAAAGAGGGAGAAAATAATGGATGAACAATTATTAGGTAAATGCGGCTATTACTGCGGCAGCTGTCCAACCTTGATTCAAGGAATCTGCCCGGGATGTCTGAAAGCCCATCAAACAGGGGATTGTTTTACCCGGGACTGCGTACTTCGTCAGGGATTAACGGCATGCGGAGAATGCCGGATTTTTCCCTGTGAAACCATCATGACCCGGCCGCGCTGTACTGTGCTGGATAAAGACTGGCTGAAGTGGAAGAAACGAACGATGCCGATAAAATAAAAATGCCCCCGAATAAAACAGAGGGCAGAGATTTTCTCAGCATCAGATAAAAATGATGTGTTATGTTAAGCTGTCCCGTCTGAAAACAGGCGGGATTTTTGGGTTAATTCATACAAAACGCTGTTTATGCATTGCTTTCATCGTTCAAAGCGGGAAGGAATTGAAATGGCAGGGCAATCCGGCGTCAATCTCAGTTGTTTCCAACAGAAGACAGCGGCTGCGGCAAAGCCCAATCCACCGATCAGTCCGGTCAGATCCGGCCCGATCAGAGGGCTGAGAGTTCCGGCAGTCAGCAGCGCAGAGGCAGTGTAGAGATCAATGCCGTTGAGGGAAGCATGCCATAAGGCACAGGTCCACACCGATTGGCTTTTCAGCTGCAGCCATGCCAGAATCACACCCTGTATCAAGCATAACCACAACTGCATCAGCACGCCGAGTAGCGGATGGTCGGGTCCGTAATTATAACCTAACAGGATGATAGGGGCATGCCACAATCCCCAGATCAAACTCGTCGCAAGAACCGCTCTTTTCACTCCCAGAATTTCACGCAGGCGTGGCAGCAGCCAGCCCCGCCAGGCTAATTCTTCACCCAGGGCTGGAAGCAGACCGCCGAAGGGATTGACAAGCATCGCAAGCAGAACCATCGGAATCAGCTGCGATCCCAGTGCAGACAGGTCAGTAATGCCATTTTTGACCGCAAAGCTGGATGCCAGCGGCTGAAAATGAGCGGGAAAGAAAAGAAAGGAAAGACCTGCGCCAAGAAAGGCCAAAACGGGCGGCAGAAACCAGCTGAGGCCGTAAGTGAAAGCATTGCGCTTCAGCTGCGGCTTCAAAAACAAAGAGCGATGATCGTGGGTCAGCCGGTTAACGATCAGAACACTGAGCGCCGGGGTCAGCATCAACAAAGAAAGCAGCCGGTCATCCCGCTGAGCGGCGTATAAAATTGTAAAGAAAATCAGAAAGATCAGAGTCAGTCCGGCAAAAAGACCGAGCTGTTTTTTTGTACCGGAAGAATGGGATAAATTCATGACGAATACTCCTTTATGAATTAAAAGCTGATGTGAAACAAGGAACCGCCAAAGCAGTCAAGACTGATCACAACCTGTCCGTCTTCAATCCAGATCGTTTGATACCAGGGCTTGGAAGAATCGGCGTTTAACGCCTGAGATCCGCCTGCAGCCAGTCCGGCGCCTGCCAGAAGGGATCCGGCTAAAACAAGCGCCAGTCCGCCGACTAAGGCTTTTTTTCTGAAATTACGTATTACCATTTCTTTACCTCCTGAAAAAATAGAGACCGCAGAAACTGCGTGGTGTTGATGACCAAAGTCTTAAACAGCGGAATAGTAACGGAAGCACCTAGGGCTGTTAAAAGCAGACCGCCTAAGGCGATGACGCCGATTCCGCACTGAAGGATTCCGACGCCAAGCGAGACGCTGGCCATGACCAGCGGACTGGCGCTGATGCTGACCAACGCGACAAACAACAGGCTGACCGTCATGACGACGCAGATAAACGGAACACATCCGGCAATCAAGAATCCAGCTAACAAAATCATTAAACCCGCAAGAAGCAAAGTTCCCCATAACGGAAAGCCCAAGATTAACAGAATGAGCGTACTGACATTGTTTAACGGCAGAGAAAACTTAAATTTCAGACTGCCGCGGTCCTCAAGAAACGCTTTGGCCAGCTGCTGCGGTGTTTCAAGCTGCGCCACAGCTTCACTTTCAGACAGCCCATTTTCAATCCGATCCTCAATCATTTCCCGGGCGTAATCGAAACAGAGGTCTTTTTCTGATTTAGGCAGCCATTTCAGCGCTTTGTTTAACGCGTCAAGATATTCTTTTTCAGTCATAGTGAACTTCTCCTTTAATAAAATCGATCACGGCCACCACCGCTTTCCAGTCATCCAGAAAATCAG
Source organism: Holdemania massiliensis AP2 (assembly GCF_000327285.1). Classification (GTDB taxonomy): domain Bacteria; phylum Bacillota_I; class Bacilli_A; order Erysipelotrichales; family Erysipelotrichaceae; genus Holdemania; species Holdemania massiliensis. The sequence continues at coordinate 1,165,029 of NZ_HE998567.1, read as the reverse complement.
TGATATGCCGGCGGCCGCTGTCAGTCAGCCGATAATATTTACGCAGCCGGCTGTTATGTTCAACAGAATAGGTCTCCAGATCATGACTGGTTTCCAGCCGCTTCAGAATTGGGTACAACGTTGATTCTGAGATCTCGATCACCTGGGATACGTCTTTGATGATTTGATAACCATAAGAATCCTGCTTGGCCAGGGCGGCCAGTACACAGATTTCCAATAAGCCTTTTTTCAGTTGACTATCCATAATTACCCCCTTACGCATTATACTATATATTACATAGTATAATGTGTCAAGCAGTATTAGGGTATTCCAATGTTTTATTTTCACTGCAGAGAACGGAACAAGAAAGAATCCGAATCTTTTGGTTTACTCCATCCTTGAACCGCGGTTGATGAAAAGCACAAAAATGCACCTCATCCAGTTTTTATGCATCTTGTCGTTTCGCGTGTAGAAAAGCCAGGCAGACTATGAAAGAATAGAGAAGAATGAAAGGGGAGGTTCTATGCGTGTTGTGATTCGAAACGTGACTTCACGTCAGGAAGAACAGGTGGTGCTGGAATGCGTTGCATTTACGCCGGAATTTGAAGATATCAGAAATTACTGCTTATCCAAGGAAAAATCACTGATCGGCATGACCGGAAGCACGCAGCGTCCAGTTTACTACGATGAGATTTTGTATATTGAGGCCGTGGATGAAAAGACCTTTGCGTATACCGAAACCAGCGTCTTTGAACTGCGGACACGGTTGTATAAACTGGAAGAACAGCTGCGCAGTGAGAAATTTGTCCGGTGTTCCAAAGCGTTTCTGATCTCGCTGATGAAGGTGGAATCGATTCGTCCGGCGATCAATGGCCGTTACTGCGCGCGGATGAAAAATGGCGAAGAGGTCATTATTTCCCGCCGCTATGTTCGGCAGGTAAAGCGGCAGATTAAGGAGGAACTGACATGGAATTTAAAGAATTTCTAAAAGCCCGGCTGCTTGATTTCCTGTTGATACAGGCAGGAATTACGCTGGTGATCGGTCTTCTTGGCTGGCTCTTACAGCCCACGGTTAAACTTGGCCCGATGATTTTATTTGTTCCCTTTGTCTACGCCTTTTTCTGTGTTCTTGTTTCGTTTGTAACTTATTCGAAACATGAGCTGAGCGTAAGGGCGATGGCAGGGCGGAAAGTCATTCAGTTTGGATTGATTGAGGTTGTCGTTGTGCTTGTTTCCTATGCTTTTGAGCCTTCTCTGGAAAGGTCCATGGCGGCGGTGATTATGCTGAGTGCGGCAGTCATCTGTGCCATCGTGCAGGGGATTGACTATCTGATTGCCAGGCGGGCCGCAAACGAGCTGACGGCAGAGCTGCGCTTGCTGCAGGAACGGGAAACGAGGCGAACCCAATGAAGACCGGGATGAAGAAGACGCAGTGGTTTCTTAGACCGGATGTTCTGTACCTGCTTTGCGTTTTAGGTGTTTGCTTTGGGCTGGGCTTTGCAGCTTGGCTGAGGCAGGGGGAGGCACGAATATTGATTTATGAAGGACTGCAGAAAGGGTTTACCGCGTTTCCGGTTCTGGCGGCCTTAGTGACACGGAAGATCACGCAGGATCAAAGTCCGTGGCCGTTGTCTTTGAAGCTCTGGAAACGGCCTGGATTGTGGTTGTTCTGTGCTGTTATTCCGGGAATTCTGATTGTGATCGGCGCGGTTGTTTATTTTGCCCTTTTTCCGCAGACTTACAGCGGAATCTTCCGATATGGCCCCCTGTTGGGAATCGAAGGCGAAGCCCCGATTCGTTCCCTTTCGGCATTTTGGCTGGTCACGGTGGCTTTGGCCGCGGTCTGCTTTCCGCTGCAGCTGCTGGAACTGGGCGAGGAGCTGGGCTGGCGCGGTTATCTTCTGCCAAAGCAGATCCAGCGTTACGGTATTCGCAAAGCTGTGCTTCTCAACAGTTTTCTTTGGGGTGCAGCGCATCTGCCTTTAATCTATTTCGGTTTTAATTACAGCCTGAATAATCCGCTGGCGCCGTTTAGCAATATGGTCATGATGATGCTGGTGTGCATGACGTTGGGGATCCTTTGCTGCTATGTCACCCTCATCAGTGGGAATTGTTTGTATGCCGCGGTCATTCACGGCGTTGTTAATTTGATCGGAGAAGTCCCGGTCTTCCTTTCCGTCAGTCTGGAAAATACGCTGCTGGGCCCCAATCCTACCGGTTTGATCGGAATGTTTGGGCTGATGCTCTGCGCTCTAGTTATGTTAAGGCTGCTGAAACAAGCAGAAAATCGCCTGCCCCTGAATAAAAGTAGGAAGTGAAAAAGGGATTTTATGGGATCTTTGCTGGGTTCTTATTCGAATTTAAGTGAATCGTAATAGGTAAAAAGAGAAACGGTGAAATGATGCAGTGACGGCATAATCTTACTGTTTCTTTTTAGCATGTCTTAAACTTTCCCCTTAGCCGGTTGCGTAGGTTAACGATGTTCATTCTTATCCGATGAAAAACAGCCAATCTGAGGAGAAGTTGACTGTCTGGGTCATTATGAAAATGGTAAAATAAACAGCGATGAACAAATCGAAGAGAAAATGACAGATTTCCGACTCCGTTATAAAACAAGTGAAAAAGTTCTGAATTCAAACGGAGTTCCATTCTTAAAAGAACCTGCGGCTTATTTTTAAGAATGAAAAACTTTTGGGCTAAAGCGCTCGGATGATTGTCTAATAAGGGAAAGGAGAAAAAGCATGGAAGGAATAGAGAAGTTAAGCCATATCTTGAAGACAATCAGGAATATTGTTATCGTGTTGCTTTTCACTATACCGCCAATCCGGAACTGGCAAAAGACGCACTGCAGGAAGCGATTATAAAAGCCATGGTGCATTACAGTCAGCTGCGTAATGAAAAGTATATGAAAACCTGGTTTTATCGAATTCTGGTCAATGAATGCAAAACGGTACTGAAGAAATTTCCGCGTCGTGAAGAATTCGATATGACCTGGATTCCCGATACCGATGCCGGTGATCAAAATTTAAAACTCGCAGTGAATCATTGTCTGGAAAGTCTGAAGCCGCAGTATCGGGATATTATCTATCTGAGATTTTATCAGGGATTTGAGTTTCAGGAAATTTCCAGAATTCTGGGGATGCGCAAGGGGACAGTGAAATCACGATACTACAAGGGAATGGAGTTGTTAAAAATGCAATGGGAGAGTGAAAGTCATGTCTGATCAAGAAGTTAAGATTCCGGAAGATCTGCACAATATCGTTCAAAACAGTATTCAAACAGGACTGACGCGGCGAAAAGCACGCCAGCGTCAAAACCGCCTGACGGCAATCAGTGCGGCGGCAGTCTGCTGCACGTTTCTGTTTTTCTTTCAGACCAATGCGGTGTTTGCGAAAACCGTGATGGATCTGCCGATCGTCAGTCGCATTGCCCGGCTTTTCCTAGCTTCTGATTCGCAGACGGAAGAAATTAGTTATATTGCGGATATCAAGATCCCGCAGCTGGAAAACAATGACCAGGCTGAAGCGCTGAACACGATGATCGCCAAACAGATTCAAGCTCATGAAGCCTCCGCCAAGCAGCGGGCCAAGGAGGAATATCAGGCCTTTATTCAAACTGGGGGAGACGAAGCGGATTATATTCCGGCCCGGATTTCAATTGATTATCAGTTATACTGCAATAACGATCAATATCTGTCGTTTGCGATTCTTTCCACCTATGTCCGGGCCCAGTCCAATCAGACGGTTGATTGTTACAATGTGGAAGCCGGAACCGGCCGTACCTTGACATTAGTAGACTTGGCCGGAACGGATTACCAACAGCGGATTGCCCAGGAAATACAACGCCAAATTCAAGCCAAGCCGGAGGCAGAACAGGCTGTATACAACGACGACCTGGATTGGATCTCTTTAATCGGTCCTGAGCGTCTGTTTCATCTTGATCATAACGGGAATTTGATCATCGAGTTTGAAAAATATGAAATTGCTGTCGGCGCGGCCGGCGTCCAGACCTTTACAATCGCATTAGATCGTCTTCAATGACCATAAAATAATTAAGATAGAAGGCAAAAAAGAGCTGCATCACAGGGAAAATCCCAGCGTGGTGCAGCTTGATTTCATTGACAGAAGTTTAACAGTCAGAGCGCGCAGTGCTCGATTTTACCCTCGATGATCGTTGCCAGACACGATGTCAGATTTTCAAACGGCATGCCGTCAAAAATGGCGATATCCGCGTCTTTTCCGACTTCCAGTGAACCGATGCGGTCTTCAAGGCCTAAGAGCCGGGCCGGGCGAAGGGTGACCGATTCCAGTGCGGTTTCAAAGCTTAATCCATAGCGCATCGCAATTCCGATATCCGTTGGCAGCCAGACTGTATCCGAAGCGCCGTCCGCGGTCAGACAGAAATTGATTCCGGCTTCTTCAAAAACCGCCGGGGTATCCTGACGGCAGCCCCAGATTTCAAATTTCATCGGTCCCATTTTCAACGGCCCGACCACCGCCGTGATGTTCTTTTCTTTCAAGAATTCTTTAATTTTATAGCCTTCTGTGCAATGCTCAATCGCATAGCACAGATTGAATTCTTCAGCGATTCGGATCGCGGTGACGATATCGTCAGCCTGATGGCAGTGAATCCGGCAGCGGCGTTCTCCGCGGACAACCGGAACCAGCGGATCCAGGCGGAAATCCGGTTCAACCTGAACTGACGGATCGGTTTCCGTTTTCTTCAGTTTATCGGAATACACCTTGGCCTGAAATAAGGTTTCGCGTAAAACAGCGCCGGTACCCATGCGGGTCATCGGCATTTTTTTATCCGGCCCATAACAGCGCTTTGGATTTTCCCCCAGCGCCATTTTCATGACCTCCGTTCCCGGAATCATCATGTCCTGAACCGTCGCGGCCTTTTTCAGCTTAAACGAGAAGCCGACACCGCCGATAACATTAGCGCTGCCCGGCAGCGTACAGCAGGTTGTAAACCCGGCGTTTCTGACCTTGGGAATCGCTTCATCAAATGGATTGAAGGCATCCAGCATCCGCACCTGGGCGGTTACCGGATTGGTAATTTCATTGGCATCCATGGTCGAAGGCATCCAGGCGGGTTCATTTAAACCGGACAGGTGGCTGTGGGCGTCGATCAAGCCCGGAGTGACCCATTTGCCGCAGGCGTCAAGAATCTGAGCCTGAGAAGGAATTTCAATATCTTTGCCGATCGCTGTGATCCGGCTTCCGTCAATCAGGATCGTGCCGTCTTCGATGACACCCTGCGTGACAGTGAATAATTTTCCATGTACGATTGCAATCATAAATCCCCCTGCTGACGGGTGAATTCCCGCTTACCGTCAATGATGACCTGCTCGCATAAGGTCAGGTTGGAGAATGGCATGCCGTTAAAGATCGCGATATCCGCGTCTTTGCCGACTTCCAAGGAACCGACCCGATCTTCCAGCTGCAATAAGCGCGCCGGATTGATCGTTACGCATTTCAGCGCCTGTTCAAAGCTGAGGCCCTGACGCATCGCGATGCCGACGTGCACCGGCAGCCATTTGGTTGCGGAAGAATCATCGGCCATCAGACAGAAGTCTTGGATGCCGGCCTTTTCAAAGACCGCCGGCGTATCCTGACGGCAGCCCCAGATCTCAAATTTCTGCGGACCCATCAGCAGCGGACCGATGACAACCTTGGCTTTTTTGGCTTTCAAAAAGTCCAGGATCTTATAGCCTTCAGTGCAGTGTTCAATCGTGTAATCCAGCTGGAATTCCTCAGCGATGCGGATCGCCGTGACGATATCGTCAGCCCGATGGCAGTGAATCCGGCAGCGCATTTCACCGCGGACAACCGGAACGAGGGCTTCCAGATCAAAGTCGCGCTTGATATCCTTGCCTTTTGCCAGATCGTCGCTGTACTGCTTCGCCTCGAATAACGCTTTGCGCAGAACCGCGCCGGTACCCATGCGGGTCATCGGCATTTTCTTTTCCGAACCATAACAGCGCTTCGGATTTTCCCCCAGCGCCATCTTCATCATTTCTGAGCCTTCAATCGCGATTTCCTGAACGGTTGCGGCGTTTTTCAGCTTGAAGCTTAAACCCGTGCCGCCGATAACATTGGCACTGCCCGGGCCGGTGTAGCAGGTCGTAAACCCCGCTGAACGAGCTACACTAATTGCCATGTCAAATGGATTCAGCGCGTCAATGCCGCGGATCTGTGCCGTGACCGGTGCTGTGATTTCATTGCCGTCGCCGATATGCGGCATCCAATGCGGTTCATTGAACGTGGAGATGTGCGTGTGAGCGTCGATCAGTCCCGGCGTCACCCATTTCCCGGAAGCGTTGATGACCTCAGCTCCTTCGGGAATGGAAATGTCGGTTCCAATCGCTGTGATCTTGCCGTTGTCGATAAGCAGCGTTCCGTCTTCAATCGTTCCATTGGTGACGGTCAGCAGTTTGCCGTGTGTGATAGCGATCATTGTATGTCCCCCAATCTATATGAATTTATTGTATCCTAAATACCCTGAAAATCAATCCGTGATTCCGATCATTTTCATTAAATACTTCGCATTGCGCTGGGTACAGCGGCCCGGTTTCAGTTTGTAATCAAAGAAAATCTTCTGATCCTGGTAATGTTCTTCAAAATGAACGTTGACCAGCGACAGTCCAGCCTTTTCCTTTAGCTCGCAAAGTTCAAAATCATGCGTCGTGATCATCGCCCGCACCCACGGATGATTCAGGTGCTTCAACACCTGAGCGCTGCCGTCAATCCGATCGAGGGAATTGGTACCCTTAAAGATTTCGTCAATCAGCACCAGCATCGGTGTTTCCTGCCGGATTGCATCCATGATCTTACGGATCCGCAGCAGCTCGCCGTAGAACGTTGAAATTCCTTCATTGACATCATCACGAATCCGCATTGAGGTGAGTACCGTAAAACCGCAGGTCGTCATGCTTTGGGCGCAGACGGGTCCGCCGGCTGCAGCCAGGATCTGATTCAGACCGACCGTGCGCATAAACGTTGTCTTGCCGGACATGTTGGAACCGGTGACCAGCGTCAGCGAATGATCCAGCGTAAAATCATTGCCTACCGCCTGATCGGGATTGAGCAGCGGATGGGTCAGATGAGTAAAGGTCAGCACTGGGGCTGGGGTCTCATGAAACTGCGGCAGACAGGTTTCCGGATGGGTCAGTGCCATCATCGCCAACGCTTCCAACGCTTCCAACTCACCCAGCTGGTTCATGATGACAATCCAGGTCTGCCCAGCCTGAGCCTGCCAATGATTCCATGTCTGGACGCACTGCAGATCCCATAAAAGGAAAAGCTGGGCCGGCAGATAGAGAAACGGATTGGCCTGCAAGGACAACCGGCTAAGCAGATGGTCCAGCTGTTTGACGCCTTTCAATAAGCCGTTGGGCTGGCGGAGCTGGACTTTCAGCGAATCGATCAGCGGACTGGAAAGGGGTGAAGCATCCAGCTTCTGACAGCGGGTCAGAGAATTCTGCAGTCCTTGTCTCACTTTGGCCACGGCCTGCAGGCGCTGGTGCACATAGCCCAAGGAAAACAAGGCCAGCGCGGACTGAACAAAGAAGATGAGGATAAAGCACAGCGGTGAGATCCAGCGCAGAAGGCTTAATCCCAACAAGGTCAGCGTCACCGCCGGCATCCAACGGATAAACCAGGCGGGAATCGGCAGGCTGACCGGCTGAACCAGCTCAACAAGTTTGGCGTAAGCGAGGGCCGCGGCGGTTTGTGGGGATAGGGCATACGTACATGTCCAATCCTCAAGCATAAAGTCCGGAGCCTGAATCAAAGCTTCAACCGTTTTCTGACGCTGCCGGATTTGATCCGCCGAAACTGTGTCCTGAAAATAAGCAGCCAACGCCTGACGGCCCTGCGGCAGGATTGCCATGCAGCAGAACTGATACAAGGAACGCGGTCCAAAGACGTCAAGATCGGCCATTGCCGGCTGATCCGGGGATAAATATTCCTCCCCGGTGTCCGGTTCCTGCTGCCACTGGCCGTTAAAACGCATTAAGCAGCGTGTCAATACACGGATCCGGGCTTCCTTTTCCAAAAGCTGTCGATGGTTTTTCTGATGGGCTGACAGCGCCAGACAAAAGCCTGCCAGACCGGCGGCGAAGATCGGCCCGTATCCGTACCGGCCGTCCACCAGCTGAAAAAAAGACCACGCGCTAAGGATAAACAAAGCGAAGCGAAGCACGGCGATCTGTGAATTTTTACGGTGAAACTGATCGCGCTGCGTCTGAGCCTCGTGAAGCTGAGCTTCCCATTTTTCTTTCTGCATCGGATTCCTCCTTCAATGTCCATGAATAGCCTTAGTATAAGCCAGATGCCGGGGAAAATCAAAGCTGGAAATCAACCCGGTGAATTCAGGTAAAGATTGTAAAACCGAAAGAACCAGGACTTAAATTACGAAAACAGCAGGAAAAGCAGCAAGGGTCGCTATTTTCATTCTGAAAAAAATATGCGATAATAAAAAAGCCTTTAAGACAGTTCTGCATCAGAGAACAGGAGCGAATTACTATGCAATCCATGGTCGTCTTTTATCAATGCCGCAGCCTGGCCGCGACAGATGCTTTTTATATTCAGCAATTAGGGTTAAAGCTTTGGCATATCCAAAACGGCTGTCATATCTACGACAGCGGATACGGATATCTGGGATTTGTCGAAACGGATCATTTTGAGCTTCCGGCTTATTCGTGCATTTCCTTTAACTGTGAAAACTGCGCCGAAGTGGATCGGCTTTATGAAACATTCAAAGGAACTGAAGGGGTTCGTGCGCCGCAGCGGCATCCGCAGTTTGCGGTGTATTCCTTTTTCATTCAGGATCCCGACGGCTATACAGTCGAGTTTCAAAAGATTTTAGAGGAGGGAGAACAATGAGCGAGCGTGTTGTTCAGACGGTAACGCCGCGTCAGCTGCGTCGGGAATTCAATGGTATCGGCTTAACGTTTCTGGTCGTTTTTGCCTTAGCGGCCGGGGTGATCTTCGGATATCAGTGGCTGACTCCAATTCTGGAACCGTATTATCAGACCGTGGACCGGCAGGCTGCGGAAATGGGAATCCGGATCGTTGTGACCTTAGTCGTCATGCTTCTTCCGTTTCAGGTGTATGCCGCGCTGAAAAAGATCAAAACCGGACGGTTTTTCGGCGCCTGCCAAGGTGAATGGCGGGAAATTCTCGAACTGATTCTGATCGGTCTGGCACTGAATCTGCTTTTAACCTTCATCGTCGGGATTTTGGCTTTGGTGCTCAGCTGGTCAAATATTCAATTCGCTTCTTCGGAAATGATTGTGCAGGGTAAGCTGCCGGCAGTCATCTTAAGTGTTGTTCAGGCTGTTCTGATCTTTCCGTTATGCGAGGAATTTATTTTCCGCGGTGTGTGTCTGCGCAGCTTTGGCCGCATGGGCAATTATTTTGCCATTTTTGCCAGCTCACTGTTATTTTCGCTGATGCACGGCAATCTGATCAGTATTCTGCCTTCCTTTTTCCTGGGCGTTTTTCTGGCGGTCGTCACAATGCGCTTCAATTCGATCCTGCCGGCGCTGATCATCCACATTGCGATCAACCTGCAGACGGTGGCTTTGCAGTGCGTGCCGATTCAGTATTCCTGGATTATCGGCTTAAGCTGCATCCTTATCTACGCGTTGGCGTTAGCCGCGCTGATTCGCAATCGGCATCAGCGGATCATCATCCGCCGGGAGGCGAATCCCTGGGTTTTGATCCAGCAGTTCTTTCTGTCCTGGGCAATGGTGATCACGCTGATTTTGTACGGTGTTTTGAACGTATTAACGATTAAACTTTAATCAAACCGGTTACAGCCGGTTTTTTATTTTATGTTTTTTTTAAAACACATTTGTTTTGCCGAGGGAATCGAACAGTGATACACTGATTTCATGAGAATGGAGATGACGGAATGAGAACAACATTTACTTACGATCATTACGCAGATTATGCTGAGCTGACTGAACGTTTGCTTTACTTTAAAGAACAGTATCCGAAGTATATGCACTTGAAGAGCTTAGGCCAGACGCCGGAAGGGCGCGAACTGTGGGCTGTGGAAGTCACGGATCTTGGCACCGGGAATTTTGATGAGAAACCGGCGCAGCACATTGACGGCAATACGCATGCCGGGGAAGTGACCGGTTCGATGGCGGCACTGCATCAGCTGGATGTTCTTCTGACGATGCATGATGATCCGCAGATCGCAAGGCTGTTGCAGACCTATACCTTTACCTTTATTCCGCGGATTTCGCCGGATGGGGCAGAAGTCTATCTGAAAACCCCGGCTGCACTGCGCTCGGTCAACCGACCTTCGGGTAAAGCTCCGGAAGGGGTTGTCCGGCAGGATCTGGATGGGGATGGCGTGATCCGCTGGATGCGGATTGCGGATGAAGACGGAGCCTGGGCGACGGATGAGGAAGAACCGCGGCTATTGCGCCGGCGCCGTCCGGATGAAATCGAGGGCGTGTTTTATACCGTTATGCCGGAAGGGATGCTTCAGGGAAAAACGGATTCTGTGCTGAAAGCCGCACCAGCGTTGTGGGGATTGGACTTTAACCGTAATTATCCATGTTGGTGGAAACCGGAACAGCCCGGCGCCGGCAATTATCCGCTGGATAATCCGGAAACCCGCGCTGTGGCTGATTTTCTGATCGCGCATCCCAATGTCGGCGTGATGATCACCCATCATACCAGCGGCGGCATGATTCTCAATCCGCCGGGACCGTTTTCAGAAGCGCAGCAGGAGCCGCTGGACCGTAAGATTGTTCATGCGATCGGCGCGCTGGCGAAAGAAGAAATGGGATATCCGCTGCTGAATCTGTACGATGGATTTCATTGTACGGAAGAAGACTATGCCGCCGGGGCCGGTGACGACTGGGCTTATCTGAATCGTGGTATTTTTGCGGTGACAGCGGAGCTGTGGGATTGTCAAAGCCGAGCTGGAATCTCGGTGGAAGAACAGCTGGATCCAGATCTTGGCGAAGCGGAGCGCTTACGCCAGCAGAAACTGACTTTAAAGTGGATCGACGCGCATTGTCCGCAGGCCTGGAAGCCCTGGACGGCGTGGGATCATCCGCAGTTTGGTCAAGTAGAAATCGGCGGTCTGGATTACAAGTTTACCATTCAGAACTGTCCGCCGGCTTATCTGAAACAGGAATGCGAGAAAGCGACGCGGTTTGCGCTGCGTCAGGTTCGTCTGCTGCCAAGACTCGTCATTCGTCGCTTCCAGGCGCAGCCATTAGGCCATGATTTTGTGAAGCTGAGCGCTGAAATCGTCAATCATGGGTATCTGCCGACCTATATCAGCTCTCAGCGTAGGCAGATGAAACTGGCGGAACCAATCCGGGTAGAGCTGAGCGGGGCAGAGATTATCCAGGGACAGGCGCAAAGTGAAATTGAAGCGCTGGAGGGCTATGCTTTGGATCAGACCGAGCTGTCCTTTTCCAGCGTCTATGGCCAAACTGCAGCGATGCGTAAGCAGTTGGAATGGATTATCCGGGCCCCAGTGCCAACAACGGTTGAGCTGCAGGTCATGTGCGCTCAGGCCGGACAGATCCGCGCCGTATGCACGATTGAATAAGCACACAGTGGAAGGATAAAGGGAAGCGCCGTATTTCTTTGGATGTTCAAGCCAGGATTATTTCAGCTGCCAGAAATAGGCGAAGTATAAGGAGAACTCCATGCCGGAATTGATGAAGAACAAAATAAACGAACAATCGCTGTACGAATTAGCCACGCGAATCAACCAAATCGATCCCTCGTTTGCGGTGCGTGCGTTTGTCAGCGATGGGCTGCGCGAGCCTTGGGAAACACTGCCACTCAAAGCCCGCATCCGCAAGATTGCGCTTACCCTGGGGCAATCTCTGCCGCAGGATTATCGTCGGGCGGTTTCAATTCTCAGTCAGGTTGCCGCCGGATATCCGCCTACCGTCAACGGATTGTCCTTGTTATGTCTTCCTGATTTTGTTGAGGTCTTTGGTCAGAAGGAAGCGGATTGGGATATTTCGATGGCGGCGCTGGAACAAATGACGCCGATCGCCACCGGGGAGTTTGCGGTCAGAGCCTTTATTCTGAACGATGAGCCGCGAATGATGCGGCAGATGGAACGCTGGACGCAGCATCCGAGTGAACATGTCCGCCGGCTTGCCAGCGAAGGCTGCCGGCCGCTGCTGCCTTGGGGTCAGGTCTTAAACTGTTTCCGTCAGGATCCGCTTCCGGTGCTGAAGATCTTGGAGCTCTTGAAAGCCGATCCCGCTCCCTATGTGCAGAAAAGCGTGGCGAACAACCTGAACGATCTATCCAAAACACATCCCGAGTTGGTCCTTCAAACGGCTTACCGATGGTATGGGGAAAATGAAATCACTAACTGGATCGTTAAATATGGCTGCCGGACCTTGTTGAAAACAGGCAATGCCCAGGCCCTGGCGCTGTTTGGCTTAGCGGATCAGGAAAGTGTGAAGGTTGCGGATTTTCGACTTTCATCCGCATCCATTCAGCTGGGAGAAGACCTGAATTTCAGCTTTCAGATCGAAGCTCATAAAGCGGTGAAAGTGCGCTTGGAGTATGCCATTGATTATGTTAGGGCATCGGGAAAACGCAGCCGCAAAATCTTCAAGATCTCTGAGCTCACGATAAAGGAAAAGGAAAAACGGACATATGCCAGAAAGCATTCCTTTGCCGATACGAGCGTGAGAAAGCATGTTCCAGGACGGCATTCCATTACCTTGATTGTCAACGGCGCAAAGCTGAAAACACTCGATTTCGAAGTGATGGCTGCCGTGATGTGAACCGGCTTTGATTTCAGTTCAGACAGTTCAATGAAAAGAAATAAAAAGAAAAACAGGAAGTGTCCCGCTTCAGCGATGAAGAACGCGGATTGGGTTGACTTCCTGTTTTTTTCTATGATTGGACTGATTTTGGATGCGTTTCGAACGTTGAAGCTTAAGCCAAAATGAGGCTTACACGCTGAAATTCGGATCCGTTTCTGTTCGGGAACAGCTTAAACTGTCCGGCCGGCATCATTGCCCGCATGAATCGCCTTGGCAATGTTGTACGGATGAGCGCAGTCGCCGATCGCATAGGTTTCTGAGACTGCGATCCCCTCGAGCAGGCTGGTGTTTGGCAGCATGTCCGCTCCGTTGACAATCGCGTCGCAGGCAATTTCCATTTCCACACCGGTTTCTGTCAGAATGACAGCTTTGTTCTGATTCACAGACTGAATCGAAGCCTTTGGCCAGGCGCTGAAGCCCAGGGCATACAAGGCCGTCGTCATCATCCGCATCGCATGCTGAGATTGCTGCATATCCAGCTCTTCCGCCGCGTTCGGGGTGACCATCGTAACATGCTTTTTATGTACGGTTAACCACAGTGCCATATCGAAGGCCTGGGCATTGGAACCGTAAACAATGACGTTTTCGCCCATTTCGGTAAACATGGCGGACTCGATGTCCACAACCGGAGCACTGCCGTCGCCGTTGACTGTCAGGGTATCGCGCAGACCGCCGGTGGCCAGGATGAGTGCATCCGGAGCCTCAGACTGAATCTTAGCAGCATCAATTTCAACCCCAGTTTCCACCTTAACTCCGGTGATTTCCAGCTGCCGGATCAGGTAGTTCTTGAAATCCTGCAGGTTTTCGTGCGGGCCTTTCACGGTGTGGGCAAAATCCAATAATCCGCCCAGTGTGCCTTTCTTTTCATAGAGGGTGACATGGTGACCGCGGGCTGCCGCGATGCGGGCAGCTTCCATGCCGGCCGGACCGCCGCCGATGACCATGACATTTTTAGCTTTTTCGATCGGCGGCAGTTCGTAGGTTGCCGGGCCGCCTTCGCGCATGACCCGCTGCGTCATCGCATTGACGCGGCAGTATCCCGCCATAGCATTGGCTTCATTGCTTCCGATATGGCAGTGCAGACAGCGCGTACACGGCGCAATTTCATCAAGCCGGTTTTCTTTTAGCTTGTTGACATACTCCGTATCTACGGTTAACGGCCGGGTCATCAAGAAGAAATCAGCCTTGCCGTCTTCCAGCGCCTGTTCAAAGAAATCTGGGGCATGTGCCGGATCCATGTAAGTAACAACGCCGCATGGAATGCTGATGGCAGCTTTATAACGCGCCGCGACATCCAGAAGCATGCCGGCGCCGCTTGTATCGCCGATCAGCTGTCCCTGCCAATGTTTCTTGAAATCAAACTGCGTACCGAAGCCGGAGGCGCCTTCAATTCCATTTAAGATAAAGTACAGATCGCTGCCAAACTGCGCAACATGATGGCCTAATGGACCTAAACGCAGATGCATGGAATCAGCACCGGCCGCTTCAAACAACTTGGCGAAGGCAATGCCTTCCTCAACGGTCGTGACTTTCGTCCGCGGTGTTGTTACGGCGTTGTCCAGCGTCATCAGCGTCGGGTTGTTGGCGACGTTGTCGTTTTCTTCAATCGCATCGATCAGAATCTGAACGTTGAAATCATCACCGCAGGCCTGCTTGATCTTGGTGATGCATTCGGTGACGAAACGGGCGCGGTTTTCCAGTGTGGTGCAGCCATATTCATCAGTACGGGTATTGTAAAAGCGGGACAGGAAATGCTCGCCCATGTTGAAGCCGGCGGCATTGATTTCAAACGCTTTAAAGCCCAGCTCCTGCATGCCTTTGGCGATTTGAGCACCGCGGTCTTCAATCGCCTGAATCTGTTCTGCAGTCATCTCGTTTTCCCCAGCACCAAACTGAGCCCACTGATAGCCCAGGCTGGCTCCGTATTTCGCACATTCTTCGACCAGCTTTTTGCCGAAAGCCAGGGTTTCAGCACTGTAGCCGCTGCCATCAGCCGGAATTTCCAGTGCTGTGATGCCTTCAACATAGATCATCTCCACGCCGCCCTTAGCGAAGTTGACATAATATTGAAGCAGTTCATCCGTCAGTCCGGCCAGGTAAGTTGCCGAACCAGCGGCAGATTTCACCATGCGGTGGCTGAGCTGCAGCGAACCGACAGTCAGCGGTGAAAACAGCGTTTTCAATTCTTTGGTATGCGTCCGGTAGTCATCGCGCTGGATGTTGAGATACGCTGCGGCAATCTTGTCATTTTCGACAGAAGGGGCCGGTGTAGTGACCTCCGGGGTTTTTTCGTTTTCTGTCGAACAGCCGACTAACCCCGCGGCCATGAGTGATAAAGCCGTGGCGCCGCTTCCCTTCAGGAAGTCGCGCCGTGAAATTTTGACCATAATTCTTTCCTCCTCTTATGTTAGTATTTTAACAATCAAAGGGCTTACACTTCATCATCTGATTGCTAGATTATTCACACAGGATTTTGTGCAAAATGCCGAAAATCCAGATAAGGACGTCCAGGTTATGATAAAATAAAGAAAAAGGGGGGCGTAAGGATGCAGGTTAAAGCTTTGCTCGAAAAGATTAGAAATGATTTTTCAATTTCAATTCCGCAAAATTCAGGCAATATGCCGATCCTCCGCTGTCAGCTGATCTTTGCGAAGCCCGCGGTGCTGACACCGCAGACATTGTATATCCAGGCGGAATCCTTCGTGCTGGATCCGTCAGCTTTTTCCGACAGCTTCTTTCTGATGAAGGATCGGGGAAGCGCAGGATGCAATGCCGCCGTTTATCATTCCGGCAGCGCTCAGGATTTATATCAGGTCCTATCCATGCTTTTGACCGACGCCGAAGCCTATGCCCAAGCAATTTCTGCATTGCAGCAGGCGGCCGGAAAGGGCGGAGGCATTGAAGCGCTCGTGAAAACAGCTTACCAATATATCCAGAATCCGATCCATATTCTAGATAAAACGTTTTCGCTGATTTACTCCTGTCCGCAAACGCCCAGCGGCAACGCGATCTTCGATCATTTCTTAATTCATGGAAAACCGCATCCGGAGTATCTCTATCATGTCGAAGCAACGATTATGCATTTCAGCGAACATCATATCCGCTGCGCCCAGATTATTGATTATGATGCCGGCCCGCTGAAACTGATCAGCTGTTCGATTGGTTCCCTGCCGCATTTGCTAGGCGGAATTGAAGTTCTCCAGCTGAACCGTCCGTTTACGCAGAATGATGTCCGGATCCTGGATCAGCTGGCGCTGCTGTTGCAGATTGAATTGTTTAAGGCGAACAATGCCGCGGAAAAAGCAGATACGCAGTTTGAATTGCTGATTCAGGATATCCTGTACCGCCGGTTTCTGCATCCTGAGCTTCTGCAGCTTCGCCTTCAGCCGTTCCCACAGCTGCAGAACCGCCGCTTTTGTCTGCTGCTAAGTCAGATCCCCAAAAGCAAAACCTGTACGCTGAAATATTATCATGAAGAAATAGTGCGCTGTGTTGATGTCATTGAATCCTTTCAGCACCAAAATGATCTCTATTTTCTCATTGATCCTGCTAGCTGGGAAACAAAAAATCATCAAGCGCTAGACAAGCTGGCTGTCAAATCCGGAACTTTGATGATTCTCAGCGATCCGCTGGACAGTCTGATTCATTGTCCGGTTATCGTCGCGATGCTTCAGGGTGGGCTGAGCGTAATCAGTAAGACGAACGGGTTATATCTTTTCAGAGATCTTTATTTTAAAACGCTGCTGCATTCGCTTTCCAGCCCCAGCTCGCTGACCCTGCCGGATTTTATTCATCCTGGGATTCAGCGGCTGAAAGATTTTGATCAGCTGCATCAGACCGATTTTCTGGAAACGCTTAAGCTCTATCTGCAATGTCAGTGCAGTCCATCGCAAACCGCGGCACGACTTCATCTGCATCGGAATTCACTGGCATATCGACTTCAGAAAGCCCGTCAGATCAGCGGCTTTTTCAGTGAGAACCCACAGGATTCCCAGAATTTTCTGCTGGCGATTCAGATCGATGAATACTTAGGATCTTAATTCTGCCAACGGATTTTAAGCTGGCAGCGCTGCGGCGAGAAAGCAGTGCAGAGGTAAATTTCAGGCTGGGAAGTTGCCCGGCTTTGAATTTAGTCATTTTGATGATAAAATAACAAGAAAAGAAGACAGAATTCATTTCATTCGAGGACTGAATAAACGGAGATAAACGATGATGTACTATGAAGATTTAATGGGAAAAAATGCGATTGCCACCGTCAAGGTATCCCGCGAGCTGCTGAAATATTCGGTTGGAGAACGCATTCCAACAGTCAGCGAGTTTGTGGAATCGCTGGGATTAGCCCGGGGAACGGTTCAAAATGCAATCAAAACGTTGATTAATCACGAAGCTGTACGAATTGAATCGAAGGGGCATCTTGGCTCCTACATTGTAAAAAAGAACATGCGGATGCTGCTGAAATTTGCCGGTGTGCGGATGTTGCTGGGGACGATGCCGCTTCCTTACAGCAAGCGCTACGAAGGGCTGGCCTCCGGCTTGATCGCGTCGATGGAGAACAATTATGACCTGCCGATCAACCTGGCCTACATGCGTGGGTCCGTCAACCGCATCAGCATGGTCCTGCAGAAACGCTATGATTTTGCGGTTGTTTCCCGCTATGCCGCCAATCATTTCTGTGAAAAATATCCGGATAAAATTGAAATTGTCCTCGGATTTGGCCCGGGTTCTTATTTGAGCAGCCACGTAATCATGTTCCACAATCCGAATGTCAATGAAATTCAGGATGGTATGAAGGTGGGCACCGACTCAACCTCGATTGACCAGAAAGAACTGACACAGTCAGTATGCCGGGGGAAAAAGGTCGAGTTCATCGAGATTGAATATTCGCGAATCATTGAGCGCATCATTTCCGGTGATATTGACGCGACCGTCATGAATATAGACGAAGCCAACGATAAGCATGTCAAAATTCATACCCAGCCGATTCAGAGCGGAAATCTGGACAACACGGAAGCCGTGCTGGTCGTAGCCAAGGAAAATGAAATTTCCTCTTTGATCAAGGAACTGGTCGATGTGGAAACGGTACTGAATATCCAGCGTTTGGTTTTGGAAGAAAAAATCACGCCGAGTTATTAAGTCAATTGAGTTGATTTCAATGATAGTTGATCCGAAAACGCTGAACGGCGTTTTTTTCTTGGCTTTAAAACCGAAAGAAACATAGCGGGTTATTCAAATCGCAGGGAAAGGAAAAACCAGGCTTAACCTTCCATGAAGGTAAACAATCCAGATTAAATTCAAAATACAAGAAAATGTATTTTGCTTGTTGACTTTCTCACTTGCTGGGGATATACTGAAATTGTAAATACAGAATATTGTATATTGGGTGAGAGAGATGAAAGAAATCAAATGCTACCGATGCGGAAAAACTCATTCCGTCGCATCGATGAAACTGCGGAAAGCTTGGGAATGTACGCATTGCCATGGGGTGATGGTGCTGGATTTACCGACTCAGCGAAAATTAAAATATGTCCGGATGCTGTTTGTCGCCATCATCGTCAGCTTACTGATGTACGGCTGCAGTCAACTGGGAAGTGTAACTAGTTATATCGCATTGATCATTACCTGTTCGCTTGCGATTGTCATCACACAGTTTTCCGATCAGCTTTGTCTGTGGCTGACGGATAAGCTGTTCGGCTTAAAGTATATGCCAGTCGAAAAAGACAAGAATTCCCCGGTAAGAAACAAACAGAAAGGAAAGTGAGAAAGATGGATTTTACGGAAAGATTGAATTTGTATTTGGAAGGCGGCATGATTCAGCCGGAAGATGTTGCGGATATCCAGGCGATTATCGCAATGTTTGACACGAAGTATCACATAATCCTGCAGGAAGAAAACGCTGATACGTTTATCGCGCATCTTTGCGCCGCCTTTGGCCGTGCAGTAAGCGGGGAAGAAGTTGAGCCGCTGCCGCCGGAAGTTAAGGCCGAGCTGGAAGGCTTGGACAGTTATCCAAAATCAAAAGAAATGTTACAGGATGTTATGGCAGCGGCGCGCAATCGCTTGAATGAAACCGAACAAGATTACGCGCTGCTTCACATAAATAATCTGATTGCCCGGCTGAATGAGGAACAGCCGCAGTTGGATTAAGGGGAATCTTATTAGTAAGAGGAGGTAAACATGGAAGGAATCATTACTAATTTTGAATTTTCACTGCCGTTTCGTGCGATCGTATTGATTGCGATCTGTGCCTGGGCAAGCTTGCTCTCGCACAAATGTATTTCCAACTTCAACGACGGCGCCCGACCCGTCTTTCCGGAATTGATGGAAGGCCGGATGACGCGTGCTGAGTTTGCCGTAGTCGTTACCGGCATGGGTTTCGGCTGGGTCTTAGCCGGGTTCAGCCAGTGGTTGGGCACGGGTCTGATCGCCTGTCATCTGACGCTGATCGCGACGGACTGCTTAGGCGCCTGGTCGCCGAACAAATGGGTGGCATTAATCATCGGCGGCGCTTATGGGGCATTGTGCGCCTTCGGCACCAGCTTCATCAATTCTGCCTTCACCGCTCTGCCGTATAACTTCCTGAATGATTTAACGCAGATCAGCTCCCCGGCGCTGCCGGTATTCTGCATGTTCCCTGCGGTTGCGATCGCGAGCCAGTTCGGGGCTAAAAAGGGAATTACAACGGGTGTAATCGAAGCGGTCGTCTACATTTTCTGCACGGTTGTCGGCGCTGTCAATCTGGGTTCGATTTCCGTCAGTCTGTATCCGTATACCTTTGCGATGCTGGCCGGCATGATCTGCCTGTTGGTCTATTCAATCCAGGGAAGCAAGAATTCTGAAAGCGTGGAAAACGATTCAGAAACTGAGAACCTGTTTACGAAGAATGCCAACCGGATTAAGAGCAACTGGGTTTATCTGTGCATCCAGGGTGCGCTGAATGCTTTAGGCATCCATGTCTTAGCTCAGGCTTATCAGCCTTACGTTTTATCCTCGGCCGTTCTGGCAGGCAATATGGGCACGTTTGAATTGGCGATGATCGGCGTTATTATCGCGTTTATTCCGCTGATCGTATCGACCGCTCTGGCCACCGGCGTTTATCAGGCGGTCGGTCTGACGACCGTCATGCTGGTGGGCTGTCTGGCACCGACCTGGTGGCTGGCGCCAATCTTCGGCTTCGTTGCCGAATTTGCAGAAATTCAGCTGCTGGGACTTTTGGGCAAAGGACTCTCGAAGTTTCCGGAGCTGTCCAAGTGTGGCGATTATATTCGTGATGCCATGGTTTCCTGTATCGGTTTAGCGTTAGTTGCTGGTTCATTCTTGGCAGCCAATGCAACCTGGGGCGCGGTCGGCCTGATGATCGTCGGCGGCTTCTTCGTGCTC
Source organism: Holdemania massiliensis AP2 (assembly GCF_000327285.1). Taxonomy (GTDB): domain Bacteria; phylum Bacillota_I; class Bacilli_A; order Erysipelotrichales; family Erysipelotrichaceae; genus Holdemania; species Holdemania massiliensis. The sequence continues at coordinate 1,144,834 of NZ_HE998567.1, read as the reverse complement.
AACGATGTAACCGGCCAGCGCATTCCGAAGTCAGCTGTGGGTCCGTTAGCGGCTGTCGCTGTTGGAATTCTGTTCAACATCATGATCTTTTTGGGATTTGTCGCGTTGTAAGGAAATAAAAAAGGAGAATTGCTTATGTTAAAAATTGAATGCTGCGGATTAACCGCTTTACAGACAAAACAGATTATTGAGAAAAAATTCCCAGGTCTTGTCGAAACCGCATTAGACCCGGATATGATCGCGGCCCGCAAAGTCAAAAGCGGCAATGTGGATTTTTACTTAGGAAGCTGTATGACCGGAGGCGGCGGTTCAATTGCGACAGCGATTATGGTATTGGGGTATGGAAACTGTCTGACGGTTTCCAAGCAAGGCAATTGTCCAAATGAAAAACAGATTCGTCACCTCATTTATTCAGGCAATCATAAGGCGTTTGGGTATGTGAAAACGCATACTGAACAAGTTGTTCCAGCCTTGGTGCAGGCACTGCTTGATAAATCTGAAGGAAAACCTGAATAGCGGGTATTGATTTAGGGGCATCTTCGGATGCCTCTTTCATTTAAGGAGGTTATGCAATGATCCGTACGGTAACAAACGATATCGAAAAAGAAGAACTCGGCATTACGATGTGCCATGAACACTTTATTGTTGATTTGGATCGCGTCCGGCATGACGGCATCAGTAAGATTGAAACTGTGGAAGAAGTCGAGCCGGAAATTCAACAGATGATGGCGCTGGGCGTCCAGGCCGCGGTGGAGGTCAGCACGATTGATCTGGGACGGGATGTCTGCAAGCTGAAGCAGATCAGTCAGGACACGGGCTTGACCATCATTGCCGCGACCGGATTCTATTTAACCCAATACCATCCGGAATGGCTCAAGGAAGCCTCGCCAGAGCAGATTGCGCAGGTGTACATCAGGGAACTAATGGAAGGGATTGACGATACTGGAATCAAGGCCGGGATTATCGCCGAAATCGCTTCGTCCCCCGATCGGTTCGAAGGGGAAGAAAAAAAGATTTTACAGGCGGCGGGCATCGCCAGCCGGCTTACCGGCGCCGCGGTGTCAACGCATACCAGCCGCTTTACCGCAGTGGAAACCATTGAAACGCTGCTTGCGGAGGGCGTCGATCCGGATAAGATCATCATCGGTCATCAGGATCTGATCGACGATAGCGCATATCATGCCCTTCTGTTGGAATACGGCGTGAATATCGCGTTTGACACATGCGGTAAGAAAGCCTACATGCCGGATGAAACGCGTGCCCGCAATGCGTTAAAAATCATCGAAGCGGGGTATGGCGACCATCTGCTTTTCAGCAATGATATTTCCCGCCGAACGTATTTTACAAGCCACGGCAAAGCCGGCTACCTGAGCGTGATGAAAGAGATTGTTCCGCTGTTAAAACAAATTGGGGCGAAAGAGGAACAGATAAGACGGTGTCTTGTGGACAATCCGGCGCGAATTCTGAATAACGAGTGGAGGTAAACTATGTTTTTGAAGTCCTGTCTGCAAAATAATTCAAAACTGATCGAGTTCGCCTTTCACGCTCACCAACAGGGATTGATCCTTCCCGATACGTATCTGCTGGATCTTGATACGATTGTCGAAAACGGCAGAAAGATGCTCGAAACGGCCCGGCAAAATGAGGTGAAATTATTCTTCATGCTCAAGCAGCTCGGCCGCAACCCCGTCGTCGCGAAACACCTGGAAGCTTTGGGGTTTGACGGCTGTGTCGCCGTGGACTACAAGGAAGCGCTGCTGATGATCGAGCATGGCGTCCATCTAGGCAACGTCGGACATTTAGTTCAGACGCCCAAAGCGGCAATGAAAAAAATCGTCGCCGCCCGGCCGGACGTCATGACGGTGTACAGTTTGGAAAAGATCGCGGAGATCAATCAGGCTGCCGCTGAGCTGAACGTGATTCAGCCGCTGATGCTGCGGATCACGGATGCGGATGCCAGCTTGTATTCGGGTCAGGTTGCCGGTTTCTTCAGTGACGAACTGCCGGAAATCCTGCATTATTTGAAAACGCTGAAGCATGTCTGCTTAGGCGGAATTACCGTTTTCCCGGCACTGCTTTACAATGAGGAAGCCAAACAAATTCAAGCGACAAGCAACGTCAACGGCCTGCTTCGGGCACTGCAGCGAATTCAGGCGGAAAGCTCGCAGCCGCTTCTGATCAACATTCCCAGTGCCACCTGCTGCACTTCGATTCCGCTCATCCGTCAGTTAGGCGGCAATAACGGCGAACCCGGACATGGCTTAACGGGAACGACACCGCTGCACAAAGCTGAACCGCAGCCAGAGAATATCGGATATGTCTATGTTTCTGAAATCTCACACAACTATAAGGATAAAGCGTATTGCTACGGCGGCGGTTATTATCGGCGAGGGCACATGGCGCATGTTTTAGTCGGTTCTGATCCAGCGCAGGCCAGGCTGCTTCCGATTGCGGCTCCGGATGATGATTCGATTGACTATCATTTTGAAATTGACGGCCGCTGTACAGTTTCCGAAACCGCGCTGATGTGTTTTAGGGCCCAGATTTTTACGACCCGCTCGCAGGTTGCGATCGTTGAAGGACTCCATCAGGGGACACCAAGAATCAGCGGTCTTTACGATGCGATGGGCAAAGAAATCAAGGTGAATTGGGAGTAACCATGAAAGAAAATTATAAGCTGCAGCATAAAACGGCGCTGCTTAATCCTTATGGTTCCGTGGTTCGGGTGCTGGAAGCCGATCCTGCCAAGCTGTTAGTGGGGATTAAAAATGTGAAATCGATTCCCAACAGCTTGATGCACAAGCTGGAACCAGCCGGGTTTACACTGCATACGATTGATAAAAAATCCCAGCTGGCGGGCCGGGCAGTTGACACGCAGCTGATCAACCCGATCAGCGGTCGGTGGATGTCCGGCTCCTCATCCGGAACCGCGATCAACGTGTTCGCCGGGATCAACGATTTGGGGATCGGCAATGACGGCGGCGGAAGCGTCCTGGCGCCGGCGATCAGCGTCAATATCCTGAGCTTTATCAGCAAGCTGATCGAAGCTGATCGTCCCCAATCGCTCAAGCCGAACACGGACAACATGACGGCATCCAATTCGATCGGCTTCATGGCGCGGGATAAAAAGATTCTGTATCAGGCCATTCGTGCTTCAATCGGCATTGAACCGGCTGAAGAAACCGGGCTGATTCTGGCGGATCGGGATTATCCGCCTTTAAAAACACAGATCATTGACATCATGGATCCGTTGGCTCCGCGCGCAGAACTGACAGTCTATTTGAAAGAAGTTCTGGCACAGTGCGATGTCTTGATGATCAGCGAAGGACCAATAGACCGCAATGGGTTTGGCGACTCGCTGTTCGGCCATTTCGACGAATCGACGCAGCGCATCCAGCAGGCTGCCGGAAAAGGCTATGTCCGGGTCTGCAATTTAGCCGATGCGACAGCCCTGTCCCTGCCGCAGGCAGCATTAGGAACAGCGACCTTGTTGATGTGTGAAAGCAAGCCGGAGAAGATCGCACGGTTATTGCATGCAGGGGAGCAGCTTGAGGAAGTTCATGATGCCCTGATCGAACGTTATTTCCTGGATCTCAACAATTATTTTATCGACGGTTACGAAATATAGGAGGAAGTGTATGAACGTTTATCCATTAGAGAATATTACCTTGCAGCAGGCCATGCAGAAACAATTCCGGCTGGTCGACTGCATCACCCGGTATTTCAGCGGATCCGAGAGTCTGACGCGCGGAGATCTGGGCGTCCGCCAGCCCGGCAATCAACCGCTGACGACACAGAAGGCCGAACAGGCGATCGCCGCCTTCTTCGGTGCGGAAGACTGCATTTTAGTCCGCGGCAGCGGAACCGGTGCGATTCGCTATGGTCTGAGCGCGATGGTGAAACCACAGGCCAAAATTCTGATTCATCAGGCACCGGCCTATTCGACAACGCAGACCAGCTTTGAAATGTTTGGTCTGATTGCGGTGGAGGCGAATTTCAATGACCAGGAAGCGATCGTGAGGACATTGAAGGAAAATCCGGATATCTGCGGCGCGCTGGTTCAGCACAGCCGTCAGAAGATCGACGACCGGTATGATCTGACAGAAGTCATCACCGTAATCAAACAAATGGCGGACATTCCGGTGCTGATCGATGATAATTACGGCGTAATGAAAGTCGATCGGATCGGCTGTGAATGCGGTGCGGATCTTTCCTGCTTTTCCACCTTTAAGCTGCAGGGGCCGGAAGGCATCGGCTGCGTGGTCGGAAAGCAAAAATATATTGAACGGATTCGGAAGATGCACTATTCCGGCGGCAGTCAAACACAGGGATGGGAAGCGCTGGAGGTTCTGCGCGGGCTCACCCTAGCGCCGGTCATGCTTGCCTTGGCAGATCAGGCGGCCAAAGAAGCGCTGAGCCGGATTCAAGCAGGGGAAATCGCAGGTATTAAAAATGCCTACTTGGCCAACGCCCAGTCTAAAGTCTTGCTGATCGAGCTGAGGGAACCGATTGCGAAAAAGGTGTTGGCGGCTGCTGAAAAACATGGCGCCCTGCCTAATCCTGTCGGTGCCGAATCCAAATATGAATTAGCGCCGATGTTCTACCGGGTGTCCGGAACCTTCCTTCGCTCCGATCCGACCTATGCTGATACGATGATCCGCATCAATCCGAATCGGGCCGGGGCAGAAACAGTTTTAAGAATTCTGGCGGAGAGCATTCAGGATGCCCAAACTGCCTGAAGACGCAGGAATCCAGCCATGAGTAAACGATTTATTATTATCGTGCTGGATGGCTTCGGTATCGGCGCGATGGCGGATGCCAAAGCCGTGCGGCCAGGCGATGAAAAGGCTAATACACTTCGCAGCCTTCTGCACGATCATCCTGAGCTGAAGCTGCCCACCTTGGAAAAACTGGGTCTGATGAATGCCTATGGAGCGGAAAGCGCCCAGATGAAATTCAATCACCAAGCCAATTTTGGGAAGAGTGAACTGATGCACTTCGGCGCGGATACATTTATGGGACATCAGGAAATCATGGGGACGCTGCCCCGACAACCGGAGGTGCACCCCTTCCAGCAAAAGGTGGATCTTGTCGCTCAACATCTGAAAGATCATGGACATCAGGTCAAGATCATTCATCGGCAGAACTTGCGGTATGTCGTCTGCGATGAATTCGTCACGATTGCGGATAACCTGGAAGCCGATTTGGGCATGTGCTACAACGTGACAGCCCCTTTGGATTTCATCTCTTTTGAATCCGAGGTTGAAATTGCCGAGCGAGTGCGCGAGGTGGTCACAGTCGGCCGGGTGATCGTCTTCGGCGGAACCGGCAATACGATGCAGGATCTCTATCAGGCAGAAGAAATGAAGCAGGGGCGGTACATCGGCATCGCTTCAGCCAAATCCAAATCCTATGAACAAGGTTATCAATGCCGTCATTTGGGTTATGGCGTCAACAAAGCGGTGCAGGTACCGACGATTCTGACAAAGGCGCAAATTCCCTGCATGCTGATCGGCAAGGTTGCGGACATTGTCGCCAATGACTTGGGAACGAGTATATCCTGTGTTCCGACCGAAGAATGTCTGCGGCTGACCTATGAAGCACTGCAGAAGATGGATACGGGCTTTATCTGCACCAATGTTCAGGAAACAGATCTTGCCGGACATTCGCAGGACAGTGCCGAATATGTGCGGATCCTGAAACAGGCGGATGCGGGACTGGCGCGGATCCTGCCGTTGTTAACCGAGGAGGATATTCTGATCGTTCAGGCGGATCATGGCAATGATCCGAATATCGGCAGCAGCCGGCATACACGTGAGTGTGTCCCGCTTTTGATCTATCGCAAGGGCTTATCCGGCGTCCGGATCGGTACACGGCGCACGATGTCTGACAACGGAGCCACGTGCTGCGATTTCTTTGGCGTCAGTGCTCCGGAAAACGGCACATCCTATCTTCAATACCTTCAATAATCAGAAAAAGATGAACTTTGACCCGAGTTGTAAGTTCTAAGAAACTTATTCAAAAATACCGTCGCCAACCTACGACGAAACGCCGCCCTTGGAAACCATGGGCGGCGTTTTTGCGTACATGGGAAATTGCAGCATCGATATTGAATCGGGGTGCAGAGGTATAATATATTTGCAAGCTGGCTTCCCTTTCAACGAAAAAGGGAGTTCATTATGGAGAATAGAATCGATGATCTAGACATTAGGCAAGAATATGCAAGATTTGCTTTTTCCTGCAAAGAAATAAGCAGACTGGCATGGTATAATCAATTCCAGGTGATAAGAGTGAACTATTTTCAAGGATTAACAAATGCAATTGAATATGTGGAAGAGCATATTTTGGAAGCGATTGATTTTGATCAGGCATCGCAATGTGCAGGAATGTCAAGGAGCAGTTTTCAGCGCTTTTTTCTTCTTGTCGCAGATATGACTTTTTCTGAATATGTTAGACAAAGAAGAATGGACGGTGCAGTTTTTGACCTCTGTAATACTGATGAAAGAATTATTGATATAGCGGCGAAATATTGCTACGATTCGGCGGCTGCATTTAGCCGTTCAGTAAAAAAGCTGACTGGAAAGAAGCCCAGCGAAATACGGCAAAATGGTTCTGATTTTTGTTTTCCCAAGCTTTCTATTAAAGTTAGCCTTAGAGGAGGAGAATTAATTATGAACAAAACACCTATCGTCAAAATTGAAGAACATCACAAGGAGAAAGTCATTGCGTTTAGGGTAGACTGTGAAAATCCCGAGAGTGCAGCATGGGGACTTATGTCTGAATGGTGCATTGAGAACATGAGTGACAGAACAGGCAGACGCTATGTAGGATTCGCGCCAATCGGCCATCATCCCAATGGAGCACCACATCAAAATGCTTCTGAACTGGAAACGCATCCATATGTAGCTATGATGTTTTTGATAGGAGATGAATGTGAAAAAGAGGTATTTCATGGACTTCAAGTTGAAGAGGCTCCAGAAGGTCTGTTTTTGGTTAATGATGTTGTATTGAATCAATACGATGAAAATGGAGACTTGGATATAGCCCTTAGCATGATGAAAGCATCGGAGTCCTTTGGTGAATTTATGAATAAAACAGATCAGTATGAGTTTGACTGTGGCAAAGGTATTTTCTTCGAAGAACACATTTTTTCTGAAAGATGGTTTGAGCAGGGGGGTGTTCCCGACGGATTTAGAATGTGGGTGCCTATATTAAAGAAATAAATTTACTTTATATTGCTTTGCCGATTTGCGGATTGCCCGCAATCTCCTACTACTGAATATGACCTGTGTGGTCAAATGAAGAAGCCGATGTGTTGATGCAAAATGCACCGGTTTTTTTTCAAACTGACTGCACGCACGGTCAGAAAGCAGATAAACGGCAGAGCTTAAATTAACCGGATCCTTTTTAGTGAGAATGCTAAAGAGAGGATGGAGGACAAATCAAGTGTCTTTTTCGCGATGAGATTCAGCAGAATGCAGCTTGTTTGGGAACTTGATGGAAAAATCTTGCATGTTCATCTTTGGAATGGCAGGCTAATCTTTTTACGTCAGGAGAACAAAGTCGGCTGAATTGAAAATATTTTCAGAATCCTTCTTGTTTTTTGAGCAGGGAAAGTGGTGAATTAACCGAATACGGGTATAATTGAACCGTTTACTTGATATGATAGAAATCGAGTCTTTTTCAAGTAAATCAACAAGGAGAGGGGAATTGTCTATGGAATATTCGCAGATGCTTGTAAATCGAATCAAAACTTTGTGCCGCCAACGAGGTGGAGTCACTATTCACCGCTTAGCGAAAATGTCCTCTCTGCGCCAATCGACGCTGGATAACATCATGCGGGGCAACACAAAAGATCCTCGCATCAGCACGCTGCATCACATCGCTTTGGGTTTTAATATGACGCTGACCGAGTTTCTGGATTTCCCAGAGCTGAATGATTATGCATTTGAAGAAGAGGATGAAGAAAGAAAAAAATCCGTCTTCCGGGCGTAAAAAAACGGAAAATCCTGCGTCAGACGCAATTTTTCCGTGAGCTGATTTATTGATCTTTTAATCGGCAGAGGAGGTAGTCAGCGACCTCTTCTTTTTTTATTTGAAAAGACAGGGAAATTTCTTCATGAAGCAGCTCTTCTGCCTGTTCTAAAATTTCAGCATCGCTGCGGGAAATGGATTTTCGGTCCCGCAGTTTATCCTGTTTCTGCGTATAGATGGATTTGATCAGCTGCGCCAGCTTCCGGCCGTCGCCTTCAGCTAAAATCTTGCGGTAGACCTCTTCCCGAGTGCGTTTATCATCAATCCACTCAGACTCCAACCGCGGCATTTCTTCGATCATCTGCTCGATCTCTTCCCGCTTCATAACAGGCCGCAGCATTGGATTAGAAGCTGGGGTCACGATCTTCGTATTAATTCCATAAACAGAATTGAGTACGTAACAGATTTCCTTATGCCGTGGCCGCAGTTCTTTTTTGATTATTTCTTCAACCTGAAAAATACCTCGTGCGCCATACCGGACATAATCTTGAACTTGAAACATGAGACTCACTCCCCTTTCAAAAGGTCAATGGTTACTTCTATTTTACCATTTTTAAGGGATTTTCGTAAGTAAAATCGTTGGGTGAGCAGGAAAGGCTGATTCTCGGATAAACCGGATTGTTAATGTTCATCGCCGTTAGGCTTCTTCTTTTATTAGCGAAATCAGAGTTATCGGAAATCAGCCAGGGAAATAGGAATCCAGCCGTTCCCAGCGCTGATCCACATTGGAGTACACTTCAATTTGAGAAAGCGGTGTTTCCGCTGAAATTTCAGCCTGACCTTGGCTTTGAATTTCGCGCATCCCTCCCTGATAGCCCAGGATGGTATAAGCATCAGGATCCAGTGCAGTTTCATCGGAACGGGACAGATAGAGAAGATAAACTTTTCCAACTTCCACGTCGATGTCCTCTGCGATCTTTTCATAAATATAAGCGGGTTCAGGCTGATCTGTTTTTACGTGATTTGATGCAGGATTGGCTAAAAGCCAGTCCGTGTGACTGACGATCCCGCCAGGACGGGCATAAGCGATAACTTGCCGTTCCTCCAGGCTGCCTTTCAGACTTCTGATAATTTTCAGCTGTCCCTGCGTAAAAGGCGAAACGTAGCTTTGCGCTGCTTCATTGAAATTACTGCCTCCGGTAATCGAACATACAGAAGCCAGTACGATATCGGTGCTCTGCGTGGCCAGGGTTTCAGCAGTGAACGCTTCCGGCATGAGTTCAACCTGTCTTTCCTGAAGCTCAATCGTCTGCGGATCCAGCTGTGCGTAAGCATCCGTATAAAGACAAGGATCCCCATCCAATGGCTTGGAACCCTTAAGATCATCGGAGGCGGTTCTAAAGGAACAGGCTCCAAGCAGCGTCAAACAGAGTATGCCCGCAGTGCCTTTTTCTATGAAATTCATCGTGATCATCTGCCTTTCTAGTTTAATTTTAACAGGAAACAGAAGCCGAAAATCAGAATTCATAAAATGTTAAGAAAAAGAAACAAAATGGCAAAGAATCCGCAAAGGCTGGCTGCTATCTACTTTCATCAATCTACACAATCCCAAGCCAAGCGCTTTCATTTTTCACTCTCCCGTTTGTCAGCGGGAAGCGTTGATTTAAACTTAAACAACTCTTAACGGGCGGTTTACAAAGGTGTTTGCGAAATGGGATACAATGGCGATGTTATCTGAGGAAAGGACTTGGAGAATGAAACGAAAAGAACGCACACAAATTCTGATTCATTGTCCGCTGGATTTTCTGACTCTGCTGAAACAGAAAATTGAAAGCGAACATCCAGTGCGGATCGTTGAGGATCCGCAGCTGTCCCTGGTTATGGTCAAAATGCGGGAGAGTGCTCAAAGCAGTCTGTTCTATTTGACGGAAATGGTGGTCAGCGAGTGCAAGGCAGAGGTGGAAGGAGTTCTGGGAATCGGAATTCTGCAGGAAAATCAGCTAGAAAAAAGTCTTTGTCTGGCTGTGATTGACGCCGCCTACAATGCTTCTTTGAAATGCTGCGAACAGCTCACCGCAATGATCCGCGAACAGGGACAGCTGCAGCAAAAACAAAGAATTCAGGAGAACAAGCAGATCTTAAAGACCCGCGTCAGCTTTGAAACCATGGACAAGGAATGAGGAGAAGTCAATGAATAAAGATCAGGTTTACAGTCTTCACCGCGTTTACCGCAAGGTACTGGATGCGATGGCGCGGCCCGGAACAATCCAGTCGCTGTCGGAAGAGGCAGCGATGATCCGTCTGGATCTAGGGTGTTTGCCTGCAGCCCAATGTCTGATTCAGCTTTTGCTGGATGCGGATACGACCTTCTGTGCTTTCAGTGCGGATGAAGCTCTCGAAAGAAAAATCAGCCAGCTGACTTACTGTCCGATCCGTCCGATGGAAAAGGCGGCGTATGTGCTGCTTACGAAATCGGTAGCCGCAGCTCTGCCCTCGGTGATGGAGCAGGTCAGCGGCGGAACGCTGGAAGATCCGCAGCTGGGTGCGACGCTGATCGTGGAATGCAGCGCTTTGAAAAGCGGCGGGGAGCTGGTGCTGAAAGGGCCGGGAATCCGGGATGTTACCCGCTGTCAGATTGAAACCCGAGCTGGCTGGATTGAAGCCCGGGCAGAAAAGAATGCTGAATTTCCGTTAGGGGTGGATCTCATATTTGTTGATCCCCAAGGGCAAATTCTCTGTCTGCCGCGGACGACTCAAATAAGCAAGGAGGCAGAAACATGGCCTATGTAGCCGTAAAGGGCGGGAAGATCGCCATTGAACAAAGTATTCTCCGTTTAAAGCAGGAACGGCTGCGCTCCGGTAAGGCCGCCTCTGTCAAAACAATTGAGAACTCAATGCGCCTGTTAGTGGATCAGGTGATGAGTGAAGGCTCAATTTATTGTCCATCGTTGGCCGCTTTAGCGATCAAGCAGGCGGAAGGCTCAATGGAGGAAGCCATATTTCTTCTGCGGGCATACCGTTCCACGCTGCCGCGCCGTTATTATTCAACGACGGTTGAGAGTGCAGACATGCAGATTGAACGCCGGATCTCAGCGGCATTTAAAGATATTCCCGGCGGTCAGATTTTGGGAACTTCTTATGATTATACCCATCGGCTTCTGGATTTTGATCTGTTGGAGGAATCCGATGAACAAATTCAAAAAATTCTTCAGCAGTTCAAAGAAGCGGACACGGACACGATCATCGCACCGGAATCGATGCAGATGCCGAAAGTGACGGATTATCTGCGCTCACAGGGATTCATTGACCCGATCGAGCCGGATGACAGCGAACCCAAGGATGCGACCAAGGAAACACTGACTTTTCCCTGCCCGCGTTCAATGCGGCTGCAGATTCTGACCCGCGGCATGACCCAGGCCGTGACAGCCTTGGGCTATGCTTCGCTGCGCGGATACGGTGTAGCCCATCCGACGGTGTGCGAGCTGCGTGTCGGCCGGCTGCCGATTACGATAGCGGACCCGGCCAATGGGGATGATGAAGAAAACGAGTATGTGATCGGCGAGATCAAAGTGACGGAAGTGGAAAGTTTAATTCCGGTGACCCGTCGGACTGAGGACGGCAGGAAGCAGATCAGTTTTGAAATTGGCTACGGCATCGCGGCCGGTCAGAACGAAACCAAAGCGATCGCAATGAGCATTCTGGATCAATGCTTAATGCATCCGGAGAGCAGCTTTGCGACTTCGGATGAGGAATTCGTCCTTTATCATGTCGACAGCATCGAGGCGACCGGTTTCATTTCTCATTTAAAACTGCCGCATTACGTTACATTCCAGGCCAAACTGAACAGCGCCCGGAAAGTCAGGGAGGAAAAAGCATGAACGAGCATATCAACTTTGCCTTTTTTGACGAAGGCAGCAAGCGTGAGATTCGCCGGGCTACCTTGAAGGCTGTCGCGATTCCGGGATATCAGGTTCCTTTTGCTTCACGGGAAATGCCGATTGCCCGCGGCTGGGGCACCGGCGGACTGCAGCTGACGCTGTCCTGCATCCTGCCGGAAGATCATCTGAAAGTCATTGATCAGGGCAGTGATGAAAGCGTGAATGCGATTTCCATTAAAAATCTGATCACCTCCACGACCGGGGTTCAGATTACCCAGGATACCGAGCAGGCCACGCTGATCCAGTCGCGCCATCGAATTCCGGAAGTGCCGTTAAGTGCCGGACAAATCCTGGTTCTTCAGGTTCCGACACCGGAGCCGCTGCGGTCTGTGGAGCCAAGTGAAAGACTGACAAAAAAGCTGCATGCGGAGGCGGAATACAGCGGAGCCTGGCTGATGCTTTTTGAACAGATCATGAAATACGGGCGGATGGCCACCGGCGCCGATCACCCGGTTCGTACAGCCGGACGGTATGTCATGGCGCCTTCGCCGATTCCCAAGTTTGACAATCCGAAAATGGATCACAGCGAAGCTCTCATTCTTTTGGGAGCCGGCCGGGAGAAAAAAATCTATGCCGTACCGCCGTACACCTCAGTTGTTTCGCTCGACTTTGAGGACGCTCCTTTTGAAGCGGAAAGCTTTGAGGGGAAGAAGTGCAGCTTGTGCGGGGCAGAACATGTCTATCTGGATGAAATTCTGGATGCAGACGGCACCGTTCGCTATCAATGCAATGATACAAGTTACTGTATGAACCGCCGCAACCGCAGGGAGGAAAACTAATGGAAGTCATGGAAACACCGCTCATGAGCGTGCGTCATCTTTACAAGCAGTTCGGTACGGGCTGCATCCATTGTCAGGATGGCAGAACCGACGCGTTAGTCGGCAATTATTGTCCGCACTGCGGTACGGTCTATGCCTGCCGCGATCTGAACTTTGATCTGTACGACGGTGAAATTCTCGGTGTGGTCGGGGAATCAGGCAGCGGGAAATCCACGATGATGCGTTGTTTGTATTTTGACCAGGAGGTCAGCAGCGGTTCGGCAACGATCCGAACGTATAAGGACGGCCGCACCAATCTGTTTACTGAATCTTCCCAGCAGCAGCGGTTTATCCGCAATACCGTGCTGGGCATGGTTTATCAAAATCCGTATCTCGGTCTCAAAATGAATTTCTCCTCGATCGGCAACATTGCGGAGAAACTGATCGCCGCCGGCTGCCGCAATGTGGCTCTGATGGAAAACCGCGGCGTGACGCTGCTGGATCGCGTCAATATTCCCGCCCATCGCCGCAAGGATGAACCGAAGACGTTCTCCGGCGGTATGCAGCAGCGTGTCCAGATTGCCAAAGCCCTGTCCAACAACCCGCCGGTGCTGCTTCTGGATGAAGTGACAACCGGCCTGGATCTGTCCGTTCAGGCGAATGTTCTCGATCTGATTAAACAAATCCAGCGGGAAAGCGGTGTTTCGATGATTGTCGTTTCGCATGATCTGGCTGTCATTCGGATGCTGGCAGACCGCACGATCGTCATGCTCGAAGGCCGGATCATCGAGCAGGGGCTGACCGATCAGATCATGGAAGATCCGCAGCATCCCTACACTCAGCAGTTAGTGTATTCACTGCTTTAGGAGGAAAGTTGAATGAAACTGATTACGAACGTCCGCATTGTGACGCCCGAAGAAATTCTCGACGGCTGCCAGGTTGTGATCCGCGAAGATCAGATCCTCAGAATTCAGCCGGAAGGTTCTCCTGTCGAAGGGGAAATTGACGAACAGATTAACGGCTACGGCGGCTGGCTGATTCCCGGCTTTGTCGATATTCATTCCGATTACGTCGAACAGATGATCGCCCCACGTGTAACCAGTGTGATCGACTTTGAGCTGGCCTTATACGAATATGAAAAAGAACTGATGGCGCATGGCATCACGACGATGTTTCATTCCATTTCGTTATTAAAAAACACCGGCAAAAAGGCGATGCGCCGTCCGGAAAATGTCCGCCGACTGATGGAGCTGATCGACCGCAGTCACAATCAGCTGCATTTAATTCACCATCGTTTTCATCTGCGGTTTGAGCTGGATAATATCGATGCTTATGAAGACGTACTGGATTTTATTGATAAAGGCTATGTGCATCTGCTTTCCTTTATGGATCACACACCAGGTCAGGGCCAGTATCGTAACCTGGAGATTTATAAATTGTCCTACATTGCGGACGAAGGTCTGAGTGAAGCGCAGGTGGAGGAAGAACTCCGCCGCCGCATGCACCATGAAACACTGACGCTCGACAAGATTCAGGCCGCCGCTGACAAAGCCTTTGAAAAGGGAATTGCGATTGCTTCCCATGATGACGATACGATTGAAAAGCTGGATGTGGTTCAGGATTTCCACGCGACGATTTCAGAATTTCCGATTACGATGGAGGTCTGTGCTGAAGCCCATCGCCGCAACATGGCGACGGTAGTCGGTGCTCCGAATATTCTGTTGGGCGGCTCGCATGCCGGCAATCTCACGGCCAGTGAGGCCATTGAAGCCGGAATTGCGGATATCCTGTGCTCGGATTACTATCCGGCCAGCATTCTGCATGCGATCTTCATGATGGAACATCAGGGCCAGACACTCCCGAAAATGGTGCGGATGGCCACGCTGAATCCGGCGAAAGCGGTCGGCATTGAGGATCGGGTGGGTTCCATTGAAGTCGGGAAAAAAGCGGATCTGTTGATTGTTCAGGAGCTGCCGAACCATTTCCCGGCGATCACGCATGTGCTGGTCGACGGCGTTGTCGTCAGTGAAACCCACTATCGAATTTAATCGGCAAGGCCTCAACGGACAGAAGAACAGATTCAGCCACAAGGCGAGGAGATACGTATGAAACACAATGAACAGATTTGTCTGCAGATCCGCGATCTGTCAAAACAATTTACGATTTACAACAGCGGCAAGACGATCCATGCCTGCCAACATGTCAGTCTGACGTTGAACAAAGGCGAGTTTATCGGCATTACCGGAAAGAGCGGCAGCGGGAAATCAACGATTCTCAAAGGCATCTACCGCACGAATCTGCCGCAGACCGGCGAAATCTGGTATGCCAGCGAGAAATATGGCTGGATCGATCTGTGTCAGGCGTCAGAACGCCAAATCCTTTATCTGCGGCGTTATGAAATTGGCTACGTTTCACAATTCTTACAGCTGATGCCGCGCACGACAGCGCGTCAGATCGTTGAAAATGCGGTGCTGGAAATGGGCGGTAAAGCCGAGGAAGCGCTGCGTGAAGCCGAAGCGATCCTACGTCATTTTGAACTCGATGAAAGCTTATGGGATACCTATCCCAACACCTTTTCAGGCGGTGAAAAGCTGCGCTTAAATATCGCTTCGGCGATGGTCAAGCATCCGCGGTTATTGCTTCTGGATGAACCGACAGCTTCTTTGGATCAACATTCCAAACGCAAGGTACGCAATCTGATTGAACAGCTGAAGCAGGAAGGGACGACAATGCTGGGGATTTTTCATGACCTGGAGTTCATGGAGAATCTCTGCGACCGCCGTTATAACATGCAGTCGGGAGCGATGGATGCATGAGCTGGGATTACCACATTCATTCGGATTACTCAGATTCAGACCAGACTTTAAAACAAATTTTGAATCAGGCACGTCAGCGAAATCTGGAAGCGATCGCCCTGACCGATCATGACTGCGTAGAGGGGGCGCTGCAGGCGGCAAAGCTGAGTCCGGATCTGGAAATCGTATTGGGCGTTGAAGTCAGCGCGCAGGACGAACAGGGACGTCCCATCCATGTTTTGGGCTATGATTTTGATCCGGAGGCTGTTCACCTGCGCCGACTTTGCCATAAGACGCTGCTTCAGCAGCAGGAGCGCTCAATGTGGCAGATTGAACAGCTGCAGCGGGCAGGATATCCGATCACGGTTGAGGAAGTGATCGAACGGCTGGGTCACAGCATGTGGATTTATAAGCAGCATATTATGGACGTCCTGACGGAAAAAGGTATTGCCGAAAGTCTTCACGGTGATTTCTACAGGAAAACCTTTAAAAACGGTGGAATTTGCGAACGGGCGATCCTCTTTCCATCGGTGCAGGAGGCGATGGAAGCCATCCACGCCGATCATGGACTCGCTGTTTTGGCACATCCCGGTCTTTCAGGCTGCATCGAACAGATCTGGAAATGGAAGGATTTGGGCCTGGATGGAATTGAAACAGGGCATAGTTCCCATTCTTTCAGCCAGGTGATGCAGCTGCATGAAATAGCCATGGCCTTAGGGTTGATTGAAACCGCCGGCAGCGACAATCATGGCCGTTACGGCAAAGAGCCGCCGATCGGAACCATCAGCTGGAAAGGGGACCGATTATGTCGACGGAAGAAAAACTAATCTTTGCACAGGCTTTGATTCGCGAAGCCGGCGCCCAGCTGCGCAGCCGTTCACGGAATGAGTTAAAGATCCATTTAAAAAATCATGATGTCGGCGATCTGGTCAGCGATGCGGACAAGCAGACGGAAAAACTGCTGGTTTCTGCGATCCGCAAGCGTTTTAAAGGCCAAAGCTTTCTGACGGAAGAAAAATGGGTAAGCTATAAGCCGAAAACGCAGACGTGGATTATTGATCCGATTGACGGAACGACTAATTTTGTTACCTGGAAACGGGATTATACGATTTCCATTGCTTATTATGAGGAAGAACGTCCGGTTTTTGGTTTGGTTTACGATGTTGAAACGGATGATCTGTATCTGGGCATTACCGGCGGCGGAGCGTGGAAAAACGGGGAACGATTGGCAAAGCTGCCGCAGGATAAGCCGCTGTCCAGATGTGTAGCCGATGTCAGCCTGAAAAGCATAGCGCTGTTAAAAAGCAAGTATGGGATTCAGCTGGAAAAACTGGCGTCGCATATCCGCGGACACCGCAGCAGCGGCTGTGCCTCCCTGTGCCTCTGCCGGCTTGCGGCCGGGGAGCTGGATGTCTATCTTTCCGCCCATTTGAAGACGTGGGATTATGCTGCAGCGGCAATTCTGATCAATGAAACCGGCGGGGCCTGGGGTTTGCCGTTTCATGACCGGCAGGCGCTGTACAGCACCTCAGTTCCTTTTTTAGCAGCCGGCAGCCGGGACTTATATACCCAGATTGTAAATAAATTTTTGACGGTCAACCGGATTTAACGGCAGATCGGCATGCTCAAGAATAGAGAATCAGCCGCGAAAGCGGCTTTCTTTGTGGGGATCATGCCGATAAGAATGAAGAAAACGAGAAGCAACGGAAACGTAAAACGAAGTCTGACGTCGCATCCGTTTGATAAGGTGAATCAAAAGGCAGCAATCAGTTTACGATAAGAACGGAGGATGACAGGCTGTGATGGCTTCTTCAGCCTGTTCTTATTGAAATGAATGGCAAGAGTCAGGCAGAATCAGCGATTTTTAGCCTTTTTCAATTTTAGCTTAACTGAGAATTCAGCTAATCCGTTTGAATGCCGTTGGTTTAAGTTCCAATGGGAAGCAATAGGCAAGGTTTTATTATTCGGGCTCTGTTAATATCCATTAACATTTGTTTAAAAAGCTTAACCGAGAAGAAACGGTGACTCAATCCTGACTCCTTGATCCCTTGATAAAATAGGCCTGTCTTCATTGAAGAAGCGAAGAAGACACGAGGAGGACAAGAATGAAAAAATTCACAACGATAGTCTTGGCAGCTTGTCTGCTGGGGACAGCCGGCTGTTCGGCAGCTCCATCGACAGGGAACGGCGGATCGGCACCGGAAAAAATCACAGTTGCTTTTTTGCCGAACGAACAATCGACAGGTCTGTCGAAAACCAATGAAATGCTGGTCGCTGAAATCCAGAATGCATTAGGAGAAAACGTCAAAGTCGAAGGCATCGTCTGCGATGATTATTCCGCAGTATCGGAAGCGATTCTGACCGGTACGGCTCAGATTGCCTGGGAGTCAGGCGCGACCTTTGCCGCCGCGCATATGGCAGATGATGCAGTGATTCCGCTGTTTACCTATGGCGAAGATGCCGATGGAGATGGCAAAGGTGATCTGGATCATGCGGTCTACAAAGCCTACATCGCAACCGATATCAAAAATAAAGCAGATTTTGAAGGCAAGAGCCGTGATGAAATGTTTGAGCAGCTCTTAGGCAAGAGCTTCTCCTTTGTCAGTGCCACTTCCACATCCGGCCGCTTAGTTCCGACAACCTCACTGTATATGGTATTCGGACCTGACGGCTTGAAAAAAGTGACGGAGAAAGCCCAGATTTTTGAAAAAACAGAGAAGGAAGGCGGACTGTTCTCGGAAGTCCAGTTCGGCGGCAATCATCCGGGTAGTGTTCAGCTGATCGTTACGGATAAGGTTTATGCCGGTGCGTTCTGTTGCCAGTATGGGGATGAGTACCTGGATCAGCTGTATATCATTGATACGGTCGATGTTCCCAATGGCCCATTGTGGGTGAACTCAGATTATATTAACGCTGATCAGCAGAAAGCCTTGATCGATCACTTCGTGAATCTGACACCGGAAAATGCGGTTGAGAACTTCTTTGATGCGGAAAACGGCTTCTTCTATGAAACCGACAATCCGGCGCTGAACCGCTTTGTCCAGCAGCCGGCAGATTTCTATGACTTCCTGTTTGAAATGTATAAGGATGAAGGTTAATCGCGAAAGGAGAACGCCGCATGACTGAAATTTTATCGCTGAAGCATGTATCCAAAGTGTATGATAATCGCGTTCAGGCCCTGCATGACGTCAGCTTCGATGTCCGTCAAGGTGAACTGATTTCGATCATTGGACCCAGCGGAGCGGGAAAATCGACTTTGCTTCGCTGCATAAACCGCATGATCGAAGCCAGCGAAGGACAGATTCTGTTTTTGGATCAGGATGTAACGGCAGCTGACAAAAAGCAGCTGAAAGAGGTTCGGAAGAATATCGGCATGATCTTTCAGAATTACAATCTGGTCTATCGTCTGTCCGTGTTGGAAAATGTCATGCATGGCCGGCTGGGCAGCTATTCCACCTTGCAAAGCACGCTCGGGCTGTACCGCCGCGAGGATGTTGAGGAGGCTCAGCGGCTGCTGCAGATGCTGGGTCTGCAGGATCGCCTGTATGAGAAGTGCTCTAAGCTTTCCGGCGGGCAGAAACAGCGGGTCGGGATTGCCCGCGCTCTGCTTCAGCATCCGAAGATGATCCTGTGCGATGAACCGATCGCTTCACTGGATCCGCAGTCCTCAAAAGTGATCATGGAATATCTCAGGGATATTGCAACCTCGATGAACATTCCGTGTCTGGTCAATCTGCATCAGGTGGATGTTGCGCTGCATTACTCAGACCGGATTATCGGTATGCATCAGGGGGAAGTGGTGTTCTTTGGCAGACCTCAGGACTTGGATGATGCGGTCATTGAAAAGATTTATGGTAAAGGATTAGAGGATTTGCTCAGACATGGAGGTCAGGCATGAGTTACTTTCGGGAAAAACGCATCCGTACTGCGGCTTTTCTCATCGTCGGGTTCTTGCTGACGGTGGCGGGATCTCAGCGCATTCAGTTTGACTGGATCTTGATGATCACTCACTTTCCAGCCGCGATTACGCGTTTTATCCAGCTCTATCTGCCGCCGGATTTCAGTGAATTAGGGCGGATGATTCAGGAAATGGGCGTTACGGTTCTGATTGCCCTAGCAGCCGCCGCAACGGGGATGATTCTGGCTTTCTTTGCGGCTTTGGCGATTTCAGCACGAACGTCAAAGAATAAGACCCTAACCCTAATAATCAGGATGCTGGCGTCACTCACCCGCAATATCCCGGAAGGGGTATGGGCGATTGTCCTATTGATGTGTTTCTGGTATGGCGAATTTCTTGCTTATCTGGTCATGAGCATTATTTCATTTGGTTTTCTGGCCCGGGTGTATGCGGATGCGATGGATGAAACGAGTATGGATTGTATCGAAGCCTTGGAAGCCACCGGGGCTTCCTACTGGCAGATTATTTTCAATGCCGTGGTTCCGGAAACGCTGCCGGCCCTGATTTCCTGGAGTTTGTACGCCGCAGAAAACAACATTCGGTCCTCAACGATTATCGGCATGCTGGCAGGGGGAGGAATTGGATATCTGATCGGCAATTACCGGCATTTCCGCCAATTTCAGTCGCTGCTGGTTGCGATTGTCCTGGTTGTCGCGGCAGTCTTGATTTTTGATCAGATTTCAGCTCAAATACGGAGGAGGATTCTGCAATGAGTACGTTAGCTTCCAACATTCAGGCGCCTGCAGTGCCGCTGAAGAAAACGCGGAGCGGCCGCTACCAGCTGAGTCAAAAAGACGTTTCTTCCTGGCTGGTGCTGGCCGTAGGAGTCACATTTCTGTTTTCCTTGATTTTCTTTCTTGGCTTTGCTGCTAATTATAAATGGGATCAATTTTCACCGGCAGTCGCGGCAAAGATTGCCACTGAGTTTTTCCGCTTTGATAAGATTGCGTTTGCAGATCAGCTGTCCATCCTGGCATTGTTAATCAATACGGTAATCCTTGGTTTTATCACTACCGTGCTGGGAGCCTTGATTGGCCTGCCGTTTGGTTTGATGGCCGCACGCAATCTATCCTGGCCGTGGCTTTCCAATCTAATTAAAGCGCTGGCCAGCTTTGTCCGGGCGGTTCCGACGATTATCTGGGTGTTATTGTTTATTTCCGGTTATGGCCTGACATCCACCACGGCGATTGTCGGCATGGTTTTTCACAGCTGGGCATTCTTTGTTAAAAGCTATGGTGAATCCTTTGAGGAAGTCGATCCAGGGACGATTGAAGCGCTGCGCTCGACCGGCTGTACGTCCTTTCAGGTGATCAGCAGTGCGGTGATTCCCAGTGCTGCAACCCGCATAATCTCGTGGATTGCCATGCGCAGTGAAACTAACTTTGCGGTCGCTGTGGTCATCGGTCCGGCAGTTGGAGTCGCAGGCACAATTGGATCGGTCATCAACGGTTATTCTCGGGTCGGCGATTACAGCGGTTTGGGATTTTCATTGTTCTGTGTCTTTCTGACCGCGCTGGTCTTTGAATTGATTCTGACCCGGCTGAAACAACGTTCCGCCCGCTAGAAGTCCTGCGGGACTTTTTTATTTGCAGTGAAAAAAACTCACTTCAGCCAGACAAAAGAGAAACGATTTGAGTAAGGTCTCATTGAAATTTGCATCTTTGAGTTAAACAGGATCATGAATCAACATAAAAAAAATCAGACAAACGTCTGATTGAGTTATCAATGGTCCCCGGGGCCGGACTCGAACCGGCATGGTATCACTACCGAACGATTTTGAGTCGTTTGCGTCTACCAATTTCGCCACCTGGGGAATTCATGTGCTTATTTATTATATCCGATCCCCAAGCTGAAATCAAGTAGAAATTATCACTTTTCAGAGGTGTCACGCGCCGGGGTTAAACGGTACTGCTTCATCAGCCGTACGCATAAGGCTCCGACGCAAATTCCGACAAGGCAGCCTGCCAGAACGTCCGATGGATAGTGAACATGCAGATAGATGCGGGAAAAAGCGATCAGCACGGCACTGCCTAAGCCCAGCCAGCGATAATGACCGCCGCAGGCAAATAAAATCATCATCGCCGCAAAAGAGGTTGCTGTATGACCGGAAGGAAAGGAACTGGATGTCGGCTGTGTGATCAGCGCCGGCAGCTCCGTATGCGTCATAAACGGCCGCGGCCGGTCGACAAGCTGTTTGATCAGTAAATCATTCAGCGTCCAGGTCAGCACAACGGCTAAAAGCAAAAATACCGCTGTCCGCCGATCCTTTTTAATAAAATAGAAATAACATGCAAAACCAATCCACAGGGCGCCCAGATTTCCCCAACCGGTAATAAATCGCATGACAGCGGTCATCACCGGCGATTGAAAAGCCTGAGTAATCCAATGCATAATGGTTAAATCCATGAGGGCGCCTCCTTTGAAAACTGTTCTTAGCATAACACAAAAGCTGACTGATAATTCTGAAGAATTATTAAAAAATATCAGTAAAAACAAAGAAAAAAGGCTTGATTAAGCCTTTATTTACACATGGCGGAGAACATGAGATTCGAACTCACGGAAGCGTTGCCACTTCGCCACCTTTCCAAGATGGTGCCTTAAACCACTCGGCCAATTCTCCAAGTGCTTTTATATTATAGCGGATACCTCAGTGCTTGTCAAAGGTTTTAGAAAATTTCTGAATTTTCTGAGCCATGGCAAAGAAATAAAAACTATGAAACCCATGGTTTTCCAGCCGGGATTTCTTCATTAAATACGCAGAAAAAAAGACGGCAAATCGCCGCCTTCTTTGCCGAATCTAAATTTTATTCAACGTTTCTTTGGTCTTTTCGATCATCGGGGTAATCAGTTCAGCATATTTAGGAAAATGGTATTTGCAGTCGATCAATTCTTCAGTCAATCCCATTAACTCCTGTCTTAACTTTGCAGCATCCATTGTGATCTGAGATTTCTCCAGTGCCATCGAAATCCGCATACTCACCGCTTCTACGAATTTACGATCCATGGCCTGCCGCAGATCACGCTGATGAAACGGCGGTTCAACATCAATGTCCTGAGCCAGATCCCACATCTGTTCGACATCTTTATTCAAAATATCAAAGCGGCGCAGATAACCCTCTAAATGCGGCTGGCCTTTTTCAACTTCATCGATCACGCGCGTGAAATGTTTGGAAATCTGCAGATATTCCTGTTCCATTTTTTCTTCGCAATGCGCGCATAATGTGGAATTGCGGCTCGGTTCGATCCGGCGCCCGCACTGGCGGCAGCGCCGCCCGTCACGGCGCGGTTCATCCGACGTTTTAAACATCGCGATAAAGGCGCGAATCGTATCAATGAACCAGCCGATCCCCATCAAACCAAACGTAAAGAAATAAAGCACGCCTAAGCCATAGTGCCGGCGCAGAAAATGATGAACACCAAAACCTCCGAAAAAGAAGGTGATAAAAAACATAAGAATCGGATCAAAATCTTCACGATCGTTCATAAGGGCTGTCCTCCTGTGCATCTTAATTGCTTTTGTAGATACAGTATATCAGATTTATTGAAAAACAATCGGAAAAACTTATGAAGAATTTCGTAAGAAAAGAAAACAGAATTCCTAACAAGTGAAAAAAGAAAGGCTGGTATGACCGTTTGTTTTATTCCGGGAACCTTTCCTTCCGATAAAATGACCGTGCGCTGTCCGCTGCTTAAAGCAGTTCGTTAATACGGATGTCCATAAGGGATATTGAACGCGAACTCCCTGCCACTGTGCGCAGCATAGGGAAATCACTTATTTCTTTAGCTTTTTAATGAATTTCCAATAAAGGGATTCCATACGTTCTTCATTTCGCAACAATACATCATAAGCATCGATAATTCCAATTCCATATATAAATAAGTAAACCGAACTTGCAACTAAGATACATTGAATTTCAACCAAAGGGAAGTTAGCGATATTCGCAAATTCCAGGATAACAGCTAGGAGTATCAGACATATAGCTAAAAGAATAAGGGCGATATACTTTCTTTTATAGGTTTCATACGTCTTTGCTAAACTCGAAAAGTAAGCCGGGTCAAAAAGCAGGCGCTCACTTTTTAGTTTCTTATACGGATTTTCTATCAACGACATATTCATTAGAAATGCAAGTCCAGCAATAAGAAACATACTGGCAAGCGTTACAGATACCAAGCGATGATCAATAAAAAGATAATAGGGAACGCCGCCGAACACCATGATTGCAACACCCGCAGCCGTACGCTTCGTTGTTTTTTTTGTGAAAACTCAAGAAACCCTCTGCACATTCTTTACTCACATAATATCCATTTTCATTGGAAGAGAGAGACCCAGTGTTTTCTTTAAGTAAATCGTCTACAGACAATTCAAATATATTACTAAGCATAAGTAATTTTTCTGTTTCTGGATAGCCTTGATTATTTTCCCACTTACTAATTGCCTGTCTGGTCGTATTGAGCTTCTCCGCTAAGGCTTCTTGTGAAAATCCTTTTTCTTTTCTTAATTTAAATAGTTTCTCTCATAATGTCATTTTCATTTCCTCCCAGCTATTTAATAATCAAATTTTATCAAATAGCGATGTTCTTATCTATCACTCTTGAAATGCACATTGTCAACTTTGCGTTGCAGGGTGTTAATTTGACCTTCATTTCCATTGGTTTATGGTGATGCAGGATCGGATGAATGAGTATTTTTCACTGGGCGCATGGATTAAGGACGCCGGTTTTAAAAAGGCAATCAGAATCGTTTAATTGATTAAGTATGCGCTTTTTTGAACTATCCCGTAGCGAGTGAGCCAGAGCTGAAATAAAAAAGTTCGCTGTTGTGTTCAGACGAACTTTTTAAAATTAATTGGATTCTGTCCTCTCTGAATCAGAGCTGGAATCCAGCATCAGGCGGATCTTGGCGATGCGCTTACCGGTCATGGACAAAACGGTAAAGCGCAGGGAACCAATCTGAATTTCCGGATGTTCGTTCGGCTGCGGAATCTGGCCCAGCTGTTCGATTAAATAACCCGAAATCGTATCGTAATATTCAGTTTCCAGATTTAAACCGAGTTCTTCATTCAACTCATCGAGATTCATCAGTCCGTCAATCTGATATTCATTGGCGCTTAACTGAATCAGCTCCGGTTCTTCCTGATCATATTCGTCATACAGATCACCGACAATTTCTTCCACGAGATCCTCTGTTGTGGTAATCCCGCTGAATCCGCCGAATTCATCAATCAGAATCGCCATGCGGTACTGGGTTTTCTGCATTTCTCGAAACAGTTCAGCCGTCGGCTTGCTGTCAGGGACAAAATAAGGCTTCTGCAGCAGCGACTCCAGTTCCAGCTGTTCGGTTTTTCCTTCCGAAATGGCAATCATCAAGTCTTTTATATTCAAAATGCCGATAATGTTATCACTGTTTTCACGATAGACCGGAAACCGGCTCAGACGGGTACTCAGCAGCTCTTTTAACTGCGGCCGGATTGGCTCATCCATATCCAGCATGACGACTTCCTGCCGCGGCACCATAACATCACGGGCAGTTTTATCATCAAAGGTAAAGACCGAATCGATCATCTCCGTCTGCGACTCATCAAAGACACCGCTGGCGCGGCCGCTGTGGACCAGCGAGCGAATTTCCTCTTCACTGACTTCTTCTTCGAGATTTTCAGTCTGCATGCCGAGCAGGCGTAAAAAGCCGTTGGTCGATAAGGAAAGCAGCTTTATAAACGGAGAAAGGACACGGGAAATAATCAAGATCGGTTGCACGCACATCAAACTGAATTGTTCGGCTTTCTGCAGCGCGATGCGCTTGGGAACCAATTCACCGAAAACCAGCGTACAGTACGAAAGAATAATCGTGACGAAAACGACCGCGATTGTAGAGCTGTACGGAATGCCGTACTGCGCCATCCACGCCCCCAGCACCTGAGAGATACCGGTTGCGGCGGAGGCACTGGAGAAGAAGCCGGCAAAGGTGATCGCGACCTGAATGGTTGACAGAAATTTCGTTGAGTCATCAAACAGACCTTCAATTAGCCGGGCTTTCTTGTTTCCTTTCTCAGCCAGCATTTTAATTTTGTTTTTATTCACGGAAACGATAGCCATTTCAGCGCCTGCAAAGAAAGCGTTGACTAACGTAAGAAGTACCAGCAGCAACAGCTGCATGGCGATGGCGTTGCCGCCGGGATCTGATGCCATAATCATCCTCCTAAACTTGATTGCAAGTATAGCAGAGTTAAGCCAAAACCGCAAATACAGCTGAGCGAGTTTGTCTAATTGAATAAGAAAAAGGACGTCCGCATGAAACCACAGAGACGCCCCTGGTGAAACGTGAACCTAAGCTAAATTGAATACGGCCAGCACAAAGGCAATGCCCAACAGCCCATAACCGCCATAAAGCAGAAGCTTTTCCTTTTGATTGTAGGGAATCCCCTGACCGGCGATACAGCGCTTGTTATATACAATTTTAGAGGCGATGACGAGTGCCAGACCCAGCGCCAATAACAGAAATGCCATCTTCATTTTTCTCCTTTATACTGAAACGGACAACACCTGCAGCGGTGTGCTCAGCGCCCTATTCACAGCGATGAGAAACAGCTCTGACAAATAAGCAAGCCGTTGAAAGGATTGCTGCATGTTATTTCTTTGACACTTTTTCAAATGCTGTCAGGATCTGCGGCTCGCTGAAGCTTTCCGGCTGCTGCTTGATCCAGCGGACAACCTCATTATAATGCAGCAGGCAAACGTCGCTTTTAGCCTGTGTGAGATCGGCTGGATCGGGAAAGGCTAAGATTTCCTTGCAGGTTACCCCGCCCAACGCCTGACTTTGATAGCGGCTGTATTGGTGCAGGCCGGCGGCAGGATTGGCAATTCGATAGTTTTTGGTTTCATCCTGAGCCTGACGGCGGACAATCCAGTGCTTGTCGTTTTGCTTGCCGCTGATCTGTCCCTCGCTGCGCACATCACGGATCACGAACACCCCGCGCGTACAAAGCAGGGTGACATAAGTCTGTTCCACATGGCCATTTTGATCTACTACAGAATTATACAATAACCGATGAACCCCCAGCTCCTGTTTCAGCCAGCTGCTGAAGGATAAATCCTGACGGAACTGATAGCGCCAGAAGTATTCCAGATAATTGGCGAACAGTGCTGGATACAATGTACCCCGATAATGTTTGCGCAGCCGAAAGGCCTGAAATAAGGTCAGCGACAGCACAACGGTAATCAATCCATACAGAATGACGTCCATCTAACAGATAACCCCCTGCTTGAAGATCGCGATGCTGCGCAGATCGCTGATTTCGTTGCGGGTTTTCTTCCCTTCCAGCACGGTGATCAGATCTTCTACTAACTGCTCTGCCGCTTCATCCAGCGTGACACCTTCGGTCAGAATGCCGGCGTTGAAGTCAATCCAATGCGGTTTTCGAGCCGCCAGTTCAGAATGGGTCGCGATTTTGTAAGTTGGAATAAAGCCGCCGAACGGGGTTCCCCGGCCGGTTGTAAACAAGACAACCTGACAGCCGCAGGCGCCCAGCGTGGTTGTGGATACGAGGTCATTGCCTGGCCCATACACGAGGCTGACGCCTTTTTTCTGAATCCTCTCTCCGTAATCAAGCACATCGTTGATCTGCGACGTGCCGGCTTTCTGGATGCAGCCCAGACTCTTTTCCTCCAGCGTGGTAATGCCGCCGGCTTTGTTGCCCGGCGATGGATTTTCATAAACGACCTGATGATTGGACAGGAAGTAGTCCTTAAAGCGGTTGATCATCGCCACCAGCTTATCAAACGTTGCCCTGTCTGCAGCCCGGTTCATCAACAGCTGTTCAGCCCCGAACATCTCCGGGACTTCACTGAGCACAATGTTGGCGCCATAGCGAACAAGGTTATCCGAGAAGCGCCCCAGCAGAGGATTCGCGGTAATGCCGGAATAGCCATCCGATCCGCCGCATTTTAAGCCGAAGGAGAATTCGCTGAGATCGCAGACTTCACGCCGGTCATGACGCATGGCCTGGTAAATCTGTTCGAGCAGCTCAACCGCGCTCTGAACCTCATTTTCCACGTCTTGGCAATTCAGACAGCGCACGCGCTGCGGATTGATCTGTTCCAGGCGGTCATAGAAGGGTTTCAGCTGATTGTTCTCACAGCCCAGCCCCAGCACAAGCACACCGCCGGCATTGGGATGGGTGACGATATCCTGCAGGATCTTCACGGTATTCTGATGGTCCTGTCCCATCTGGGAACAGCCGAACGGATGATTAAAGGTGAAGATGCCGTCGATGTCGTCCAGCGGATGACGCTGCCGGAAGGTGTTGACGATATTGCGGGCAGTATCGCCGATGCAGCCAACTGTCACGATGACCCATAATTCATTGCGGATGCCGATCGTGCCGTTCTCACGGCGATAGGCCATGACCGGACGGCTGCCGGGCCGGGCCTCGATCGGAATGGAAACCGGATTGTATTGGTAATCCAGCGTTCCGGACAGGGAGGTTTTCAAATTGTGACTGTGAACCCATTGTCCAGGTTGAATGGAAACCGTCGCGTGTCCGATCGGCTGACCATATTTGATGACGGGCTGACCGGCAGCAATGGATAGACAGGCAAACTTATGGCCGGAAGGGATATCTTCAAGCAGTGTGATGCCGGCAGCGGTTTCCCCGGCATAGAGCGGCTCCAGGGCGACGATTACATTATCGTTGGGCTGAATGTGCAGTGTTTTTTTCATGCATGAACCTCCTTGGTCATCGCTTCGCGCAGACCGAGCGTGGTAATGGAGCGGATGATCGCGGATAAGCGTTCAGCGATATTTTCCAGGGCGGAAAATTCGGTTTTCCATAACGGCAGATTCAGCATTGCCTGCACTGTGTCTTCCGGTTGGTGCTCATCCCAAGCCTGCCAACAGGCCAGCACTTCATTGCTTTCGCTGACCAGCGGCGTGCCGTCAGCTTGGCGCCGGCTCATTAAAACGATCAGCGCAGCTAAGGCGAAACAGCCGTGCGGCGGCAAGGTCTTGTGTGTTTTAACATAATGCTGCATCGCCGGCAGATCTCGCGTCTTGAACTTGGCAATGGAATTCAGGGAAATACTCATGAGTTCATGCCGGATATCCGGGTTTTCAAAGCGCTCAAAGACGTCGGCAGTAAAGGCTGCCAGCTCCGTTTCACTGAAATTCAGCGACGGCCAGACTTCTTCTTTTAAGAAAGCTTTAAGGAAGGCACGGATCTGCGGATCTTCGACTGTTTCCTTCACCGTTTCCAGCCCTGCCAGCAAGCCTAAGGGCACCATGCACGTATGTGATCCGTTGAGGATCGCGACCTTGCGGTCGCGGTATGGCGTGAGATCACGGGTAAAAATAATGTTCTCGTTCAGCTTGTCCAGCGGCAGAACGGAGGTTAAAGAAGGATCACCCTGAATGACCCAGCTGTGATAAATTTCGCCTTTCACCAGATAAGCGTCGTGATAGCCCAGTTCTGCTTCCAAGGCGGCGGCCAGCTCTTTGGGATAACCGGGAACGATGCGGTCAACCAGCGTATTGTAGAAATGATTGGCTGCTTCAATCCAATCCAGAAACGCCTGCGGCTCACTCTGTTCACGGGCTTTGCGGCAAACAATGTCTTTTAAGGTATCACCGTTGTTTTCAATCAGTTCACAGCAGAGAATCTCAAAGCCCTGATCCCGTTGCCCGTGGAAGGTTTGATAACGCTGCTTCAGTACGGCGAGAATCTTGCCCGGAAAGCTCTGCGGGCAGGTTTTCAGCGTTACCGGTTCGTCAACATAGGTGATTCCGGCTTCTGTCGTATTGGATATAAGGATCCGACACTGCGGATCAGCGGCCCGCTGCAATAAAGCGGCGTAGTCAGTGTAGGGATCAATGCCCTGTTCGATCACATCGATCATCCGCACATCACGGATTGGCTGCCCTTGCTTTTTTCCTTCCAGCAGCAGCGTATATAAGCCATCTTGCTGCATTAAATCCTGAACTCGTCCGTGCGGCCGCGGCTGCACGACACAGACGCTGCCGTTAAAGTCGGTTTTTTCATTTAACTGAGATATGAAATCATCGACAAAGGCGCGCAGGAAATTTCCCTCGCCGAACTGCAGAATGCGAATTGGCCGCTGCGGCAGCGGATAATTTTGACGATTAAGAGATTTCATCTTTGATTACTCCATTCTTTTTTACCATTTTATCATGTTTAACGAATGTCCACGCTTGTCAAGCAGGCAGTTTATTCCGGTAATTTTTTAAGTTTTCGCTGTTTTTTATGCGGCGTGGCCTTGCGCTGACTTGTTTCTTCTGTTTCTTGCGCTTTTATCTTACCGCAAAACGACGGTTCAGCAGATCACATAAAAAAGGATATCTCCACTCAGAGAGATACCCTTATCATAGAAAAGGAAATTAAGCCTGAACCAGGCAGAACGGGTGCCCGGCCGGATCAATCATCGTGACAAACTGGCTGCCGCCAAACTGGGTATCCGCCTTCTTTGCGCCCAGACTTTCTGCTTGATTGATCACCGCATTTAAATCCTGAACGAGGAAATCGAAATGTACCTGCTTCTGCGGTTTACCTTCAACTTCCGGCCAGACCGGCGGGACATAATCCGCCTCCTGCACAAACACCAGCATCACGCCGTTTTCACTGACGATGGCAGGATTGCCAAACAATTCTGCGGTTTTCCATCCCAAGAGTTCATGATAGAACTGACTTAGCTTTTGGGCATCGGGGCAGTCGATAATCAAATCGGCTAAACGAACTTCATTTGTCATAAGAAGAACCTCCATTTTCTCTGTTTGTCTTTATTGTAAACGGTTTCGTAGAAGATCGCAAGTTATCTGAATTTTAAGCTAATCACTGATTGGCGGCACTTTGGGCGGCAATCCTGGCCCAGACCAGCTCTGATGTCAGCTCCCAGCCTGGAATCGCGGTATACTGACCATATATGGCATAGAGCCCGTCAATCTTGTTTGAAGGACTGTAGCGGTAAATCACCTGCCCATGTTCGTCAATAGGCCAATAGGCAGAGGTTAACGTTGTAAAGATATTCCAATCCATCGTCCGGTATTGAATAACAGTATAGGGAGGAACCAGCTCGCTCATCGTTTCTGCCGCACGATCATATTCTAAATCTTTGCCCAGTTTAGCGTATTCGTTATATTCAAGGATGGTCTTTTTAACGACTTGAGGATAATCCTGGTTGATGATTAAGGCTACGGAATCAAGATCATCTAAACAGGCGTAATACGTATTTAGAGAAATTTTTGCGGCTTCAACATGACGAAGATCACTGAGGGCATAGATCGGTTCTTGTTGGGAAATGAAGAAAATCAGATCATGAAATTTTAATTCGGGATCTTTCTCATTCAAAAAACGCCGGCCATCAGAATTAATCAGGATAATATTGGGCAAGGTGAAGTAATCATAATCTTCCTGCAAGGACGCCGCACCTTCCCAGTTATCTAACTTTAGCCTTGAAGTGTTGCCGCTAAGGTGAAAATCAAAATCTTCTTTAGAAAAATGATCGGGGGCAACAATTAAAGCCTGTGTTTTAATTTTCGGAGAATAGCTTAAACTGCGGTCGTTTTTGTTTTCAGTAAAGAATTGCGTGACTTCCACACCTTCGACTTTGGTGTTGTCTTGATCGAGGATAATGTTGGTCAGCGATGCGTTGTTCATGATTTGAATTCCAAGCTCACTTACGGTTTGAAGCAACGAAGAGAGCAGAACTGGACGTCCATTCTCGTTTTCATCCTCCGGCATCATCATCAGTTTATAGTCAGGAAGCAAATTTTCCACGGGTGAAGCAAAAGGTACACCGCAGCGATCTCTCAGCCAGTCGACGTCAACTCCTGAATGTTCGACTGTGGTTGAAAATAGACTGTCTGAGATATAACTGTATTTGTAATGATAACGCGAGGTGTAATAATCCGTATAAAAGTCCATGATTTCTTCCAGCTCGTAATGATGCAGAGTCGGATCGTTACGCTGATCGGTTGCTTCCCAGGCGGCATAGCGATCATATTCCGGCGGCAGAACTTCAGGCGATTGAGGCAGCCATTCGTTGTGAAAGGGATAGAATTGATCCTTAAGGAACGGAACTACGACTAAAATGTCATCCATTCCTTGATCATGCGCTTCAATCGCCGCGATTAAGCTGGGAATGGGATTGCCGACAATGACCAGCTCGTTTTCCCAATCGTAGTCATAGGTATCTAAGTTTTTTTGACAGCCGGAAAGAAGCATCAGCAGGCAGAAGGGGAAAAGCAGAAAGCGAAATAAGCGGGAACGCATAGAGATCACCTCAATAAAGAAAGTTTAACACTAAAGTCTACAAATGTAAACTCATGGCGTAAAAAAGAACCTCAGTCCTTTGACTGAGATTCCTAGAGGGAAAGCAGCTTATTTCGCAGCGGCGGCATTGCGGCCGGCGATCCGTCCGAAGACGGTGATATCAGCGATCGCGCAGGTGCCGACACGGTTGTTGCCATGGATGCTGCCGGTGACTTCACCTGCCGCAAACAGACCCGGCATAACGTTGCCTTCGACATCCAGAACTTCGGCATTTTCATTGATTTCAACGCCGCCCATGGTGTGGTGAACGGAAACGACGCCTTCCAGAATGAACCAAGGGCCTTCCTTCATTGTAACCATGCTGGTTGTCCGTCCGAATTCATCGTTGTTGTTTTCGATGCCTTCATTGTACTTCGCCATCGTTTCAACAAGGTTCTCGGCATTGATGCCGTAATGGTCAGCGACTTCTTCCAGTGTATCGGCCTTGAAGAAGACACCATCTTCCAAGCAGCGGGCATATTCATCCGCGAACTTTTCTTCCAGGTTCAGCCGATCCGCGACTTCCTGGTTGTAGATTGCATAGACCAGACCGCCCTGAGCCAGAATGCCTTCGGCACGGACATCACGCATCGCGACTTCGTTGACAAAACGCTTGCCGTCTTTGTTGACGTAGATCAGACCTTCACTTGACCAGCTCGGTGCTTCAATACCATAGAAAACACCGGTGATCGGATTGTTGAACGGGTACAGCTGAATATGTTCCATATTGATCAGATGGGCTCCGATCTTTTCCGCCATGACGATACCGTCGCCGACAATCGCCGGGGAATTGGTTGTTTTGACAGAAGCGTCTAAGGTTTCCCAGCGGGTGTTGTAGTGTTCGCGCATTTCAACGTTGGCGCCGAATCCGCCGGTCGCCAGAACAACGCTGTTGTTCGCGGAGATCGTAGCGGTCTGATCACCCTGAGAAACTTGAACACCGACAACCTTGCCGGTTTCATCCTGGATCAACTCTTCTGCTTTGGTGTTCAGCATAATTTCAACACCGTGGCTTTCAGCATAGTCCTTTAACGGATTGATCATGCCTGGGCCTAATTCAATTGGTTCAACGGCACGCGGTA
This sequence comes from Holdemania massiliensis AP2, assembly GCF_000327285.1. Classification (GTDB taxonomy): domain Bacteria; phylum Bacillota_I; class Bacilli_A; order Erysipelotrichales; family Erysipelotrichaceae; genus Holdemania; species Holdemania massiliensis. The sequence continues at coordinate 1,112,012 of NZ_HE998567.1, read as the reverse complement.
CGCTGTGGCCGCCTTCCTGTACTAGATAATCCTGATACTTGACGCCGATTTCGTCACGCAGCCATTCCGCGGCTGCCGTCGCGTTGTTGACGACGATATCGACCATTTCCTTTTTAGCGACCTTTCCGCCGCCTTCCCACATTTCCTTGGCCATCAGTTCCGGGCTGTCTTCGATGCCCTGTTCTTCCTGCAGCCAGTTGTTCGGGCAGGCCAGTTCGGCATAGGACAAAATCGTGTTGCCGCCGACATACGGCATTTTCTCGATGACAACGACATTGGCTCCCGCAGCCTGCGCTTCAATCGCTGCCGACAGACCTGCTCCGCCAGCGCCTAATACGACGACGTCATAGGTCTTATCTTCCAAAGTGACGGTCGTTTTGGCTGCACCTTCACCGCTCATCAGGGCTTCAATATCGGCCCCAGCTTCTGTTAATGCCGCTTTGACCGCATCCAGAATGGCGTCCGAAGTATGCGTTGCCCCAGAAACTGTATCGACATTCAGTGATTGGGATTCAACAATCGTTGCTGGAATGTTGGCGATAGCCGCATCGGAAATTCCTGCGGATTCCTTGTGTTCTGTGACCTCAACCTTTTCAATCTTATCGGCACTCAAGGTGACTTCGACGGTCACATCCCCATTATTTCCCTGGGCTGTGCCCGTGTAGGTACCGGCTTTGAATTTGCCTTCCCCGCCCTGATCATTCTTCGGTGCCGAGCTGCACGCAGCCATCGAAGCAATCATCATGACAGAAAGCATCAGTTTAACAATTTTTTTCATTTTTCCTTCCTCCTGGTTCTTATTTTATAGAACGCCGGAAGCAGTTTGAATGGATTATCTTCTGTATTCTTTGTAATATTGTCCATTTATGCACAAAAACAGAGGATTCTGACCAGAAAACGAGGATCTTCCAGGAATCAAGCAGTCAGAGCTTGGAGAAATCCTGCAAAAAAGGTCAATGAAAGCAATAAAACTTTCACAAAGCAATTGACCTGTAAGCCGCTAACAGGTTTATAATGGTGAAACCGAAAAGGAGGGAAAGTATGAAAAAATTACTACCACTGCTGCTTGCGGGATTGTTGATGATGACGAGCGCGTGCTCGAACACATCCAATCAGGCAGGCACCTATACTCCAGGCAGTTACACCGGCGAAGGTCAGGGCTTCGGCGGCACCGTTTCTGTTACGATCACAACTGACAAAGACAAGATCACCGAGGTTGTCGTTGCCGGGGAGAATGAAACGCCGGCCATCGGCGGAGCTCAGCTGGAAACGCTGAAAGATCAGATTCTGGCGGCGCAGAGTGCGGAAATTGATGGGGTCTCGGGGGCCACGTTAACTTCCGGCGGCGTTAAGGAAGCGGCCGCGGCAGCCATTGCCGCAGCCAAGGGCGAAGGCGCTGAGGTTGGCGGCGAGCTGACTTATAAAGCGGGAACGTATACCGGCACCGCCGAAGGCTACAATGGACCGGTTGAACTGGATGTCACATTCAGCGACAAAGCGATCACGGATATCCAGATCAAGACCTCCGGTGAAACTGCGCACGTTGGCACACCGGCCTTTGATATCCTGTTTGCGGATGCGATTGCCGCCAACGGTTCAGGCATAGATTCGGTTTCCGGTGCGACGTTCACCAGCCGTGCGATCAAAGACGCTTTAAATGACGCTGCTACTCAGGCGGAAGCGACAAACATGAACGCATTCAAGAAGAATACCGTGGACCATCCGGCTCAGGCCGATATTGATCTGACCTATGATGTCGTTGTCATCGGCGCAGGCGGCGCGGGAATGGGAACCGCAGCCCAGGCAGCGCAGAATGGCGAAACTGTGCTCGTGCTGGAAGAAAATGCTGAAATCGGCGGCAATACGCTGGTTTCCGGCGGTGCGTTCCAGTCCGTTATGCCGTATCTGGTTTGGGATGCCAAGAATCCGGATGCCAAGACTGCCGTCTGGGATTACAATGGACAGACTTATGATAAAGTCATGTCAACTCAAGGCTGCATTGATACGTTAAAGACGATTCTGAACTGGTCGGAAGAACCGTTCGATGAAGCTTATTACAAAGATCATGAATATGTCGCCGGGGATATTGAAGAGCTGAGCAAGCATGGCGTGCATCAGGAATATCTGCCAACATTAAAGGCGCTGAAAAAAGAAATTCAGGCTTATCTGGACTGGGCGCAGCCGCAGCTGGACAAAGGTGTTCAGGAACATGAAATCACGTTGTTCTCAACGGTCAACCTGCATATTTTCCAGACTTACTACGGCGGTCTGCGGGCGAATTCAGATATGACAAAGTGGATTTACGGTGATTATGATCTGGTCAGCCAGTTTATCAATGACGGCCAGGGCTTAAAAGAATGGCTGGAAGATCAGGGTGCATTATTTGATGATGCCAGCCAGCCGACGTTGATCGGGGCGCTGTGGTATCGTGAAAACGGCTTCGGCGGCGGTGATCTGGACGGCGATGGAAAAGCTGAGGAACCCGCACAGTGGGGAACATATTTCGCAACGACCAAGAATACGGTTTTGAAAACTTCGGCAACGGCCGGTGAGAATCAGATTATGACGCGCACCAAGGCGGAAAATCTGATCCTTGAAGACGGCAAGGTTACCGGTGTTCAGGCAACGATGTATGACGGCACCAAAGTGATTGCGCATGCCAACAAGGGCGTGGTTCTGGCGACCGGCGGTTATGCGGCGAACATTCAGAAAGTCATCGACACCAATGAATATTGGAACAAGCAGTTCATTACTTCCAATACCAAGACAACCAATCGTTCATCCTTAGTCGGCGACGGCATCACGATGGGCGAAGAAGTCGGTGCGGCAACGACAGGCGAAGGCTGGACACAGATGATGCCGATTTCCTGGATTGACAACGGCAACCTGGCCTTTGGTGCAGGAACTTATGCGGTTTATATCAATCCGACAACCGGCAATCGCTTCGTCAACGAATCCGCAGAACGCGATGTTCTGTCGTTAGGTGAATTTGAAAATGGGATTGAACTTCAGGGTTCCCAGGGTGTTTTCTTAGAAATCTCCAATGCCGATGTGATGGTTGGACGGCCTTATCCGTATGATGATTATGCCAACAACGTTTCCGGCAAGGAGGACGTTGAAAACCGGGTTTACTTCGCTTCCAGTCAGGATGAACTGAAAACGATTCTGGATCAGTTCGGCATGAAGGCTGATCCGGCGACGATTTACGCGAATATTGAAGCTTACGACAAAGCGATCATGGCCGGCGAACAGCCTGCGGATGTCGCTAAGAGCCAGGCCAGCGATATTATCGGTTCGGCGGAAAAAGATGAAAAGGGCAACTACAAGGCTGACACGTATACCTTGGATGGCGTTATGCTGCGAATCAGAATCATGGCTCCGTCAACGCATCACACGATGGGCGGTTTGACGATTGATACAGACCGGCATGTCCTGAATGCGGATGGCAGCGTCATTGAAGGCTTATATGCGGCAGGCGAAGTTACCGGCGGTATCCACGGCGGCAATCGTCTGGGCGGCAACGCGATCGTTGAGATCTTCGTTTCCGGCCGGACCGCAGCCAACAGTATCGCAGCTGATCATCAGTAAACGCAAACAAGCATCGATTTAAATTAAAGTTTTTAAAAATAAAACGAAATTCCAATGCGGAGTTTCGTTTTATTTTTATCATCGTTCTTATTTTTTGACGAGGAAAGCCGCAGAGCCTTCTTTTCTAAAAGGCAGGGTATGGGAAGAATCTTAAAAGATAGGAACTTTTAAGAAGAAACGCTGCAAGGGCGTTGAATACGAATGCCCGATAGAAAGAGATTGACCCCGGCTTTCCCTTTTTAGTATAACTCAGCAACGTTATTTAAGCAACTCTTTTGAGTTTTGTTGCGCAAAACAACAATGATTTATACGTGGTGTTTACAATCGTTTTCTGCAATGACGAAGAAATCAAAGCTGATCCAGCTGAAGTGCCTCAAGCTTGGCGTCGATTTTCTGCATTTCGTTGTCACTGAGCTTCCAGGCAAAGGTCTCGATGTTCTCTGCGACATGCCGAACGCTGCGGACTCCGACTAAGGCAGTGGATACATACGTTTTCTGCGTTGACCAGTTGATGGCGACTTGGCTGACAGGCGCATTGTGAGCTGCAGCGATTTCATCCAGCGTTCTCATTAGTTCCATAACCCGCGGAAAGACATCCGGACGAAATCCTTTATAAAAGGATAACCGCACGTCGTTGGCAGGCCAGTCAGGAATTTCGCGGAATTGTCCGGTCAGAATGCCGCCGCTTAAAGAACCGTAGGTCATCGTATCAATCCCGTGTTTGTGACACCAGCTCATCAAGGACTTATACCGCTGATCGATCATTGAGAACGGCGGCTGAATAACATCAACCTGACCGTATTTCATCGCTTCTTCCAATAAAGCCTGATCACAGTTGGATAAACCAATAAATCGAATTTTGCCTTGTTGCTTTAGAAAGTTCAGAGCGCACATCGTTTCCGCAATCGGCGTATGTGTATCCGGCCAATGCAGGAAATAGAAGTCGACATAATCAGTTTGAAGATTGCGCAGGGAGCTGGCCATTTCTTCCATGACAGTGCCGAAGCGCGCGTCGCGGAAGACACCGCCGGTAAACAGATCGTTGTGGGTGCCGAACTTGGTGGAAATGAAGATTTTTGACCGATCTAAGCCCTGAATCGCTCGGCCGACAATCTGTTCTGAGCTGTGATTGCCGTAATTGGGAGCGGTGTCGATCAGGTTGACGCCGCCTTTTACCATCGCATGGATGGCTTCAATCGCTTCGGTCTCGCTCATTGCGCCATTCCAGCGCAGACTGTCCAGGCCCCAGGTTCCGACCGCTAACTGGCTGACGTCCACGTTAGCATTGTTGAAATGAGTCATTCGCATAGGTTTCATCATCCTTTCTTTAACGTATTTTTAATAAGAAACGGAAAACCCCGGAACCAAGCGGAAATCCGGGGGATGCGCGGGAAATTGCAATTTACCAAAGCTGACGATACAGTTCGATCATCGCCGCTTCAGTAATCGGTTTGCGGGTATTGGCCGGGGAACCAGATACTGCGGCGTCATGCGCCATTTTTTCTAAGGCGCTGAAGAATTGATCACGATCAACGTTCAGCTGCGCCAGTGTCGGGACATTGAGTTTTGCCAGCAGAGCAGTCAGATTTTCGATAAACAGATCAGCGGCCTGTTGGTCATCTTCCGTCTGCGTCATGCCGCAATACCGAGCCAGATCCGCGAATCGGTCAAGAGCGCCGTCTTTGACATAGTTCATGCAGACCTCCAAAAGCACCGCATTGCTTAACCCATGGGCGATATGGAACAGCGCGCCGATCGGACGGCTCATGCCGTGGACGATCGTAACCGAAGAATTGTTGAAGGCGATCCCTGCTTCCAAGGCTGCCAATGACATCTGAATCCGAGCTTCCTCGTTATCGCCATGTTCGTAAGCTTCCACTAAATTGTTGAAGATGCGCTTGACGGCACTGAGGGCAAAGGTATCCGATAACGGCTGAGCCTGTCGGGATGTGTAAGCTTCAATGGCATGGCACAGCGCGTCAATGCCAGTCGCACTGGTAACGCCCTTAGGAGCGGTCATGGTAAACTGCGGATCAATGATCGCCAGATCGGGAATCAGGCTGCCACCTTTTAAGAGCATCTTGACGTCGTTCTCTGTGTCGGTGATGATCGTAAACTGCGTTGCTTCAGAGCCTGTGCCGGCGGTTGTCGGAATCGCGACCTTTTTCGGCAGCGGGACTTCGACCGGGTGGCCCATATAGGTGTTGAGCGGACGATCCGGTTCGACGCTCATCATCGCGATCGCCTTCATCGAATCAATCGGGGATCCGCCGCCCAATGCGATGAAGAAATCGCACTGTTCTGTCTGATATTGTTTTAAACCTGCGGTGATCATCGTATCGCACGGTTCACTGTTGATTTCAGCATAAATCGAATAAGCGATGTGATGTTGCTTTAAAATGTTCAGAACTTTGTCCAGATTGCCAAGCTGAACCATCATCCGATCGGTGACGATCAGTGCTTTTTTACCCAGCGTGGCGAGGGATGATCCGGCATCTTCCAGCGCTGCAGAACCGCTGATAATTTTGGCCGGAGTTAAAAAGGGATTAGCCATGTTTTTTCTCCTTATTTAATCATATAGCTGCGGATCAGCCTGACTAAATCGTCATAGCCGCCCAAAAACTGGTTCATCGTCGCTAAGAATGCTCCGTAATGCTCAAATTCTTCCGGTTTCAGTCCGTCTTCCAAATAAGCTTTCTTGAATTCATCCAGCTTCATTAACTCCTCCATCAGTTTGGATTCCACCGGCGTGTCGATGTTGTTTTTGATTTCCACATCGCTGCCGTTGTACTTGCGCTGCCAGTCGCTGGTGATCGTCAGCACGATATCCCCGCCGATGAATTCTTCCCAATGATGCTGATTGCGGAAGGCTGCCACTAACAGTTTGGCGCGGTAACCGCGTTCTTGATATAAGCGATAAGCATTCTTGACCACCGCGACCCCGGCCATGTCTAACGCTTCAGCACTGATCAGCACGTCATGCTGCTTCACCCAGGCTTTTAAGTAATCGTCAGTTCGGCCGGCCATGATCGTGCAGACCGGATGCATTTCGGCGGTCGGCAGTCCTTCAGCTTCCCGTCGGGCCAATCCGCGCTCAACCGCTTCCGCCACCGCAATCGCCTGGGCGCAGGTGAAGGAAACCGTCGCATTGATGCTGATGCCGCGATAGGTTAATTCCTCGAATGCTTCGACGCCGGCTTTCGATGTCGGAGCTTTGATCTGGGAATTGGGAACGACCGCCGCTAACTCGCAGGCCTGCTCAACCATCTTGTCCTTGCTGCGATAGAACTTGGCGTTGGTCTGAAAGGAAATCCGGCCTTTCTGACCCTGGCTGGCTTCAAACAGTGGCAGTAAGAGCTTGCTGGCCTTGGCGCCCAGGGCTTTGATCACATCCCAGGCCACTTCATCCTCAGTATAAGCCGGATGGTCAGCGATGATCGTTTTGATCGTTTCTTCCCATTGCGGCAGTTCTTTCTTCAGGACATTGCCGACGATGACTGGATTGGTGGTCGCACCGCTGGCGCCGTTGTCGATCGCGTACTGCAGTTCCGCGCAGCTGCAGGAGTCGTTCCAGACTTCGGTCTGCGGAAACTGCGTGACGGTTTCATATAGTTTATTCATGTTGTGTTTCTCCTTTTTCTTTTCTATTGTTCAAGCTGGAAGAATTCAGCGTTTTCATCGTTGACCCATTCATGATCCGGATCGAAGGTTCGTGTCTTAATCCAAGGATTGCCTTCTAGATGCGGAATCATCCAGACATAGAACATCGCATAGCCCGGCGCGGCGTTTTGCGGGTGCGTCAGTCCGCCGGGAATCATGGCGACGCTGTTGTGCGTGATTTTATAGACGTCCTCGCCCATGAAGCAGCTGCCGTAGCCCTGCGGATGATCGAATTTGTAGAAATAAACTTCCGGCTGAGGATGATGATGCGGCGGATAGCTGCTCCAGATGCCGGGGAAGTTAGTGATTTCACCCAAGACCATCTTCGAGTACGGCGTCCGCTCATAATCTAAAATCGTCGTCACCTGGCGCTTGGTCGTCGCGGCCAGCTTGCCTTCGCCGAAGAACTGTTTGTCAATGTTGGATTTGTCATACAGCATGCTGGGAAAGGTCTGGGGATTTATCTTTTGCTGAATTAAAACCTCGCCGTCTTCCTCAAAGGTCAGCACCACCGGGGTTTTCCGGCAGACGTGCAGGCAGGTCGCATCATCGTGAAACAAATCCTGCCGCTTCGCTGTGACGGTTTTTCCCTCATATTGATAGGTGAGGGTTCCGCTTAACAAAAGCAGCGCCGTTTCCTGTTGTTCGGATTCAATCGGCCAGGACTCACCCCGGCGGCCGATCAGCAGCTGAATGTGCATGAACATCTGATCTTTTTCCTCATCGCAGATCAGATTGAAACCCGGATGCAGATCTTCATTTTTTCTTAACATCGTGAACTCCTTTCTGCTTGTCACATGGATTCAACTTGTCTATAATGAATAAAGTTGAAAGGTCGGGGAGAAACCATGAAATACAATCGTTTGCAGGAAATGGAAGCCTATATCCGCAAAAACCGCTCGGTGAGCAATGAGGAGCTTCAAAAGCTGTTCAACATCTCCGTGCAGACACTGCGCCGGGATTTGAAGGAGCTGGAAGACCGCAATGTGATCACCAAGGTGTACGGCGGCGTCCTGGCCAAGCCGGAAAAGATCAGCGCGGCAACCCTGCCGACCCTTTCTTCCAGGCTACAGACCAACGCGGCAGCCAAAAACCGAATCGGTCAGCTGGCCGCAGGACTTGTGCAGGACGGCGATGTGATTTTTGTGGACTCCGGATCCACGGCTTTTACGATGATCCCGTATCTTCATCAGCGGGAAGTCACCGTGATCTCCCACAGCCTGCATGTCATGAACGCGTTAATCGAAGCTGAGAATCTGACGGGGATCTGTCTGGGCGGGAAGCTGCGAAGGGAAACCCAGACCTTCTTTTCCGATACCTCGTTTTATCCGTACTACTATAATAAAGCGTTCATCTCGACGGTCGGCCTGTCGATTTCCAAGGGACTGACGAATACCGATTTCAGCGAAGGCGTGATCAAACGGCATGTCATCCAGAATTCTGCGGAAGTTTGGATTGTTGCCGATCACTCGAAATTCGGTACGGTGGCGTTTAATAAATTTTTCGATCTTGAAGGCATTACCGGGGTGATCACCGATGAACAGCCCAGTGAAAAATACCGGCAGTATTTCAAAAATCTCAAAATCCAGCTGATTGACTAAGTCCGATATTCGGACTTTTTTATCGGCTTGACATGTTTATCATAGTGTTTGATGATCAGGTTGTCAACATGGTGATGAGAATGTATTGGCCAACTTGAGTAACTTATGGTTTTGTGATGAAAAGGTTAAATAAGCCTTTATAAAGGGATAATTTTCAATTTTTGCAGGATGTGCGGAAACAACAAGCAAAAAATTACCGGATTTTTGTTTCCGTTTTTCTTTCAGCCGGACTTGGAAAGTATGTTATTTTATTGACGAGGGAAGGGCGGTGACAGGATGAATGATCAAAAGTCTAATTACTATACCCAGCTGATTTTGAAGGCGCTGTTAAATAAAGACATGGTGACGACCGGTCAGCTGGCGGAAGAAATTGGACTGTCAGAAAAAACGATCCGCACGAAAGTGGAAGTCATCAACAACATGCTGCTGGACAATCAGCTCGGTGAGATATGCAAGAAACCACGCATTGGAATCTGGCTGGACGCCAATGAACAGCAGCGGCTGAAACTGAATTCTCTAATCAGCAACTCCGATAACATGGATGTGCTGCAGAACGATCAGATCCGCACGGCAACCGCGCTGAAGCTGGTCTTAAAAAGTACGAAAAACAACACCCTGACGACAAAGCAGCTGGCTTCTCAGCTTTATCTCAGCGTCCCGACAACACTCAAGGTGATCAACGACTGCCGCAGCTGGCTGAAGCTGTTCAATATTGAACTGAATGTTGTGCGCAATAAGGGGCTGGAGCTGGCGTATAACGAGGTGTCTTACCGGCTGGCGCTGAAACATTTCATTCTGAAATTCGATACAGAAACGAATGTCGATGAAAGTATTTTATTCTTCATGCCGGGACTGGACCTCGACGCTGTGCGCCGCGGCATTATTGAAACAGAAAAGGAATGGAGCTTTGAATTCGCCGAGGAATCGTTTAATGAGGTGCTCGTCTATGCGTCCCTGGCGATCTATCAGAATCAGCAGAAAAACAGCCGCCGGCTGAAATTTTCGGATGAGGAGCTGACGATGCTTCAAAAGTACAACGAATACAGCTTTGCCGAAGCGATCTTCAAAAAGCTCGGCACGCATTTCAACATGACGCTGCCGGCTGAGGAAAAAGCGTTTCTGTCAATTCAAATTCTATGCTCCAAGCTGATCGACAGCGGCTACAGCGCCGACAGCGGCGAGGTATTAAGGGAATATGACAACAAGCTGCAGGAGTTTGTCCGCAAGATCATCTCCGTTGTCAGCAACGTTCTCAATGTTGATCTGAACCATGATGACGCGCTGTACCACGGCTTATTGATTCACATGCGGCCGACCTTGTTCAGGCTGCGCTATGAACGCGGACATACCAACGGCTTAACCAATTATATTAAGACCGAATACAAAAAGACATTCCGCGTCGCCTGGCTGATCTCCGTGCTGTTTGAGGAATACTTTGACCTGAAGGTCAGTGAGGATGAACTCGGCTATATCGTTCTTTACATTCAATCGGCCTTGGAGCGCAATGAAAATCCGGTCAGAACGATTCTGGTCAGCGCGTCGGGGATGGGCATCAACCAGATGCTGTGCGATAAAATCTGCCGCTCGTTCAGTCTGATTCATTCGGTTAAGGTGGTCAGTGTTCATGACTTCAAGATTGAAAAGGTCACCGATGTCGATTTGATTCTGACTACGCGCCAGCTGAATGTCCAGGATCCGCGGATCGTGGAAATCGACGATTTCCTGTCGGATGCTTCGATTCAGAAGATCAATCACTGGATCCGCAAAACAATTCTCAACAAAGTCAGTGAAGCTCAGTTCGATGCCGACTGCCATCAGCTGTTCGAGCCGGATTTAATCTTTACGCACCTGCAGATCGAGGATAAACCGGCTCTGCTGAAATTCCTTTGTGAACGCTTGGTCCGCAAAGGCTATGTCACGCGCAAATATGTGAAGACCGTATTGGACCGTGAAGCATTTACGCCGACCTCGATCGGCAACGGCGTCGCGATTCCGCATGGCGATCAAAATGAGATCAATGAAGCCCGGGTGGTGATCGCCACGCTGGAAAAACCGATTCTGTGGGACAGCGAAAGCGTCGATGTGATCTTTCTGTTAGTCGTCAAGATGACCAACGACTTTGAGATCCGTAGGACCCAGGCATTCTATAAGCAGTATATCAAGCTGGTCGGAACGGATGAACAGGTGAACATCCTGCGCAATTTTCAGACCAACGTTGATTTTTACAAGTATTTAATCAAGTAAGCGAGAAAACCCATTGAGGATAAGGAGAGAAAACGTATGGCATTAGCGGATATTTTGGATGAAAACATCATCGACCTGCATTTAAAAAGCACAACGAAGGATGAGGTGTTGCATGACTTGAGCCAGCATTTATTCGAAGCCGGCTACATTGAGGATATCGAACAGTTTGTCAAAGACATCTATATTCGGGAAGCCGAAGGCATCACCGGAATGGGAAACCACATTGCGATTCCGCATGGCAAAAGCCATGCGGTGAAGAAAATCGGGATTGCGATCGGCCGCTGTGAGAATGAAATTGAATGGGAAAGCTATGATGATGAGCCGATCAACCTCGTCTTCTTATTCTGCGTCAGCGACGATGCGGACTTTGCCTCCAACCACATGATGCTGTTAGCGGAGCTGGCAGGCAAGCTGGGCAACGACGAACGCGTTGAAAAACTGCAGAAAGTTTCAACAAAGCAGGAATTGATTGATTTATTCCTCAACTAATGATCAAAATTACCGTAATTTAATCGTTACTTAATCAAAAAATTACCGTAATAAAGTTCCCGCAGTTGTTAAGCTAAAGCGCTTGCAACATGATAAATTATGATCATGCCAAAGGAAGAGAAACGGATGGGAGGTGAACCCAAATGAAGATTGTAGGAATTACAGCTTGTACTGCAGGCATCGCTCACACTTATATCGTGGCTGAAAAAATTCAGAATGCAGCCGAGGCGGCAGGCCATCAGTGCAAGATCGAAACGCAGGGGACGATCGGCGCGCAGAACAAACTGACAGCGGAAGAGATCGCCGCGGCCGACGTTGTCATCGTCGCTCATGATATCGCCGTCGGCGGAATGGAACGTTTCGCCGGCAAGCCGACCGTTGACATTCCGATCAGCGTGGCGATGAAGAATCCAAAGAGCTTGATCGCGACGATCGAAAAGAAGATCCAAAAATAAAAAGGGGTAGATGAATCCATGAAAAAGTTGAACTTTAAAAAACACATGATGACCGGCATCTCGTACATGATTCCGATGATCGTGGCCGGTGGTATCCTGGGTGCCTTAGCGAAAGGCTTCGGCGGATGGGAAGTCGGCAACTACGCTCCGGAAGCGGGCGCTACCATCTTCACCAACCTGAACTGCTTCGATTGGAAACAGTTCTGGTGGATGATTTCCAAATTATCTGACTATGCGATGAGCTTCGGCGTGGCGGTCATGACGGCCGGTGTGTGCTACTCGATTGCTGAACGTCCAGGCATTGTTCCGGGCTTCATTATCGGTTATGCGGCAAACCAGTCGAAAGCCGGCTTCTTGGGCGGCTTGCTGATGGCCTTTGTGATCGGTTATTTCATTCAGTGGATGAAGACCTGGAAACTTCCGAAGTGGATGGTTGGTCTGATGCCGGTTATGATTATTCCAGTCATTGCGACCTTCGTCTGCGGTGTTGCCTTCTTCGCGATTGTGGCTAAGCCAATGGCGATTGCGATGAATGCATTGCAGGGCTGGATCATGAGCCTCAACGGCGGTTCCAAATTCATCATCGGTGCGGTTATCGGCGCTGGCATGGGCTTCGATATGGGCGGCCCGGTCAACAAGACAGCTTCCATGGCAGCCAATGCGCTGGGTGCTGACGGCATCTATGGCCCAATGTCCGCGAAGATCATCGGCGGCATGACGCCTCCATGCGGAGTCTTCGTTTCGACCTTGCTGACGCCGAAGAAATTCTCAGCGACAGAAAAAGAAACAGCGAAAACGGCGTTCCCAATGGGCTTGTGCTTCATTACTGAAGGCGTACTGCCGTTTGCTGCGGCCGATCCGGCACGCTTCATTCCAGCTTCCATGATCGGTTCAGCGCTGGCCGGCGGCATTGCCGTTGCCATGGGTGTTGAATCGGTTGCCGGACACGGCGGAATCTTCGTCTTCCCGATGATGACCAACTGGATGTGGGCAGTCATTGCGCTGATCGTGGGCTCGGTTGCGACCGGCGTCATCTATTCAGCAATCAAAAAGCCAAGTGAAGAAGGTCAGGAAGAGGAAGAAGAAATCGTCGACCTGGACATCAATCTGTAAACCTGAGCTTAAATCGCTAAACCATTCAGCAAGATTATAGAAGGAAAGAAAGAAGGAGTCATATGTTAGTTTCGATGAAGGATATCCTGCAGCACGCGCATCAGCATAATTACGCGGTGATGGCAGTCAACAGCATCAATATGGAAATGGCCCGCGCTGTGATCAGCGCCGCCGAGGAAGAACATTCCCCGATTATCGTTCAGATGGGCCCAGGCCAGATCGGCAAGCATGCGCATCTGACGGAAATCGTTCCGTTAGTGAAAGAACTGGCTGAACGTGCCAGCATCCCGGTTGCCTTAAACCTGGATCACGGCGGAAAGCTGGAAGATATGGTTACGGCCATTCATAACGGCTTCACCAGTCTGATGATTGACGCTTCTTCCTATCCTTATGAAGAAAACGTCAAGCGGACTTCAGTGGTCTGCGCCTTAGCTCATCCGCATGGAATCTGTGTCGAAGCAGAGCTGGGACACGTCGGTCAGGCAGCTGATGGCGACAACAGTAAGGTTGATCTGTATACCAATGTCGAAGAAGCAAAGCAGTTCGTAAAGGATACTGGCTGTGATGCTCTGGCGGTGGCGATCGGAACGGCCCATGGCGATTATCCGAAGGGTTATGTCCCAGTGCTGAACTTTGAACGTCTGGCTGAACTGAAAAAGGCATTGGATATGCCGTTGGTTCTGCACGGTGGCAGCGGCAGCGGCGAAGAAAATATCCGCAAGGCCGTGGCAGGCGGCATCAATAAGATCAACGTCTGCACCGATGCTTTCCATGCCGCAAAAAATGCCATGCTGGAAAAGCTGGAAGCAAAACCGAATGCCGATTATCTGGAACTGTGCATGACGGCCGAAGCTGCCGTAAAGCAGTTTGTGAAGGAGTACATCAGAGTGATCGGCTCCAATAATCAGTATTTCTATGGTGAGTCTGTTTCGACAGGCAACGAATAAATCCTCCCAGGATCAAATTGGCGGACATTCTGAAAAAGAGTGTCCGTTTTTCTGTTTCTCGATTTCAGTGTTTGTCTTGAAGAAGCTTATTATAAGATCAAAATTCAAGGATAAAGAGAAAAATAAAAGGCAATCCCCAATCATCAAGGGAGAAGGATTGCCAAGATTGTATTTAAATATTTTATTGAATGTCTGTTATTTTAAAATAACGCAAATAAGCAGGAATAGAAAAAATATCAAGCGCGTTATAGATGATCCAGAGATGGGAATCTTTCGTAATTACAGTATAAACAGACCAATTTAGAATTGTAAGGATCCACTTGGCTACAAAGGCTTGTTTAGTCTTAGCTTTTACAAAAAGGGTGTTCCAAAACAAAAGTAGCCAGCTCAAGAAATAAATGATCGCAAGAACGGCATAAAAATTGTAAATCGGCGGCATGCCGCGGCCTACCAAGGATAACGTCAAAAGAAGTTCGCTGATACTGCCTAAAAAAATAATCGGCATGCGAATCAAAGTATAAAATTTCAAATAATAAAAACGGTGTGATCTCTTGTTATGTAATGAAGGTATCGAAAGCAGTTTATTCAGTTGACGTTAAGACGTTGAAATAATAACCTTAACCTTTATAATGATATAGCTTAGATCAAACTTATAAACATCTGGATGAAATTTTCATAATCATTGCATTTTATAAGGGCATCAACTTTATCGGGTTCAATGAGAACTGAACTGATCATTTCATAAATTGATTGAAAAGAACTTCTATCCTGTTTGCTGAAACACATCATAATAACAAGTTTTACAGGATGTTTACTCCAAGTAATGGCTTTGCGGGTAATAACGATAGAAATTGTGGTTTGCACAGCCTGCATCATGGGACTGTGCGGAATGGCGAAAGAACCAAATGCAGTCGAAGACAGGGCTTCTCTTTCCAAAATTTCACCGAGGATATTAGCATTACCAAAACCTTTATTTATCAATTCGCTGCACATGAAGCTGATGCATTTATAAGGGGAAGGAAATGATTCTTTAATCTGGAATAAAGATGGTGGACACAGCGCTCTTATTGTTTTTTCAAAGGCAAGTTTTTGTTTTTGAACTTGGATAGTTTCTAAAGCCTGTTGAAGCTTGCTTTTGTCCACGTTTGTCAGGAACATACTGATCTGAACATGGCAAATATTTATTGGACGTTTGATAGGAAGTATGGATATAATCAGATCAACATCAGAAAATGAACCAATTTGATCTTCAGCAGTTGCAACCTGAATCAGTGCTATTTCTTCCTGATATTGCTTGTTTAATGATTCGATTAGCTTCCCAATGGCATCGTAATACCTAGGACAATATAAAACGGTAGCTATTTTATTCTCAGCTTTTTTATTTTTATCCATCATGAAGCCAATATGAATAGCAATATAAGCAATTTCATCATCGGTAATAGCAACACCTGTTTTTTTCTTAATTAATGACGAAATATGAACAGCGGCATCAAAGAAGAAGGGACATGTTGTTTTAATTGTAACAGTTAGCGGATTTTTATTAAGACGATTATTGCTAGAACGGATGAACAAACTCTGAAGATGCAATGCAAAGCAATGTAGTGCTTTTTCATCTTGAATTCTCAAACCATAGCTGTTATCAAGTTCTTCAAGGATTTCTTGTGAAAGGCTAAGATATTTCTCTTTTATATACTTGCTGACATTTGTGTCAGTTAACTGTGAATAGTTAACCGGAGTTGACCTTGACATGATCAATAAGGCTGATTCATAAATTTCGACGTCTGTGTATTCAATATTGAAATAATCTGAAAATTGTTTTCCTGCTTTTTTCGCAATATTATATACATGAGCACTGATTCTTGGATTATTCTGTTTGATTAACACTTCCGAATAATTATTCATGATCCTGTCAATTGCAATAGCGGTATGAAGTACCAGATCAGTCAGTGAGATGTCATTGATGAAATAACCTGAATTATTTAAACTTTCAATGAAGACATCGCGGATGAAAAAAATATCAATATCCGGAAATTTAGTTTGGATTGTATAATAATCTACAAAATTGGCAGAAGATTCCTCAACCATCATATTGTTGATCAATTTTCGTTTGTTCGTTTCATTTCCAATCAGTCGAATTGCATCTTTTTTTGTTTCTAACTCAAGACCGCAATCATTAATCTTAATCTTTACTTTGGACAGTTCTGTTTTTAAAGTTGAATAACTGATATAGAGCATGTCACAAATATCGTAAAGACTAAGAAAAGAATTTGATTCAAGATTTAACAATTCATTTAAAATATATGAAACTCTTTCATTGGAGGTCTGAGGAACAAGTTCATCCTGTTTATCAGAAATAATTACTTTTTCATTGATTGAATATCCATTGCGTGATGAAAGAACAGAATCGGGATGCTCTGTATTAATGGATTTAATATAATTTTTAATGGTTCGTGAAGAAACGTTAAAAATTTTTGCAAGTTGATTGCTTGTACAAGGACTATTCTCTTTGAGATAGTCCATGAGTTTATTTGTACTTATTTTCATATATTTTTACCTGTTACCATCATATAAGATTTATATTTCATTGTCTAATAGGTTCTTTCACCAATTATTGGTGAATTCTGTAAATCTTATTTTTTCACTGATACAGGATGAAAAAAGTTATGGCTTAAAATTTTCACTGTCTATGGGAAAAAAGACAGATGAAAGAAATCTGCCAATAGAGCAGAATATAGATAATCAATCGATTGAATGAAAGTGAGGTATTGTTATGGAAGATCAGTTAGCTCAAAGTTCTATGGAAATATTATTAAAGGCGGGTGATGCAAGAGAAGAATGCTTCAGAGCATTGGAATTAGTCAGCGAAGGAAATGTTGAATCTGCAAAAATGAGGTTAACAGAGGCTAAACGAATGATTGTGGAAGCTCACAGAGTCCATACAGCTTGTCTTCAAGCTTCGATGGAAAAGAAAGCTGATACCTATTCAATGTTGTTTGCACATGCTCAGGATACATTAATGACAATCAACACAGAAATCAATCTTACAACCAGATTTATTGAAATATTTGAAAATTATAATAAGCGGTTAGAAGTCTTGGAGAACAGGATTAAAGAGGAAAGTTAAAATGATAAAAATTTTGTTAGCCTGCGGAGCTGGATGCTCCAGCGGATTGATTGCTCAGTCAATGAAAAAATATGCAAAGAAAAAGGGACTGGAATCCGCAATTAAAGCGATCGGAGACCCGGATATTTTCAATTGCATTGAAAATTACGATGTGCTTATGCTTGGACCGCATCTTGCCTATAATCTGCCAAGTATTGAAAAATATATTGCGGAGAAGAATTTACCGGTCGTAGTCAAAATTATTGACCGGGAAAATTATGCAATGTTAGATGGAGAGGCTGTATTTAAAGAAGCCCTGAATTTATTTGAGGAGAAAAAGGAGAGTCAATGATGCTAGAAGGAGTAAAAAAATTTATAAGTGAAAAGTTTGTACCGTCAGCGCAAAAGTTTTCTTCCAACGCCTATGTCAGCGGAATCCAGAAAGCCGTAATTAAGATTATTCCTATGATCTTAGTATCCAGTGTTGTAACAATCTATGGGATTGTTCAAAGCTTTATTTCCGGACTGCCGGACTTATCACCGATCAGCAATTATTCATTTGGCTTGGTCGGGATGATGACGGCTTATCTGATTCCTTATTATATTTTAGACAGTAAACGAGATTCCAGAAATGTTGTGGCAGGAATTACCGGATTGGGTTTATTTATGATGGCGTTAAAGCCGGAAGCGGTTGAATCGGGTTTTCTCTATAATTTTGATCGTTTTGGCGCTCAGGGGATGCTTGTTTCAATGATCATCGGTTTATTTGTTGTCGTTATATTTAATTTGGCTGCCAAGATCAAATTGATCGGTGAAGATTCGCCGCTGCCTGAGTTTTGTAAGGAATGGTTTAACTGCATTATTCCTATTTTTATCATTTTCTTAGTAGGCACTATAATTATTTATGCTTGTGGATTCAGCTTGTTTGATGCGATTTTGTCCCTGTTTAATCCATTGATGAATTTGACCGCAAGTTATTGGGGTGGTTTGATTATGTTGATGCTGCAGGTATTTGTTTATACGTTAGGGATCAGCTGCTGGATCTTTGATGGAATTATTATTCCGATAAGCAATGCGGCTTTGCAGGCGAATATGGCAGCTGCAGCAGCGGGTGCTACACTTCCGTATGTGTTCACTTATGGTTTTGATTTCGCTTATGTTCTGTTCGGTGGCGTTGGCGCGACTTTGCCATTGATTGTATATTTCATTTTTTCTAAATCCAAACGTTTGAAATTATTAGGTAAGGTTTATGCTATTCCGACATTGTTAAATATCAATGAACCTGTTATGTATGGCAATATCGCATGGAATCCCCTGCTTATGCCAGCTCCATGGTTATGTACATTTGTTAATTATTCCTTGGCCTATCTTTCTATTCATTTAGGCCTGTTGGCTGCACCTGTGGTTTCATCGGCATTATGGTTTCTGCCTTATCCGCTGCCTTCGTTTATTTTAGGGGGAATTAAAGGTGCTATTCTCTGTATAGTTTTAATCGCTATTGACTTTGTAATCTGGTATCCATTCTTTAAAGCGTATGAAGTGACGACATTAAAAGAGGAAGAAAAATTGGAAGGGGGTAAAAATAAACATGAATGAAAATGTGTTTCCTAAGAATTTCTTATGGGGATCTTCTTCTGCCTCTAATCAAATTGAAGGAGCTTGGAATGAGGGGGGCAAAGGATTAGAAACCACAGATTTTGTAAAATATGTTGAGGTCTCAGATCGTGCCGCGGGAGAAACAACTTTCTCGGTAACCAAAAAGCAACTGGAAGAATATAGAACACATCCTGAAAAGTATAATTTTCCTAAACGGCGGGGAAATGATTTTTATCATCGATATAAAGAAGATATCAAACTCATGGCAGAGATGGGATTAAAGGCGTTCAGAATGTCAATTTCATGGGCTAGAATTTATCCAACCGGATTTGAAAAAATACCGAATGAAGAAGGTTTGGCATTTTATGACCAGGTCTTTGATGAATGTAAAAAACAGGGTATAGAGCCAGTCGTTACAATGTCTCATTATGATTTTCCAATTGAAATCACAACAAAACTGAATGGTTTTGAATCAAGAGAAACGGTATTCCTGTTCGTGAAGCTTGCAAAGACTTTATTAGAGCGCTTCCATTCTAAAGTAAAATACTGGATTATCTTTAACGAATGCAATATGGTGTTTCACGCTCCTTACCCATGCTGCGGTGCGATGATTGACAACACTGAATTAAGTGAGATGCAGCTGAAATTTCAGTGCGCTTATCATCAATTATTAGCCAGTGCTTTGGTCATAGACGAAGGAAGAAAGATTGATAAAACATTATTATTTGGCAATATGTTGTCTAAATCCGTTTATTATCCCGCTACCACAAAACCTGAGGATAATTTACAGCAGCAGTTCGATATCGCAATGGATAACTGGCTGACTGATACTCAGGTATGGGGAACATTTCCTTATTATATGAATCGCTTTTTTAGTGAAGCAAAGATCAAACTGCCAATAATGTGCAATGATCTGGAAGCCCTGAGAAAAGGAACGATTGATTTCTTTACTTTTAGCTATTATTGTTCAGTCTTATGCAATTATGAAGAAACTGGATTAAAGCTTCATACGACAGATCTCACCAGTAAATATAAAAATGAATATTTAAAGTTCAGTAAATGGGAATGGGCGATTGATCCGATTGGATTGAGAATCGCATTGCATCAAATCTATGATCGCTATCATCTGCCTGTCCTTGTTTCTGAATGTGGTCTGGGCGCTTATGATAAAGTGGAGGTGGATGGTACAGTTAAAGATGACTATCGGATCGATTATTTAAAGGAACATATTCTGCAGCTTAAAGAATCTATCAAAGATGGTGTTGATGTCTTTGGATTCTTTACCTGGTCTTATGCGGATATTGTTTCCCAAACTACTTCTGAATTTTCAAAGCGATATGGATTTATTTATGTAGACTGTGATGACTATGGTCATGGAACATTCGAAAGATTACCAAAAAAGAGCTATTTTTGGTATAAAAAAGTAATTGCATCGAATGGGGAAAATTTAGATGAAGCATGAAAAGAAGTGTCAATGAGCACTTCTTTTCATATGTAAATGGAATGAAAGGGAAAAATGAACACTGGAATTGAGTTTAAATTTGCGCTGGATTATAGGATCTTGACGAATCATAAAGGATGCTGAACAGACTCCAACTCGATTTTCCATATTTGATTTGCTTAGAATTTTTGGGTAAAGTAAAGTTAGTCTTAGAAATTATCGAAAGAAAGTGCTGGTATGTATATTCGCCAAGACGATCGGCGTTTCCTTGCCAACCGCCAAGTCTTAGATATCAATTTTAGAACGGTCAGGGGTAATTTCTATTTTGCGGCCCTATTCTTCCAATATTTCTAAACAGTTGGTTAAAACTTTGAAAGTTTATTTTATGGACACAGGTCTGGCAGCGTATTTATGCCGGTGGCCCAATGCTGAAACTTTGGCGAATGGAGCGATGGATGGCGCCTTCTTTGCAACCTATGCTGTAACGGAAATTGTTAAGAGTTATTACAATGCCGGCAAGCCAGTAGATTTGTTTTATCTATCGGGATATGGATAAGAAAGAAATCGACCTGCTTGTTGTCAGGGGAGATAAGAGCACGGCCATCGAGATTAAAAAGGAGAAGGAGCCCGCATAACCAGATAAGAATTTTCAAGTTTTGCAGCAATTTTATCTCGATGTCCAGTCTGGGATCATTCTTTGCCTGAGCGATGAGCTGATTCAATGAATCGCCAGTCTTAGTACTGTCCGGTATCGGTATTGTAGCAGGAAATTCCAGCTGGGGAGGTGTTTGATCGTTCATGGAAATAAGGATTTTGGATCCTTCGTTTTGACAGTTGGATAAACGACAATTTACCACATTAAAATGACGAGGATTGATAATCCCGCACGAATCGTTTATGATACTTTTATAGACAGGAACAGGAAAACCAATGTTCCTGTTAAAAAGAAGAAAAGGAGAAACACACACATGAAAATTGCATTAATGAATGAATTCAGCCAGGCTCCAAAGAACACGATTATTCTGGAACAGCTGAAAGACGTCGTCGAACCGATGGGCCATACCGTCTATAACACCGCGATGGCAAAACCGCTGCTGGACAAGGATGTTCCGGAAGCGTATACGGAAGAAAATCCGCGCTTAACTTATCTGCATCTGGGCATTCAAGCCTGCCTGCTGCTCAACAGCGGCGCAGTGGATTTCGTCGTCACCGGCTGCGGCACAGGCCAGGGTGCGCTGATGTCGCTGAATGCCTATCCGGGTGTTGTCTGCGGCTACTGCATCGAACCATCGGATGCGTATCTGTTCTTGCAGATCAACAATGGCAACGCACTGTCGATTCCATATGCCAAAGGCTTCGGCTGGGGCGGTGAACTGAACATTCACACGATTTTTGAGAAAGCCTTTGGTTCTCCGAAGGGCATGGGTTATCCGAATGAACCAGGCCGCAAAGAATCGCAGAACCGCAATGCAGCACTGTTGAATGAAGTCAAGGCTGCTGTAGGCAAGCCGGTTCTGGAAGGCTTAAAGGCTTTGGATCAGAACATGGTGAAGGAAGCCCTGACTCAGCGTTTCCAGGACTGCTTCTTTGCCGGCTGCCAGAATGCTGAGCTGGAAGCTTACGTTCGTGAAGTCTTAGGCAAATAACATGAAAAAGGTGACCCTTCCACGCTACACGATCGGCGCGGATGCGCTAAAGGATCTTGAACATGTCGTTTTGCCGTATGGCCGCAAGGTGGCACTGATTCATGGTGAAAAAGCTTATGCCGCATGCAAAGCCTTGTTGATTCCAGCATTGGGTTCATTGGAAGTCGTCAAAGAAGTCGTTTATGGCCATGAAGCGACGTATGAGAATGTGGCCAAACTGACTCAGGACGAGGATGTTCAGCGTGCGGATGTCTTGGTTGGCATCGGCGGCGGCAAATGCCTGGATACGGTTAAGCTTGTCGGCGATCAGCTGGATAAACCAGTTGTTACGATTGCGACGATTGCTTCGACCTGTGCCGCGGTCACCAAGATCAGCATCCTCTATAACGCTGACGGTTCGTTTAAGGATATTCCGAAGCTGAAATCCGCTCCGGTGCACTGCCTGATTCCCACCTCAGTGATTGCCGAAGCCCCGATCCAATACTTGTGGGCCGGGATCGGTGATACGATGGCGAAGCATGTGGAATGTACGTTCTCAGCCCGAAATGATCAGCTCGATTATGCCAGTGAATTAGGTCGAACGATCAGTGCGATGTGCTTTGAGCCGGTGATTGCCCATGGTGCCAGCGCCCTGCAGTCCGCGAAGAAGCAGGAAGTCAGCGATGATCTGGAACAGATCATCCAGAACATTCTGATTTCTACCGGCAGTGTATCGCTGTTGGTGCATCCGGATTACAATTCGGCATTGGCGCATGCGCTGTTCTATGGACTGACGGTTCGCGAGCATATCGAGAAAAAGCATCTGCATGGCGAGGTCGTTTCTTACGGCACGCTGGTTCAGCTGATGATGGACGGCCAGATGGATATGCTGAAAAAAGCCTACGCCTTCCATCGTCAGATCGGTCTGCCGGTTTGTTTGGCTGATCTGGAGCTGACGATCGAGGATCCGCTGTGCGATGTGCTGGAAATGGCGGAAAAGAATCAGGAACTAAATCATGTTCCATATCCGGTGACGCAGGCCTTGATCCGTAAGGCGATTGAAGATCTTGAACAGTACGCCGGCTGAATAGTCTGCAAACAAAGGGACAAGCCGTCCCTTTTCTTTTATAAAGAAGGAGGAATAAGATCTATGGAAATGACATTACGGTGGTATGGCACCGGTTATGATTCAGTCACATTAAAACAAATCCGTCAGATTCCAGGCGTCAGCGGCGTCATCACTACGCTCTATGATACGCTGCCAGGTGAAATCTGGACGCCGGAAAGAATTGCGGCGATGAAGCAGGAGGTTGAGGCTTCTGGACTGCGCGTCAGCGGTATTGAAAGCGTCAATGTGCACGATGCGATCAAGGCCGGAACCGCTGAGCGCGATGAAATGATCGATCACTATATCCAGACATTAAAGAATCTTGGCGAAGCCGATATTCACATGGTTTGTTATAATTTTATGCCGGTATTTGACTGGACAAGAACTGAACTGGCACGTCAGCGGGCTGATGGGTCAACGGTTTTGGCGTATACCCAAAAAGCCGTCGACGCACTGAATCCGGAAAAAATGTTTGCCTCGATCGGCGCGGATACCAACGGCTTTATTCTGCCGGGTTGGGAACCGGAGCGGATGGCGCGGATTCAGGAGCTGTTTGAGCTGTACCGCAGTATTGATGAAGAACAGCTGTTTGAAAATCTCAGAATCTTTTTGGAAGCGATCATGCCGGTTTGTGATCGGTACAATATCAATATGGCGATTCATCCGGATGATCCAGCCTGGAGCGTTTTCGGTCTGCCGCGGATCATCATCAACGAAAGCAACATTCAGCGCATGATGAACATGGTCGATAATCCGCATAACGGCGTGACGTTCTGTTCCGGGTCTTACGGGACAAACCTGGAAAATGATCTGCCGCACATGATCCGATCGCTCAAAGGCCGGATTCACTTTGCGCATGTCCGCAATCTGAAATTCAATTCACCGGATGATTTTGAGGAAAGCGCGCATCTGTCCAGCGACGGCAGCTTTGATATGTATGAGATCATGAAGGCTTTGTACGATATCGACTTTGACGGCCCGATTCGGCCGGATCATGGCCGGATGATCTGGGATGAAAAGGCGATGCCGGGTTATGGACTGTACGACCGGGCTTTAGGCGCAACTTATCTCAACGGTCTGTGGGAAGCGATTGTTAAAAGTGAGGCGAAACACAGATGCGATTAACTGATGAAGGGCTGAAAGACCGTCAGGTCTGGCTGAAGCAGGGCTATGCGCTGCCGGAGTTTGATCGTGAGTCCCTGCGTCAGGCAACTTTGAAGACTCCTCGCTGGATTCATTTTGGCGCCGGCAATCTCTTTCGGGCTTATCCGATGATGCTGATGCAGAAGTTGTTGAATGCGGGACTTGCAGCGGAAGGTCTGATCGCGGCGGAGGGCTATGATGATGAGATTGTTGACAAGATGCTTAAGCCGCACGATGAGCTGAATATCCTGGTCACGCTGAAAGCCTCAGGCAGCGTGGAAAAAACCGTTATCGGCAGCCTGGCCGCGGCCTTGAAGCTGAATCCGGACAGTTCGGATTTCACGGTGTTATCGCATTTGTTTCAGCAGCCCAGCCTGCAGATGGCCAGCTTTACGATCACGGAAAAAGGCTATCGTGTCAGTGATGAAAACGGAGAAATCCTGCCGGAGATCATTGCTGAATTTAACCGTCAGCCGCAGGCTACCCGCAGCTATATTGGACGGGTCGCCGCGCTGCTTTACTGCCGTTACCAAAACGGGGCGCTGCCGATCGCGATGGTCAGCATGGATAACTGTTCGCACAATGGTGAAAAATTGAAAAAAGCGATGGTGACGCTGGCCGAAGGCTGGGTCAGATCGGGTCAGGTAGAGCCGGGCTTTCTGGATTATGTGCAGGATGAACAGCGCGTCAGTTTCCCATGGACGATGATCGATAAGATTACACCGCGGCCTGATCCGACGATTGAGGAAAGGCTGCGGCAGGATGGACTGGAACAGGCAGAACCAATCATAACCTCCAAGCACACCTACATCGCGCCGTTTGTCAACGCTGAAGAATGCGAATATCTTGTGATTGAGGATCGCTTTCCAAACGGCCGGCCGCCGTTAGAAAAAGCCGGCGTGATGTTTGCGGATCGGCAGACCGTTGAAAAGGTGGAACGCATGAAGGTGTCCACCTGCCTGAATCCTGTCCATACCGGGTTAGCGGTGTTCGGCTGTCTGCTGGGATTTACCAAGATCAGTGATGAGATGCAGGATATTGATTTAAATCAGCTGGCCAATCGAATTGGCCGGATTGAAGGCTTGCCAGTGGTCACCGATCCCAAGATTCTCTCACCGCGGCAGTTTTTGGACGAAGTACTGACGCTGCGGATTCCGAATCCGTTTATGCCGGATACGCCGCAGCGGATTGCGACAGATACCTCGCAGAAACTGGGCGTCCGGTTTGGCGAAACGGTCAAGGCCTATCTGAACGAGGGCCGGCCGCTGTCTGATTTAAAAGCGATTCCATTGGTGTACGCTGGATGGTTACGCTATCTGTTGGGGGTGGATGATCAAGGTCAGCCGATGCCGATTAGCCCCGATCCTTTGTTGGATCAGCTCCGAGAACACTTGGCAGGGATTCAGTTAGGTCAGCGTGATCCGCAGCTTGACGGGGTTCGGTCAATTTTGAAGAATCCGACAATCTTTGGTTTGGATTTGGAGATCGCTGGATTAGCGAATCGGATAGAAGCTTTATTTGTGATGATGCTCCAGGCACCGGGGGCAGTGCGAAAGGTGCTGTACGAACAGCTTCAATAAAGTTGTGAAAAAATAAATGAATGATACAAAAGCTGATTTTTGTGCTATTGTTAGAACAGATGAGTGAAGGAGGATGAACATGATTTATAAAGAAGGCTTGCTGGAAGGCAAGGTGGCTCTGGTCACAGGAGCCAACCGCGGTTTGGGTTATGCAATGTGCGTCGGACTGGCGGAAAACGGCGCGGATATTTTCAATATCGGCCATGGCGATGACACCGGAATTCGTGAGGCGATTGAAAAACTAGGCCGCCGTTATCATTATATGAAGGCCGATTTGTCTAAGCCAACTAAAGCTTTGACCGATGAAATCGTTGCGGAAGTCGTCGCGGTTTACGGTCATCTGGATATTCTGCTGAACAATGCCGGGGTCAACCGCCGTGCTCCGTTTTTGGAATATGCCGAGGCGGATTGGGACTACACGCTGAATTTGAATCTGAAACAAGTTTTCCTGCTTTCGCAGAGTGCGGCGAACCAGATGGTGAAGCAGGGAACCCGCGGCAAGATTATCAATATTGCAAGCATGCTTTCCTTTACCGGCGGAATTCTTGTTCCGGCTTATACTGCGAGCAAGTCAGCGATCATGGGGCTGACCAAAGAAATGGCCAACGAATTGTCAAGTCAGGGCATCAACGTCAACGCGATTGCTCCGGGTTATATGAAGACTCCGCTGACGCAGGCCATGCAGGACGATCCAGTTCGCAACAAGGAAGTTCTCGACCGGCTGCCGATCGGCTATTGGGGAGATCCTTCCGTTCTGCAGGGACCGGTGGTTTTCTTAGCCAGTGAAGCTTCTGATTATATCTGCGGCGCAACGATCCCAGTGGATGGCGGCTGGCTGGCACGTTAAGGCTGATCAACAACTCAAAAAGAATGCTGAAGCGGCATGGCTTAGATGCTATGCCGTTTTTATTTTGTCCAAACTGCGATTTGGCGATCAGATCCGACTATGATAAAATGAAAACAAAGAGGGCAGAACAATGAAAAAAACAACTCAGTTAGGCTTTGCCGGAGTCCTTCCGCTGGTCATTGGGAAAGGACTGAGCCTGTTCATGCTTTTACCGATCACCGGGTGGATGCTGCTGCCGATCAGCACAATCCTGTATTTCTTGTGGTACCGTTTGGCTTATCGGCTGTTTGACGAACATCGAAATCTTTTTATTCAATCTTTTCTGATGTGTGTGTTTGGCTTGTTTATGCTGCTGCTTCTGTTATTCCAGGAGTTTGCTGTCGGGCATATGTGGCTGAATATTCTGGGTGTGAGCTGCCAGCTTTACTTTCTGCCGGGTTTATCGATAACTTCCTTTATTTTATCCCCATTTCTTTTTTCCGCAACAGAGGCCGTGCGGTTTTGGCCGCTGTATCTTTGCGAATGGATAATTCTATTTATACTCTGTCAGATTGGCGGTTTGATGAAAAGAAGAGACCGGTTTTAATTTGCTGTATCCAGCTGATTGAATAAAAGTATCGGCAGGGGATGAGTCATGCCTATAATCTCACGCATCGTCGACATCCTCATTTTTATTGCCCGCCTATGACATAAACTCTTCGAGTAATAAAAGCGTGAAATAAATTCTTGGAACGATGATCTTAATTATGAGTCTGTGGAAGGCTTCCTGCTTTTCCTTTTTGCGAAAATAGCTTACAATGATCTTAACGAATAAGCGATTAGCGGTAGGTTTCAAGCAAGCCGAATCCAGGAGGCAAGATATGGCAGATCTGACAAAAAAAGCGATTGCGGAAGGCTTAAAAGAATTATGTCATCACAAAGACTTTAATAAAATATCAGTACGGGATATCACGGAGCAATGCGGACTGAATCGTCAGACATTTTATTATCATTTTCAGGATAAATATGAATTGCTGGACTGGATTTATTATCAGGAAGGTTTTGTTTACTTAGCCAGCGACGTCACGTTTGACAACTGGCACGAACATATGGAAAAGCTGCTTGAAATGATGCGGGAGAATCAGATCTTCTATGAAAATACGATCAGCGCTTCCCCGCAGTGTTTTGAGGACTATCTGTTTCAAATAACCTGCACGCTTTTTGAAGAAGCGATTCGGCGTCTGGACGGCAGTCTGCGGCTGAAGGAAGACGATGTCAAGCTGTATTCCCGTTTTTACAGCTACGGCATGTGCGGCATTATCCGCGACTGGGTTCGCTGTGGAATGAAGGAAAGCCCGAAGTCCTTATCCCTGCGCATCCGTAAATTAGCCAACGACAGTGAGAAGATGGCAAGCCTGCGCTTGCAGGGGCAGTTTTAAGCTAAGAAAAAGGCTAAATCCGTTGGATCAGCCAGTTTGTCGTGTCTTCAATGCTGGTTTTTTTCAAGAGGCTAAAACATTCTTCACTGATTTGGGATCGGTCATATTCAGGCAGATCCTTTTTTTTCAGCGTGCAGGCTAAATCGACAAGATTACGGGCTGTCTGCCGGCCGGATTTGCCGCGGCGCAGCCGATGACGGGCGGCGGTTTCCAACAAGGATTGTTTCAGCTTAGCGTCTAGTGACATTTCCTATCCCTTGCTTTCTGATCTTAGAATAACCGAAGAAAGGATTTTTGCCTATGAGCAGTTTGCGCTTTGTGTCGTAATTTTAGACAGATTTTGAGGCAGCTTGCCTTCACCGGAGGTGAATCAGTTTTGATCTTTCATAAAAAAGGCCGCGGGAAACCGCAGCCTTTTGATTGAGTTAATGCAATCCAGAAGCTTACAAGGAAGCGAGGTATTCTTCAACGTAGTGACTGGCAACGGCGCCGTCGCTGGCCGCCGTAATGACCTGCCGCAGCGCTTTGGTCCGCACATCGCCCACTGCGAAAACCCCCGGCACCGAAGTTCGTGTCGTTTCATCCGCCGCAATGTATCCATGTTCTAATGTCAGCTGACCTTCAAATAAGGCTGTGTTGGGCAGCTGGCCGACTGCGACAAAGACGCCGTCGCAGGCAATTTCCTGCAGTTCGCCGCTGAATTGGTCACGCAGCCGCAGACCGGTGACCTTCTGCTCATGCAGAATCGCATCCACCGTACTGTTCCAAATGAATTCCAGGTTATCGCAGCTCTGCAGCGGATTGAGATAAACCCGATCGGCCCGCAGCGTATCGCGGCGGTGGATCAAAATCACCTTTTCACAAATTCTTGATAGAAACAGCGCGTCCGCCGCCGCGGTGTTGCCTCCGCCGATGACCGCCACGGTTTTGCCTTTGTAAAACATTCCGTCACAGGTTGCGCAATAAGCCACACCCCGTCCGACAAGCGAATCTTCTTCCGCCACACCCAACTTCCGTGCAGAAGCTCCGGTAGCCAGAATGACCGCGTCCGCTGTTAATTCTCGGCTGTCAGTTACGATTTTTTTCGGAACGGCATTCAAATCGACGGAAATCACTTCTTCCAGAAACGATTCAGCCCCGAATCGTTCTGCCTGAGCCTGCATTTTCATCCCCAGCTCGAAGCCGTCGACGCCTTCGTCAAACCCTGGATAATTGTCGATCTGAGAAGTTGTGGCCATCTGTCCACCCGCCGACAGCTTTTCTAAAATAACTGTGCGGAAACCGGCCCGCGCGCAGTACAAGGCCGCGGTATAACCGGCCGGACCTCCGCCTAAAACAGCGACTTGAACATGTTCCATATTAAATTCCCTGCTCTTTCAACCAATTCATAATCGCACCGCGGGAAGGCGGATTGACTAAGGTTGAACCGTTTTTTCCTGCCTGAAACAAGATCAGGGATGGAATGGTGCTGATATCGAAGCGTTCCTCCAGCTCCGGCTGTTCATCAATGTCGACCGTTCCAATCCGCACCTTTCCTTCCAGCTCTTTTTCCAGCTTGGCGATGACCGGGGCTAAGCGCCGGCAGTACATGCACCAAGGTGCCTGAAAATCCAGGATGACGGGCAGCTGAGAGCCCATGACCTCCTGATCGAAATTATCCTTTGTAATCACTGTTGCCATAACGAATCCTCCTTACCTTGATTCTGGTTTCATTATAGGCGCAAAAAACAAAAGAAAACAAGGATTTTGCCTGAGAAGGATCAGAAATCTTTCAATTCAATGAAGAAGGATTGAATAAGCCGGCGAATTTCGTTAAACTTATCCACATGATAGGGGGATATTCATGACTGGTATTCTAGGTAAAACGATCACTGAGTATTTCAATGGTTTTCTAAGCACGCTCGCAGAGAACAGCGGCCTTTTGTTTTGGAAAGGCGTTGGGATTTTGCTTGTCATTTTAGGCGGCAAGCTGGTGCTGGATCTGATTTCAAGAATGACGGCCAGACAGATCAAAAAATCCGAGGATATGCCGGAAATGCAGGCCCGCCGCGTACAGACGATGATGACGATGACCCGCAGCACATTCCGCTATATCGTTTACGGCATCTGCGCGCTGATGATTCTGGCGCAGCTGGGCTTTGGCAACGCGATCAACAATCTGTTGTTATCGGCTGGGATCGGCTCGCTGGCTTTAGGCATCGGGGCGCAGAGTCTGATTAAAGATGTGGTCACCGGTTTTTTCATGATGTTTGAAAAACAGTTTTCCGTTGGCGATTATGTTAAGCTGGATGATGTTGAAGGGACGGTGACGGCAACCGCCATGCGTGTGACCTATCTGAAAAACTTTGCCGGTCAGCAGATCATCATTCCCAATGGATCGATCGGCCGGGTGATCAATTATTCGCGAACGGATTCGCTGGCAAAAATCACAGTCGGCACGCCGTATGAAGCGGATACGCGGCAGGTTATGGAAGTTCTGGATCAGGCCGTCAAGGCCTATGCCGAAGAAGTGAAGGATATTCTGGTTGAACAGCCGAAAATTCAAGGGATTACCGATCTGGCTGATTCTTCTGTCAATATTACGGTAGTCTGCCGTACCTTGCCGTGCCGTCATTGGGAAGTAGAACGAGGCCTGCGGCTGGCGGTGAAGGAAGCGCTGGATGAAGCGGGTATCGGGATTCCGTATCCGCAGCAGGACATTCATTTGAAAATGGAAAAGAAAGAAGGATCACAACCAAATTGACGCTGCGCCAATGCGGCGGTAAAATAAAAGCAAGGGACTCTTATTGAAGTCAAGGGGGAGAGTAAATATGGCAAAACCTATTCAAATCGATACGTTTAAAACGTATCAGTATCTGTCGGAAGCGGCGTTGTCCGACGATGGAAAGTCCTGTGTTTACGTGCAGAGCCGAAGCAATCCGGAAGGTACTGGCTATGAGCATGATCTGGCCTGCTACAGCTTTGACAGCGGACGCAGTTATTTTCTGACATCCAGTCATTCTGAGCGCAACTTCCTGTTTGAGGATCAGAATCATATCCTATTTCCCGCCGACCGGTCCGGCGAGGATGCCGAAGCGGCGAAAAAGGGAAAAGCGCAGACGACGTTTTACCGCCTGAGTCTGAACGGTGGGGAAGCTCAGAAAGCCTTCACCCTGCCCTGGAAAGTGTCGGCGCTGAAAAAGGTTGATGGGGAAACGCTGGCAGCGCTGGTATCCAAGGATCTCAATGAGCTTCCCCTCGAGGGACTGGAAGGCAAGGCGTTGGATAAGGCTCTGGCTCAGCGGGAAGAAGAAAAAGATTATGAGGTTTTAGACGAGCTGCCGTATTGGTTTAACGGCCGCGGTTTTATTAATAAAAAACGGACTTGGGCAGTTCTGGTCAAGCCGCAAACGGAGTCAGTCCAGATTTTGTCACCCAAATTCATGGATGTAAGACATCTGGAGATCAGCCCGGATCAAACCAAGATTGCGATTGCCGGTCCGGAATTCGACAGCGTCAACAGCCAGACTTCGGTTTTGTATATTGTGGATCGAAACAGCGGTCAGCGGACGACGTTGGTGCCGTCTGGAAAGTGGAACTTCGGCCATCTTGGTTGGCTGAACGATCATCTGTTAGCCCTGACCGCTACCGACTATCAGACCTGGGGTTCCAGCGAAAATGCGAAGCTGTATACCCTCGACTGCAATAGCGGCGAAATGAAGCTGCTCAACGGTGAGGATCTGTCCTGGGGCAGTTCCGTCGGAAGCGATGCTAAACTGTACGGCGGCCGCAGCTGGAAAATTGTCAATGGTGAGATCTGGACGCTTTTAACTTGGGATAATCATTCTGAACTGACCGTATTTGACGCTCAGGGACAGCGCCGGGCATTAACCACGGCAGAAGGTTCAGTTGATTTCTTTGACGTGCAGGCTGGCCGGGTTGTCATCGGTGCGATGCGCGATATGCGGCTGCAGGAGCTGTATGAGCTGAAGGCCGGCGCTGAGATTCAGCTGACACATAGCAATGACGCGGCTTTGGCGGGAAAGTATGTGGCGAAGCCGGAAAAGCTAAGCTTTATTAATGACGGCGTGCGGATTGACGGCTGGGTATTGAAGCCGATTGATTTTGATGAAACAAAGACCTATCCGGCGGTATTAGATATCCATGGCGGACCGAAGGCGGCTTATGGTGAAATCTTTATGCATGAGATGCAGTATTGGGCTTCGCAGGGATATTTTGTCTTCTTCTGCAATCCGCGCGGTTCAGACGGCCGGGGCAATGCTTTCATGGATCTGCGGGGAAAATATGGAACCATTGATTATTCCGATATTATGACCTTTACGGATCGGGTGCTTGCAGCCTATCCGATGATCGATGCCAAGCGGGTAGCGGTTACCGGTGGCAGCTACGGCGGATTTATGACAAACTGGATCATCGGACATACCGACCGCTTTGCCTGCGCGGCCAGTCAGCGTTCGATTTCCAACTGGTTTTCCAAGTCCCTGACAACGGATATCGGCTACTATCACAATATGAGTCAAATGGATTCCACCCCATGGGATAATCCGGAAAAGATGTGGAGCTTCTCTCCGTTAAAATATGCGGATCAGGCGAAAACGCCGACGTTGTTCATTCATTCCGACCAGGATTACCGCTGCTGGATGGCGGAAGGCTTACAGATGTTCCAGGCCCTCAAGCTGCATAACGTGGATTCCCGGATCTGTTTGTTCCATGGGGAAAATCATGAACTGAGCCGTTCCGGCAAGCCGATCCACCGCATTCGCCGACTGAAAGAAATGACGCAGTGGTTTGATCAGTACACCGATCATCTCAGCGTCCTGGATCCGGAAGAGGAAAGGGAAAGCGAAGCGGAATAAACAACGATCATTTCTGATTTGTCAGAAAAATCATCCGCGACTTATTTCATAACCAAAAAATCGAGATAAACAGAAAAAGAGGAATAATCCGGCTGACAACATGGTGCTTGGCCAGGACATTCCTCTTTGTTTTTTGCGGTTTGAGCTTCTAATTGAAGTTGCTCGGATAGAAAGCTTTGATAAAGAATGAAGAAAATTATAAATTAATTTGGCTCAACCCTATCCTATGATTTTAAGAATCAGCTTGATCTGAAACTGTCGGTATTCGAAAGTGCTAAAGCCATTCGATGCAGAACCGTGTCTTTGCGAATGCGCAGAGTTTCGGTTGCTTCTGCGGGATTGCCACTGTATGACGACCTTGTTGGCAAGATAAAAAATGTTCTGTCCCCGCTGTAAATCCGGTTCGATCAGGGAAATGATTCGCTAATCACAATACCCGGACAGCGCACGATCCCTGAAACGGGTAGAATGAAATAAAGCATATTCCGCAGGCTTATTAAAAGACAGCGGTATTTTCCATCCTGGGAAAAGTGAAGCGCATCGTTGTATTGATCAGAATCTGATCCTCACGCTGGATCTTGTTGCGATGCAGAGCCATCCAGCCCTGAGCGCGGAAAAAGGGTTCGGCAGTTAATGAAATATCACTTTCCAAAAAAGCGGCTTTCGCCTTTTGCGCCTGCTCGCTCACAGCCTTGAACAGGGCGGAACCGACGCCCTGCCGCTGAAAATCGGGATGGACATAGAAACAATCCAGCTGGGTCGGACTTTTAAGATTGGCAAAGCCGGCCAGCTGATCGGCAATAAAAGCCCCGATGGTCCAGGTGGACAGAAAACGCTCGGCCCATTGCGGATTCTCTGCGTTTAGAGTCCAAGCGGCACATTGCGCCGGCGTATAATCACGGCCGGCAATTTCAAAAACGCTGCGTTTGAACAGTTCGGTCAGGGCCGGCAGATCCTGACGGGTAATCCGGCGGATTTCCATTAACGCCACAGCTCCTTTTGATGATCCATCAAAA
Source organism: Holdemania massiliensis AP2 (assembly GCF_000327285.1). Taxonomy (GTDB): domain Bacteria; phylum Bacillota_I; class Bacilli_A; order Erysipelotrichales; family Erysipelotrichaceae; genus Holdemania; species Holdemania massiliensis. The sequence goes on along the minus strand of NZ_HE998567.1, from coordinate 1,078,182 downwards.
ACGCGTCCAGCCCTGCCAGAATTTCCCTGTGATGGATGGTGTACAGGGCGTTTTTTTCAATCGCTTTGTCCGCGGCCTTGCCATGCAGCCAGACCCCACAGCAGGCGGCATCCATCGGGGTTAATCCGCGGGCTGCCAGCGCTGCGATCATGCCGGTCAACAAATCCCCGGATCCCGCTTTGGCCAAGCTGGGATTGCCGGTTTTATTGACGCAGCGCAGACCCTGCGGGGAAACGATCAGCGTGTCCGCGCCTTTTAAGACCAAGGTTACGGAATGCGAAACCGCGTATTCCTCAGCACAGCGAATCCGGTCCGCCTGAATTTCTTCGATGCTGCGGCCGCACAGCGCGCTGAATTCTCCGACATGCGGCGTTAAAATGATCTCACTATGCGGCTGACTCAGCCATTGCGGGTGTTGAGCCAGACTGCGCAGCGCCGCGGCATCCAGAATGACGGGAACTGAGCTGTTTTTCAGCACGATTTCCAATAAGGCGTCAAGCTTTTCAAGATGATCGCAGCCGCTGCCCAAAGCGACGGCTTCGGATTGTCTTAATAGAGCCAGAAAGTCGGCTTCGGACTGAGTTGCCGAATGGAAGACCACATGCGGACAGGCCGCTTGCAGAATGGGATAAATCTGCGGATCCACAACCGCGCGGATCATTCCGCAGCCCATCGCCTGGGCCGCTTCCAGATTAAATTGGGCCGCTCCCGCCATCCACGCGCTGCCGGCGATGACGGTCAGCCGGCCTGTGCTGTTTTTATAATCATTGTCAAATAAACGCGGAAGCAGCCGCGTCACCTGCAGCGCGTCCATCTGAATCCAGCGTGAGGTTTCCGGTTCAGGAAAACCGAGGCTGATCGGGATCAAACGATCCAGCTTCTGATGTTCCCGGCTGAACAAATGCACCGGTTTTAACGCCCCCAGCGCCAAAGTCAGCTCGCTGTGCAAAGCATCCGGATCCCCCAAGCTGTG
>NZ_HE998567.1:1017593-1076760 GCF_000327285.1 Holdemania massiliensis AP2 | reverse complement strand
CAGGCCGCTGTTGAGGTCAATGCTGACAACCGAAAGCCGCTGCTGGTTGATCCAGCGGAAAGCCTCCCGCAGAAAATCCGGAAGCGGGGCATGAAAATGAAAACCGAAGACGCAGTCGACGATCACGTCATAACGCTGCGCCATGGTCTGAAACTGAGCTTCGCTCATTTCTTCGTAGCCGTAAATCAGACACGATTCCGGCAGCTTCTGCCGGGCTTCAATCGCCGATGGGGTGCGGATGTCGTTCATCATCAAAACGATCGCCACCTGGCGTTTGGCAGCCAGACAATGGCGGGCAATCACAAACCCGTCGCCGCCGTTGTTGCCGCTTCCGCACAGAATCAGAAAGGAATCATTTTCCGGATATTCATGCAGCAGCGTATCCGCGCAGCGCTTGCCGGCCAGCTCCATTAACTGCGTTTCACTTTTGCCGCTTGCCGCTTCCGCAGCGGCGATTTGATTTTTTCGAGGATCACAGAGACCACCTCCTGAATTCTATTCTAACATAAAATGTTCAGGCTCCCAAAAGAATGGTATAATGAAATCAAATAAAAAGGGGGTATATCTTTGATTTGGAATGAAGCTTTGGAACAATATGTCAGCGATCATCAGGATGAGGTTGTTGAACTGATCCGCACACTGGTAGCGATCCCGGCGTTCAGCAATCATGAACAGGCGCGGGCGGAATACTGCGTGAAGTGGTTTCGCGAATGCGGCGCGGAAGAGGTGAAAATGGATGCGGCATCCAATGTCATCGTCACGCTGGGCGACGTTCAGAGCGGCAAAGCAGTGGCTTTTATGGCCCATCTGGATACGGTCTTCCCGGATGAAACCGGATTTGAGCTGATCGAAGAAGACGGATGGCTGAAAGCGCCGGGAGTGGGCGATGATACGGCCAACGTGGCGCTGCTGATGGTGATCGCCCGCTATTTAATCGAGCAGCATTGCCAACCGAAGCAAGGCGTTCTGATCGTGCTGAATGCCGGTGAGGAAGGGCTGGGCAACCTCAAAGGCTGCCGTCAGCTGATGCAGGATTACGCCGGCAAGCTGAGCGAGGTTTATTCCTTTGACGGTTCGTATAAAGGCTACGTCAACAAGGCGGTGGGATCGGTTCGCTATCGCGTCGAAGTGAAAACGGAAGGCGGACATTCCTACGGCGCCTTTGGCAACCGCAACGCGATCCGCGTTCTGGCATCCCTGATCGATACACTGTATTCAGTCAAAGTCCCGGAAGGCGGTAAGACGACTTACAATGTCGGAACGATTGAAGGCGGCACTTCGGTCAATACGATCGCTCAGCAGGCAGCGATGTTGTTTGAATTCCGCTCGGATGTCCGCGAACATCTGCAGCAGCTGCGCACTATGTTTGACAGCCTGATCGAGGCCTATCGGAAGATGGGGGTGGAGATTAACGTTGAAATTCTGGGCGAGCGGCCATGCATGGGCGATATCGACGAAGAGAAGCAGCGGGCGATTGAGAAGAAAGTGGAAGATCTGATCGAGCGGCGGATCGGCATTCGGCCGGAAGGCCATTCCGGATCCACCGACTGCAACATTCCGTTTTCCCAGGGCGTCAATGCGCTGTGCTTCGGCGGTTATTTAGGCGAAGGCGCGCATACCCGCGAAGAAAAAATCGAAAAGGCATCCCTGCTTCCGGGCTTAGGCGTCATGATGGAATTTGTTTTAGATTATTTTCTTTGATTTTTAAGTTGAAAAACCAGCTTGATTCCGTGATTCGACTTTATTTAATTGATGTTCAATGCTATAATAAAATCGATTAGGGGGTACCTGACTAATGGAAAAGAAAACAATTCAAGATTATATCGACATTATCAATCAGAAAAAATGGGATGCGCATAACATCCAGTGGCTGTATATTGATATCAATGCTAAAGAACTGATGACGGAAGTTGAGCCGAAGGTCAACAATTTGACGGCCTGCTGCAAGGCGATGATGGAAATCATGCTGGAAGGCGACCGCTTTATGGAACTGCCGAAGGTGAAAACCAAGATCGGCGGAGCCCTGACTGTGCGGTATTATTGCGACAATTTGAGTCCGGAACGCCGGAAGTATTCAGAAGTCAATCAGTAATGAAAAAGGCCGCGGATTCAATGCGGTCTTTTTTGTCAAAAATTAGAAAAGAGGAGCAGAAGTATGGATAAGTATCGTAAGCGCAGAGCTGTGGCCGTTGCCCATGAAATGGTCGGCCTGCTGGCGGAAAAAGGGTATATCACCTATTACGCTGAAAATGTGGAGGAAGCCCGCGATAAAGTGCTGGAGCTGATTCCCAAGGGCGCCAGCGTCGGCGTCGGCGGTTCGGAAACGTTAAAAGCCATGGATATGATCCATATCCTGCGCAACGGCGATTATCATTTTTTCGATCGTTATCAGGAAGGTCTGCCGTTTTCCGAGGTCGAGGAAATCTATCGTCAGGCGTTATTGGCGGATGTTTTCCTGACCGGTTCCAACGCTATTACCCGGCAGGGCCAGCTGGTTAATATTGACTCGTCCGGCAACCGGGTTGCGGCGATCAGCTACGGACCGCGCAAGGTGATCGTGGTCGCCGGCGTGAACAAAGTGGTAGATACGCTGGATGATGCGATGAAACGGCTGCGTCAGATCGCTCCGCTCAACGCGATGCGCGTCCATCACAAAGCACCGTGCGTTGAAACTGGAAAATGCATGGATTGCCAGATCCAGCAGTCTGTCTGCAACTCGGTGGGAATTATTAACCATGGCCGTAAAACACCGGGGCGCTTCACAATCATCATGATCGCTGATGAAATTGGATTCTGATCTTGAAATATTAAACTGTGTCGGAGAGGCGTAGGGCTGTTTCAAGGCACAGCCGTTCGCTCCCTTCTTACTAAAATTAAAAACAGGCATGCAGCTTTTTTCGCAAAGGAAAAAAGGGCGTGTCTGTTTTTGTATAAGATTTATTTCAGATAAGACAGATCGTTGAATTTGCGCACGATCCGCTTGCCGTCACGTTCCCATAAGCAGGAAACGCCGCCGGCCTGTCCGGCAAACTGGATGGAATTCAGAGCATCCGCTTCCAATCCCAGCCATAAGGCCTGCAGCATACCCAGCGTATCGCCGTGTGAGATCAGAATTAGCAGATCATCATCCTGCTGCAGAAGCTGATCCCAGAAAGAACCTAACTGCTCGGCCTGTTCGCGCCGTGTTTGAGCTGAGGGAAATAACCGGTCGTCAATCGTGATTTCCGGTGTTAAGAGATTCGCTTTCAGCCAGGCGACAGACTGACCGACGGCTTCGCCCAGATACCGTTCCCTGAGCCGCGGCTCTTTCTCGGCTTTGATCTCTAAAGCTTCGCCGACAATTTCAGCTGTGTGCCAGGCTCGTTTCAGATCCGAAGACAGAAGGCGGACGGACTTGCCGGCCAACTCCGCTTTCAGATTTAAAGCGATGCGCTGAGCTTGCTGTACTCCCAGCTCGCTTAAATCCCAATCTGTCCAGGAACCCACCATGCCGTTGAGATGATGCTGGGACTGCGGATGCTGCAGCGTATAAATGATTTTCATTCGCTTCCTCGTTTCTCCTGCTTTTCATTAGGATCAGGAAGTTTATTATATCGCGTAAAGTGTAAAAAGCCAAGGACTGCGCTAAAAGCGGCAATAAAAAGTATAGAATTTCGGCCTTCATGGCTTCTTCAGCAAGGCTTAAGAATTTCTTTTGAATTTCCAGAAGGGGATCTTCATGTTTAACGGGTAGAATAAAACCAGAAAACAAAAGGAGTCTGAATCTATGGAACAGAAATCAAAGTGGCAGAAGCGCGTGCGCTGGTTCTCCATCAGCGCGGTGATTATCTTTACAATCGTTATGACGGCGGTGTTGTTCGTTTTATTTCAAAGCGTGGCCTCCGATCCTGCGCAATTCAAAATCTGGCTGGATCAGTTCGGCTGGCTGGGACGGATCGTGCTGACGGGCATGATGGCCTTACAGGTGCTGGTTGCCTTGCTTCCGGGAGAAATTATTGAAACCGGTGCAGGCGTCGCCTACGGACCTATGGAAGGCATGATTCTCTGCCTGGTCGGCGCCGCGATCGGCACGGCCTTGATTTTCTGGCTCGTTCGCCGTTATGGTTCAAGTTTAGTCGAATGTCTGGTATCGAAGGAAAAACTGGATAAGCTTTCCTTTATGAAGGATGAACAGAAGCTTGATAATCTGATCTTCCTGATCTTCCTGATTCCCGGAACGCCCAAGGATATCATCACTTATTTCGCCGGCCTGACTCCGGTTAAATTCTCCCATTTCCTCTTCATTACCACGGTTGCGCGGATTCCGTCGGTGATCACTTCGACGCTGGCCGGAGATAAGCTGATTCAGCAGGATTTCGTTTCCGCCTTCTGGATTTACGCAATTACGATTGTTTTCAGCGGCGCGGGGCTGCTCCTCTATCGGACCGTGATGAAAAAGCGCCGGGAACGGGCATTAAAACGTCAGTTAAACCCGCAAAATCAAGACAAGAAAGGCAAAGCGGCATTCGTGCCGGCGAAGGGATAAGCCATGAAAATCAGCGTATTAATACCTGCATATAACAGTGAAAAAGAGATTTATACCTGCATCCGTTCTTTACTGGAGCAAACTTATCATGATTATGAAGTCATCGTTGTCGATGACGGATCGACAGACCGAACCGGTTCGCGGCTGGATTTCTATGCCAAAATCTATCCGGAACTGATCACCGTCATCCATCAGGAAAACCGCGGTGTTTCAGCCGCCCGCAATGCAGCCTTGAAAGCGGCGAAGGGGGATTTCGTGCTGTTTCTGGACAGCGACGACTGGATGAAACGGCGCACATTGGAAACTCTGGCGGCTGCTCAGGCCCGGTATGAGGCTGATGTGGTCATCTGCGGCAACGTCAATGAGGGACGGGTGACAACCCGCCGGCATGTCCGCCGTGTTTTGGTTCCGCATAAACGGACACTGATGAAAATGCTGATGAAGGACCGCCAGGTGCGCAACTATGCCTGGGGCAAGCTGATCCGCCGCTCATTGTTCGACGGCCTGCAGTTTTGGGAGGGCCGGGTCTTTGAAGATGTTCAGCTGATCGGACAGATTCTGCTGAAAGCCGATAAGACGGTGATTGTTCCGGATACGCTGGTGCATTACAATACCCATCGCCAGAACAGTCTGACCTATTCGCTGCGGCCGGAGATTCTGAAAGATATGCTGGAAGCCTTTGAAGATCAGGCCGGCTACATTACAGCCTATGATCCGACGCTGAAACGCGAAGCTCAGGCGATGTTGCGGCGGATCCGGCTTCTGATCGGCGGTGCGCTCTTGCTTCATGGGCGTTTCCAGGATCCGCTGATGGAACAAATTCTGCCGTTTTCAGAAGCCGCTTCTGCCGCTGAATTTCGTGTTCACCGCAATCTTTACTAATTCTTAAGCTTTTTCTTCATTGCAACTTCATGAGTTTATTCTATACTAAAAGAAGAATCAGTGAGGGAGCGAAATCATGCAAAACTATCAAATTTTAGTCTGTGAAGATGAAGTCGAGATCGGCAACGCGATTGAAATCTATTTGAAGAACCAGGGGTATGGCGTCCACCGCGCCTATAACGGCAAGGAAGGACTGGAAATTTTATCCCGTCAGACAATCCATCTGGCGATTGTCGATCTGATGATGCCGGTCATGGATGGCCTGACGATGATCATGACGCTGCGTCAGAGTTATGATTTTCCGGTTATCGTGCTGTCTGCCAAGTCGGAAGATATGGACAAGATCACCGGCTTAAACATGGGAGCGGATGATTATATCACCAAGCCGTTTACACCGATGGAGCTGCTGGCGCGGGTGAATTCTCAGCTGCGCCGCTACGCTAAGTTTTTAAGCCTGAAAGAACATCAGAGTGAAGATGAACAAGTCTATACTGTCGGCGGACTGGAACTGAACAACAACACTAAGGAAGTGATGCTGGACGGCAATCCGGTAAAACTGACGCCGATTGAATTTCGGATTCTGCAGCTGTTAATGAAAAATCCCGGCCGGGTCTACAGCGCCGAGGAAATTTATGAACGGGTGTGGAACGAGGAAGCGATCGCTACCGATACGGTGATGGTGCACATCCGCAACATCCGTGAAAAAATCGAAATCGATCCCCGCAATCCGCGTTATTTAAAAGTGGTGTGGGGTGTCGGTTACAAAATAGAGAAGGGATAAAGGAATGAAGAAATCCAAATTTTCAGAAAAACTTCTGGCTGTTTTTTTAGTTATGGTGTGTTTCCTGAGCCTGATCCTTGTCCCGTCGGCCGGATCGATCAGTGAGAATGCCGGACCGGAAAGCCGCCGTGAATTATTCAGTCAGAGCCGCGCGGTTCGTTCCTGGATCAACGAATATGCAGTAACGATAATCCGCGATCTGATCAATGAAACAAACCATACGGATCTGGGATATGCGGATCTGTATCTCAGTTCAGCGCAGCTGCAGAAGCTGCTGGATCAGGGCTGGACGCAAAGCGAGATCAATGAGGAAAAAAATCAGCTCGAATGGTCGCTGCAGCAAAACTATAAAGAAAGTCTGCAGCTGGGGAATCTGCATGCTTTCGCGATTGACAACGCGACGAAAACCACCGTCCGCAGACCGAAAAACAACGCGCTGGGTCAGAGCGACCGCGAGCTTTCCGAGGCTTATCAGTTTTGGATTCGGGCGGAGTATGACAGCTACGGCGTGCTCACTGTCACGTCCAACGGCGGTTACAGCAACGCGGATTTTTATCCGATGGCCAATCTGGCGGATTCCATCCAGTATTACGGGAATTTCCCGCTGGATCTGTATGAGCCGGAACTCAAGGATATGACTCTGGTCTTTGGCATTCCCAATCAACTGGAAAGCGATGACGAGCTGGCTATGCTGATTAAAAACAATGAATATTCTTCCTATCGGCAGCTGGCATCCCAGATTAATCTGGTGCTGTATTTCATCTTGTTTTTGGGGGCTTTGTATTTTACGCGCAGCAAAATGCGGGAATCCAAAATCGGAAAACTGCTGAACCGGATTCCGCTGGAAGCACAGGTCATCATCAGTGTGTTCGCGCTGGCTTTGATGGAGGAAATGTCTTACAATCTAGGCGGAATCATGATGGATGTGTACTCCCAATCGATCGACGATATGACGGGATTTTTCCAGGTTCTTTCCTATGAATTCACATTTTTGTTTGAATGTTTCGGCTTGTATTGCATGATTTACTGGATTCGTCTGGCTCTGCATGATGGCTGGCGTGCAACGTGGCGGAAGATGGCAACGATCACGCTGTGGCAGCGGTTATGGCATGGACTTGGACAGGGCTGGTCGACGCTCAAGCAGTGGACGAAGGAATGTTTTACCGTTGATTTCTCGGAAAAGGCGCATTCCCGTCTGATTCGGCTGATGATTGTCAACGTTGCCCTGATCAGTATGCTGTGTCTGCTTCTGCATGATTTCTATGCGGCGCTGATCTACACCGTCTTTCTGTATCTGATCATCATGCGGGCGCTGAAACGGCTGCGCAGTGATTATGAAACCTTGCTGGGCTGTACGCGCCGGATGGCGCGGGGAGATCTGGAAACGGAAGTTCATGAGGATCTGGGAATTTTTGAGCCGCTGCACAGTGAGCTGGATGATATTCGGTATGGATTCAATATGGCGATTGAAGAAGAAACCAAAAGTCAGAAAATGAAAACGGAATTGATTTCCAACGTTTCTCATGATTTGAAAACGCCGTTAACGTCACTGATTTCCTATATCGACTTGATGAAGCAGGAAACGGATGAGGCGAAGCGGCAGGAATATCTGGCCGTGCTGGAACGCAACTCCATGCGCTTAAAGCATCTGATCGAAGATTTATTTGAGGTCAGCAAAGCCAACAGCGGGGATCTGAAGCTGAATGTCGTCGATGTTGATCTTGTTTCGCTGATTACCCAAACACTGTTTGAATTGGCGCCGGCGATTGAAAACGCCGGACTGACGATCAAGACCTCGTACAGTCATGATAAAATCGTCTTGCCGCTGGATTCGCAGAAAACCTATCGGATTGTTGAAAATTTGATTTCCAACGTGACGAAGTATTCGCTGCGCGGTTCCCGGGTGTATCTGACGTTAATTGAGCGGGGAGAAGAAGTTGTGCTGTCGATCCGCAACATTTCGCAAACGGAGATTGATTTTGATCCCAACGATTTGGTTGAACGGTTTGTGCGCGGTGATAAATCCCGTAATTCGGAAGGTTCCGGACTGGGCTTGGCGATTGCCAAAGGCTTTGCGGAGAGTCAGCATGCCCACTTTACGATTCAGACCGACGGTGACTTTTTCAAGGTGATCGTGATCTTTAACCGCCAGGCGCTGGCGGATCTAAAGCCCAAGCCGTTGGAAAGGGAGCAGCTGGAAGCGGCGCAGCCGCCGTTAATCCTAACTTCAAAAAAGGATGAAATTGAAAAATAGGGATTGACAAAGCGCTTTCAGCAAGCTTATAATAAGCTCGCAAAAGACAAAGGGACATGTAACTGGTAATGCAGGCAGGATCTCATAAAAAGACGAAATTCCGAAAGGAAGACGTACTTTTATGATGGTCCTGCCTTTTGTTTTCTGCGCTTCTGGCCAGAGCGGGAAAACACCGGAAAAACAGTCCGAAGTTCTTGGCGTACATGGAGGAGAAAAATCATGGATTATAAACAAACGGCTGCCGAAATACTGAAATATGTCGGTACGGAAAAAAATGTAGCTCAGCTTGAGCACTGCTCGACCCGTCTGCGTTTCACGCTGAACGATCAGAAAAAAGTGGATGAGGAAAAACTGAAAGCCGTTCCGGGCGTCATGGGTGTTGTCCGCAGCAATCAGTTTCAGATCATCATCGGCAACGATGTCGTTGAAGTTTACGACGCGCTGTTGAAGATGATCGATTTCAAAGATCAGCAGACAGCGGCCGCGCCGGCGGAAAAACAGAAATTAAGCAAGACGGCGCTCGATTTTCTGATCGGAATCTTCCAGCCGCTGGTTCCGGCGATTGCAGGAGCCGGCGTCCTGAAATCCATTCTGATTCTGTTGGTCGCGATGCATGTCATGGATGACGGCGGCGCGCTGTATAAAATTTTAGTTTCGATCTCCGATGCTACCTTCTATTTCCTGCCGATGATGGTTGCGGTCACGACCGCCAACAAGCTGAAGAGCAACCGTCTGGTGGCGATTGCCGCAGTGGGGGTTACCTTATTGCCGGCAGTCACGGCGATGATCGCGGAAGGGACATCCTTATTTGGCATTCAGCTGCAGAACATCGCCTACAATGCCCAGGTATTCCCGGCGATTCTGTGCGTCAGCTTCTTGGCGCTGATGGAACGGCTCATGAACAAGGTTTCACCGAAGCCGATCCGGATTTTCTTTGTCCCGATGGTCGCTTTGGCCGTTACCGTTCCGGTTACGCTGCTGTTCTTAGGCCCATTAGGCTATAATGTCGGCCAGATTTTCACAACGGCGATTCTGTTCTTGTATGATAAGCTCGGTTTTGTCGCATTGACTGTCCTGTCCGCTATCCTGCCGTTAATGGTGGCTACGGGCATGCATAAAACACTGCTTCCTTATGCGCTTGCCACCTATGGCGAGCTGGGCTATGAAATGCTCTATCTGCCGGCTTCTTTAGCGCACAACATCGCAGAATCCGGCGCCTGCTTCGCGGTGGCCCTGAAAGCTAAGAATGAAACTTTGAAATCAACGGCCTTCTCAGCCGGAATCTCCGCCTTTATGGGAATTACCGAACCGGCTTTGTACGGCGTAACGCTGCAGAATAAAAAAGTCCTTTACAGCATCATGCTGGGCGGCGGCATCACCGGGGCGTTCTTAGGCTTGTTGTCAGTAAAAGCCTTTGCGGTTGTCGGTCCGGGCGCGGCCAGTATGTCGATGTTTATCGACAGCACGAACGGAATGAATATCGTTTGGGCGATTGCGGGCTTCGTGCTGGCGTTAGTTTCCTCATTTATCTTCACGCTGATTCTTTGGAAGGAAGAAACCCCGGCTGCAGCGGCCGCGGCTGCGCCGGTGAAACCGCTGGAAGGCAGCCATGACGTCCTGAATGTGCTGTGCCCGATCGACGGTCAGGTTGTCGCCCTGGATCAGGTCGGCGATGAAATGTTCTCCAAGAAAGCGCTGGGCGACGGCGTTGCGGTCATTCCGGAAGTCGGCGAGCTGCGGGCTCCGGCCGACGGCACAATTCAGATGGTGTTTGAAACGAAGCATTCTTTAGGCATGACGACCGCCAACGGCACGGAAATCCTGTTCCACGTCGGTTTGGATACCGTTAATCTGCAAGGCAAGCCGTTTACGCCGATGGTCAAAGCCGGCGACAGTGTCAAAGCGGGCGATCTGCTTTTGAAATTTGATATACAGGCGATTAAGGATGCGGGATTGGATCCGATTACCCCGGTTGTTGTGACCAATTCTCAGGATATGAACGTTGTCGTTGTAAAAACAGGACAGGCAAATCAGCATGACGTCATTCTGCAGACGCAGAGAAAGGAAGGCTAAGATGCGAAAATTTCCGGAAGGCTTTTTATGGGGCGGGGCAACCGCTGCCAATCAGATTGAAGGCGGATGGCGTGAAGGCGGCAAAGGGTGGTCAGTTTCCGATGCAGCCCGCGCTCATTTCGACGCGGATGTAAAAGATTACAGCCGGCATAACCAAATCACGACGCGGGATATTGAAGAAGCTTTGGCGCATCCGGAGGATGAGGTCAACTATCCGAAGCGCCACGGCAGTGATTTCTACCATCATTATAAAGAAGATATCGCGTTAATGGCACAGATGGGTTTTAAGGTCTACCGCATGTCGATTGCCTGGAGCCGCATCTATCCCAATGGGGATGATGAACAGCCGAATGAAGAAGGCTTGCAGTTCTATGACGACGTGTTTGATGAATTAAAAAAATACAGCATTGAACCGCTGGTTACGATGTCGCACTATGAACCGCCGCTGAATCTGGTTCTGAACTATGACGGCTGGTATTCCCGCGAAGTCGTCGGCTTCTTTGAAAAGTATGTCAAAACGATCTGCGAACGATATAAGCACAAGGTCAAATATTGGCTGACCTTCAACGAGGTTGACAGCATGATCCGCCATCCGTACACCACCGGCGGCTTAATCGAAGACCGTTTTCCGGGGAAGAATTTTGAAGAGGTCTGTTACCAGGCGATGCATCATCAGTTTGTCGCTTCGGCGCTGGCAACCAAGATCTGCCACGAAATTATTCCCGACTCCCAAGTCGGCTGCATGATCACCAAGCTGACTTACTATCCGTATACCTGCAAGCCGGAGGATGTGCTGGAAACACAGCGGCGGATGCGCAGCATCTACGCTTACAGCGATACGCAGGTCTTCGGCGAATATCCGTCCACGCTGCTGTCCTACTATAAGAACCACAACATTCATATCGTCAAGCAGCCGGGCGATGATCAGATCATGAAGCAGTATCCCGTTGATTTTGTCTCGTTCAGCTATTACATGTCCAGCTGCGTCGCGGCGGATGAAACCGGGTTAGACGTGACCCCGGGCAATACGATTCTGGCGGTCAAGAACCCGTATCTAGAAACAAGCGAATGGGGCTGGCAGATCGATCCGATCGGCTTGCGGATTTCCTTGGTCGATCTGTACGACCGCTACCGCAAACCGCTGTTTGTCGTTGAAAACGGTCTGGGTGCCAAGGATGAACTGACAGCGGACGGTCAGGTTCATGATCCGTACCGGATTGATTATCTGCGCAAGCACTTCAAGTGCATGCTTGACGCGATTGAAGAGGACGGCGTCGAACTGATGGGCTATACGTCCTGGGCCTGCATTGATCTGATCAGCGAATCGACAAAACAGATTTCCAAGCGCTACGGCTACATTTACGTTGATCTTGATGATCTGGGCAACGGTACGTATAATAGAATCAGAAAAGATTCATTTTACTGGATGCAGAAAGTGATTGAAAATAACAGTCTGGATTTTGAAACGGAGTAATGTCCGATCGCGAAGCAGAAAGGCAGGGGAGTGCGGATGCGGATCAAGAAAGTGCTGAATTCCAGCGTCGTGCTGGTCGAAGATGATGCGCATCAGGAATCGATCCTGTTAGGCAAAGGCATCGGTTTCGGCCAGAAGCCGGGCAATGTCATTGTCCAGAATCAGGAAAATCAGGTGTTTCTGCCGGTGGACAACGCGCGTTCACGGCAGATCCTGGAGCTGGTCAACAGCCTTCCGCCGGTGATGCTGGAGCTGGCGCAGGAAATTGTATTGGATGCCCAGCAGCGTTTAAATACCCCATTGGGTGAGAATCTGGTCTTTGTCCTGGCTGATCATCTGAACTTTGCCCTGGAGCGGATCCGCAGCGGCTTAGTGATTACCAATCGTGTTTTCTGGGAAATCAAAAGCTTCTATCCGCAGGAATTTGAAGCTGGGAAACATGCGCTTGAGCTGGTCAGAAAGCAGCTCCATATAGAGCTGCCGGAACAGGAAGCGGCCAATATCGCGTTTCATTTGGCCAATGCTCAGGCAGGAAGCGATCCTGATTATGATGCGGCCCGCAATGCTAAGCTGATCGGCGACATCATCAATCTTGTCCGCTATTCACTCAACCGCGATCTGGATGCCTCAAGCATTCACACCGCCCGGTTTATCACGCATATCAAATTCTTTGTCGACCGCTTCTTTACCGACAAGCTGCTTCAAAATGACGACGATCTGTTATTTGAACAGGTCAGGACACGCTATCCGAAAGAATTGGGAATCGCGTTAAAGATTAAGAGTTATCTGTACGATAAATACGGACGGATTCTGCCGAATGAAGAAGTGACGTTTCTTGTCATTCATATCGCGCGAATTGCCCGAAGTCAGGAATAAAAGGAAAAGCAAACAGAGGTATCGGATAGGACTGTACCTCTGTTTTTGTTTTGAGTCCATAGCTTGAACGGGGTATAAAGGGATGACTTTGAAGCTTTACTACACGACGGATAAGGAAATAAGAAGAAAAGCAGGACTGGATACAGGGTTTACGTTCGCTTATTTTCCAGAAAAATAAAATTCGCAAGCCGGATAATTTTGATAGTTTGAAAAATTGTCAGATTCCCCTAAATAGTACAATGTCTTATCTTGGATAATAAAATATCCAGAAAGCTCATCGCCTTCAACTGCAAAGGAATCCATAGAGCAGCCATCAAATCCAAATTCTGTACAACGGGCATATTGAACGGTAAATGAATAGGCATGATCACCCAAAGAAACATAGTCGCCGTCTATCCATTCAGCGTATTCTGTTTCCATACGACTGGTAATGTGAATTCGCGCGTAACCCTTGTCTAACGGATATAAGTTAAAAACTAAACTATCTCTTAAAAAATCAGATTCTCCTTCAGGTAAACGGAAGCGAGGATCAATTTCTGTTTCTTTCCACTGGTGACATACAAAGGCTGTAATGGTTTCAGGATAGTTTGAAAAACGTGGTTTCTCTTGTTCAACAATCGGAGTGGGAGTGCTGCTGAGAATTGGCTCAGGTTCCAAAGAAGGTGAGCCGGATGCCTCTTGACGGGATGAACATCCAGCCAAGAACAGAATCGATAGAAATAAAAATAAAATCTTTCGCATAATTCCCTCCCTAGGCATGACTGCCTTCTGCTTTATGACTTAAGGCTGATCTTGTTGAAACCTGTTCGCAGGTTAGTTTGAGCGGATGGTAGCGGTCACCTCTATTATAAATGAAATCCAAGTGAAGCCGTTGAAAAGAAGATCAGTTTAAATAATCTGTTTGGAAACTTTAAGCTTATTGCAAAAAATCGGTCATGAAAGGGAATACCTTCCCAAACAGATCCATAGTTTTCGCTGAGTATTCAGCTATGCTATAATGACACATAGATTAACCTTGTTGGAACCCACGGGAAGGGGGAAGAAATCGGATGTCGGCAGAAACACTAGCGGGAATCTATTTTCCGCTGACGGCAAATCAGGGGAGTGGATACCATGAGATTGAAGCGTGTCCCGCGCTGAAGCCGTGGATCCGCTGCTTCTGGGTATACACGGAGCAATGCGATCAGATTGTGATTCCCGATACGTGCATGGATATCATCCTGGGCGCGGATGAGGCCGGTAGAAGTGAAATTTTTTTCTGCGGAATCAACGATTTTACCTTTACCTCGTTGAATGACAATACCCGTCCCGGTCTTCGGCTGATCGGCATCCGTTTTTATTTCTGGGCGGTCGCCAGCTTCTGTATCGGTTCTCTAAAAAATGTGCGCAACACGCAGGATCAAATGGAAAATACCTTTCCCGGCTGGGCGGAAGGCTTAAAACAAGCGTTTGACGAAGCGGAAAGTCTGGAAGCGCTGTGGCCGAAGTGGGAAACCTTCCTGCTTCAGCATCAGCAAGCGGACCCCATTCCGCCCGTTTTATATGAGGCGGCAGAACTGATTATCCGCCGCAAAGGCGTGCTGGCGATTGCGGAGCTGGCTGACGAACTGGGGTTAAAGAAACGTTGGATGGAACGGAAATTTCTAGATTTCTACGGTGTCAGCGGCAAGCGTCTTTCGCTGTTGATCCGCTATCAGCTAATCTGGCAGGCGTGTCTGCAGGATCATGATTTCAATGTCCAGGATACAGTGGCTGACTATGGTTTTTATGATCAGGCACATCTGTTGAATTTCTTTAAAAAATATCATTCCCAGCGGTTGTCGTTTTTTTCCAAGACAGCGAAACGCTGATTCCGGTACAATGGCTCCGGAGGTGTTTGTAAATGACAAAAAGGATGACGCAGGCTCAGTTTCAACAAATCCGCCGCTGGGTCCTGCGTAACAGCCGGCCGCTGGAATGGGCGCGCTGGCAGTATTGGTTTGAAGCCGGCGAAGCTGCGCGGATCGCGGAGGCGTTAGGCAGCTATCAAAACGCGGACGGCGGGTTTGGCTGGGGGCTGGAGCCTGATTGTATGAATCCGCAATCTTCCCCCTATCAGACATGTTCCGCGCTGACGCTGGCGGAAGCGCTGCCGCTGGATCCGCACGGTCCTTTGTATCAGGGGGCGTTTGCGTATTTAAATCAGGAAAGCACGGCGTATCAGGACGGCTGGCCGTTTACAGTGGAGTCCAACGACGGCTATCCGCATGCTCCGTGGATGGGCTATGACCCAAAACGGAATGACGCGGAAAGCTTCGGGTTGAATCTAGGACTGGCGCGTCAGATTTTGACGCATGATTGCAAAGATGCAGCGTTAAAAGCCAAAGCGGAAAGAATTGTGAAGAAGTCGCTGGATCTGCTTTTCACACAGGAAGATTTCGGTGAAATGGGCGTCGACGCTTTTTGCGGCTGGCTGAAACAATTGGATAAGCTGCCGCAATCCGCTTATTCCCAGGATCAGATCCAGGAGCGGATTGTGACCTTGATCGAAAAACGGGTGGAACGGGATCCTGAACGTTGGAAGGTATACACGCCGCGGCCGTCTTACTTCGTCCGTTCGCGAACCGATGCGGCCTATCCTCGGCTGAAAGCGTTGGTCGAAGCGGAGCTGGACTATTTGATCGATACCTGTCCTGAAAATGACGTCTGGGAAATCCCTTGGAGCTGGTTCGGTCTGTATCCTGAAGCTTTTCAAGTTGCGCGGACGTGGTGGAAAAGCTGGAAGGCGATTGAAAATCTCGCGTTTTTAATGGCGTTTGACCGGATTGAACCGGTTAAGAAAGGAAATGAAAATCATGAATAAAATTACGTGTGTCTGTCTGGGCGTCCGCGATATGGCGAAGGCGCTCCATTTTTACCGCGACGGCTTAGGCTATAAAACAGATTGTAAAGAAGACAACCCGGCTGTGTGTTTCTTTGATACGCCGGGTACCAAATTTGAACTGTATCCGCTGGATTTGCTCGCACAGGATATTGATCCGCAGAATCCGCCAGTGAGCAATCCGGGATTTTCCGGTGTGACGCTGGCCTACAATGTTGAGAATAAAGAAGAAATCGATCAGGTGATCGAACTTGTCCGGAAAGCAGGAGGCACAATCCTCAAAGAACCGCAGCCAGTTTTCTGGGGTGGTGTTCATGCTTATTTCAGCGATCTCGACGGTTATGTCTGGGAAGTGGCCTGGGGGCCGAACTTCCAGTATGACCAACAGGGCCTGCTCAAATTTTAAAGGAATTAGCGATGAAATTTAAGAATACGATGCTCGTTGTTAAGGACCTGAAACAGTCTGAAGCCTTTTACAAAGAGGTGCTGGGCTTACGGACGTTGGTGGATTTGGAAATTCACGCGGTGCTCAGCGGTGGGTTGGCTCTGCAGACGGAGGAAAGCTGGAAACAGTTTACCGGGGCTGAAGTGGTTTATGAAGCGAATGCGATGGAACTCTATTTTGAGGAAGATCAATTCGAAGCGTTTGCCGCGAAGCTTGAGGCGCTGACTTCCGTGCGGATCATCACTCGGGTCGAGCCGCAGAGCTGGGGTCAGCGAATCGTGCGGTTTTGTGATCCGGATGGACATATCATTGAAGTCGGCGAGGCGATGCAGGCTGTCTGCCGGCGATTTGCGAATCAAGGAATGACGATTGAAGCGATTGCGGAAAGGATGAATGTGCCAGTTAAGGCTGTGAAGGCTTACCTTCGCGGATGAACGGGGCGGGAGAAGGTAAAAACTTTATTAGAATCTGACATCCTGATGTCATGTTTGATCCGGTACAATGAAGTCAAAGGAAGGTGTTTGACATGGCCTATGATTTCAAGAAAGAAGCAAAGATGTTCTACATGCCGAAAAACAAGCCGGAAATTGTGACAGTTCCGCCGATGACGTATCTTGCGGTCCGCGGGCAGGGCAATCCCAACGAAGCGGGCGGCTCGTATCAAAAGGCAGTCAGCGTTTTGTACGCTATCGCTTATACGCTCAAAATGAGCTATAAAGGAAAGCGTCAGATCGCGGGATTCTATGAATATGTCGTCCCGCCGCTGGAAGGCTTCTGGTGGCAGCCGGGTGTTGACGGCGTGGATTACGCGAATAAAAACGATTTTCACTGGATCAGCGTGATCCGAGTTCCGGATTTCATTCAACAAGCGGATTTTGACTGGGCTGCAGAGGAAGCTCAGCGAAAAAAACAGATTGACTGTTCCAGCGCGGAGTTTTTGACGATTGAGGAGGGATTGTGCGTGCAGATGATGCACATCGGCGTTTATGACGATGAACCAGCCAGCGTCGCGCAGATGGACGCTTACATCGAAGCCCAAGGCTATGAGAATGAGCTCAACGAAGTCCGGATGCATCATGAAATCTATTTGTCCGATCCGCGAAAGTGCGATCCGGCGAAACAGAAGACGGTGCTTCGCCATCCGATCCGCAAGAAGGCGGCTAAGTGAACAGGAAAATTCAATGAATCTATTCAAACGGCCGGAAGTTAGAATTCCGGCCGTTTTGATGGAGGCGATTGTACGAAAAAACAATACCGGCAATCGGAAAGCCTTGCCGGAATCGTGCTTCTTATCAATTAATCGATGAAATCGGCGATTTCCTCCAGGGTTTTCTTTTTCAACGATGGCAGCGGTGCGTCTGGGCGCGCATGACCCACAACCAGAATCATTTCGGCGATTTCGTTTTCCGGACGATGACACAGCTTTGTAAGAAAATGAATCGGTGCCGGCGTGTATGTCAGCATCGCATACCCGGCCTGATGCAGCGCCTGAATCAGAAAGCCGGTCGCGATCCCGACGGATTCATTGACGTAATAATTTGGAACCCAGTGTCCGGGCTGATCTTCATGTGTCAATTGCTTGAAGATCACAATCAGGCACGGTGCTTCTGTCAAAAACGGTTTTTCAACCTGCAGGTTTAGTTTTTTCAGATCCTGACGCCAGACTTCGCTGATTCGTCGATCATAGAATTCCCGTTCAACCTGTTCGCAGGCTTGACGAATTTCAATTTTCTTTGCCTCACTGGTGATGATACAAAAATGCCATGGCTGCATATCAGCACCGCTGGGGGCCGTGGCTGCAATTTCCAAACAGGTTTTAATTTCATCCAAGTTTACCGGCTTCCTGTCAAAATTCCGGATTGTGCGGCGCTTCTTAGCCAGCGTCAGAGCTTCTTCCATCGGCATCATTTTATCCCCCTGAATTTTTATGCTGTTTTTATTATAGAGGAAAGTCAGGAAAAAAGCACGGAGGAAAGTCGGCATAAGTTTCCAGTTCTGCAGCGGCGATGTTCAGCTAACCTTCACTTGCAATCATAAACAACCATGTTATAATAGAAAAGCTGAATTAGGATGTGAAACGATGAGCAAAAAAGAAATTAAACTGATAGTCGCAATTTTATTTATAGCGCTGGGAATTTATGTCGGCGTTCAGATCTATAACCGGATGAACGTCAAAACTTATGGGATCGTCACGTATAAAAATCAGGTAATTCATACGTTTAATGTCAACAAAGATGAGGATTACTATTTTGACGGATCCTATGGCAAGATGAAACTGGAAGTCAAAGACGGCAAATGGCGGATTACGGAAGAGGAATGTCCGAACCATATCTGTTCTTCGATCGGCTGGGTCAGTGTTAAGGATTATTTTCCTATTGTCTGTATTCCGAATGAAGTGATTGTAACCTTAAAGGATAACTGATATGAAAATCAGTAAAACTAAGCATTTCGTTTATGTTACGCTGCTGGCGGCAATGGCGATTGCGATTAATCTGCTGGAAACCATGCTTACTGTGTCGCTGCCGTTTGGCATGCGTTTAGGACTGGCGAATATTATCGCTTTGATCACGATTGAAATTCTGGGCATACAGGAAATGATTGTCGTCAATACGATGCGCGTCGTGATCGGCAATCTGTTAAGAGGCACAATCTTCGGATCCACTTTTTGGATCTCAGCCGGCGGCGTCATCCTCAGCTCGATTGTTTTGATTATCATCAAGAAGGGCTTGAAGATGTCGATGATTTCGACGTCGATGCTGTGCGCTATCGGCCACAGTGTCGGTCAGGTTGTGATCGTTATGGTTCTGTATAAGACGGCGGCGATGATGACAATCGTTCCGCTGCTGCTGGTTACCTCAATCCCCACGGGTATCTTTACCGGCATTGTCGCCACGCAGGCCTTAAAACGCATCGATAAAAATTTGATTGTGCGCTGAATAAAATGGGAAACAGAGTCGTTCGGGATTCTGTTTTTTTTCGGCTTTTTCCTGTAAAATAGAAGCATAAGGGGGATGGGCTATGAAAATAACTTGGATTGAGCACAGCAGCTTTTTAATCGAGCTGCGTGAACATGTGCTGGTATTGGATTATTATGGCAAGGACAGACTGCCGCTGCCGGCAGGCAAACTGGTGACCTTCTTTGCCAGCCATCATCATGCGGATCATTATGATAAAGCGATTCTTGAGCATGGTACCCAGCAGATCTGGTATGTACTGAGCCGGGATATCTTTGGAGTTTCGGATGATCATCATATCAAAGTGAAGCCGCATCAGCGTTATGAACTTAACGGAATGACGGTTGAAACGCTGAAATCGAATGATGAGGGCGTTGCGTTCATCATAGAAGCCGAGGGCTGGCGGATTCTGCATGCCGGTGATTTGAACGACTGGCATTGGGATGAGGAAAATGAGCAGGACCGGCGTGAAAATGCTGTTTTGAAACAACGCTTTGATCGCGAACTGGAACGCGTGAAAGGTCGGACGTTTGATCTGGCGATGATTCCCACGGATCCGCGTTTAAACGATGGGTACAATTTGGGGTTGTTAGGTTGGTCTGCGGCGTGTCATCTGCGATGGATTGCGCCGATGCATACCTTCGGCGACAAGGACGTGATCGACAAACTGCTGCGTGATCCGGCCTGCGCTGCATTAAAAAATCAGATTCTTGACCTGCGCTTTGGGCCGGTTGAACTGGAGGATCCGCATTGATGAAGAAATTGCTCAGTATTTTGATCTTGCTGGGACTGGGCTTTATTCCGCTGCCGGTACATGCGGCAGAAAGCGGAAGCCTTATCGTCCGTACCGTGGCGGCCAGACTGCATTCGGATAAAACGATCACCGTGACGGAAACCCTCCAGCTGAGGCTGCCCCCACACGATGATTATGAATTGTTTTTAAATCTGCCGGACAATTCACAAATGAAGGCTGAAAAGGTCAAACTGATCAGCGATCAGGCTGTTTTGGATCCGCAGTGGAACAGTGTCCGGTTTAATCGCGATACCCAAGTTGAGCTGCAGTTGGAATACACACTGCAGCTGTTTCAGGACGAAAATGATCAGGCTGACACCCTGACGCTGAATTTGGCCAACTCGCCTTTGGATCTGCCGACGGAGCAGCTGCATGTTGAACTGCAGCTGGATCCTGAGCTGCATCGGGATAACTGGATTCTGGACTGCGGCCAAAGCGGCAATCTATGTCGGTATGGTGAAGGCCGCTGGCAGGATCAGACGTTTGTCTTTGATTCCAATCAGGTTCTGGATTATCAGGCCGTCAACCTGACTTTGAATTTTGATGAAGGCACGTTTGCCAGTGCTCCTGTTTATTCGTGGCCTTTCCGCTATACCCTCTGGCGTGTAGAGATTGAGGTCTTGCCTCAGATGGATTTACAGGTGCATCAGGAAATTCAATGGCTGCGTCAAAGTGATGATTTGGATCCGATGCTGGATTTGTTTTTAGGCTGGCCCAGTTATCCTGACGCTCAGCTGAAAGAGGTCGTGATCAGCGATCCCACGCTGGAGGTTTCAAAATATGGCTTTTTGAAACTGCCGGATACTCAGGCGGCGGAACTGACTCTGGATTATCGTATTGAGCTGACTTCTCTTGCGGATCAATGGCGTCTGAACTTTGATGATACGATGAATGAAGCGCAGATTGATGTGCTGGAGGTTACGGTGCGCATGCCTCAGGACCTTGAGGTGATGACGGATTTTTACAATATTTTGAACTATGCCGATCATAAAAAGATGACGATGGACCGCAGTGAAGACGGTAAGCTGCTGCATTTGAGATCAACCCGGGCTCTGACCGGGGATGATCGAGTGAGCCTCACGATCGAAATTCCGTATTCTATGCATCATGCCATGCGCGGATCGACGGGGTTCTGGTCGATGTTTGCCATCGGTGTATTGTTGGCGGCCGGATTGTTCCGCGGACTGAACCGATCGGCAAAACGCCGGGCTGTGGGAGAACTGCCTAACGGCGTCAATCCGGTTCAGGCGGCGCTGCTGACACATCGGCAGGCAGAAGGTGAAATGTTGGCCGCGGTCATTGTGAATTGGGCAGCCCGTGATTATATTCAGATACAAATGGACGGGCGGACGCTGCGCCTTTTCCGTCGGCGATCGCTGATTCATCAGCCGCAATGGGAAAAGCAATTTATGCATTCTTTGTTTCAGCTGGGCGACGGCAATTCCGTGACGATTGAGGAAATCAGCCAGCGGGGGCAGGCCTGCGTTCAGGAGGCTTGGCAGCAGGCTCAGTCGGAAGCGGCCCAATGGCGGCATCGGGGATTGTCCGGTTTGCGTTGGCTGCTGATTCTGCTCAGTGCGCTGCCGCCGGTGATTCTGATCGGGATGCTGGTTCATCAGACTTCTCTCATCGTTATAGCGCTGCTTTCTAACGGAGTCCTGCTGGGGCTCTCCTTGATTCTGGGTTTGCGTATTCTGGCGATGAAGCGAGGGAAGAAAGTTTCCCGCATTCAGCTTGCAGGCTTAGGGCTTCTATGGCTGATCTTGCTGGAGTGGGTGATGAAATACTATGTTTTGCAATCGCTGCCGCTGGCAGTCAGTTATTTCAGCATGGCGGCTGTTCTGTTACTCTTAGTATGGATGAAGCCCTTGAATCCGGAAGGCCTGCGGCTTCGGCAGCAGGCGGTGCAGTGGCGGCGGGATCTCAAACAGATGCCGGATAAGAAACTGGACGAGTGGCTTGAACGGGATCCGAAATACGCGTTAAAAAGCTATGGGTATGCCCGAACGCTGAATGTTGCCGATGTGTGGGAAAAACGTTTTTATCCGCGGGTTTTGCCGCTGCTGGAAACCGTCGTGGATGCCGGCGGTCAACCGGAACGGATCTGGGTGCTGGATGAGCTGTATGATCGGCTTCAGCATTGTCTGAAAAATGAATAAAAAATCTGCAGCCGCTCAAAATTTCTTCTAAACTGAAAGGTATGCTTCTGGAAATGTGTCAAATGAATCTGCAAGGTAGAAAACCGGCTGTTAATTTTACGTGCTTTATCCGCGGACTAAAAAGCTTTGCGGCCGCAAACAGCAGTTTTTAACGAGATTAACCTGATTTGACTTTTATGCTGGGCAGCTTTAAACTGGAAGCATACACCTTTGACGGATAAAGGCGGACAGCGAAGATTGAAATTCTTTCGCATGGAGGATGCATGAAGACGATTTACAACACACCGCAGGGGAAACAGAAAATCTTGGCACTTTATGATGAACAGTTATCGAGGCTTAAGACATCCTTTTATGATATCTATCTGGATACTTCCTTTGGCAAAACGCATCTTATTGAAACCGGCAATCCAGCGGGCTTGCCTTTGCTTGTATTTCATGGCGGGAATGCAACGAGCGCCTATAATTTATTAGCATGCAGGTTCCTGTTTGATCCATTTCATATCTATGCCGTTGATACGATCGGCCATCCTGGAAAAAGCGCGGAAACGACGCTGTCGCCGAATAACGATGATTACGGCAAGTGGGCGAGCGAAGTGATTACCAATCTGGGATTTCAGAAAATTCGATGCTTTGGCGGTTCCTTTGGGGCGGGTATACTTGCCAAAACGATGTGCGTTGCCCCTGAAAAAATTGAGAAAGCTGTGCTTTACGTGCCATCCGGAATAAAAAATGCGCCGGCAATCAATTTGATCAGTATGGCATTGCCCATGATGTTGTATTGGATTACCCATCAGCAGAAGTGGCTGATCAAAACGCTTCTTCCGATGGCTGTAACCGAGGATAATATTGATCCCGATGCTTTTGAAACCGCAAAGTGCAGTATTGATAACGCAAAGGTAAAGGCGGGCATGCCGAGCAATGTAGCTGTGAATGACATGCAGAAATGTCTGGCTCCAACACTTGTGCTGGCTGGCGAAAAGGACTGTATGTTTCCAGCGGCGCGGGTAATTCCGCAGGCTGAAAAGATGATACCCCACTGTGAAACCTATCTATTGAAAGGCAGGGGACATATGCACAGCTTAACGGAAGCAGAAAAACAAAGGATCGTTCAGTTTCTGATGTAAGATTCTGCGCTGAATCCTGACGCTGAAATCATTTTTACGCTTTGATGCAACAAAAAAACAGACCTGCCAAGGTTTCGGGATTTGTCTGAAACTTTGTTCGCAGATCTGTTTTTGTTAGTTGGCAGCTGAATTTGCCTGCTTTTTGAGTTGCTGGATTTTGTCTGGATCAAGAGCCTGCACTTCCCGCGGTATAACAATCGGTTTGAATGCATCGAGAACAATCGAAACCATGCCTAAATGATTGCAGGCGTTGCGCGTGTCATTGCGATAGGAACGGCCGATATGACCATCCGCGCCGTTGGCGTAGCGATAATGGAAATCACCGCGTTCATCACAATATTCCAGCAGGGAAACCTCGAATCCCGCCTGGACAAAGACCGCGCAGAACTGTTTATAATCATAAACAATTTTGTGAGAAGCGGCCGGATGATCCTGAGGTCCGGGGCCGCCGATCTGTACGAGCCGCTGATAATCGGCATTGCGGAAATAACGATCCGGTACCGCCGCGCGGATCCAACCGCCGGGCTGCAGATAACGATAGAGCGTCTGGGCTGCGAGCATGCCTTCGGCCAGTGTCAGATGTTCAAATAAATGCTCCGCCAACATGGCTTCGGCCAATTCTCCTTGGAAAAAGGCCTCGAAGGTTTCCGGCTTCAATAAATCCAGCTGTTTTTGCTGTGTGCTGATCCAGCCATCATACTGCGTTGCTCCTGCACCTAAAACAATTTTCATGAGGGGCCTCCGCTTTAGTGCTCACTGCAGTTGGCGGCGTCAATCGCCAAGACAAGCATCACAATCATCAGCTCATCCTGCGGATC
The DNA here is from genome assembly GCF_000327285.1 of Holdemania massiliensis AP2. GTDB lineage: Bacteria > Bacillota_I > Bacilli_A > Erysipelotrichales > Erysipelotrichaceae > Holdemania > Holdemania massiliensis. The sequence goes on along the minus strand of NZ_HE998567.1, from coordinate 1,052,742 downwards.
ATCGAAATCAATCACATACGTGTCCGTCAAAGCAATGACTTCCTTACTGATGGTTCCGCACAGCTCGCCGTCACGATATATTTGATAATCCCAGCCAAACAGGTTTCCTTCAACGCTCCAGCCTTCGCAGTCAATGCGATAGCGTGGATGCAGAAATGAAAATTCCTTGCGGATGACGGCGACAAGATCCCCATCCAGCTCAACTTCAAATGTCGGCAGGAAGTGGAATAATTTTTCACGGACTAAGCCGACTTCCTGATCCTGATCATCAAAGACCCGAAGCACATGCGATAACGCTAATAAATCGGCACGGACGTTGTAGACGGCATAACCTTCCTCATCCGTAATATCAAAGCTGTCGGTCCAGGAAAAGAACCGCTGGCGAATATAATAACGCATGAACTGATCCTCCTTCAATTCGTAAGTTTATGATACACAAGGAAAAAATAAAAGACTAGTGGCAGATGCGGATTGTAAGAAAAAGGAAAGAAGTGAACGGCAGCGTGTTGGAGATTATGGATTTTGGTTTGTGTTAAAAATTGGAAATACGGTATAATATAATTAGGGGTGATCGTAATGTTTGAAGTTTACCAAGAAATTAAAAAAATGATTTTAAAGGATCCGGGAAGAAATCTTTTAAGTCCGATTATACTAATTCTGAGTTCATTTCTGCCGGGCTTGCTTCACCTGTGCGTGAATGAAAGAGAGCTGTTTTTGCTTCTAGATCCAATCCGCATTTTATTATACGCGCTGACGTTTTCCATGCCGATGTTTATTGTTTGTTTTCTAGCAGAAATTATATTGAGTGCAAAACATTTTAAGGAGGTAGTTTTAAGTGAGTGCTGTTTTACCGCTGGTTTTGAGTCTTTGTTTAGCCTATGTGGCTTGATTTTGGTCATTCATTATAAAGGGAATATCCGGCTTGACACGATAGGCTTATATCTCTTGTCGATTGTTATCGGAATTTTAATAATCTGTCCCTTTAGAAAAAAGGAAGGTTCAAATAAATCATTGAAATCGAAGGATAGCAGCATCGAAGCTAAGACAAAGTAAGAAAAATTGAAGACTTTGGCATAATGGCTGAAACTCTCCGTTTATATAATTAAGCGGGAGTATTACAAAGCTGTGCGAAAGCCGATTTTGCCCTTGTGCAAAGCAGTAAATCGTGCTAAACTAGGGATAAATTCAAGGACCAAGAGGGATCTGGAATGGGATAAGCAAGAGAGGGAAGTCCAGGCTGTAAGCTTCCTTTATCACCTCCGGTAACCGACACTTGCAAGAAGCGGCAGTGAACAAGCAGTAGCTGCTGACGAATTTCCGGCGTTATCGGAAAGAGGGCACGAAGGGATTTCGTGAACTAAGGTGGTACCACGCAGATGAAGCGTCCTTAGAGGGCGTTTTTTTTGTGGAATGATCGTAGTGGTTCTTGAACAGGTAAAGGAGGAAATGATGATGGAGAATTACCAGACTCCGCGCGGTACGCAGGATTTGCTTCCGGAGGCGACGCGCAAATGGCAGAAAGTTGAAGATTTAATCCGCAATCTCTGCGATGTTTATGGGTATGAAGAAATCCGCACGCCGGTCTTTGAGGATACGCGGGTGTTCAAACGGGAAAACGACAGCTCCGATATGGTGAATAAGGAAATGTATACCTTCTCGGTGCATGGCGAAGATTCACTGACACTGCGGCCAGAAGGCACGGCAGGGGTTGTCCGCAGCTTTGTTCAGCACAAGATGTACGGCCGCCTGGAAATGCCGGCCAAACTCTATTACATGGGTGAAATGTTCCGCTATGAACGTCCGCAGAAAGGCCGTTACCGTCAGTTTAATCAGTTTGGAATTGAAAACATTGGGATGAAGAGTCCGCTGATCGACGCCGAAGTCATCGCGCTGGGATACAGCATCGTCAAGGCTTTAGGCTTAAGTCAGGTCAAGGTGCTGATCAACACGCTGGGGGATGACGCCAGCCGGACGGCCTACCGCGGGGCGCTGCGCGAGCATTTCAAAGACCATGTGGGTGAGCTGTGCGCGGATTGTCAGCGGCGCTACGAACAAAATCCTTTGCGCTTACTCGATTGTAAGGTTGACAGCGAGCATCCAAGCATGCAGAATGTTCCATCGCTGCAGGAATATTTAACTCCGGAATCCAAGGACTATTTTGATCAGGTGCTGACGGCGCTGAATGCGTTGGAAATTCCGTATGAAATTGACGATAAGCTGGTGCGGGGGCTGGATTACTATACGCATACCGTTTTTGAGGTTGTTTCCACGCATCCGGAATCCGGTTCGCAGGCCACTGTTTTCGCGGGCGGCCGCTATGATGGATTGGTCGAATACTTCGGCGGTCCTCAAATGTCGGGCGTTGGTTTTGCGATGGGGCTGGAGCGGTTGATGATCCTGGCCGAAGCTGAAGAAGTGGAACTGGGCGAAGAAGAAAGCCTGGATGTCTACGTCATGGCCTTAGGTGAGGTTGGCACGCTGCCGCTGGAACTGGCGACGCAGTGCCGGGCTGCCGGTTACCATACCGAATTCAACATTCAGCCGCGTTCGCTGAAAGCACAGTTTAAATCGGTAGATCGGCGCAAAGCCAAAGTCGCGGTGATTGCCGGGGAAAGCGAAGCCGCAAATCATCAAGTGAACGTCAAATTTATTGATCAGCAGCGCCAGATTACGATTGATCAGGATGAACTGATCGCCACACTGGACGCTTATTTCCAACAGGAAGGGGAAGAACAAGCATGAAACGCACACATCAAAATGGAGAGCTGCGCTTAGCTCACGTCGGCGAGCCGGTCACGTTGGTCGGCTGGGTCAGCCGCCGCCGCAACTTAGGCGCCTTGGTATTCATCGATCTGCGCGACCGCAGCGGGATTGTTCAGATTACCGTGGATGAAAAGCTGGCGGAACAAGTGAAGGATGTCCGCAATGAATACATTCTGCAGGTAGAAGGCAAGGTCGTTGAACGGCAGGATAAAAATCCGAAGATGGCGACCGGCGACATTGAGGTTTATGCGGAAGCGGTCACGATCGTCAACACGGCTGAAACAACGCCGATGATCATCGCCGATGAAACCGACGCGCTGGAAGATACGCGTCTGAAATATCGCTATCTCGATCTGCGCCGCGCACCGATTCAGAACAACCTGATGCTGCGCCACAAGGTGACGATGCTGACGCGCAATTATTTGTCGGATCAGGGCTTTATTGAAGTGGAAACGCCGATTCTGTGCAAATCCACGCCGGAAGGGGCCCGCGATTACCTTGTGCCTTCGCGAATTTTCAAGGGGAAGTTTTTCGCTCTGCCGCAGTCGCCGCAGATCTACAAGCAGCTGTTGATGGTTGGCGGAATTGAAAAATATTTCCAGATCGCCCGCTGCTTCCGTGATGAAGATCTGCGTGCGGATCGTCAGCCGGAATTCACACAGATTGATATCGAGATGAGCTTTGTCGATGAAGAACAGGTCTGGACGGTCGTTGAAGGCTTGATGAAGGAAATCTTCCGGAACCTGAAACAGGTGGAGCTGCCAGCCTTCCCGCGGTTAACCTATAACGAATGCATGGCTCGTTACGGTACAGATAAACCGGATACCCGTTTCGGTATGGAGATCCAGAATGTCGGCGGGTTGTTTCAGAATACAGATTTTACCGTCTTTAAGAACGTACTGGAACAGCCTAAAGGAATGGTGGGAGCGATCGTCGCTGCTCAGGCTGCCGATCAGTTTTCCCGAAAGGAAATAGATAAGCTTCAGGAATTTGTCAAGATTTACGGGGCAAAGGCGCTGGCCTGGCTGAAAATGGCGAACGGCGAACTGAGCGGATCGGTAGCGAAGGTGCTGAAACCGGAAGAAAAGACGGCCTTGATCGAAACACTGGAATTAAAAGACAACGATCTGATCTTCCTGATTGCCGATAAGGCCAAGGTTGCTCAGACGGCATTGGGGGCCCTGCGGATTAAGCTGGGACGTCAGCTGAAGCTGATGGATGAAAGTCAGTTTAACTTCTTGTGGGTTACGAATTTCCCGATGTTTGAATACAGTGAGGAAGAACAGCGCTATGTCGCTGCTCACCATCCGTTTACCAGCCCGAATCTGGAAGATGTGGACAAGCTGATGAGCGATCCGGAAAACTGTTATTCACGCGCCTATGATTTGGTTCTCAACGGCTATGAGCTGCTGAGCGGATCTATCCGGATTCATGATCAGCAGGTGCAGGAGAAGGTTTTTGAAGCGATCGGCATGTCGATGGAGGAGGCCCGGGAAAAATTTGGCTTCTTCATTGATGCGTTCCGCTACGGCACGCCGCCGCATGGCGGGGTGGGCATCGGCCTGGAACGATTGGTCATGATCTTAGCCGGCACGGACAACATCCGCGATGTCGTGGCGTTCCCGAAAACTGCCAGCGCTTCGGATCTGATGAGCGAAGCTCCGAATACAGTGGATGAAAAACAGCTGAAAGAACTGCATATTGCTCTGGAAAAATAACACTTTCTATAAGTTTCCAAATGTCAAGCATTCATAAATAAAAAAATGCGTGCTATAATACTAATGCCTAAAGGGAACACATATATTTCCAACACTTGATATATGGGAACCCGGACGTTTCAGTTTGGTGTTGAAAACTCTGATTTATCAGAGAATCCTAAAAATCTGAACAGGGTACCCACCTGGTTATTGCCGGGAATCATATCAACCCTTTAGGTCACAAAGAAAGTCTTCCAACGAAGGCTTTTTTTGTGTTTGCGGGGAAGCCGGCAGAGCTTTGTTCGCATTCGTAAGCATCCTGTCTCAGCGGCTGTTAAATTGCCGCTTTACATTATTATCGAAGAATGATATTCTACAAGTAGAATATTGCGGGGTGATTGCGATGGCTTTGCGGCAAGGACTGCTCGGCTTGCTGAATTATGGAGAAATGACAGGTTATGAGCTGGCTAAAGCGTTTAACGATTCGCTGTCTTATTTTTGGCAGGCGCAGACAAGTCAGATTTACCGGGAACTGAATCAGATGGAAGCTCTAGGCTGGCTTCAGTCGCGGATTGAGGTACAGGCGGACAAACCCAATAAGCGGGTGTATTCGATTACGCCTGCTGGCAAAGCACAACTGCAGCGCTGGCTGGAAAGCGAACTGCCTGCGGAAATGCTGCCGACGCGCAGCGAAGTGCTGCTGCGGTTATTCTTTTCTGCCAAGCGACCGCCGCAGAACAATATAGAAAGTCTTCAGCAATTAGCGCAGGCCTATCAGGCTCAGCTAAGACAGATGGAAAGGATCGGCGGAGTCATCGCTCAGTATCAGACGCTGACTCAGGCATCCCGCGATGCGCTGTATTGGGAAATGACCGCAGACTTCGGGCTGGCTTACAGCCGAATGTGTCTGGATTGGGTTTATCGCTGTATTGAAAGGCTAAAGGATGATCACGATGAAAATGCTGGTGCTTAACGGAAGTCCGCGCGGGACTTCAAGCAATACGTATCAACTGACGCAGGCGTTCGTTGCGGGCATGAAAGACAAGCTGAAAGCCAAGCTGAGCGTGAAGACCCTGAATCTCAGCGAACTGCGCATTGATCCCTGCCGCGGCTGTTTCGGCTGCTGGACGGCAACGCCGGGCCGGTGCGTGATCGCGGATGAGATGGCTGGCATCCTGGATGAAATGCTGGACGCCGATTGGATTCTGTGGAGTTTTCCGCTCTATTACTACGGCATGCCGGGACCGGTAAAAACCGTCCTTGACCGCTGTCTGCCGCTGAATCTGCCTTTTATTGAAGCCGGGGCGGACGGTCGCGCAATTCATCCGAGGCGTTATCCTCAAGCCCAGGCCAAAACGCTCATGATTTCAACCTGCGGATTTTATACGGTGAATCAGAATTATGAGGCGTTGATCCAGCAGTTTGATCTGACCTTTGGGGATGGCTTAAAAATTCTTTGTCCGCAGGGTGAGCTCTTTGCCCGGCCGGAGCTGCGCGCGGCGACCTCGGCCTATTTGACGCATGTGCGCCAGGCTGGTCGGGAATATGCAGTTTCGCAGGCGCTGTCTGTCCCCACGCTGGAGCGGTTAAGAACACCGCTTTTGCCCAGAGAGCAGTTCATTACCTTGGCCAATGCCAGCTGGAATATTGCCAATCCTAAAGAGGCGGCGGATTCCCAATCATCAAAAATCCGTCAGGCAGAGCGATTTACGCGGCAGATGGCAGCCATGTACAATCCCATCTCGTTGGATGGTAAAGAAAGGGTATTTGAGATTTTCTATACGGATGTTGAAGTTGGATACCAGCTTGTGCTGGGGAAGACTTGTGAACTTCGTGCGCTGAATGCCGGGGCCTATACGACCCGCGTTGAAACGCCGCTAAGCGTCTGGCAGGCGATTGCCCGCGGGGAAATGCGGGGCGATCAGGCGATGATGGAAGGCCGTTACAAAACGTTGGGAGATCTCCATTTATTAATGGAATGGGACCGCTATTTCAGCGGTCCGCACGCTCCGCAAAGTCAGGCTGATCAAGCTCAGACCAGAAAAAAGACCAACATGCTGCTGTTGCTTCTGCCGTGGTGCTGTCTGTGGACGCTGCTGCCGGTTTCTCACAATTTCGGCGGAAACCTGGCAGTCGCTGCTGCACTCCTATTAACTTTGGCCGGGCAGAAATGGCAGCTGACAGTTTATGACGGACTGTCCGGACTGCTTGTCGGCGGGATCGGCTTGCTGGCGGTGCAGGGCTGCGATGAAAGACTGCTTGTTCCGCTCTCCTATCTCTGTTTTGGGCTGTTGTGGCTGGTTTCCTGCAGCACCGCGATTCCCCTGAGCGCTCATTATGTAAAGGAAAATTATCATGGCGATGACGCTTTGCAGAATCCGGTATTCATGAAGACCAATCGTATTCTGTCCTGCTGCTGGGGCAGCCTTTATGTCCTGAGCGCCTTCTGGACTTTAATCCTGATGCTCAGCAGGCGGCCGCAGGTTGCAATTCTGATCAATATCCTCAGCCCGATGGCGATGGGCGTGTTTACCGTCGCGTTTGAAAAATGGTATCCGGCGAAAATTGCCCGCGGTTAGTCCGTGGGTTTTTGCTTGACTACGATTGAAATTGGAAGAAAGCTTGTCTAGTTCAGTTTGCCGTTCCTTTTCTGCTTCTCAAAAGCTGAATGTTGTCCGCCATTATTTCAGCTTCCATCCCGATATTCTTTTTGCTTGCTGCGCACACGTTGCGCAAGCATAAAAAATCTCCCCGGTTAAGGAGAGAGTTTACAGTCAGAACTGAAACAGAACGCCGGCGGCTGCCGATAAGGCGATCCAGACAATCGGATGTTTTTTGATTTTGGTCGTCATTATTAACAAGACCGCAAAAAGGAGAATGTTTTTTAATGGAAACAGATCAATCAGATTGCCGGAGGCTTGAAAGGCACTGAGATTGATGACTGATACATTGACCAGATTCAGCGCCGCGCACAGGATCAAGGCCGCGACCGCAGGTTTTAAACCGGTAAAGATCGCTTTGACAACCGGACTGTCGCTGAATTGTTTTAAGAAGTGAGCGATGATAATGATGATCACAATGCTCGGCAGAACCAAGCCTAAGGTTGCGATGAGCGAACCGGAGATGCCGGCGGTTGTAAAACCGCTGTAAGTGGCCATATTCACACCCATAGCCCCCGGCGTAGATTCTGAGATGGCAATCATGTCGACTAAGGTTTCGACGGTAAACCAGGTATATTTTTCAGCCAGCTGATGCAGGAAAGGGATGGTGGCCAATCCCCCGCCGACGGCGAACAAACCGATCTTGAAAAATTCCAGGAATAACTGAATCAGGATGCTCATGCTTTCTTCCCTCCCAGCTTATATTTCAAAAAGCCGAACAAACCGGCGCCCAGCGTAATAAAGACGACTGAAATATTTGTAAACAGCGACAAAAGAAACGCGAAGACAAACATGACGATGCCAAAGCTGTCTTTTACGCCGTTTTTAATCAGCTTGTAGACCGAGGTCAGCACCAAGACGCACACTCCGACGCGCAGGCCGGCAAGCGCATGCTGGACGACCGCCAGGCTGGCAAAGTTTTGAATGAAAGCTGCGATGATCACGATGATGATCAGCGAGGGGAAAACAAAGCCGAAGGTCGAAACCACTGCGCCCAAGATCCCTTTTTGATAATAACCGATAAATGTTGATACGTTCACCGCAATGATGCCGGGTGTACATTGGCCGACGGCGTAGTAATTGGTGATTTCATCGTAAGTCGCCCATTTTTTCTTTTCTACGATTTCTGATTCCAGCAGCGGAAGCATGGCATAACCGCCGCCGAAGGTGAACAACCCCAGCTTGCTGAAGGTTGCAAATAATTCCCAATAATCCCTCATGATTCTGTGTTTCCTTTCTTAACCAGATGACAAATGACCGGATAGTGATCTGATGGATACAATCCGTTGAAGCAGGTCGTGATAATCCGCGTTGAATGAACATCAAATTCTTCGCTGACGTAGATGTAGTCAATCGGCTGCCGGTCTTCTTTCAGCCGGCCTTTGCCATAGTGGAGAGTATTGAACATGGCCGAGGAATCATAGACCGGCTTCAAATGCAGCCGGTTTTCCGGCATCGTCAATAACTGCAGCGCCGGGCTGGACAGCGTGGAATTCAGATCCCCCATTAAAATCAGAGGACAGGTCGCTTCTTTCTGCAGCCGCTGCATTTCACTGATAATCGTACGGACCTCAAAGGTCCGGGTGTACGACAACAGATGATCCAGATGCGTATTGAAGACTCGGAAAACCTGTTCGGTTTCACGATCTTTCAAATGAACCATCGTGCAGATCCGCGGAAAAATACTGGTCCAGGTGCGGCTGCCGGCCTGATCCGGCTGCTTGGAAAGCCAGAATGTTTTTTCGCCCAGCAGATCAAAGCGATCTTTCAGAAACAAAATATCCGAATGTTCGTTCATGAACTGCCGTCTGCGGTTGCGGGCCTGGCCGACAAACTGATATTGCGGCAAAAGCGCCTGCAGCTGTTCACGCATTAAATCGCTTAACTCCTGGACGCCGATGATATCGGGAGAGGTCGAAGCGATCAGATTGCGGACATACTGCCTGCGGGTATCCCAGCGCAGATTCTTTCGGGTAAAAAACAAATCATTTTTTAAATTGAAGGTCATTACCTTTAAACAGGTCATTTCATCACCGCCGTTTTTCATTATACTCAAGTTTACTGGGTTTTACAAAGTAAAAGGGATGAAAAGTTGTTTCTGAAAGAGTTTCACAGAAAGTTCACAGGCGCTAACCAAAAAAATTTATAGCTGAAGAAAATTTCGGGTTTCAATGTAAGCGCTTAATAATTGAAAAAACACCTTCAATCACCTCTGTTGAGCGTGATTTTCAAGGGCCGACCGAAATAACATTTAGACAAAGCTCAGGGAGTGTCCAAATGGAAATATTGACACGACCCTGGAATTACGCTAAAATGGGAATAGTCAAATTAAACGCTTACAAAGGGAGGAAATACACTTATGGAAATTGTAAATGTTCGTATTGACGAAAGATTGATCCACGGTCAGGTTGCAGCTGTCTGGACGAATACTTTAAACGCTACGCGTATCATGGTTATCGATGATATGGCAGCGAAGGATGAAATTCAGAAAATCGCGCTGAAGATGGCTTGCCCATCCACAGTTAAACTGTCGATTCTGCCGGCTGAAAAAGCGGCGGACAGACTGAAAAGCGAAGCTTATCCGACGGATCGTATCTTTGTCGTTCTGAAAGGTCCAAAGACGATTAAGCAGGTTGCGGATGCCGGTTATATGTTCCCGGTTGTCAATGTCGGCAACATGTCCAACAAGCATGGCTCGACGCAGGTTAAGCGGTCAGTCAGCGTTACGCCGGAAGATGTCGCGGCTTTCAGAGAACTGACGGACAGAGGCGTTAAGTTTACAGCGCAGATGGTTCCGACAGAAGAAAAAATCGACTTCATGCCGCTGATTAAAGATCTTTAATCAGGTTAAGCATAACTGAAATGAGAAGAAGCAGCTGAACCGGGTAAGTCTGGATTCAGCTGTTTTTTTTGCTGATGAGGTTGATGATATTTCCCAGTATGAATCTGTTTGGCTTTGACAGAAAATGTTCAGTCAGTATAATGATAAGCAGTACGGAATCCTGTTTGACAGGAGCTGAGGAAACAATTAAGAAGGAGAACTGTGTCCATGAAGGTATTAGCCAGTGATTTTGACGGTACGTTATTTTTTAAGGGTCAGTTTAAAAGCGATGATCTCAAACAGATTCGCATGTTTCAAAAGCAGGGACATCTGTTTGGCTTATGTACGGGACGTCCGCTTTCAGGGGTTGCTGCGCCAATTCGGGGACGGCTGCGCTGTGACTTTATGATTCTCAGCAGCGGGGCGCTGATTCTGGACCACGCCGGCCGGACGCTGTATAAAGCTTGCATTGACCGGGAAACCGCATTTCGGCTCAGCGGCTCGCTGGACAAAGAAATTGATTTTTATTATCAGACCAGTGAAGGGACCTTCTGTCAAAGGCAGCCGGATGGTCAGATTCCGCCTTCCGCTTCGATTCTGACAGCCATTCCATACCGTGTTTTCTCGCGGTTGGATGAACTGACGGCCGAAATCTTTGGACTGTCTTTGTATGCTGGCACAGAGGATCGAGCGCGGTTAGAGGCGGATCGGATCAATCGCACGTTTGCTGAACTGGAGGCCTTTCAGAATGAAGTCTGGATTGATGTAGCCCGGCGCGGCTGTTCCAAAGGCTTCGGGATTGAGGTGCTTAAGCGTCATCTGCAGCTCAAGACGATTGCCGGAATCGGCGATTCTTATAATGATATTCCTCTGCTGCGTTCAACCGCCCCCAGCTTTACCTTCCATACTTCTCCGGCTTCAGTCAGACAGGAAGCGCAGATCGTGGTCAGTTCCGTGGCGGAAGCGCTTGAAAGACTGATGGAAGAATAGTACAGACGAAAAAAAACGAAAATAAAAAATCCGCGCGCGGCGGATTTTCTTTTTTTATTTTCCTTTTTCTGCATCTGTTCTTGGATGATGGCCAGAGCCTTAGGCGGAACTAAATGCTTGTCGCCGCTGAAGGTGATGACGGCAACAAAGGCCATCGGCATTTTTTTCTTCTCAAAGTCTTTGATGCTTTTGTAACGCACGACTTTACCGCGGTTGATAAAGGCTGTGCTGCTGTAATAGAACTTGTACTGAATGTTGGCCATGAAGAATTCCGCCAGAAACAAAAAGAAAATCAGAACCCCCAGAGCAACTGTCGTATAATCCTCAATTGTATAACCGTAGATTCCTGAAATAATGCCGACGACCGACAGGATAAGATAAGCGGTTTTCGGACCTTTGGAAAAATCCATGCACTGATATTTGGAACTGATACCCCCGGCCGCGGCGATCGCTTCGCGCGCATTCTTCAACTCTTTCATCCGCGAGGCGAAAATCAATACAGCCACCACGGTAATAAACGCTACAATCCACATACATCCTCACTCCTCAATTGATTGATTCGGTTTTCTTTTCCATTATATCAAAAATCCAGGAAAAAACGAGGGAAAATGAAGAATTGCGAAATAGGATTCTGACAGCGCTTTCGGTTTCGCGTCGAATTTTGAATGACGAACAGAGGGAATTTTGTTATAATGAAACGCAAGAGGTGAAATCAATGGAAGAAATGAGAGCGAAACTGTGTCGGATCGCCGATTTGCCGCAGTCGGGAAAACCGGTTGTTTCGATTAATATCAAGCCGTACGTATCGATTATTGTCTGCATTCTGGTTGGAATTTTGATGATTGCAGCAAAATTTGTTTGGATTGTCGGGGCTGTTCTGATTGTTGTCGCGCTGCTGGTTTTATGGAAGACGCCTAACTATATTTTGTTAGAGGCTTACCCGGATTATTTCGTCGTTTACACGCGGGGCGATGAAGAGCTGTGCCAGATGGTTCGCTGGGATGAGGTACAGGAATGGGTGTTCCGTCAGGGGAAAGCCGGAATGGATATGCTGGTGGTTCGCGTCAGCGAGGAAGAATTTGTTTTTATCAATGCTTACAGCAGTACCAAACTGGTGCATTGCTTCAACAAATTTGTACCGGATAAGGAAGCCCATCGTCAGCAGCAGGCAAAGATGAAAAATTCGCCGTTTAAATGGCCGGAGAAGTGGGGCAGAAAGAAATAAGCGGACGGCAAAGCTGAATATCCGCTGGAGGTTATGATGAATATTGATGATTTGATTATAAAATATGGTTTAACAATCGGGCGCCGGTTTACCCGCAAGGAAAAGAATTTTTTCTGCAATGAGATCGGCAAGGATTTCCAGGCGTTGGGGTATTCTGTACGCGGCGCGATGGGAAAGAAAAAAAGAACGAAGGGTATGAATTTGATGATCGGCAATGTCGGCAAGGCAAAAACGATTTTTGTAGCCCATTACGATACGCTGAATCATGATTTCGGCAATCCGATTCGTTATTTTCCGATGGACGGCAACGCCAGTTTTTCTTCCTCTTTCCTGCCGATGAATACGCCGGTGATCTTAAGCATGGTGCTGGGGTTGATTTTGTTGCTGGGCTTGGGCCGGCGGATTAATTTTGAGGATAATTTCGTTCTGTCCGTGCTGATTTTGGCGGTATTGACCCTTCTGATTGTCGTTTCCTTTATGATGACATTCCGCATCGGCAACAAAGTAAATCTGAATCGGAATACTTCAGGGGTGATTGCAGCCTATCTGATTGCTCAGCAGCTGCCGGAAAAGCTTCGGGATCAGGTGGCATTTGTGCTGACTGACGGCGGAAACGGAACGCACGTCGGCGACTATATGCTTCGGGATGCACTTCCCAATACGATTAAGGACCGCAATGTGATTATTTTGGACTGTGTCGGCAAAGGACCGCGCTTGGGAATTGGCTATTTTGAAGCCAGCAAAGGCAATGCGGAAAAGCTGGAGGCGATTGTGAAGCGCCGGGATGAGGAAGCCAAGCTGCACATGAGCCTGGTCGATGAAGATCACGTGAAGTATACGTCGCTGTCTTTCTATGAAAAAGGAATGATCGTCTGCCGCGGGAAAAATATGAATGGTTCGCTGATTGTTGAGAATACGGCGACGAATCATGACGATGAAGTGGAACGTGAAAAAATCGAAGCTTTAGCCAAAGATCTGACCGAACTTGCTAAACAAATTTCTTAAACAGGAGCAATCCTGTTTTTCTTTTCAATGTCGTTAAAAAGGAGAAAAGGGTTCGGATGAAGGATAAGACTCGATCAAGCCGGCAGCAAAAAACAGTTTCATCGGCCGTGTTGAAAAGCAAAATCAGACAGAGCAAGATTGATGCGCGAATTTGTCTGATCCATCCGCGGGAGTTATATAAGGTTGAAGAGTCAGATCATCTTGAATACGGCGATAAGGAATTGAGGTCAAAAACTTTTGCAAAATACGGGGGCCGCATTGAAATCCTTGCAGGATATCATCGCAAACTTTGCAGATGAAGCCGTTCTGCATGCAAAGCTCAGTTTCTTGTTATTTCAAATCTGAGGCGTTCTAGAACGGCAGGGCCGCGAATACAATAATAAAAGCTGGATTTGATATGGAAAACATAACAATTTTATGAAACAAACGGGAAAATTGTGAAAGTTTTAGAAGGGGAAACGGGAGGAAAACGACTTGCAGAATTCATGATCATAATTATTAATAATGCTTGTATACAGGGAGAATTGGGAAGATTCATCTGTTTGTTTAATGCATAAATTGCAGTTCTAATTTTGTGAAAATTTCTTTGAATTATGTGAAAAATATGTGTTGAGGCTTTACAAATCATACTTTCTAGTGTATCATTTAATCATCGAGAAAACGGTTACATCTGAACCGCGGCGCTGCGTAAGAAGCCACGTAGGCCGAGGGGCGGATAAATTGTTTTCGAGGGTCCGGGCAACCGGAAAAAACCAAAGACACAAAAGGTTAGAAAGGGAGGACTATTTATGTCTGGAGGGTTGAGTATTATCCAAATCCTGCTGATTACAGCATGGGCATTTTGGAGCATCATCGATAGTTTGTCTTGGAACATCGGTTTCAACAACTGTATTCTTGCATGCTTATTCACCGGCATCGTCGTAGGCGATATGAGATACGGCTTAGTTGTTGGTGGTACGTTACAGATGACACAGTTAGGCGCTGGCACATACGGAGGAGCTTCGATTCCGAACATCACTTCTTCGGGTATGATCGCTACAGCCTTAGGCGCTGCTTCCGGCGCTGACCCGATTGCAATGGCTTCTTCAATCGGTATCGCATTAGCTGCATTATTCACACAGTTGGATATTCTGGCTCGTTTCTCCAACACTGCATTCCAGCACATCGCTGACAAGTATGTTGAAGAAGACAACACTAAGGGTATCGCGCTGATGAACACATTAGGTATTATTCCTTGGGGCCTGTCCCGTGGATTGCCTGTTCTGTTACTGCTGGTTGCTGGCCAGGGCGTTGTTGACACTCTGATCAAGATCATTCCGGCATTCATCATGAACGGTTTCAAATTCGCTGGCGGCTTGCTGCCGGTCGTTGGTTTCGCAATCTTGATGCGTTACCTGCCAGTTCTGAAGAAGCCGCAGTTCATTATCTTAGGCTTCGTATTAGCCGCTTATATCAATATGCCGATTCTGGGTATCGCCTTAATCGGTACAGCCGCAGCGTTAGTTACTTACCAGAATGCTACTGCTAAGTTAGCTGCTGGCACTGCACAGGGAGGCGACGACGATTATGACGAATAGTAAGAAGTTCACTAAGAAAGAATTAAGAAGCCTGAATCTGCGCTGGATCTGGAACTCTCAGATTGGCTGGAACTATGAACGTATGCAGGGCTTAGGCTACCTGACCACCATGCTGCCGGTTATCGACAAGCTGTATGGCGATCGTCCTGAGCTGAAGCAGAAGGCATTGAGAACTCATTCTGTATTCTTCAACACACAGCCTGCAATGGGTGATATCATTGTTGGTATGAATGTCGCTATCGAAGAACAGACAGCAGAATCTGGTACAGGTTTGGATGTTGCCGCTTCGATTAAGACAGCGTTGATGGGACCATTCGCTGGTATCGGCGATACAATCTTCGGCATGATCGCGGGCGCGGTTTTCGGATCTATCGCTGCAACGATGGCTCTGGAAGGCAACGCATTAGGTATCATGATTTGGGAAGTTTGGATGGTTGTCGTTCTGTTCGCACGTATGAAAATGTTTGACATGGGCTATGAACAAGGCGTTAAGCTGGTTACTTCCCTGTCTGGCACGATGAACGCTCTGACAGAAGCTGCTTCTGTCTTAGGTCTGACGGTTGTCGGCGGCATGATCGCGCTGAACGTTAAGTTCCCTCTGGCTACTCTGAAAATGAGCTTAGGTGTTGACCCGGAAACTGGCGAAGAAATGTTCAATGAATTCAACCTGCAGAAATATGCTGACAGCATCATGCCTGCGTTGTTCCCTGCATTATTCGCAGCTCTGTGCTACTGGATGCTGGGTAAGAAGTGGATGAACTCCAACAAGCTGATTCTCGTTGTTGTTCTGTTCGCTATCGTTCTGGCTTTCTTCGGAGTTTTGGCTTAATTCAAAACGCTTACAAGCAATGTCTTCGGACATTGCTTTTTTTTGTTGTGAAAGGGAAGAAAGAGAATCTTCTGTTAACGAAAACTTAACAAATTCGTTACGCAGAAACTCTTTTTTTCATTTATAATGGGCATGCTAAAGCAGAGGAAAGGGTTGTTAAACGTTATGGATATCAGTTTTATCATTGCTTTAATGGGCGGATTGGCCTTATTTCTATATGGAATGAAAATGATGAGTGATGGATTGGAGTTATGCGCAGGGGATCGGCTGCAGTCAATCCTTGAACGACTGACTTCTAATCGGCTGATGGGGGTGATTGTCGGCGCCCTGATTACCGCTTTGATTCAAAGCTCCAGCGCAACCACAGTCATGACGGTAGGGTTTGTCAATGCCGGCTTAATGACATTGCCGCAGGCTGTCGGTGTGATTATGGGTGCGAATATCGGCACCACGATTACCGGCCAGCTGATCGCGTTGGATATTGGCGCTGCGGCACCGGCTATCGCTTTGATCGGCGTCGTCATGGTTGTGTTCCTGAAAAAAGAAAGAACCAACGCAGTCGGGATGATTGTCGGCGGGCTTGGTATTCTCTTCATCGGTATGGGCATGATGAGTGATGCGATGGCGCCGCTGCGGGATAACGCAGCCTTTCTGTCCTTGATTACCGCCTTTAACAATCCCCTGATCGCGGTGCTTACCGGGGCGCTTTTTACGGCTGTCATACAAAGCTCCAGCGCTTCCATCGGAATTTTACAAACATTGGCGAACAATGGATTGATCACGCTGCAGCATTCCGTCTTCATTTTATTTGGTATGAACATCGGAACATGCATTACGGCAGTGCTTTCTTCACTCAGCTCCAACCGAAATGCAAAACGAGTCGCTTTGGTTCACTTGCTGTTTAATGTCGGCGGCGCTTTGTTGTTTAGCGGAGCTGTGCTGCTGCTGCCGCTGACCGATTGGATTGCTCAGTTTACGCCGGCCAATCCAGCGGCGCAGATCGCCAACTTCCATACGCTCTTCAACGTGGTGACGACGTTGGTTCTGCTTCCGTTAGGCAGCGGATTAGCGGCTCTGGCAGTAAAGCTGCTGCCGCAGGAAAAGGAAGCAGTCAAACCGGTTATTGAAATCACACGCATTCCGGAACAGCGTTTAGGCAATGTCACGATTTCACTGCATGAGATCAGCGAACTGTTAAACCGTATGTATCACCTGGTTCAGTCCAGTCTTGACGAAGCGTTTTGCGGCTTGACAACCTTGGAATGGGATAAAGAAAAAATTCTGGCGCAGGAAAGCGAGATTGATACGATCCACCGCACGATTATCGACGCGATTCCGGTCGTGGCCACGGCGCGGATGAACGTTGAGGATTCCCGCCGGCTGAATGTCTTATTTAAAATTAATAATGATTTGGAACGGATGGGCGATCATGTCGTTAATTTATCGGAACATGCTTCCCAGATTCTGAAGGAAAAGCAGAAGATCACACCGCACGCAAGCCGGGAACTGGCAGAGCTGCAGACAATTCTGAATCAGACTGCCGCGCTGCTTCCGACCATTGAAGAATATCATCGTGCAGATACATTGCAGCACATCGATCAGCTGGAGGAACAAATGGATCAATGCTGCGAAAAGAGCCGTCAGGATCAAATCCAGCGTCTGCGGAATCAACAGATTGACGGTTCGCTGTGTGTGGTATTCAGTGAGGTGCTGACAGATTTGGAACGAATCCATGACCATTATCATAACCTTGCTCAGCAGCTCTATCATGAAGAATTAGCCGCATCCTGAAGCGGCAGATCAAAAATACGGCGTTGTGCGGTATATTCAGGCAAAAGAAAAGACGGGGAGTTTCCCGCCTTTTTGTTTTATGAACGCTGAATAAATTAGTCTTCGTCCGAACTCATGCTTGCCATGAAAGCTTTGACATCAACGATGCCTTCGCGTCCCTGAGCGATCAGATTTTCAACCGATTCACCCTCGGACAGAATCGCTGTCAGAACCATTGGGAAGTTCATGCCGGCAACGAAGTGGAACTTCGGATTTGTAGCGAATTCAACAAACGTTGTGTTGCATGGGGAACCGCCGAACAGATCCGCGAAAACCAAGACTTCGTCATACTTGTCCAACTCCGGCTTCAGTTCGTTCAGCTTTTCCTTAAACTGATCTGGGCCATCTGTCGGCAGCAGGCAGCAGGAATACAAATTTGTAACTTCGCCCGCGATCATTTTCAGAGAACCTTTGAAAGCTTCTGCATACTGACCATGGCTAATTAATAAAATACCTCTCATGAATGATTTCCTCCTTAAGTTACAGTCTTATTTTAGCATAATCCTCGTCAATTTAATAGAATTTTAAATATAGAAAAGAGTCAAGTGTGTTAAAATAACAATAAGGGAGATTGCATAATGAAATTTAAAATCAAAGAACAAACCAAAGAGAATATTTTAGCCCTGACCTGTTCGGGGATTTTACTATTAGGTTTCTATTTTCTGGTCACTCAGTTTCCGCTGCTCAAGCAGTTTTTGGGGAATGTGATCGGAATTCTGCTTCCATTTATTCTAGGCTTTTCCTTGGCTTTTCTCTTAGCACCGGTTACAACGAGAGTCGAAAAGAAATGGCTGGCCAAGTCAAAAATGAAGGCTTCCACAAAACGCAAGATCGGCGTTGCGGCGGCGATCATCTTCCTATTTCTCATCCTGATCAGCTTTATGGCGGTTTTAATCCCGCAGCTGCTGGAAAGCATCATGACGCTGTCAACCCAGCTCAGCGATTATCTGGGTAAGGCGAACACGCTGTTAAACGAAATTACGGAAGGGCTGGGGTTCAAGACAGGCTGGCTGGAAATTCTGTTCAGCTCCAGTGAGGCATTGCTGGAGTCCATGCTGGGGATGGCCAAGGATTATGTGCCGAAGATTTTAAGCTATTCCTGGCTGTTTGTCCGTCAGACTTTCAACTTTTTTATCGCGGTCATCATCGCCGTCTATATTCTGTTGGAAAAAGAACGCTTCACCGGCCAATTTAAAAAGCTGGCTTATGCGGTACTGCCCAAAGCCAAGGTAGAATCGCTGATTCAATTAAGCAGGCTGACGTCGCGGATGTTCAACAGCTTTATCATCGGCAAATTGATTGATTCTCTGATTATCGGCGTGATCTGTTTTGTCGGCATGCTGATCATGCGGCTGCCGTTCGCGGTGCTGATCAGCTTTATCGTCGGGCTGACCAATATGATTCCGGTTTTTGGTCCGTTTATCGGCGCGGTGCCGGGAATTTTCATCCTTTTTATCGTCGATCCGATTTATTCCCTGATCTTTGCGGTCTTTGTCCTGCTTTTGCAGCAGTTTGACGGCAATATCCTGGGTCCGATGATCCTGGGCGATCAGTTAGGACTGCCGAGTCTGTGGGTCATGTTTTCAATCATTGTCGGCGGCGGCATGTTTGGGATTCTCGGCATGTTTCTGGGGGTACCGATCTTCGCCGTTCTCTATGTCGTTGTCCGCGGTTTTGTCAGCGGAAGGCTGAAAGAGAAGAATATTCAATCTGAAGATATGCTGTAAAACGGGCTGGATGCTCGTTTTTTCTTCTGTTAAAAAATAGCCTCGAAATAGACCGCAAACGCAAATAAACAGCATAATTCAAATGAAGATTTAGAGGGAGAAAACCTCAGAAGATCTCAGAAGGCTACATCAACAATCACAGAATAGAAAAAAGCTGCAGCCTTTATCGGAAAAGTCGATGATGCTGCAGCTTTCTATTGTTAATTGCTGTGAAACAACATATCCTCATAGGTCGGCAGGATATACTGTTTTTTATCAAAGATTGTTTCATGCTCGTCAATGGCGCTGCGCAGCTGCTGCATCAACGGAGCGGCTTCATAGTAGAACCGAATGCCGCGCTCATGATAATCGCTGACCACTCCAATCTCTTTCAGCTTCCCTTCCAGCCGCTCAGCTCCTTTATCCATGCGGTCCATCAGTTCGTTTAAATGAATGAGCTGTTTTCTGAAGTAAGAAGCAGGCTGATCCAAGGAACGCAGTGCGGCTGCCAGCGGCTGAATTTCACGGGTAAGCAGCGGCAGGAGTTCTGTACGGGTCATGTCGATCAGAACTTTGGCTTCAATCTCGGAGATCTTGACATACTGTTCATTCATGATCTCACTGCGGGCAATCAGCTCTTTCTCTGTATAAACGTGATTGCGGGTAAACAACTCAATCGTTTTCGGGGAAGTCAGCGCGCTGACTGATTCGATGAAGGACGGAATGTTCGGTAAACCGCGGCGTTTGGCCTCAGCCACCCATTCTTGGGAATAACCATCGCCGGAAAACAGGATCCGTTCATGATCTTTCAGAATCTGCGTGCAGATTTCCAACGCCCGGGCCCGAATATCCTGCTTGTATTTCAGGTCCGCAAGCTGTTGCGCGATGTTATTGAGTACATCAGCGGTAATCGTGTTGAGAACGACATTAGCGAAGGAAGCTGACAGGGATGAACCAAGCATGCGGAACTCAAATTTATTGCCGGTGAAGGCTAATGGGGATGTCCGGTTGCGGTCGGTATTGTCCTTGGGAATGTAGGAAAGACCGCTGATGGGCGTAAAGGAGCTGTCCTGCTGATCCTCGACCGCCGCCGCGGCGCCTTTTAACGAGTTTAAGACATTTTCGATGTAACTGCCCAGATAGATCGAAATGATTGCCGGCGGAGCTTCATTGGCGCCTAAGCGATGGTCATTGCCGGCCCCGGAGGATGACATCCGAAGCAGTTCCGCATGCTGATCTACGGCTTTGATAAAGGCGCAGACAAACACGAGGAAACGAATGTTCTCGGCTGGTTTATCTCCCGGCTCAAATAAGTTCTGCCGATCATCGGTAACCAATGACCAGTTGTTATGCTTGCCTGAACCGTTGATGCCGGCAAACGGCTTTTCATGAAGCAGACAGGCAAAACCATGCTTATCTGCGGTTTTGCGCAGGACATCCATCGTCAGCTGATTCTGGTCCACCGCAATGTTGACGCTGCTGAAGATCGGCGCAATCTCAAACTGACAGGGCGCGACTTCATTGTGTTCAGTTTTTGCGTAAATGCCTAGTTTCCACAGCTCCTGGTTGACTTCTTTCATAAAGGCCGCCACCCGGCTTGGAATGCTGCCGAAATAATGATCTTCCAGCTCCTGACCCTTGGCCGGCATCGCGCCGAACAAGGTGCGTCCGGTCAGCACAAGATCCTCGCGCTGTTCAAAGTAACGCTTGTCAATCAGGAAATATTCCTGTTCCAGACCCACCATCGGAATGACGCGTTTGACATCTTTATCCCCGAAGATGTTGACGATTCTGGTAGCTGCCGCGCTGATCGCTTCAATCGACTTCAGGAGCGGTGCTTTTTTATCCAGCGATTCGCCATTGTAGGAAACGAAGACTGTGGGAATACACAGAATGTTATCACGAATGAAGGCCGGCGAGGTACAGTCCCAGTATGTATAACCACGGGCTTCAAAGGTAGCACGCAGGCCTCCGCTGGGAAAACTCGAAGCGTCGGGTTCCCCTTTGATCAGCGACTTTCCGGAGAAGCGGACTAACGGTTGGCCGTTTTCGTCCGGTTCGATAAACGAATCGTGCTTTTCCGCGGTCGAGCCGGTCATCGGCTGAAACCAATGCGTGAAGTGCGTTGCACCGTTTTCCTGCGCCCAGCGCTTCATCGCATGCGCGATCGCATCTGCGGTATTGCGGTCCAATGAATCTTCCTTGGCCACGGTTTCTTTCCAGCGTTTATAAATTGGATACGGAAGCCGCTCCTGCATGAGCGTTTCATCAAAAAGCAGACAGCCAAATTCATCAAACGGATCTGTGATTTTCATAACTCTTCCTCCTAAAAAACATGGTTTAATTTTATTCCAAAATGATGCGGAGTCAATAAAAAGTTAAAAAAAATAGAGAAAAACGAGAAAAAAATCGAATTCAGCGTAAAAATGTTGGCGAAAATAATGATAATTGCCGAAAAAAATCGGCCTTAAACAGAAAATAATGAATTTGTAAAAACAGAGGGATTGACCGAAACAGACAAGGGCATACTGACCAGTAGAAAAAGGATAAGGAGGAAGTACATGCTGAAAAAATGTGAAGTCTGCGGTTTAATTCTGGACAGTGAGCTGATCCAGGACCGCTGTCCGAAATGTCAGGCAGACGCATCTAATTTCCGATCACTCAGTGAAGAGGAAGCAGAGAAGATTACCCGCAGTCATCTGACCAACAGTCTGCTTACTGAATTGGCAGCGGTGGCCGAACATCAGATTCATCTAGCGGAAAAAGGCATCGCCGATCAGCTCGATCCCGGCTGTATTCAGACCTTTGATCTGGCATTGCGGCAGGCAGTGCTGCTGCGGCAGATGATCCGGGCTGAAATTGCAATCCATACCGGAAAGGAGAAATGGTAAAATGGAATTGAAAGGCTCAAAAACAGAACAGAATTTATGGACGGCGTTTGCCGGAGAAAGTCAGGCGCGAATCAAATACGCTTATTATGCGGATCAGGCGCGCAAGGACGGCTATGGTCAGATCGCCGGGATTTTTGAAGAAACTTCGGCGAATGAAAACGCTCATGCCAAACTTTGGTATAAGTTTCTGCACGGCGGTAAGATTCAGGAAACGCCCGTCAACCTGAAAGACGCGGCCAATGGTGAAAACTATGAATGGACAGAGATGTATAAAGAATTTGCGGAAACCGCCAAGCAGGAAGGGTTTACTGAAATTGCCCGGCTGATGAGCGAAGTCGCGAAGATTGAAAAGGGACATGAAGAACGATATCTGGCGCTGCTGAACAACGTTGAAAACAATACGGTTTTTGCGAAAGCGGAACAGATCGTCTGGAAGTGCCGCAACTGCGGATATACCGTAACCGCCAAACAGGCTCCTAAGGTCTGTCCGGTCTGCTTCCATCCGCAGGCTTACTTTGAACAGGAAGTTAAAAACTATTAAGTCATAACGCTTGGATAAGTCCGAACCCAAGACGGATTCGGGCTTTTTTTATGTCTGCGGTGAACAGCAGGGCCTGAGCGTTTGACATTGAACGGCATATTCCATGGTTCAGGCTTGAATTTCCATTTGAAAGTGGGAAAAAGAGGCACCCTTTTTCTGTCTTTCTCTATACTGATAGAGGAGGAGGCTGGGCTATGATCGAATTAAAAACCTTGGAAATCGAAGCGTTTCGATTCATTGATATTTCATTATTTCTGCCTCGCTGGACATGTCGGATGATCGTCAGTACAAAAGCTGTCTTAGTCGATGAAAGCTGGGATCTAGATGCTCTGGAGGAAAAAAAGATTCCGGTCTTTCAGGTTTATAAACCGGGGAAAACCGGACTGTTGGATGGAAAAATTACAGCGATGACGTCAACCGCGGCCCGTGCAGGAATATATATAGGAATGAGCGGGAAGGAAGCGCTGCTGAAGGTGATGCATGAAAAAACGGAAAAGGGATAGAAACCGCCGCTGGCTGGCGGCGGCGCTGATTCTGGCCGCTGTCCTGTGGCTGGGCAATCGGACGCTGAATCAGCTTAACGCCCTGTTAAAACCTCATGTCGAAAAGGTGGCGGCCAGTGAGGTCCGCAACGCGGCTTCGGCGGTGATTAAGCGGGCGGTGGATTCTCTGGATTTGAAGACGGAAGATCTGATCCGCATCCAGCGGGATAGTCAGGGCAATATTACGGACATTATTTATGATACGCAGCGGATGAATGAACTGATGAGCCGCTCATTGGACGCCGCACAGGAATCGCTCAACGCTGCAGAAGAAGGGGAAACGGACCCGCATACCCATCTTGTCTATTACGACAAAGGAATTATCTATTCTCTGCCGGTCGGAATGTTGACGGGATCCGTGCTGCTGGCGAATGTCGGACCTTCGATTGACATACGAATGCGCGCGGTCAACAGCCTGGTCGGTCAGATTGACGCCGTATCCTCAGCCTACGGCATTAACAGCACGCTGTTGGAAATCGATTTAAAGATCAGCGTGGAAATGTTGGTGATCAGTCCCTTTCTGCTTGATCCGCAGCAGATCGAAGTGAAGATTCCGCTGGTCATGCAAATCGTTCAGGGACAGATTCCGCAGCTGATGGTCGGGCAGGTTGCTTAGCTGTGGATAAACCGAAACCGGGAAAGCAAAAAAACGCATGCTGCTGATCTTTGAAAGCTGATTTCACTTTCAGAGGACCGCATCCGCATGCGTTTCTTTCACGGCATTGCTGAATCTAGAAGAATAATGGCTCGGAAGGGGCCAGCCGTACTTCTGTTACGCCTGGTACTTCATCGAGAAGAATGGCTTCGATCCCGTCCTTCAGCGTTGCATCCAACGACAGACATTCAGAACAGGCGCCCAGCATTTTAACAGTGACAACACCGTCTTCCAGACTGACGAATTCCACGTCGCCGCCGTCGCGCTGAATATACGGACGGATCTTTTCAATTACATTTTTAACTTGCGTTTCCATTGTTTCCATATTTTTCACCTTATCTTATAAAATACATCAGCCCGGCGATGATCAGGCCAAGAAGAATGCCGCCGAACACTTCAATCCATTTGTGACCCAGCACTTCTTTTACCTTGGTCAGATAGATTGGATCGTCCAGACGGGTCTGCGTTAAAATTTGAATATCTTTGATCAGCTGCTGCGTAATCCGAATATTCTGGCCGGCATAATAACGAACGTTGGCGGCGTCATAAGCCACGATCAGCGAAAACATCAAGGTCACGGCAAACAATGTCGACGAGAAATTATCCGTGATTCCGACAGCCAGCGTCAAAGCCGCGACTGTCGAGGTATGCGAGCTGGGAAAACCGCCGCTCTCCAATGCCATATGCCAATCCCATTCCCGGGTTCGTATGTAGCGGATAACGGGCTTAAGCAGCTGCGCTGTCAAATTGGCCACAATCGCAGCCCAGAAAGGATACATCTGTTGAAGCATGGTGCTCACCTCGAGAATTAGTATATCACAAAAACCCTGGGAGGTGATATAATAAAAAAAGATTGGAGGCGTCTATGCAGTATCGAATCGGACAAATAGTAGAGGGGACGATCACGGGAATTCAGCCGTACGGCGCATTTGTCAGTCTGGATGAGGAAACCTCGGGATTGATTCACATTTCTGAAATCTCGGAAGGTTTCGTCAAGGATGTCAATCATTTCGTTCACGTCCATGACCGTGTAAAGGTCAAAATTATCGATTTTGACAAATCCACGCACCAGGCCCGGCTGTCTTTAAAAGCGCTGCATCCGACGGCATTCCGGAAGGAACGCGGCCGGGGGAAGGCCAGTCGTCTGCCAGTCATGAAAATTGGATTCCGGTCGCTGGCTGAAAACCTGGACCGCTGGATCGAGGAAGCAAATAAAGGAGAAACAGTATGATCAAATTTGACACTTCGCATGCGCATCTGCAGGAAAACATTTTCGATTATCAGGAAGCCGTAACGCTGGCGCACACACAGCTGCATGAAAAAAGCGGCGCGGGCAATGATTTTGTCGGCTGGGTAGAATGGCCGAACAGCTATGATCATGAAGAGTTTGAAAGAATTAAAGCGGCAGCCAAGCGGCTGGAAGGCCAATGCGACGTGCTGCTGGTCTGCGGCATTGGCGGTTCTTATTTAGGCGCGCGGGCAGCGATCGAAATGATGCGCGGCCTGTATTGTCAAAATAAGCCGGAAGTGATCTTTATCGGCAACACCTTCTCCAGCACGTATTTCAAGCAGGTAGAAGCGTATATTCAGGATAAGGAAATCGTTTTGAACGTGATTTCCAAATCCGGAACAACAACGGAAACGGCGATGGCGTTTCGAATGCTGAAGCAGCTGATGGAAAAGAAATATTCCAAGGAAGAATGCCAGCGGCGGATTTTGGCAACGACCGACAAGGCGCGCGGAACGTTGAAGGAGCTGGCGGATAAGGAAGGCTATGAAACCTTCGTGATTCCGGATGATATCGGCGGCCGGTATTCGGTATTAACGGCGGTGGGCTTACTCCCAATGGCTTTGGCTGGGATTGATATTGACGCGGTGATGAAGGGCTTTGCACAGGCTTATGAAGACCTCAAGAATCCGGATCTGCATGACAATCCAGCTTATCAGTATGCGGTTGCCCGCCGGATTTTGGAAAACAGCGGCAAAGATGCAGAAATGTTAGTAACCTATGAACCGCAGATGGCGATGATTGCCGAATGGTGGAAGCAGCTGTTTGGCGAGTCGGAGGGCAAAGAAGGCAAAGGCATTCTGCCATGCAGCGCGACGTTCTCGACAGATCTGCATTCTTTGGGACAGTTTATTCAGGAAGGCAAGAAGATGCTTTATGAAACCCTGCTGTTGGTGGAAGCGCCGACACTGGACGGGACCTTCCCAAGCGATGCGGAAAATTTGGATAACATGAACTATCTGGCCGGCAAGAGTCTGGATTGGGTCAATAAGATGGCTTGTCAGGGAACGTTGGAAGCGCATGAAGTTACCGGTAATGTGCCGAACTTGATCATTACGATGCCGGATATGCGGGAAGAAACCTTCGGGTATATGTGCTACTTCTTCTTTAAGGCCTGCGCTGTCAGCGTCTATCTGCTGAATGTAAATCCGTTTAATCAGCCGGGCGTGGAGGTTTATAAGAAAAACATGTTCCGTCTGCTGGGCAAAAACTAAACGGATGCTTCATGTCCGTTTGTCCTATTTAATCGGACAAACTTGATCGTTGATTAAAAAAGTGAATTCCGCGGAATTCACTTTTTACTTCGCTGCTCAATATTTTAAGGCTGAAGACGAAGGCGAACTGAATAACGCTGCCGAAAAAGCTCAGCCCTATGGATGTATTGTTCATCCTTGTTTTCAAGTTCATACAGACAGGATAAACATGCATTAAGATCAGATTAGCCATCTCATGAATTCGCAGATAACAATCATTTTTCCCGGCAGGCCTGTTCTTCTAAATCGTTGGGGTCTTCCCCAATCCCGGGTAAGGGCCGCTTGTACTGCCTTGCCCAACGCTTCACAGTTGGAAGTTCTTCTCCGGAATTTAGGTTTTATCTATTATGCCGTATCGCAGAAGTGCCTATCCTGCTTGCCGCGATTGTTTTCGATGGGATTGGAAGGGTTAGGCGCTTATGCGCAAATCCGCATGATATCAGGGCTTCCCCGTGAGGGTATAAAGTCTTATGCGGCCGTTTAAGCCGCTTTTTTTGCTATACAGACAATAAAAAATCTCAGCCGAAAGCAAGCTGAGATTTTTCCAGATAATTTTACTGAGCCAGATAGTTCTTCATCGAGTCCGTCATGATCACGGCATATTCGCCCGCGGCTGTGCTGGTTACTCCGGATGGCACCTGATCGGGATCCATCACCCACATGACTTCGATCGGCTGATCCGGATAGGTGTTGCGGAATCGTTCGATCAAGGCCAGCCCGTCCTGGTAGCTCATGGTAAACAAAGCGGTGGACAAGGCATCCGCAAATCCGGAATTCTCCGTGATGATCGTGACCTGATGGTAATAAGTTGCAGGAAAGAGCGTCTGCGGATCGATGATGTGATGATAGACGCTGCCGTCTTCAGCCGCGTAGAAGCGTTCATAATCTCCGCTGGATACGAAGGCTGCGGAGCCTGGAAGCTCAACGATTGCCAGCGAGCCGTTGCCGGATGGATTGCGGATGCCGACGCGCCAGTCCTGATTGCCCGGCTTGTTGTTGATCGTACAGATGTTGCCTCCGGCATCCACGGTACCGTGGACTAAACCCGCTTCAATTAAGCGCTGCTGTACCTTGCCGGCGGCGAAGCCTTTGGCAATCCCGCCGACGTCCAGCGAAGCGCAGCTTTGATTCAGATAGACCGTACTGTCCGCTTCGTTGATTTCAACTTTATCCCATCCTGTACAGGCTTGCGCCTCCTGCAGCTGCTCAACGGAAGGAACCTGTCCCAGCTGTCCGGCGTTGTTTTGTGCGATGCCTTCATCCCGATAGGTATGCCAGATTTTGAGCACGGCGCCCATTGTGACGTCAAACTCGCCCTCAGACAGGTCGTAGAACTGCCGCGCGGTATTTAACAGCTCGATGATCTCAGGATCCACACTGACCGGGGCAATGCCGGCGTTGTCGTTGATCGTTTTGATATTGTTGAGTCCAGCGTAATCGTTATACACGTCAAACAGTGCGTTGTAGTGCAGAAACAGCTGCTTCATTTCAGCGAAATACTGATTGAACTGATCTTCTGTTTCCGTATATCCGGTCAACGTCATGACCGTATCAAAACCGGCGTCCAGCGCCATGTTGGAATAACGCGTCAGTTCCGGCTCCTTGGGCCGGCTCTGACAGCCGCCTAACATCAATAGGCCGCAGAATGCCAGCGGCATCCATTTTTTATTCATTTGAATCACCCGTGATGATTTTAGCATAAAACGCAGAGCGATACTACCCAAAGGAAACATTTTCAAAGCCGGGATATCGTGAAAAAACTTAAAATTTCATTAAATAGATAGGGAAAAAACGTTTAAAATTAATAGCGATAATGCTATAATAGCTCCGAAGCGCAAGGCGGATAATGAAAAAATCGATCATCGTCGATTTTTTGTGTTTGCCAAAGCTTTCGGTATTTGAGGAAAGGAAGAGGTGGACGGAATGTCACTATTAACGGGACCGATGCGCAAGCATCTGGATGGTCACAAAGAGCTTACAAGTCATACCGAGCTTGTCAAGGTTGAAGCGGGCAGCCTTGTATACATTCCTTTAATTAACGGTAATTCAACAGCGGTTGAAGTGTTGGTTAAGGAAGGTGACAGTGTAAAAGTCGGAACAATGATCGCCAAGCGGAATGATCATTTTACAGTTCCTTACTTTTCATCTGTATCCGGTACGGTCAAAGGCATCCAGAAAATGATGCATGCTGGCCTGCGGCCGGTCGATCATCTTGTCATTGAAAATGATGGCAAAAACGAAGAGGAACAGCCATTCGGCACATTGAACTATCAAACGGCAACGCAGGAGGAATTAGTTACCTTCATGATGAATGCCGGCATCGTCGGCTGCGGCGGCGCAGGTTTTCCAAGCTATATCAAGTACAGAGGCTGCAAGGGCATTGATCTGCTGATCATTAACGCGGTCGAATGCGAACCGTACATTACGGCGGATTATAAGAACACCAGCCTGAATATGCAGGATCTGGTTACTGGCGTAGCAGCGATGTTAAAAATGTCAGGTGCCAAGGAAGCGGCCATCGCGATCAAGACGACAAAGAAGGATTTCATTCCAACCGTTGTCGAAGCCTTTAAGGATTACAGCAACATCAATGTCAAGGAAGTTCCGGATGTTTATCCGATGGGCTGGGAACGGACGCTGGTGTACGAAATTACCAAGAAGCGTTATGAAAAGCTGCCGGGTGAAGTTGGAGTCATCGTCAACAATGCGACGACGGCGATCGCTTTCGGTCAGGCTTTGAGCAAGGGCATGCCGATCACTCACAAATATGTGACGGTCAGCGGTGACGGCGTCAATACGCCGGCCAACGTACTGGTTCCGGTGGGCGTGAAAGCGGCCGATGTCATCGCAGCCTGCGGCGGATACAGTGCGGAAGATGTGCTGCTGATCGCGGGCGGTCCGATGATGGGCAAGACGATCACAACCGATCAGTTTGTCATCACGCCGTACAGCAACGCCTTGACAGTCTTGAAAAACAAGCCGGTCAATCAGGTTGCCTGTCTGCGCTGCGGACGCTGTTCAGATCACTGTCCGGCCGGATTGCAGCCGGTGCGGATCAATCAGGCGGAAAAGTCCAAGAATGTGGCGATGTTGGAAAAATTGAGCATCATGGACTGCATTGAATGCGGCATGTGCAGCTTTGTCTGCCCGTCGAAAATCGACGTCACTGAAGGCGTCCGGAGAGCGAAGCGCTACATGGCTCTGCGCGCTAAGAAATAAGGAGGGGAGTTTGTATGAAATTTAATTTTAAACCGTCCCCGAACTATCGTGATGGTCAGAGCACCGGCCGGATCATGGGCGAGCTGACCTTGGGGCTGTTGGCGGTATTTGCATTTTCACTGTATTACTATTTCAGCAATTTTTCAGCATCTTACGGCTTGCGGGCAATTCTGCTGATGATCACGGCGATTATCAGTGCCTGCGGTACGGAGATTCTGTGGTGTGTCTTTACTAAAAAGGACATCCTGAACAGCTTAAAAAATTCTTATCCATGGGTAACTGCCATCATTTTAACGATGATGTGTCCGCTGTCGATTGAATACTATGCCTTAGCGGTGGCAACCGTGATCGCAATTTTCTTCGGCAAGCTGGTCTTCGGCGGTTTTGGACAGAATATCTTCAATCCGGCGGCGGTGGGCCGGGCAACGATCTTTGCGTCGTTTGCAGGGGCTGCGACAGCCGATATCGTTACCGGAGCGACGCCGACTTCTTCGATGGCGGCGCAGAACTGGATCATTAATTCTGCCGAAGGCATGAGCAGCTTCCTGAAGCCGTTTGGCGGTTTGGGCAATATGTTTGTCGGTCTGTATCCGGGCGCGATCGGAGAAACGAGCGCATTGGTGATTCTGGTCGTCGGTGTGATCTTAGCAATCCGCAAGGTTATTGACTGGCGTGTGCCGGCAACCTATTTGATTACGCTGTTTGTTTTGGGAGCGGGCGTCGGAATGATGCACGGAGCTCCGATCAGCTATGCTCTGTTCCATCTTTTGACGGGTGGTGCAATGTTCGGTGCTGTCTTCATGATGACCGATCCGGTGACCAATCCGACCAGTGCGGCCGGCCGGATTATGTTTGCGATCGGCTGCGCGGTGATTACGATTGTGCTGCGTCTGCGTTCCAATCTGCCGGAAGGTGTTATGTATTCAATTCTGATCATGAACATGCTGACGCCGTGGATTGAAAGTTTAACTGATGGTCAGCAGATCAAGATGAAATCCAAGAATATCCGGAATCTGGTGATTCTGTTTGCTGCAGGCTTAGCGATTACGCTGCTGGTCGGCAGCACGATCAAGCCGGTTGCTGCCGGTTCAGCTGAAGCGGGTGCAACCAACGGTACGGAAACAACGTACAATGTAACGCAGCATGGCTTCCAGGGTGACAACCAGTTTGAAGTGGTTATCGATACGGCCAAGGGTGAAGTTGTCAGCGTCAAGATGACGGAATTCAACGATACGCCGGGCATTGGTGATGGTGTGAATGATGAATACCTGAGCCAGTTTGTCGGAGCGAAGAGTGAAGCGGATGTCAATGCCGTGGATAACGTATCCGGTGCAACTTATACCAGCAAATCGGCTAAAGATGCAGTGCTTCAGGCATTGTCAGCCGGAAATTAAGGAGGGTCAGAAATGAAAAAAACTTTATATCTGGCCTGTTTCTTAGCCATTGTCAGCGCCTTGGCGGGCGGTTTATTGGCGGCAGTCAATGAAGTTACCGCGGCTAAGATCAATGCCAATGCTTTGGCTGAAGTGATGGGCAGTCTGGAAAAAGTATTCCCGGGCACAACCTATGCCGAAGTGACAGAGTATACGGATGAATCCGGCTTAGTCACTGGAGTTTATCAGGCCGAAGGCCAAGGTTATATGTTCCAGGTCGAAACTTCTGGTTTCAAAGATACGATTAAGTTTGTTTTGGGCATCGATAATGATTCCAAAATTGTAGGATATGATGTAATTTCGATTTCGGAAACCTCCGGAATCGGCAGCCGTGTAGCGGAAGATGATTTCCGAAATACAGTAATTGGCAAAACGACCGGTGATAAGGTCGATACGCTTTCCGGCGCTACGATTTCCTCAACGGCCGTGGTTAAGGGCTTGGATGCAGCGAAAGCCGTTTATGCTTCTTTAAGCGGCAATGCAGCTCCGGCACCGAGCACACCGACAGCTCCGGAAACGACGAAGGAACCGGAAGCACCAGCTTCATCCGCTACGGTTCTTGATCAGCAGGAAGACGGCAGCCAGGTTACCGTTACCGTGGAAGCAAAAGGCTTCCAGGGCAACAACACTTATACTGTTGTGATTGATAAGGACAGCCAGGAAGTCCTCAGTGTTGCCATGACGACGTTTAATGATACACCAGGCGTTGGTGATGTTGTTAATGATGAATATCTGGCAGGCTTTGCCGGCTTGAATACCGCGGATGCGATCAGTGCAGTTGATGTGAAATCCGGCGCTACGTATACGAGCAATTCTGCGATTGACGCTGTCAAAGCGGCATGGAATGCCGTCTTTACTGTGGAAGCTGATCAGCCGACAGCCGGAGCTGACAATGCGGGCGAGGATGCCGCTGTGCTGACTTCTGCTGACGGCGCCCTTGAAACCTATACTGTAAAAGCAAAAGGTTTTCAGGGTGATAACGAATATGAAGTTGTAATTGACACCGAAAAGCAGGAAGTTGTCAGCGTGAAGATGACCGCTTTCAACGATACACCAGGCGTTGGCGATACCGTCAACGACGACTATCTGGCAGGTTTTGCCGGCTTGAAGTCGGAGGATGAAATTGCCAAGGTTGACGTGAAATCCGGCGCGACCTTCACCAGCAATTCCGCAATTGAAGCTGTCCGCGCGGCGTTCGCGGCCAGCCAGAAATGAGGTGGATGAACAATGAATCGTAAAGAAAATTTTACAGCGGGCTTCATCCGCGAAAATCCCGTATTCGGGCTGTATCTGGGATGCTGTTCCACACTAGCCATCACCACATCGCTCAATAATGCTATCGGCATGGGCGTTTCCGTTATTATCGTTTTGATTCTGTCCAACGTCATCATCTCTTTGATGCGTAAGATTATTCCGGATGAGATCCGAATTCCTGTTTATATCGTCGTCATTGCGGCACTGGTTAAGAGTATTGAACTTTTAGTCAAGGCTTATGCACCTTCGATTGACTCTGCGTTAGGTCTGTTTTTGCCGCTGATCGTCGTGAACTGCATCATCCTTGGCCGTGCAGAAGCTTTCGCCAGTAAAAACGGCGTACTAGATTCCGCCCTGGATGGTCTGGGCATGGGCTTAGGCTATACCTGTGCGTTAATCGTCATGTCGCTGATCCGTCAGATTCTTGCGACAGGGTTGATTAATTTTACTAATCCATTCACAAATCAGCTGATTTTTGAAGTCCGTTTGATTCCGGAAAGCTTCACAATCTCGATGTTTGGTTCCCCAACCGGCGCATTTCTGACCTTTGCGGTGTTGGCGGCGGCATTGACGGCGTATAAAAACGCCCAGGCGGCGAAGGCTGCGAAAAAGGAGGCTAAGTAACAATGGCTAACTTGTTTACTTTATTTATTTCGGCAGTGCTGATCAATAACGTCATTCTGTCGCAGTTTCTTGGGGTCTGCCCATTCTTAGGTGTTTCCAAGAACAAGAGCTCAGCAATCGGCATGGGCGCAGCGGTAACTTTTGTTATCTTCGGTGCTTCAATTCTGACCTATGGCTTGTACAAGCTGGTTCTGCAACCGAATTCGCTGGAATATATGGATCTGCTGTCATTCATTCTGATCATTGCTTCCTTTGTTCAGTTTGTTGAGATGTTCATCAAGAAGTTCTCTCCGGCTTTATACAAGTCGTTGGGAATTTATCTGCCGCTGATCACAACGAACTGTGCTGTTTTGGGTGTAGCATTGGACAACATTAAGCAGGGTTTTACTTTCCCTGAAATGCTGGTCTATTCGATTGGCATCCCAATCGGCTTTACGTTGGTTCTCTACATCTTCTCCACGATCCGGGAACGCCTGGATGCGGCGGATTCCCCGGTTTCATTCAAGGGCAATCCAATCGCTCTGATCGTTGCTGCGCTGATGGCGCTGGCGTTCAGCGGTTTTGCCGGACTGGTTTAATCGATGATGATCGCAATCCTTGTCTTGTTGGGGCTGGGGGCTTTGTTTGGTCTGTTCTACTATCTGAATAGTAAAACGCCGGTACCTGAGGGATGCGAGGATCTGACGGCGGAGTGTGAGGGCTGCAAGATTACTTCCTGCGCTCACAACCCTGTGTTGAAACAATCAAAAGGAGAGAATAAAGAATGATTACAGCAATTATCATGATGTTTGTGGTCGGTGCCGTTCTCGGTTTGATTCTGGGGATTGCCTCCAACGTGTTCAAAGTTGAAGTCGATGAACGCGTTGAAAAGGTAACGGCCATGCTTCCAGGCTACAACTGCGGAAGCTGCGGCTTTGCCGGATGTTCCGGTATGGCGGAAGCCATGGTGGCCGGTGAAGTTGCCTCAGCTTCAGCCTGCAAGCCAAGCAAGCCGGATGCCCGGACGAAGATCGTTGAATATTTGACGACAACACCTGGCCCAGACGGCAATACAATTAACATTAAAGCTTAGTTAAACAGCTGTCCGTTTGTTCTCAATGCAGAACAACGGACGGCTGTTTTGTTTTTGCTTAACTTTTCAATTGAGACAATTATCTTTTTTTTAAATTTATGCTTTACAAATACGGTTATCTGGGTTACAATAATACTCGCTGATGGCGGTCGTGGTGAAGTTGGTTAACACTCTGGATTGTGGCTCCAGCATTCGCGAGTTCGAGTCTCGTCGATCGCCCCATAAATAGTTCTTACAGGACATCTGGTTTCAGGTGTCCTTTTTCTTAAAATGCTATTTTTCTAAGAACTAGGCAATTTGAAAGATTTGTCTAATAAATTTGAAAGAACCGGGGAAACTTAGAAAAGTCTTCCCTGCCCTAGAATGTCTTATGGTATAATTGTAAAGCACGAGGTGAAAAAGATGCCAAAAATTGCAGTAATGACAGATTCATCCGCTGATATTAATACTCAGCAGGCTGAATCAATGAAATTGGCCGTGATGCGTTTCCCGCTGATGATCGACGGTCAGGAATACATTGAAGAAATGGAGATCAAGACACCAGAGTTTATCCGAAAGATGGAACAAGGTGCCATCGTGAAAACGTCTCAGGCGCATTTGGGCAAACTGATCCAGCAATGGAGCGATTTATTAAAGGAATATGATGAAATTCTTTATATTCCACTTTCTTCAGGCTTAAGCGGATCTTATCAGTCTGCCTTGACTGCATCGGCGGCCTTTGAAGGACGGGTTACCGTTGTCGATGCCCGCTTTGCTTGTTATCCGTTAGCCTGGTTGTGCCAATGGGCACAGGATCAAATCCAGGCAGGACATGGCTGCGAAGAAATCAAGAATAAGATTGAAGCAGAGGCTGAGCTGTGGGCTGCCTTAATTCCTGAGAAGCTGGAATATCTGAAACGAGGCGGACGGATATCCGCAGCGGCTGCCGCTTTGGGTAATCTTTTAAAGATTGTTCCAATCCTGAAAGTGGAACACGGCGGCATTGATGTTCTTGGCAAAGTTCGGACGGTAAAAAAAGCTTATCAAGTGGGACTGGATGCCATTGCCCAAGTTGATGATCCCAACGAATATGAATGGATGATCGTCGAGGCGGACATGAAAGAAGAAGCTGAAGAGTTAAAGCAGCAAATGGAAGAACGCATTGGTCAGCCGGTAACGATACATGCCATGGGACCGATTATCATGGCGCATACTGGACCGCGGACGTTAGGCTACGGGCGCGTAAAAAAATTGAAATTCTAAACCGGAGCAATCCGGTTTTTCTTTTGTTTGTT
>NZ_HE998567.1:981736-1016597 GCF_000327285.1 Holdemania massiliensis AP2 | reverse complement strand
TGTTTGTTACCAAAGTTGCAGATACTTCTAAATCCATAGGAATAATTCAAATTTTATTATTAACCCATTCGCTCCCGAAAAGTGCCTATTCGTTCCCAATCGCTTGACAAACGAAGCTTTCTGACATTCAGTGCTTATCTCTATCATTTCTTCTAACTTGTCTATTCGCTCCTGAAAAGTGCCTATTCGTTCCCAACTGCTTGACAAATGAAGCTTTCTGACATTCAGTGCTTATCTCTATCATTTCTTCTAACTTGTCTATTCGCTCCCGAAAGTGCCTATTCGCTCCCAACTGCTTGACAAATGAAGCTTTCTGACATTCAGTGCTTATCTCTATCATTTCTTTTAACTTGTCTATTCGCTCCCGAAAAGTACCTATTCGTTCCCAATTGCTTGACAAACGAAGCTTTCTGACATTCAGTACTTATCTCTTTCATTTCTTCTAACTTGGCTATTCGCTCCTGAAAAGTGCCTATTCGTTCCCAATTGCTTGACAAACGAAGTTATCTAACATTCAGTGCTTATCTCTTTCATTTCTTCTAACCTATCTATTCGCTCCTGAAAAGTGCCTATTCGCTCCCAATCGCTTGACAAACGAAGTCTTCTGACTTTTAACTCATAGCGTGTTCGTGGCTTCTTTTCTGTCTTTAAATAGTAACAAAGACTATCGTTCCTCTTTCAGCCAGCGGAGAACCTCGGATTCCTCTGCCAGGATACATTCTGCCTGATTATAACTGTCAGCGGTTAGATACAGTTCGATTCGTCCTTTCTTCTCCGCAATGGATAAAGGAGACAGATAGGCTTGATCAACGGCCAGCAGCACAGTAGAAGGCAGGGTGTCCTCTGCCTGATCAATCCGTTCACCATAACGGTTCTGCAGTTCCAGAATGCGTACGCCACGAAGCAGACAATCCATCATTTCCTGACCATCCGGCCATTGGCCGTATACATACAAATCAACCTGCTGTCCAGGCTGCATTAATTGTCCGCTGATCTCTTCAATTGAAACTGCCAAAGGAAAAACAGCTTGACCTTCCTTCAAGGTCGTGATACTGAAATCAGTCATTTCCTCAGGTCTTTCAACCATTTCTTCATAAAAGAAGGAACCGCGCGGAATGGTGCTTTCCAAGCGTGTCCAACAACCGACAAGCTCCGCTTCGCTCAAAAGCAGATCAGCCTGCAGATAGGCAGAAGGGATATCAATCCAGGTCAGATCCTGGGCCGTGATTGTATGACGCGGGGGTAAGCTGGATGTACTGACGGGAACAGAAACCAGGTCTAAACGCCGGTTCAGTTCATGCTGGAAAAAATAGAAACCGCTGATGATCAATCCAAGCAAGGTGAATCCGAGGGTGATGGTGAGTGCAATTTTTTTCTTCATTTGTTTATCCTCCATCTATACTATTGCGGAAAATTCAAAAAAGCCTCACAATTTCTAAAATTTTAATGAATAGTATATTGCATTATAGAATAGCTAGTGATATTATCTTGTTAGAAGGAGGGATTGGATGAACGCTCAGTTTAAGAAAGGCGTACTGGAAATGTGCGTGCTGTCCTTGTTGGCGCAGGGAGAGAAATACGGCTATGAGCTGACCGAAGCGATCTCACAGAAAATGACGGTTGCGGCGGGAACCCTGTATCTGATCTTAAAACGGCTGAAAGATGACGGCGACGTGGATACCTATCTGGTGGAATCTGCGGAAGGTCCGGCCCGCAAATACTATCGGCTGACGGAAAAAGGCCGGTCCCATGAACAACAGCTGACAGGCGAATGGCAGGAATTTGTGCGATTAGTGGATGAACTCATCCGGAAAGGAGAAGCATGAACAGAAAAGAATACATGGAACGGCTGCAAATGGATCTGGAGGCCGTTGACGAACAAACCGCAAAGGAAATTCTTCAGGATTTTACCGATCACTTTGAACAGGGGCTGAGCGAAGGCCGCAGCGAAGAGGAAATCAGCGAGGAGCTGGGCGATCCGGCAGAACTGATCAGCGAACTGAATACCCGTCCGCATCGTCAGGCTCAGGCGGAATCCCAAACCCAGATTGATGCCTTGTCGATGGTCAGCATTGAAGCAGAAAGTGCGGATATCACATTGAAGCAGGGAACTGGAAATGATGTTTTAGTGGATTTCTACGATAGCCGCAATCCGCTGCGGGTGCATAATTACCGGCTTGAAACAGTTCAGGAGAATGACGTCTATGCCATCCGCGTGATTCGCCTGCAGAACAGCTGGCTGCGGGCGGGAGCGGGAGAACATCTGCGATTGGATGTTACGCTGCCTTCAGCCAGTCTGGATGTCAAGATCAGCAGTATGAGCGGAGATATCCGAGTGCCTGAAATCCTTCACTGCGGCAAGTTTGCGGCGTCGGTGCAAAGCGGAGATATCGATATACGTGCACTTGATGCCGAGGCTGTGCAGTTTACGTCGGCTTCCGGCGATATTCATGCGGCAGTCCGCGGTGAATTGATTGAAGCCACTTCGATCAGCGGTGACCTTGATTTGACCCAGGCCCATGGTAAACTGGGCAAATTCCGTACAACCTCAGGCGATTTAGATATTCGGGGCTGCTTCCAGGCGGTGCTGGCGGAAAGCAAAAGCGGTGATCTTGATCTTGCGATTGAAGCGGCTGAAAGTCTGAAACTGGATACGATCAGCGGCGATATTCATTTAACCCTGCCGCATACCACAGGTTTTGTTTGCAGCTTCACGACGATTTCCGGTGACTTGCGGCCGCATATCCATCTGCCGCTGGAACGCCGCGGCCGTCAGCTGAGCGCTGGGGATGGTCATGCCCAAATCGCGGTCAAGACAATCAGCGGCGATTTGAAAATTAGTGATTAAATTAACCGCAAAGAACTTAAAGAAATCAGGAAAAGAAACGGCGCTGTCCTTGGCGCCGTTTTCTAGTCTTCGGTTTTATGTTATAATGAATCCCAAAAGGAGTGCGGCGATGGAAAGCTTAAATATCAATGGGAAAATTCTGCGGATATCGGTTCAGCGCAAACCGATCCGCAATCTGATTCTGCGCTTAAAAAGTCCGGATGAATTGCTTATCAGCGCGCCGTATGCCTGTTCGAATGCAGAAATTCAGCGGTTTGTGGAAGCGAAGCGCAGTTGGATTGAGGCCCATACGGAAAAGCTGGCCCGCCGTCAGGCGCAGCAGTCCCAACCGGCCAGCGGAAAGATCGCCGTATACGGCAAGCCGGTCGAGCTGCAATGGGTGATTGGCAAAGGAAAAACCCGGCTGCAGCCGGATCGCTTAATTCTTTATGGCGCCGATGCCTGTCCGGAAACAAAGCAGCGCGCCTTTGATCAATTTGCCAAGAGCAGCCTGGAAGCCGAAGTCGAACGACTGCGGCCAAAATGGGATCAGGTGATTGCGGACTATCATCTGGCTGCTCCGACGATCCATTACCGGCGGATGACAAGCCGCTGGGGCAGCTGTATTCCGGCCAAGTCCAAAATCACGCTGAATCTGAATTTGATTCATTACCCTTTAGCGTGCGTGAATTCAGTGTTATGGCATGAATATGCGCATCTGATCGTACCGAATCATTCCCAACGCTTTTACACGGTCATTCGTCACCACATGCCGGACTACGATACGTGGAAAGCCTTATTAAATGGGGATTTGTAAGAAAACTGTAAGGAAAAGAATGGAAACGCTTAAGAATTGTTTGGTAAGGTTATAAAATAGAAGAGCGGAAAGGATTGGGAATATGGAAAACTATAAAATCTTAGTCGTGGATGATGATCATGAGATCGCCGACGCGATCGAAATTTATCTTAAGAGCGAAGGCTATGAAATTTTTAAAGCGTATAATGGACTGGAAGCGCTGGAAATTCTGAATCAGCAGAAAATTCACTGCATTCTGATGGATGTGATGATGCCGAAGATGGATGGAATCCAGGCGATTATGCACATTCGTGAAACATCCAACATTCCGATTATTATCCTGTCTGCCAAATCGGAGGACATGGATAAGGTGCTGGGTCTGAACATCGGTGCTGATGATTATATTACCAAACCGTTTAATCCTTTGGAAATGATTGCCCGGGTTAAATCGCAGCTGCGCCGCTACATGCAGCTGGGGGCGACGGCGGAAACCGGAACGGTGATCGAAGTCGGCGGTTTAAGTATTGATTTGGAGGCGAAAACGGTGACGCTGGAAGGCGAACCGGTCAAGGTCACACCGATCGAATATCGGATTCTGGAATTGTTTTTAACCAATCTGAACCGCGTGTTTTCAATTGATGAAATCTATGAGCGGGTATGGAATGAAACGAGTTTCCAGAGTGAAAACACGGTTGCCGTCCATATTCGGCGGATTCGTGAGAAGATTGAAATTGATCCGAAGAATCCGCGGTATATAAAGGTGGTGTGGGGGATTGGATACAAGATCGAGAAAAACTAGCGGGTTTCTGGCGTTCCTGCTTTTTTTCGTTCTGTTGACGGGGCTGTTGTTTACCTCGGCGCTGACGGTGGAAACGCTGTATTCAACCCAGGGTCATCAGGTGCTGTATCCCAAACAGATGATTCAGCAGAGCCTGCAGGATTTGGCACATCTGCTTTATGATGAACCGCCGTTGTCGGGAGAGGTTCAGGAAGACCTGTATTACAATCTGCATTATGTCGTTGAGCAGCAGGATATTTATTTCAACAGCGATGATGATCTGAAGCTGACTTATGATCAGTTTTTGCAGCAGTACGGCAGTCAGGGCATGATGATGCTGACATGGCAGCAGGGAGAAACCCCGCAGATAACCTATCGCGGAGCGTATTTCCTGATTGATCAGAAGACGATCACGCGGGAAACGGCGGAAATGGCTGTCAGCCTGCTTAAGCTGTATTCTCAGGAAAAAGTTGAACGGCTGGCGCTGGTGATCGACGATCAGCTGGCATACAATACGCCGATGTATTACAGCTACACGTACTTTCAGGAGTCGATGAACAATCTGAAGATCTGCTTTTATTCCTCCTTGTGCCTGTTTTTTATCACTCTGGCCTACGGGGTGTTCAAGCGCGCGCCGATTACGGCGTTTAATGAAAGCTTGGCGCAGCTGACTTTCAATTTTTGGATTGAGGTTAAACTGGGGCTGGGCTTAGTTTTAACATTGATGCTGTTCTCGCTTAGCCTGCCGCTGCCCTTGGCGGTGACCGTGCTGTTTTGGGGCTTGTATGTGCTGGTCAATGAACTGCATTTCTATGGCTTAAAGCCCTTTCATCACAATATTCTTAATTCTGCAATGAAGACGGTGCGCTTAATCAGCGGTCCGTATGGCTATCAGAAAAAATGGCTGACGGAATTTCTGCTTCTGGTTGTTTTTGAAGTCATCTGCGCATTCATTCTCTGGTCGATGATGTTCTCCGCGTTTTTGGGCTTTATGGGAATTCTGGTGTTTGTTCTGATCTTTGCTGCGGCCTTTTTGGTGCTGTTTCTCTACATCCGCAGGATGATGTTGTTCATGCAGGATTCTGCCGCGCTGGCGCAGCAGGTTGAAAATATCCGCCGCGGCGTACTGAACGAAAGCTTTGAGCTGAGCGAAGGCAGTCCGCTGCAGCCAGTCAGTGATAATCTGGAAAAA
Source organism: Holdemania massiliensis AP2 (assembly GCF_000327285.1). Lineage (GTDB taxonomy): Bacteria > Bacillota_I > Bacilli_A > Erysipelotrichales > Erysipelotrichaceae > Holdemania > Holdemania massiliensis. The sequence goes on along the minus strand of NZ_HE998567.1, from coordinate 1,011,004 downwards.
ATCCGGGAAGGCGTCAGTCATCAGGTTGAAGAACAGCTTAAGAGTGAGAAACTGAAAATTGAGCTGATTACTAACGTTTCCCATGATCTGAAAACGCCGATCACATCGTTGATCAACTACTCAGATCTGTTGACCAAAGCTGAGATTCAGCCGGAATATGCCCGTGACTACGTGCGCATCATCACGCAGAAGAGCGTGCGGTTAAAAAATCTGATTCAGGATCTGTTTGAAATTTCCAAGGCGGCCAGCGGCAATCTGCAGATGGATTTGCGGAAGCTGGAAATTAACGGCCTTCTGATGCAGACGCTGGCGGAGCTGGATGAAAAAATTGAAGCCAGCACGCTGGAGTTTAAAATCCAATACCTCGATACTCCTGGCTACATTCTGGCGGACGGCGGTCGGTTGTATAATGTCTTTGATAACCTGATTACCAATGCGATTAAATATTCCATGGAAAATACCCGCGTTTATATTCAGATTGAACGGGTGGAGGAACAGATCTGCATCAGCTTCAAAAACATTGCGAACTACGAACTGAAATTTGATCCGGGATCCTTAACCGAACGGTTTGTCCGCGGCGATGTATCCCGATCGACAGAAGGTTCCGGTTTGGGCCTGGCGATTGCGGAAACGTTTGTAACACTGATGAAAGGTCAGATTGAGGTCAGTGCCGATGGAGATCTGTTTAAGATCGAAATTCGGTTTGCGGAACTGCCGCAGGAGCCCGCGGATTTTACTGCATAGCGGCTTTTTCTCGATTTCAGGCTGATAGAACACCGCGGTGCGGGGCAGACTAAAGGCAGAATGAAAAGGAGGCTGTTTCATGAAGAAAATCATTCTGTGCGCCGTTTTGTGTCTGGCTGTGCTGACCGGCTGTTCGTGGAATCAGAAGAAACCTCAGCCCTCGCCTTCAGCTTCACCCAGTACTGCGCCGACGGTTTCGCCGACGATTGATCCGGCGATTACGGAAGCCAGTGATGTCGTAGGGGAAACCACGACGTTTGGAACGCCGATCGTTTCGGTTCAAATGAAGGACGGGAAGATCAGCTGGGTGTCAATTGATGAAATCACAGAAGATACGACAAAGAAAACGCTGGGCGATCAGTATAAGCTGGGTGAGCAGGCGATCGCAGGCTGGAGTCAGCAGATTCAAGCGCTGGAAGACTACATTGTCGCTCATGGTTTAGAGGCTGTGAATGTGGACGAGGAAGGCAAAGCCGTGAATGAAGATTTGCGGACGCAATGCACGATTACGATTCAAAACTATCTTGAAACTGTAAAAAAAGCGGTATCGCAGGCGGAACATCCGGAAAACCCGCCGAAATAAACAGCAAGCAGAAAAATCGGAACTCCGTTTGGGAATTCCGATTTTTTTAGGTTAGTCGATCAGGTCGATGATCTTATCCCAGGTTTTCTCACCGATTTTGCCATCCGGAGTCAAACTGTGCGCGTTTTGAAACGCGATGACCTTGGCTTCGGTTTTGGCACCAAAAACTCCGTCTGCCGTAATCGGCGTTGAAGGCAGGGTGAGCTTGTTCAGATAGTTCTGCATTTTCTGGACTTCCAGTCCGGTATCGCCGTATTCCAGCGGCGGCTGATCTGTACCGGGATCGGGATCCGGACCAGGTCCTGGATCGGGGTTCGCTTTATATTTAGCGATAATCTTATCCCAGGTTAAAGTTCCGATGATGCCATCGGCGGTTAAGCCGGTATGTCTTTGGAAAAGCATGACGGCGTTTTCGGTTGCTGAACCGAAGTTGCCGTCTTCTTTCAGAACCGGAAGGTCAGGATACGTGGTGCGCAGCACATTTAAATAGTGCTGCATCTTCTTGACAGCTAAGCCTGTATAACCTCTGCGAATTACATAAGCCATAAAAGTAAATCCTCCTTTCATTAACAGGGTATGACGCCAAGCCGGCGGGGAAAGGGAACGTGCCTAACGTAGGTGCATTTGGTCATTGGCCTTGGCCTTTCGCCACAAAGCGCATAAGGTATACTGGAGGTGAAACCGATGAGAATTTTGATATACAATGACCAAACGAACAACATGGAAACGTATTCGCTGCGCTGTTCGGACAACATGCCGTATACGACCTGCTGCCGGCTGACTGTCGGCGAGTTTATGCGCAATTCCCACAGCCGTACGATCGGCTGGTCCACCCGGCGCTTTTTAAATTCAGTGAATGAGCTGATCCGCCGCTATGGGCAGAAGCCGCGTGTCAGCCGGGCGTTTCGGCGGGCGTGGGATGCAGATGAACCGATGATTTTAACGCATATGCTGGGAACGGCGGTCGATTTGGGATCTAATCTGTCGCTGCCGGGGCTGCAGCAGTTAGTCACTTTGGCGGAAGACCAGGAATTGTTTGATGTCATTACCGATCTGGAACACACCCGGATTGAAGCCCATCTGCATCATCAAAACGAAGCAGCCAGTGATTTCGTACCCTTTGCGCAGATTCAGAAAGGCGATAAAAAGACAGAAGTTTGCGTCGCTCAGGATGCACTGTGGGCGCTGGGCTACCGTATAACCAAGATCAGCGGCGTATTTGACAGCGAGCTTGATCAGCAGGTGCGCGCCTTCCAGCGTGATCAGGGTTTAAACGCCGACGGGATCGTGGGCCGGCTGACCTGGGAGGCGCTGATGTCGCAGCTGCGGCCGATTCCGGGGATTGATGAGGAAGCAAACGAGCAGTCAAACTAAATGAAAACGGAAATGACCTGACTGCGGGTCATTTTCTATTGCCGCAAAAAGGGGGATGAAGTGGTATAATGGAAAAAACAGAGGGAGAAAAAAAGATGAACTTTGATGAAATTTATGATCGCAAAGGGACGCACTGTGTCAAATATAATGCGGTTAAAACAGCGCAGCGGCCTCAGGATGCGCTGGTGATGACACTGGCGGATATGGATCTGCCCTGCTGCCCGGCAATTCAGCAGGCGATCATCGAGCGGGCGGAACATCCGTTTTACGGCTATCAGCAATTCGATGAGGAACTGCCGGAGGTGGTGTGTGCCTGGGCAAAAGCACACAGCGCAGCCTTGCTGGATCCCCGGACAATTCAGATCACCCCCAGCGTCAATACGGCGATTGCTCTGTGTTTGCGGGCATTCACCAAGCCGGGCGACGGAATCTTGATCCAGAACCCATCCTACAGTCCTTTCCGCAAGGTCGTCACGCTGAACCAGCGCCGCTGCGTGATGAACGAACTGATCCAGAAGGAGGATCATTATGAACTGGATATGGACGATTTTGAAGCGAAGCTGCAGGAAGTCCGGCTGTTTATTCTGTGTTCGCCGCACAATCCAACCTCCAAGGTTTTCACGCGTGAGGAACTGGATGCGATGCTTTCGCTGTGCCGGAAATACCAGGTCACGGTGCTGGCGGATGAAATCCATGCGGATTGGGTCTATGGAACGATGACGGCGGCCAGCGCTGTAGATCAAAACGTCATTACAATTCTTTCTCCAAGCAAGACGTTTAATCTTCAGGGAATGCAGTGTTCGTTTGTGTTTATTCCGGATGCTAATCAGGCCCAGGCGTTGCAGCATGAGCGGGACAGTCTGGCCTATATGAATAATCAGACCTTTTCCCACGCCGCCGCGCTGGCAGCTTACAGTCCAGCGGGAGAGACATGGCTGCAGCAGGCCAAGGCTTACGTCAGCCAAAATGCCGAGATTTTTAAAACGATGCTGAAAGAAGCTGATGTTCCGTTGATGCCGATGCGGCTTCAATCGACGTTTCTGTTATGGGTAGACTGCAGCGGCTGCTGCAATAACGACGCCGAGGTTGTGGATTTGTTTGAAAACCGCTGTCATATCTACGGCAGCAGCGGTTCCCACTACCAATGTGAAAAACCGTTTATCCGGCTGAATATCGCAGCACCCCGCAGCGTGATTGAGGTAGCTGCGCAACGGCTGATCCACGTACTTTCTAAAAGCGATAGGCAGGAAGCCTAAACCACAGCAGCAAAAAAACCGCAGATTTTCTGCTTATCCGGCAGAATCAGCGGTTTTCTCTTATCCGATTATGAAAATCAGAGATTGCGGATGCGGTAAAAATACTTGTCGACAAGTTTGTCGTTGTGATCGGCAGCCGAGGCGTCCATAAACGCGATGTGGCCGTTGAAATAGACGTCTGGATCTAATCCCCGCTGGACCAGCAGTTCTACGGTCTGCGTCAGCACCGCGTTTTGCAGATAAACCGCCGGAATGGTAGAAGTCGAGCCGATCTTCATTGGGAAGCCTTCTATTTCAACCGCGGCATCGCCGATCAGCGAACAGTTGTCTAGAACGATATCGCAGACATCCTTCAGTTTTTTGCCGCTTTGGTGCTTGGTCGTCAGGTAGTCGCTGTATTCCACCGCGGTGATGGCAATCGTGGGAATGCCTTTTTCACGAGCCCGCAAAGCGGCGTCGACCGGGACGATGTTGTTGCCGGAATTGGAAATGATGATGATGCAGTCGTTGGGTGTAACACGATGATAATCAACGATGTGACGGCCGACCTCATAGGTGTTTTCCATTAAATAGCTTTTGGTAATATCAAAGGTGCCGGTAACGCTGGGCTCCAGCAGCGCCGCGTAGTTGGCGACGGTTGCGGCCCGCCAAAAGGCGTCCTCGATGACCAGGTGGGAATGTCCCGCGCCCAATCCATAGATTAAACCGCCGCGCTCGGATACGTCGGCGCACAGTTTTGCTGCCTGCATGATGGCCTCGCCCTGACTGTCCATGACGTTGGCGATGATTTCGTTCATGACATTGAAGTAATTTTTCCAGGCTTCCATAAGAATCTCCTTTTCCTCATTTGATTTCATTGTAACAACTTCACAGTGAAAAAAGAAGTCCAAAAAGCAGGAAAAAACAAAAATGAAAGAATTTACAAAATGTAACAAACGAAAACATAGTTTTCATAGAAATTCGGTAAGAAAGGTCTTGAACAAAAAATGAAATCGGTTACAATAAAGCTATAAAGAACCAAGACCGGAATGGAGTGAAACATCATGGACCAGAAGAAAGGCTTAGTTTTTGTTGCCCCTCAAAATGGAGATGATAGAGCTGAAGGTGTTTTCGGCGGGGTTCTTTTGGGAAAAAATCAGTTGTTTTTAAGATGGATTTAGACTGTCCATCTTTTTTGTCTTCGGAAGCGAAGGAGTCAGCGAAATTCAGGTGCTGAACGCTTCAGGCAGACAAAGTTGAGCGACATGTCAGATCCGCCTACGCCTGAAAATGGAATCTTGAATCGGCTGTCCATTACTGAGGAATCGGGCACAAGGTTCAGTTTTCAGGAATACTCCTGCTGATGCAGATCACAGGGGGTTCCGAATTTCGGAATGATGCGCAGGAAGTTCAATGTTTGATGAATAAATAAAAGGAGGAATTCATTATGGATCAAACAAACAAAGAGTTCTGGGATGCGGCGGCAGCCGGCGATTTCGCGAAAGTCTGTGCATGTGTTTCCAAAGGAGCCAACGTCAATGTATCCAACGGCGACGGACGGACAGCCTTGATGCGCAGCGCTAAGCGCGGTTATGAAGATATCGTTCGGTTCTTGCTAGATAATGGAGCAAATGTTCGGGCTCGTGATGTCAACAATAAGACGGCGTTAATGGGCGCGGCAAAAAAAGGTCATCTGGGAATTGTCAAGATGCTGGTTGAAGCAGGATCCGATGTGAATTCTCATGATGACAACGGACGGACGTCGCTGATGCGGGCTTCCTTCCTAGGTCAGAGCGAAGTCGTTGAATATCTGGTTGAAAACGGAGCGAATGTGAACGCTCGTGACAGCAAGGGCAGAACGGCGCTGATGGAAGCGGTTCTGGCATGCAAGGTGGATGTCATCAAATATCTGATCGAACACGGCGCGGATATCAACATGCAGGATAATGCCGGCTGCACAGCGTTGATGAGAGCCAGCTACGGCGGATATGTTGATCTGGTTCTGTATCTGCTGGACCAAGGCGCAGATAAGAGCATCAAAGATTTCCAGGGCAACCTCGCTATTCATTATGTCCGTGAGCACTGCTTTGCTGAGCTGAAAGAGCATTTGAAGTAGGGGGGAAGCCGTATGAGAGATTATTTAGCGAATGAAGTCCGCAATATCGTTCTGATGGGACACAGCGGCGCTGGCAAATCCAGCGTCGTCGAAGCTGCATTATATTTTACTCAGGCAACGGACCGGCTGGGCAAAACCGGAGATGGAACGAGCGTCATGGATAATGACGCGGAAGAAATCAAACGTGGTTTGTCCGTCTACACCTCCATTGCGCCGGTTGAATGGAAAGAATGCAAGATTAACTTTATTGATACGCCGGGTTATCTGGATTATGAGGGCGAAGCGCAGTGCGGCATCGCGGTCGGCGATAACGCGCTGATCGTCGTCGGGGCAAAGGACGGCGTCGAATCCGGTACGGAAAAAGCCTGGAAGATCGTTACCCGCAAGAAACTGCCGACCATTTTCTTCATCAACAAAATTGATGAGGAAAATGCTTCATTTGATCAGACCTACAATCAGCTGCGCGAACATTTCGGCAAGACGGTCATTCCGTTTGAAGTTCCGATTACAAGCGCGGGCAAGGTTGTCGGCTCTGTCAACATTCTGCGTAAAAAAGCCTGGTATTATGACGATCGGACAACTCCGAAGGAAGTACCGGATGAGCTGAAAGAGATCGTTGAAGAATATTACAATCAGATCGCTGAGGCGATTGCGATGGCCGATGATGAACTGATGGAAAAATTCTTCAGCGGCGAAAGCTTTGATGAACATGAAGTCGCCAAGGGCTTGCGCATCGGCGTGCGCAACGGGGATATCCGTCCGGTTTACTGCGGCAGTGCGACCCAGGTTACCGGCATCGAACGTCTGCTTGATCTGATCCGTGAGTACTTCCCAAGCTATGCTGAGAAGGGCATGATTGAAGCGCTGGATCTGGACGGCATTCCGATTTTGATGGAAACCAATGAACAGGAAGCGTTTACGGCTCAGGTTTTCAAGACGATCATTGATCCGTTTGTCGGCAAGATCTCCCTGCTGAAGGTCATGACCGGCGTCATGAGCACGGATGCCCAGGTCTTAAACGTACAGAAGGACAAGATTGAAAAACTGAATCAGATTTATATCGTTAAGGGCAAGCATCAGATTGCGGTTGGCAAGCTGTTTACCGGCGATATCGGCGCAGTTGTCAAACTGCAGTTCACCGATACCAACGACACGCTAGCAACACGCTTAAAGCCGGTTACCTATGCTCCAATCGAATTCCCGAAACCGATGCTGGGCGTTGCGATCTGGCCGAAAACCAAAGCGGATGAAGACAAGATGAGCATGGGTCTGCAGCGGATGTGTGAAGAAGATCCGTCGATCCGTCTGGATAAGAATAAGGAAACCAAGGAAACGGTGTTGTACGGCATGGGCGTTCAGCATATCGACGTCATCCTAAGCAAGCTGAAATCCAAATATAAGGTTGAAGTCACGACCACGGAGCCGAAGGTTCAGTATCGTGAAACGATCCGCGGCACAGTCACGGCTGAAGGCAAGCATAAAAAGCAGTCCGGCGGTGCAGGTCAGTATGGTCATGTCTTCGTTAAATTTGAACCGTGCGATGGGGATGAAATGGTCTTTGCGGAATCTGTTTTCGGTGGTGCTGTTCCGAAGCAGTATTTCCCAGCCGTTGAAGCCGGTCTGCGGGAATGCATGGAAAAGGGAGTTCTGGCTGGATATAAGGTTGTCGGTGTCAAAGCGACGCTGACCGACGGCTCCTATCATGAAGTCGACTCGAAGGAAATTGCCTTTAAAGCCGCGGCCCGTCTGGCCTACAAAGCCGGAATGCCGAAAGTCAAACCAATCCTGCTTGAACCAATCGGTAAGGTTGAAGTTTTGATTCCAGAGGAATATACCGGCACGATTATCGGCGATTTCAACAAACGCCGCGGAATTATTCTCGGCATGGATTTAGTGGATGAAAAAGAACAGAAGATCACGGCGGAAGTGCCGATGGCTGAAATGATGAAATATTCAACAGAGCTGCGTTCAATGACGCAGGGCCGCGGTTCCTTCGTGATTGAGTTTGATCGCTATGAACCAGCCCCGCAGCCGATTGCCGAAAAGGTTATCAAAACCGCAAATATTGAAAAAGAAGAAGATTGAATTCTTCAGAAATTGAAATGAAGCAGTCAGAGTCCAGGACTTTGATTGCTTTTCTTTTTCGTTAGCCTAAACAGAATAATGGAACTATCAGAGAAGATCCAAAGTAGGTTCTTTCTGAATTCTGGGTAGTGAATTATGGCACCCAATAACAAAGGCGCCTTAAATCTGTATTTGTCACAGATTTAAAGCGCCTATTGCTACTTCAAAAGCTCTGCTTTGCCTAGAGCTCGGAAAGAACTGAAACATGCTTATCACTTAGTCGTCCCTCTTTTATTCAATTATGATTTCACGCTCATTCAGGCCAATACTTTCTACAAAGCAGACCTTCTTTTTTGTTAATCTTGCCCGAATCCAACTATTTAAACTTATTTATCCTGATGTCAGAATCTTTCAAGGATCGATCCGTCAAATCTGAGCTTACCTTAAAGGATGAAAAGTATATAGGATCTGTCTTACGTATCTAAACTTAGTTTCTTGGATTGAATTCTGTAAATTCGGTACTTTATCGGGAAAGTATTGTTTCTGCAGCTCTGCTATTCTGTTTTGTAATCGTTTGGATTTGGTGGTGAAGATCCTGTGATGTGTAGATTGTATCTATGACCTGAGTCAGCTCTAAGAGTGCTTGTTCATCTAAACTGTCAATCTGCTTCTCATTTTCTGTGCTGAGTTCCATCCGTTTTCCCAAAACCAGTTTAATCAATGTTCGTTGACCTTCAAGTTTACCTTCGCGTTTGCCTTCAAGCCGACTTTCTGCCATTTCCAGTTCATAATCCAATTCATCAAACTTGGCTCTCAATCGAGCAATTGCCAAACTTGTATCCCTTAAAAAATCCACTTTCTTTTCTTCCATCATCTTGATAATTTCCTCCTTCTCGACTAATTCATGAATGATGTTCTGTTTCTCTGCGATATGACTGAACCGAAGCATGTAGTGAATTTTTTCTTCCATTTTCCATTCTTCAACGGGTTTGCTTTCCAATTCCTCTAATTTATCCATTTCTATCCAGAGGATCTGACATCGCTCATCCGGCAGACGTTTGCCCTTTTCTTCATTGAAGTATCGATAATGATGCAGATATCCATCCCATTCCTGCACTTGCGGACTCCGGTTGAGAATCATCAGCTGAACTACGGGATTAAATTCATAAAGATTGTCCGCATTGAGCTGGTCGGCAACGATTCGTGCCAAGTATCCCTGAGAGCGCAGCGACAAGTGCCGACCCATCTGATAATTCTGCATTTCTATGTTCACAAGCAGAATCTGACCTTTGTCATCTTCAACTTCGATAAGCAAATCGAAGCGCACACCTTTTTCCCTTTCATAGGTTTTCATTGGTTCCGTATTTTTTATATCTGCTCGGACAACCTGGATATGAAACAGCGCTGATAAATAAGCAAATCGAATCTTTCTGGATTTTTCATCCTCACAACCCAGGGCAAAACGGAATACATCGTTTTCCCGAAAGTCAAGGGTGATTAAACGCTCACGAAGCTGATCTGGATTGAGGGAATACGGCAGGGATTGAAGCGATAAATCAGGGTAAGGAATTTTACTGATTTCCATTGAGAAAGACCTCCTTCATATCTAATATTGCGGAAAATCAGAAAAAGCCCCGCAAGAAACAGAAAAATGTTAAAAAACTTTTCTGAGTTTGCTTTTCAATATTATAGTAGCTCAATTGAATCTGTTTTTCAATAAGCAAAAGCCTTTTTCTTGATGACTTCTTACTCATTTCGTGTCTAAATTAAGTCATATAAAAAGTACAACAAGAGGACACAATACACAAGGTTCTTTCTGAACGCGAGGTCATGAATTATGGCCCTAATAACAAAGGCGCCTTGAATCTGTATTTGTCACAGATTTAAAGCGCCTATTGTTTCTTTAAAAGCTCTGCTTTCCTCAGCGTTCAGAAAGAACCCTAAAGTATCCGATCTTTACCATTCCGTTTGTTTTAACTGAAACCATTCTTAAGATCGCATTTTGATCAGGTTTGAGAATGCTTGGTAAGCCGTGCTTAGCCTTTCTTTTCCTGCAGGGTAAGGGTAAGTTCAACGATCTTGCCGTCACGCTTCACCGTGATCATCAGCTGATCGCCGACAGAGCTTTCATTCAGGATGGAAGTAATGTCGGAAATGGCTTCAATCGCCGTATCGTTGATAGATACAAAGCAATCGCCTGGCTGCAGCCCGCCGTTGGCAGCACTGGAGTTTTCAATGACGGACTGGACATAGACGCCCGGTGTCTTGAAACCGTATTGAGCGGCGAGCTGAGGGGTTGTCAGATCCAGCGCCGTAATGCCCAACGATACCCGGCCGCCGACATATCCCTGTGCGATCAGATCTTCGATAATCGGTTTGGCATCATTGATCGGAATGGCGAAACCCAGACCCTCAACATCTTCCCCGGATGACTTGGCCACGACGATGCCGATTAATTCTCCGTCCGCATTAAACAGGCCGCCGCCGGAGTTGCCCGGATTGATCGCCGCGTTGGTCTGCAATAAGTTCCGGTGCTCATTGTTCAGAATAATCTCACGGTCCAAAGCGCTGACGATTCCATTGGTCACAGTCCCGCCCAGCTGTCCCAATGGGTTGCCGACGGCGACGACAGGTTCGCCTACCGACAGCGAATCAGAATCTCCCAGAATCGCCGGCGTCAGACCGGAAGCTTCAATTTTAATGACGCCGATGTCCATTTTGGAATCTGAGGCGACAAGCTGAGCCTCATACGTTGTCCCGTCATGCAGCGCCACAAGGATTGAGCGGGCGTCTTCAATAACGTGATTGTTGGTAACAATGTAGCCGTCTTCAGAAATAATGACGCCGCTGCCGGCTCCTTCCGTGACGAACTGACGCAGAAATAAACTGTTGGAAACGGATTCCGTTCGGATTTCTACAACACTGTTCTGCGTCAATGCCGCAACCGAAGGAATATTTATCGAAGTCACCGGCACGTTCTCCACATTCTGGCGACGTTCTACACTTTGTACAACGACGCTGGCTTTTGAATTTTTGGCTGCCAGAGTCCCGGCGGAAAAGCCGATAACTCCGGAAAGTAAAGCACAAGCCGCAAGTCCGATGCGGAAGGTTCGCTTCATCGACCGCAGTTCTTTTTTGACCGCTGCCGTTTCCGTATCCATTAATTCGTGATCGAACATTTTATTTCCTTCTTTCTATCCGTTCTTATTATAGAAAAAAACCGTGAAGTTTGTGTGAAGAAATCCATGACTCCGGCTTGTTTGCGCTATACTTTCTAAACGAAATGTCTAAAAACGGAAGATCGAAGAGCGCAGACATGCTTTGCTTTCTGCAGAAGGACGAAGCTGTCCCTATAAAAAATACGCGGTTAATCGCGTATTTCCTGAATTGATTTGGCGATGGTGTGGGTGATCGGACTCCATTCGATCTTCTTAAACAGCGCTTCAATCGCGATCGGAACATAGGTGAAGATAAAAATCGGGAAAGTGAAGGTGTAGAGAATCTTCTTCACAGCACTGCAGTGGATATTGTTCCATTCCGTGATGGTCGTCAGAACGCCGAAGGCATACAGAATCAAATAGTAGTTGATTACAGAGGCGGTTATAGCGCCCAGCGTAACGGATAAAACTTCCGGATCCCGCTGTACGCATAACGTAAACAACAGGGCGAGGGAATTGATCAGGACGCTGAACAAAGAAACAAACAGGGCCGGAGCAATGGTCATCGTCATGTCATAACTGCTGAAATCGCGTTCTTTGACAATCCGTTTGACCAGCGATTGTCCATAGCGTCCAAATACCTGATAGAACCCCTTTGACCAGCGCAGGCGCTGTTTCCAGGACTGTTCAAATGTACAGGGCTGTTCGTCGTACAGGACGGCGCTGCCGCAGTAGCCGATCTTTAAGCCATGCAGGACACTGTCGACAGAAAATTCGATATCCTCGGTTAACAGATGATGCTTCCAGCCGTTGTTGGCTTTGACGATCTGATTGGAAATCATGAAGCCGGTACCGGAAATCGCACAGCTGGAGCCGCACATCATCCGCGCCTGGTTCAGATATTTTGATTCGCGCAGAAACCATAGTGAATAACCGGCAGAAATCCAGTTGGAATCATAGTTTTTGGAGTTGCGGTAGCTGGTGATTATTTCATAGCCGGAATCAAACACTTTGTTCATTTCCCGAATGTAGTTGGGATCCAGCAGGTTGTCTGCATCAAAGACAAAGTAAGCCTCGAACCAATCCTCAGGATATTCCTTCATGATGTGCTTAAACGCATAATCCAGCGCATAGCCCTTGCCGACTTTCAGCTGATTGAACCGCTCGTAAACGACAGCCCCTTCAGCCTGGGCCAGTTCTGCAGTGTTGTCGGTACAGTTGTCAGCGATGACAAAAGCCGTGACCAAACCGTCCGGATAATTCTGCGCTTTGATGCTTTGAAGCAGCTCACGGATGACCGTTGCTTCATTGCGCGCCGCAATAATGACGCCGTAGCGGTGCATCTGCTTCGCTTCCGGCGTCGGTTTCTTTTTGCCAAACAACACGACTCCGGCAAAGATAATCTGATATAAATAGAGAAGCAGAAATAAGATAAAAATTGTAAAATTAAATGCATTTAAACTTTCTAGCATATTCATGGTCCTTTCTTCGGATTCGCACCCTGTAAAAAGCAGCTCAGCCTGTTGCTGATGCTGGACTCTATTTTAAACGGCTGAAGAAGAAATGCAATCTCTGTGAAGAAAAATTCACATTAGTCATGAAAATTTATATTTGTGTTAAGAAAAATGTAAGAAACTTTCAGACTTCTTAAGAGATTAGCTCAGACCTTAGTATGCTAACGAAATGGTTATAATTATACATAAAAAACCTGAAAAAATTCAGGTTTTTCTTCATTTTTCATGATTTTTTCATCGAAAGTGAGAAAAAAGCACTGGTCAGCGCAATTCCCAGCGCCAGCGCGCCGGCGCAGCCGAGCGTGTGGATGCCAATCTCCAGCGCGCTCATCGTATTGCCCTGAATGATTGCCAGCATCGTATAATACATGCCTCCGCCCGGGACCAGCGGGATCAGCGCACAGATCAGAAATGTCGTGACCGGCGTTTTCATCAATCTTGCCAGCACTTCGCTGACAAAACACAATCCACAGGCAGCCAGAAACATCGCGAGAATCTCCCCGGCCTGTCCCAGCAGAACCAGCTCGTAAATCAAACTGCCCAGCGTTCCGGTCAGCGCTGCAGCCAACAGTTTTTTTCCATGGATATTAAACAGCACACCGAATCCGATTTCAGCCAGAAAGGCGCCGATCAGCTTGATCACCATAGCGGGTTTCCTCCCAGCATCATCCACAGACTCATGACCAGGCCCGGACCCAACGCCACGGCGATTGCGATCAGAACCGCTTCCACCCCGCGCGTCATCCCGGAGATCAGATCTCCCGACAAACTGTCGCGGATCGCATTGGTAATCGCCAGGCCGGGAACAAGCAGCATCAGACAGCCGATGATTAAAGCGTCCAGCGAAGGCGCGGCGCCAATCTGATTGAACCCGATTGCCAATAAGGCCGTCAAAGCGGAGCACAGGCTGATCGCAAAGAAGGAGGGAAATTGATGTTGTTCTAAAAATGAACTGCAGCCCTCGATCAGACCGCCGATGACGAACGCGCAGCCCAGATCCGGCAGCTGTCCGCCAAAAAATAAGGTAAAACCGCCAGCGCCTAAGGCGCCGGCCGCCATCCGGCTGACTTTAGAATACGGAGGACGGTGGGCAAGCCGGCGAAGCTGAGCGATAAAGTCGTTCAGCGGCAGGGCTGTGCTTTGTCTGGAAAGCGTATTGATTCGATCAATCCGGTCAATATCCAACCCGCGCGACTTAATCCGCACGATCTTGCTGACGGAACGCCCGTCGGCGACAACGGTGACGAAGATTCCGGTCGGCAGAACGATGCTGCTGGCCTCCTGCGCCCCGTAATTCAGACAGATCCGGCAGATCGTATCTTCAACGCGGTAAATCTCAGCGCCGCTTTCCAACAACAGCTGGCCGGCATACGCGGCATTTTGAAGCAGCTGATCAAAATCGTTGTTCATCGTTAATCCCTCACGTTTTCCTGATCGCGGATGATCTGTTCCGCGACGCGCAGCCCGTCAATCGCCGCGGATACGATCCCGCCGGCATAGCCTGCGCCTTCTCCCGCCGGATACAGGCCGGCAGTGGTTAAGCTTTGAAACTGTTCATCGCGCAGGATTCTGACTGGCGAGGAAGAGCGTGTTTCCACACCCGTCATCAGGGCATCGGGATCGGTAAAGCCGGGAATCTTCTGATTGAAATCAGCCAGCGCTTCTTCCAGCGCCCGGTTGATCGAAGGGGAAAACAGGGCATGCAGATCCGTCATCGTCACCCCGCGGCTGTAGCTGGGGATCACCTGTCCGAATGCTGATGAAGCTTGGCCGTTCAGATAATCGGCAATCCGCTGGCAGGGAGCCTGGCCGTGGCTTCCGCCTAAAATCCAGGCTTGATGTTCCAGTTTTTGCTGATAACGCATGCCGTCCAGCACACCCTCGCCAAAATCCGAACGCCGCACCTGAACCAGCAGCGCACTGTTGGCGTTGGCCTGGCTGCGCGCGTATTCGCTCATGCCGTTGGTCACAATCGCTTCTGCTTCACTGGCGCTGGCGACCACGGTGCCGCCGGGACACATGCAGAACGAATAAACCCCGCGGCCTTCCTGAGTCTGACAGGTGAGGCGGTATTCAGCCGCCTTCAGGCGCGGATGGCCGGCGGCTTCCTTGTATTGATTCTGATCGATCAGACGCTGCGGATGTTCAACCCGCACGCCGACCGCAAAATCCTTGGCCTCCATCGCAATCCCGGCTTCATGCAGCATCGTAAAGGTATCGCGGGCACTGTGGCCCAGCGCCAGCACCAGCTGACGGCAGGGAAGGGTCAAAGCGCCGGCCTGCACCGCACAGAGCCCCTTGGCATCGGTGCTGATTCCGGTCAGGGTTGTATTGAAATGAATCTCACCGCCCAAATGTTGAATCTTCAAGCGGATGTTTTTTACGATCTGCCGCAGCCGGTCGGTTCCGATATGCGGATGAGCCTGATATCCGATTTCCGGATCTGCCCCGGCTTCGATCAGTTCATCGGTGACCTTCACAATCCGAACGTCTTTGACGCGAGTGGTCAGCTTGCCGTCGGAAAACGTGCCGGCGCCGCCCTCGCCGAACTGAACATTGCTTTGGGGATTCAGCGGTCCGCCTTGCCAGTAGGTTTCCACATCCTGGATGCGCTGATCGACGTCTGCCCCGCGTTCCAGCACGATTGGCCGCAGTCCGGCTTCCGCCAACAACAGCGCGGCAAACATGCCGCACGGACCAAAACCGACAACAATCGGCCGTGTTGAAGCGATGAGGGAAGGCTGAGGCGGTTGATAAACGTCAGGTTTGGCAGCGCTGATATGCGGCAGCTTCTTTTTTAAAATGGCGGCTTCATCCGGGGTTTCAGCCAACACGGTATACACAAAACGCAGCGGTTTTCTGCGCGCGTCCAGCGATTCCTTGACGATTTTCCAGGACATCAGCCGGTGCGGACGCAGCCGCAGCTTCTTGATGATTAAGGCTTCCAGATTCTGAGGATTTTCATCCAGAGATAGTTGCAGGTTGGATATTTGCAGCATTGTTGATCACTCCTGTTCTTCATTATACCAAATTGAAGCGAGCCTGTGCGTCTTTGCTTGACGAATTTGCAGAGTTCGTTACAATGAATGAGAGAGAAGGACGAAAGGAGTGTTCTGAATGAATCAAGCGACACAATTTCGCCGGGATCTGCATCAGATTCCGGAAACCAGCTTCACCGAATTTAAAACCAAAGAATATGTTGTTTCTGTTTTAAAAACATTACATTGCGAGGTGATCGAGCTGTTGGAAACCGGAGCGGCGGCTTACTTTGACGCCGGTAAAGAAGCAACGCTGACTTACCGCGCCGATATGGATGCTTTGCCGATTCAGGAAGAAACCGGACTGGATTTTGCTTCGCGGCATCCGGGCAGAATGCATGCCTGCGGTCATGACGGTCACATGGCGATGCTTTTGGGTTTTGCCCAGGAACTGGATCAGCTGGATCGGACGCAGTGGAAGAATAATATCCTGCTGATCTTTCAGCCCTCGGAAGAAACAGTCGGCGGCGCCAAGCCGATCTGTGATACCGGCATCTTTGAAAAATACAACGTCAAGGCGATTTTTGGCACGCATCTGTGGCCGTTTATCCCAGCCGGGGCCGTTGCCAGCCGCAGCGATGAAATGATGGCGCATGCCAGTGAGGTGACGGTCACGGTCAAAGGAAAGAGTACGCACTGTGCCAAACCGGATGAGGGGATCGATGCGCTGGCCATCGCGGCCGATTTGTTGTGCCGGCTGTACGCAATGGAAAAGAAAATCGCGCCTAACCAATACCGCATCTTAAAGTTCGGCAATTTCCATGCCGGCACGGTACGCAACATTCTGCCGGAAACGGCGGTGCTGGAAGGCTCCTACCGGTCGTTTCAGGATGCCACGTTCGACTGGATGATCGACCAGACGAAAGAGATCATGCATCAGCTGGAACAGGAAACCGGCTGTCAGATTTTGTTTGATTATACCGAAGGCTATCCGGCGGTGATCAATGATGCCGGTCTGTTTGGAAAAGTTCAGGCGTTACTGCCGCAGCTGCAGGTGCTTGACAAACCGGAAATGATCGCCGAAGATTTTGCCTTTTACCAGCGGAAAATTCCGGGTGTGTTCTTTTTCTTAGGCACCGGTACTGGAATCGCGCTGCATAACTGTCATTTCAATTTTGATGAACAGGTGCTGCAGGAAGGAATTAAAACGGATCTGGCATTGATGAATATTGATTTGTAAGGAAGGTCTGAGCAGACAGAACTGAAATTCCGACGCGGTCTTTTTACGCTTGGACAAAGGAGTACCGATGATGATCTATAACGCTGACAACGGCACACTGAACATGGAAGAAACCGAAATGGATTATATTGTTTTCGGTAAGGGACACAAACCGCTTATTTTTATTCCCGGTTTGGGGGATTCACTGAAATCGGTTAAAGGGTCGGCGCTGATGTTCGCGTTTCTGTACCGAAGGTTTGCCCACGATTATCGGGTTTATGTATTCAGCCGCAAAAACAAACTGAAGCCAAATTGTTCAACCCGCGACATGGCTGCGGATCTGGCCTGGGCGATGAAGCAGCTGGGAATTGAAAAAGCGCATGTTGTGGGGATTTCTCAGGGCGGCATGATCGCTCAGTATCTGGCGGCTGACTTTGCCGAGAGGGTTGAAAAGCTGGTTCTGGCAGTTACGCTGTGCCGGCAGAATGAAACGTCCCGGAGCGTCATTTCGCATTGGATTTCGCTTGCGGAACAAGCGGACTTCCCAAGTCTGTTCGCGGATATGGCCGAAAAAATCTATACCCCTGGGCGGGTCAGAATCCAGCGCCCGTTCAATCCGGTTCTGGCCCGGATCCTGCGGCCGAAAAGTCTGAACAGTTTTATCATTCAGGCGCACGCCTGCCTCGGCCATGACAGTGCTGCATTCATTTCCAGCATTCGATGTCCGGTGCTGGTCGTGGGCGGGGATCAGGATCAGGTTCTGGGCAGGGATTCGGCAGGTGAGCTTGCCCGGCTGATTCCGGGCAGCCAGCTAAAAATTTATCAAGGCTATGGACACAGTGCCTACGAAGAGGCTCGTGATTTTAATCGTGTGGTGTTTGAATTTCTGAAGGATTAGCTCTTTTCTGTCATTATTTTTTCAAAACAGGACTTTTTGAGTCTGAGTATACGGACTCTGTCCTGTTTTTGTTTGCTTTTTCAGAGGCCTCAGGCAGTATTCGCTTATATTTGTAGTGTAAAATTTAGAAAAAATAAGCCAAATGTTTCACCTCCGTTTTTAGGCATAAGAAAAACCGCTGGAAAATCTAACGGTTTCATTAAAGGGAGTATTTTTTGTTATTTTTCAATATACTCCTGTATCTCGTCCAGATCATTCAATGCCTCTGGAGAGTAGTGTAGGTTATAAGCCATTCCGTTTTGCCTTGAAATGTGCCCTTACATCATCCGATGAAAGCCATCCCTTTTCCTCTCCCAACTTTCTCCCTTTTGCAAGTTCATTCATCAGCGTAAGGGTAGCTTTCATTTCTTCATAATCTTGTATATCAATAATGGCATAGCGCCCGCGCCCATTCTTTGTCAAAAATACAGGAGAGTCTACGGTTACATCCCGGAGTACATCAGAGTAGTTCCTTAAATCAGATATCGGTTTAATGTTTGGCATGAGATCACTTCTTTCCTACTACCAATATATCCGATTCTGCTGTAAATACAACATCAAATATTACAACAAACTAAAAGCCGCAGAAAAGACTCTTATCGATTATTTAATAATCATTAGCAGGATTGATGAAAACTTATAATTGAATTAACATCACGCTGACCGAAAGGTCAGTCTTTCTTTAGCGTCCATACAGGTTAAAAAAGGCAGCGTTTTTTTCCGGTTCCCGTTTTGTTCATTAAGCCATACTAAACGTAAAGAAGCTTTCATGCTTTATCCAACTTAGGATTAAGGCAGAATGAAAAGCGTCTGAAATCAAGCTGGGAAAACAGGAGGCTTATATGCAGAAAATCGCGATCATCACCGGTGCTGACAGCGGGTTAGGCCGGGAATATACCCAACGGATAGCGGAAGATCCAAATATTGATGAAGTCTGGGCCTTGGCGAAAACCCCGGCTCGGCTGCAGCGGCTGGTACAGGATTTTGGCCAGCGGATCATTCCGGTTCAAATCGATCTGACCGATCCAGGTCAGCTGGCTGACTTCCATCGCCGTTTAACTGCTGAACAGCCGCAGATATTCTGGCTGATCAACAATGCGGGAAGCGGAAAATTTGGACCGTTTGAAAAAATAAAAACATTGGATGCCGTGCAGATTGTTGACTTAAACTGCCGGGCAGTCATCGCGATGACGTCCATTTGTCTTCCCTATATGACGGCAGGCAGCCGCATCATTAATACCGCTTCCCAGGCAGCCTTTCAGCCGTTGCCTTATTTCAGTGTGTATGCCGCAAGCAAAGCCTTTATCGACCGGTTTTCCATGGCACTGGCGGTGGAGCTGAAGCCGCGGGGAATATCGGTCACCTCAGTTTGTCCGTGCTGGATGAGAACGCCGTTTATCATGAAAGCGAAGACGAATACGCATCCCAGCGTTACCCGTTTGTTTCCGATTACGAATCCCGTCCCCGTGGCTCAGAAAGCATTGGCTGACAGCCGAAAAGGCAAATCCCATTCAATTTATGGAATTTTGACACAGATCAGCTGTTGGGCAGCGAAGCTTTTATCGCAGAACCTGATCATGATGCTCTGGCTGATGCAGCAGGGGTGGTCGGGAAGATCCGCTTTTCAACGGTCCTGCCTGAGAGGCGCAAGGTCGGAGAAAGAATCGAAAACAAGGCTGAAATCGCTTGAAATGCAGCATGATTGTGACTGAAAGTTCTGAAAAGTAAAGAAAAAGTTTCAGAAAAAAGTTATTTCCTGCTTGACAAGTTGGCCTTGGGGATTTATCATACAGTCATTGATATAACAGCGATGAAAAGAAAAAGTAAGCCTTGATCGCTCATCCAGAGAGTTTCCGGTTGGTGCAAGGGAATATGAGAAAACAGGCTGAACACATCTTGGAGCAATTCACCGAACGAGCAATCAAGTAGGCTGGATCGGAACCTGTACCCGTTATCGTACTAGAGTATAGAAGCTTTGTACTCGAAGAGGCTGGATTTCGCGAGGAATGCAGTAAATTAAGGTGGAACCACGAAGGGAAAAGTACCCTCTCGTCCTTATTGTTTAGGATGAGAGGGTTTTTGTTTTAGCGGCCGCGGTCTAAAACGAACCATTTCGGGATTCAATTTCATTTCATGCTATATCAAAAGTGGAGGAGAAATGAAAATGAAAAGCAGAAAAGTATGGATGAGTTTGATCAGTCTGGGTCTTTTAATGATGAGCGGATGTCAGGCGAAAACGACCGCGCAGCAGGACAGCTACAGTACGCTGCAGGCCCGCGGCAAAGTCGTGGTGGGGATCGACGATACGTTTGCGCCGATGGGCTTCCGTGATGAAAACAACGAATTAACCGGTTATGATATCGACATGGCGCAGGCGGTTTCGGAAAAGCTGGGGCTGACGTTTGAATTTCAGACGATTGACTGGTCGATGAAGGAAACCGAGCTGAACGCTGGGAACATTGACTTGATCTGGAACGGATATTCGATTACTGAAACGCGGAAGCAGCAGGTAGCCTTCTCTGAGCCGTATCTGGAAAACCGGCAGCTGATCATCACCTTGGCCGATTCCGCCATCATGACAAAGGACGATTTAGCCGGACAAAGCGTTGCCGTTCAGAAAGAATCCAGCGCCTTGGAAGCCGTGATGGCGGAGGCGGAACTGGCGGCGAAGTTAAAAAACGGCGCTCCGGAAGAATTTGATACCAACATCGACTGCTTTATGGATCTGGAAGCCGGCCGTTCCCAGGCGATCGTTGTCGACGAAGTTCTGGCGCGGTATGTGATGAAGCAAAGAGGGCTGGACAAATATAAAGTACTGGATGACAATTTCGGAACCGAACAGTATGCCGTGGGGATGCGCAAAAGCGATGCGACATTATTGAGCAAAATCAATGAAGCGATGCAGGCCTGCGTCGAGGATGGCACCCAGGCGGCCTTAAACGCCAAGTGGTTTGGGGAATAAGCATGATCCGACAGATTCTGCCTTCCTTACTCGCCGGGGCGGGCGTTACGCTGCAGGTATTTGCTTTGACGTTATTGCTCTCGCTGCCCTTAGCTTGTCTGCTTCAGGCGTTCCAACAGTTTTCCGGCCGTCTGTTGAAACCGCTGTTTCGCGGCTACATCACGCTGATGCGGGGAACGCCGTTATTGCTTCAGCTGATGTTTATCTTTTTTGGAATGCCTTACCTGGGTCTGACGTTCAGTCGGGAAGCCTCAATTCTGATTGCCTTTACCCTGAACTACACGGCGTACTTTATTGAGATCCTGCGCGGGGCGTTGGGCGCGGTGGATCCAGGGCAGGCGGAAGCCGGGAAGATGCTTGGCTTTTCCCGCCGCACGATTTACTTTCGGATTCAGCTGCCGCAGGCGCTGCGCAATGCCATGCCGGCGATTGGCAATGAGGTGCTCAATTTGGTCAAGGACACTTCGTTGATCTATGTGCTGGGCGCTTCCGAGCTGTTAAAGGCCGGCCGGTCTGCGGTCAATACGTATGCGACAGCCTTGCCGTTTGTCGTCGTCGGTCTATTGTATCTGGCGATGTGCGGCGGCTTCAGCTGGATCTTAAGCCGGATCGAGAAACGCATCAGTTATTATTAGGAGGAACAAACGATGAGCTGCATCGCTGAGAAATGCGCGAAAACCTTTGGCGCCGATCCGGTATTTGAAAATGTATCGCTGCGGATTGATCAGGGGGAAATCGTATGTCTGATGGGACCTTCCGGGGCGGGCAAGACGACGCTGCTGCGCTGTCTGTGCGGGCTGGAACTACCGGAAAAGGGCACGATTTCACTCTCAGGCACAGTATTATGTCAGGATGGACACTGGTGCGATCCGGTGCAATACCGCCAGAAGATCGGACTGGTGTTTCAGAACTGGAATCTGTTTCCGCATTGGACGGTGCTGCGGAATCTGACGGAAGCCCCGGTGCGCTTAAAGGGAATGAGCCGGGAGGAAGCCGAAAAAAAAGCCCGCAGGCTTTTGGAACAACTCAAGATTGAACAGAAAGCGCAGGCCTATCCTAATTCATTGTCCGGTGGGCAGAAGCAGCGCGCGGCGATTGCCCGAGCCTGCATGCTGGCACCGGAAATCCTGTGCTTTGATGAACCGACCAGCGCCCTGGATGAACAATCCGCGCTGGATGTCACCCAGATCATTCAGGATCTGGCGGCACAAGGACTGGGCATCCTGGTCGTCACGCATGACGAACAATTTGCCCGGCGGACGGGAACACGGTTCGTTCGGCTGAACGAGCTTCAGTCCAATTCGTAAGTTTGATAACGTTCACTGAGGGAAGCGCTCAGGCACATCGTGCCGGGCGTTCCTTTTTTTGTGACAAACGGGATGAATTGATAACCATCCCCTTGGCACAGCGCACCATGCTCATCGATCACGCTGAACTGGGAAAACTGGCTGTCAATACCGCAGCCTGACCATTTAACATAGCTTTCCTTCGCGGTCCAGATAGGAAAAAAGGCTTGGGGATGCTTGGCCAGCCAGGCTTGTTCGAGCGGATGGAAAAACCGGCGCGCAATTGCTTCTTCACGGCAGCGGCGGGGCTGTTCAATATCTATGCCGACCGGCTGACTGGCAAACAGACAGACCCATTGCTGGCCGCTGTGGGAAATACTGAAATGCATTGCGGGCAAATCCGCGAAATAAGGCTTGCCCTTCGGCGTAAGGGTGCGCTCTGTCGGGACAAACGGCAGGATTCCCATATCGACCTGCCGCTTTAACGCTTTCTGAAGCAGACCGGCACTGGACAGGGAATCCAGAGAACCTGAAAACAACCGCAGTCCGGCTTCAGTCATGAACGCCCTGTTTCTCCAGATAGTCGGCAATATCTTTGATTTTCTGGATGTGCCGGATTTGCTGAGTCTCAATTTCAATCCCGAATTCGTTTTCAAACGCGATGATGATGTTTACAACGTCAAACGAATTCAGCTGCAGATCCCGAACCAGATCGGTCTGCAGCGTCAGCTGCTGCTGGCCTGTCACCTCGGTGATGATCGCCAGAATTTTTTCTATCATGCTTCACTTCTCCTTTCCGGCATCGGCGGCCGCTTGATCTTGCGGGTCGCTGTTTTTTCAAATTCCGTTTCCCGCAGCTTGATCATCTGAATCTGCTTGTAGGAAGGCAGCTGTTGGTTGACCTGATCGACATCGGCCTGCAGCTGCTCTAAAATCTCATAAGCCGACATGCCTTCGGTGGCTTGAGGATCCGGATAAATCATGACCGCCAGCCGGACATCGTCAGGATTTTCCGACGCTCCCATACCGTAGGCCATCACTTCTTTGACTAGCGGCAGCGGAATCAGCTGCTGTTCGATTTCCTCCGGCGAGACTTTCTTGCCGTTTTTAAAGACGATCAGATTCTTTTTCCGACCGGTAATGCGCAGATGACCGCGGGAATCCAGACTGCCCAGATCCCCGGTTAGAAACCAGCCCTGGTCAAAGACCTCTTGGCTCAGTGCTTCATTTTTATAATAGCCCTGCATCACCGAGGTCCCGCGCACGGCGATCTCTCCCTGAATTAAGCGCAGTTCAATGCCCGGCAGAACATGGCCGACGGTATCGACGCGGCTGTCGAGATTGCGGTTGACGCTGATGAGCGGCGAGCATTCGGTAATCCCGTAGCCCTGAATGATCTGAAAGCCGAAGGCTTCCATTTCTAATCCGATCTTTTCCGACAGATGCGCTCCGCCGCAGACGATCATGTTCAGCCGGCCGCCGAAGGCTTCCCGGATCGGCTTTAAGAAGGCAGGGAAGGGCCGAAAGCCGAACCGATGGACAATCCGGTACAGCTTCAGATAGTTTCGCATCTTGGCTTCCTGGCCTTGGTTTTTTAACGTCCGCCAGATATTTTGGTGCATCATTTCAACGATCAGCGGAACGGCCATCATGTTTTCCGGCGCAAAGGTCTTCAAATCCCGAAGCATGGTTTTCAACGATCCGTTAATGCACAGCGTCGAACCATGAAGCAGAATGTTGATGACCGAACAGGTCAGACCGTAAGTGTGATAGAAGGGCAGGGAGGTATACATCGTATCCGCGATGCTGACTAAGCGCATCGAGTCGGCGGCATTGAGCAGAATCCCGGCTTCACTCAGCATGACCGGTTTGGAAACGCTGGTCGTACCGGAGGTGTAGACAATCGAGGCCGTGAAGCTGCCGTCATGATCAGGAAAAGACCAGTCGCCCTGATGTTCGCGGACCAGCGTCAAACCTTTCAGCCACAGTGCTTTTAAACTGTCGTCTTCATCGTAGCTCAGCCGCAGAACCTTCTGCAGCTTGGGACATTGGTGCCGCAGCGAGTCAGTCAAAGGCAGGAAGGCCGGGGAAACAAAGACGGTGGTGCAGTCTGTGTGCCGGATCATTTCGGTTAAAATTTCTTCCGGCTGCTCGGTATCCATACAGACGGCGGTGCGGCCGCTGAGGATCAGCGCCAGATAGGTGATCAGCCAGCCGTAGCTGTTTTCACTGAGAATCGCGGCATGGCCTTCCGGCAGAAACAGCCGAAACGCTTCACTGAGCGCCTGCACGTCTTCCGCCAGCTGCTTGTAGGTGCGGCTGAAGCGTTCACCCCGAGGGGAGAAGCTGACAATCGCATCCCGCGCGCCAAATTGGGTTTTGATGCCTTCCAGATAACACCGGAAAGTAGGGTAAGTGTCAGCGGGATAGTTCGGATAAGTTCGCATCAGGACATCTCCTTTCTAAAGCTCATGGAAAGTCCATTCCAGTTGGGAACGAATTTCATCATAGCCCTGCAGAATTTCCAGAAACTCATCGACCAGCTGCGGGTCGAATTGCGTGCCTTTGTTGCGGATCAGCTCTGCGCGGGCCTGTTCCATCGACAAACAGCTGCGGTAGGAGCGAAATGAGGTCATTGCGTCAAAAGCATCGGCGACGGCGATCATCCGCGAAGCCAGCGGAATCGCCGTACAGGACAGATGATCCGGATAGCCCTGACCATCCCAGCGTTCATGATGGCTGCGCACAATCTTAGCGATATCCTGGAAGAACGACATCGTCGATAAAATTTCATAACCCAGCGCCGAATGCCGCCGGATCGCTTGATATTCTTCTTCATCCAGCGGGCCGCGTTTGCTTAAAATGGAATCCGGCACGCCGATCTTGCCGACATCATGGAACAGGCCGGCCAGACGGATTTTTTCCAGCTGGTCTTTGTCGCTGATCTGCCGGCGGGCCAAAAGCAGCGTATAATAGCTGACGCGGTCGGAATGACCGCGGGTATAGATATCCTTGGCTTCGACCATTAACCGCACCGCGGTGATCGTCTGCATGTAGTTTTCTTTCAACAGCTGATTGGTTTCCAGTAGTTCCTTGTTTTTGTCCTGCAGCAGCGTATGCAGATAGGTGCTGGCGACTGCCGAGGAAGCCTGGTGACCATAGGCTTCCATCAGCTGGATGACCGTGGCGGACGGCAATTCATCAAAGTCAACGCCGATCACGCCGAGAAACTGTTCGTTCTCATCCTTTAGCGGCAGCACCAGCTGCTGATCCTGCAGCGCGGCTGTTCCCTGCAGCTTGGCGGCCTGGATCAGCGGCAGAAAGCGGGGAAAATGCCGTTTCATGAACTGCGTCGCATCGAGCGAATAATCGCCGCTGCCGCTGAGCATCAAGGAGGAGACTAACGTCAGCTTCTCACTGACCTGTGGTACGGTTAACGGATTGAGCAGCACGAAGACATTATCCTGCCGGGTCAGTGAACGGGTCTGACTGACGATCAGCGGGATCAGCTGCGACAAATTTTTTTCTTCCACTAAAAGCGGCATATCGGCAACGATTTCGCCTAAGCCGTCGCGATAGCTGCGGATTGTGCGCATCTGCCGAATGGATTTCACACACGATTCGACAAGCAGCTCCAGCTGGTCGAATTTGTCGCTTTTTTCATAATAACCCTGAATATCCAATTCCCGGATCGTCTTGACCGGCGGCGCCAGATCCTTATGTCCTGTCAGAAGAATAATGAACAGTTCATGATTAAACTGCCGGATTTGTTCGACGACCTTATCGCCGCAGATCGGACTCATCAGAAAGTCCAGCAGCAGGATATCAAAATGTTCCTGCCGGACACGTTCAATGGCTTTCAGCGGATCGCTTTCGATCTCTACTTGATAGCCGCTGCCCTGAAAATAAGAACGCAGCGCCAGGGTGATCATTTCATCATCATCGAGAACCAACAGCCGAAACTCGTTGGAAACGGCGCCTTTGCGATTTTTTCTCAAGCCCAATCCCTCCTTTCCTGAATGTCTGCGCTTTCTTCCACAGTTTCGGAAGAAAGCGGAATGGTAAAGCCGAAGACCGCCCCTCCGCCGGGGTTGTCGTCAAACCACAGCTCGCCATCAAATTTGCCCTGAATCAGCGCTTTGGACATATAGATGCCCAATCCTGCCCCGGCCGCTCCTTTGGTCGTGACCATTTCGTTGAGCAAATGCCGGCGGACGCTGTCCTGAATGCCGCTGCCATGATCGCTGACCGTTAAAATCAGATTGCCCTGCTGCTCCTTGACAGTCAGTGTGATCGTGTGATCGCCTTCGGGCAGCTGGGCGTCGATCGCATTGGCGACGAAGTTGTTGACGACCTGAACGAGATTGTTGATGTCGCCGTGCAGCAAGACGGTCGGTGCGGTCTGGTTGTCGGTGATCAGGCGGCAGCCGCTGACGGTTAATTCATGCCGCATCAGCAGCGTTGTCCGACGGATCAGCTCTTCTGCGGTAAACGCCACTTTTTCCGAGGCGTTCATGTTGGCAGCCTGACCCTTGACGGCCGTGATGATATCCGACATGTAAGCGCAGGAGTCCTTGCAGCGGCGAATCCAGTCGGTCATTTCACCGCTGATTTCACGATAATCGGCGGCTGTGACTTCCGGATCGCCGAAGCTTTCTTCACATTCACGCACCAGGTCCTCCATCGCGCTGAGCGCACCGGAAATCGACATGATCGGTGTTTTCAGATTGTGCGCGATGCCGCCGACCATCTGTCCCAGGGTTGCCAGCCGTTCGCGCTCCATCATCTGTTTTTGGGATTTCTGCAGCTTCTGCATGCTTTCCTTGAGCGTCGTGACATTTTTATAGATGACGCTGAAGCCGGCGATGGTATCGTCGATCTTTAATGGTGTGATTTCGACCATGTAGTAATACATCTGACCACCGTTGACAATCGATTGTTCATAAACGATCGTACTGCCGCTGTCGCGGGCGGAATCGACCGAGCTGATCAGATTGCGGATCGCGGTCTGGGCGGCGTTGTCTTCCGGAATCTGAATGTCCTTGAGCGAGCGGTTGACCAGAATCCCGCAGCGTTGTCCGAAGATATCCGCAAACGGCTGATTGTAATTGAGCACCAGACCGGTATCGCTGAGGATCAGATAACCATCGGAGATCCAATCGAGGATGTGCTGGGTGGCAATCGGGGTGATGTTGAGAAAATTCAGCCTTTCAATCGCGATGCCGTGAAAGATTACCGTAAAGACAAAGCTGATCGGCGTCGCCGCAATGCTCAGGTTGAGAATCTTGAACGTCGCCAGCATACTGACGGCAAAGGGAATCAGGTTGCCCAGCGAAAAGAGCAGAGCTTGGCGCATATACAGTGAGTTATGACTTTTAAAAGCAAAGTTCATGATGATCAGAATGGACAGCAGCATGCATAGATAACTGTAGCCGCCGCTGATCAGCATGTACGGCCCGAACACCACTTCGCTGGCAATTACACTGAACTGCCGGTAATGCAGATGGTGCAGCGGATTGGTCCAGATCATGATGTTGGTCAGCAGCGGAATGACAAACAGCCAGGCCGTCTTTTTTGGCAGACGGGCGTAATGGCGGACAAAGACAATCGCAATCAGAAGCGACAGCACCGGGGTCAGAGAAACGCCGAGATTGGACAGTGCATCCCAAAAATAAAGTGCGATCTGATCATCCGGGCGTGAAAAGCGCATGCCGATCAGCGCTATCATCCATTCGATCAGCGCCAAGGCTAAGAACGCATAAATCTTATTGATCAGATGGGAGCGGTTGGTTCTGAGATTGCGGGAGATGATCATCACCAGACCGATGATGGAAATGTAAAACGTCATTAAAGCCGTATTGGAAATCATTCGCTTTCACCTCGCTTTGATCGATGGCTGCGCAGTTCCTTGTCCGGATCGGGGATACTCCACGTAAATTCAACCTGACGCAGGGCATTCAAGGTCAGCGTGCAGTCGGCCTGAATCTGCGGCGGCTGTTTTTGCAGCGCGTTCATTTCTTCAATCAGACTGCCTAACAGCGCGTCGTGTTTCTGCTTTGTCTTCAGCTGCTGCTGAAACTGGGCGTCGCTGACCTGCGGCAGATCGTAGAAAATTTCTTTAAACGTCAGCGGATGGGGATTGGCCAGATGCGCGACGCACAGCGTTGTCGTACAGATCAAAGCGGCAGCCCGGGCGCATTCGTCTACGGCGCTCACTTCTACTGACATCTCAGCCAATGCCGCCGGCAGCATCCCGACCTGAAGCAGTCCTTGGCAAATTCGCCAGAACGCGTTGTCTTGGTAAGCGAGCTGGAACTGACCGTCGGTGTGACGTCCAACTAAGCGGCCTAAGCGCAGAATCCGCACCGGCAGACCTTCATCGCGGGCCGCCAGCACACGCTGCTCAGCCATAAACTTGGATTCGATGTAAAGATTATCCTGCCAGTTTTGTCCGATGTCCAGATCCGTTTCAGTAAAGACCGCCGGCTGCTGCGGCTGAGCTTTTAAAACTGTACCGCATAAGCTAAGCGTTGAAACATGGATGAACGGCACATGCGCCTGGCGTGCGGCGGCGAGCATCGTTTCGGTGGCTTCGACATTGGCGCGCAGGAATTGTTCACGCTGTCCATAGTGACGAACCTCAGCCGCGCTGTGAATGACACAGGTGATCTGGGAGGTGATCAGCGCGTAGGCCGAGGCTGAAAGTCCCAGCTGCGGATCGTGCAGATCGGCTTTCAGACAAACGAGTTTGGCCTGATGTTTCGTAACCCAGTCCTGACCTAAAAGCTGCGCAGCTTTCTCGAAAACAACGCTGCGGTCCTGCCGGCTTAAAACAAAGATCCGGGAAGAAAGTTTCAGGTCAAAGAGCGCCTGGATCAGATGCAGACCAAAGTAGCCGCTGCCGCCGCTGATTAACACGACATCCAGATTGACCGGTGCCTGAACGGCCGGCGTTATTTTCTGCGGTGTGAAACTTTCTGGTGTGACAGCCAGTTCAGCGGCCTGCCGTAGCAGCAGACGCTGCTGGTTGAGCGAAGGGCTGCGGTAGAATTCCTCCAGCGTCATCGGCCAGTCGCGGCGGTAATATTCCGTCAATAA
>NZ_HE998567.1:925185-981374 GCF_000327285.1 Holdemania massiliensis AP2 | reverse complement strand
CGTCAATAACATCAACGCCTGCAGCGAGCTGCCGCCCAGATCAAAGAAGGAACGATCCGGATCAAGGACTGGAACTTTCAGAATCTGCCGCCACAAGCCGCTTAGCTCATCTTCCTGCGGCACTGCAGGAACCTGGGCCGGCTGCAATATAGGAATCTGTTGACTTAAGGCTTGGCGGTCAACTTTGCCGGAAGCGGTCAGCGGCAGCTGTTTCAGCGCCGTTAAGGTCGCCGGAATCATATAGGCAGGCAGCTGAGCCTGCAGCGGTTGGACCCAATCAGGATCGACTGGCTGATCACTCAGAACAAAGCCATGCAGCGCACAGACTTCGCCGTCTTTCTGTTCGGCGATCACGATCGCATCGCGATATTGGGACTGCTGCAGCAGCACGGACTGAATTTCTTCCAATTCAATCCGATGGCCGTTGAATTTGATCTGACTGTCCCGGCGCCCTTCATATTCCAGTTCGCCGTCGCTGTTGACGCGCGCCAGATCGCCGCTGTTATACCACTTCTGATTTTGCCGCGGGCAGAAAACTGCGGCGGTAGCTTCCGGATTGTTCAGATAACCCGGCCCCACGCCTTCGCCGCCGATCCACAATTGTCCGGTCTGCATCGGCAGACAGCGGTTTCCCGTGGAATCTAAGATTTCAATCTGCATGTTGGCCAGCGGCTGACCGATCGTCACGGCGGAGTGGGAAACCTCTTTAGCGGAGGCATAGACGGTGGTTTCTGTCGGTCCGTAGCAATTATAAATCCGCGCCTGCGTCAGCGTTTTGGTTTTGGCAACGGTGAGCGGTGAGAGAACTTCGCCGACATGAATGATGACCTTGACCTGAGCCAAGCTGGCGCAGAAGGCAGCATCGGCCAGATTCATCTGCATACGGGTCGGTGTGAACTGAATCAGCTCGCAATGTTCTTTTTGGATCAGCTCCGCCAGCTTCCATGGCAGCAGGGTTTCTTCATCCTGGGCCATGACGACAGTCTGTCCCAAGGCCAGCGGCACTAAGCTTTCCGTTAAGAACACATCGAACACCGGATTGGTGGAGCACAGAACTGTATCACAGGCTTGAATGAGCGGACGCATGGATTCCAGAAACGCCGCGGTATTGCGGTGGGTGATCCGCACGCCTTTGGGCTTGCCGGTCGAGCCGGAAGTGAATAAGACATAATGATCGTCTTCCATAGAACGTACAGGGTTATTTATCCAGCCGGCGGGGGAATCCTTTACGATCAGAGCGATCGGATGAAATTTTGCTTCGATGCGCTGAATCAGCGAAGGTTCAGCGAGCACGGCCGCAGCCTCCGCCTGTTGGAGCATCGTCGCGATCCGCGAATCCGGAAACTGCGGATCCAGCGGCACATACGCACAGCCGGTATGCATGATCGCCAGCATCGCGGCGATCAGGGTATCGGAGCGGTGCGCAAGCAGACCGATTTTACTGCTCGGTTTGACCTCCCTGAGCAGTCCTGCGATCTGGATTGCTTTCTGCTGCAGCTGACGGCGGGTTATTCGTTGAGTGCCGCAGACAAGCGCCGCCGCTTCCGGTTTGGCGTTGGCCAGCAGCGCAATCTGTTCGTCTAACGGCAGATCCCAATAGGGCACCCGCAGCCGGTTCGGTTTTTCCAACAGCTGCCAGCGATCCGACTCAGCCAGACAGCTCAGCTGCGACAGCGGCTGATCCGCGTCTTCCAAAAAAGCCTTGCACAACGCCTGAAAGCTGCGCAGATAGAGCTGAACGGTCGCTTTGCGATATTGGCTTAAGCGATATTCCATCTGCGCCTGCCAACCGGTTTTTGTCTGAATGATTTCCAGGGTTAAAGCAAATTTGCTTAACCCATCCTCAATCGGCAGACAGACCAACGGCTGGTTCTGCAGCGTAAAGGCACCGTCTGGAATCGGCCGCATCGAAAACATCATCTCAAACAGCGAATGACCTTCAACACTTTGCGAACGCGGCAGCTGGCGCAGGATTTGTTCCAGGGAAACCTCTTGGTGATCCTGCATCTCGATCAGCTTTGTCTGCACCTGCTTCAACAGCTGGGAAACGGTCATTTCCGGAGAAATTTCAGCGGCTAAGGGCAGTGTGTGCATGAACAAGCCCGGCACTTCCATCCATTCACGGCGGCTGCGGCCGCTGACCGGCATTCCGACGCAGCTCATTTCAATGCCAGTCCAACGGGTGATCTGCACGAAGAAGGCACTGGCAAAGAAAACCGCGGGCGTGATTTGATGCTGCTTGACGAAGGGCAGGATGGCCGCAGCCAGCGCTGGATCAAAATCAAGCTGTTCCCGAGCCCCTTTCTCCCCTTGTTTTTCCAGCCCTTTGTCGGTTGGCAGCAGGCTTTTCTCACGGACTGAGGCCAATGCGTTTTTCCAGTAAGCCAGCGCCGCCTGCGTGTCCTGCTGCGTTTGCGCCCAGCTGATATCTTTATAGCTCAGCGGCAAAGCCGGAGATATTTCATTCCTCATTCCTCGATCCAGCTTACGCAGGATCAACAAGGTTGACAAACCGTCGCTGATCAGATGATGTGTATCGATCCATAAACCCCGGCGGTTTTGCCCAAGCAGCAGCGTCACATGCATTAAGGGCGCTTTCTGCAGGTCAAACGGCCGAATTAAAGTCATCGGATCAAGGCCCTCATCCCAAACCTTCTCCGTGATGTTCAGCTCGGCCTGTTGTGCAATCCGCATCCGGATCTCATTTTCCACTTCATGAAAGGAGGTCCTGAGCGTTTCTTCTTCCGCGACTAACTGCCGGAGCGCCTGTTTCAGCCGCTGTAAATCAATGTCATCGGGAAGCAAAAACAATCCAGGCATGTGATAGCTGTCCTGCTTGGGATTCATCAGCAGCTGTGTGTAGATTGCCTGCTGCTGGAAGGTCAGCGGATAATCGGCCAATTCAGGAGCCTTCTGCCCTTTCGCTTCGGATTGGCGCGCTGATGGGCTGCCTTCTAGGGCGCAGGCCAGAGCTTGGACGGTGCGGTATTGATAGAAATCAGCTACGCTGAACCGCACGCCGCAATGTTCCTCAATTCGGGTGATCAGCTCCATCGCTTTAAGCGAATCACCGCCCATCGCAAAATAATCGCTGTCTAACTGCATCTGCGGCTGTTCCAAAAGCGTCTGACAGGCTTCTAACAGCCAGCGCTGCAAGTCGGTCTGCGGCGTAAGTACGCTGTCGGCCGAGCGCTGCGGCTGCGGCAGCCGTTTGCGGTCCAGCTTGCCGTTGGAGGTCATCGGCAGTTCGGAGAGCGGAATAAAGAAAGTGGGAATCATGATCGGGGGCAGCTTATCAGCCAAAGCCTGGCGCAGCTGCGCTTCAGGATACGGCTCATCGCTGACGTAATAGGCACACAGCCCTTGAAACTGCGGCCAGCGGACAACGGCCGCGCTGCGGATAGGGGTGCTGCGGCATAACAGATCGGCAATCTCCTGCGGATCAATGCGCCAGCCGTTGAGTTTAATCTGTTCATCACTGCGCCCGGCGATTACAATTTCCCCCTCTTCCGTCCAACAGGCCCGATCACCGGTACGGTAGAGCTTCTGCCCGTAGATAAACGGATGATCGATAAAACACTGCGAGGTGAGGGTCGGATTGTCATCGTAACCACGAGCCAGACAAACGCCGCTCAAATACAGATCACCGGTCAGTCCCCAGGGCAGCGGCTGTTGGTGCTGATCGAGAACGTACAGCTGACAGCCTGGCATCGGCTTGCCGGCCGTGATCTGACGGCATTGATTCAGCTGTTTCAGACTGACGCCGATCGTCGCTTCACTCGGCCCGTATTGATTATATATTTTTGCCAGGGTTAACCGCTGCAGCTGCTGCAGCAAAGCGGCTGGGAATTTCTCACCCCCGCATAAGAGGCAGTCCAGACTTTTGACCGCCTGACGGAAGGCTGCGTTGTAGAGATACGCCTGAAGCCGGGATGGCGTTGTGGAAATCATGCCGACGCCATAGCTGCGGATCAGCTGCGCCAGCGCCTGGGGATCCAAGGCCTGCCGATCATTGGCGATCACAATCGTTCGCCCATTCAGCAAAGCACCCAGGCTCTCGATCAAGAAGGCGTCAAAAGCCGGATTGCAGATCGACAAGACCGCTTTCTGAGGGTAGACGGATGCCATGTTTTCGATGAAATTCAACAGGCTTGTCTGACCGACCCGGACGCCCTTGGGATTGCCGGTAGTGCCGGAGGTATAAAGAATATAGGCATCGTTGCCGAGCTCTTGGTCCAACGTCAGTTTCTCAGCCTGAGCAGAAGGGGTAAGCCAGCGCCATTGCTTCTGCGGATCCAGCTTCTGCGCCAGATCAGGATCGGCCAGAATCAGATCAGGTTTGCTCTGCGTAAGCAAATCTTGAATTCGGGAAACCGGTTGGGAAGGATCGAGGGTAATCCACAAGCTCTGATGCAGAAAGACACTGACCATCGCGGTCAATAACGCGCTGCTGCGCTCAATCAATAAAACAATACGGGAACCCGCTGGAACTTGTTGGGCGAGGGCTCCGGCCAGCTGACGGGCCTGGTGATCCAGCTGATCATAACGAATCCGATTTCCCGCTTCAATGCAGGCCGCCCGCTGAGCTGATTCACGGACAATCCGCTGCCAACGTGCGGTTAAGGAACTTTCCGGCAGCGGTGCAGCCGGAATCGCGTTGAACTGAAACAAAACTTTGTTTTCCTGCGGCTCCTGAAGCAGGCCTAACTTCCACAGCGGTTTTTCCGGATGATTCAGCGCATCCTTTAAGATTTCCATCAAACATTGATGGATCAGGTCAATTTCCGAAGGCATGAACAGCTGGGAAAGATAGTCGTAGTCGATCATAAACTGGTGAACATCCTCACGGTTGCTCAAATGCAGGCATAAATCTTCATTCTGCCAGCCGCTGTAATGCCAGCGTCCCTGAAAGCGCACCGCGGCTTTTTCACTGCGGTACACCCTTGAATTCTGATAGGACAGGGCGATCCGAAACAGGCTTTGGGTCTGCGGATTTTCTGCCCGGACCAAGCGCAGGATTTCTGTCAGCGGATATTTTTGATGCCGCAGCAGCGTAAGCCAGCTGTCGGTCAGATATTGATAAAACGCATCGCGCGTCCAGTTTTCATCGATCTCACAGGGAAACGGCAGGGTGCTGACATACATTCCGCTGGCCTGTTTTTCCGCGAAGGTAGCCCGGTTGATCACCGGAACGCCGATCGTCAGTTTCTTTTCATGGCTTAAGCGGCTGAGAAAGACCGCCAGCGCCAGCATCATCGCGGAAAAGGGCGCCAGGCGCTGCTGCGTGCAGAAAGCATGGATCTGATAGCCCAGTTTTTCAGAGAGCATGTAGGTTCGGCGCTGGCCGATCCGGCTGAGCTGGGGAGAGGCCGCTTCCTTAAGCACCAGCGATTCAGTCATCTGCGGCGCCTTTTCAGCCCAGAAAGCCCGGTCCTGGCGGCAGCGGGAGGAACTGAGATAAATCTGTTCGCTGCGCAGATGCTCGCGATACGGCGTCAGCGGTTCTTCCTCCAGTTCTTCCTGGTCCAGCGCTTTTAGATATAAACGGGCGATCCGGTTGCTGAGCAGAACCTGCGTCCAGCCATCCGAGATCAAGTGATGCGCTTTGATCAGCAGACCGCCGCTGTTCTCTCCCGTTTGAAAACAATAAAACTGGATCAGCGGACTGTCGATCAGCGTCATCGGCTGACGGGTAACAGTTTCTTCCCAGTTGTTTAGTCCCTCTTCATCGCTGTGGGTAAAATCAAAAAGCGGAAAGCGCTGCGTCTGCGGCTGAGCAAAAAACTGCCGCGGTTCGTTTCCCTCTAAGACTAAGCGCATCCGCAGCGTTTCATCATGCATGATGACTGCATTGAGCACTCGCTGCAGCGCTTCACCGTCAAAAATCTGTTCAATCAGTAAGGTTGTGCAGATGTTGTTGATCGGGGTGTTGGGCAGAGCCTGTTCCAAATTCCAGATATTTTGTTGGCTGACGGACAGCTCAAACATCACATTATTAACCGAATTGCTTTTCATGGCAGATTCCCCCTGTGCTGCAGCAGCGCTGACGTCTGCTTTTTAAAATCGATTTGAAAGTCAAAGCATCGTTGAATATCAAAATTATATCGAGTCGTTTGGCAAATTACAAGCGTCCGCGGTCGAGTTTTACAAGCTTCGCTTATTTGCGGCGATAACTCTTACCTAACCTTTGCCCGTGCAGAATTCGCAAAGCCTTTGCTTACGGGCTTTATAAGTATGGATACAGAAAGGAAAGTGGAACAGCAAGCTGATCATGGTCTGAAAAAAATGACTGCACTCCAGGAAAAAATCACAGAAATCCAAAGCGGAAAATTTTGGAAGCATACCGGGCAATTTTGACGAAGTGAATTTTCTTTCGTATAATAAAGTCAAAGAAATTGAGGAAAAAATATGAATCAGGATTCAGGATTATTTATCGAGGCCCTGCAGCGTCAGGATTTAGCGGCCTTGCGGAAGGTGCCGAAAGCCGATCTGCACAATCATTTCATGCTCGGCGGTGACCGCAAGTGGATCAGGGAGAACTGCGGAATTCAGATTGATCCGGTAACGCAGCCGCTGGCTTCCATGGCAGAGATGGATCAATGGAGCCAAAAGCAGATCAATGCCCATTTCGGCGGCCGCAGCGGCCGGCTGATCATGTTGGAAGCGACGCTGCGCCAGGCTGTCAAGGATGGCGTACAGGTGCTGGAAATCGGTGAGGATGTCTGGGCGTTAAAGCATTTTTATCAAGGCGACATTCAGAATCTGCTCAGCAGCTGGGATGCCGTCAGACAAGCGGTGGCGCCGCAGATAGAACTGCGGTTTCAGGTAGGGATGTCGCGGCATTGCGGAATTGATTATCTGATGGAAAAACTGGCGCCGTTTTGGGATCGGCCGGAATTTTATGCATTGGATCTGTATGGTGATGAAAACGCCCAGCCGATTGAGAATTTTATTCCGATCTATCGCCGCGCCCGCCAAAGCGGCTGGGTGCTGAAGGCGCATGTCGGTGAATGGGGCAGCGCGATGGATGTGCAGAAGGCGGTTGACTGTCTGGATCTGGACGAGGTTCAGCATGGCCTTGCCGCAGCCCAAGATCCGGCGGTGATGGCCTATCTGAAAGCAAGACAGGTGCGTCTGAATTTGACGCCGTCCAGCAACTATCTTTTAGGCCGGGTGCCTTCGCTGGCCCGGCATCCGATCGCCGCCTTCAAAGCGGCGGGGATTGAAGTGACAATCAATTCGGATGACGTGCTGATCTTTGACAGCGACGTTTCCAAGGAATATTTGCGGCTGTATCAGGCTGGAACACTGAGTGCTCAGCAATTGGATGAAATTCGTCTTGAGGGACTGAAAAAGCTTAAAGCCAAGGCTTTTGAAGCAATGCAAGAAAACGTTGCGTGACAAAATTGAAGCTTCCTTCTAAAATTGGAGTTGAGGTGATCCCCAATGAAAACACTCGGAGAAAAAATCGCGCAGCTGCGCCGTGAGAAAAAGCTGACCCAGCAGGAATTTGCGGATCGAATGTCGGTCAGCCGGCAGGCCGTATCGAATTGGGAACGGGATAAGAATGAGCCGGATGTTTCGGCCTTAAAACAAATCGGAAAGCTTTTTGGAGTCGACATGAATGAACTGCTGGACGATGTCCAGCATCCGGCGAAGCCGATGGATACGCGCAGGCTGACGGTGCTGTACGCTGCGGTTCTGGCCGTGAATCTAATCTATTTTCTCAGCCTTGTCCAAAAAACGTCCAGTTGGACGGCGGCTTTCGGCCGCTATGGTTTTCGCTTCGTGTTTGTCTTAATCGCGACATCCATCTATTTTGCACTGTCTTTTTGTCTGCGCAGCCATGACTATTCGCTGTTGTCCGGTTATGATCCGCATGCCCCTTATGACCAGGAAGTTCTGGGTGAGATGACGGCGGCTCTGGCGATGATGATCTTGCTGGATACGCTGGGATTCTCGATCTTGACCGGCGTGTTGGAAAGCTGGATTTCATCCGATCTGTCGCTGCTTTTGTTTATCGCTTATCTGTTTTGCTTGGGTCTGGCAATCATTACCGTGAATTTGAAATACCGAAACCGGCTTTACCGGGATCCCCAGTATCCGCAGAAAGTACGCGGCGGCATAGGCATCACCGTCTTTTTTCTGACGGCCGTTATTCTGGCGGCTGCAATCTTGATCATCGGCGGTGTTTCAGGCTCAGTAAAACACAATTCTCCGCAGGCGGCTTTTCAGGTGATCATTCTTTTACCCTATTTGCTGATCAATATCATCTGGCTGATGATCGAACAGGATAAACTGCATCGGGATATCGAGCAGGGAAAATCTTACCGATTCGGCGGAAATACGCTGATGCTTGCCGCGGCGGATGGGATCCTGCTGGTTCTGATGGGTTTGATCGGGTAGGGATAGAATGAAGCGGGAACAAGTCATGCCTAAGTCGCTGACCGCAGTGAATAAGAAAAAATATTTTGTTTCAGTTTTGCAGAATAAACAGGAAGCAGAATGCATGAGAAAAGCGGAATCACCCAAAGTCCGCAGCTCTAAAATAAGAATAAAGAAACCAGATATTGAAGGACTTATAGCTTGTAGGATCTGCGCCGGGGTCATTGGCATTCCCTGAATATTTCTTTTTGTTTGCTTGTGCTGAAAGCAAAGGAATTCAATTTGTTTTTGTGAACAGAATAAAAAGAAGACTCAATAAACAGTCCTTCCCCTCAGGCGGCTCGCAAAAGGGGCTGTCTTTTGTTAAATCGAAGTCAGTCGGCATCCAAGTTTATGCCTGAACGGAATCGGATTCTGATCATCCCCTTTGCGCTTGAACAGTTTTGCGTTTGGATTGAACTGAGGAGCTTGTGCTGATCTGAAAACTGCGGTATAATATTCATGGCTTTAATTTAGTGCAGCGACACTAAGAAGGCATACACAAAACTTAAGATTTCTGTGCTCTTTTCGTGTAACCTTCAAAAGCCTGTTTTTTTGAAGGCTTTTTTTATGGAAATGGAGGAACCATGATGAACGATCTGCTTCAACTCAGTTCGCTTTCCACTGCCAAGATCCAGCATATTCTGGATGTGGCGGAGCTTTGCCGTCAGGGTCAATTTGTGGACAGTGAAAAAGGGAAACTCGTTGCCAATCTGTTTTTTGAACCGTCTACCCGGACGCAGTACAGCTTCAATACGGCGGAAGAAAAGCTGGGCATGAAAGTGATTAACTTCAACGCGCAGGCGTCCTCAATGCAGAAGGGGGAAACGTTCTATGACACCGTTAAGACGTTTGAAAGCTTCGGGCTGGATGCGCTGGTAATCCGGGATCGGGAAGATGAGTATTACAAACAACTGCTCGGCCGCGTTCAAATTC
The DNA here is from genome assembly GCF_000327285.1 of Holdemania massiliensis AP2. Taxonomy (GTDB): domain Bacteria; phylum Bacillota_I; class Bacilli_A; order Erysipelotrichales; family Erysipelotrichaceae; genus Holdemania; species Holdemania massiliensis. The sequence goes on along the minus strand of NZ_HE998567.1, from coordinate 972,014 downwards.
CGATTCTCAATGCCGGGGATGGCAAAAAAGATCATCCGACGCAGTCTTTGCTCGACCTGTTGACCATACGGCAGGAGTTCGGCCGGTTTGAGGGCTTAAAAATCGCGATTGTCGGCGATGTCAAGTATTCCCGCGTCGCGCATACCAACATTGAGGTGATGCAGCGTTTAGGGATGCAGTGTGTGATCAGCGGTCCGGAAGAATACCGCGATCCGCAGTACGATTACATCGATTTTGATCAGGCTGTACAGGAAATGGACATCCTTATGCTTCTGCGTGTTCAGCATGAACGGCACGAACAGGCGATGTCTTTAAGCAAGCAGGAATATCATGAAAAATACGGCTTGACCGCCCAACGGGTCAAACGGATGAAGGAAACCGCGATCATTATGCATCCGGCGCCGTTTAACCGCGGCGTGGAAATCGCCGATGAGGTTGTCGAATGCGATAAGTCGCGTATCTTCAAACAGATCAACAACGGCGTTTTCGTTCGGATGGCTGTGCTGAAATGGGCGATGGAGGGACGATAAATGAGTTTTTTAATGCAGAACGGCGATGTGCTGTACCGCGGCAAAATCCGCAAAATGGATGTGCTGGTGGATGATTTCGGACGGGTAACCGTGGCGGATCAGATTGATTTAACCGCCGAGGATGTGGATGAAATCATCGACGCTTCCAGCTTATTGATCGCTCCGGGACTGATCGATCCGCATGTTCATCTGCGCGAACCAGGTTTTGAATATAAAGAAACCATCGCGTCGGGTACGCTGGCCGCGGCCAAGGGCGGCTATACGACGATCATGGCGATGCCCAACCTCAATCCGGTGCCGGACAGTCTGGAACACCTGAAAATCCAGCAGGAACGGATTCACTATGACGCTAAAGTTCAGGTCATTCCCTATGCGGCGATTACAAAGGGACAGAAAGGCGTCGGCGAGCTGGTCGACTTCGATGCGTTAGCTGCGGAGGTCATCGCTTTTTCGGATGATGGCAAGGGGGTGCAGGACGAGGCGATGATGCGCGAGGCAATGTTGGCGGCTCAACGCAACAACTGCCTGATCGTCGCGCATTGTGAAGATGAAAGTCTGATCGCGAAAGGCGCGTGCATCCATGAAGGCCGCAAAGCAGAAGAACTGGGGTTAATAGGCATCAGCAGCGCAAGCGAATACCGTCAGATTGAGCGGGATCTGCGCTTAGCCGAAGAAACCGGCTGTCAATATCATATCTGCCACATCTCCTGCAAGGAATCCGTCGAGCTGGTGCGTCAGGCGAAAAAGCGCGGTGTTTCCGTCAGCTGTGAAGTTACGCCGCATCATCTGCTTTTGTGCGAGGACGATATCACCGCGGACGACGGACGGTTTAAAATGAATCCGCCGCTGCGCTCCAAGGCGGATCAGGAAGCTCTGATCGCCGGCTTATTGGACGGGACGATCGATATGATCGCAACCGACCACGCGCCCCACAGCGCCCAAGAGAAAGGCAAAGGCCTGCAGGGCAGCGCGATGGGCATCGTCGGACTGGAAACCGCTTTTGAGCTGATCTATACCTATCTGGTCAAGACCAGCAAGCTGACCTTAGAGCGCTGCTTTGAGTTAATGAGCTTTAACTGCGCGGATCTCTTCGGGATTGAGGGCGGTGAAATTGTGAATTTTGAAAAAGCCAACCTGGCGGTTTTCGATTTAAACAAGCGAGAAAAAATCAATCCGAAAACCTTCGTTTCCCAAGGCAAAAGCACACCCTTTGAAGGCTGGTGGGCAATGGGCCGTTGTGTGATGAACGTGACGGATGGACAGATCGTATACAGAGAGGGGCTATAAATATGAATCGGAAATTAGTCTTGCAGAACGGTGTTGAGCTGGCGGCCAAGGGTTTCGGCAGCGATCGGGAGGTCATTGCCGAATTGGTGTTCAACACATCGATGGTCGGTTACCAGGAGATCCTCAGCGATCCCTCCTACACCGAACAGATCGTCGTGATGACCTATCCGCTGATCGGCAATTACGGCATCATTGATGAAGATTATGAATCCAAGCTGATCGGACCGAAAGGGCTGATCGTGCGCGAATACAACGACAAGCCAAGCAACTTCCGTTATACCAAAACGCTCAATGAGCTGCTGGAAGAAAATGACGTGCCGGGGCTTACGCATCTGGACACCCGCAGGCTGACGCGGATTCTGCGGGATGAGGGAGCCATGCTGGGGCTGATCTGCGATGCTGACGTGACGCATGAAGATGCGATGGCCAAGCTGGCGGCGTATTCGGCGCCCAAAGATTTGGTCGCGCGGGTTTCCTGTAAGAAAAAATGGTATTCCCGCTGTGCCAATCCGCGCTTTAATGTCGTCGCCATCGACTGCGGGATCAAATACAACATCATCCGTGAACTGAACCGCTATGGCTGCAATGTGACGATTGTTCCTTACAACACCTCGTTTGAAACGATCCTGGCGCTCAATCCGGACGGCATCTTTCTCTCCAACGGGCCGGGCGATCCGGAAAATGTTCCTGAGGTCATCGACCTGATCCGCCGGCTGCAGGGGAAAAAGCCGATTTTCGGCATCTGTCTGGGACATCAGCTGATTGCTTTAGCCAACGGCTTAAAAACCTACAAGCTGAAATTCGGCCACCGCGGGGCCAACCATCCAGTTAAAAATCGGTTGACCGGCAAGGTGGAAATTACCTCGCAGAATCACAGCTATGCCGTCAGCACCGAAGGACTGGAGAATTCCCGGGTTGAGATTACGCATATCAATCTGCTCGATCAGACCGTGGAAGGCTTACGGATTAAAGAAGATCGGATCTTCTCTACCCAATACCATCCGGAATCTTCAGCCGGGCCGGAGGATTCCAAATACTTGTTCGGATTGTTTGTCAGCCATATGGAAGCGATGAAGGAGGGCCGTTAGTATGCCGAAAAGAGAAGATATCCATAAGATCTTGGTGATCGGTTCCGGACCGATTGTCATCGGCCAGGCCGCCGAATTCGATTACGCCGGTACCCAGGCCTGTCTGGCGCTGCGTGAGGAAGGCTATGAGGTCATTCTGATCAATTCCAATCCGGCGACAATCATGACCGATACCCACATTGCGGATAAAGTTTACATGGAACCGCTGACGCTGGAATATGTATCCCGCATCATCCGCAAGGAACGCCCTGACGCAATCCTGCCAACCCTGGGTGGTCAAACGGGCCTGAACATGGCGATGCAGCTGGCGAAAAAAGGTGTGCTGGAAGAATGCCGGTGCGAAATTCTCGGTACGGATTTTGAATCGATCGATCAGGCGGAAGACCGGCAGCGGTTTAAAGATCTGTGTCTGAGGATCGGGCAGCCCTGCCTGGAATCCTACGTAGCCCGCACGATTGAAGAAGTCGTTGAATTTGCCAATAAAATCGGCTATCCGGTCGTCTTAAGACCGGCGTTCACCCTCGGCGGCACCGGCGGTGGGTTTGCTTACGATGATGAGGAAGTCACGGCGCTGGGCAAGAACGCGCTGAAGCTGTCCCCGGTCAATGAGGTGCTGGTCGAGAAGTCGATCAAAGGCTATAAGGAAATTGAATTTGAAGTCATGCGCGATCACAACGATACGGCCATCGTGATCTGCAGCATGGAAAATATTGATCCGGTCGGCGTGCATACCGGCGATTCGATGGTCGTCGCGCCGTGTCAGACGCTGTCCAACAAAGAATATCAGCTGCTGCGCAATGCGGCGCTAAGCTTGATTCGCGAACTGAAAATTGAAGGCGGCTGCAACGTCCAGTTTGCGCTTGATCCGTTTTCTTTCGATTACTATGTCATCGAAGTCAACCCACGGGTTTCCCGTTCCTCGGCGCTGGCTTCCAAAGCGGCCGGCTTCCCGATCGCGCGCGTTTCGAGCAAAATTGCGGTCGGCCTGACGCTCGATGAAATTCCGATCGCCAATACGCCGGCGTCCTTTGAACCGACGATTGACTACGTCGTCACCAAGATCGCACGCTTCCCATTTGATAAGTTTGCCAAGGCCGATCACACGCTGAGCACACAGATGAAAGCGACCGGCGAGGTCATGAGCATCGGCCGGACCATGGAAGAAAGTCTTTTGAAAGCGGTGCGATCATTAGAAATCGGCGTCGATCATCTCTATTTGGAGAAGTTTGACAGCTTCACCACCCAACAGCTGCTGGAAAACATCAAAACCCCGACGGATGAGCGGCTGTATGCGATTGCCGAGCTGTTCCGCCGGAAGGTCGATATGATGCTGATCTACGACGCGACCAAGATCGACGCGTTCTTCCTCGATAAAATCCATCACATCATCGCCGTGGAAGAACGGGTAAAAGCCGATCCATGCGAAGCCAATATCCGCCGCGCCAAGCGCTTGGGCTTCTCAGATCAATACTTGGGCAAAATCCTGGGCAAGAGCGAACTGGAAATGTTCACCTGGCGCAAAGACCATGGACTGATGCCGGTCTACAAGATGATTGATACCTGCGCCGGCGAGTTCAGCGCCTATGTTCCGTATTTCTATTCCACGTATGAAGACGAAAATGAAAGCGCGGTTACGGATAAGCCGTCGATCATCGTGTTGGGTTCCGGACCGATCCGCATCGGTCAGGGTGTTGAATTTGACTATTCGACCGTCCATGCCATCTGGGCGATCCAGCAGGCCGGCTATGAAGCGATTGTCATCAACAACAACCCGGAAACCGTATCGACCGATTACTCCATCAGCGATAAGCTGTACTTTGAACCGCTGTGCATCGAAGATGTCATGAATGTCATTGAACTGGAAAAACCGCAGGGCGTCATCGTTTCGCTGGGCGGTCAGACGGCGATCAATCTGGCCGATCGTCTGAGCAAGCTCAATGTTCCGATCATCGGCACCGGCACGGAGGCGATCGATAAGGCGGAAAACCGCGACTTATTTGAAAAAGTGGTCACGGAATGCGGAATTCCGCAGCCGTTAGGTCAGGCTGTGACCAACATTGAGGATGGCCTACAGGTGGCCAATCGGATCGGCTATCCGGTGCTTGTGCGCCCAAGCTATGTGCTGGGCGGCCGGGCGATGCAGATCGTTCATCAGGATGAAGAACTGGTCGAATACCTGACGACGGCGGTTAAAATTGACAAGGATCAGCCTGTGCTGGTCGATAAGTACATCCATGGCTGTGAAGTCGAAGTCGATGCGATCTGCGATGGAAACGACGTCTTCATTCCGGGCATCATGCAGCTGGTTGAAGCGACCGGGGTGCATTCCGGGGACTCGATGAGCGTCTATCCGCCATACTCCTTAAGTGAACAGGTCAAGGCGACAATCCGTGACTACACGGTCAAACTGGGACTGGCGATTGGCATCGAAGGCTTGTTCAACATCCAGTTCATCGTCGATGAAAACGATGAGGTGTCCGTGATTGAAGTCAATCCGCGTTCCTCTCGTTCCGTCCCGTTCTTATCAAAGGCAACGGGCATACCAATGGCCAATATCGCAACCAAAGTGATGCTGGGCCGCAGCCTGAAAGACCAAGGCTTTACAACGGAAGTCATGGCTGAGAAAAAACGCTTCTATGTCAAGAGCCCGACCTTCAGCTTCTCGAAGCTGCACGGTCTGGACGCTTACCTGTCACCGGAAATGAAATCGACCGGCGAGGCGATCGGCTATGATGATTCGCTCAACCGCGCCCTGTATAAATCCCTGCAGGCCTCCAACATGCGGGTTGTCAATTACGGCACGGTGCTGGTGACGCTGGCCGATCAGGACAAAGCGCGGGCAATTCCGTTAGTCCGCCGGTTCTACGATCTGGGCTTCAATATCGAAGCGACTTCGGGCACGGCGAAACTGTTGAAGGCGCACGGCATCAAAACCCGTGAAAAGAAGAAAATTTCCGAGGGTTCAGAAGAAATTCTGGACTCCATCCGCAAGGGTCATGTCACCTACATCCTCAATACCTTGTCTTCCAGCGACACCAACACCTCCAAAGACGGCTATCAGATCCGCCGGTGCGCTGTGGAAAACAACGTGACCGTCTTTACTTCTCTGGATACGGTCAATGTCCTGCTGGATGTTCTGGAAGAAATCACAATGGGTGTTTCAACCATAGATCAGAATTAAGGAGGAGTTATGAAAGAGCGTATACAACAATACCGAATCATCTCCAACTGGCAGCTGGCGGATCAGGTGTTTGAAATGGAGCTGGAGGGAGATTCTTCCTGGATCACCCATCCCGGTCAGTTTCTCAACGTCACGATTGACAATGCCTATCTCAAGCGTCCGATCAGTATCTGCGATTGGAATGAAAACGGTCTGACGCTGATTTACAAGGTCGTCGGTTTCGGAACAAAACAGATGTCGCAAAAGCCGCCGGGAACCATGCTGGAATGCTTAGTGGGTCTGGGCAACGGCTTTACACCGGAAGCGTTTGAGGAAAAACGCGTGCTGTTAGTCGGCGGGGGCGTCGGCGTGCCGCCGCTTTACGGACTGGCAAAAACCTGTTTGAAGCAAGGCAAGCAGCCGGTGGTGATCCTGGGCTTTACCTCGGAAAAAGATATTTTCTACATCAAGAAATTTACCGATCTGGGCTGCGATGTCAAGCTCAGTACCAACGATGGAAGTCAGGGCGTGAAAGGCTTTGTCAGCGACGTTATGGTTCAGGAAGGCTTGACTGATTTGCCGTATTTTGCCTGCGGACCGATGCCGATGCTTAAAGCGGTATGGAAAACCTCTAACGCGCAGGGGCAGCTGTCCTTTGAAGAGCGGATGGGCTGCGGCTTCGGCGCCTGCATGGGCTGCAGCTGTGAAACAATTTCCGGCCCGAAACGCATCTGTAAGGAAGGCCCGGTGCTTTCCAGTCAGGAGGTCTTATGGACGAAAGATTAAAGGTCAGTCTGTCGGGCTGGCAGCTGGACAATCCGATCATTCCCGCCAGCGGCACATTTGGCTTCGGCTATGAATTTACGGAGTTTTATGATATCAACATCCTCGGCTCGATCGCAACCAAGGGCACAACCCGTGACCCGCGCTTCGGCAATCCGACGCCGCGGATCGCAGAGTGTGAAAGAGGCATGATCAATGCCGTCGGCCTGCAGAATCCGGGAATTGACAAGGTGATCAGCGAAGAATTCGCGAAGCTGAAGCAGGTGTATCACAAGCAGGTCGTGGCGAATGTTTCCGGATTTTCCGAAGAAGAATACGTCGAATGCGCGAAGAAGATGGATGCTCAGGACATCGTTGGGATTCTGGAAATCAACATCAGCTGTCCGAATGTGCATGGCGGCGGGATGAGCTTCGGAGTTTGTCCGGAAGCGGCCGCCCAGATCACGAAAGCCGTCAAAGCGGTGACGAGAAAGCCGGTCTACATCAAGCTGTCGCCGAACGTGACGGATATCGTGGCCATCGCCAAAGCCTGTGAGGAAGCCGGCGCGGATGGAATTTCAATGATCAATACCTTGTTGGGAGCGCGGTTCGACCTGCGTACCGGCAAGCCGATCATCGCCAACGTCATGGGCGGATTCTCCGGCCCGGCGATCAAACCGGTTGCACTCAGAATGGTGTATCAGGTGTATGAAGCCGTGAAGCTGCCGATCATCGGAATCGGTGGGATTGCCTGTGCTGAAGATGTCATCGAGATGATGAGCGCTGGGGCAACGGCCGTGGAGATCGGCGCGGAAAACCTGCGCAACCCCTATGTCTGCAAGGAAATTATTGAACGGCTGCCATCCTTGATGGATGAACTGAAGATTGAGAAATTGAGTGATATTATAGGGAGGGCTCACCAATGACGAAAGAAAAAGATGTAATGATCGCCTGCGACTTTTCAACCAAAGCGGAAACCATGGCCTTTTTGGATCTGTTTACCGAAGAAAAACCGTATGTCAAAATCGGCATGGAACTGCTTTATGCGGAAGGTCCGGATATGGTTCGTGAAATCAAAGCTCGGGGACATAAGATTTTCCTCGACCTGAAGCTGCATGACATTCCCAATACCGTAAAAAAAGCAATGCGCAACATCGCGTTGCTGGACGTCGATATGACTAACGTCCATGCGGCAGGAACGATCGAAATGATGAAAGCGGCGCAGGAAGCGATTGATGAGGTCGGCGCGCATACCCAGCTGATCGCGGTCACTCAGCTGACCAGCACCAGTGAAGAACGGATGCGCAGTGAACTGTGGATTGATCATCCGATTGCCGATACCGTTCAGCATTATGCCCGCAACGCGGAAATTGCCGGGCTGGCCGGGGTTGTCTGCAGCCCGCTGGAAGCTGATCTTGTGCATCAGGTCTGCGGTGAAAACTTCATCACGGTAACGCCGGGCATTCGGTTTGCGGATGACGCGAAGGGCGATCAGGTTCGTGTAACGACGCCGGCCAAAGCCCGCGAGATCGGTTCCGATTACATTGTCGTCGGCCGTTCGATCACCGCCAGTTCAGATCCGGTAGCCAGCTATCGCCGCTGCGTCCGGGAATTTGTAAAGGGAGAATAAATCATGAACACAGAAAAAAACATTGCCAAGCACTTACTGGATATCAAAGCGGTTTTCTTGAAGCCGAATGACCCGTTTACCTGGGCCAGCGGCATCAAAGCGCCGATCTACTGCGACAATCGTCTGACCTTGTCTTATCCTGAGGTTCGCGATGATGTGGAGCATGCCATCGCAGAGATCATCAAAACCCATTATCCGGAATGTGAAGCCGTAATGGGCACTAGCACCGCCGGGATTGCGCATGCCGCCTTGGTAGCTCAGATCCTGAACCTGCCGATGGGCTATGTCCGTTCCAGCGCCAAAGATCATGGCCGGACCAATCAGATTGAGGGCCGCTGCGAACCGGGAACGAAAGTTGTTGTCGTTGAAGATCTGATCTCAACCGGCGGCAGCTGCATCGACGTTGTCAACGTGCTGCGGGAGGCCGGCGCGGAGGTCTTAGGCATTGCTTCGATCTTCACGTATGGCCTGCAGAAAGGAATCGACCGTCTGGCAGCCGCTCAGGTCAAGAATGTTTCAGCTTCCAATTATGACGCCCTGATCGAAGTTGCCGTAGAAACCGGCTATATCAGCGCCGATGATGTTAAAAAGCTTCAGGCGTTCCGCGCCAATCCGTCCGATTCCAGCTGGATGAGCTTATAAAACAAAGAGCCATTTCGGCTCTTTTACATTGGCTTCAAAATTAACCTGCTTTCTTGTTAAGGAAACAACGTTCCTGCCTGAACAGAGCAGGTCAGATATTTCAGAATGTCAGAAAAAGAAAAAGCTGAGTGATTCGATAACCCTTACTGAGTATTCAATTTCCATACGGAAATCGTTTATCGTAAGTCTGAATCATCAGCTTTTTATTTTATTTTTCCGGAATTTCGACCGGCAGCTTGCCTTCCGGAAGCAGGGTTCCATTTAAAACGGAAATCGCTGAAAGCACGGCTGATGGGGTATAGCCATAGGTACATAAGACCGTCGGCGCGTCTTCAAGATACTGCAGATCATACGGACTTCCAGCACAGATCACAACGATCGGTTTTTCGGTTTCCAGCAGCTGAGTCAACAGATTCAGCTGGTTGGGGGAATCCGCCATGTTGTAAACTAACAGAACAATCGTATCGTAACCACTTGCCTTCTGCAGAATATCCTCAATTTCTGACTGCGTTGGATCCTGATGAACATTGACAGCTTTGCCAAACAAGGAATCGGCAGCGACTTCACCGAAGCTTTTTTTATCGAACGCTAAAGGATAGACGCAGGGGAAGGAAACAAACAAAGTACTGTCTGTGGGCAGCGGGAGCGCTGAAACATCATCCCGAATGAGTGTCATACTTTGATCTGAGGTTTCCTGTACAAGAACCTGATGGGCATTAAGATCAATATCATAAGGCGCATGATTCTGTTCACCCTGATCAATAAACAAACCATAGTCATTCTTAATTCGCAGAATCGAAAGCACGGCATCATCCAGCCGCTCGGCTGTAATCGTTCCCTGGCCGACAGCTTCAATCAGAGCTTCGATTACCGGTGTCTGAACGTCTTCACTGTCCGGCTGCAGGACTTTGCCATCACCCAGGATCAACATGTCCACGCCCGCTTGAATGGCTTTCACAGCAGCTTCTGCCATCCCATAATGCGCCTGGATGGCGTCCATCTGCAGACTGTCGCTGATGACAATTCCATTGTAGCCCAGTTCATCTTTCAACAGATCCGTGACTATTGTTTTGGATAAGGTCGCAGGAATTTTTTCCTTTTCAATTTTAGGAAACAAAATATGCGAAGTCATAATCGCGCTGACACCGCTGTGAATCGCCGCTTCAAATGGAATCAGTTCCATGGCTTTCAGTTCATCCAGTGTTTTATTGACCTTCGGCAAAGCAAAGTGTGAATCTTCACTGGTATCACCGTGGCCTGGAAAATGCTTCGCAACGCTGACCATTCCGCCTTCCTGCAGCCCTTTAATCCAGATTGAGGCAAAGTTGGCTGCAGCCTGCGGATCATCTCCATAAGCCCGCAGATGAATGACCGGATTATCCGGGTTGCTGTTGACATCCAGCACCGGCGCGAAATTCATATTGAAGCCCATGCCGGAAAGTTCATCGGCCATGGACCAGGCCAGGGAATATAAATTCTCATGCCGTCCGGCCGCAATCGCCATCGGGGAAGGAAAAATGGTCACACCTTCCCGGACGCGGTTCACCATTCCGCCTTCCTGATCAATCCCGATAAACGCTGGGATCTGTGTTGCATTGCGGATCGTTTTCTGAAGCTGACCGGTTAAACTGGTAGCCTGTTCGGCATTTTCGATATTTTTTGCGTAGACGATGACATTGCCGATTTTGTTTGTCCTTAGCCAAGCTTCAGTCTTGGTATCGACTTCTGTCGTTTCAAAAGAAACGATCACCAGCTGACCGACTTTTTCCTGAACGTCCATTTTGGCAACGAGATCCTTCAACTGCTGCTCACTCATTTTATCCGGCATGGAATCTGAAGAGGGAGCCGGCGTCGATGCAGCTTCCGGCGTAGGAACAGGGATGGGGTTACTGCAGCCGGCAAGTATGAACAGCGATAAGATCATCGCCGACCACCGACGGCCGCTGAAAGATGAAGAAGAAGCTGAGGAACAGCGCATTATGCCTGCTCCTTCAAATAATCAATGACTTCAAGCAAATCATTCCGGCTTTCCTGAATCGCTTCTTTCATTTCTTCATCCGGTTTAACAAAATCATAGATCCAGACGCTTTTCATCCCTGCCCGCTTCGCTGCGATAATTCCAAATTTGGAATCTTCCAGAACAACACACTTTTCCGGTTCGATTCCGGCTTTGCGCGCGGCTGTCAGAAAAATTTCCGGATCCGGCTTGCCATGCGTCACTTCATCACCGCAGACAACACTGTCGAATTGATAAGGCTTGCCAATGCTTCCCAGCAGGGTATCCACATATTCCCGATGGCTGGAAGAAGCAACACATTTTTTTATTCCGCTTTCGTCCAAATAATCTAATAATTCAGTCAGTCCTTTTTTATTCAGGCTGCCTTTGTTTTCGCACATGCCAAAGATCTTCTTTAACCGTCCTTCACTGATTTCCGGAAGATGCGGTTTTAGATCTTGATGACTCTCCATCGCTTTTAAGAATAATTTGTGTCCACAGCCGATGATCTGATAGAAAAATTCATCATCCAGCGTAATACCATATTGTCCGGCGATTTCCCGCCAGTTTTCATTGGCCACCTTTTCTGTATCAAACATCAGGCCGTCACAATCAAAAATAACACATTCTATACTCATTTTATCCACCTCGAATCTCTCAAGATGATTATAAAGGTTTTCAAAACAAATGGCTACTTCTTTTCCTGATTCTCTTTCATAAACGCCCGCAGAAGTTTCATGAAAGCTCGCTTCTCAATTCGCGACACATAAGATCGTGAGATATGTTCCTGACGGGCAATATCCCGCTGCGTCATTTCCTGATGACCTTCTAAGCCATAACGCCGGACGATGATGCTGTATTCACGATCATCCAGCAAGTTCATAAACTGAGCTAGCTTGCGTTTGTTTTCTTCCAGCATCAGCTTATCGATGGGATCGGGCTCATCCGGAGCCGGAATGACGTCAATGAGCGTAAGTTCACTGCCATCCTTATCCTGACCGATCGCGTCATCCAGAGAACGAGTCTGGAAAGCATGCTTATTGTTGCGCAGATGCATCAAGATTTCATTCTCAATGCAGCGTGAAACATACGTCGCCAACTTATGACCTTTGTCGACCTTAAAGGTATCAATGCCTTTAATCAAACCAATTGTGCCAATACTGATGAGATCTTCAGTCTGTTCACGGCGGATATCAAACTTCTTAACGATATGCGCAACCAAGCGAAGATTGTGTTCAATCAGATCCGCGCGGGCTTCCACATCTCCCTTCGCCATTCTCTGCAGAGCGTCCTGTTCCTCTTCTGCGGATAAGGGCTGGGGAAAGGAGGTTGTACGGATAGAGCCGATAAAGCAGCTGAAGAAAACCTGTAGCATTTGAAATAGTTGTGTCCACATTGTTATCACCTTCTTCAGCGTATGAAGCAAAACAAGAATTTAGTCGAAATCTGACATATTTTATGAAAAAAAAAGCATTTAGAAGCTGAAGAATAAAGTTTTGGCAACTTTGCTTATTTCGCTTCTAAAATGATTACAAAACGTTCTGCATTCATAAAATTATGATATGATTTGATTGGTAGAATTCCCAAATAATACCAATGTTCATTATTTTATGTGATAGAATATAACCGGAATTTGTAAAGGGGGATAAAAATGTTTGCGAATGATAAAATGCGAGAAAACAGTGGACGTCTGATTAAAATATATCGTGAACGGCGGCATCAGAGATCGAAGGATAAGCAATTCAGCTGTAATGAGTTTATTTTGGCGACAAAGGAACATCCTTTTTATGAAATCATTGAAGGTGCCCCTGTTTGTTCACGAGCGACATTAAATCGTTTAGAACGAGGCCAAAGTATAAAAGATGATGATCTATATATCTTCTTTATTCAGAAATTAGGTTTTCAGGTCGATGATTTTCCAGGAATCATGTCCAATGTTGAGCGGATCAGCGAGGAATTATATACTGCTGTTGAAATGTATGATGTAGACAGGATAAAAAGGATTGATCACGAAGTGGAGAATCTTTTTTATAAAGCTAAGAATTACTTTTATTATAAAGATATTTATGATGTTTTGAAAATAATTATACATTATTATCTATATGTAGAATATCCTAAAAAAGACAAATCTGATTTAATGATAAGAATTAGTTTTATACTGAATTCTAAGTTAGAGGAATTGTTATTAAATATTTTTTTTGACTATTTCTATTATTGGGAAAGTAATATGTTTATTGCCGAGAAAGTTTATCAGGATTTGATTCGTTTTGATAATGGTTCAAAGCTATCAGCATATTTTATAGCAGGTTGGTTAATGTATAAAGAAAAATGGTTTGATGCATTAGAAATAACTAATGATGCAATTGATTATTTTGATAATTTGAAGTCTGATTATCAATTGGGTATACTGTATTTTACTAAAGCCTTAGCTTTACATACTGGAAATAAAGAAAATGTAAAATATTATTTTGATAAATCAATTGAGTGTCTTTCTTTAGCTAAAGGAGTTTTAAGTAATAAGAAATTAGAAAAAAATTATTTCAATATAGGTTTTCATTACTATTATGACAAGGATTATTTATCGGCTATAGAGTATTTCAAAAAATATTTAGAATATAAACCGCCGTTCACTATGCATATATTATACATTTTACATTGTGCAGAAGAATTAAAAACAAATTCATTAGATGAGTATTTCAGAGCATTAAAATGTGATGAAAATAAGAAAAATGATATTTGTAAGGTGTTCTTTGAATATTTTCTATTAAAGATTAATAAAGCACCGGAAAAAGAAATAGAAACTTATATAATGCATGATATACATAAGGTATTAGTAAACAAATATAGATCTGATAACTTAATAAATTATTTTGAATATGAACTCAATAAACTTGTTAAAATAACGAAATGTTATAAAGATCTGAAAAGTTTTAATGATTTTACTTCGCATAAAATTGACTGATATGTAATATTATAAGTGATTAATTGCTTATTTCTAGTAGTTGTATCAAATTTCAAGTTTAAGATATTTTATAGGTATAATTATAAATGTTGAAAGGAGGATATATGAAAAAGTTTTTAATTAGCCTTATTGCTATCATGACAGTTGGCATGTTATGCACTTCCATTAGTGCTGAAGGTACTGATCAGAATGGTTGTTCTGTAGAACATCCTGAATTGTGCATTGAACCAATGGGATGCTCGTCGCCTGATTGCATGTGGCAATAATTAAAAATCTACAACAGTGTTTGTTATGTCAGCGTAATGGGTGATGCATTATACGGGAAAACGAGAGAGCGAAACAAGTAAATGATCTAAATTACAAAAGCATGATAAACCGGACCGCTACAGTGAGAATAAAAACATAATCGATATTTATTTGACGTCTTGCTTGTAGAAAAATGATAAAAAAATTGGTGAGTGATCGTCTATTAATTAGGTGCAAAAACGATCACAAGTGACGATGGTGAATCAGATAGGGAGTCTGGTTCATCATCGTTTTTTTTCGACAAAAAATCAGAATGCAAATTGATATACTGAAAAGGGTGAGAAGATGTTAAAAGGGTATATGATTCGGGATGAATTCATCTCCGTTATGAAAAACAGTACGTCGGTACTAGAATGGATGGAAGATCGAGAAGAATATAACAATCAGCTCGATGCAATTTTAATCCAACCAGAATTTCTTTTTCAGCAGTTGAGGACACGTTTTCAAAATCGCGAGGATCTGTTTTTAGTGCCGGATAAAATCACTTATTATAATCCGCTTACCAAAAGAACAAGTACGTTAAAGAGAGCACAGTGGCATTTAGTTTTATCCGACAGGAACGAATATCCGTTTCTCTATGAGCTGAAACAGCTGCAAGGTACATTGGTTCTCACGGAAATAGACTTGTAAAATAGACTGAAAAACGATACAATAAGAACGATAATCACAGAGATAGGTGGTGTAATAATGGGAAGCGAATTTTTGAGTTCAATTGTATTTCTGATTTTGGGATTGCTTATCGGTGGTGGATTAGGTTTCTTCTTCACTCGCCGTTATTTTGAAAAGCAGTTGAAGGAACATCCTCCGGTAAATGAGAAGATGATTCGTGCCATGTTCCTGCAGATGGGACGGAAGCCGTCGGAGGCTCAGATTCGGGCAATCATGAAGTCCATGGGGCAGTAGTCTTACTGAAAAAGAGGTTAAGAAAAAACTAATATGTTGATGAGATTAATCCGCAATATATTAGTTTTTTTCTATAAAAAAGGGCTTAAGATGACGATAAGATGACTAAACTGTAAGGCTGTAAACTTTGGGTTCATGATATAATGCAGCCAGGTGATAAAGATGAAATGGGTAAAACGTTTAGTACTGGTACTGCTGCTTATCATCATGATTGGCGCAGGCTGGCTCACGGTTTTAGGCTATCAGAGATATAAAGAAGCGATAGATGAAGTCCCGCTGGCAGAAAAGATTGAAGAAGTAAAACAACGGGAAGATTATACACCGCTGGATCAGATCAGCCCCAATTTTGTTAACGCTGTCGTAGCTGTTGAGGACCGCCGTTTTTATACCCGCCGCGGTGTTGATGTAATATCGCTGGGGCGTGCTTTATTAACGAATTTGATCACAGGCGAGGTTAGAGAAGGAGGAAGCACGATCCCTCAGCAGCTGGCAAAAAACCTGTATTTTACGCATAAACCATCTCTGACCCGAAAGATTGCGGAAGTATTCTTCCTCTATGAATTAGAGGCGAATTACAGTAAAGATGAGATTTTATCTTTTTATGTGAATGTAATTTATTATGGCGACGGACATTATGGTATTGCTCAGGCCAGCCGGGGTTATTTTGATAAAGAACCCGCGGAACTAACGTTGGCGGAAGCCACTTTATTGGCCGGTTTACCTCAGTCACCGAGCCGATATCAGCTAAGCAGCGGTAAGGAGCTGGCACTGCAGCGTCAGCAACAGGTCTTGGAGGCAATGCAGGCCGTCGGTTTGATCGATTCGGAGCAAAGTCAGGCTGCTTTGGAATGGTCATCCACATATTTGAATCAGTAATTGAATAATTATTACGCCTTTCTTAAATTGACATGAAGCATTCCTTAACCCTCTATCTATTTACATCTGGGATCGGTATAATCAGAGTGGTAGGAGGTTCTGTCTATGAAAAGGTCAGTTTTGCCTTTCTTGTTTTTCTGCATGTTTATATTGAATGCAGGATGCGGCAGTCAGCCTAAGAATGTTGCCTTGGCTTCTGATTATACGGTAAAGCAGGAAACCGAAATCAGTATTAATAATGATGGATTTCCGATTTCGATCAGCAGTTTGCTAGATCGTTTTAAGTCATATAGTTTTTATGAAATGCTGAATGTCGAAACCATAGATGCGGACCAGCTAGGTTCGCTCTCGATTTCAGATTCTACCTTATATATTATTGAAGGTCAGGCTGAGGCCCGTGAAGAAAGAATATTGGATACGGATTATCATACTTATTATTACGATCAGCTGATGATTATTTATTATGGTGAAAACCAGGATATACTTCAAGCTTTAAACGAACAGCTGGGAGCGAATTAGGCAAAAGCTCTGAAATGAGAAAATTTTTAATACTTTGTTTAACTCTGTTTTTATTAGGCGAATGTTCGGCCAAAGAGAGTGAAGATATATCTTCTTTAGCACCAACCGTTATGGTTGAACCACCGCCAACTCAAAACGTCGAGGAAGACACAGCGGAAAGAGATTATGGTGGCTTGATTCCGGAAACATTGGCAATCAAAGATCAAATTAAAGAAAAGTATTTGTTTTATCCTACGGATATCGTCATTAACTTGGATTCGAAGAATATACGCTGGGTAGCAGACTGCGGAATTGGGCTTGATCTTGATATCATTACCGAACAAGATGATGAAGCTTATATTAAACTGCACCGATCGATTTATGAAGGAACGTTGACTGAACTTTCTGAAAATATATACAGCGCTAAGGGAGAGTTTATGCCGACAATGCTATCTAAAAATTCTCCTATATCCGAAAGTGTTGATTTTTATTTGATTTTAAAGGATAGAAAAGCTTATGTTGTTTTAGAAGAAATGAGGATTAATGAATTAGAAGAATATAATTCAGATTCTTATTATTATTGGCACGAAAAGGCAGAGGATTGAGCGCTCTGCTTTTTCGTGTTGCTTATCATCTCATGTCTAAAACGACTGGAAATTTCTTTGTCCGTAATTGATAGAAATTTGTTTAAAAGATGTTTAAACAACAGGGCATTCATTTTTTATTGAATAAATGAATAAAATGAAAATAGTTACATTGATTTCTTGATTTATGTCGTTTTTTGTTCAAAATTTCCAAAAATTAGCGGGGCTTTTTTGAAAAAACCGCAATATTAAAAGTAGAGGAGGTGGAGCAATGTCCACAAATCTGCTTGAGCCTAAGAAAAGTAAGCGTAAACGTATTTCGTTAATGATGGATTGGGTTTTTAAATATGTATTTTATGATCTGGAAGATCCATCTATTCTTGTTAGCTTTTTAATGGCAGTTGATCCCAGCTTTAAAAAAATTAGACTCTTTCCCAACGAGGAACGGGTTGAGCATCCGGATTCTAAAGCAATCCGTTATGATATTCGGGGAATTATCAATGAAGAAATTTACTTTGATTTGGAAATTCAACAAGAAGGAAATTTAGAAGATCAAGAGATTCGGATTGTGTTTTATTTATCTCGGCTGCTTTCCAGTCAGGCTACAAAAGGGAAAGATTATAGTGAGTTAAAGCCGGTACGGGTCATCATGATCACGAATTTTTCTTTACTTAAAGGAAAAAAGGAAGAGGAGATCAGTGATGTACTCTTCTACCTTGTAGGGGAAAAGACAGGAATGAGCTTGACAAAACATATTCAAGTGAGTATTATTGAGGCAGGGACAGCAGGACGTCTATTACGAAAACCACTTGATCGCTTATCGGCTTTAGATCATTGGCGAATTGTGTTTAAATTTGCGGGTGACCCCGAAAAGGAAAAGTGGATTGAACAGATCATGTCAATGAATGAAGGCTGCAGAAAGGCAGTGAAAAAAATGCAGGAAATTCCAATGGATATGATTGAATACATGAACGAGACGGATCGGTTAGATCGGGCAATGGTACGCAATGGAGAGATTCGGCGTGCAAGAGAGCGGGCTATGGAGCAGGGCCTGGCGCAAGGCGCGCTTCTTAAACTGATCAGGCAAACTCTGAAGAAATTAGAAAAAGGATTAACGATTGCAGAAATTGCAGAGGATCTGATGGAAGAAGAGGGTTATATTCAGCGAATTTCAGAGATAAAACACAAATATCCTGATTACTCTGATCAGGAAATCGCAGTTGAAATTTTGACAGGACATAATACGGTAAGAGAACGGTGAATTCCGAAATATGAAAAACGTATAAAAAAACTCGCTGATGATAACGAGTTTTTTTACATCCATGAAATTTTCTTTTCTTCGTGACTGCGAATGCGTTCAATATTGGTTTTATGGCGGTAAGTGACAAAGGCCCAGAGAATCCAGATTGAAGCCGTCATCATGAGGTTGGATTGCGTTAAAGTTGTAATCAGTGCTGCACTGGCAATTCCGATAATGGAAGACAGGGAAACCATTTTCCAGATTTTCAGAGTAATCATAAAGATGACAAACGGAATGACAAACATCTGAATTGGTTCATGCGTTACAAATAAGCCGGCTGCCAACAGATAACCAAAGGTTGTCGCAACAGCTTTGCCGCCCTTAAACTTGGCGAATATCGGGAAGCAATGACCGGCGCAGCAGCACATACCGGCGTAAATAGCCGCTTCCGGAACAAACAAGACGCACAGCCAGACAACAAAGAAAGCTTTCAGGCCGTCCAGAATAATTACGGTAACGCCGGCTTTTTTTCCTAACACCCGTCCGGCATTGGTGCCGCCCAGATTTCCCGAGCCGAAGTTACGAACATCCGTTTTATAGAAGACTTTGCCGATGACTAACGCCCAGGGGATTGATCCGAAAAGATAACCCAAGACCATCGCAAAAAGAATTTTAATCATTTCCTCTTCACTCCTTCGCTCCTATTTTATCATAAAAACAGAGTACGTAAACTTTTATTTTAAGCCGTTTTTGTGTATAATCTAATCTATGGCAGATTGGAATGAAGGAAGCGGGGAAAGGCTAAGAGCAGGAAAATCGAGCTGAAAGGGAAAGGAGAAAGAGTAGGATTTTTTTCTTCTCTAATCGTAATAGTTAATGGCAAAAACACAGAAATACGATGAAAATTCAATCCAGATTCTGGAAGGATTAGAAGCGGTCAGAAAACGTCCGGGGATGTATATCGGATCCACGGATGCCCGCGGTCTGCATCATCTGGTCTGGGAAACTGTCGATAATGCAATCGATGAAGCATTGAACGGATTTGGCAAAAAAATAACGATCACACTGGAAAAATGCGGTGCGGTCTGCGTAGAGGATGAGGGGCGCGGTATGCCGATCGGTATGCATGCCAGCGGTGTTCCTACAATTCAGGTTATTTTCACAGTGCTGCATGCCGGCGGCAAGTTTTCTTCCGAAGGCGGTTATAAAACGTCAGGAGGACTGCATGGGGTCGGGGCCTCCGTGGTTAACGCACTCAGCGAATGGGTGGAGGTAACGGTCTGTCAGGATGGACAGATGGTTTCAATGCGTTTTGAAGACGGGGGCAAGAAGATTGGCAAACTGGAAAAGCTGGGCAAAAGTACACGGACCGGAAGTAAGATTCGATTCATGCCGGATAAGCGGATTTTCTCAACGATTGAATTCAATGCCGGATTGATTTGCGAACGGGCTAGGGAAAATGCCTTCTTGTTAAAGAATATCACGATGGTTGTCAAGGATGAACGGGCCGGCAAAACCGAAACATTCCATTATGAAGATGGTTTAAAGGCCTTTTTGGAGTATCTGCACGAAGACCGCACTGTGCTGCATGATCCGGTTGTCTTTACCGGAGCAGCGAATGACATCGAAGTTCAATGCGCTTTCCAATATACCGATGATTATCAGGAAAGCATGGTTTCGTTTGTCAATCTTGTTCGTACCAAGGATGGCGGAACGCATGAAATGGGTTTTCGGACAGCGTTTACCAAGGCATTTAACGATTATGCCCGCAAGCTGGGGCTATTAAAGGAAAAGGATAAAAACTTTGAAGGCAGCGACGTTCGGGAAGGTCTGACTTCGATCGTATCGGTCTCCATTCCGGAAAATCTGCTTCAGTTTGAAGGGCAGACGAAAGGCAAGCTGGGCACGGCGGAAGCTAAAAGTGCGGTGGAAAGCATTGTCGGCGAAAAGCTGAGCTTTTATCTGGAAGAAAATAAAGAGCTGTCCACGATGCTGATCAAAAAGATGCAGAAAGCCTCACAGGCTCGGGAAGCGGCCCGGAAAGCGCGGGAAGAAGCACGCAAGGGCAAGAAGGCCGGCAAGAGTGAAAAGGTGCTTTCCGGCAAGCTGGCTCCTGCACAATCCAAAGATGCCAGCCGCAAAGAATTGTTTTTGGTGGAAGGTGATTCGGCCGGCGGTTCCGCCAAACAAGGCCGGGATTCCAAGTATCAGGCAATTCTGCCGCTGCGGGGTAAAGTGCTGAATACTGAAAAAGCCGGATTGTCGGAAATTGAAAAGAATGAGGAACTGAATACGATTGTTCATGCCCTGGGGGCAGGCATCGGTTCTGGTTTTGACTACTCCGACAGCAACTACAAAAAAATTATTATTATGACTGATGCTGATACCGACGGAGCGCATATTCAGGTTTTGCTGCTGACATTCTTTTACCGTTATATGCGGCCGCTGATCGAGCATGGTATGGTTTACATCGCTTTGCCTCCGCTTTATAAAGTGACCAAGGGCAAGCAGCTGCGCTACGCCTATACTGATGAAGAACTCGACGAAGTCAAGCAGCAGTGGGGCAAGGTCGAGATCCAGCGGTATAAAGGTTTGGGTGAAATGAACGCGTCTCAGCTGTGGGAAACGACCATGGATCCCCAAACACGAACACTGATTCAGGTTTCGATTGAAGATGCGGTACAGGCTGAACGCAACGTTTCGATTTTGATGGGCGACAAAGCCAATTTGCGCCGCACTTGGATTGAACAGAAT
The DNA here is from genome assembly GCF_000327285.1 of Holdemania massiliensis AP2. Taxonomy (GTDB): domain Bacteria; phylum Bacillota_I; class Bacilli_A; order Erysipelotrichales; family Erysipelotrichaceae; genus Holdemania; species Holdemania massiliensis. The sequence goes on along the minus strand of NZ_HE998567.1, from coordinate 950,796 downwards.
GTGGCGTTTACGCTCGAAGATACGTTTAAGGTGGATCAAGGATGAAGAAGAAAGAAAATAAGGCTCCGGTTAAAGAACCCAGTCTGGTGATTTCTCCTTTAGAAGAAATCATGGGCGAGCGGTTTGGCCGCTATTCAAAATATATTATTCAGGAACGGGCGCTGCCGGATGCGCGTGACGGACTTAAGCCGGTTCAGCGGCGGATTCTGTACGCAATGTTCCATGACGGCAATACGTTTGATCACCAGCACCGCAAATCGGCGAAAACCGTCGGTCTGGTCATCGGTAATTACCATCCTCACGGCGACAGCTCTGTTTATGACGCAATGGTGCGGATGTCGCAGGATTGGAAAATCCGCATGCCGTTGATCGACATGCACGGCAACAACGGCTCGATTGATGATGATCCGGCAGCGGCGATGCGATATACCGAAGCGCGGTTGGCGAAAATTGCCGGGACGATGCTGGAGGATATCGACAAGGATACGGTCCTGTTCGCCCCGAACTTTGACGATACGGAAAATGAGCCGACGGTGCTTCCGGCGCGTTTTCCGGTCTTATTGGTCAATGGGGCGACGGGGATTGCAGCCGGTTATGCAACCAATATTCCGCCGCATAATCTAAGTGAGGTTATTGATGCAGCCATTCTGCGCATGCAGCGGCCGAAATGCACGCTGGAGGAGCTGATGGAAATCCTGCCGGGTCCGGACTTTCCAACCGGCGGCATTGTGATGGGCAAAAAGGGAATTGTCGATGCCTTTACAACCGGAAAAGGCCGGATTGTCATCCGGGCCCGGACCGAAATCGTGACCGGCAAGACATGCAATCAAATCGTGATCCGCGAGATTCCATATGAAGTCATTAAATCATCCATGGTCCGAAAAATGGATGATATCCGGTTGTCGCGGGAAATTGAGGGGATCATGGATATCCGGGATGAAACAGACCGTACGGGTCTGCGCATTGTGATCGATGTCAAAAAGGATGTCGATCCCAACATCATTCTGAATTACTTCTATAAGAATACCGACTTGCAGATCTATTACAGCTACAACATGGTTTCCATCGTCAATAAGCGTCCGGTCCAGATGGGGCTGATCGGGATGCTCGACGCTTTCATTGCCCATCGGGAGGAAGTTGTGCTGCGGCGCAGCCGCTATCTTTATAACAAGATGGAGGAACGCTGCCATATTCTGGAAGGTTTGATGAAGGCGGTGTCGATCATGGACGAAGTGATCGCCGTAATTCGTCAGTCCAAGGATAAAGGCGACGCCAAGCGCAACCTGATGGATTCCTTTCAGTTCAGTGAAACGCAGGCGGAAGCCATCGTCACGCTGCGGCTGTACCGGTTGACATCCACCGACATCGTCGCTTTGCGCGAGGAATTTGCGCAGCTGGTCAATGAGATGGAAATGCTCAGGACGATTCTGGAAAGCGAAACGGTGCTGAAAAGCGTTTTGATCAAGGAACTGAAGGAGATCAAAAAGGAATACGCTGATCCGCGCCGCAGCGAGATTCAGGAAGAAGTCGAAGAAATTGTCATTGACAAAACCGCGATGATTCCAAACGAACGGGTGATGATTACGGTTTCCCGCGATGGTTATGTCAAACGGGTCTCACTGCGCTCCTATGGCGCCAGCGACAATGCGATGACCGGTTTGAAAGAGGGCGATCTGCTAGTCGGACAGTTGGAAGTCGATACCCTGGATACGCTGCTGCTGTTTACAAGCAAGGGCAATTATGCGTATTTGCCAGTTTATCAGATTGACGAAGCTAAGTGGAAAGACATTGGATCCCATCTGAATAAATATGTCAGCATTGATGGAGATGATAAGATCATCAATGCGATTCTTGTCAAAAATTTCAGCAGCTATGCTTGGATCGTTACGGTCAGCCGGCGCGGTCAGGTGAAGAAAACACCAGTCAGCCAATGGCAGGTGCAGCGCAACAACAAGATGATGACGGCGATGAATCTGAAAAAAGACGACGCTATGATCCGGGCGTTTGTTGTGTATGCGCATGAAGATCTGATCATGATCAGCCGCAGCGGCTGGATCAGCCGTTATTCTTCCGATCTTGTGCCTTCAACGGGGACCAAGTCGCAGGGAGTCAAGGCCTTAAATTTAGCTAAAGACGACAATCTGGCCGCGGCCTGCAGCTATGGCGATGAACGCCAGAGTTTGTGGGTGCTGTCGGATAAAGGCAATATGAAACGGGTGAAAATGAGCGATGTCAGTATCACTGCCCGCCCGGTCAAAGGGGAAATTGTAGTGAAGCGGCTGAAGACCAACCCTTATCATATCGCTTACTGTCAATGCGTTCAGCCTTATGACAGCCTGATTTTGATGGATCCGCAGGTTCAGATTCTGCAGGCGAAGGACGTGCCGATGATGAGTCGGGAAGCAACCTTCTCAACACCTTTGGAATTGAAACCGGAATGGGGTCTGATCAAGGGAATTGAAGAAGTGCGGATCGTCGATCATCCAGTCGGTGAAGATGAAATTCCGTTTGAAGACTATGAAGAAGACGGAGATGAAAAAGTTCATTCCGATGTTGAAATGATGAGCTTGTTTGAAGAAGAATAAATTTCATAACTCTGATAAAAAAGCGCTGCTTATAAAAAGCGGGCGTTTTTTTGCTTATATAGTCAATTTTAAGACTGCAGAACTCTAGGACTGGGACTTGTCAGGCAGAATAAAAAGAGATTATGTCAACGGCAAAACCGCGACTTGATGTGATAATTGGGAAACAGGCGGTTATCATACCGCAGATCTCTTTTTGAATACTTTTATATAATCTGCAAGGATTGGAAAAAACATTCATCAATGATAGAATAAGATGAAAAAGGAGAGGCACGATGCAGAATGTATTGATTTTGGGAGGCAGTTATTTTATCGGCAGACGAATTACAGAACAATGCTTAAAGGAAGGCTGGGCAGTAACCCTGTTAAACCGCGGCAGCCGGCCATGGACAGGTGAACCCGTCACTCAGCTGATCTGTGATCGGGATGATGCAGCGGCGATGAAGCAAGCGCTGAAGGGCAAAGCTTTTGAGGCAGTTATTGATGTTTCAGGGTTGAACCGAAAGCAGATTGAAATCGTCTGCGGCAGCCTGGATTGTCCGGTTCAGCATTGGGTTTTCATCAGTTCCAGCGCAGTTTACGATGTGGACCGGTGTGCGCTGCCGATCGCAGAAACTGAACCGCTGGGCGAAAATCCATATTGGGGACAATACGGTGCAGACAAAATCGCTGCGGAAGCGGCGCTGATCAGCAGCTGCACGAAGCGGGGGACCGCTTTGACGATTCTGCGTCCGCCGTATATGTATGGCGAATACAATTATGTTCAGCGGGAAAGTTTTATCTTTCATCATTTGACACAAAACCAGCCAATTTTGATTCCTGCCTCAGACAATCGCATTCAATTCTGCTATACCGGGGATTTGGCGAGCGTAATTACCACTTTGCTAGCGCTGCCAGCGCAGGGCATTGAAATTTATAATGTTGGCGACAAGCAGGGTGTGAGCTTCAGTGAATGGATTCAACATTGCGCAAATGTCTGCGGCATCCAAGCTAATATTATCCCGGTCCATGACGCTAAATGGAAGGCTAAGGATTACTTTCCTTTCCGCGATTATGATAACGTGCTGGATGTGTCTAAAATCCATCAGATTGTAATGGAAGATACGCTATTTGAAACAGGGCTGGCCAAAGCTTATCAATGGTATTGTGAAAACCAACATGAAATTTTATTTAAGCCGAAACTGACAGCGAATGAGAAACAGATTCTAAGCGAGCTGGGAGTAAAATAACAGTTCAACTGAATAAGCTCAGTGACAGCGAAGATTAGATACGAAAGCAGCGGGAATACCCGCTGTTTTTATGTTGCAGGAAAGCTTGACAAAAATAGATTACAAATGTAATATGTAATTGTATTACAACTGTAATCTAAAAGAGGTGGACTTATGAAAGCAGAAAAAATTACTGATGCTGAACTGGAAATTCTCAAGGTGCTTTGGCAGAATGAACCGCTGACGGCCAATCAAATCGTGGATGAGGTATCGCGGCACAAAGCGTGGAATGTCAAAACAATCCGCACGCTGATCTATCGCTGTGAAGAAAAAGAAGCTGTATTTGCGGACCGCAGCCAGCGTGAAATTTTATACCGGCCGGCGATCAGCCGCAAGGACTATACTCGTCAAACACAGAGAAGTCTGGCGGATAAGCTGTTTAACGGTTCAATGAGCCGGATGATGCTGAATTTTATGGAAGAAGTTGAACTGAGTGAAGAGGAACTGGCAGAGTTAAAGGAAATGATCCGTCATGCTGAAAAATAGTCTTCGGGCACTCTTGGAAATTTCATTGCTGGTCAGTCCGCTGATTCTTATTGTATTGATTTTGCGGAGAAAGTTTCTTAAGCGATTAGGCAAAACCGCACGGCTGCTGATCTGGGTGCCGCTGCTGCTTCAGCTGATGGTTCCTATTTCCTGGTCTTCATCCAGCAGTCCTTACCAACCGCTGACAGATCAGATTCAGCTGCATTTTGCGCAGACCGCTTCCGCGGATCAGCAGCCACTGTTGGAAGATTCACAACAGGATCATGCTGAGAAGACCGATGCGTTATTGCCGCAGCCTGTGACGTCAGTTTCATCTCTGGAGATTGCGACGGGAATCTGGATTCTTGGCCTGCTTGGATCACTTCTGGTTAATGGTCTGTCGCAGATATTTTGCCGCAGACGGCTTCAGCTGCATGCCAGCACGCCAAAGAAAACTCAGTGGATTCAGGAACAAATGCGTCAGACACGATGCCTGCGTGTTCCGGTTCTGGAGAGTCCGGTGCTGAACAGCTGCGCAATTTACGGCAACCTGTTTCCGCAGTTAGTCATCGGTGAAAATTGGGATCAGTGGTCATTGGAGGATCAGCAGCTGATGATCTGGCACGAATGCTACCATCTGCGTTACGGCCATCCGTGGTTATGCGGAATATTCCGGCTGTTGGAAATCCTGTATTGGTTCAATCCCTTTGTCAGATTAATGATCAGGCAAATTCGTCAGGATCTTGAAACCTTCATTGACGACCGTCTTCTGCAGGACCAGCCGCCGCAGAAACGCTGTCATTACGCTGCGATGATTCTATCTGCCGCGACTGATCCGCAGCACAAAGCACTGCAGTGTCTGAGCAGTCAAAGCTCTAAACAACGGCTTAAAGAAAGGTTGGGATTGATTGTGCATCAGAAACGGACCCCCTGGCTGCTTGCCGGGATGATCGTCATCCCGGTGATTGGCTTCTGCGGATTTATGCTGCAAAGGCCACAACCGTTAGCTTCTCAGATGAACACAGTAACATTGGATGTTTCTGACTTAGCGGATTATGAGTATTCGCTCTATCTGGAATCTTTGCAGGTTCATGTTCAATGCCAGGGCAAACCTGAAGCGTTGAAACAGATCCAGGAAAAAGATCTTAAAGCGTCACTCTCCGCATCCGCGCTTCGGCAAAACGGAAAACCAGTTCAGCTGAATGAATTGCAGGCGGGACGGGTAAGCGCTGAGATTCAGTGGATGCTGCCCGAATCTGATGCCTGGGTATGTACTGGAAAAGAAACGACTGTACCACTGACCGTAAGTCTGCTGCCCAAAGACCAACCTGCCCCTGTTCTTCCGGAAAAAGCAGCCCAGAAGGAAATGACAGCGCCGCTTAAAAACCCTGTGGTTCTGTGCGGCTGGGGTTGTCATCTTGGACATGAGGCTGTGGATATCTTTGATCCAGATGATGATCATGCCGCTGTATTGGCGGTATCAAAGGGGATTGTAGCGGAAGCCGGCTATTCGGCAGTCAATGGAAATTATCTTGTTTTGGATCATGGCGACGATGTGCAGAGCTATTATATGCATTTGGAAAGTCTTGATGTGAGTCAGGGACAATCAGTTCAGCAGGGTGATAAACTTGGAAAGATCGGATCTACCGGAGCGGCTCAAACGATTTCCTTGCATTTCTTTCTTATGGTTGATGGAATTCGGTATAATCCGGAAGCGCTGCTTCGTTAAGTCGCTGTTTGCCGACAATCGGCGGCAGCGAGAAAAATGGAAAGGAGGGAAATAAATGCTTGAACGGGGTGCTGTTTGTCTGATTGAAATTTCGCTTTTAAGCAGTCCGTTGATTCTTGTCTTACTGGTTTTGCGCAGCAAGGTTTTCCGGCATCTCGGCAAAACCGCAAGACTGCTGATCTGGGTGCCGCTGCTGCTTCAGCTGATGGTTCCGATTCAGCTGACCTCTGTTTACAGCCCTTATCAGAAGCTGGATGAAACAGGAGTAAAGGAGAAAATGGACACGCTGGCTAACCAGCCCATATTTGTCCAGCGCCAGCCCGTGCAGCCAGAGGGAAAAACCTCTGATGACGCATGGGTCATGCCGCAGAAAAAGGTCTGGACGCTCAGTGGGATCGCGTCTTGGATTTGGATTTTCGGAGTCTTTGTGGCTGCGTCTGTGAATGGAATTGGCCGCCTTCGCTTGAAACGTCGTCTGAATTTGCAGCCCTGCAGCAGGGAGCTGGAGGAAGAATCACGGCAGTTGATGCGTCAAAGCCGTTGTCTTAGCGTTCAGGTAGATCAAAGCGCGGCTGTACACAGCTGTGCCATTTACGGAAATTGGAAGCCGCACCTGGTTTTGGGAACTGACTTTAAGCAAAGAACCGCGGAAGAAAGACAAACGATGCTTTTGCACGAATGTCTGCATTTGAGATATGGACATCCGTGGTTTCTGGGCTTGATTCAAATCTTGGAAATCGTTTATTGGTTCAATCCTTTAGTCGGACTGATGATGAATCAGCTGCGGCTGGATCTGGAATATTTTATTGATGAAAAACTGCTGGAAGACAAACCGCAGACAGTACGGATTCGCTATGCGCAGCTGCTGCTTTCGTTAGCGGCGGATAAGGATCAGCACGCTTTGCAGTGTCTGAACAGCCAGCGGACACAAACACGCTTAAAAGAAAGGTTGGGATGGATTGTGAATAAAAAACGAACACCAGGACTGATTGCCGCAGGAGTTGTCATTCTCGTTCTGGTCGGCAGCGTCGGCTTGATGCTGAAACCAGAAGCTCAGTCAGGATGGGAAATGAAGATGCAGCTGACGTTAATCCAAAATGAAACGAATCCTGTAGAATTGGTTGGAGATCCAGATCAGATGGTGTGGTGCGAAGGATCTAAAAAGGCCCTTGAATCGATGGGGATGCAGGTCCCGGTGATCGCCCATGCCGAGGTTTGGCAGACACCTTTCGGTGAGCCGTTGACACTGAGAGACATGCAGCTGGGAGCGGAATCGGCAGTCAGCTTGGAATGGGGTGAAATACCCAACTCTGTGGAATGCTTTATGCCTCAGGGCAAGATCTTGGTGAAGTTAACTGAGGATCAGCTTCAAAGACCTTATCCGGAAGCCGACGGCGATGAAACAGTGCAGCTGCTGAATGCAATATCCCCGGTTGAAAATTGGAAAATTACCTGCGGCTGGAACTGTTATGCGGATCATCAGGCTCTGGACATTACGGATCCTGATAATAAACGAGCACCAATTCTGGCAACTGCTGACGGTCAGGTTTTTGCAACCGGTTATAATACGATTCAGGGAAATTATGTGATTTTGGAACACAGTGAGGGGATTCAGAGCTTTTACGGCCATTTGGATGAGATTCAGGTTCAAGAGGGCGATCAGGTTAACCAGGGACAAACCCTGGGGGTGATGGGAATGACGGGCCGTGCGACCGGACCGCATGTTCATTTCTATTTCATGCAGGACGGCATCGCTTTGGATCCATCCGGATTGTTTGAAGAATAGAAAGATTATGAAAGAACTCGGAAAAACCGAGTTCTTTTGTTGCTCAGAAAGCGGATTCACGATATACTGAGCCTAAAGGTGAAGGAGGATATTTATGAGTACCCTAGACTATCATATTCATACGATCGTCAGCACGGATGCGGATTACACACCGGCTGAAATCATTGCCATGGCTAAGGAAAACGGTGTGAAAACCCTGGCGATTACGGATCATAACAATGTAGCCAGTATCGCAGAAGCGATGCAGTTGGGGGCGCAGAATGGAATTCGCGTGATTCCGGGAATTGAAATTGACTGTGAATTTGAAGGCGTCGGTCTGCATATGACGGCCTATCAAATTGATTATACCGATCCGCGCTATGATGCGTTGTTCCATTATTATTACGATCAGTCTGTTGAAAATACATGGAAAGCCAAACATCAGTTCTGTGAGGCGATGCATCTGGATCTGCCGGATGCAGCGTTAAAATCAATTGCCAAGGATAACATTCTTGTGCCGGAGGACATCGGTGCCTATTTGTTAAGTCATGCTGAATTTGATGGTTTGGCCTGGCTGGACCCTTATCGTGAAGGCGGCAGCCGCAGCGATAATCCAAACGTGAATTTTTTCTGGGATTTCTTTTCACAGGGAAAACCGGGTTATACGGCCGGATCCAAGAAGACGGCAGCGGAAGTTATTGAACTTATCCATCAAACCCATGGGGCAGCGGTCGTTGCTCATCCAGGAGCGAATTTCAAAGGAAAAGATGAAGTTCTGGCACGGTTACTGGACAGCGGTGTTGACGGTTTGGAGGTTTACAGCAGCTATCACAGCGAAGCTGAAACTTTGCATTATCGGCAGATGGCGCTGGATCATCACCTGTGGATGAGCTGCGGCAGTGATTTCCATGGACACCACAAGCCGGCTATTCGCATCGGCGGCTTGCCTTATCTGAAGGATGAAGCGGAAATTCATCGCTTTTAAGCCCTGTTTTACAACTTTTTCGTGATTTTTACAGGCTGCTTTGATATAATGATAAAGTCAATTTTGGAAGGTGGTTATTAATTATGGGACGAGCACATGAAGTCCGTGCGGCAGCCATGGCCAAAACAGCTGCAGCGAAATCCAAATTATATTCGCGTTATGGCAAAGAATTGTTGATTGCGGCAAAAGCGGGGGTTCCGGATCCGGAAATGAACCTGGGTCTGAAGCGGAAGATTGCCGAAGCCAAAGCCAATCAGGTGCCGGCGGATGTCATCAAAAGAGCGATTGAAAAGGCTAAGGGCGGCAGTGGGGAAAACTATGATTCCTGCCGTTACGAGGGTTTTGGTCCAGGGGCAGCGACAATCATTATCGACTGTCTGACCGACAATACCAACCGCAGCGTCAGCGCTGTAAAAACATGCTTCAACAAGGCTCATTGCAAAATGGGCGTCGCCGGCTGTGTTTCGCACAGCTATGATAACGTGGGTCTGTTCAACTTCCCTTATGAAGATGAGGAAGGCATGCTGGACACGCTGATCATGGCTGAAGTCAATGTCATTGATATTGAAAGCGAAGAAGGCAGTATGACCGTAACTGTGGATCCGACGGATTTCCATAAAGCGAAGGAAGCGATTGATGGATTAATTCCGGAGGTGGAATACGAAGCCTGCGAAATTACAATGCTGCCGCAGGAATATGTTACGCTGGACAGCGATGAGGATAAAGAATCCTGGAATCGTTTACTGACGATGCTGGATGACTGCGACGACGTTCAGAAGGTTTATCACAACGTACAGTCTGAATAAGAAAGAAAAAACGGCTGATTGAAAGCCGTTTTTCTGTGGGACAGAAAACTTGCGGTTTAGAAAATGGTACCACCGCCGTCAGCACGAAGAGTCTGACCGGTGATGTAATTGGAAGCTTCGCTGGCTAAGAAGACAAGAATTGGCGTCAGATCTTCATAAGCGGTACCGATTCGGCCGATGGCTGGAACTTTAAAACCCAGTGTTTCCGGTTTGCGCTGGCCTTCCGGAAAGGAATCAATAATCATCTGCATTTTTGGTGTGATCGCAGTTGGGCTGATGCAGTTGACGTTAATGCCATCCTTGCCCCATTCCCGTGCCGTAACCATAGTCAGTCCGCGGATGGCTTCCTTGATTGAAGCGTAGGCGGCATAACCTTCCGCACCCGTTAGGCCGGCAGGGGAGGCAAAGTTAATGATTTTGCCTTTGGATTCTTTTAAATAGGGATAGCAGAGACGCATTAAGCGCCATGTAGCCAGATAGCCGCTTTCAAATACAGTCATCAGATCCGCTTCCGTTTGTTCAAGAAACGGACTGCCCGGTTTGGCATTGACAGCATTGTTGATCAGAATGTCAATGCGTCCGAATTGATCGGTAGTTTGATGAACCAGGTTTTCAAGCTGAGTCTTGTCTGTAATATCGCAGACGACAGCCAGTACCTGCGCGTCTCTCTGCCGGCAGGCTTCAGCCGTTTCCTCCAACTTGGACGCGGTTCGGGCGCAAATCGCCAGCGATGCTCCTTCTTCTGCGAAGCGAATGGCGGTTTCTCTGCCGATTCCGCCGCTGCACCCTGTAATCAGGGCTACTTTTCCATCTAAGATTTTCAACACGATCCCTCTTTTAATTTAACTGTACGCTCAGCAGGAAGGGAAAACAATCGTTTTGTTAAGTAGTGCATCATATTCACAAAGTGATCTGAAGGAAAGCTTGAAAATAATCGAAACCGTCGACGGATGAATGAAAGTTTTCCTTCAAGTTAGTTTTTTGTTATAATGATAAATGAAGGAAAGGAATTCATCATGAAACGAATATTGACTTACGGTACCTATGATCTTCTGCATTGGGGACATATCCGTTTATTAAAGCGCGCGAAACAATTGGGGGATTATTTGATCGTCGGTTTATCAACTGATGAGTTTAATGCGATTAAAGGCAAGAAGGCTTATCACAGCTATGAAGAACGCAAGATGATGCTGGAGGCTATTCGCTATGTAGATTTAGTTATTCCTGAGAATGAATGGGGTCAAAAGGCCAAGGATATCCAGGAATATCATGCGGATGTCTTTGTCATGGGCGATGATTGGGAAGGCAAGTTTGACGAACTGAAAGCTTATTGCGAAGTGGTGTATCTACCGCGGACAGAAGGAATATCGACAACGAAAATTAAAGAAGATCTGGAGAAGCTGAAATAAGGAAGCCGATTCATCGCAGCTGAATCAGAGGTTCCAGTAAAAAAAGAAGTCTGGGCTATTTCTGAAAATAAAACTTACAGAAATGCAGACTTCTTTTCTTTTGCTGCTTTTTAAGATGAGCTTATAAACTTGTAAATCATGTTTATCATTAACTCTCCATTATACATATTGCGGAAAAATGGAAAAAGTCCCACTGATAATCGAAGAAAGTTGAACTTTTATACCAGAAATTCAAATTTTTATGAAACTTGTTTTAAAAAGGATCAATAATGGGCAAGATTACTTGCTTAAAATACAAAAAAAACTGCAGTCCATGCCGCAGTTTCCTTGATCCGTTATCCTTGATTAAAGTAAAATCGGTCCGCCGATTTCTTTTTTTAACAAGGCCTGTCGCTGAGGTTCCTCCATTTGGGAAGCATACAGCTGGGTTGTACGATATTCCAGTCGTCGGTAAGGCTCAGCAACGGCAGCGAAGCGGGAAGCGATGCGGACTTCACTGGCACGCAGCTGTTTTAGATAACGTCTTCCCGTTTCGTTGAAGGCCAGCGGACGAAGGGTATCTAACGGCGGCAGGCTGCGGATCTCGTCCCAATGAATTTGACACAACAGCTGCAGGCAGGTTCGCTGAATCCGTGAACGAGTATAACGGCGGTTCACTGCAGCGTTAATGAAGCTGTCCCAATCCGGTGAAACTTCTGCACAGTGAGCCAAATGGACTTCAATGCCTTCGCAGAACAGAAAATAGGTTTTTAAGTTGGAGGCAGGCATCGTCAGAAGCAAAGTTCTTAAATAAGGATAGAACTGGGCTAATTGAACACGCGGGCCGTTTTCCAGAGCTTCGGCCATGGGTGTCTGTTCGTTGGAATAATACCCTTCGTTTGCGGCTAGGCGTATCGCTTTGGCGCTGGCGATAGGGCCCTGCAGCTCTGTATCATGATAGCCAACGGTGCGCTGAATTGTATACGGAGTAATGGAACTGTCCTGCAGCTGCTTCAGATAAGCGACGCCCAGGATATCGTTAGGCAGCATCGCTTTTGCCCACAGTCCGTAAGCCTTCGGAAATGCCAAACCTTCACCCATGGACTCCTTAAGATGATCAGGATTGATCGGCATTGCGGCGATTTCCATCAGTTCCTGCAGGTTATTGCTTTCCGATCCAAAGACCAGCGCTGAAACCTGCGCCTGTTTTAACAACGTCACCGCGCCTTGGGCAAAATGCGAGGCGCTTTGAGTTACCCAGGGATAGGGCAGCTCGATAATCAAATCAACTCCATGCCGGACAGCGGTTTCCGCCCGCTTCCATTTATCCAAAATCGCCGGTTCCCCACGCTGAACAAAGTTTCCTGACATGACTGCGACCAAAACATCACAGCCGGTGAGTGCGCGCGCCCGCTCAATATGATATTCATGTCCGTGATGAAACGGATTGTATTCAACGATGATTCCGCATGCTTTCATAAGCAACCTCCAGATCTTTCCAAGCCCTGACTTAAGCAGAACTGCAGCAGTATTTTCCGCTATCGTTCACTATGATACCATAAACATTCGTGAAATGCTCACAAACCAGAGAATCGCTATGATATAATAAACACGGAATCCGAGGTGAAACAAAAATAATGGATGAAAAACAAAAGATAGCGACTACGATTTATCGTCCGAAAGGCCAGCCGCGGGCGATTTTCCAGATTTCGCATGGGATGGCAGAACATCGGCTGCGGTATGCCGAATTTGCCCAGTTTCTGGCAGAGCGGGGATTTGTCGTCGTCACCAGCGATCATCGCGGACATGGCGGCAGTGCCGTTAATGCGAATGAGCTGGGATATTTCAATAAGCATAAAGGCTGGCAGAAATGCGTCAATGATCTGTATGAATTAATGATTCAGGTCAAACAGGAATATCCGGATATCCCTGTGATCCTGTTCGGCCACAGCATGGGATCGATCATGGCGCGCAGCTTTGTCAAACGCTACGATGCCCTGCTTAACGGACTGATTTTATGCGGAGCGCCAAACTACAATCCGGCGGCATCACTCGGTCGGATCGCGGCGAAAACAATCATCACGTTCAAAGGCGATCATTACCGCAGCAAGTTTCTCGATCAGCTGGTTCAGGGATCCTTTAATAAGCAAATTCCCAATCCCCGTACCTCTCTGGATTGGCTGAGCAAAAATCCGGACAACGTTGATGCCTACATGACGGATCCGCTGTGCGGCTTCATGTTTACGGCTTCAGCCTATGACGATATGTTCTATGGAATTCAGGACATGCATGATCTGATGCGGTGGAATCTTAAAAACCCGAAGCTGCCGGTGCTGTTTATTGCCGGAGGCGATGATCCGGTTACCGGCGGTCGCAAGGGCTTGGAAAGCTCGGCGGCGACGCTGCGGGAAGCTGGGTATGACGATATTGAGATGCGGGTGTTTAAAAGCCTGCGGCATGAACTGCTCAATGAAAAAGAAAAGGATCAGGTCATGGCGGAGATTCTCGACTGGATCAGCCGCAAGGTGGAGGGCTGTGCTGATCTGCAGCCGGCTTCAAAGGCGGAATAATCATCTGAAAATTACCTTAAAAACTCCAGCTGCAGCGTTTTCAGACTGGCGAAAAAACCCGATGTTAAGCTTTAAAAGTTATCATTGACTTTAGTCTGGTTTTTACATATAATAAAGGCTGTTAACGAAATAGGGTGAACTGCGCGTGAAATGGTCTAAGGCTGAACTGATCAATCAAGGGAATCAAGAACTCACAATTAACGAGGCTGTAACTTTTGATCCGACAAGTTGGGCAACGGATCGTCTTCGGGATTTGAAGAACGTAACGGTGACAGGCAGCGGACATTATGATCCTGACCTGCAGCGTTTTGAAGCGGATCTCAAGATCACGGGTGATATGGTGGTTCCCTGCGCGGTGTCGTTGGAAGACGTCATCGTGCCGTTTGAGACTTCTTCTCACGAAGTGTTCTCTTTCCTTCCGTGCGAGGAAGATGAGGTTCATGTTCTGAAGAAGGATGTACTTGAACTCTACCCGGTCGTCTTTCAGCTGATCCTGGCCGAAGTTCCGCTCAAAGTAGTCAAAAGCGGAATTTCCTATCCCAAGGGAGAAGGCTGGGAAGTCATCAGGGAAGAAGATTACAACCGGCAGAAAAAACAAGAAATTGACCCTCGTTTAGCGAAACTGAAAGAATTCAAGTTTGATGATTAGGAGGTGCTGACACATGGCTGTACAACAGAGAAGAAATTCTAAGACAAGAAAGGCAAAACGCAGAACGCATTTCAAGCTGACGGCTCCGACGCTGGTTAAATGCCCGGCTTGCGGTGAATACAAGCTGCCGCATCGCGTTTGCTCCTGCGGTTCCTACAACGGCAAATAAAACAAAAAGAAGATATCGGAAGATCAAATCCGGTATCTTTTTTTATTTTAATAGATAAGTTGAAAATAATTCAATTAGATTAAGAAACAAAACTTGATTTATTTTGATCATCTTCGACAAAAAGCCTGTGTTTAAGCCAAATGGTAAAAATTGGTTAACAAATTATGACAACTTAATGACGTTTTATTAAAATAAATTCTTGGCATTTGCGTGTACAGTGTTATAATTGTGGTGTGAAGTGGCATAAAGTGGTAGATTGTGGGTGATTGATCGTGTTCATGGGCGAATACAGACATAACATTGACGCCAAGGGCAGAATGATCATTCCTGCCCGCTTTCGCGATGAACTGGGCAATCGCTTTGTCGTTACCCGCGGTCTTGACGGCTGCCTGCGCACCTATACGATGGCGCAGTGGGACGCCGTGTTTGAGCAGCTGAAACGGCTGCCTTCCACTAAACGGGAAACCCGGATGTATATTCACATGCTGACGTCCAAAGCGGCGGAGTGTGAACTGGACAGCCAGGGACGAATTTTATTGCCTGCCGCTTTAATCACAGAGTCCAAAATTGAAAAAGAATGTGTTGTGGTCGGAGTTGCGGATCACGTGGAAATTTGGGCTAAGGAACGCTGGGACGACTACTACAATGAAGCCAGCGCTTCATTTGAGGATGTTGCCGAACAGCTCACGGAGTTTCTCGTATGATAAAACATTACAGTGTGTTGCTTAAAGAGTCCGTCGATGCTTTGAATTGCAGGCCGGACGGAATTTATGTTGACGGAACGTTGGGACGGGGCGGTCACAGCCTGGAAATTGCCCGGCGGCTGCAGACCGGTCAATTATACGCTTTTGATTTAGATGAACAGGCCTTAACAGAATCCCGGCAGCGTTTGGCGGAAGTTGCGGATCGCGTGACTCTGATCCGTGCTAATTTCGCTCAGATGCAGGATGAGCTGAATTTGCGGGGTGTGCATGGCGTTGATGGAGTCGTCATGGATCTGGGCGTTTCTTCACCGCAGTTTGACGATGCCCAGCGGGGTTTCAGCTATCGCTATGAGGCGCAGCTGGACATGCGGATGGATCAGAGCCAGCCGATCTCAGCCTGGAATCTCGTCAATGAACTGGAAGAAAAAGAATTAAGTGCACTGCTGTGGAAATATGGCGAGGAAAGCTATTCCCGCTCCATTGCCCGGCAGATTGTCAAAGCGAGAGCTGTCAGCCCGATCAACACCACCTTTGAATTAGTGGATGTGATCAAAAAGGCGCTGCCAGCCAAAGTGCTCAATAAGAAAGGACATCCTGCCAAGCAGACGTTCCAGGCTTTGAGGATCGCGGTCAACCGCGAACTGGATTCGTTAGAAACAGGCCTGCAGGCGGCGATGTCTCTGCTGAATCTCAACGGCCGGATCGCGGTCATCACTTTTCATTCACTGGAAGATCGAATCGTGAAGGAAGCCTTCCGACAAGCCTCCAGCGTGGAGAAAATTGATCCGCGGATACCGCTTTTGCCAAGTCAGATCACACAGCCGAAATTCCGTCTGATCAGCCGCAAGCCGATTTTGCCAAGCGGTGAAGAACTGGCGGAAAACAATCGATCACATTCCGCGAAATTACGCGTTTTAGAAAGGATAGGGGATTAGAATCATGGCTAAGTTAGTGAAAAAGAAGAAGAAGCTAAGGTTAGAAGGATTTGCTGCAGTGCTGCTTTTTTTCGCCTCAGTTTGTTATGTTTCTTCTTCATTATTCTTACGGACATATAACAACTCACTGAGCGCGCGCCAACAGAGCGTATCCCGCGATATCGCGGCACTGCAGACTGAAAATGACGCTTTAAAGATTGAAGTTCAGAGCTTGAGCACCCGCGACCGCGTCACCGGCATCGCCGCCGAGGATGGCATGACCCAAAATCAGGGGAACATTGTGACCATTGCCAAAACTGGAGAGTAGTCAGAAATGCGGCAAAGCAATCGCATGATACTGCTGATTCTGCTGGCAATTTTGCTGATCAGCGGACTGGTCACGGCGAATGTTTTTTTAGTGGCCGTCGTCAAGGTTCACGCCCGCAGCGGCACGGATTTGACGGACTATGTTTCTGCGAGCAATGTCCATCGTCAGGTTCAGCAGGCGCGCCGGGGATATATTTTAGACCGCAATGGAACGATCATTGCCCAGGATAACGTGACTTATAATATTATCGCCGTGCTGGATAAGGACCGGCAGAGCCGCAAGGGTGAAATTGCCTATGTGGACGATCCGCTGGCAACCGCGCGGGCGCTGGCGCCCATTTTAGGCATGGAGGAATCTACGATTTACGGCTATCTGACCAAGAACGCCAAGCAGGTTGAACTGGGCAATAAAGGCCGAAATCTGCCGCGGGAAACTAAGGAAGCGATCGAAGCGCTGGACCTTAACGGCATTGAATTCGTTCAGACGACAAAACGTTCCTATCCCCTGGGGACCTTTGCTTCTTATTTGATTGGGTTTGCCCAGGCCGATGACAGCGGAGAAGTCAGCGGCAAGATGGGAATTGAACAGTATATGAACGCCGCACTAAGCGGTGAAGATGGTTATAAACGGTATCAGGCTGATAAAAATGGCAATATTCTGCCGGGTATGAAGATGGAAGAAAAAAGCGCCGTGAACGGCAACGACGTGATTTTAACCTTGGATCAGGGGATTCAGGAAGCGCTGGAGTCCGCATTTGTCCAGACGCAGGCTGAATTCAATCCGGATAAGGTATGGGGTTCGGTCATGGAAGTGGAAACCGGCAAGATTCTGGCTTGGGGTCAGTCGCCTTCTTTTGACCCAAACACGATGAATATTGATGATTATGTCAACTATGTTTCACAGATGCCGTATGAGCCGGGGTCAACGATGAAGGTATTTACGTATGCCGCCGCGATCGACAGCGGGGCGTATGACGGCAGCGCGCTGGTTGACAGCTCTAAGTTTTGTTATGCGGCCTCCAACCGTAAGCCGTATCGCGTTTCGCAGGGAGATTCCCGCAAAATCGGATGTATCGGCAATGCTTCCGGAAAAAGCTGGGGCATGATTCCGTATGACTTGGGATTGGTGTATTCCTCCAACGTTGTTACCGCAAGCATTATTACAAGTCTGATTGAACCGGAGGTTTATGAGGACTATCTGGACCGCTTCGGCTTTTTTAAGCTGGTTGATACGGATGGCATTGCGGAAACCACCGGTGTTAAAAACTTCACTTGGCCGGCGGATAAACTGGCGCTGACATACGGACAGGGCTCGACAGTAACAATGCTGCAGATGATTCAGGCGTATTCCGCTATTTTCAATGATGGTACGATGGTCAAACCGTATGTCATTGATCAGGTGCGCTCCTCCTATGATGATCAGAATGTCCTGTATCAGGGACAGACGCAGGTTGTCGGCAATCCGATCAGCTATGAAACATCACAGCAGGTGCAGCAGCTGATGTACGATACGGCCAATCGCGAGGACGGTACCGCTCGTTTTTATCAGATTCCTGAGACGACGATCATTGCCAAAACGGGAACAACGCAGCTGGCAGCTGTGGGCGGCGGTGGTTACAGTACCGGCAAGACGATTGTTTCTTTAATGGCGGCGATGCCGGCAGAAGATCCGAAAATATTAGTGTATTATGCCTTTCAGGCGGAATATGATAAGAATGCCCATGTCAAGTCCGATGCGATTAAATCCGTGCTGCGCAAAGTCGCAATGACTTATAATTTTGCCGGACAGCTGGAGGCGGCTGAACCCAAAGAACCATCCGCGGAAATCGTTCCGATCCATGAATCAACGATGCCTTCTCTGATCAATCACTCATTGGAGTATGCTCAAAACAAGATGGCGGAGAGCGAATGTGAGGTGATTGTCCTCGGCGGCGGTGATGAGATTATCGATCAGTTTCCGCAGGAGGGAGACCTGGTCGTCACCCGTCAGAAGGTGTTCTTATTAACGGATACCTATCAGATCAGCATGCCGGATATGACCGGCTGGACGCGTAAGGAAGTCAGCGGTTTCTGGAAAGCCAGCGGTCTGCCAGTCAAGATTGACGGGTATGGCAAAGTGACTTCGCAGAACATTCCGCCGGGCACATTGGTGAACAAACAGACCGCGATTGAAGTTGTACTGCAGGAATAGGAAAAAGCTGTTTAAATAGTTCCTGAGGGATTCAACGAAAAAATTGAAAAATCCGGATAGGTCATCGGCAAAACGCGGATGACCTTTTTTAAATCCACATAACAAAGACTTCTATACCTGTTCTTGTTTTTCAAAAGTCGTTTCCGTTGCACACTTTGCTTTCGTGTGCTACACTGAAAATATGAAAAACACCAATGTTTTAACGCAAAATGTAAATCGTTTATCATCGGAACTGTACTTTGTGCATGCTGATTATTTTGATGAGGGATTTATTTTATTCCTAGTGAATCAAGAAGTAATGCTCAGAACAAAAGAGGTGAAAGTTCAGCTTTATAATCTGAAAACAAAGGATTTGGATAAGGGAAATACCGTTGAGGATATTAAACAGGAAATCGAAGAAATCCATGATATACTCAATGACCAAATTACAAACCGGGATACAATGATCGAAGAACAGGAAAAGATCATTCAAAATCAGGATGAGATCATAAACGAGCTACGCAGACAATTAAAGAAATATCGGTTTACGGATACCATTAACACCCATAATCTAACCTCGGTTTATCCATCGATTATGAAACAAAGAAGCTAGGGAAGACCGTAAGATTATTCTGAATTCAGAGAGACTGCAGATCAATCGGCAGTTTTAAGTTGATACAGTTTTCTTTTTCCTCTATCCCCGGTGAAAGTAAACAAAAGAACTTGAAATAACTCAGGAATGTTCTATAATATAAAGGTAGGATCGCTTGCAACAGCGATACCCGTCATTCACTACCTCTTACGAGGGAAGTGGTGGACAGATAAACGCCGGTCTTTGTGAGAGAGTGCGGCGTTTTTTCTTTTTCGATCTATAATTTTCAGTCTGTATTCAAGAAACAGGATCGTTGTTTGGACGATCAGTATGAATTCAGAAAGAGAAATAGAGCTCAAAAGTTTTATGAATAGCTTCATAAAAAGCCCCTCCTTTCCTAAGCTCAGAAAAACAAGCTTGAAAACAATGAATCAAACAATGATCCATCCGGACGGGCAGCCGCTGTAAACAAAAGACCCTACAGGTTTAATATTGCGGAAAATTGGAAAAAGCCCCGCCAAAAATAGAAAAAAGTAAGGTTACAGCACAGATTTTATGAGTTGATTTTGTAAATTAATGAAAAAGTTCATCTGAATTAGAAGAACGCTGAATTGGAGTTTGCTTTTATACTTCAATTTTTGAACAGAATAAACATACCGGAATTGACGGATTCTCCTGTGTATTGCATCCGCAAAAACGGGTTTAAAGGAAAGAAGATGCGTCAGAACAAGGGGAAGGCTGATGGGGGCGAATCCTAAAAGCAAAATGTCATCTTGAAGATCCGCAAACAAAAGACAAAAGAAAGATTCGCATGTTTGCGGGTCTTTTTTCATAGGATGAAGCAGAGGTGATCGAATGCTGAGTACGCGGATCAAAAAACGCATCAATAAAATCGTGATCGGCGGTACGGTCATTTTTGCCTTGATCATCGGAAAGCTGGCCTGGATTCAAATTTTGGATCGGCAGAGCTTATTCTCCAAAGCGCAGGATCTATGGGAACGGGATTTTCCAGTTTCCGGACTGCGCGGCAATCTGCTGGATGTCAACGGCGAAGTCCTGGCGAGTGATATTCCCTCGACTTCTGTGATGGTTGTACCGGCCCAGATTGAAGATCCCGAAAGTACGGCGCAGCTGCTGGCAGAGATTCTTCAAACAGAAAAAGATAAAATTTACACGCAGATTACGCGCAAGGTTTCAACACAACGAATTGTGCCTTACGGACGCTTGATTTCCAACGAACAGGCCAAGGCGATTGATCATTTGGATTTAACCGGAGTGTATTTAGTTCAGGATTCCCTGCGCTATTATCCCAACGGCGCCTATCTGGCTCAGGTCTTGGGCTTTACCGGTGTTGACAATCAGGGCTTAGCCGGACTGGAACTGCAGTATGAGGAAATTCTGAAAGCGAACAAGGGAAGCATGAAAATTCCGTTTGACGCCAAGGGTCATCCGGTCAAGATCTATTCGGAACGCTATGAAGCACCGGGTCAGGGAATGGACGTCATGCTGACGATTGATACGCGGATTCAAAGTATTTTGGAGCGGGAATTAAACAATGCGATGGAGCGCTACAATCCGGATTCCGCCTGGGGAATGGCGATGAATCCCAACACCGGAGAAATTCTGGCGATGGTGTCCAAGCCGGACTTTGATCCTAATCATTATCAGGATTATGATGAATCGGTCTATAACCGCAATCTGCCGGTTTGGATGAGCTATGAGCCAGGTTCGACATTTAAGACGGTGACGTTCTCTGCCGGATTGGAAGAAGGTTTGTTCGATATGGAACACGATGGGTATTATGACCGCGGCTATGAAATCGTAGAGGGAGCGCGGTTAAAGTCATGGAAAGCCGGAGGTCATGGGCAGCAGACCTATATGCAGTGTCTGCAGAACTCGTCCAATCCCTGTTTTGTGCATATCGCGCAGATGCTGGGCGGGGACAATCTGAGCGAATATTTGGATAAGTTCGGATTTGGTCAGAAAACCGGCGTTGATCTGCCGGGTGAAGCCAAGGGTATTCTGTTTAATACTGACGATTGGGGTTTATTGGAACAATCGACAACGGGGTTTGGTCAGGGCATTTCCGTAACGGCAATTCAGCTGGTCACAGCCTTCTGTGCGATTGTCAACGGCGGAACATTATATCAGCCTTATATCACCAAGGCCATTCTGCATCCGACAACCAAAGATCCGATCGTTGAGGTTAAGCCGAATGCCGTGCGGCAGGTCATCAGCGAGGATACCAGCTTTAAGATGCGCTATGCTTTGGAAAGTGTCGTTGCGCTGGGCGGAGCCAAAGGTGCCTATATCGACGGCTATAAGATCGGCGGCAAGACCGGTACTGCCCAGAAAGCCAAGGACGGAGCTTATCTGAGCGGCGAGTATATTCTGTCCACGATTGCCGCCGCGCCGATTGATGATCCGCAGATTGTCGTCTATATTGCGCTGGATGCGCCGAAGTCCAACATTCAGTATGGCGGGACGGTTGTTTCGCCGATTGTCCGCAATGTCTTGGAAGATGTTCTGACGCTTTATGAGGTGAAGCGAACGGATGATCAGATGGCGAAAATCAAGCTGTGGACTGATCCGGTCACAATCGAGGTTGGGGATTATATCGGTCAGGAATACAAAAAAGTGAAAAATGAGAATCTGAAGCTGGTGAAGGTCGGCGAAGGGGATGTCGTTGTGGATCAGCTGCCAAGTCCGGGGGTGAAAATTGATGAACAAGGAACAGTCTGGCTGTACTGCCCGAAGACGGCGGCTAAATGAGCTGTTGCGGGTTATCGGAATCGAATGTCAGGAAACGGTGGAATTGAGCGGCATCAGCGACCGCGCGCAGGAAATTGGTGAAAATGGTCTGTTTGTCGCGCTTCAAGGAACACGAACAGACGGCCGGCAATGGGCAGAGCTCGTGCGCCAACGCGGCGGGTATGTTCTGAGCGATCAGCCGGGTGAGCGAACTTTCGTGCATCCGGATCCACGCTCTGTTTATCCGCTTTTGCTTCAGGCGTATTATGATTATCCAGCATTGAAGCTGACGATGATCGGCGTGACCGGAACCAATGGCAAGAGCACTGTCACCCAGCTGCTTTACGATCTGTTTTGCGAAAATGGACGGCGGTGCTGTCTGATCGGCACCGGCCGGATTTTGATCGAAGGCGAAAACCGCGCCAGTCCCAATACAACTCCGGATCCTTTGACGTTGGTGCGGTTATTGGATGAGGCTTGTCAGCGTGGGGTTGAGGTCGTGATTATGGAGGTCAGTTCGCAGGCTTTGGCAATGCATCGGGTAGATGGTCTGTTTTTTGATCTGGCAGTTCTGACGAATCTGAAGCAGGATCATCTGGACTATCACAAAACGCTGAAAGCCTATCAACAGGCGAAATTTCTGTTGTTTGAAAAATTAAAGGAAAAAGGCACGGCCATTCTCAACCAGGATGATCCGATTACTCGGCGTTGGCTGGCGAAGATCGGCAGACCGGTGTTTACCTATGGAGAGGAAAGCGTCAATTTTAGAATCAAACCGATTGCGGAAACCTGGAATTCACTGACCTTTGAGCTGAACGATCACCGCATTGAAACGCCGCTGGCCGGAGCGTTTAACCGCTATAACCTGACGGCTGCCCTGGCTTGCGGATTTGCCTTGGATCTGGCTTGGGAAAAAATGCTGGACTTTGCCCGTCATGCCCGGCTGCCGGAGGGCCGGATGGAAATTGTGACGGAGCATCCGGTGCTGGCCGTTGTGGATTATGCCCATACTGCCAGCGCGATGGAAGCGATGCTGAAGCATTGGCGAACGATGGCAGACAAACGCGGACGGCAGCTATGGGTCGTGTTTGGCTGCGGCGGTGATCGGGAAGCGGACAAACGGCCGCAGATGGGCAGGCTTGCCTGTACGTATTGCGATCACGTCGTGCTGTGCGACGATAATCCGCGCTCTGAAGATCCGAATCGAATTTTAGCGCAGATTGCCGAGGGCTGCGACGGCCGGCAGAAAATCATCCGCGAGCGGGGAGAAGCGATAAAATTTGTACTCGACGGCGCGCAAACTGATGATATAATAATAGTCGCTGGAAAAGGCGGGGAAACTTCCCTGATCCAGGACACGACAATGACTTGTCTCAGCGATCGGGAATGGATTGAACGATGGCTGGGGCAGGCGGGGAGGAAAGAAACATGTTTCTAACATTAGTCAGTGCCTTTGGAATCAGCCTCATCATCGTCTTAGTGACGATGCCGATGCTGATCTCCTATCTACATAAAATCAACTACAACCAGACAGTCAGCGAGTATTCCTTGGAAGAATACAAGCAGAAGCAGAAGACGCCGACGATGGGCGGCATCGTGTTTGTGCTGACGCCGTTATTGGTCACGCTTATCCTGCAGCCCTCAGCGATCCGTGATCTGCAGGCGATGATCGTGATGCTGGCGTATGTCGGCTATGGACTGATCGGATTTCTGGACGATTATATCATCGTGATCCGCCAGAACAACGAAGGGCTTAAGCCGCAGTACAAGTTCTTTCTGCAGCTGCTTCTGGCGGTGCTGTTCTTCTTTATGTACCGTCAAAATGCTTCGACCGATGTCATCCTTCCGTTTGTTCGGTGGGTGATTCCTTTAGGCGCACTGTATATGCTGCTGGTCTTCTTTATGTTTACCGGAGCTTCCAACGCCGTCAATCTGACGGACGGCATGGATGGCTTGGCAGCCGGGTGCAGCTTTCTGGCCTTTGCGCCGTTTGTGATGTTTGCGCTGCAGCAGGAAAAACTGGCGATCGCAACGTTTATCATGGCGGTGATGGGGGCGCTTTTGGGGTTTCTGAAATACAATTCGCATCCAGCCAAAATCTTTATGGGTGATACCGGTTCGCTGGCTTTGGGCGGTGCGCTGGCCGCGGTTGGCATGATTTTAAAGCAGGAAATTGCCGTCGTGGTGATCGGTGGCGTATTCGTATGGGAAACGCTGTGCGTCATCATTCAGATTTCTTCCGTAAAGCTGCGCGGGAAGCGGGTCTTCCGCTATACCCCGATTCATTACAGCTTTGTTTTAGGCGGCATGCGGGAAACGCAGGTCGTTCTGATGTTCTGGATTTTGCAGCTGGTCTGTACAGTGGCCGGCTTTCTGATAGGAGTGATGTAGGATGAAAGTCTTAATTATTGGTGCTGCCCGCAGCGGAACTCAGGCGGCTCTGTTATTGGCCGCGCATCATCATGCGGTGACGCTGACGGATATGAAGCAAATTGATGCCAAGCGGGAACTGGAAGAAGCCGGGGTTCAGGTACTGGACCACGGGCATCCGGAGTTTTTAAAGATGGAAAACTGGGATCTGATCGTGAAAAATCCTGGAATTCCCTATCAGGCTCCATTTGTGCAGTACTTTGTTGAGAAACAAGTGCGGATTGTCAATGAGATCGAAGTGGCTTCGTGGTTTACCGATCAGTTTGCCTATGCGGCGGTGACCGGGACCAACGGCAAAACGACGACAACGACGCTGCTGGCGGAATTGCTTCAGCGCAAGCGTCCCAATGCCCGGGCCGCCGGCAATATCGGCGTGCCGTTAAGTGAAATCGTGCGCGAACAGGGAGATCAGAAGACGGATATCGCCTTGGAAGTGGCAGCGTTTCAGTTAGTCGCCATGGAAAAATTTCATCCGGTTGTTTCCGTCTGTATGAATTTGACCCCGGATCATCTGGATTATTTCGGATCGTTGGACGCCTATTATGAGGCCAAGATGCGGGTTTGGAAAAATCAGCGCGATGACGATTGGTTTCTGATTAACTTAGACGATCCGGAAATCGTCCGCCGCTGTACCGATCTGCCTTGCCAGGGCGTGACGTTTTCGCTGAAGCAACCGGCTGACTTATGCGTTAAGCAAGATCAGGTCTGGCTGTTGGATCAGCCGCTGTTTGCGTTAAGCGATCTGCATCTGCCGGGCAAGCACAATCTGCAGAATGCGATGGTCGCGGCAGCGATGGCTATAAAAATGGGCGTCAGCGCCGATCAGATCCGCGCGGGCATCCAAGCCTTTAAAGGGGTGGAACACCGCATTGAGTTCGTGGCTGAAATTCAGGGAGCGCGCTATTACAACGATTCCAAAGGCACCAACGTCGATGCGACCTGTGTAGCGTTAAATGCCTTTGATAAACCGGTGATCCTGTTGGCCGGCGGGTATGACAAAAAAACCGGCTTTGAAGGATTGAAGCCGGTTCTGGAACGGATTAAAACGATGATTGTCTATGGCGAAACCCGCGCTCAGCTCAAGGCGCTGCGTCCGGATGCCATCGTCGTGGAAACAATGCAGGAAGCCGTTGATCAGGCCTATCAGCTGGCTGGGGAGGGCGATATTGTCCTGTTGTCGCCGGTCTGCGCGAGCTGGGATCAGTTTACCGACTATGAGCAGCGCGGCCGTCAGTTCAAGGAGCAGGTGCATGCGCTTGCCCGGCAAAGTATGGCCGCTTCTCAAACATCCCAGCCGGACTGAACAATTCCTTCAAAGAAAACAGAAAAAAGATCCGCCGTTCAGCT
>NZ_HE998567.1:901188-923660 GCF_000327285.1 Holdemania massiliensis AP2 | reverse complement strand
GGTTACCCTCAGCTCCCGATTCCCTGAATCCCCAAAGGGGGTTTCAAAGATTCGGGATCCTCTGCTGAAATCGGCGGATCTTTTAGACTGCGCATAATCAACGGCTTCTGAACCGGTCAACGATTCAGATAGTCAATAACAGCGCAGAGGAACTCAGCGTTTGAAGGACGGCCCTGTTGCGGATTGACGGAATAACCGAAAATCTCATGGATCAGCGCCGAATTTCCCCTCAGCCAGGTTCGCTCAATCGCACAGCGAATGTTTTTTTCTACACGGCCATTGGTACTGTCAAACTTTCTGGCAATCCTCGGATATAACCCGCGGTCCAGGTTCTTGAGCAAGTGCGGCTGTTCCGCGATCGTCGTGATCGCGAATTCCAAGAACCGATAACCGGAAAGACTGCTGGGCATGCCTAATTCGTGAAGCAGCTGAGCAGGACGGCTTAACTGCGGTTTTCGGTTATTGTCGGGCACCCGAAATAACTCATTAACGCAATAAAAAAGTCTGTGATGAAGCACAACACTGTCACAAATCGTATTCATGCTGAAAAAGTCATAACTCATATTCCTGGCACCCTCTTTTCTCCTGTTTTCTTTGGAATCCGAATAAAAACAGAAGTCTGGCTTGCAGAAATGATAAAAAACGGTGCCTTTCCAGATTACACTCTTTTTGCGGCCTTGTCAAAGGTTTAACCGGAAAATGGCGAAAAGAATATTTGTAATTTTCCAGGCTTTCAGATAAGATAAGACTGTGAAAAAGAGGGATGAAGAATGAAACAACAACGCCAGTTTGCCAAGGTAACAGTAACGAAAAAGGCGCAGCGCAGTCTGCAGGGCGGCCATCCTTGGGTTTATGCCGGGGAAGTCATCACCGCCGAGCCGACGCCTAACGGGGCGCTGTGCGATCTCATCAATGAAAAGGGAACCTACTTGGGAACCGGATTTTATAATGATCAGTCGCTGATTCGCGTGCGGGTTCTGTCGCAGAATGCTAATGATCAGTTTGATGAGGCATTCTGGCGCCGCCGGATTCGCTACAGCCTGGATTACCGCAGGATTGTGATGGGCGCTGACTTTAGCTGCTGCCGGCTGATTTTTGGGGAAGCGGATCATTTTCCCGGCTGGACGGTCGATCGGTTCGGATCGATCCTGGTCAGTCAGATCATGTCGTTAGGCATTGAACAGATCAAGGATCAGCTGTTTGCCTTATTATGGGAAGAAATGGAAAAGCTAGGAGAACCGATTGAAGGCATCTATGAGCGCAACGATATAGCTCTGCGCAGAAAAGAAGGAATGGGCGAAGGGGCAGGCTGGGCAGCGGGCTTTGAGCATCCAAACAGCACGCTGACGCAGATCGTGGAAAATGGGATCCGTTACGAAGTGGATTTTGGCGAAGGTCAGAAAACCGGTTTCTTTCTTGATCAGAAATACAACCGTGCCGCGGCGGCTCGTCTGGCTCAAGGCCGTACGGTGCTGGATTGCTGCACGCATACCGGTTCATTTGCATTGAATGCAGCCAAGGGTGGAGCCAAGCGGGTCATTGCGGCGGATATCTCGGCCAGCGCGCTGGCCAGCGCTAAACGCAATGCCCAGCTGAACGGCTTGGAAGCCAATATGGAATTTGTGCAGGGCGATGTTTTTGATCTGCTGGCGGATGAAAAATGGAAGACGCAGGGGATTGATTATATTATTCTGGATCCGCCGGCGTTTACCAAATCACGCAAGACGGTTCGTAACGCCTATCAGGGCTATTGCCAGATCAATACGTTGGCGATGAAAATGCTGCCGCGGGGCGCGCTGCTGGCAACTGCGTCGTGCTCCCATTTTATGGAGGATGCAATGTTTGAAGTCATGCTGCAGGAGGCGGCGCAGAAGGCCAAGGTCGAGCTGCGGCAGATCGAGGTCCGGCATCAGGCGCCGGATCATCCTATTTTAATGTCTGTGCCGGAAACCCGGTATCTTAAATTTTATTTGTTCCAGATCGTGTGATGAAAGGAGAAATGGAAGATGAAAGAAATCATGGACGCCAGTTCGATGAAGCGTTCGCTGGTGCGCATGGCGCATGAAATCGTAGAAAAAAACAAAGGGGTGGAAGGACTGGTGTTGGTCGGCATCAAGACCCGCGGAGAATTTTTGGCGACACGCCTGAAGCAGATGATCGATCAGTTTGAGGAATGTGATATTCCCTGCGACAGTCTGGATATTTCCGCTTGGCGGGATGATGTTGAACGCAGCGAGGTGCAGCAGACCTTAACCGTGGCGGTGCAGGACAAGGTTGTCATTCTGGTTGATGATGTGCTGTATAAAGGCCGGACCGTCCGAGCGGCGATGGACGGCATCATGCATTTCGGCCGGCCGCGGGCAATCCATCTGGCGGTGCTGGTTGACCGGGGACACCGCGAACTGCCGATCCGGGCCGATTATGTCGGCAAGAACGTACCGACTTCGCTGAATGAAGAAGTGAAGGTGCTGGTCAGTGAAACGGATGGCCAGGACGGCGTTTATATCAGCTAGAAGAAAAGAGGAAATTTACAGTGAAACCGATGAATGAACAGATTTTGGCGGAGTATGCGAAAACGTTATTGAACATCGACAGTCCAACCGGTTATACCCAGCCGGCGATTGACTGGATCGAGCAGCAGGTGCGTTCCTTAGGCTATGCCAGCTACCGCAATGCCAAGGGCAATCTGATCGTGGAAATTCAGGGCCCTGCGGATAAGCCGGCCGTCGCCCTCAGTGCGCATACGGATACGCTGGGACTGATGGTCCGCGCGATCAAAAAGGACGGCAAGCTGGCCTTTACACGTTTAGGCGGTCCGTGCCTGCCGACGCTGGATGGCGAATACTGCCGCATCATCACCCGCAAGGGACAAGTTTATACCGGAACGATCTTATCCAATGCCCCGGCTGTGCATGTTTACAAAGAAGCATCCAGTCAGGAACGGACGGAAGAAACGATGGAAGTGCGGATCGACGAGCTTGTCCGCAATGAAGAGGATGTGCGCCGGTTGGGAATCCAGCCGGGAGACATCATTGCGATCGATCCCAAGACAACGATCACGCCGAGCGGCTTTATCAAATCCCGCTTTCTGGATGATAAGATTTCAGCGGCGATCTTTCTGACGCTGTTAAAAGCGCTGAAAGAGGAAGCGGTGACGCTGCCGCAGAAAACCTACTTCCTGTTTTCTACATATGAGGAGGTCGGCCATGGCGCTTCGTGGATTCCGCAGGATGTCGTCGAGCTGCTGGCTGTGGATATGGGTTGTATCGGATCCGATCTGAGCTGTACGGAAACGGATGTGTCGATCTGTGCCAAGGATTCAGGCGGACCGTATGATTATTCGATGACCAGCCGGCTGATTGAACTGGCTCAGGCGCACAATCTGCCGTATGCCGTCGATATTTATCCGTATTACGGCAGCGACTGCGGAGCGGCGCTAAAAGGCGGCAATGATATCCGCGGGGCTTTGATCGGCCCGGGCGTGCATGCCAGCCATGGGATGGAGCGGACGCATATGCAGGGAGTCAGCGCAGCCTATATGCTGTGTGCGGCTTATCTTTTGGAAAAATAAATGTTTTGTTGGGAAATCCAGAGCGCTGCTGCGGATTTCCTTTTTTTATTCCTGATGAAAACAAGGTCATTCGTTTTCCCTTAAGCAAAGGCAGAATTGGATGCCGCATTTTATGCGGAAATATGGTAAACTATTCGTTATAGAATTGAGGGGAGTTCAACGTGAGTGCAATATTGAATTTTTTCCGCTGGCAGGGAATGATCAAACCCAGTCAGATCTGCGGCGAAATACCTAGCAACAAAGCCATTTATAAACGAACCTATCAAATCGCCTGGCCCAGCGCGGTTGAAAGTGTTCTGATTGCGTTAATCGGCGCGGTTGATTTAATGATGGTCGGCAATCTGGGTTCGGCGTCAATCGCGGCCGTCGGCATTACCAATCAGCCGAAGTTTCTTGTGCTGGCGACAATTCTGGCGCTCAACACCGGCGTTACCGTGCTTGTGTCACGCCGTAAGGGAGCCGGCAAACAGCAGGAAGCGAATACCTATCTGCGTCAGGCGTTGTTGTTAAGCGTCGGGTTTTCGTTTCTGCTTTCGCTAGGCGGAGCGCTGTTTGCCCCGCAGATCCTGGCCTTTGCCGGGGCAACGCCGGATTATTTAGGTCTGGCGGTGACGTATTTCCGGATTATCATGTTCGGTAATTTCTTTTACTGCATCGGCTTGACGATCACCGCAGCCCAACGCGGCGTGGGCAATACGCGGATTTCGATGGTGACCAACATCGCCGCCAACCTTGTCAATCTTGTGTTCAACGCGCTTTTGATCAACGGCCTGTTTTTCTTCCCGCGTCTGGAAGTCGCGGGAGCGGCGATTGCCACAGCGATCGGCAACATCGTTTCGTTTTTGATTGCGGTGTATTCGGTAACGCATACCGAGGGCTTTCTGAAGCTGCATAAGCAGCAGTCGTGGAAGCCGGATCTGCCGGCGATTCAGGATCTGTATCGGATCAGCTGGTCGGCATTCGTTGAACAGATCTTTCTGCGGATCGGCTTTCTGATGTATGCCAAAGCGGTAGCGGGCTTGGGAACGGTCGCCTTCGCCGCCCATCAGATCGTCATGAACATCATGTCGATTTCATTCTCCGTCGGCGATGGCCTTTCGATTGCCAATACCTCGCTGGTCGGGCAGAGTCTGGGCGCCAGCCGTTCGGATCTGGCGATTATCTACGGCAAGGTGTCGCAGCGGATCGGTCTGATTCTGGCGATTGTGGTTTCCGGCTCAATCACCCTGTTCCGGGCGCAGCTGATGGCGCTGTTCACCAATGAGGCTGCGGTCATCCTGGCTGGGGAAACACCGCTGATCATTCTTTCCGTCACCGTTTTATTTCAGATTGTGCAGGTGATCATTGTCGGTTCGCTGCGCGGGGCGGGCGACGTTAAGTTTGTTGCGCTGCTGATGTTTGTCAGCGTCACAATCGTACGGCCGGTCTTGACCTGGGTCATGTGCTATCCGCTGCAGATGGGACTGGCCGGAGCCTGGCTGTCCGTGTTTCTTGATCAGTTTACGCGCTATCTGGTCAGCTATTGGCGCTTCCGCGAGGCACGCTGGACACGGATTCAAGTGTAGGCAATGGAGGATGAAATCAATCGGTTTCATCCTTTTTTGACGGTTCGGTTTCAGGCAAATTGTAAAGTTTAAATCATAAGATGGAAAGCGCTTGAAAAAAACAGGCAAAAAAGGGAAAGAAGCGGGAAGAAGTTGAAAATCGAGGTTTAAAAATCAAACCTTTTGTTTTATAATGGAAAAGGTTAGAGAGTACAGGAGGTTTAACCATGACAAAAACTTTTATGTCCATGGATGGCAATACAGCTGCCGCACATTGCGCGTATGCGTTTACTGAAGTAGCTGCAATCTATCCTATCACCCCATCCTCACCGATGGCTGAAGTCGTTGACGCATGGGCTACTCAGGGCCGGAAAAACATTTTTGACACGATTGTCAAAGTTGCGGAACTGCAGTCTGAAGGCGGTGCCGCCGGCGCGGTACACGGCGCTCTGCAGGGCGGTGCGTTGTCGACTACGTTTACAGCAAGCCAGGGCTTATTGCTGATGATTCCAAATATCTATAAGATGGCCGGCGAATTGCTGCCAGGCGTTATTCATGTTGCTGCCCGTTCCTTAGCAACCCGCGCGCTGAGCATTTTCGGGGATCACAGCGATATTTACGCATGCCGTCAGACCGGCGCCTGCATGCTGGCATCGCATTCTGTTCAGGAAGCGATGGATCTGGCGGGTGTTGCTCACCTGGCTGCGATCAAGGGTTCGGTACCGTTCCTCCATTTCTTTGATGGTTTCAGAACTTCTCACGAAATTCAGAAAGTCGAAGTCATGGATTATGAGTTCTTAAAGAGCTTGATTGACACGGATGCTGTAGAAGCGTTCCGGGCGAAAGCCTTGAATCCGCATACCAATGCCGTAACCCGTGGCGGTGCGGAAAATGATGATATCTATTTCCAGGGCCGTGAAGCACAGAATCTGCATTACGAAGCGATTCCGGATATCGTTGCTGATTACATGAAGAAGATCAGCGAACATACTGGCCGTGAATATGCGCCGTTTACTTATTATGGTGCACCGGATGCTGAACGCATCATCATCGCGATGGGTTCGGTTACGGAAACCGTCAAGGAAACCATTGACGAGCTGACTAAGCGCGGCGAAAAAGTCGGTTTGATCAAAGTTCATCTGTATCGTCCGTTCTCCGTGAAGTATCTGACAGCGGTTCTGCCGGCTTCGGTCAAAAAGATCGCTGTTCTGGACCGCACCAAGGAAATGGGCGCCCGCGAACCGCTGTATCTCGATGTTATGGATGCATTGAAGGGCATGGATCTGACGATCATCGGCGGCCGCTACGGCTTAAGCTCCCGCGATACGCAGCCGAATCAGATCAAAGCGGTTTATGATGAACTGGCAAAAGAAGCGCCGAAGGCTGAATTCACAATCGGCATCAACGATGATGTAACCCACTTAAGCCTGGAAGTCGATCCGGAATTCCATGTGGGCGCGGATTATACATCCTGCCTGTTCTTCGGTTTGGGATCTGACGGTACGGTTTCGGCGAACAAGTCATCGATCAAGATCATCGGCGACAACACCGATCAGTATGCGCAGGCTTATTTCCAGTATGACTCGAAGAAAGCCGGCGGTGTTACCCGTTCCCACCTGCGTTTCGGTCATTCTCCGATCCGTTCCACGTATTATATTGAAAACGCCGATTTCGTTTCCTGCAGTCTGGATGCTTACTGCTTCAAGTATGACATGGTCAGCTGCCTGAAGAACGGCGGAACCTTCTTACTGAACACAACATTTGCTGCGGATGAGCTGCAGGATCACCTGCCGAACCGCATGCTGGCACAGCTGGCGAAGAAGAACGCGAAGTTCTATATCATCGACGCGACAAAGATCGCTCAGGAAATCGGCATGGGACGCCGGACCAACACGATTCTGCAGTCGGCATTCTTTGCGCTGAATGAACAGATCATGCCGTATGAAAAAGCGGTTGAGCTGATGAAGTACATGGCGAAGAAGTCCTACTCCAAGAAGGGCGACGAAATCGTCCAGCTGAACTACAAGGCGATCGATCAGGGCAAAAACGGCCTGGTTGAAATTGAAGTCAAGCCGGAGTGGGCACAGCTGAGCTATGATTCCGGACGCAAGCTGACGGGTGATGAATACTTTGACAATCATGTCATGGCGATCAACTCGCTGGAAGGCTATGATCTGCCGGTATCCAACTTCATGAAGCATGATATCCTGGATGGCTCGATCCACAACAGCGTTTCCTTCAAGGAAAAGCGTACGATTGCCGTTCAGGTTCCGACTTGGGATCCAAACAACTGTATCCAGTGCGGATTCTGTTCCTTCGTCTGCCCGCATGCGACGATTCGTCCGTTCTTACTGACCGATGAAGAAATTGCCAATGCACCGATGGAATTCAAGACGATCCAGGCGATGGGCAAGGGCGTTGAAAATCTGAAGTATCGGATTCAGGTTTCTCCGGCCAACTGCGTCGGCTGCGGTCTGTGCGTTGTTGAATGTCCGGGTAAGGGCGGCAACAAAGCGCTGAAGATGGTCGATATCAACGAAAAGCTGGATCAGGAACCGTTAGCGGATTACCTGTTCAAGCATACGGAATACAAGACGAACTACTTCCCAGTCGATACCGTCAAGGGTTCTCAGTTCGCAATGCCTTACTTTGAGGTTTCCGGAGCCTGCCCGGGCTGCGGCGAAACCCCTTA
This sequence comes from Holdemania massiliensis AP2, assembly GCF_000327285.1. GTDB lineage: Bacteria > Bacillota_I > Bacilli_A > Erysipelotrichales > Erysipelotrichaceae > Holdemania > Holdemania massiliensis. Next base: position 915,853 of record NZ_HE998567.1, on the reverse strand, counting down.
CTACAAGCTGGCTTCTCAGCTGTTCGGCAAGGATATGATGATCGCCAACGCTACCGGCTGCTCGATGATTTACTGCTCGTCCACACCATCCACACCGTTCTCCAATGATGCGGAAGGCAATGGCGTTGCCTGGGCGAACTCGCTGTTTGAAGATAACGCTGAATACGGCTACGGCATGGCTTTGGCGCAGAATTTCAAGGAAGCTCGGATTCTGTCTTTGATGGAAAACAATCTGGATTCCGTCGAACCGGAACTGAAAGAAGCGTTTGAGAAATATCTGGCTGCCGGAAGCAACCGTGATGCGCAGCGTGAAGTCAAAGATGCGATCATTGCCGGTGTTAAGGCTTCGGCTAATGAAGCAGTTAAGGAACTGTTAGACTACGAACGCGATCTGGTTGGCAAATCAATCTGGATCGTCGGCGGCGACGGATGGGCTTATGATATCGGCTACGGCGGATTGGATCATGTTTTGGCCAACAACCTGAACGTCAACGTTCTGGTTCTGGATACTGAAGTTTACTCCAATACTGGTGGACAGGCTTCCAAGTCTTCCCAGTCGGCCGCGATTGCGAAGTTCGCAGCCGGCGGTAAGAGCACAGCGAAGAAAGACCTCGGTCAGATCGCTATGGCTTACGGTCATGTATACGTTGCTTCCGTTTCGATGGGCGCCAACCGTGCCCAGACACTGAAGGCCTTCAAGGAAGCTGAAAGCTATGAAGGACCATCTCTGATCATCGCTTACGCACCATGTGCTGAACACGGCATTAAGGGCGGTCTGGCGAACCATCAGAGAGTTCAGGCAAAAGCTGTTGAATGTGGTTATACTGTTCTGTACCGTTTCGATCCGCGCAACGAAGAACATCCGCTGACGATCGATTCCAAGGAACCGAACTGGGATCTGTTCCAGGCCTTCCTTCTGAACGAAACCCGTTACAGCCAGCTGCCGAAGCTGAAAGGTGAAAAAGCATACGAAATGTTCGAAAGAACAAAGAAGGATGCGCAGCGCCGTTATACACGCTTAGTCAAGCTGTCGGAAGAATAAATCGTAACCCTGTTTCTTTAGAAAACCAGGTAAGCGAAATAGAATCGCTTGTCAGGCTGACAAGAATGAACAAAACAGAGAGCGTTTCTCAATTGAGAAATTGCTCTCTGTTTTTTCATTTCCTATTTTTTTATTTGTCGAAAGGCAGGATTTTGGTCAGAAAGACAATCAAATTTTGAGTTTCAGATTTTCCGCAATAAATTGACGAAGCAGTGGGTTCAGCGTTTGCGCATGCCGCATTGGGAAATCATGATTGACGCCTCGGAGTTGGATTGTCCGACAATGCGGATTTTCTGCCAGCAGAGCCAACGATTCTTTCATTGCCTTGATCTCCCGGCTTCCGCAAAGGGCTAACATTGGAATATTTACTGTAGAATAAGCCGGCAGGCTGGACAAGTCCAGCGTATGAACAAAAAATGAGCGATAAACCTCGGCTGAAATGCGCTTGGAATCGTCGGCCATCGTGCGGGCTTGTTGGGAGGTGTAATGCCAATACCAACCTTGAAGACGGACTAAACCTTGCCAATGCAGCATTTTTGCCGATATCTTCGCAAGCGCGCAGAGGCCCTTGATTGTCTGCGGATTCGGTTTTACCCAGGCACTTAAGAATATTGCGAAATGAAAGAATTCAGGATGTTCGCTGACCAGCCTGACTGCGATCTGAGCGCCAAGGGAATGGCCGATCACCCCAACTTTTTGGTGCAGACTCTGGATCAATTCAAGAAGTTCCTGTGTTGTTTTGTGGGGATCATAGACAACTCCTGAAGCTTTCCCAGAACCTGGCAGGTGCAGTACAAGCAGATGATAGGAGTCAGCGAAAACATACTGCTGATTAAAAGTATCCAGCGCGCCTGCGCCGGGAAGCAAAAGAATTGTCGGATGATTTGGACTTCCATATTCGTCATAGTGAAGCATGACTGTCACTTCCTTGCCTGATCGTTATAATAAAAGTTTCAATTTCTTTGTTTACTTGTTCGGGGTTATCGGCATTTGAAAAATGTCGGGCCTTCTGAATGAAATGCAGCGGATAACCGGTATGCTTGGCCCAAGCTTTGCAATACGTTTTTACCTTGCCCGTACAGTCCTTTTCACCAACGAGAATCAATACGGGAAATGGAAAGGAAACATCTTGATTCTCAATCGCAAAATAGGTGTAGGCAACACGCATTTGTTCTAAGATTTCAGCTTTTGAAAGCGGCACCAGCATTGAACGCATCGTTTGATAAGCATAGTGAGTCAACGATACAGACGCAGCCATGGACCAGCGCAGGATGGCGGTCGGGAAGACTTTGGCCATGGGGACAACCTGTTTCAGCCACCACAGATCTGATTTTGAATAGTACCGCAGTCCTAAAGGGGTTGTATCTAAAGCAATCAAACCTTGAACCTGATCGGGATAAGCCTTGGCGAAATGCTGAGAAGGATAGCCGCCCATCGACATCCCAACTAAAAACACCTTATGCAGGGCTTCCCGCACCAAAATCTGGTGCAGGATTTCAGCGGTATCCTGATAAGAAAAATTCTGATATGGCCGGGAACGTCCATGCATCGGGACATCCCAAAGCAGGAGCGTATAGGCTTTTTCAAAATAGGAAACCTGCTTTTCAAACATCGTATGATCGGCTGTGACGCCATGGGTAAAAACGATACTTTCCGCATTTTCTTTTTTATCGATCCAATAGTGCACAGTTCCGCCTTGCGCATGGATCGTTCTGTGCTGCATCATCGGGGGATCACCGGGATTGTATAGAGGGTTTCCCAAAAGTGAACAAGATCAAGAATTTCATGCTCAATTTGATCGGGATCCAGCTCATGCGAACGATATTTTTTCAGCATATATCCATCCATCGCATAGAAGATTTCCGTAATCATGGCATTGAAATCCAGATCCTGCCGCAAACCGGCGGTCTCCATTCGTTCAAGAACTAAATTTTCGCTGGCTTCACTGGCTTGGGAAAAATGCTTTTGAATCATTGTCTCAATTTCAGGATCTGCCTCGTAATAGGCTTTCAGGGTAAAGCGGCTGAGATCCGGATAATCCCGCATCAGAGCGCATTTTGACAACAAGCTGCGCCTTAACATTTCAAAGAAATCATGAGTTTCCAGCGTTTTATACTGGGCTATGGAGGCTTTGGTCAGTTCCATTGCTTTCAGCCAGAGATAGAGATACAGTTCCTTCTTATTTTGAAAATAATGAAAAAGCAGGGCTTTCGAAATTCCTGCTTCGGCGGCAATTTCCGACATGGAGGCGGTTTTATAGCGGTTATGGGCAAAGACGCGATAAGCAGCACCGGTTATTTTCTGCTGCTTTTCTAAAGAAAGTTTGAAAAACTTGTCATTCATAGGTGTCTCCTTATTGACCTGACGGGTTAAGTGACCTAATTATAGGACTGTTGACCGATTTTGAGAAGGGGCTGGAGGAAAAGCTGTAGTGAGTTAAACATAGAAAAAAGCCGGGAGAAAAGGGCTGCGGTGAATCAGCAGCGAAATGGTTTTTGACAATCGCAGGGCAATGTCAAAGGAAAGCCTGGAAAACCGCGGAAAGACTTGATAATTGATAGGGTTTTCATTATACTTGATAGTGAATTCGAGGTAGAGTGAATGAAAGTATTGTTATTTTTTGAAGGGGAAAAGGTGATTTCGACCTCTGGCATCGGCCGCGCGCTGAAGCATCAGAAGCAGGCGCTGACGATGGCGGGGATTGATTATACCCTGGACCCTAACGATGATTTTGATATTCTGCACATCAATACAGTGGGACCAGCCAGTCAGGGAATCATTGCCAAAGCTCGCCGCGAGGGGAAGCCGGTCATTTATCATGCCCATTCCACGGAAGAAGATTTCCGCAATTCTTTTGTCTTGTCCAACCAGATTGCGCCGCTGTTCAAGAAGCATTTAGTTTCGCTGTATTCCAGTGCGGATGCGATTATTACGCCGACGCCGTATTCCAAGCGCTTGTTGGAAGGGTATGGAATTGATCTTCCAATCTGGGCTGTATCCAACGGCATTGATCTGGATCGGTTCAGCTATGATCCAGAAAAGGTGAAAGCGTATTACAAATATTTTAGTTTGAATGAAACCGATAAAGTCGTGTTGTCGGTAGGTCTTTATTTTGAACGCAAGGGACTGCCGGACTTCATCGAAGTAGCCAAGCGGCTGCCGCAGTACAAATTCATCTGGTTTGGCTATACACCGTTGATTTCCGTGCCAAAAAATATCCGTGAGCTGGTTGAGGATCATCCGGCCAATGTTATTTTCCCTGGGTATGTCAAAGGGGCGATCATCGAAGGTGCCTATGCCGGAGCCAATGCGTTCTTCTTTCCATCCTATGAGGAAACCGAAGGCATCGTTGTTCTGGAAGCGCTGGCAGCCTCGCAGCAGGTCATCGTCCGCGATATCGGCGTGTTTGATCCATGGCTGAAGGATCGGGTTAATTGTTATAAAGGACATACGATTGACGAATTTGCGGATCTGATCGAAGGGGTTGTGGAAAAGCGCCTGCCGCGGGTCGATGAAGAAGGCCGAAAAACCGCTCGGGAGCGCAGCATTGCCAGCGTGGGTCAGCAGTTAAAAGCAATCTATGAAACCGTATTGAATCAATATCATTCTGAAACGATGTAAAAGAGCCGGGAGCTCTTTTTCTTTTCCATGCGGGATTTCTTAAGAAAGTAAAAAGAATCATCGAAGACAGGCTTAAGAGCAGCGGGCGGTGATCCATATTCCTTGTGCAACCTTGTTTTTCATTGTATAATAGATTGACGAGGCTGAGGAAGTATGAAAAAAGCGCGAAACTATGTGATTAATATTCTGCTCATTGTAGGCTTCACAGCCGGAGTGCTGTGGTTTACCTTGAAAGATAATTTTAATGAAGTAATGGGGATTCTGACGCAGGTCAATTTCGGCTGGCTGATCGTGATCATTGCGATTGCGATTTTGTATCAGTGTGTGATCGGCTGGATTCTGACGCAGTTGGCACGGATCAGTAATCCGCACTACAAATTAAATTATGGGATTGTCAACGCTCTGGTGGCTTCTTTTTTCCATGGCGTGACGCCAAGTGCTTCGGGCGGGCAGTTTGCCCAAGTCTATGTGTTTAAGAAACAGGGCGTGCCGTTAAGTGATTCGGCAAGCGTGCTATGGATGGATTTTATCGTGTATCAGTCAGCGATGATCGCTTCGGTCTTTATTTTGATCGTGCTGCGTTTTCATCACTTCTATACGAATTATTCGCAGTTTTTTGTGCTGGTGCTGATCGGCTTTTTGGTCAACAGTCTGGTGATTGTCGGGCTGTGGGCGCTGGTGCGTTTTCCTAAGGTCTATACGTGGATCAGTACAACCGGTTTGAATTTGGGCTGCCGGCTGCATTTAATTAAGAACAAAGAAAAAGCGCTGGCGCTATTGAAAGATCAGCTCGATCGGTTTGGCAGTGAAACGTCCAAACTGAAAGGACACCGGCCGCTGATCATTAAGGTGACGCTGGCCAATTTTGTCCGGCTGTCGCTGTATTATGCGATTCCGTTTTTCTGTGCGCAGGCTCTGGGTTTGAAGGTCAGTGCAGATATGCTGATCGACTGCATGGCGCTGTCGGCATTTGTCTCCATGATCAATGCCTTTATCCCGATTCCAGGAGCGAGCGGGGGAACGGAAGCGACGTATGTTTTAATGTTTTCAACCATCTTTGGGAAGCTGGGTGCCACCAGCTCAATGATCTTATGGCGGTTTGCTTCCTATTACTTTATGCTGATCGTGGGCGGGCTGACCTTTATCTGGGTTAAGAGCCGGCCGGCGGTGACAGTGAATAAAATGCAGGAGGAAAAGCAATGAGAATTGGATTATTTACGGATACTTATCTTCCAGACGTCAACGGCGTGGTTTCGTCGATTGTGACGCTGCAGCAGGAACTGGAAAAAAACGGTCATGCGGTGTATGTGATCACCACGCATCCCGGTTTGCTTCAGGTTCAGCGCGAAGGCAATGTTCTGCGGCTGCCGGGTGTGGAATTGAAAAGTTTGTATGGTTATGTCTTAACCAGTCCGATTCATTTTGCGGTGCTGAAGGATATTCGGGAAATGGAGCTGGACGTCATCCATGCCCACACGGAATTCGGCGTTGGGATCTTTGCCCGCATTGCGGCGAAAATGCTGCAGATTCCGATCGTATCGACCTATCATACAACTTATGAGGATTATACGCATTACGTCAATGTTTTTAATCTGGAAAGCGTGGACAAGGTTGCCAAGAAAGCGGTCAGCAGCTTAAGCAAGCTGTATGGAGAGACCAGTACCGAGCTGATTGCCCCTTCGCAGAAAACCAAAGAGATGCTGCAGCGCTATGGGATAAAAAAACGGATTCACGTCATTCCGACCGGACTGGACCTGCAGCGTTTTGACGCGCACCGCACAGATTCGGAAACAAGAAAACAGCGGCGGCAGGAGCTGATGGCGAGTCCGGATGAGCTGCTGATTATTTTTGTCGGCCGAATTGCCAAGGAAAAAAGCATTGATTTTGTGATCGACGGCTTTACGTATTTAAAGGAAGCGCATGTCCCGGTGCATTTTGCGATCATCGGCGGCGGTCCGGAACAGGAAGCTTTGGAAGACCATGTCCGCGAGCTGGGCCTGGAGTCGATGATTACCTTTGCCGGCAAGAAACCGGCGGATCAGATTCCTTCCTACTATCACTGCGCCGATGCTTTTGTTTCGGCCTCCCTGACAGAAACGCAGGGAATGACGTATATCGAGGCGCTGGCCAGTGAGCTGCCGGTGTTTGCCCGTCCGGATGAGGTGCTAGAGGATCTGGTACTGGAAGGTGAGACTGGATTTTTGTTTAAGAAGCCGCAGCAGTTTGCGGAAAAGGTGCAGCTGTTCTTAGCGTTAAGTGAAGAGGAGCGGGCGGCTATGAAGACAGCGGCCAAGCGTCAGGTGGAAGTGTATGACAGCCGGATCTTCTATCAGAAGGTTTTAGCAGTTTATGAAAGTGCGGCCAACGAATATCGGGAAATGTATCGGCTGGAATCAATCCGGCCGAAGGATGATTGCGTTGAATTGAAGGTTTGTTCGCCGAATGATGAAATCCGGATTCTGGTTTCATTAGAAACGTATTTTAATAAAGGTCTTCGTAAGGATGTGTTGATCAGCAGCGATGAACTCGATGAGCTGATCAGTGAAGAAGAAGCCGTAAAAGCTTATCAAAGCTGTTTGAAGCGCATTGCGGCAAAAGACCGCACGCGCAAGGAAATCTATGACTGGCTGACGCAGAATACGCAGCTGGAGATCAAGCAGATCAATGAGATTGTTGAGAAGCTGGAAGACCGTGATTTGATCAATGATCTGCGCTATACCAAAAATCAGGTCTATAACCTGAAGCTGATGATGCAGGGCAAAAATAAGATCAGCCGGACCTTGCGCAAAAAGGGGATTCCGTATGAAATGATCGAGTCGGTCTTCGCCGAGGAAGATGAACAGTCAGAATTCCGCAATGCCTTGAAGTGGGCGCAGAAGCTGCAGCCGACGATCAAGGAAAAATCGGTGCGGATGAAGAAAAATATGATGAAATCGAAATTGATCGCGCAGGGCTTTGGCGTGGATGTGATCAACGAAGTCATGGATAATCTGAGTTTTGTCGAGGATGAGCGGGCTGAGCTGGAAAGTCTGCGCAAAACAGCGGCGAAGGCTCAGAAACGGTATCAATCGAAATACAGCGGAACAAAACTGCGGAATTATGTTTTCCGGTATTGTTCTGCGCAGGGCTTTGCGGTCGAAGATATTTATTTGATTTTAAGTGAAATGGAGTGGGATGATGAATAAGAAAATTAGTGAGTTTAAGGAGGGCGAAAGCCTGACGCTGCCCTTGCTGCTGGTTCAGGTGACCAAAGGCGTGACCAGCAATGGTTCGCCTTATCTGTCGCTGACACTGCAGGATAAGTCCGGGACAATCGAGGGTAAGATCTGGGATGTCAAGGAAGAACAGGCAGCGGCTTGTGTGCCGGGACGGGTTGGTGAAGTCAGCTGTGAGGTGCTGCGTTATCGCAACTCGCTGCAGCTGCGTGTTCATCGGCTGACGCCGATGGATCAGCAGAGTGTTGAGCTGAGCGATTACGTGATCGCTTCGGATATTCCTAAGGAGCTTCTGCAGCAGAAGATTCAGGATGCGGTCAGTTCCCTGTCCAATCCGATCTACAAAGGGATTGTCAGCGCCTTGTTTGAAGAGTATGAGAAGCCGTTTTATGATTATCCGGCCGCAGCGAAAAACCATCACAACTTTGTCGGCGGGCTGGCCGTGCATGTTACCGGCATGGTCGATCTGGCCAATGAGATCGTTAAGCTGTATCCGCTGCTGAATAGGGATCTGTTAGTCAGCGGTGTGCTGGTGCATGATCTGGGCAAGCTAACGGAGCTGTCCGGACCGGTCATGACGGAGTATACGCTGGAAGGCAAACTGATCGGGCATATCTCGATCATGCAGGCCAAGATTATGGAAATTGCTACGCGGCTGGGCTTTGAAAAGAGCGAGGAAGCGATTCTGCTGCGCCATATGGTGCTGTCGCATCACGGCCAGCTGGAATTTGGCTCGCCGGTCATGCCGATGGTCGCTGAAGCGGAAGTGCTGCATTTGATTGATAATCTGGATGCACGCATGAATACGCTGGATAAGGCGTATGCCCAGACTGAACCGGGTAGTTTTACTTCGCGGTTGTTTCCAATGGAAAACCGGGCGTTTTACAAACCAAAATCAAAATAAGCGAGGGAATCCGCAAGGATTCTCTTTCCTTTTTGAGTGACTCTATTATAATAAGGATAGAAATTGGAAAGAGCGAAGGAGGAAAAGGTATGATTGATATTCATTGCCATGTGCTGTGGGGTGTAGATGATGCTTCGCAGGATCGGGAAACGACGAAAAATATGCTGCAGATTGCGGTGGAAGATGGGATTGAGGCGATTTTATGTACGCCGCACAGTCTTCCTTATTATAAATATGAGAATGATGCTGAATCATTGAAGGAACCCTTTGCGCAGCTGCAGGCGCTGATCGCTGAGCAGGGTTGGAATCTGGAAGTTAAACTGGGCTGTGAGTTTTTTCTGACCGATGCTTCGCTGGCGTGGATCCGCCATGGCCGGGCTTTGACCTTGAACGGATCGCGGCGGCTGTTGATTGAATTCCCTTGGTATCAGAAGGTACAGCTGGGCAGCAGTGAAACCGAGCTGTTGGAGAAGGTGTTCAGCCAGGGTTATGAGGTGATCATTGCGCATCCGGAACGCTACAAGAGCGTACAGGAAGATTTCTCAATCCTGAAGCGCTGGCGGGCGATGGGGTGTGATTTCCAGGTCAATCGGACTTCCTTAATTCTCAATGACGATCAAAAGCAATGTGAACTGGCCTGGCGAATGGTGGAGGAAGGCTATTGCGACGCGATCGGAACGGATGCGCATCATTGCTGGGGTAAGCGTGTGATCAAGCTGAGCGATATTCAGGAGGAGATTGAACGGCGTTATGATCATCAAACCGCTCTTCTGCTTTGTCATGAGAACGGCCGGCGGCTGATTGCAGGAGAACCCTTAGTTCATCGCGCTTCACGTTAATTGTGAGATGATGGGCAAGCTGATGTTTAATGGTCTTGCAGACATTGTTAACGAGAGATCCAGGACGTTTTGATGTGAAGCCCAGGATCTTTTATTCTGGCCAAATATGTGATTTCAAGCTGGTTTAATCGGTTATTTTGATTTCTTTTATATAACGTGCTACTATGAGGCTAAGGAGTACGAAAGGAGAAATCAAAATGGAACAGATTTACAATGGAATGCTGCCGCTTGGTCTTAGCCAACGCTTGAATGAACCGGTTATGATGCTGGAAAAAGGCGAACAGGCCAAACCTCAGCTGTTGGCTGAACAAAGTCCAACAATCATTTATGACAAGGACTATGGCGGCTACTTGGGCTATGGCTACAATGTAATTACAAAACGGTATTATAATTCTCTGGATTTATCATTAGGAGCACCGATTCTCAGTCGCGAACCGGCCGCAAAGGCGCCGTTGAGAATTCGCGTTGATGAAGGAACCTATGTGGAAACGACAAACATCGCCGCGCTGTATGCCGAAGAGTACAGTCAGAAGGTATCCGCGAAGGCGGGGTTGGGTGTACAGTCCGGCGCTTTCAAAGCCAGCTTTAACATGGCTTTCACCACGGAGAACAAGGTCAGCTCTTCCAAGAGCTTTGCGACCCGCAGACATGAGCTGACGCTGAAGCGGGAATATTTTGATTTGGGTGAGATCACCGCTGAGGATCTGAGAGCGGCTTATCTGACCCCGGCTTTCCGCAAGGATGTGAATAACGATCGAATGAGTGCGGAGGAGCTCTTTACGAAATATGGAACGCATCTGCTTTTGGATATCCGCTTAGGCGGACGCATGGAAATGGACTTCATGCATGAGAAAAGCAGCAATGAAACAGAACAATCACTGACCGCTTCGCTGGAAGCCTCCTATATGGCGGTGTCCGGAAACGCTTCGTCAGAATATAAAAAGACAGCTAAGGCCTTCTTTGATTCCAGTACGTTCCACTGCGTCCTGTTAGGCGGTGCGGTAAGCACCAATATCGCGACGATGGAACAAGCCCAGATCGCCTATGATACGTGGATTAAGAGCCTGGATCCAACCTTGACCTCAAAGCCTTCACTCGCCTTTATCGGTACAGGCTCCTTGGATAATCCAGTTTCGGTGCTGCCAGTCTGGATGCTGGCGGACAGTCCAAACCGCCAGGCGGCATTAAAGGCTGGTTTTGCGACGCTGCTGGCCAAGAACGGCGGCTACTTTAAAAATCTGCAGGATAAGGTGCTTCCGGCGTATATGAAGGATATCTTTGTCGGTTACGGTGATACGCCGGATGCTGCAAGAGCGGATGTCTATGCGCAAATGGCCGCTTATGATCCCAAAGCTCCTGAGTTTATCGTCTTCAAAGATCTCAACTGCTCTGCCCGAGGAAAATATGAATATCTGGGCTATACAGTGACCACGGATTTGAAGGAAGCGATTCGCGGAATGCGCGGAGCAACTGATCCTAACGATCGGTGCAGTGATACCTATAACGTAGGCGGATGCACCTACCATCGGCTGCGCCGAGATCTCAACCATGGCGCCGGCGGTCATTATGTTTATCTGTACTGGACTAAGGATGCTGCGGCAGGCAAGCCTTTGCTGGCCGCGGATGTCGAGATCAATTATTCAGGATTTGATCATTATGGTCAGCCAGGCTGGAGCCGGGTACGTCTGATCAACAACGACGGTGATCTCAATACCAATCGCGGCACCGGCAGCAGAACCTATGATATCTTTGTTTGGGTCAGTAAGGAACTGTAATTGATTCCTGCGGACTGCCAAAGACTGGAAAATGGATTAGTCTTGGCTTTGCAATCGGATATTGACAGTCAGGGCAAAGTTGAGTATACTTTTTGAAGTGATCCTTTAAGAGCGTCCCGTGAGGCGTCTCAAGGAAAATGAATTTGCAACCTCTATTCATTTACTCCTGAACTTAAAGGGTCAGGAGTATTTTTATGAAAGGGGATCTGAATGAAAAAAACAGAAAAGAAAGGCAGTCATCTTGCCGTTAAAATGGCAATCGCCATGGTTTTAGGCTTACTTTGCGGACTCGGCATGCTGATGCTTCGTGAAAATCTCTTGGCCGCAGGTCAGACACAGACCTGGACGACAATCAACAATCTTCTATTTCAGGATATTACCGCAGAAGGCGGTAAAAATGCGATCGGTTTGTTTTACATCGTCGGTCAATTATTCGTCAATGCCTTACAGGTCATCATCGTTCCGATGATCTTCTGCTCGATTGCTTTGGCGATCTGTCAGATTACGGATACCCGTAAATTAGGACGCATTTCCAGCAAGACCTTGGGAACGTTCTTGTTGACGACAACTGTTGCCCTGTTAGTTGCGGGAGCTGTCGGCTTTACAGTTTACGCGGCAGGCGCCTTCAACGCGGTGGAAGTCAGCGGGCTGAATGTTTCGGCAGGCTCCAGCGGAAGCAATCCGCTCTCGATTCTCTTATCGATTGTTCCAAACAATATGACCAGCGCCTTCTCAACCAACTCGCAGGTTCTGGCCGTTGTCTTCCTGGCTGTGGCTACTGGTTTGGGAATCAATGCTCTGGGACATAAAATTACAGTGTTGAAGAAGCTGCTGCAGGAGATCAGTGATCTGATTACCGTCTGCCTGAGCTATGTGATCAATAAGTTTGGTCCGCTGGCGATCTTTGTCTTGTTGACAAGAACTTTTGCGATCTATGGGGTCGATCATCTAAAACCAGCGCTGGCCTACGTGGTGACGACAGTGCTGCTGCTCTTATTCTTTTTGGTTGTCGGATATGCAGTTTTTGTCGCTGTTTTGGGCCGAATCAATCCGCTGCCGTTTATCAAGAAAATTGCTAAGGTTGCCGTGTTCGGTTTTTCTACCTCTTCCAGCGCAGCGACATTGCCGCTGAATCGGAAGACCGTTACCGAAGAGCTGGGTGTCAGTGATGAGATCGCTTCCTTCACGCTGCCGTTAGGCATGACGGTGAATATGGACGGCACTGCAATTATGCAGGTCATTGCCGCAATCTTTGTCGCTGCTTCCTCAGGATATCAGGTTACCTTCTCCAGCATCGCGGTTATCGCCATTCTGGCATTGATCGCTTCGATTGGAACTCCTGCGGCTCCAGGTGCAGGCGCTGTCATTCTGTTTACGATTCTGACAGGCATGGGTTATACCAATGATGCTGCATTATTGGCCTATTCCTTGATCTTAGCGATTAATCGTCCGATTGAAATGTTGGTTACTTCCTTGAATGTTGTCGGCGACGCCGCCACCTCGGTGATCGTGGCCCGCAGTGAAAAAATGCTGGATGAAAAACAATACAACGCCCAACAGAACTAGCTGATAACGATCTGAGTCAGAGGCTGAAAAAGCTTCTGGCTTTTCTTTTGTTCATGGGTGACAAACAAACGTTTCGGTGCTATTCTATTATTCAGTTTAAGGGGGAGCTTAACAGATGAAGCAGTTTCAGCATCCAACAGTCAATGAGATCACAGAGGGCGTGATCTGGAAGCAGCTGTTGTTATTTTTCTTTCCGATTATGCTCGGAACTTTCTTTCAGCAATTGTATAATACAGCGGATGCGGTCATTGTCGGCCAGTTTGTCGGCAAAGAGGCCCTGGCCGCTGTCGGCGGCGCGACAGGAACACTGATCAATTTGTTAGTTGGATTTTTCGTTGGTTTGGCTTCCGGTGCTACTGTGATCATTTCTCAATATTATGGGGCGATGAAGATAGAGAAGTCCAGCGACGCCGTCCATACCGCAATTGCGATGTCGTTTGTTGGAGGGGCAATCCTGATGGTGATCGGCATTCTCGGCGCACCGTTGGCTTTAAGAGCCATGGGGACACCGGAGAACATCATGAATTATTCCCTGATCTATATGATCATTTATTTTGTAGGCTTGATTCCAAATCTTTTGTATAACGTGGGTTCGGGTATTCTTCGGGCGATTGGGGATTCCAAACGTCCGATGTATTTTCTCATTGTGTGCTGTCTGGCTAATGTCGTTCTTGATTTGATCTTTGTCGTCGTTTTCCAATGGGGTGTTTTTGGAGCGGCTGCAGCCACGTGCATCGCTCAGTATATCAGCGGTGGACTGGTCCTTCTCAGCTTATCTCAGGCCGAGGATGAACGTTATCGGCTGATTCGCAAACGAATCAAGCTGCACTCTGCGTTGTTAAAAGAAATTGTTGTTATCGGCATTCCAGCAGGGCTGCAGTCAGTGATGTATTCAGTTTCTAATATTGTCATCCAGGCTAGCGTAAATACGTTTGGTACGGATATGATTGCGGCTTATACTGCTTATGGGAAGATCGATGGACTGTTCTGGATGATCATGGGCGCCTTTGGCGTAGCGATCACAACCTTCGTAGGGCAGAATTTTGGTGCTGGTAAAATGGATCGTATTCACAAGAGCGTTAAAGTCTGCTTAGGTATGGCTTTCGGCACTGCTTTTGGCATGAGTGCCATTCTCATGCTGACAAGCCGGGGAATTTATCATTTATTTACTCAGGACATCGCGGTTGTTGAAGCTGGGATGCAGATGCTGCTGTATCTAGCTCCTTATTATTTCACTTATGTCTGTGTCGAAATTCTCTCAGGGGCAGTACGCGGGACTGGCGACTCCGTGATTCCGATGATCATGACCTGTCTTGGTATCTGTGTACTGCGGGTGGTGTGGATCTGGGTTGCCGTGCCTCTTAATCATACGATTGAAAATGTATTATTCAGCTATCCGTTAACCTGGTCATTAACTTCTGTTCTCTTTATTTCTTATTATCTGCAGGGTGGCTGGTTAAAACGCAGAATAAAAAAAGAACAACAGAAATCGCTGCAAGGTTAAAGGTTGTTCATTAAAATAAACGGTTTCAGAATAACGTTTCCTGTGCTTCGGGTTAGATTTTTAGCTTCTGTAAAATAGATGTGTGTAAAAAATCGAAGACTAAAATTCTTCGGTATTTTTACATTTCCACAATGTCGTTGAGTACATAAATTATGTTATTCATTACATTTTAGCAATTAATTTTGGCAGATTACCTACA
>NZ_HE998567.1:698289-900695 GCF_000327285.1 Holdemania massiliensis AP2 | reverse complement strand
TGTAGGTTTTCTTACAAATGTGAAAAATAGTTTTGCATTCACACACTAAACCATAAATAGAATATAAAGTTTCAATTTTTTTTATGGATTAAATTAAAAGAAAGTTATTCTTCCTCAATGGCTGCAAGGGGCACCTTGGGGAAGGGTTTCATTGGTATGCTTTTCATAAACCCATTTTTTAATATCTGGGTCGGCGAAGCATACCTTTTTTTGTTTTATATCAAAGGATGTGACAGATTGAAAAAACAAAAAAGCACCCACAAAAAAGACAAGAAAACCCGAATCTTATTGATCGTAATTGGCATTCTTGCTTCTTTAATCCTAGCACTATTTCTTTGCGGAAATCTCTATATTGATTCTTTATTGAACAGAACGATTCGTTCAAAGAAACTATCCAATGAAGACGCTTTAGTCAGCCAAGAAGTCTTAGATCAAGTTAAGAATCATCGCATTGTGAATATTGCGGTATTTGGTTCTGATAATGCTAAAAAGTCTGAATGGAATGACTATGAAATGGAACGCTCTGATGCCACAAAGATTATCTCTTTAGATTTTGATTCTAAGAAGATTAAAATCACCTCTTTACAGCGCGATACGTTAGTCTATATTCCAGATCCTTACAATGATTATGATAAACTTAATCATGCGCATTGGCGTGGTGGGCCGGAACTGGCAGTAAAAACGTTGAATTATAACTTTGACTTGGATATCACTCAATATGTTGGGTTTAGTTTTGAAGCAATAGAAACGTTAGTTGATTTAGTCGGTGGCATTGATATCACACTCCCAGATGGGCTTTTAGCTACACAAGTGATGGATTTAGGAGCCACGCGGGATGGAAATGTCTTTCACTTAAAAGGAAAACAAGCGCTTGGTTATTGCCGTATTCGGAAGGTAGATGATGATTTCCATCGCATGGACAGACAAAACGAAGTCATTCTAAAAATCGTAGAGAAGCTTTCTAAGAAGAACGTGTTTGAATTAATGGAAATCGTGGATGAAATGCTTCCTTATGTGGAAACCAACTTAACGAATAATGAAATCAAGAATGATATCACTTCCTTGTTGAGCTTTGATTTAAAACATATAGACCAATTTCAAATTCCATCAAAAGGGATGGATTCGATTGAGAAAGTCATTGAATACAATGGATTCAGTCCAATCTATATGATGGAAAACTATGAAGACTTAGCGAAAGAACTTCATTGGAACATCTACGAAGATGAAAGTTATCAACCAAGTTCCAATATCGTTCAATTAGAAAGAAATATCCAAAACCAATTCGGAGGATCCTAAAAGTAGGATTCTTTACTATAGAGAAGAGAAAAAAGGGAGATAGAAAATGTACGAAAACGACGAAATTGAAATTGATCTTTCGCGGGTGTTTGAAATTGTGAAGAAGCATTTCAAACCTTTCGCGCTGATTATCTTGGCGACTTCTATTGTGGCAACGTTAATTACTTTGTTTCTAATACCGAAAAAATATACCGCAGAAGCGAAGCTGATTATTGTTCAGAAATCGAATCCAGACAGTCAACAGATTAGTTATAATGATCTTCAGACATCGCAGAAATTAGTCAATACTTATAGCGAAATCCTAAAGAGTGAAGCGATTAGTGATGATGTCATCCGAAACCTGAAACTAGATCAGGAAGGAATCGATCACGCTTCTTATTTAAGTATGGTCAAGATCTCTTCAGTCAAAGACACAGAAGTCATTAAGATCTCAGTAGAAACAAAGGATCCCAATCTTTCAGCCAATATCGCGAATGAAATCGTTTCCGTTTTCAGAAGAAAGATCGTCACGATCATGAATATTGAAAACGTTACAGTATTAAACTCTGCGAAAGTTCCAGAACAAAAATCCAGCCCATCTAATCTTAAGAACACATTGATGGGATTTTTGCTTGGGTGTGTCATTGATGGCTGTATTGTGGTGTATCTCTTGCTCAATGACCGAAACGTTCGAACCGAAGAAGAGTTGAAGGAAATCTTTGATTATCCGATTATTGGTTTGATTCCAGATATGAATACAGGGGGGACTGAATAATGTTAAGAGTAGGAGATGAACTGATTACATTAACGGATCCGGAATCCTCGGCTTCAGAAGCTTATCGTACCTTAAGAACGAATATCTTGATGCGGAATTTTGATAAGGATATGAAAGTCATTAATATCATATCCACAACAGCGCAGGAAGGAAAAAGCACTTGTGTCTTAAACTTAGCGATGGTTTATGCTCAGCTTCAAAAGAAAGTTCTTGTTATCGACTTGGATTTACGCATGCCTACAATTCATAAGAAGTTGAAATTAAAGAATAAAAAAGGCATCTCTGATATTATTGGACATCAAGCAGAATTTGAAGAAGTTGTTTTACAACCTTATGAAAATGTGGATGTGATTACAGCGGGAACGAAGATTCCTTTTGCTTCAGAATTCATTCAGTCCAAAGCATTGAAAGAGTTTATTGATGAACGGAGAAAGGACTACGACTTAATTCTCTTAGACTGTCCGCCCGTTGGATTAGTGACGGATGGGGTAGTCGCTGCTTCCTATTGTGACGGTACGATTTTGGTCTGCGCCTCGAATCGGAATGATCGGAAAGAACTACTTCGAGTCAAGGACCAATTAGAACAGACACAAGTGAATGTAATTGGAATTGTGATGACGATGATGCCAGTCCAGAAGAAATACTATAACAGTTATGGCTATCGTTACAGCGACAGTCAAAAGAAAATAACACCAAAGAAAAAGAAAAATACCTTGATGTCATCGATTGCGAAAAAGAGTGACAAAAAGAAATGATTGATATTCATAGCCATTTAGTTCCAGGAGTAGATGATGGTAGTCAGGGTCTAGAAGAATCTTTAGCTTTATTAAAACAAGCAGAGACAGAAGGCATTACTGAAATCATCACCACACCGCATTATATGAAAAATGGTGATTTCAGGACTAAGGCGACAGAACTTGTACAACGATTTAATAAATTGAAAGAAGCCTATCAGGGATCCATCAAGCTTCATCTTGGAAATGAACTGTATATTCATCCTGATTTATCTGAGCTGTTAGAACAAGGAGAAATCTTAACACTGGCTGAATCAGAAACTATCTTAGTTGAATTTCCATTTCATGAATATAAAGAAGATTATGATGAGATACTTTATGAGTTATCGTTGAAATATCAAATCATTATTGCGCATCCGGAGAGATATGCCTATGTACAAGATGATCCCAACTTTTGTCTTCGATGGTTGAAGGAAGGGTATCTGCTTCAGTCAAATCAAAACAGCTTGTTTAAAAAAGAAACAAGAAAAGTCTTGATTCCAATGATTGAACATGGCTTTGTCAGTTTCATTGCCAGTGATGCCCATAACGAATATCGTCCTCTAGTATTAAGAGAAGCCTATGATGTACTTTCTGAAGAGTTAAATGAAACTCTTGCAATTCAATTAACAAGAGAGAATCCAAAGAGAATCCTGATGAATGAAAGGATTGTTCCAGAATACAGGGAAATGAAGAGAAAGAAGAAACGGTTTTTGTGGAGATAACAGAAATCGTTTTTATATGGGGAAAAGGGGGGAGAAGAAGATGCAGAAAAGAAAACGAAGAGTAGAACATTGGCAGGTCATCTCACTCTATCTCTTTCTTTATGATCTTATCGCTGTTAATTTAGCCTATTTATTAGCTTTGTGGTTTCGTTTTGATTGTCGATACTCTTTGATTCCACAAAGTTATCTCAATGCTTGGGTTCAGTTTATACCAATTTATACCGTGATCAGCTTAGTGATTTTCACAGGTTTGAAGTTATACCGCAGTTTATGGCGGTTTGCGGGTTACAGTGAGCTGCTTCGAGTGACTGCGGCTACAGTCTTGACTGGATTTTTGCACTGGTTAGGAATCACGACATTCTTTCAGAGTATGCCGGTTTCTTACTTTTTGTTTGGGATGATTATTCAGTTTTGCTTAACGATTGGAATTCGTTTCTCCTATCGATTTGTCTTGTTGGAAAGAAGCCGAAGAGAGAAATTGATGAAGAAGAAACAAGAAAAGAACATCCTATTGATTGGAGCGGGGGATGCAGGTCGATTGATCTTACGAGATGTACAGAGGACGGAGTTTGACGTAGGCAAGGTTCAATGCATCATTGATGATAATCCGAATAAATGGGGACGGTTTATTGATGGAATTCCGATTGTCGGAGGTCGCGATGATATCTTAGCTAACGTTGAGAAGTATGAAATCCAACAGATTCTAGTGGCTATACCGAGCGCTAAAGCGGAGGCAAAACGGGATATTCTGAATATCTGTAAAGAAACGGGTTGCGAGCTGAAGATGCTTCCAGGAATCTACCAGATGGTGAATGGCGATGTTGCTTTTTCTAAGATGAAAGAAGTGGCCGTGGAAGATCTCTTAGGAAGAGAACCCATTCAGGTTAACATGGATGAAATCTTTGAACACCTGAAAGGGAAAACGATCTTAGTCACCGGGGGTGGAGGATCGATTGGAAGCGAGTTATGCCGGCAGATCGCAGGACATCATCCTCAACAACTCATTCTTTTTGAAATCTATGAAAATAATGCTTATGACATTGAACAGGAATTGAAGCGGAAATATCCAGAATTAAATTTGGTTGTCTTAATAGGCTCTGTAAGAGATAGTCGGAGAATAGATGATGTTTTTGAGATGTATAAGCCGGATATTGTCTATCATGCGGCAGCGCATAAGCATGTGCCATTGATGGAAGGCAGTCCGGATGAAGCTATAAAAAACAATGTCATCGGTACATATAAAACGGCGTATGCAGCGCTGAAGAGTGGTTGTCAGCGGTTTGTCCTTATTAGTACTGATAAAGCGGTCAATCCGACCAACATCATGGGAGCAAGCAAACGCTTGTGTGAGATGGTGATTCAAAGTATGAATCAGATCAGCCAGACAGGACAGTTCAATTTGCTTCCTCAACTATGGTCACATACATGGAATCCTATAGAAGAAATCAAAGAGAACAATTTAAAAACTGAGTTTGTGGCAGTTCGGTTTGGGAATGTGCTAGGAAGTAATGGATCGGTCATTCCTTTGTTTAAGAAACAAATCGCAGAAGGTGGGCCAGTGACAGTAACGCATCCGGATATTATCCGATACTTTATGACGATTCCAGAAGCAGTCAGCTTAGTGCTGCAAGCCGGAACTTATGCCAAGGGAGGAGAAATCTTCGTGTTAGATATGGGAGATCCAGTGAAGATTGATACCCTGGCGAGAAATCTGATTAAGCTGTCAGGATATAAACCGGATGTCGATATCCAGATTGAATATACAGGACTCAGACCAGGGGAGAAATTGTACGAAGAAAAACTCATGGCAGAGGAAGGGTTAAAAACTACACCGAATAAGTTAATTCATATTGCGAAGCCGATCCCTTTTGATGTGAAACAGTTTATGAATCAAGTCGAGATCTTAGCTGAGGCCAGTTATACTAACAGTTCAAGAATTAAACAGCTAGTTTCTGAGGTTATCCCAACCTATCATCCTAAGAAGAAGCTGGATGAGATTGAAGCGAGAAGAGTAAAGAAGTTAATCGAGGAACGGGAAACCGCCGTGATGGCAGGGGGTGTCAAGTAGAAATGGAACCATTTAAGGAAAAAGTATGGCTGTCTTCACCAACGATGCATGGAAAAGAATTAAAGTACATGCAGGAAGCGTATGAGAAGAATTGGATGTCGACAGTAGGAGAAAACATCAATATCGTAGAGCAGCTTGCTTGTGAGAAGGTGGGCTGTCGTTATGCGGTTGCTTTATCTGCGGGGACTGCGGCTTTGCATATGGCGGTAAAACTGGCAGGCGTTAAACCCGGAGAAAAAGTATTCTGCAGCGATTTGACTTTTGATGCGACAGTGAATCCCGTTGTGTATGAAGGCGGAGTTCCAGTCTTTATTGATACGGAATATGAGACGTGGAATATGGATCCTGTTGCCTTAGAGAAAGCTTTTGAAATCTATCCTGAAGTAAGGGTTGTGGTCGTCGCTCACTTATATGGAACACCAGGAAAAGTGAATGAAATCAAAGCGATTTGTAAGAAGCACAAAGCAATCATGATCGAAGATGCGGCAGAGTCCTTAGGAGCGACCTATCAAGGTACACAAACAGGAATCTTTGGAACATATAACTGTATTTCTTTTAATGGGAACAAGATCATCACAGGTTCATCCGGAGGGATGCTGCTTACAGATGATTTAGAAGCTGCGAATAAAGTCAGAAAATGGTCAACCCAATCTAGAGAGAATGCACCATGGTACCAGCATGAGGAATTAGGCTACAACTATCGGATGAGTAATGTGATTGCGGGAGTGGTAAGAGGACAATTCCCTTATTTGGAAGAGCATATCGCTCAGAAGAAAGCAATCTATAAACACTATGAAGAAGGACTAAAGGATCTGCCTGTAATCATGAATCCCTATGATGCCAAGAACAGTGAACCCAACTTTTGGTTAAGCTGTATGCTTATCAGTCCAGAAGCGATGTGTAAACAACTGCGGGGAGAACAGGAAGCATTGTATGTGAGTGAACCTGGAAAGAGCTGTCCTACAGAAATTCTGGAAACTTTAGCGAAGTACAACGCAGAAGGAAGACCGATATGGAAGCCGATGCATATGCAGCCAATGTATCGGATGAATGGATTTATTACAAGAGAAGGAAATGGTAGGGCAAAGACCAATGCTTATATTCAGGGTGGAATGTTAGGAAAAGATGGCAAACCATTGGATGTAGGAATGGACATTTTTGATCGCGGATTATGCTTGCCGAGTGACAACAAGATGACAGTGGAACAGCAGGATAAGATCATAGCAATGATCCATGCCTGCTTCGAGTAAGTAAGAAGGTTGACAATGTACGCAAAATATATGAAGCGACCTTTAGATTTTGTGCTATCACTCATAGCAATTCTTATATTATCGCCAGTCTTTTTTGTTTTAACGATTTTTGGTCTGATTGCGATGCAAGGCGATCCTTTCTTTGTACAACTTAGACCAGGTAAAAAGGGTAAAGATGGAAAAGAAAGAATCTTCAAATTAATCAAATTTCGTACGATGGACAATCGGAAAGATAAAGAAGGGAATCTATTCCCTGACGAGATAAGATTGAATAAGTATGGAAGGAAATTGAGAAGTACAAGTCTTGATGAGCTGCCAGAGTTGTTCAATATACTGAAAGGCGATATGAGTCTAATTGGACCAAGACCACTCTTAGTCAAATACTTAGATCGATATAGTGAAGAACAAAGAAAAAGGCATAATGTACGACCAGGATTAACAGGATATGCGCAGGCTTATGGTCGTAATTCTTTAACTTGGGAAGAAAAATTTGAAAAAGATGTCTACTATGTTGATCATATTTCTCTGTGGCTCGATATAAAAATAATTTTTAAGACGGTATCTGTCGTGCTGAAACGAGAAGGAATTTCCTCTGAAGCCTCAGCAACAATGGAGGAATTTATAGGGAACGGAAGCGAGGTACAAGTCAATGTATAACCGACTTGTGATTATTGGTGCAGGGGGTCATGGAAAAGTGATAGCCGATATTGCCTTAAAGAATGGATATAAAGATATTTGTTTTGTGGATGATAATATCGATGGGGATTGCATGGGTTATCCAATTGTTGGGAAGAGTTGTGATTTAGAGCAACTTAACAATGGGGAAACTGATTTTGTGATTGCCATTGGAGATAATCAAATTCGCAAGAGAATAGCAGAGCAACATAAATTAAATTGGGTTACTCTTATTCATCCATCTGCACAGATTGCTTATGGAGTACTGATCGGCATTGGTAGTGTTGTTATGGCAGGAGCTGTGATTAATCCTGAAGCTATGATTGGTCAACATTGCATCATTAATACTTGCGCTGTGATCGAACATGACAATCAGTTAAGCGACTACGTTCATGTATCTCCCAATGCCACGTTAGGTGGAACAGTTCATGTTGGAAGTTGTACACAAATAGGTGTTGGTGCTACAGTACGAAATAATATTTCAATAGGAAATAATATTTTAGTAGGAGCAGGATCTGTTGTTATAAAAAATCTTTCTTTTAGTGGAATATATGTAGGGATACCTGCATGTTTTAAGAAATACTCCAAATGAGACACTTTAAAGAATTGCAAGCGATTTAAAATATAGGGAAAAGTACGACTTAATAAAATTTCCCACAAAATTTATAGAAGAAAAATAAAGAGCGAGTAACTTTCTATGTGTATATGATTTTTTTGTTTGCAGAGTTTAAAATTAATCATTTTATAAATATTTAGTTATAGTTTTGTAGCTGAAAATATCGAAGTAATAATAATTTAAATTTTGGTAAATAACATGATTGATAGTATTGAAAAAACATTTAAATGATGTGTGAAGAAGTTATAGAACTGAAATAAAGATATAGCATAAAGGTGGAGAGAACTATGAATATTTGGTTAATGAACCATTACGCAACGACAATGTACTTTGATAAAGCCGGCAGACATTATTGGTTTGCAAAGAGATTGGAAGCCTTAGGACACAGTGTTACTGTTTTTTGTGCTTCGACAATCCTGAACAAAATAGAAACTGTTGATACCGGCAATAAGAGGTGGATTATCAAGCAAGATGGTAACACTAATTTTATATTCGTTAAATGTCCGCCGAGTGTAGGCAATGGAATTGACCGAATAAAGAACATGGTAACTTTCTACTTAAACTTAAAACCTGTATGTAGAGAGTATGCTAAGCAGACACGGTTGCCGGATGTGATTGTTGCTTCCTCTGTACATCCATTGACAATGATTGCTGGTATAGAAATTGCAAAAAAAATGAATATTCCTTGCATCTGTGAGATTCGAGATTTATGGCCAGAAGCAATTTTTACTTTTGGAAAAACCAACGAAAACACCTTGATTGGACGAGCACTTACTGTCGGGGAACATTGGATATATAAAAATGCAGATGCACTTATCTTCACAAAAGAAGGGGATACAGATTATCTAAAGGAGAAGAAGTGGACGACTGCTCAAGGCGGAGATATTGATCTCATGAAATGTCATTACATAAATAATGGGGTCAATCTCGCAGCCTATAAAGAGCAGATTGAGACAGAGGTGTTAGACGATTCAGATCTACGTGATAGTAGTGTTTTTAATGTTGTGTATGCAGGCACAATTCGCCCTGTGAACAACGTAGGAAATCTTTTGGATTGTGCAAAAATAATTTCAGCAAAGTCTGGATATGAAGACATACAGTTTTTAATCTTTGGTGAAGGTGTCGAACTAGAACCTCTAAAAGAACGTGTTACAGATGAGCGTATTGAAAACGTTAAACTAAAAGGTTTTGTAGAAAGAAGATATATTCCGTATATACTAAGTAAATCGTCGGTGAATATTCTGAATTACTCTCAGAATGAATATAACTGGTCAAGGGGAAATAGTTCTAATAAATTGTTTGAATATATGGCAAGCGGTAAACCGGTTATTTCTACTGTGAAAATGGGTTATTCAATTATTGAGAAGTATCAATGCGGAATTGAGATTGAAGAGTGTACACCAGAATGTCTGGCTGAAGCCATTATTAAGCTTCATGATATGCCATTAGATAAGTCTGAGGAATTTGGCAGAAACGCTTATGAAGGATCAAAAGATTTTGACTTCAATATCCTTACAGAAAAGCTCATGGCTGTTATAAGGAGTGTCATAAAACAATGAAAGCATATATACAGTTAATTCAGGAACGTGGGCTCCCATGGTTTATCAATAGAAGTCTGTATAGTGTTAAGATAAAGGCAATGAACATTGCTCCACCCCTTGAAAAATTATTTGAAAAGAGTTCACCTGTTGTAGTTCGTGTTAACCTATTTGAGGTTGATACAGTACAGCTCAAAAAGAAATTGATTGAGTTACCCGGTGAAAAAAAACGAAAACTTGTGCAAGAAGCAGATGAAGCCTGTGTTGGAAAAATAAAAGGCTTCTCATCGCATGATTTTGATTACGGTTGGCCAATCAATTGGCAATTGAATCCGTTTACAAACAAATCCGCAGATGCAACAAAAAAATGGTACAGAATCCCTGATTTTGATTCTCAAAGAGGCGATATAAAAGCTATCTGGGAAATATCAAGGTTTTCACATTTTTTTTTATTTGCCAGAGCTTTTCTTTTGACAGAAGATGATAAATACTTTAAAGCTTTTTCTGCACAATTGTCAGATTGGCTAAAGCAAAATCCATATTCATATGGCGCAAACTTTAAGTGTGGTCAAGAGTGTGCTTTGAGAATGATGAGTTGCTTGATGATTTATCCGATTTTTGCTGCGAGATTATCAGAAAAAGATACTGAAAATGTGAAAGAGTTGGTTTCTCGGTGCTATAGAAAGATTATAAGTAATTTCAACTATGCCTATAAGTGTCAAAATAACAATCATACATTATCAGAACTGGCAGGAATGATTGCAGGAGCATGGTGTACTGGTGATACGCAAAGATTGAAGTGGGCGTACAAAACTCTTGATAAGGTTATATTAAAGCAGTTCTTAGCAGATGGAGGATATATACAGCAATCATTCAATTATCAACGTGTTGCCATGCAAGATATAGAAGCAATTTTAAGAATGAGCACTGTGACCAGACTGGACTTATCACAGGAGTCAAAATATCGAATACTAAATAGTGCTCTTCAAATGTATCAGTGTCAGGATATTACGGGTGATATGCCTAATTATGGATCAAATGATGGAGCCTTGATATTCCCAGTTACATCTTGTGGATATCGTGATTTTACTTCTAGTATAAATACTGTGTACGCCTTATTAACAGGTAAACGTCTATACTCTGAGGGGGATTACGATGAAGAACTTTTTTGGTTTGGGCTTGATAATGATCTTCCGCAAGAACAAGTGTTGAGAGAATCGAAAGCTTTTAATGAAACAGGATTGTATACCTTAAGAAACAATGATTGCTGGCTCATGGTAGTAGCGAAAAAATCAATTAATCACATGGATCAAAATCATCTGGATTTGTGGATAAACGGAAAAAACATTCTCTGCGATAGTGGTACTTATTCATACGCGGATGGCTTAGGACGAGAGCTATTTTCAACAAAGGCACACAATACCGTCTACTGCGAGGAAAAGGAACAAATAAACAGAATTGGTGCATTCGCCGTATATGGTCAACCGAAGCTGAAAAAGGTTAGCTGGAACCCAAATAGTATTACGACAGAGATAGTTTTTTTCAGTGGATATACACATCGTCGAATGGTATACCTTTCCGGTGATGGAGTTAAAGTACGTGATGAAGCGCAAACGACAATGAAAGAACATATTCATGCAAAAATATTGTTCCACACTCCCTTTGAAGTTTCAATTAAAAATAAACATGAAGTGATTCTTGAAAATAACAATTTACTTGTGACAGAAAACCTAGTGAAAGTATATCAAACAAAACGTAGTTTATTTTATCTACATCAGGAAGATATGAACTGCATCGAGATCAATATGCCCAACGGGCAAGCTTTAACTGAATTCATAATAAACAAAGGAGATAAATAAAAATGATTAATGTAATTGGACTTGGCTATATCGGACTTCCCACGGCTCTAATGATGGCATCTCATGGTGTTGAAGTTGTTGGCACTGACTATAACGAAGAACTTGTTGCTACTCTTAACGCAGGACACACCACCTTCAAAGAGGATGGTTTGGACGAACTTTTTGCTGAGGCTGTTAAAGCAGGTATCAAGTTTACTACCGAATATCAGGTAACAGATACCTATATTGTTTCTGTTCCTACACCCTATGATAAGTTCTCCAAGAAGGTTGATGCTTGCCATGTTGTGGCAGCTGTAAAAGCTATCATGAAAGTGTGTCCTGAAGGTGCGACGGTGGTTGTGGAATCTACAGTATCTCCCGGAACAATTGATAAATTCGTTCGCCCTGTGATAGAAGCTAATGGTTTTGTAATTGGACAGGACATCAATCTTGTCCATGCTCCTGAGCGTATCATTCCTGGTAACATGGTCTACGAACTGCTGCATAACAACCGAACTATCGGTGCGGATAATAAGTATGTCGGTGAGAAAATAAAGGAGCTATATTCCTCTTTTTGTCAGGGCGATATCGTAGTAACAGATATTCGTACAGCTGAAATGACTAAGGTTGTTGAGAACACCTTCCGTGCTGTTAACATCGCATTTGCAAATGAACTAGCAAAAATATGTAGACATGACAATATGGATGTGTATGAGATCATTAAGATCTGTAATATGCACCCTCGTGTAAACATTCTTCAACCTGGTCCTGGTGTTGGCGGTCACTGTATTTCTGTTGATCCTTGGTTCCTTGTTGGCGACTATCCTAGCCTTGCAAAAGTTATCGATGAGTCCATGAAAACAAACGATGGTATGCCTGATTTCGTGCTTAATCGTATCTATGAGATCATGCAGGAAAAGGGTTTGACTGATATTAGACGAGTTGGTTTATATGGCCTAACTTATAAAGAAAATGTAGATGACATGCGTGAATCTCCCACTCTTCAGATGCTGGAGTCAATGGAGCGACACCTTTGTGGTAACCTCGTAAAGGTTTATGATCCTTTCATTGAAAAAGATGAAGTCCCGAATCAAATGCACAACTTGGATGAATTCTTAAATGCAATTGATTTAGTTGTTCTTCTCGTTGGCCACGATGAGATTAAGCAGAATATGAACAAGCTGGCGGGTAAGATAGTTCTTGATACTCGAAATATATGTATGCTTGAAGGTACATACCGTTTGTAATATTTAAAAATTAGAAGTGATTCAAGTTCTACTATGAAAGGGATAGAGAAATGAAAACAGTAATGTTAGTTTTTGGCACAAGACCTGAAGCAATTAAGATGTGTCCACTCGTCAACGAGCTTAAGACACGGAAGAATATTAACACAGTAGTCTGTGTAACGGGTCAGCATCGACAGATGCTTGATCAGGTTCTGAAGGCATTTAACGTGGTGCCGGACTATGATCTGTCCATTATGAAGGAAAAGCAGACACTATTTGATATCACTACAAACATTTTGAATTGCATTGGTGAAGTGCTTGATGAAGTAAGGCCAGATGTGGTTTTAGTACACGGTGATACCAGCACCACTTTTGCAACTGCATTGGCTTGCTTCTACAAGCAAATTAATGTTGGGCATGTTGAGGCGGGTCTACGAACTTATGATATCTATAGTCCGTATCCCGAGGAATTCAATAGACAGGCAGTGGGAATTGTAGCAAAGTATAACTTCTCGCCCACCCAACTATCAAAAGAGAGTCTGCTGAGGGAAGGCAAAAAAGCCGAAAGCATCTATGTGACTGGTAATACTGCAATTGATGCGTTAAAGACAACAGTTCGTGTTGATTATAGTCACCCAGAACTAGATTGGGCTGAAGGTAGCCGCCTTATCGTCATTACCGCTCATCGTCGCGAAAATCTTGGTGAACCGATGCATAATATGTTCCGTGCAATTCGACATATCATGGATGAGCATCCTGACGTGAAGGCTATTTATCCTATTCACATGAACCCAATTGTGCGAGAAGCAGCTGCAAAGGAATTGGGGGGATGTGACAGAATTCATATTATCGAGCCGCTGGAGGTTCTGGATTTTCATAATCTGCTTGCGAGAAGTTATCTAATTCTAACCGACAGCGGTGGTATCCAGGAAGAAGCTCCATCTCTCGGCAAGCCCGTGCTTGTCATGCGAGATACTACTGAAAGACCGGAAGGTATCAAAGCTGGAACATTGAAGTTGGTCGGTACGAATGAACATGTAATATATGATAACTTCAAACTACTTTTGGAAAGCCAGGAAGCTTATAATGCAATGGCTCATGCAAGTAATCCCTATGGGGATGGATTTGCCTGTAGAAGGATTGCGGACATTTTGGAAAAATAATTTGTGTACAGTTGAAACGTTCAACTATAAAGAAATTCACTTTAAAGGGCGAATGATTCAATAAGGAAAGGCTAGGATCATAACGATGAAAACAGTATTTTTACTCTCACATATTCCCAATCCACGCATTAATAAGCGGATTGAGGTTGCAAAAAAGGCGGGCGAAATTGCAATAGTTTGTGTGCGCAGAGTTGCTCAGAATACATGGGAGCCCTTCCATATGGATGTGAAGCATGAGATTTTGGAACTTGACATGCCTTCGTCCCACCAGCTTGTGAAAAGATGTTTATCATCAAAGAAATATGGCGAATTTGCAAACGAGATGTTGAAAAAATATAAGCCAGATTTGATTTATACAGCAGGCATTGATTCACTCGTTATTGCAGTTTTTTATAAAAAGAAACATCCTTGTAAAATTATATATGAAGTTGCTGATTTGAGAGAGATTTATATTGAACAACCCCCAAATGTAGTAGCGAGATCATTCTCTACAGCAATAAAAAAGCTGGAAAAAAACTTATTTAAGTATGTTGACAGATTGGTTGTCACATCAGAAAAGTTCTATGATTTATATTATTACAATTTGATTTCCAAAGAAAAAATGCTGTTTATTCCCAATGTCCCCGATTTATCTGCATTTAAGAATTATACAAAAAAGCAGAATGGTGAATTCACAGTTGGATTTATTGGTGGTATTCGGTACCTTAATCAAATGAAAATGCTAGTAGATGCAGCTAAAATGTCGCATTGTAAAGTACTATTTGCGGGAGCTGGTGGAACAAATCAGGAATATAAGGAAATCCAGAAATACTGTCAAGGAAAAACTTATGTTAGCTTTACTGGCCGTTATGATTACAATCGAGATATTGCCAAACTGTATGGCGCAGTGGATTGTGTCTATTCGGTGTATGATGCTTCTAATGCAAATGTAAGAATCGCTCTTCCTAACAAACTTTATGAATCGGTATACTGTGGACTTCCGATAATCGTTGCAAAGAATACATACCTTGCAGAAATAGTTCAGAAATGGGGAGTTGGTGTAACTGTTGCATATGATAATATCGAAGAGTTGAAAGATGCTTTAGATCAATTAAAGAATAATAAACAGATGTTTTCTGAGATGGTTGACTCCTGCACTTTGCAAAAATCAGACGCTAACTGGATGATCTATGCGGATAAGCTTTTGAACTGTATGAATACCCTGGAAAAGGAATAAGATAGGGTAATTGTATGAAATACAATATTTTTACTGTTGATGTAGAAGGGCATGTTGGAACAGACCCAGTAAATAATCTGATTTATGCCGATTTAGGTAACAAAGGTAAATGGGGTATCGATAAGATTATGGATATTTGCAAAGCCTACGGAGTAAAAGGTCTGTTTTTTGTAGATATTGCAGAAGCTTGGGATTATGGAGAAGAAAAAATTGCTGGGGTCTTAAAGCATATTCAGGCTAGAGGTCATGATGTAGGTGTTCACATTCACCCAGATCATATGGCAGATCGTAAAAGACTGTTCCTTTGGGAATATACATATGAGGAACAATATGAAATTATCAAGAAATGTACTGAGTTCTATGTATGTACATTAGGTAAGAAACCTATTGCCTTTCGGGCAGGTAAGTATGGTGCAAATTATGATACTTTAGATATTCTTTCCAAACTTGGCTATCTTGCAGATTTTTCTGAATTTTATGGCCAGAAATGGTGTGGAATTAATCCACCTTTGACTTGTACGAAATTGGTTAGATACAAAAGCTTGCTGGAAGTTCCTACAACTGCTTATATGAGTTTTAATCAGTTTGGTTATTCCAGATTTGATAAGCTGGATACAAATATGGATTTAGGGGAGTTCAGGAAGATTGTGCCTCAATTGGTAAGAAGTGACGAGGTTGATGTAATTGTTTCTTTTGCACATAGTTTCTCTCTAATTGATTGGAGGACAAGAAAGGATAGTCCAAAGGCTAATTTGAAACTTGCCCTACAATTAGAAAGAATGTTCCAGTGTCTAGAGGAAAAACAAAGTGTTAAAAATGTGTCGCTCGAACAGCTGTTGAATGAAACGAAGGAGCGAGAGTTAATTCCTTCTCTAAAATATGTAGAAATGAAAGGATTAAAATCATTTCTTTATTTTGGCAAACGAGCGATACATGTATTGAAAATGAAACTTTCTAGTAAAGTAGTAAAGGGTGAAATTAAGGATGAACACAGTTGATAATTCCTCAAAGGTTTTGATTGTTAAATTATCGCCTTACAATGCTTTGACTTCCTCCAATATGCGAACTATAGCATTGATAAAGGGGTTACAAGAAATGGGATATTCCATTGACTGGCTGACGATTGCTCCCAGTGCAGTACATACGCTTAGAAATATGGCTGAATATGATTTTATGAACAAAGTAAACTATATTTTTGCGAATAACTTTCAAGTGTATGATAAAATCGTTACACATAAAAAAGGAGTAAAGGCAAGATTGACTAACTTTTTACGTAAGATGTATCATGCATTTTCTATGTATGACTACACACAGACTATTGCAAATAAAGTCAATATATTATCCCTTTCAGAAAAAAAATATAAATATGTTTTTACTATTTCTGATCCTAAAAGTTCTCATATTGCGCTTCGGAGATTGAAGGCTCAAGGATTGAAATTTGATAAATGGATTCAATATTGGGGGGATCCCTTGGTAGGAGACATTACGAATAAGAGTGTTTATCCAAAGTTCGTATTGGCACACGAGGAACGCAAACTATTTGCATCGTGTGACAAAATCGTGTACACTTCTCCATTTACGTTACAGAATGAAGCACTATTACATAGGCAATATAAGAACAAAATGATCTTTGTACCAACTCCCTTTATTGAAAAGAAGTGTTACGGGAAGACGAATAATCGTAGACCGCTGGTCAGCTATTTTGGTTCATACAAATCAGATATTCGTAATATTGTCCCACTCTATGATGCTGCATTAAAAGTAAGAGATTATTTTGATTTCCTGATTGTTGGTGACTCAGATCTGGATCTTGAGGGTAAAGATAATATCGAGATCAAACCAAGAGGAGATGTATCAGAGGATGAAAAATGTACAGATATTTATATCTGTGTTTTAAATAACTCTGGAACACAAATTCCGGGAAAAGTATATCACGATGCCGCAACGGACAAGCCTGTACTGGTTATTCTTGACGGAGAAGCAGGAAACGAAATTAAAGAATATTTGTCAACATTTGAACGCTACTATTTTTGTGCAAATCATGCCGATGCTATTGCTAGCGCCTTAAGATATATTGTATATGAAAATAAAAATTGGGAGCCATCAAATCAGCTAGAACCAGTATTTGTGGTTAATAAGATGCTTCATTTTAAATAAGAACATCAGTTTGATTATTGTTGACAATGTTATATGGATTGCGCTTAAGAATGGAAGAGATGCTTAAAACTCTATTCAGATGTTTTGATATATATTATGAAGGGTTATTGTATTTAAAACGGGTGAAATATGATTTTGTTTGTTTTAGTGGTTGTTTGCGTGAGCACAACCCTTAGTGCTTTATACTGGAATTTTGGGATATTAATTATTACACTATTGTTTCTATCAGTTTTTTTACTTTGCGCAAAAGAAATACATGGGCGCTTTTGGTATTATGCAATAGCAGCGTTTTTGATTGGTATATTTATTGTCGTTCTTCAATATTATTGGTATATTAGTGATTACGGAGTTCCCTATTATGCAGGAGGCAGCGATGATTACAATTTTGAGAATTCTGCCCTCAACTATGTCATGGCGAATGGGAAGTTTCTCCCGTGGCAATTGGCGAATGATTATATTCCTTTAGGAAATAACTCAAAGGGTTTCATTTTGGTCTTAGCTTGGATTAAATTGTTGTGTAATAGCTTTGGAGGATATCATACGATGATGCCTCGAATTATGAACCTCTTTTTATTGTTAGCAACAGGTGCCTTGGCTTATAAGTATATGGCAAATAATAAAATGTGTGAACAGAAACCAAAGATGTATCTCCGCACATTCTTGGCAATTACAATTTTTCCCAATTGTCTATATATCTCTGCTCATGTTTTTCGAGATACGTTAAGTATGTTTTTAACTTTCGCTATAGTATATTTATGGGATTGTGTCGCTATTAGAAGCTGTCAATCATCTGGAGGATCTGATAAAATTAAGATGTTTGCGATTAGCTCCAATGGTTCGTTGCAAATATTTTTTAACGGTGCATTAAGTGTAGTATTGATTTATTTAGATTATACGATTCGTAGTGAGACCTTATATATCAACTTGATTGCAATAATGATAACGCTTTGTTTTACTTATCCAGAAACCATTAGAAAAAATTTAAAGAACATCTTGTTCATAGGGTTTATATTGTCATCCTTTTTGGTATTTACAGAGCTTGGAAAAATAGTGGAAAGTAAAATTATCAATTATACTGGATACCGTCAAAACATATCATCAGATGGCCTTTCTGCCAATGTATTCCGAATACCTTTATTTCCTTTCGGTTTCCTTGTGAGATTAATGTATGCTGCAGTTTTCCCATTACCACTGGGAATCTTAAATTTTAGTCGTCTATTTAGTGATTATTATCATTTTGCAAATTTTTTCATATCGTGCGGTACAATCTGGCAGATTATAAATTATCCCAATGTGATGCGCGGGATTAAGAAGCAGTGGGATAAAACGGTATTTATTTATGTCATGATGTTCTGCATTATTGCAATAACAACCTTTACTTTTAGGCATTTCATTTTAATGTACCCATATATGTTTATTCTTTCATCGCGCGGGCTAGCGGCAAGTAACAGACAAAAATACAAAATAGACGCTATTTTTATCCTTTTCATACTTGCTATATTTGCAGTAATTTACTTAGCTATTTCTTAATGTTTAGAGGTATTTCAATGAGAATATTATTTGTAACTATGCATATGGAAATGGGAGGCATCAGAAAATCCCTATTAAACCTACTATATGCATTAAAAAATCAGGAAAATATAAAAATAGATTTGCTGGTGTTGCGCGGAGAGTTGGAAGATATCAAACATCAGATAGCTGGCCTAGGCGTTGAAAATTGCTTTATTTGTGAAAAAACGAATGTTTATGGCAGTACATTAAAATTGCAAAAAGGCATTTCCAGTAAGTTTCTTAAGATAGTTTATGGGATAGAATGTAGGCTATGGAACAGGGAAAAGGTAATCAGACGTTTGATTTCTCATGCTCCTGCTTATTCTGGTTATGATGTGGCGATATCCTATACAAATGGAATTTGGACTAAGGGTTCTGTAAATTTCTCAGGTGGTTGTGAGTTCTATGTAATGGACAGAGTGCAAGCAACTAGAAAGCTAGCGTGGATTCATAGTGATCCTGCAAGGCTTGGCTTTACAAATGAAGTATGTCAAAGAGTATACAGCAAGTTTGACGCAGTTGTAAATGTATCAAAAGGCTGCAAACAGATCTTCGATGAAATATGCCCAGAATTGGTATTTAAGTCGAAGGTTTTTTACAATCTATGTGGTGCAGATATTATTCGTAAGCAAGCAGCCGATTTTGATCCATATGTAGAATTAGAAAAAGAAGTGTTTAAAATTGTTACAGTGTGCAGATTAGACAATAAGTCTAAACGCATAGATCGAGCCATCAAATGTGCAGCCATACTAAAGAAAGAATTTGGAAATATAATCCATTGGACTGTTGTCGGGAATGGAATTGATAACACATATCTTCGCTCTTTGGCAAAAGTGGAAGATGTTGATGACATCATTTTTTTTGTTGGAGAAAAAGATAATCCATACCCGTATGTAAAAAATGCGGATGTCTTTGTTTTGACATCAGATTATGAGGCATTTTCTATTACAGTTAAGGAAGCATTGCTTCTAGGAGTTCCAGTCGTGTTAACTCCGATACCTTCAGCCAATGAATTGATTGTTGATGGAGAAAGTGGTTATATTGCAGATTTCTCGTCTGAATCTGTTGCCGATAGGTTAAAAGTGTTAATCAATACCCCTGAACAACTTCAAAAAATGAAGAATATTTTGCATAACAACGCAGAAATGGAAGACTGCAACTCCTTTATTAAGCTGATCAATGGTCAGCTATAGTTTAACAGTAAGTCTGGTTGACGTTAATGAGGTAATAGTATGAAGTTTATTGATAAATTTAGAATAGGTTATTGGAATGTTGGTGTAATAGAGAAAAGCATCGAATCCGTAATGTCTGATGAATCATATGAAATAAGATGGATGAAGCATCGATATAAAGATCGTTTCTTTGCTGATCCCTTTTTGCATCATCAAGATGAAAGTCATTATTATATTTTAGCAGAAGAATTGATTTTTGCAAAACGGAAAGGAACAATTGTCCTTTTAAAAGTGAACAAAAGAACAATGAAACTTGTAAATAGGAAGGAAATCATCGTTGATGAATATCATCTGTCCTATCCTAATTTTGAGGATGGATCTATCGTTGCGGAAAATTATAAAAGTGGTTGTTTAAGTCGGTTTGTGTCTGAGAGTGGTATAGTTAAGAAAACAAAGATTTTAGATATTCCGCTGATTGATCCTACCTTTGTTGAGTATTGTGGCAAAAAGTGGTTATTCGGGACAACGAAGGAGCAAGAGATAGATTCCAATAGTAAGTTAAGTATTTTTATAGAAGAGGATGGTAAATTTATTCCTCATTATAAAAATCCAGTTAAATTTAGTATAAACTCAGCTCGTCCTGGGGGCAAGTTCTTTTGGTTCAAAGGCGAATTATATCGTCCTGCTCAAAACTGTGAACACCTTTACGGTGAAGATATACGGATTATGCGGGTAACACAATTGGATAGAAATAACTATTGCGAAGAGTATGTTAAAACGATTTCTTCTCATAGCTCAGACAGATATAACCTCGGGTTACATACATTTAATACTTATGATGGTTTTATTATTGTAGATGGATATGAATGTACTTTTCAATTTGTGCAGAGAGTAATCAATAAGTTGACGAGATGCTGATGGGAGGTTGATAAAATGGAAAAAGTTGGTGTAATTACATTTCATCGTGCAATAAATTATGGGGCTATTCTTCAGGCAATAGCTCTGCAGCGAGCGATCATAGATATGGGAGAGGAATCCGAACTAATTGATTATGTGGATAAACTCTATGAACACTATGAGATTACTTATAAAGCTTCAAATCCAGTAATAACAATTGTGAAATATCTTTTGTCTGGAAAAGTTCGCCTTAAGGCTAAACGGTTTAATGAATTCCTCACTAAGAATGCAAATGTTTCGACAAGACGATATACGAAAACTAATATTGAAAGTATAAACGAGGATGAGTATAAATTGTTCTTAACTGGAAGCGATCAAGTTTTTAACCCACGTATCGTAGACTTTGATGACACATACTTATTAGGCTTTGTTAAGGATAAAGGCAAATGTTGTTCTTATGCAGCGAGTGTTGGGCTTGCTGAATTGAATGAGCGAGAGCAATGTTGGTTATACAGATATATAAAGGATTATCGCAAGGTTCTTATTCGGGAACGAACAGGACAAGATATACTTAATCAAATTGGAATTTATAATAGTACTCTTGTTTGCGATCCAACATTCTTGCTAAATAAAGAAACTTGGGAAGAGATGGAACATAAAATCAATACTCCGTCGCATTATATTTTATGCTATGGATTTGGGAAGAATCCGTACATGAAAGAATACGCAGATGCAATGTCGAAGAAAATGGGAATGCCAGTTTATGAAATTAGCGATATACTGATTAATAGAAAATCCGATCATCGAATGTTCAAGGGAGTAGGCCCAGCTGAATGGTTGTATTTGATCCACAATGCTGATCATATAGTGACAAATTCATTTCATGGAATGATTTTTAGCTTTATTTTTGAACGGCAGGTAGTAATAGCAGATTGTAATGATGGGACATTCTCGCGAATGGAAGATTTCTTGCGAGAAATGGAATGTCAATATCGTATTATCAATAACAAATCTGCCAATTTACTAATGGAACCAATAAACTATGAGCGTGTTTTGCCAAAACTTACATCGTATATCGCTCGTTCAAGAAATTCGTTGCAGTCGATTATAAATAACAAGGTGAAAAAACAGTGAAGGGTCAAAAAATAGTCTCTGGAGTCGGATGGTCATTTGCTGAACGATTAGTATCACAAATCGTTACTTTTATTGTTTCGATAGTTTTAGCTAGACTTTTGGCTCCAGAAGATTATGGAATTTTAGCTCTAGTGAATGTATTCGTTTCAATTGCCGATGCATTAGTTATTGGAGGATTCGGAATTGCTCTGATTCAAAAAAAAGATGCAGATGAGCAAGATTTTAACTCTGTTTTTTGGCTTAGCATAAGCATATCTGTTGCGTTGTATCTGATTCTATTTTTTTGTGCTCCATATATCACTTCTTTTTATAATGAACCAAGTCTGACCTTGATTACTCGTATTTTAGGCATTAGATTGATCTTTTCAGCTTTCAATTCTATTCAACATGCTTATATACAAAAGGTAATGCAGTTTAGAAGATTATTTTTTACTTCAACATCTGCAGCAATTCTCTCTGGGACAGCAGGAGTATTAGCGGCTATTTATGGAGCTGGTGTTTGGGCGCTTATCATTCAGCAATTGCTCTACATTGCATTAAGCACAGGATTCTTATATATCGTAATTGCCTGGAAACCAAAGTTTATGTGTTCAAAAAATAGTATTCAAACAATGTGGGGGTATGGTTGTAAAGTTTTCCTGGCGACTATGGTTGATACTTTAAAAGATAATATCCGGAGTTTGGTTGTTGGTAAAGTGTTTTCTGAGTCTGATTTGGCATATTACAATCAGGGAAAAAGATTTCCTCAGTTGTTAGTAAATGATATTGTTAATTCGGTTGGAAAAGTTCTTTTGCCAGCTTTTTCTGAGCAGCAAGATGATAAGGAGAAAAACAAGGGTCTGATGAGGATGTCTATTAGAATTAGCAGTTTTATTGTACTCCCTATGATATTTGGTCTCATAGGCATTGCAGATGTATTTATTGAGTTAGTTCTAACAGAAAAATGGTTACCTTGTGTTCCATATTTGCGTATACTCAGTCTTGTGTATATGAGCAGATCGTTAAATACAGTGATGAAAAACTCGTTACTTTCTATTGGAAAAAGCGGAGTAAATCTGTTTCACGAAATTGTTACATCGGTTTTGACGATTATTTTGGTATTGATGGCAGCTTTTATTTGGAAAAGCGTTGAGTTAATAGCTTGGAGCTATGTAATTGTATCAGGATTAGGTACTATTATCTTTTCCTATTTTGTTATTCGAGAATATAAATATTTAATCAAAGAAATCATAAGAGATTATGTACCTGCTTTATTACTTGCTCTATTTATGTCCTTGGTTGTGTATGCTGTTGGGAAAATTGCCCTACCACTAGCAATTAAGCTGTTATTGCAGATTTCGATAGGTGTACTGATTTATATAGATGGTGCCAAATTGTTTAGGATGGCTGAATTTACTTATATATCGAGTATTATAAAAAAAATATTACATAAAAAGAAGGTGGAAGATTGAACATAAAAGTGATAGTAGACAAAGATAAATGTACTGGATGCCGTGCATGTGAGACAAACTGCCCTGTGAATGCAATTTCCTTCCTTGCAGATAGAGAAGGTTTTTTAGCTCCGCAAATTGATAAAAATATATGTATTGAATGTGGAAAGTGTTATGTGAAATGTCCTTCAAATACAGATTATTGTAAAAATTTAGCCGAGGTTGGTTATGTTGTACAATACGGAAAAACTAAATTGACAAAACAGAGTGCATCTGGTGGGGCATTTGTAGGATTAGCGATATATTTTTTAGAAAAGTGTAAAGCATTAGTAGTAGGAGCTTCTTTATGTGATGACCTTGTTGTACGACATATTGTAATTAGTTCAAGCAAAGAAATCACAAAACTGCAGAATTCAAAGTATGTTCAAAGTAATATTGGAAATATATATAAAATTGTTGCTGAGGCGCTGAAAAACAATAAAATCGTGCTTTTCACAGGAACTCCTTGCCAAATTGCAGGGTTATATGCATCATTACCTCAAAAAGAGTATTCAAATCTTTACACTGCGGATATTGTTTGTCATGGTGTTCCAAGTCCGTTTTTTTTGAAAAGATCATTGGATGAGAATTCGAAAACAAAACAAGGCAAAGTTGTAAGCTATAAGTTTCGACACAAGAATCCTATTACGAAATCCACTTCTTCCTATATTATGATGATGAAGATGATGCGGGGCTTACCTATTGTTCGAGAACCAAAAAATGATCCATACTTCAATTTGTTTATGCAGGGAATGTCGTTTAGGGAGAGTTGCTATCAATGTAGGTATGCTTGTTTAACTCGACCTGGTGATTTTACAATGGGTGATTGTGATAGCAAGATGTTTTATCCAGATTTTCATCCTAAAGAATCTAATTCTATTTTGTTAATCAATAGTGAAAAGGCGAGAAAAATATGGAATGCTGTAAAAAAAGAATTTGATTATGTCTCATTAGACGTTCAAAGAGAAGCAAACTATAATCATCAACTTAAACACCCATATGTACGACCAACAGAAAGAGATGAGTTATATAATGTTATATTTACTAACGATTGGAAAATAGTTAACAATAAATTTTCTAAGATACCATCAAAAATTGCAAGGTACAAACTTTTACTCTTAGCATTTATCCCAAACGGAATAATTAATATATATTCAAAAATTCGAAATTACTTTAATTAGTGCAAAACAAAAGACAGATACGCGAAATTAAAAATGTCGGAAAGTTTGATGATAGGTGTTGGGTGATTCGATAACTTGATAATAGTATGATTAATATAGAATAAGATAAAATTTTACAAGCATGAATTGGAGCCGGCACCTGAATCTATTTATCGATTGTTGATTGTCCTATGTTCTGTACCATAGAATTGTATGCTTCTAGCTAAATGAAAAGAATGGTTCTCAATTTAGAAAGTAAAAGCTACATAGAAGAAACAAGCCTTAGACATGCTCAGAGTACAGTAGTATTGATATTGCTGAAAATCTAATTATGTTGGAAGAAATGAAAAGACACGATGTAGAGCTTAAGTACTTACTCATTTTAACTGTGTTTTTATCATACCTTATTTATTTTGACTGTAAATAGTAATAAATCATTTCTTTTCTAAGCTATTGCTTATATACTTTTCTTGAAAAACATAAAGGGGCTATCTGTCACAGCCCCTTGTTTTTTTCCTAGGTTATCTGCCACACCCCTTTATTTTACACTCTCATTATTTTCATAGGTGTCAGCTTTTTCGAATAATAAAAGCAGGAAGAAAAACAACCTGCTTAATATAGAATTGAATAACCAATATGAAGTAGAAAGAATAATTTCCAAATGGTGTCAACCTAATCTTTTAGGCAGAACATCATTTAAATTTATAAACTCTCTTGACTATAGCCCCCAAATGGGGGTATAGTGTCATTGGCGAGAGGAGTGTAGAAATGTTAATTTATCATGGATCGAAAGATAAGATTGAAAAACCAGAGTATGGGAAAGGAAAGCCGTATAATGATTATGGATTAGGCTTTTATTGTACTGAAGCTATTGAACTGGCTAAAGAATGGAGCTGTACGGCAGAACATGATGGTTTTGTCAATGCTTACGAAATGGATACTGCTGGATTGGATATCTTGAATTTGAATGCTGCGAATTTTACAATACTCCATTGGTTAACTGTACTCTTAAAGAATCGTACATTCCGGTTGACAAATTCTATCGCAAAAGACGCAAAGGAATACTTGTTAGAGAATTTTTCGGTTAATACGACCTCTTGCGATGTGATCATAGGCTATCGTGCGGATGATTCTTATTTCTCTTTTGCGGAGGATTTTCTGAATAATGCAATATCGGTGAAGAAGCTGGAAAAGGCAATGCGGCTCGGAAATTTAGGTGAACAGTTTGTTTTGATTTCGCCAGCAGCATTTGAACAAATTCGATTTATTCATGCAGAAAGTGTACCGAGAAGCAAATACTTTGTGTTAAGATCCAAGAGAGATAAAGCTGCACGATTTGAATATTTAAATAGTGAACGTAGATCAAGCTATGGTACAGATGAACTGTATATGCTGGATATTATGCGGCAAGGAGTGAAAGCTGATGATACACGCTTACGATGAAATGTATGTAGAAGGTGCTATGATCCGCATGGGCGACATGCTTGAATACGCTTGCTTGGATTGTGGCTATGATCCTGATGGATTTTGGAAAATGTTTGTTCAGAGTGATGTAGCTCGTCGCTTTGAAGCTGGGGAGGCCGCGATTGTTTCTGGAAAGTCAGGACCAGAGTTAGCCTACATGATTCTGCTATCGATGGATTACAAGGATGAATTTCCTCAGCCAGCATGGCGAGAAGAACGAAGCGATCTGTATTGGTGCGGATGGGTACTCGCTTATTATCAATGGTATACAGCGAAATCCTTTTCAGAGATATGGAGGAGTGTTAGTATTCGAATGCTGCAGAGGTTGTATCCTACGCTTCATGAAGCGGATATTCAGAAGACTGTAGAAATATTAGCTGCGCTTCAGAAACCAGTAAAGAAGACTTCAATCAGTAATTTGCGTCTTGTACGTGGAATGACGCAGCAGGAATTGGCGGAGCGAGCTCACATGAGTATTTCACAAGTGCAACGATTGGAATATGGTGAACGAAAAGTCGAGAATTTATCATTAAAATCAGCTTTAGCCCTGGCAAAAGCTTTGGGCGTTGATGTTGAAGAACTCGAATAAAAGGTTGGATGCGAATATCTAGCCTTTTTTTGATAAATTTCGAGTAAATTGTTTCTACCTTTCTTCTACGATATGAAACATCTCTGTAGAAATGCGTTCAACGTTGATTTCCATACCTTATAGGGCAATCGACTCTTCTCTTATATTGCGAAGAAACCGTCAGTTTTATTTTGCTGCCTCCTGGTATGTAAATTGTGGTGCGATCACAGGTCGATTGTTTGAAGGTGATCTTTTTGCAGGACTAGGATGAAGAGATCTTGACAGAAATGGGTTTATTCATCGGAATATTACCGCCTGTTTTGATATCGGTGAGTTCAGGATCTGTGTTCGTATTCACTTCGATTTTTTAGTTGTAATCGGAGCTAATTTTAAATTATACGACTTTGCCTATACTATTTTTCTGCTAGATGACCGTATTGCTAAAGCAGCCATCCTAGATGTATCACATGTTCCATGTTCCATAAACATCTGGAATATCAATCCGACCAGATACGTTTTTTCCGTATGCATCCGAGTTTTCCAGTTCCACTACTTGGAGAAATTGCTCATAGTCAAGATATCTGGAAGCCTTGGCAATGTCATCTAGCGTAAGGAAAGAATTGCCGTCTGAAGCCAAAATTTTAAGTGCTACTAAAAGCGTGTCCTTCGGTATTTTGATAGAGGCATGATCGCGTGTTGCTGCCTGACATATTATGGTCAGCTTGCTATAATCCAGTTCTTGGACTTTCGAATCGTTTTTGTTTTGATTCGTATTCTGAGGATTAGGGTTTAACATGGGAAGAATCTCTTTCGTTATGCGTATTGCTTCTTTATTTCTATTGTGCGCATTATCATATGAAATTAATATGGATATTTCATTTTGAATTATTTTGTTTTCATGTGAAATAGAACCTTACTTATTGCTTTATCTATAATCATGAAAAAAGCATGGAGCCTCGATTTTCCATGCCTTTTGACGTTAGTGGATCAGAGCTAAGACCTCATCCAAATCCTGTTTTTCTGATTTTTTGAACTCACAAACGAAAGCATCGTTCTCACTATAGCGAGGAATGATGTGGAAGTGCAGGTGCTTGACTGTTTGGCCAGCCAGTTCGCCATTGTTGTTGAGAATGTTGATGGCGGCAGCGCCGGTTCTTTCTTGAATTTGAACGGCGAGTTTTTTCACGACTTGAATTAAGCGAGCCGCGGTTTCGTCATCGCATTCCAGTAAGTTCTCAACGTGTTTCTTCGGCATGACAAGCGTATGGCCTTTCGTGACCTGAGCGATGTCTAAGATGGCTAAGACCTGATCATCTTCATAAACCACCTTGGATGGGATTTCGTGGTGAATGATATCGCAGAAAATGCACATAGAAGTTCCTCCTTAACAGTGAATTAATTCGTATTCCCGGACACCCAATCCGATTTCTTCAGCATGGGCTAAGCAGGACTGCCAGTTGGTATCCGGATGGGTATCGGTAAAGTGATCATGATGCTCGTGAGCATGTTCATCCAAGACGCTGCCGGCAATGACCGGAGACTGATTCACGGCATCCACGCAGGCCTGATCCAAAGCGACAGGATCAAAGGAAGCAAAGATTCCGATATCCGGAACAATCGGCAGGTCATTCTCAGCGTGACAGTCGCAGCAAGGCGAAACGTCCATAATAAAGCTGATATGGAAGTGCGGACGACCCTGAACAACGGCCAGGGAGTATTCAGCGATCTTCTCGTTGAGGATATCATTGGCTTCATCGTTCATCGGTTCAATCGCGTCAAAGTTGCACATGCCGATGCAGCGGCCGCAGCCTACACAGCGGCTGTGATCGATATGCATCTTGTGATTCTCATCAAAGCTCAATGCGCTGTGAGCACAGATCTTCTGACACATCCCGCAGCTGCGGCACTGATCCGGATTCACCTGCGGCTTGGAGCTGCTGTGCATTTCCATCTTTCCGGCGCGGGAGCCGCAGCCCATGCCGATATTCTTCAGCGCACCGCCGAAACCTGTCGATTCATGCCCTTTGAAATGGGTCATCGTAATGAAGATATCGGCGTCCATGATGGCCCGGCCGATCTTGGCTTCCTGAACATGTTTCTGATGGATGGGAACTAACGCTTCATCCGTTCCCTTCAACCCATCCGCAATCAGGATGTGACAGCCGCAGCTGAATGGGTTGTAGCCATTCTGGTAGGCTGATTCAATGTGATCCAAGGCGTTTTTACGGCCGCCGACATAAAGCGTATTACAGTCTGTTAAAAACGGCTTGCCGCCCAGGGCTTTAATGACATCGACGATACGGTGGGCATAATTAGGCCGCAGATAAGCAAGATTTCCCGGTTCTCCGAAGTGAATTTTAATCGCGACATATTTATCCTGGAAGTCCAGATTTTCAATTCCGGCCTGTTTGACTAAGCGTTCCAGCTTGTCTAACAGACTGGTGGTTCCATGTGTTCTCAAATCCGTTGTATAAACTTTTGCTTTCTCCATATTCCTATTCCTCCATGCCCTTTATTATAGAGGAAAGCGGAATAGTTTTCCAGCTTTGACGCAGTGATTGGAAAAATATTCGCAGTGCTTATTCAGCATGAGAATAAGA
Source organism: Holdemania massiliensis AP2 (assembly GCF_000327285.1). Classification (GTDB taxonomy): domain Bacteria; phylum Bacillota_I; class Bacilli_A; order Erysipelotrichales; family Erysipelotrichaceae; genus Holdemania; species Holdemania massiliensis. The sequence goes on along the minus strand of NZ_HE998567.1, from coordinate 871,385 downwards.
AAACAATTTATGGCCTGAGACAATAAAAAAGACCTGGGATTTTTGCTTATGCAAAACCTCAGGTCTTTCTGCGTTTATTTTGATTTCGCCTGAATCAGATAGTCTGCATAATTGGACTGCAGCTGATCAAAGATCGTCTTGTCATACACGGTGAAGTTGTATTTTTCAAAGTAGTAGATGGAAGACTCCGAAGACAGAGCGCTGATCGCGGAGATCGTATCGACAGCTTCGTCCTTGAAGCTGTTGGCATCCGTGGCAATGACCTGGATGATGTAGAAATTAGCACCGTTGTCATCCGCGATGACATCCGATAAGGTCGGATCCGTGATCACTGACAGATAGGACAGCACGTTGGTGGCATAGCTGCTCTGCGTCGTGGCGATCGTCTCTGCGGCAGAAACGCTGGAACCTAAGCTCGTCGCTGTTTCTTCAAAGTTAGCGCCGCCCTTGACCTGTTCCAGTGCCTGGTTGGCAGTATCCTGATCCGTGAACTGCATAATCCGGATTTTCTTAGGAGAATACCGGGTTACCAGGTCGGAGAACTTCTCGTTGACATAAACCTTTGTCAATTCCTGCGACTGCAGGCTCAATAACAGACTGTTGTTCAAATACTCTTCTTCATCTGCAAAGCCGTAAGACTGCAGATAGCTGGCAAAGGAATCGCCCAGCATCGTTTTATACGTGTTCAGCGTTTCTTCCGCTTCGCTGCGCATTTCATCGGTAACCGGAACTTCTTTTTCAAAAATGACTTTCTTCGCTTCATTGATCGTGAAGTAGCCGGCGTCCCGCGCCAGCATGAAGTTGTACATCTCACCTTTGGTCAAGGTCTGACCGCCGACGGAGAAGACTGCGGTTTTCGGATCTTTCAGGGACGCGCGCGCATCGCTGCAGCCCGCTAACAATAAGGCCCCAAGGGCTAAAAGAACTAGCTTCTTCATTATTCGTTTCCTCCCTGTTCATCCTGATTATCCTGCGGCTGCCCCTCAGTGTTGTCCTGATTGCCATCCGCGTTGTCAGCATTGTCGGTATTTTCCGGCTGATCTTCCGGTTCGTTAGTTTCATTTAATCCCATGTAGATCAGCAATTTGTTCTGCAGCGCTTCATTGCCCTTGAAGTCGAGATCCATTTCCTGGGCTTTTTCCCAGACGACCTTCGGCTGCAGGTTTGGATAATAGGTGGCCAAAGCATCGTAGAATTCATCATATTCTTTTAAGGATTCAACATCGGAAACATCGCATTGAATGATGTGCCAGCCGTAAGTTGTCTGAATCCATTCGCTGACATCGCCTTCATTCATCGCCAAAGCGGTTTCTAAGAACGGTGAAACCAACTGCGTATCCGCATCCATATAGCCGATTGAGCCATTCTGAACGGCAGATCCTGAATCTTCAGATAATTCCTGAGCAACTTCCCCGAAATCCCGGCCGCTGGCTAAGGCATCCTTAACGGCATTGACACGATTCGTTTCTTCTTCGGTTGGATTCGCCGGATCATCCATCTTAATTAGAATATGGCTAACAATCCGCGGCTTCTTGGCTTCGACATAGGCCGGAATGTATTCGTCGGCATGATTGTTGATGTAATCCTTGATCATCTGCTGTGTTTTCTGGATATGGATGAAGTAGTCGGTCAGCTCTGAAAGCTTGCTGTAGCCTACGCCGTTGAGTGCCGTCAGCAGCATGTCCTTGTACTCATCGCCATAAGTGGACTGATACTGAGCGGTAATGGAATCGGCGTAGCTCTTGGCCTGCGTCTTCATTTCCTCGGTGGTTTCAATGGAAGGGTCAACGACCGCTTTCTCCATGAACTGATAAACGCCGGCTACGCCCATTTCGTTAAACAGCGTGTCGTAGAACTCGCCGGCTGTGATATCCTCATCGCCGATCGAGAACACGACGTCCTCGCCGCCGACTGTCTTTCCTGGGAGCTTTCCTTTGTTCTGGTCGTATGCAAAATAAATGCTGGCTCCAATTAACAGAACGCCAACAAGGCACACAAACCAGTACTTTTTGATTGTTTGTAACATGAATGTACCTCCTAATGAACTTTATTATTATAGGGTATTTCCAGGGACTTTGCAATTTGAACGGCGGCCTTTCTATCTGAATTTTATGTGAACAACCCCATTTCAGCGCATTTTTCTATCATCCCTGGAAGAAAAAGGGGAAAAAGACGCTCGGCAGGCGGGTTTAGAGAGATAATAATCCGCACATCCTGAAACAGAATATGCTATAATCATTCTGGACATTTTTTGTCTGAATAACAACTCGAATCATGAGCGGAAAGGATGAGAGAATGAGTCAGCTGATGATTAAAAATCTTCATGTTGAGGTCGAAGGCAAGGAAATCCTGAAAGGGATTGATCTGACCGTCGCCGATCATGAAATACATGCTTTAATGGGGCCGAACGGCAATGGTAAATCCACCTTGCTGGCGGCGATTATGGGTCATCCGAAATATACCGTGACCCAAGGCACAATTGAATTGGATGGCCGCAATGTCTTGGAAATGAGCGTGGATGAACGCAGCCGCGCCGGTTTGTTTCTGGCGATGCAGTATCCGCAGGAAGTGCCGGGAGTCACCAACTCTGACTTTTTGCGTGCGGCGATGAATGCCCGTCGGGAAAATCCGATTTCTTTGTTTGCTTTTATCAAGGAAATGGAAAAGACCATTCAGGATCTGCAGATGAAGCCGGACTTGGCGCATCGTTTCCTCAACGAAGGCTTTTCCGGCGGAGAGAAAAAACGCAACGAGATCGTCCAGATGAAAATGCTGAAGCCTTCCTTGGCGATGCTCGATGAGATCGACAGCGGTTTGGACGTCGATGCTTTGAAAATTGTTGCTGATGCCGTCAACCAGATGCAGCAGGAAACCGGATTGGGTCTGGTGGTCGTTTCCCACTATGAACGCTTCTATCAATTGTTGAAGCCGACGCATGCGCACGTGCTGATCAACGGCCGGATTGTCATGGAAGGCGATGAAACGCTGGTACAGAAAATTGATCAGGACGGCTACGACTGGCTGTATCAAGAGCTGGATCTGCAGCCGGTGAAAGAAGAAGTGAAGCTGACCTTCACGCTGGGCAGCTGCGCCGCCAGCGCCAGGGGCCGCAAGCATGACTGAAACAGTGCTGACCCTGCATGAAAGTCCGGTCAGTTCCGTTGTCTTAGATTCCCAAATTCGTGAGATTGTCATTGATGCACCCGCGCCGCTGACCCTGGCTTTAAGCGCGCCGAAACAGAGCTGCTGCGCTGTGGTTGTGCGGATTCGTCAGGCCAGCGCCTTGACGATTAGGGTGAAAGCGGAAGCCGGCAGCCGCGTTACGCTGCTGTATTGGAATGAAAGCAGCGCGCCGATCACGATCACCGAGGAAAATGAAGTATACCGCGATGCCCAGTTCAAGGCGGCTTATGTCCAGCTGAATCCGGGTACGGTTGAGCAGTCCTCAAAAACCATGCTCAAGGAACCGGGTGCGGAAGCCTTGCTGCAGTCCGCCGTGATTGCCCAGACGGAAAAACGGTTTGTGATCGACTGCATTCATGAAGCCGGGCAGACCAGCGGGATCATGGAGAATTACAGCATTGTGCTGCAGGGTGGCCGTTACCGCATGGAAGCGACCGGCAAGATCGAAAAGGGGGCGCGCCAAGCGAAGAGTCATCAGACCAGCCGGGCGCTGACCTTTGACGCCAAACAGACGGCTTCGATTCTGCCGAAGCTTTTAATTGATGAAAACGACGTGGAAGCCAGCCATGCAACGACGATCGGACAGATGGATGAAAACCAGATGTATTATCTGCAAAGCCGCGGCTTAAGCGAAGACGAGGCGATTCGCCTGGTTACCATCGGATATTTACTGCCGATTGTGCGGATCAGTGAAGATCCGGATCTGCAGAAGGCCTTGGCGCAGGAAATTGAAACGAAGGTGAATGAAGTATGTTTGACGTCCTCAAAATAAGACAGGATTTTCCAATGCTTCACCATCACACGATGCAGTCGCATCCGTTAGTGTATCTGGACAACGCGGCGACCACGTTTAAGCCGCAGTGTGTGATTGACGCTGTCGTGCGTTACTATACCGATCAAACTGCGAACGTGCACCGCGGGGACTATGAGATTTCCTATCAAGTCTCGGAAGCCTATGAGAAGACCCGTGAGGATGTCGCGCGGTTTATCCATGCCCAGCCGAAAGAAATTGTCTTTACGGCCGGAGCCAGCGCTTCGCTGAATTTAGTGGCGTATGGCTATGGCCGGAAATATTTAAAAGCCGGAGATGTTATTTTGTCGACGGAGGCGGAACATGCCTCCAACATTCTGCCCTGGTTTAAAGTGGCGGAAGAAACCGGCGCTAAAATTGAATATATCCCTTTAACCGAGGACGGTCAGCTGACCCTGGACAACTTCCGTCAGGCGATGCACGAGAACGTCAAGATCGTCGCGGTGGCGGACATTACCAACGTGCTGGGCTATATTGCCCCGATTGAAGAAATGACCCGGATTGCGCACGAAAGCGGAGCGATTGTCGTCTGCGATGGCGCGCAGTCGGTGCCGCATACGCCGACCGACGTCCAAGCCTGGGGAGTAGATTTTTTAGCCTTCAGCGCGCATAAGATGTGTGGCCCGACCGGCATCGGCGTGTTGTATGGAAAATATGAACTGCTGCAGAAAACCGATCCGTTTATGCTCGGGGGCGGCAGCAACGCCCGCTTTGATATGTGCGGCAACATCCTGCTCAAAGACGCGCCGTATAAATTTGAAGCCGGTACGCCCAACATTGAAGGAGTGCTGGGTCTGCAGCAGGCCGTGCGCTATCTGGAAAGCATCGGAATGGAACAGATTCAGGCCTATGAGCACGAGCTGAAGGCCTATGCGATTGAAAAACTGAAAAAACTGGATCATCTGATTCTGTATAACCCAACCTCGCCGACCGGCATCATCGCCTTTAATGTGAAGGATGTCTTTGCCCAGGATGCGGCGGGCTATCTGAATTCTCAGGGGATCGCTGTGCGTTCCGGCAATCATTGTGCAAAAATTTTGCTCAATGTCTTAAAAACTTCGGAAACGATCCGTGCCAGTTTGTATTTTTACAACACCAAAGAAGACGTCGACCGGTTTGTCCAGGCGTGCAGTGAAATCACGCTGGAAAACTGCGTCGGTCTGTTCTTCTGATCGAAAGGAGGAAGTTTATGTCCAGTATGTTAGACGATCCGATGATCCTGCGTCAGATCATCATGGATCATTATCAATATCCCCACAATCACCAGCTGACGGAAGAAGCGGGCTATCATCAGGTACACATGGCTTCAGAATCCTGTATTGACGATATTACAGTGCAGTCCAAGATCAATCCTAACGGCAGCATTGAAGACGTGCGTTTCGATGGGGTGGCCTGTACGATTTCCACCTCGTCCACCTCGATTATGACGGAGCTGCTCAAAGGCAAAAGCATTGCTGAAGCCAAAGCGATCATCGCCGATTACTTTGCGATGATTGAAGAGCAGAATTATGATCCGGAGCTGCTGCAGGAGGCAATTGCCTTTAAAAATGTCAGCAAGCAGGCCAATCGCATCAAATGTGCGACGATCGGCTGGAAAGCGATGCAGGAAATGATTGAAGAATGGGAGAAAAATCAATGAGCCGCGAACAAGAAGCAGTCCTGAAAACACAGGACGATTACCAATACGGCTTTCATGATGAGGATGTCAGCGTCTTCAAGACGAAAAAAGGATTGACGCGGGAAACCGTGATTGAGATTTCTCAGATCAAAAACGAACCGCAGTGGATGCTGGATTTCCGTCTGAAAGCCTATGATGCCTTTGTCAGCATGCCGATTCAGGACTGGGGACCGGATTTAAGCAGCCTGAATTTTGACGACTATACCTACTATATCCGTCCAAGCAACAAGAAAGAAACGGATTGGGAGGAAGTGCCGGAAACAATTAAAGAAACCTTTGATAAGCTGGGAATTCCGGAGGCGGAACAGAAGTTTCTGGCCGGCGTCAACACCCAGTATGAATCCGAAACCGTCTATCACAACATGCTGAAAGAGGTCGAGGAAAAAGGCGTTATTTTCTTGGATACCGATTCTGCCTTGCAGCAGTATCCAGAGCTGTTGAAAGAATATTTTGCCAGCGTTGTTCCGTATACCGACAACAAATTTGCTGCTCTGAACAGTGCGGTGTGGTCGGGCGGATCCTTCATCTATGTCCCGAAAGGGGTAAAGCTGGAAAAACCGCTGCAGTCCTATTTCCGCATCAATTCGGAGCAGATGGGTCAGTTTGAGAGAACCCTGATCATCGTCGATGAGGGAGCGGATGTGCATTATGTTGAAGGCTGCACCGCACCGACCTATTCCAAGGATTCGCTGCATGCCGCCGTGGTGGAGATCATCATCAAGGAAGGCGGCAAGTGCCGGTACTCGACAGTGCAGAACTGGTCGGACAACATCATCAATCTCGTGACCAAGCGGGCGAAAGTCTACGCGCATGGGGCGATGGAGTGGATTGACGGCAACATTGGTTCCCAAACAAATATGAAATACCCGGCGTGTCTGTTGGTCGGTGAATATGCCCGCGGAATGTGCATTTCCATCGCCGTGGCTGCCCGCCATCAGATCCAGGATGCCGGAGCGAAGATGATTCATCTGGCGCCGCATACGTCGAGTACGATTATTTCCAAATCGGTCTCCCGGTTAGGCGGTGAGGTGAATTACCGCGGTCTGGTTCAGCATGGGCCGAAGGCCGAATATGCCCGTTCCAAAGTTGAATGCGACACGCTGATTCTGGATGAACAATCCCGCAGCGATACGATTCCGACCAACGTTTCTTCTTCTAGGACGTCAACAATCGAACACGAAGCGACGGTATCCAAGATTTCCGAGGAACAGCTGTTCTATCTGATGTCGCGCGGATTGACGAAGTCACAGGCAACCGAAATGATCATCATGGGCTTTTTGGAGCCGTTTACGCGTGAGCTGCCGATGGAATATGCGGTTGAGCTGAACCAGCTGCTGAAGCTGGATATGGAGGGCAGTGTTGGATAAAAAAGCCCTGCGGAAGCTGGCGCAGATGAAGCGGCATGAGCTGCCGCCCTTGTTAAAGGCCCAGTTTGATGAAAATATTCGGGAACAGCTGATGAAGGTGCAGGAACCCTACCAAAAGATCGGCCTGTATATTTCAATCCAGGATGAAGCCGATACCCGGCGGATCCTGCAGCATCTTTTAGATCAGGGAAAACAGGTTGCCGTGCCTAAATGTGTTGTGCGGGATGGCATGAATACCCTGGATTTCTACTGGATTACAGGTTTACAGGACTGCCTTCCTTCCCGGTTTGAACTTTTGGAACCTGTTGCCCAGCCTTCGCACAAAGCGGAGCTGTCCGAGCTGGAGCTGATGATTGTGCCGGTGGTGGGCTTTGATTTGGAAAAGAATCGCATCGGCTATGGCCGGGGCTATTATGATTCAGTATTGTGTCATTTTTCCGGTCTGAAGGTCGGACTGGCTTACACGATGCAGCGCGTAGAGAATTTCCAGCCGGAAGTCTTTGATATACCGCTGGATATGATTCTTACAGAACAAGGCTCGCTATAAACTTGAACAGAAAGAAAACAAATCTTTTGACTTATTGGATCAAGTGATACTCTCATGCGGAGAATCACTTTTTCTTTTTATCCAAGAAAAAAGAAGCTTGCGCTCCTTATTGGGGTTTCAATTTATCCAGACATGCTTGCCGGGCCTGCTTCACGTCCGTGAACGTTTCCTCTTCTTCAAACAGATAAGCCATGAAATGATTCCAGTCCGCAGCCGAAAAGGCCTCGGCGTCGATCTGTTTTAAAACTCCGGCAACGACGGAGTGATTGTCCTGTGCTTTTAAATCGGAGATGAACAATCCGCATTGATCCGCGACTTCATCGATTAATGCCATCCTCAATCACACTCCTTCATCGTTTCAGTAAAGTGTACTTTTATAAAACACTGATCAAACTTCTCTATTCTTTATTTTAATAGGTAGATCGAATCCTGTCAAAACCTATTTTGGCTTTTCCTGGTAATTTTTACAGCTTGTCCCACCTGTTTCAAAAAGGTACACCTTTTTAGTACAGTCCCTTGCAAAAATCGGAGGTAATTTTTACCTTCTCTTTTTTTCTGAGTCTATGATGTAATGAATTCATGGAGGAGGAAGTTATGTCACAGACGATTTATGGATATGTCCGCGTATCCTCAAAAGATCAGAACATTGAGCGGCAGATGAAAGAACTCATTGCGTATGGCGTTGCCCCGCAGCGGATTTATATGGATAAGCTCAGCGGAAAAGATTTCAATCGGCCAAGCTATCAGAAGCTTACACGCCGCAAGGTCAAGCCGGGAGATTTAATTGTTGTTCAAAGTCTGGATCGGCTGGGGCGCAATTATGAAGAAATTCTGGAAGAGTGGAAATGGATTACGCGCACGCGCAGAGTTCATATCAAAATTCTCGATATGCCGATTCTCGATACCAGCGTCGATCAGGATCTGGTCGGCACGCTGATCTGCAATCTGGTTCTGGAACTGCTTTCGTTTGTCGCGGAAAATGAGCGGAAGATGATTCGCCAGCGGCAGGCTGAGGGCATTCGGATCGCCAAGGAAAAGGGTGTGCATTTAGGCCGTCCCCCGCTGAGGGTGCCGTCGGAATTTATGCCGCTGTATCATCAATGGCGGCAAAAGAGCCGGCCATCCAAAGAACTGATCGCACAAAGCGGCATGTCGTATCAAAAGTTTTACCGGACCTGCCGCAAACTCCAGCGGCAGGAAACGGGAAGCCAGTAAACAGAAAGCCGGCAGAATGGATTTCAGAGCCATGGAACGAAGCCTGCTTTTTCCGATCGGCCATTTTCGCCGCGTTTAAATTATGGTATGATTAAGGACAGAATTCGGAGGTGAGGGTATGCGCGTAGCGAAAGTTTGGATTGAGCATCCAGTTTTGCAGCTGGACCAGGTTTATTCCTATGATGCGCTGCAGCTTCCGGCGGAAAAAGGCAAGCGGGTGATCGTTGATTTTAACGGCCGGCAGATCGTCGGATTCGTCGATGAAGTGGCGGAAGTAGAAGATCCAGCGAAAACGTTAGCTAAGGGCCGTCCATTAAAACCGATTTTGGCAGTGCTTGATGAGAACGCGCTGATCACACCGGAATTGTTTGATCTGGCCAAGTGGATGGCGAAGGATACCCTGTCTCCGGTAATCTCCTGTTTTCAGGCGATGCTGCCGTCGAAGCTGAAGCCGAAAAGCTCCAATCAGAAAATTAAAATGGAACAGATTGCGGTTTATGTTGCCGATCATCCTCACTTAACGCCGCGGCAGAAGGAAGTGCTGGACTGGCTGAAGCAACAGGGACCGACAGGCTTGTCGCTCTGGCGCAAACAATCGCCGGCGATCACGCGGACCTTGGAAAAGCTGGGCTGTGTCCGACTGGACAGCCGAACCGTAAAAGCCAGCGTCCCTCAGGCTGCCCAAGCCGAAGCCTTTTTGCCGCTCAATGCCGATCAGCAGCGGGTTGTTCATGAGATTGAAACCAGCTCCAAAGCGGTCATGTTGCTGCACGGCGTGACCGGCAGCGGGAAAACCGAGGTCTATCTGCATCTGGCCCGGCAAGTGCTGAACCAGGGCAAACAGGTTTTGATTCTGGTGCCGGAAATCTCACTGACACCGCAGATGGTCGCGCGGGTCAAAGGGCGTTTTCCAACCGAGGTTGCGATCTATCATTCCGCGCTGAACAATCAACAGAAATATGAACAATACTGCCGCGTCTTTGAAAAGCAGGCGTCGATTGTCGTCGGCACGCGCTCAGCGGTTTTTATGCCATTTGATCATTTGGGCTTGATCATCCTGGATGAGGAACATGATTCCAGCTATAAGCAGGACTCGCTGCCGCAGTATCATTGCCGCGATATCGCAATTCATCGCGCGCAGTATTTTGGCTGCAAGGTGATTTTGGGCAGCGCAACGCCTTCCTTAGAATCCTATGCCCGAGCGTTAAAAGGCGTCTATGGACTGACGGAGCTGAAAGAGCGGGTCAACCGTCAGCTGCCGGTCTGTACCGTTGTGGACATGAAGAATCAGAGCCGCTCGCAGTCAGGCATTCTCAGCGATGAGCTGAAACAGAAGATTGCGGAACGCTTAGACCGGAAAGAACAGGTGATTCTGTTATTGAACCGGCGTGGGTACAGCCCGCTGATCAAGTGCGGCCAGTGCGGGGAAACCTTGCAGTGTCCGCATTGTGATGTGGCGCTTTCCTATCATAAATCAATCAACAAGATGAAATGTCATCTGTGCGGGTCGGAATATCCGTTAATTACCGTCTGCCCGAAATGCGGTTCCCGGACGTTTGCGGCTCCGGGTTACGGCACCCAGAAGCTGGAAGAGGAAGTTGCTCGGTTATTCCCGCAGGCTCGGATCCTGCGCATGGATGCCGATACAACCTCGCGCAAACAGGCACACCAGACGCTGTTGGAACAATTCGGGCACCATGAAGCAGATATTCTTGTGGGCACGCAGATGATTGCCAAAGGTCTGGATTATCCGCAGGTGACTCTGGTCGGCATTCTCAATGCCGATGCCGGAACCGCCCGGCCGGATTTTCGCAGTGTGGAAATGACCTTTGATCTGATCATGCAGGCTGCCGGCCGCAGTGGTCGTTCGTCAACGCCCGGCGAAGTGATTATTCAGGCTTTTGATCCGAATCATTTTGCTGTGGCAGCCGGCAGCCGGCAGGATTATTCCGGATTTTTCTATCAGGAAATGCAGTATCGGCATTTAGGCGGTTACCCGCCGTATACCTATTTGATCGCATTGACCTTTTCCGACAGCCATCCGGAGCGGCCGAAGCAGTCGGCGCAATGGTTTGCCCAGGCGCTGAGACAGACCGACGCGTTTAAGGTGCTGGGGCCGAGCGATTTGTTTAAGCTGCAGGATCGTTACCGCAGCCGCTTGGTGCTGAAAAGCAAAAATCTGGATCAGATGAAAGCGGTTCTTTCCCAAGTCTTGGAAGAGTATCGCTCACAACGGGCTCAGGCGCATTTGAGCATTGATGTCAATCCACTGATTCTGGATTAGCGGCGTGAAGCAATGAAGACAAGCACTGACTGCGAAACCGCGGTAGTGGATTCAATAAGAAGCAAAGGAGCAGGGCGGATGAACAATACGAGAAAAACCGCATGGCAGGGCTTGCATGCGGTGATCAATGAAGGACAATATGCCAGTTTGTGGCTGCGTCAGCATGGCTTGGCGCTCAGTGAGGAAGAAAAGCGCTGGGTGACGGCTGTCCTGTACGGTGTGCTGCGTCATCGGGAGCCGCTGCGCTGGCAATGGCGGGATTTGGTGAAGCGGATCCCGGAAGCCAAGGTCGCAGTGCTGCTGGATATGAGCGTGTACCAGCTTTTTTATCTGGATAAGGGCACTGACTACGCGGTTGTTAACGAGGCCGTAAAGATGTGCCCGCAGCCAATGAAAGGGTTGGTCAACGCGGTGTTAAGGCAAGTGCTGCGGCGGGGACAGAGACCGCTGCCCCAGCCGGATTCCATCGCAAATCTGGCATTGGTCACCAGCCATCCGCAATGGTTGTTAAATCTGTGGAAAGCCCATTACGGGGAGGATAAAATGCGTTCGATCGCACTGGCCGATTTAGAAGAAGCGGCGGTCAGCGTGCGGATCAATCCGCTGAAGCTGAAAGCCGAGGAGCTGATTTTGCGCCCGAACTGGACTTTGCAGTCCAATGGCTGGACGATTTCGACCACCGGCAATCCCGTCGCTGATCCTTGGCTTGGCGAAGGGAAAATCGTCATCCAGGATCGATCCAGCCAACAGGTCGCGCTGTGGCTGGATCCTCAACCAGGGGAATCCGTCTTTGACGCCTGCAGCGCTCCGGGAACCAAGACGACGCAGCTGGCGGCGATGATGGACAATCAGGGCTCGATTCTGGCCTGCGATCTGCATCCGCACCGTTTAAAATTAGTGGAAGAAGCGGCGCAGCGCGTCGGGGCTTCAATCATTGAAACCCGGATGCTGGATGCTGCCTGTGCTGATCAGCAGCTGGCTGGCCGGCAGTTTGACAAGGTGCTTTTGGATGTGCCGTGCAGCGGTTTGGGCGTGCTGCGGCATAAGCCGGAGATTCTTCTGCGCTTAACCCCAGAAGCATTGGACGAAATTGCCAATCTGCAGGCGGAAATTTTAAACCACTGCGCGCCGCTGTGCCGGGTGGGCGGGACGCTGGTTTACAGCACCTGCACGCTCAACCGCAAGGAAAATGACAAGCAGACGTCAGCGTTTTTAGCCCAGCATCCGGATTTTGAACTGCAGGATGAGAAAACGTTCTTCCCGGACGAAGGGGATCAGGATGGCTTTTATATCGCGAAAATGATCCGCCGCCGTTAAAAATATGGTAGAATAAGGGACGGTGATACTATGAAAACAATTTATGATTACAGTTACTTACAACTGGAAGAACTCGTTCTTAGTTTAGGCTGGAAAAAATATCGGGCCGATCAGATTTTTCAATGGCTGTACCGCAAACATGCCGTCACATTTGATCAGATGACCGATTTAAGCAAGGACATGATCGCTCAGCTGAACGCGCAGTTCTGCATCAATCCGATTCAGCTCGTTGAAAAGCAGGTGTCGCGCGACGGAACGATTAAGTTTTTATTTGAACTGGGCGACGGCGCCTTCGTTGAGTGCGTGTTAATGACTTATAACTACGGCCGTTCCTTATGCGTGACTTCGCAGATCGGCTGCAACATGGGCTGTACGTTCTGTGCCAGCGGTTTGTTGAAGAAGCAGCGGGATCTGACCAGCGGTGAAATGGTCGCCCAGGTTATGAGCGTGCAGCTGGAGCTGGATAAAGAACCTGATCGGATTTCGCATGTCGTCGTTATGGGCACAGGCGAACCGTTTGACAACTATGACAACGTTTTGAATTTCTGCAACACGATTAACCATGATAAGGGGTTGGCCATCGGCGCTCGGCATATTACGATTTCGACCAGCGGACTGGTCCCGAGCATTGATCGGTTTGCGGCCGAACACAAGCAGTACAATCTGGCGATTTCGCTGCACGCTCCGACCGATGAGCTCAGAAGCAAAATCATGCCTGTCAATAAAGCCTATCCTTTAGGTCCGCTGATGGCCTGTCTGCGCCGCTATTCCGTTGAAAATAACCGCCGGCTGACGTTTGAATACATTTTGCTCAAAGGTGTCAACGATACGCCGGAAATGGCGGGCAAGCTGGCTGCGCTTATCCGCGGCATGAATGCTTACGTCAATCTGATTCCGTACAACCAGGTGGATGAAAACGGCTATAAGAGTACGGATTACAAATCCGCGATGCGGTTTTACGATGCCTTGATGAAGCAGGGTGTGAAAGCGACGCTGCGCCAGGAGCACGGCAACGATATCGACGCAGCCTGCGGTCAGCTGCGCGCCAAGCATGAAAGGATGCGCCAACAATGAAGTGCTTCGGCGCTACGGATACCGGCTTAGTCCGCGCGTGCAATCAGGACAGCTATGTCATCGCCTCCAATGAGGTTGGCGATGTTTTCGCTTTGGTCTGCGATGGGATCGGCGGAGGCAATTCCGGTGATGTCGCTTCGCAGACGGCAATTCAGTATTTCAGCGAGGTGTTCAGCGCGAACCAGGGGTTCAAGGATGAGGAAGAGGCTCTGACGTGGCTGCGCTATCAGGTGCGCAAGGCTAACGACACGGTGTTCACCCTTTCCACGACCCGCAAGGATTATCAGGGGATGGGGACGACGTTAGTCGGCGTGCTGCTGATCCCGCAGGGCAGCTATGTGATCAACATCGGCGACAGCCGTGCCTATGCTTCCTTTCAGGATGGCAGCTTCCGCTGCCTGACGCAGGATCACACGCTGGTGCAGGAGCTGGTCAATCATGGCGAGCTGAGCGAAGAAGAGATGATGAATCATCCGAAGCGGAACATGCTGACCAACGCGTTGGGAATCTGGTCGAATATCCGCATTGATTTAACCCGGATTGACGATCCGGTCGATACGTTTTTATTGTGTTCGGATGGCCTGCATGGTTATGTGCCGGACAGCGTGATTGCCAAAGTAATGCTCGATCCGCGTCAGACGCTGCAGGGCAAAAGCAAGCAGCTGATGAATCTGGCGCTTCTGCAGGGTGGTTATGACAACATCACGATCATCCTGATCCAAAAGGAAGCGGGGGATAAGCGATGAACAAAATGATTGCCAAGCGCTATATGATCGTCAAGCATATCGGACAGGGCGGCATGGCGGATGTTTACGTCGCTGTCGATACCCTGTTAAACCGCGAAGTCGCCGTCAAGGTGCTGCGCGGGGAATTAAGCAACGATCCGGTAGCTTTGCTTCGCTTTCAGCGCGAAGCCAATGCCTCGACGGCGTTATCCCATCCCAACATCGTCGATATTTACGATGTCGGTGAAGAAAACGGGTACCACTACATTGTGATGGAATATGTCCGCGGCAAGGATCTGAAGCAGCTGATCGCCCAGCGCGGCGCTTTGTGCAAAGAAGAAGCTGTCGCCATTATGAAGCAGTTGGTCAGCGCAGTCGCTGAAGCGCACCGCCGCAATATCATCCACCGCGATATCAAGCCGCAGAACGTTCTGATCAAGGATGACGGAACGTTGAAGGTCGTGGACTTCGGCATTGCTTTAGCCCAGGATGCCCTGCAGCTGACACAGTCCGATTCGGTTATGGGCTCGGTGCATTATCTGGCGCCGGAGGTGGCGCGTGGTGAAGCAGCGACCCGGCAGAGCGATATTTATTCATTGGGCATTGTGTTTTACGAACTGCTTTCCGGCGAGGTCCCGTTTCATGGCGAACAGGCGGTGCAGATCGCGATGAAGCATATGCGTGAGGAAATTCCTTCGATCCGTGCGCTGAATCCGCAGCTGCCCCAGGCCGTGGAAAATGTGATTCTGCGCGCGACGGCGAAAAACAAAAACTTCCGCTATTCAAGCTGTGAAGTCATGCTTCAGGATTTGACGACCTGCCTGTCGCCCGAACGGGCCAATGAGCCGCGGGTTGTCTTTAAGACGCCGAGCGAAGGCAACAAGACGATTGCGATGGATACCGCCCGACGGAAGGAGAATGGTTCATTCCGTCCTGCTGCCAAGCCGGTAAAAAAGAAAAAGAAACGCAAAAAGAAAAGCAATGCTTGGATGACGCTGTTAGTCACAGGCTTAGTCGTGTTGTCGATTGCCGCGGTGATCTTCATCCTAGCGCTGACCGGCAACTGGGGCGGCAAAAGCCAGCTCGTTGAGGTGCCGCCGCTGAACAACCTGACCGTAGAACAGGCTGCTTCGGCCTTGAGCGATGTCGGACTGGAGCTGAATCGTTCAGAGATTACGTATTCCTTAACCGATGACGTGGAGAAGGATCGGATTTATGAAAGTGATCCGGCGGCGTCGACAATGCTGACCAATGGCTCCATGGTGAAGGTCAAGGTCTCGCTGGGGCGGTATGTCGTCATTGAAAATTATGTCGGCATGAAGATCAGCGAAGCCCGTGAGAAGCTGGAAAGCGCCAATATCCGCATTCAGACGACACAGGAAGCCAGCGACAGCGCCCCGGGAACGATTCTGCGTCAGGAGCTGCTGGAGCCGCAGTCGAAGATTGATCCGCAGAAAACCAATACGATTCGTTTTGTGATCGCCGCCTATCCGACTTTCCAGATTGACTGGTCGATCAAGGGGATGGATGTTTTTGAAGCTCAATCGCTGTTGGAAGGGCAGGGCGCGGAAGTCATCCTTTCGGTACTCGATACCGACAACATGAGCGAGGAAGAGGCAGCCAGTGTTGAGCGCGGGGTTGTGATTCAATGCACGCCGGGCTTTGGCACGTTGTATGAACAAAATGAAGAAAGCTACATTACCTTATATTATTATTGAACAGCTGAATAAAAAGCAAAACGGCGGGAAGTGGCCGCAGCGTATCGAAGCGATTAGTAAAGGAGCGTTATGATCGGAAGAATAATCAGAATTATTTCCAACCAGTATCTGGTTGCGGACGAGGACGGACGGCGCGTGGAATGCGTGGCTATGGGCAAGGTTCGGCTGCAGGATAAGCCGCGCACCGGGGATTGGGTCGAATACACGGATTTCGGCGATCAAACCGGAATTGAGCGGATCCTTCCGCGTAAGAATTCCCTGATCCGTCCGCCGGTGGCCAATGTCGATCAAGCTTTGATCGTCATGTCTGCCAAAGATCCGGACTTTTCCTGCACGCTGGTGGACCGGATTCTGTTTCTGATTGTCAACGCTTCGATTCAGCCGGTCTTGTGCATTACCAAGATGGATTTGGTGCAGGCCCAGGATCCAGTCTATGCCTGGATTGAGGATTACCGCCGCAGCGGATATGAAGTCGTGCTGAGCGGCCGGGAAGAACTCGATGAAAATCTGGCCGGCGTTTTAAAGGACAAAGTTACGGTGCTGACCGGGCAGAGCGGCGTCGGCAAGTCTTCCTTATTAAATAAGCTGAATCCAGCCTTTCAGCTGCAGACCCAGGAAATTTCCAAAGCCCTGGGACGGGGCAAGCACACGACCCGGCATGTCGAGCTGCATGAGGTGGCCGGCGGCTGGGTAGCGGATACGCCAGGTTTTTCGTCGCTGGACTTCAGCCGCATGACGCCGACGGAACTGGCGCAGAGTGTTCCTGATTTTGCCCCTTATTTAGGCAAGTGCCGGTTCCGCGACTGCATTCATCAGAATGAACCGGGCTGCGCGATCAAGCAGGCGGTTGAGGCGCAGCAGGTTTCCCGCATTCGCTATGCGGATTATTTGGATTGTCTGACCCTCGTTCAGGGCCGAAAGGAGAAATATTGATGACGATCATATCCCCCTCAATTTTATCGCTGGATTTTACCCAGCTGAACACGCAGATGGAAGCGGTCAACGCTTCCCAAGCTCAGTGGCTGCATTACGATGTGATGGACGGCCATTTTGTCCCGAATCTGACCTTCGGCCCGGACATTCTCAAAGCCTTCCGCAAACTGACGGATTGTGAACTGGATGTGCATCTGATGATCACCGATCCAGAAACGTATGCGCCGGTTTTCATCGAGGCCGGAGCGCAGTGGCTCACCTTTCATTATGAAGCGATGGAAAATGCAGAGGCCTGCCGTAAGCTGGCGAAGCAGCTGCGGCAGTGGGGCGTAAAGCCGGGCATTTCGATCAAACCGAAAACCCCGGTGGAAGTCTTAAAGGATCTGTGGCAGGACTTTGATCTAGTTTTAGTGATGTCGGTGGAACCGGGCTTCGGCGGGCAGCAGTTTGATCCGTCCGCTTTGGAAAAAATCGCTCAGCTGCGGGCTTGGGCTCAGGCTGAAAACGTCGATCTGCGGATTGAGGTAGACGGCGGGATCAATGCCGAAACCGGAAAGCTGTGTAAGCAGGCTGGCGCAGATGTATTGGTTGCGGGCAGTTACATCTTTAAAAACAACATTGTGGACGCCGTTGATTCGCTATGTTAAAACCCTGTACTATTGTTTTGGGGATGGCGCAGAACTGTGATCAGGCGGAAGGCGATTTGATCGGTGCTGACCGCGGGGCGCTCGTATGTGCCAGACAACAACGGCGAATGGTGATGGCGATCGGGGATTTCGACTCAGTCAATGCGGAAGAAATGACAATGATCCGTCAGTATGCCGATCAAGTGGAAGTGCTTCCGGTAATGAAGGATGAAACCGACGCGCTCTCGGCGCTGCACTGGGCAAAGGAACAGGGGTATCAGCCGATCATTTTGACCGGCGGCCTCGGCGGAAGACAGGATCACCAGCTGGCGAATCTGCTTCTGGTCATGTATCAGGAAGTCCCGATTATCCTGCGTGAAAAAAACAATGAATTGTCTTGCCTGGAACCTGGACGGCATGTGTTTAAGGCCAATGCCGCTCGGTTTATTTCCTTTTTCGCGATTGAGCCGGCGGTGATTACGCTGGAAGGTTTTCTTTATCCGCTCGATCATTATTTCATGGATCGCGGCGATACGATCGGGATATCCAATGAAATTGTCGATCAGGAAGCGGTGGTGACGCTGGATCAGGGACGGATCCTGGTCGTTCGCTGCAACGACGCCAAGCTGAATTCCTGATTGAAGGATAGGAAAGGATAAGTCAATGAATAAAAACAAAAAGCCAACGTGCGTGTGTCTTGCGGGAATGCCGGCCAGCGGCAAAACGACGCTGGCGATTCAGTTAAGTCAGAAACTGGGAATCCCGATGTTTTCCAAAGATTCCATCAAAGAGGATCTTTTTGACCGTCTGGGTTTTCAAAGCCGGCAGGAAAAAGTTCAGCTGGGGCTGGCTGCGATGGATATTCTCTATTACGCGGCGCTGCAATGTTTAACGGCAGGACAATCGGTCATTCTGGAAAATAACTTTGAGGATCTTTCGCTGCCGGGCTTGCAGAGGCTGGCGAAAAAGACCGGCTGTCAGATGATCACAATCTTGTTCGACGGCGATACCCGAACCATTTATGAGCGGTTTGTCAAGCGGGATCAATCGTCTTCCCGACATCGGGGACATGTCGTTAACGACCGGTATCCGGCGGTGGAACCCTATCGGATTCCTGACCCAATCCGCTTCGCTGATTTTGAACAAAGCATTGAACAAGGCGGCTATCGTCGCTTTGCGATTGGAACGTTGATTCCCGTGGACTGTACGGATCCTTCCGCGATTTCCGTGGAAGCGCTGAGCCGTCAGCTGACTGAGTTGATGAACTCATGATGACGTTTGCTGCAGCAAGTAAAGATTGTCTTGACCGGCTGGTCAGGCTGAAGCGAAGGGTGTGGCAGGAAACCTACGCCGGAATTTATCCCGAATCCTGGCTGAGGGAGTTTGATGAAGCTGGGCATGCTGAAAAATTTCGTGAGGCGATCGCAGATCATGAATCTCAGGTCTGTCTTATTCTAGCCGATGGACAGGATGCGGGTTACTTTATTCTGGGAAAACCGAAGCATCCGATAATTGGCGTTGCCATGAGCGTGAATGCTCTTTATCTGACTTTCGATTTTCAGCATCAGGGTCTGGGTTCTCAGGTTTGGACGGAAATTCTGCGCCGGGCCAAAGTCGCGGGTCAAACGGTCATCGGCTGCCGTTGTAATGCCCATAACCACCGAGCTTTAGCTTTCTACAAACGAAGGGATGGGGAAGAAATCGCCCTGGACTTGGGGCATGCGGATCGTTCTCTCGATCAGATCGCTTTTCTTTTCCGTGTTCAATAAGAATAAGCGCGAATTCTTTCACCTCTATCGTTGGAAAGCGGAATCACTAAAAACAAGATTAACGGCAGTGGCGGAGAGAAATCGGTATTCACGACTGACATGAAGTCAATCAACGAAAGAGGAGATCGTACTCTGTTCAATGATCGAGCTTGGATTGAAATAATAAGTTCGCTTTGAGTGGGCAGCCATGGGCCGCCTTTTATTTTGGATTGGACTGGACTGGAAAAGCCGGCTTGTTCGTGCTACACTGATGCCTATCCAAAGGAGTTGACAACGATGAACTTAGCGAAAAAAATAAAGCGGTTGCGACAGGCGGCAGGTCTGACCCCAAAACAGCTGGCCGAGCAGTGTTCTGTGCCACGTTATCAAATATCACAATGGGAGAGCGGACAAGCGGTTCCGAGTGCTGATCAGCTGCATATCCTGGCGGATATTTTTAATGTTTCACCCGCTGAGTTTCAGGATACGGAAGTTTTTTTGAACAGTGAAGCCGCGGAGGAGATGCCTTCGTTAATCGAGATGAATCAAAAACGTCAATTTCGTCAACAGCGGCAGGGATGGATCGCGGCAGCAATTGTATGCCTGATCCTGGCGGCAGGCATTGGCACGCTGCAGCTTGTCAGCTGGATCATCGTTTATCCACGAGGTTGGGAATACATTGCGGATTGGATCAATCCTTTGCTTAATTTGATGCTGGTTGGCGCGCTGACCTTCAGCGGCAGCGTTTTTATTAAAAAAACTGCCCTGCGTAAAATCGGAGCGGGTGCTGCGCTGCTTCTGACCATTGGATTTAGCCTGCAGCTCCAACAGGCCCTTCAGCAGCATCCAACGACGATCAGTCTATCGGAAAACGGCCGTTTTTGGGTTGTGGTCAAACAAGATCGGAATTCCGGTGAAGCGTCTCTCTGCCGCAGCCGTTATCTTCTTTACCGCCGCGAGCAAGAAGCATTTCCTTATCCCGTTGAGGGAAAAATGAAGCTGCAGTGGCTGGCTGACGATGTTTGTACGATTACCTATCGAACAACCGATTACAGCGTCCATCAACAAATTGCAACTTTCGGCGACCGCGGCAATCCGATCAGCTATCATAACCCGATCTCCTCCATCAGCGGGGAATGGTCAGCTGCGGAAACCGCGGGGACAGAATGGAAGATCATGACGGACCGCGAGGGGATCCATCTGGAAAAGGATGGGTTGCAGGAAGATTATGCTTACAGTGACTGTGTGCCGTTCGGTACGCTCGCTCTGGCCCTATGCCGTGAGGGCCAGCCGCAGTGGAGTTTGGTATTGGGAGACGATGGGATTTTGAATGAACAGGATCTGTTTGTGGAAGGGCAGCTGATTCTGTGCCCGGTTGCGATGCAGCCGACCCAGCCGATGAACTTTGTGCGGAACGCTCCCCTGCCGGAAGTGAGTTTCTCAGAAAGTCCAGAATTCAGTGCTGAGGAAGCGGAGGTCATGTTGATTGAAGCGATGCGGCAGACGATCCAAACGGATCCGCAGCTGCAGCAGGAACTGCCGGAAGGAACGATGAAATTGCAGACTCGCAGCACCGATCCGGTGTGGTTGAGCTTATTGACACTGACGCAGCAGGCTGAGGCTTACCGTGTCAACGGCGTTGATGTGCGGATGAAAATCACCTCTGTGCAGCGGCTGGCGGGCACTGCGGAAGATCAATTGTTAGAAGTGAAGACTGCGGAATGGGCAGTTTCGCCGGGCAATCAAGGCGCAGGCCCGACGGGCGAAGCGTTTGCGATGACCTATCGAATCCGGCTGATGCAGGGACAGGAAGCGGTGCTGGCCGCAGTCATTCACACCCTGACTGACGGGACAACCGGCTTGAAACTAACGGAAGATGAACCAATTCTTCCAAAAAATGAACTATCCCATAGCTTTGTCAGCGGCGCTTATGATACGACCTATATGTATGTCAGCCGCCGCTCTCCAGCTCAGGCTCTGCAGTTTCTGCTGGAACAAGACTTTGCTGAGAAAACGGCAGTCATCAGCGAAGACGGGCAGCAGGCCCTTCTGGAAGAAAAAGGTAATCAAACTTTGTGGCTGCTTTACGATGGAATTAGCGAGGATCGGCAGAACTATCGTTTCTGGCTTGTCCGCTGCGAAGGGCCGGATTGGAAGCACAGCGACGGACAAATTTGGAGTGAGGGTGAATATACCGTGGCCATTCGCGAGAAAGCTTAGCCGAATTCTGTCAGACTGATCGACAATCAAAAAGAAAACAGCCCCAGGTGTTGAAAGCAATGAGCTTCCCGCCCCTGAGGCTGTTATTTTTGAATGCAAAGAAAAAAAGGAGCAGAACTCCTTTTTAATTAACCGTTTTTCTGCTGAGCCTTCAGTGTTTTTAAAGCACGGGCGGAAATACGGATTCGCTGTGGCTTACCATCAACCATCACTTTAACTTTTTGTAAATTAACGTTCCATTTGCGGCGGGATGCATGCATGGAATGAGAACGCTTATTTCCTGATAAGGCTTTTTTACCGGATACGGCACATACTCTAGACATTAACCGTAACCCCCCTTTCTGTCTTAATTTCGCTTGTAAACTATAACATGATCATCCAAAAAATGCAAGGCGTTATCGGAAAAAGGTGAGAAAGAAAAAGGATTTTTTTACAAGTAAGTTCAGGAAGGGCTGAAAACACCAATAATTTTATGAAATTCGGCAGCTTCCGTATGAAATTGACAACAATTTTACAACGCTGGGCACACAATGCGAATTGTTGGAAAAATTCTTTTGTTGAATACCGTTTTATGATATAGTATATATGTGTAGCTCAGGGGGTCGAAAAAGGCATGGACAAGCAGATTTTCGCGGCGCTGGATATAGCGGATCACGAAGTAAGATTGCTGGTAGGCGAGTTCTTCAACACTCGCTTTAATATAATCAAAGTCGAACGGGTTCCTGTGGCAGGTGTTCAGTTTCATCAGCTGAGTGAACCCAATGAGGTTGTCAAAGCGATTCGAAGGGCGGCGGAGAACGCTTCCCGAATGATCGGTGCTCGAATTGAACGTGTTTTGTTGTCGATTCCTTCTCGGGATATGATGCGCAAATCGCTGAAAATAACGGTGCCGGTTTCTTCTTTTGACCGCCGTGTTACCGTTCTCGATGTTCGGGAAGCGGTCAAAAATGCGATGAAAACCAAGATTGAAAACGGACTGGCATTAATCAGCGCTGTCTGCGTGCGGTATACCTGCAATGGAATATCGACGCGGCGGATGCCGATTGGCGAGCTGTGCGATGAGCTGACAGTGGATGTGGATCTGCTGTGCGCCAATCGCAAAATCGCGTTTGAATATGTCAACTGTGTGGAACAGGCGGGATTGGAAGTGCTGGATATCAGTCTGGACAGTTTCGCCATTGCCAAAGAAGCAGCTTTGTTTGAACAGACGATGGATCAGAATTTGATTTTGATTCGGTTGGAAGAACAGACGACGACGCTGTCGCTGCTGTCCAAAGGCAAGCTCGCCAGCTGTGAAATTATTGAACAAGGGATTGATCAGTGGAGCCAAGCGTTGGTTGAACGCTATGAGCTGCCTTTAGCGGAAGCGGTGCGGTTAGTGAAATACAACACGCGTTTGAATCAACGCCGGCCGCTGCAGACACCGATTTACATCTGGTCCAAGAATACAAAGACGTATACGCTGTCGGAAAAGGAACTTTGCGAAGCGATCCGCGAACCTCTGGAAAGCTGGATGAGTGAGATCGAACAGATGTGCCGGCCAATTCTTAAAGCCGGCAGGACGCAGGTTGTGATTGTCGGCGAAGGCGGTGAGCTGCAGGAAATTGCAGAGTATGTTCAGGATCATCTGAATGCTCCGACCAAGGTGTATTATCCGGAAACCTTGGGCGTGCGCGACAGTGCGTTGACGGCTTGTCTGGGTCTGTTCTATGCGTATAAGGATCAGCAGCCGCTGCTCAATACCGATCAGGTTGGTGTCAATGCTGCGCAGTTTGAAAAAGCCGTAACGATCGGCGGTCTGAAAAAAGAGAAAACCAGCGTCGACGATTCGATTACAAAACGATTAAAGGATATGCTTTTTGAAGCCAAACAGAAATAGGAAACGAGAGGATGAATGAAGATGGATTTAGAATACAATCAGGTTGCGAAAATTAAAGTCTTCGGCATCGGCGGCGCCGGCTGCAACGCCGTTAACCGCATGGTCGAGGAAGGCGTTCAGGGTGTTGAATTCTACGTTGCCAATACCGACATGCAGGATCTCAACAAATCCCCGGTTGAAAATAAAATTATACTGGGTCGGGAAACGACGCGGGGTTTAGGCGCGGGTGCCAATCCGGAAATGGGACGCAAGGCAGCGTTAGAAAATGAAGAAGAAATCCGCGAGGCGATGTCGGGTGCCGATATGGTCTTTATCACAGCCGGCATGGGCGGCGGCACAGGAACTGGCGCGTCTCCGTTGTTTGCGAAGATCGCCAAGGAAATGGGCGCGCTGACAGTTGGAATTGTCACCAAGCCGTTCTCCTTTGAAGGACCGCGGCGGATGGCTCAGGCCGAAGCCGGTTTAGGTCAGTTAAGTGAATTCATTGATTCTTTGATTATCGTTTCCAACAATCAGCTGCTTCAGGTCATCGGCCGCATTCCCTTTGTCGAAGCGTTTAAGGAAGCTGATAACGTCCTGCGTCAGGGCGTGCAGACGATCACTGATTTGATTGCGGTTCCGGCGATGATTAACTTGGATTTTGCGGATGTGCGTTCAGTCATGGAAGGTCAGGGCAGCGCCTTGATCGGCATCGGGATTTCGCAGGGTGACAACAAAGCTCAGGAAGCGGCCCAGAAAGCGATTCAGTCGCCGCTTTTGGAAGCGCAGATCAACGGGGCCAAAAAGGCCATCGTCAATGTTACCGGCGGCGCCAATATTTCCATCTATGATGCGAATGATGCCGTTGAATACATTCGCGAAGCGGCCGGCAATGATATCGATATCATCTTCGGCGTGGCGATCAATGAAAAGATCGGCGAATCGATCATTGTTACAGTGATCGCAACCGGGTTTGATCTGCCAAAGATTAAGGTGCCTTCTCAAGCGAAGCCGTCAGTGAAGGTCGCCAATAAGATCACTGAGGAAATCAAAAAGGAAACGGAAGAAGACGAGGAAGACAACAGCGGAATTCCGAGCTTCTTTCTTTCCCGGAAATAAACAGTCAGTAAGAGGGAGACGGAACCAGAAATTCCGTCTTTTTCTTTCCAACTGGTTGAAAGCGCTTCATCGTGGTAAAATAAAAGTGTAATGATCCGGAAGGAGGGATTCATCATGGATCTGGTGTTGCTGGATGCGGCGATTCTCGGCGACAGTTATGATGCAAGGCTTTGCCGGAAACGATTTATCCGCTACGTGCAGGACCATCCGCCGGTGTTAATTGCAGTCACGCAGGTCAATGAAGTCAATCAGGAAGTGTGGGACAGTCTGAAACAAGCCTGTTCTTTTGTCCGTTACTTTCTTGATGATCAGCATCCCAGCGAACAGCTTGAAGAATTGTCCGTGGCCTTGTCCGCAACCGGTCTGAAATGCGGGGATCAACAGATTCAGCCCGAGCCGGGAGCGGCGGCCTGGATTCAGACGGAGCGCGGCGTTCGCTGGCGGTATATCGTTCTGGACATGCTGAGTGATCCGTCCTTTGCGTATTACCATCATATGAAAACCTTCTCAGATCTGCATTCAGCGTACGTTTATATTCGAATCCGCAATGGAATTCATAAGATATTGAACTGATTTGATTAATTTAATTAATATGAAAATTCAATATTCTTAAAAATAACTTGAAATAATTTAAATAACATTTATAATAATCTCAGGAGGACACGAGGATGGCCAAAAAGATTAAAATTGTTGTGGAATCCGTTGAACAGAATGTGACGATTCCGGCAATCCCGCTGAGTGCTGCCGCCGCAATCTTAAAAGTGGTGCTTTGGGGATCACAGTATGTTCCGGCGCAGTCGCGTGATGAAACCGTACAGATCCTGCTGGACAATCGCGAAGCGATACTCCAGTTTGTTCAGACATCGGTGAAGGAATTAAAGGAATGTGAGCCGTTTCGGCTGGTGGAAGTGGAATCCGGACCGAATCGCGTGCTCATTGATATTTTAGGATAAGGAGGAAACACGATGCGAAATGAAGTTTTTGGGACATGCCCGGTCTGCGGCAATCAGCTGCTGGCAACGCGGTTAACCTGTACCCGCTGTCATACCGAGATTACGGGTGAGTTTGCCTTATCCCGGTTCAGCTATCTGAATCGCGATGAACTGCAGTTTGTCGAAACCTTTATTCGGGTTCAGGGCAATATCAAGGAAATGGAAAAAGAATTTAATATTTCCTATCCAACTGTGAAGAAAATGCTGGATTCCATCATCACCAAAATGGGGTTTACAGTCAAACGGGAAGAAGAATCACCTGCCCGGGCCGATGATGTGCTGACCCGTCTGCAGCAGGGTGAGATCAGCGCGGAAGAAGCGATTGCGCTGTTAAAAAAATAGGAGGAACAACATGAACTCCCGAGAAAAAATTATGGAAATGGTCAAAGATGGTACGCTGAGCGTGGAAGAAGGACTGCGGCTGCTGGATGCGATTGAAGAAAGCGAAAAGCGGGCGGAAAAACCGCAGAAATCCGCTGAACCTCAGGTTCGGCCGTTAATTTACAGCGCTCCTTCCCAGCCGAAAATGCTGCGGATTCAGGTCGAATCCGCGAACAATGACCGCGTTCGCGTCAATGTTCCGGTAGCGCTGATCCGGGCTGGATTGGATTTTACGAAGCAAATGGAACTGAGCGGCATGAATGTGGATCTTAAGGGTGTGGATCTGGATTTGATTCTGAAATTGGTGGAAGAAGGTCAGGTTGGCGAACTGGTTGACGTCGTTTCTGCGGAAGGCGATAAAGTCCGGATCGTTGTCGAATAGTCATTGAATTTTAAGGAAGCGCAGGCTTCCTTTTTGCTTGATTGTCCGTATAATTAAAGAAGAGGTGTTGTGTATGCTGAAAGAGAATTGCCGTCAGTTTCAGAAGTGCTGGCTGGGTTGGGCGGAAACCCAGATGGGCTGTTTCGTGCGAATCGGAACGCGGTTGGCAGAAGGGCTGAATGAAGGACGTCATGTCTTTGCGTTTGGGATCGGGGAAGACCATCTGTTTGCGGAAGAACTGACCGCCAGGCTGCAGGGACATGCGGAAGTCATCGGTTTGTTTCCGCAGGAATTGATGACGTATGATCGTCGGTATTCTGCGCTGATTCAGTGTCCGGAATATGCCAAAGTCTTGATTCAGGCCTGGGGGATTCAGCGGCATGATTTAGTTCTGACTTTTCACAGTCAGGATACGCCGCTGTATGCCGCGATGGAAAAACATTGCCGGCGTCTGGGAATCGAATGGCTTGCGCTGGAAGTCAGCCGACAGGATGGGAATCCAAATCTGTTTGCGGTGGAGCAGTCGTTTCTGCCGATGTTACAGACCTATGGTGCTCAGGCTGTCAATGCAGTCAGCTTCGCCGTTCAGGCTGGACTCGAACCCAGCGGTGTCGTGCATCAGCTCAATAAAGTGGTATTGGATATCCTTGAACAATTTGAACAGACGCAATTGGGATCGATTGAAAAGATCGCTCAGGAGTTAATGCGCAAACAAGGCCGGCTGATTGTCATGGGCAGCGGACATTCGCATATGCTGCAGGATTTAATGGCCGGGATTCACAACGATAAAATCATCCCGATCCTGGAAAGCGAGCTGATGATCTTTGATCCGGTGCAGAGCGGCTGGACGCAGAAGCAGCGGGATTATGCTCAGATGCTGATTGATAAATATAAAATACAGCCCCAGGATGTGTTTTTAATGCCGTCCAACACGGGAAAAAGCGTCATGAATGTGGAATTGGCCCGGTTGCTTTGGTCGAATAAGACGACCGTGGCGGTGATCACCAACATGAAGCAATCACCGGTGATCAAATCCGATCATCCCAGCGGCCGGCGTTTATTTGAAACCGCGGATATCGTGATTGATAACTGCTGCGTCAACAAGGATGCCTGCCTGGAGCTGGATGGCCAGCGGCGCTGTCCGCTTTCTTCCATGACAGTGCTGCTTAGCGGGGTGCTGTTAACCGCGCTGTTGGCGGAAAATGAGGAAGGGTAGGTTCATGAATCTGCTGCAGAAAAGCAGAAGGCAGGAGGCCAAGGATGACTTTAGATGAGAGTGATATTCTATTAAATTTAGGCGCGGAAGCGTATCAAACAGGAACACCGGAAGGCTTTAAAACAGCGGTAGCTTACTATCAGAAATAGGCAGCTCTGGGAAACAGTCAGGCGATGACCAATCTGGGATACTGTTATACTTATGGACGCGGGGTTCAAGTAGATCAAAAACGCGGGTTCCAATATTTTATTCAAGCCGCAAAATTAGGCAATTTTGAAGCCGTTATGAAAGTAGCGGATGCTTATCAAAAAGGCAAATTTGTAGAAAAAGATGAAATCAACGCGTATAAAATGTATTTAAAACTTTACCACCATTTACAGGAAATTGGAGAAATCGAAGAATATCCGGAAGTTTGTCTGCGTTTAGGTAACTGTGCTTACTCGGGTATGGGAACGAAGAAAGACATCCAGCAGGCGCGTACATATTTTGAAATGGCCGCGGCGTATTATCGGCAGCGGGAACATGTTTATTTTTACTATCCAAAACAGCGGAAACAAGCGGAAGAAATGATTCGGAAATGCGATCAAAAACTAGCCGCCGAGAACCAAGCCGACAGAAAAGCCTGAAAAGAGGTGATCGAGATGAAGTTTAATCACAACGGATTCAGCCGCAGAGCGATCCTGATGGCGATGGGTCTGATGCTGACAGCCTGTGCCCAAACCAATTCAGTTCAGCCGACCCCGGATCCTTCTTCTGATCCGCAGTCCATTAAATCAATGTTTACCGTTGAAATCACGCCGGCGGATGAAACTGGCTATGATATTACCCGGCCTTTAAGGCAAATTGAAATTACGAATCATACCGAACAGGCCCAGAAAATTGTTTCCTTTGCCTATAAAGTCAACATCGGAGGGGTGCGTGAAATTGAGATCGAACGCTGGATTGCGCCGAAGACCATGGAAACATTTCTCTTTGAAGGAGAAACCCGCACCGATAAGGATCCGATGGCCCGGCTCCGCTTTCAATCCGAAGACAGTGCAGAAGTAACCGAGGTGGATTGGGATACTGAGAAAAGGCAAAGCTTTATGCCAGAGAAGTCCGAGCGTGAGTTTCTGATTAACGATGGTTATACCGTCTTGGTCAGAGAGGAACAGGATGGCTATCAATTCGCGCTGCTGCCAGGAAAGGAAGCTTCATTTTGTGAAATCACGGCACCGTATTATGGCGGCACGTTGGAAGATCAGCTGCTTTCCGATCAATATCGTGATGGGGATCCGATTTTTTACAGTTTTCTTGATCTGGAACTTCCCTTGGAAGAAAAAGAGCGTTCCTACATTGATACTCTGATGCAGAAATATGGCGTGGATTACGCCTATCAGGAGGAATATGATGCAGCAGCTCTGATGCGGGATTATCAGAGGATGGAAAGCTTTGCTTTAAGTCCATCCGAGGATCCAGATCATCCCTATATCTTACTCTACTGCGATCCTGATTATTATCAGCTGACCGCTGAGCAGCTTCAGGAAGCAGAAACGCAGAAGCTCGATTGGCAGCAGCTCTGGCCGCAGCTGCAGAAAATTCGCGAGGATTATCATTCAGTTCATTTCCGAGGCTGGGATGAACTGTTAAGTGAAGCGCAGCGGCTGCAGCTCATAGCGCTGTGCGAGGAAAAGGAAATTGATGCTAGCTTCGAAGGGGAACCACCGCGAAATGAGATGGGAGCCGATAAGCCGGTGATCTATCTTTATCATGATACACCGCTTGATTTTACGCTGAAGCTTGGACAGGAACCGACGTTGAGCTATCCAGTTTATGACCAGGGCTGGACGGGTAGGGTGAGCGGTGATCAGCTGATCTTGCAGGGGCGCGATTATCCTTATCTGTATTATGAGGCAATGATTCCGGATCGTTTTGATCAGAACGAGGGTTTTGTTGTAGCGAGGGAAGATACAATTTCTTTTTTGGAAGAAAAGCTGGCATTGCTGGGGCTAAACTACCAGGAAAGCGCAGATTTCATTACTTATTGGCTGCCGATCCTGGCTCAGTCTCCGTATAACCAAATCCAGTTTCCTTCCGCTGTCTATGCTGATGGGATGCCGATGGATTGTGATCCGCAGCCGAATACGGTAATCCGGGTTTATATGGTATCTGAAGGGCTTGAAGAACCAATAGAAATTGAGCCACAGGTGCTGACGCCTGCGCCGGAACGAAAAGGTTTCACGCTGGTCGAGTGGGGCGGAAGCCGGCGCAATCCGAATTAATTTGTCAAAGAAGGAAAAAAGCCGGAGCTTACCGGCTTTTTTTGATGAGCTTTGCGTTCGATCCTGACGCGTCTTCCGTTCTATTCTTCTTCGGTTTTTGATATAGATGGGAATAGGTAAAGGAGATGTGCTATGCCCTATCGTCAAACTATACAGGAACTGGAAGCTGCAACACTGACCAATGCCCGCGAGGGACTGAGTGAAAAAGAAGCGGCCGCCCGGCTGCAGCGCTTCGGCGGCAATGAGCTGGAAAAGAAAAAAGAAGCATCTCTGCTGAAAAAAGTCGCGGAACAGTTCAATGATCCGATGATTTTAATTTTGATTCTCGGCGCGGTGATTTCCATTTTTCTGCATGAGGTGATGGATTCCGTCATCATTGTAGCGGTGATCACAATCAATGCCCTGATCGGTGTTTTCCAGGAATACCGGGCGGAAAAAGCGCTGCATGCCTTAGAAAAAATGACCGCGATGAAAGCCCTGGTCAAACGTGACGGTCAGCTGAAACAGATTGATGCGGCAGAGCTGGTGCTGGGCGATCTGGTCTTTCTGGAAGCCGGAAATTTTGTTCCGGCGGATCTGCGTCTGATTGAGACTGTACATCTGAAAGTCGAGGAATCCAGTCTGACCGGCGAATCCGTACCGGTGGACAAGGATGCTTCTGCCCGTTATCCTAAAGATCAGACGCTGCCGCTGGCCGATCAGAAAAATATGGCTTTTTCATCGACGATCGTTCTCGACGGCAACGCTGCGGGTCTGGTGGTGGCGACAGGGATGGACAGCGAGATCGGCAAAATTGCGAAACTGCTGCAGCATGAAGAAAAGCTGCTGACACCGCTGCAGCGGCGGCTGGCGGAACTGTCCAAAGTGCTGGGCGCCTTATCGGTCATTATCTGCGCTGCGATTTTTGTGATTGCGATCATTCAGAAACGCGATTTGTTTGAAATGCTGCTGACGTCGATTTCACTGGCTGTGGCCGCGATTCCAGAGGGGCTGCCGGCGGTGGTGACCATTTCGCTGGCCTTAGGCGTTCAGAAGATGAGCGATCATCACGCGATCGCCCGCAAGCTGCATGCCGTGGAAACACTAGGGCAGGTTTCGGTCATCTGCACGGATAAAACCGGAACGCTGACACAGAACCGCATGACCGTTGTCGCTTATTATCTCAATGGCAAAATTCAGTCCAGCTCGCAGAAAGTAACCGAGCGGCGCTTTAAGGAAGGCTTCTATTTGTGCTGCAATGCTAAGCTGGATGCGAGTGGGGCAATTGGTGATCCGACCGAGGTGGCGTTAATGCGCTGGGCTTTGGATAACGGCGTCGATACGGCGCAGATTGTCCGGCAGTTTCCGCGGGTAGGGGAAATCCCGTTTGATTCCAGACGCAAGCGGATGAGCACCGTGCATCAGACTGGACTGGAAAAAATCGTCTATGTCAAAGGCGCGCTTGAAAGCGTTCTGCCGCTGTGCACACATCTGTGGCAGGATGGCCGGCGGATGGAAATGACGGCCACTTTGCGGCGGCAGATTGAGGAAGCAGCTGCACAGATGGCTGGGGAAGCTTTGCGCGTCCTGGTTCTGGCAACACGTTCGGTCGCCTCGCTGGATGAAAATCAATTTGAAACCCGGCTGTGTTTTGTCGGGATGGCCGGCATGATCGATCCGCCGAAAGAAGGCGTCAAAGAAGCGATTGAGCTGGCGCATAAAGCCGGCATTGACGTGGTCATGATTACCGGCGATCATCCGGAAACCGCGCTGGCAATCGGCCGGAAGCTGGGCATTGCCCAGTCGCTTTCGCAGGTGCTGACTTCGGTTCAGATGCAGGATTTAAGCGATGATCAACTGGCCCAGGCATGTCAGCGCATCCGCATTGTGGCCCGTGCAACGCCGCAGGATAAGGTGCGGATTGTCAAAGCCTACCGGCTCGATGCGAAGATCGTCGCGATGACCGGCGATGGCGTAAACGATGCTCCGTCGCTCAAACAGGCGGATGTCGGCATCGCGATGGGCAGCGGCACCGAAGTTTCACGGCAGACGTCCGATCTGATTCTGGCGGATGATAACTTTGCGACGATCATCAACGCTGTTGAGGAAGGCCGCAACATTTATCTCAATATTCAAAAAGCGGTGCTGTATCTGCTTTCCTGCAATCTGGGTGAAATTACGACGCTGTTTCTGGCGATCGTCTTAATGCCGATCGCCCCGGCTCCGCTCTCGGCCATCCAGATTCTGTGGATCAATTTAGTCACCGATGCCTTTCCGGCACTCTCCCTAGCCGCGGAACCGCAGGATCCTTACATTATGGATCAGAAACCCCGTGATGCGCGGGAGAGTCTGTTCGCCAACGGCGGCTGGGCATTTATGGTGCTGAACGGACTGTATATCGGAACGATTTCGCTGGTTGCCTTCAAATATGGTTCCAGCTACGATGTCCGCACAGCCCATACGATGACGTTTATGGTGCTGTCCATTGCTCAGCTGTTTCACAGCCTGAATCTTCGCAGTCTCGATCATTCCATTTTTAAAGTTGGAATTTTCCGCAACAAGCTGTTGTTAGCGACATTTGTGATCGGCGTTGCCTTGCAGGTGATGGTTGTCAAACTGCCGGTATTCCAAATGATTTTAAAAACCGCGCCGTTGGATTGGGCCTGTTGGGGGATCGTCTTCGGTTTGTCCGCAAGTTTGATTCTGATCAATGAAATTTCCAAATTATTCAATCCCGTCAATCACCGCTCGCATGCAAACTCCCAGAACGATTAGTTCGGGAGTTTTTCAAAATTCTTACAAAAAAAGAAATCCCTGTACAGAAAAGGACTCTATGTTAAAATAAATCCAGTTGCTAAAAAGATCGTTATCCTGAAATGATGACGAAATGATAAACCTCTGGAGGACTGCCGACATGGACAAACGCAAAACTCAGCCGCGCAAGAAAAAGAAGGTTCGGCGCGATTTAACCTTGATCAATCAGATCATGGCTTTTTTCGTGCTGACTGCCAATTTGTTTCTGGTGCTGGCGATGATCGGACTGACGCAGTTCAGCTCGCTGAGCCGTACTTTATTTATCCGTCTGAATCTGATCGTGCTGATCGTGGCATTAATTTTGAATCTTTTGGCGATTTTAGCAGTCGGACGCCGCAGTGTCAGCTTGTTGAAAACGACGATGACTGCGGCCATTGTGATCGGCTTGATCAGTGCTTTCGGTGTGTATGTTGAAGGCCGGTTGAACGTGAATCTGGATAAAATGATGAATCAGGGATCAGTGCAGGAAACCGTCGGTGTTTCCTTTGTTGTGCTGGGCGATGAGGAACATGCGGGGTTGCAGAGTGCCAATGATCTCAACGGCAAGGTGTTCGGAATTCTGGATGACGAACAGGCCCAGCAAGGGTATCAGATGCCGAAAAACGAGATTGAAAAACTGAAGCTGAAGGCGACCTATCGTGAATATTCCGATTACACGCGCCTGTTAAAAGGTCTGCTGAACAAGGAAATTGATGTTGCGGCGCTGCCGGAGAATTACAAAGGCATGTTTGAAACCAATGAGGAAGTCGCAGATACGCTGGGAACGCTGCGGGATGTGCATCATTTTAACCGCATGCTGACGATCAAAACGGAACCGGGCAGCGATAAGGATGTGACGACGGAGCCGTTTACCGTACTGATTATCGGTGTTGATGATGATCGTTCCGATGCGCTGATGCTGGCCACCGTTAATCCGAGCAGCATGACCGTGCTGCTGACGTCTATTCCGCGCGACAGCTATGTGCCGATTGCCTGTTATACCAATCAGAAATCCGATAAGATCAACAATTCCCGCGTGCGGGGACGGCAATGTACGATGGATACGGTGAAACAGTTGCTGGATGTGGACATCGATTTCTACTTTGAAAGCAATTTCCATGGGATTATTGAAATTGTCGATGCCCTGGGCGGGGTGATCATTGACAATCCGAAAGAATTTGTCGGTCAGGATTCTTCGGATGAACGCGGTCATCAGACGGTATGGGTGCCGCAGGGCGTCAATCGCCTCAATGGTGAACAGACGCTGGCGTTTGCCCGGGAACGCCATTCGTACAACTCCGGTGATTTCCAGCGGCAGAGCAATCAGCAGCAGGTGATCCAGGCGATCTTAACCGAGGCGGTGCGGCTCAAAGACGTAAACAAAGCTCTGAAGGTGCTGGATGCGGCGGGAGAGAACGTGTCGACGAATTTAAGCATGGAACAGATGATCGGTTTGTTCAATTTAACGATGAAGAAAATGGACCGCAGTTATGTTCAGAATCAGAATGTGTTTAATCTGATCGGCACTCGAATTTCCGGCGTCAATGATCGGGCGCCCAACCGGATGTCGATTGTACGATTGTATCAGGGTTCAATCGAGGATAACAAAAAAGCGATTCACAGAGTGTTCAATCAGGATAGTGAGATCAACTCGCCGAAGGCAATCTCTTTCAGTATCGACTGGGTCTATGAAGCCCCGGTCATTTCCAAAGAAGAATATGATGAAAAATTTGCGCCGCTGAAATAATCGCGCAATTTGTTTGGGCGGAATGCCGGAAAGGGTGGAAGGAAGATGCAGAAGACAGATCTGAAACAAGAAGCTGAGCCGCTGGCAGCCTGCGATAGTCAAGGCCGACGGCTTTCTTATCCGGTGCTGCGGAATCATTCAGTCCCGGAATCAGTTTTGCTTTTAGGCGCCATCGCTTTTATTGAAAATCATGATCATCAGATCCTCGTTTCACGCCGGGCAAACCAAAAAAGTCAGGGCGGAAAATGGGAGTATCCGGGCAGCATGGTGCGTTTTCGGGAATCCTGTTTCGCTGCCATCCAGCGTGAACTCAAAGAAGAATTGGGAATTTCCGTTGCTCCTTCAAACTGCGAATGGTTAGGAAATGTATTTCGTTCCCATCAGAAAATCGCCGTCTTTCATATTCGCATGGATATAGATACCTCAGAGCTAATACTGCAGAACGAAGAAGTGACAGAAGCACGCTGGCTTGCGCTGGAAGATTTTGAAGCCTGGATGATGGCCGGAAAGTTCGCCGATTTTTCAGTTTGGGTGCCGCCGCTGATTCAGGAGATTCTGAAAGGATGAAGCTGACAATGACCCGCTACGTGGTGCGGCCGGGAAAAGAAACGCTAGCCCGTGAATGGATGGAAGTACTGAATCAACGTCATGCTGAAGTGCAGGCAACATTGGCGGATGAAAAAATGGCGCTGGAAGCTATTTTTATAGAAGAAGGGGAAACTGGCATGACTCTGACCTGGGTTGATCTGCAGGGTGCGGGTCAGGATGTCTTGGTATCAGAGCATCCGATTGATCAGGTCCACTTGAAATACTGGCGGGAGTGCATTGATCCTGCGGTTTCTCCTGTCGAGCTGCTTTCGGTCAACTGTTTTGCCGATACACGGGTTCAGCAGGCACTGCTGGCGGCCATCGGGGAACAGGACAGTTCTATCATTCACCGTTGAAAAACTTTCGAATTGGAGGACTTAAAATGGATAAGTTAAAAATAGCTTTGCTGCAGCTTACTCCGACAGGCAGTCTGCAGGGAAATCTTGAAAAAGGTCTGGATGCCTGCAGGAAAGCGAAAAAAATGGGTGCTGATCTTGCTTTGTTTCCGGAGATGTGGAGCAATGGCTATGCGATATATGACCGTCCTGGTTCTGAATGGATGGCGGAAGCCATTCCGACTGATAGTGATTTTATCTGTCAGTTTGGAAAACTTGCCCAGGAATTAGAAATGGCCATCGGCATCACACTGCTGGAAACTTACGCAACTGGCCCGCGCAATACGCTGATTTTATTTGACCGTTTAGGACATCGGATATTGACCTTCGCCAAATTTCATACGTGTGATTTTGATGTCGAAAGTCATTTAACCCGCGGGGAAGATTTTTATGTGGAGGAATTGGATACAGCCTGCGGAAAAGTAAAGGTTGGCGCCATGATCTGCTTTGACCGTGAATTTCCTGAAAGTGCCCGGATTCTGATGCTCAAAGGCGCAGAGGTCATTCTTACGCCCAACGCTTGTCCGATGGAGATCAATCGGCTGTCGCAGCTTCGCGCCAGAGCTTACGAAAATATGCTTTGCGTGGCAACCTGCAACTATCCGGATACGGTGCCTGACTGCAATGGAAATTCAACGGTCTTCGACGGTGTTGCGTATTTGCCAGGTTTGGAAGGGTCAAGAGATACCTGTATTTTACAGGCGGATGAAAAAGAGGGGATCTATCTCGCGGAATTAGATTTAAAACAGCTGCGGGAATATCGCCGCAGCGAAGTCCACGGCAATGCCTACAGAAGACCTCAAAAATACGGGCTGTTGGTAGATGAACATATCGACGAGCCGTTTGTACGAGCGAATCACAGAGCAGAGTAGACTGACGCAGGAAAGACGTGGGACTGAAGACAGTTTCTCGGTCAGGCCCTTTTGAAAGAAGGGATCCTCTTCCACAAAATGGTTTGTTATGAAGCAGTCCCTATTCTCAGTGAATTTCTTCAATGGGAGCCTACAGGATGCCTATAGGATTAAGTTATACGATAATGGGATATACGGTGTAATTTCTCCGTTATCAGCGTTGATGCTATTTTATGTCATAGGAGGCACGTCCTAATGCGCAGTATTGTTACCGAATGGTATGAAACAAAGGAAAATGTTAATGAAATGGAGCACTTGGAAAGTTCGCATTTGAAAAAATGGGAGCTAACAGTTGCAAAGCTTTTCCCCGAAAAATCAAAAATCTTGGACGTGGGATGCGGCTTGGGAAGAGAGGCTTTTGTCTTGTCTGATATGGGGTTTGTGGTTACAGGGATTGATATTTCTCATGAAGTCATCACTCGAGTCACAGCGTTATCGTCTGAAAAAGGTTATGATATTACGTTTAAATGGTATGACGGGCATAAACTGCCTTTTGAAAATAATTCGTTTGATGCCGTTATTATCTGGGCGCAAACGTTTGGCTTGTTATATGGCAATGAATATAAACATGAATTGTTATCAGAGTGTAAACGCGTTTTAACAACAGATGGTTTATTGAGCTTTTCAGGTCATGATTACGGGTTTGAAATGGATAACTATAAAGAATATATGAAAGGCCGACGATTTTATCCGTATGCTGATGCAAAAATATATTGGGAAACCTTCGATTCAAATGAATTAATCCGATTTGCAGAAGATACCGGATATACTGTCTTGTTGTGTGAAAAAGGCGAAATATATAAACCGGAAGATGGAACTGTGCTGCATTGTTTATGCAGAAAATAAGCAAATAGTGTAAGTGCGAAGCAAGCGCATAATCTTCGTTCATAAAATCAATAAAAAATCAGCGGAAATTTGTTTTCTGCTGATTTTTTGGTTCTCTCAAACATCGTGTCAGTGAGAGATTTTTCCTCTATTTTATTTTTGTCAAAACATCGCGGGCAAACTGTTGGCAGCGCTGTAAATCGGTATTGTCAGGGTGGGATAAAGCGCTGTCATAGTTTTCCAGCAAGGAAGTCCAGCGTGGGTTATCCGGCTCCTTGGCCTGCATCGTTTGATAGCGCTGTTTGACGGACTCATGCATACGTCCCTGGCAGGCAAAGCTGGCCAAAATCAAATTGTCAGCAGGAATTTTAGCGGCTGTTCGCTGCAGAATCGCTTGATAGTATTCTTCTGCCTGGCCAAAACCGCAGGTCGCAAACAAGGCCAGAGACTTGTTGTGGCATTGTGCCAGAAAATCAAGCATCGGTTGGGAAAAGAGCCCTTTGTCAGTCCAGGATCCGGCAAAAATCAAATCTGCTTTTAGCGCTTCAGTGTCCGGGGTTCCGATGTAGAAAAGCATTTCACTTGGCAGAACGGCTTGGACAGCTTCTGCCAGCTGACGGGTATTTCCGGTCAAACTTTGATAGACAATCGAGATTTTCATTCCATTTTACTTCCTTTCTGTTCATAGATACAATGAATTCCCTGATGATTCATCAAACCCTGCAGACATTTCTGATTGCATCCGATACAATATTGGATCTGCTCCGGATGATCTTCCATGAGTTTAATAACCCAGTTAGAATCCGCGATCAGCTGCCGGCTCATGGCAGCCGCGTCGATGCGTCCGCTTTCAATCGCCTGATCAATCATATCCGGATGGCGCAGACTGCCGACACCAATTACCGGTTTGGCTGTCAGAGCTTTGACCTGCTCCGCAAATTTGTGAAAACAGCCTTCCCCAGAGAAAACTGGATGATTGGCCGGCGGAATTGTATCAGTCAGAGCGCCATGATTGGCTAAGGTAACGTGGAAGCAGTCAACGCCAGCCTGATCCAGCCAGCTGACCACAGGATCTAAATCCTGCTCCCAAACGCCGGCTTTGCCGTAATCCGGATCGGTCTGGCGAACGGCCAATTTATAATCGATGGGCAGCGTGCAGTGCTGCCGAACTTCACGGATGACTTCCAGGGCAAACCGCATTCGATGCGTTAAACTGCCGCCGTAGTCATCCTTGCGCTGGTTGATGAGCGAGGAACTAAAGCTGCCGACTAGCCGATCACCATGAATCTGCACCATGTCGAACCCGGCTTTTTGGGCCAGCTGGGCACTGCGGCCAAAAGCAGTAATGATTTCCTGGATTCGGGATAACGACATTTCGTTGACTGTGACAGCGGCAGAATCGTTGACTTTCTGGCGCAGCTGATCCGCGCTGAGCTTATGGGTGAATAACGCCGGCACCGATTTCAGCATCACTTTAAAATTGGTATCCGACAGATGCAGCTGGGCAGAAACCTTGCAGCCTTCCGCGTGCAGCTGCTGGATGAGCTGCTGATAAGCCGCAAATGTCCGATGATTCTGCAGGCTGCCGGCACCTAGGACGGGAATGTCCGGCAGGATGATCAGCGCCGTCTGACCCGTCGCAATCGCTTTCAGCTTAAGCGTTTTTTCCTCCGCTTTTAAGCCCAACGTTGTCGGTGCGAAAAAGATCCGGTTTTTGAACTCACAGCCGCCGATAACAATCGGGTCTAAGCAGGCGTGCTTCATCGGGCTGGCCTCAGATCCTGAACCACCTGAGTTAAAAGCTGATTCAGCTGATTTTTCTGATCCTCTGAAAGGTTTTCGAGCGCCCGCTGCTCCCATTGCCGGTTGGCCGCCGTGATTTCCTGACAGATCTGCCGGCCCTTTTCCGTCAGCGATACGACAAATGCGCGGCCATCCTGTTCGCTGCGGCAACGCTTCAGACAGTCCAGTTTTTCCAGCTTGTCCAGACAGCGGGTGATGTGGCCGTTATCCTGGCGCAGCTGCTTTGCCATTGCGGAGGGGGTACAGGCACCGGCATGCTCAAGATAAATCAGATACGGGAACAGACCGACGGTTAATTCAAACGCATCCAGCCGCGACTGCAGAAAGGCCGTGTAATCCTTGCGCAGCTGGCAGATCAGATAAGAAAAAGAAACTTGCATAAGACACCTCCTGATACGCTTCATTATAATCACTTATTTGACTAAGTCAAATAAATTTTGAAAAAATGAAAAGCGGAGTGAGATCCGCTTAAATCTGACCAAAGGCTTTCAATGCGCTGACAATGCCGTCCTTTTCCACGCTGTCACTGACATAATCAGCGATAGCTTTAATTTCATCCCGTCCCTGTCCCATGGCCACGCCAATGCCGGCAGCCTGCAGCATTTCCAAATCATTGATCCCATCGCCAAAAGCCATGGTATCCCGCGGATTAAGGTTCAGATGCTGACAAAGCAATGTAATGCCAGTGCTTTTGTCAATCCCTTTGGCGACTAAATCGGCATAGTGAAACGGTGTCGGCAGCACAGTCAGCCCGGGAATTTGACGATATTCGGTATAATCGCTTTGCGCTTTGTCAAAAGCCAGCGCCATGGTGGCCTGCTCGTCGGGCAAGGTCGGACGTATCTCAATCGCGTTGGGATCACGGTGAAAGAAAGCGCAGGCGGCCCTGAAATCCTCGGTGGGTGGTAGGTTCAGCCAGTCTGTATGGCCCATGTATTGAATGGGGGATCCGAGTTTTTGGGATACTTCTTCGAGTCTGTGCATCGTTTCCAGATCGAAGAAATAGCGGTACAGCTCATTCTGATGTTGGTCGGCAACAACGCTGCCGTTGCGGCAGATATAGCCATCCCACTGGATCGCGGCCAGCTGCGGCATCGACATGATCGTATGGACATCCCGGCCTGAACTGATCACGATCTTTTTGCCACGCTGCTGCAGCGTGTGCAGGGCTTCAATGACTGCCGGGGAAATCCGATGGCTGCGATTATCCAAAAGCGTTCCATCGACGTCAAAGAAAAACATTTGAAATTCTTTCATACCGTTCACCTCATGGTCTTTATTATACTAAGAACTCCGGTAAAAATCATCCCGAAAATCCTGCGGAAACGCTTTCGGCT
This sequence comes from Holdemania massiliensis AP2, assembly GCF_000327285.1. Taxonomy (GTDB): domain Bacteria; phylum Bacillota_I; class Bacilli_A; order Erysipelotrichales; family Erysipelotrichaceae; genus Holdemania; species Holdemania massiliensis. Next base: position 831,352 of record NZ_HE998567.1, on the reverse strand, counting down.
GGTTGTGATTTAAGCGTAAACCAAGTATAATAAATAGGTCTTTGGACTTCAATGTATTTCCAGCTTGATGCTGAGGAATACTGAAAATAGAAAAAGAGGAGGAACTCAATGGAAAATCAAAAGCTGGACGCTTTGTGCGAAGCCTTTTTTACCGAACATTCTGTCCGCGCAATGGATGTTGCCGTGCATCAGCAGGGCTTAGAAATCTATCATTACCGCAGCGGTAAAACCGCGTCAAAAGGCGCTAAGATTACGGGGAAAACGATGTTTTCAATCGGCTCCATCAGCAAGATGCTGACCACAACAGCCGTGATGATGCTGGTGCAGGAAGGCAAACTGACGCTCGATGAGCCGGTTTATAAAAAATTGCCGATGTTCAAAATGCCGGATGCACGGTATAAAAATATTACCGTGCGGATGCTGCTGAACCACAGCAGCGGCCTGCCGGGCAACTGCTTCAAAGGCAAATATGCCAACGCCCGCAACCGCAATCATCTCAAGGAAGAAATCGAATACGCCGCCGTAAGCAAGCTGAAAGATCAGCCGGGCAAGTTCAGCGTTTACTGCAACGACGGATTTTCGCTGGCCGAACTTTTAATCGAAGTCGTCAGCGGTCAGAGCTATTCCTCCTTTATTTATGAAAGAATTCTGGAACCGTTAGGTATGGAACATACGGATTTTCCGATCCATGAAATCATGGACGGCAAAATCATCAAGGCCAAATCGCCGTTTGATCTGGATTTTCCGCAGGAATATGTCAATGGCATCGGCTCCGGCGGCATTTACAGCACGGCTTCGGATCTGTGCCTTTTCCTAGACGCGCTGCGTGAGGGAAAACTGGTGGATGCAGAGGGCTTGGCGGAAATGAACCGTGATCAGCAGCCGCAGGGGTTAGTCGTTGCGGACAATACAACGGAACGATATGGTCTGGGCTGGGACTGTGTATCAATGCGGTTGTTTGAAGGCTTTAAGAAACAGGCGCTGTGCAAGTCGGGTTCGACCTTTGGCTTCAATTCACATTCCATTCTTATTCCTGACTGTCAGCTGAGCGCCGCGGTGGTTTTGTGTACCGAGGAAGGCAGTGCTTCCCAACTGAATCAAAAGCTGGTCTTTGAGATTCTCAAGGCTCAGGGTGCTGAATTTGAGGCGGCACCGTTGGCGACCATGAAAACGGTCGTACATCCGGTCGAAATTACCGGCCTGTATGGGAATAAAGATCAGGTTGTGCGGGCGCTTTTTGAACACGGCGATCTGACGCTGGAAGTTCGTGAAGCTGGCGGCGGATGGCGCACCGAAGCTTCCGGCTTGAAGGAAGATCATGGTTTGTTCGTTGCCCCGGCCGGAACGCAGGTGTTTAAAAGAGAAGCATTAAAAATCGGTTTTGTGCCGCAGGGAGATGAATTATACCTCGTTTACCAGCAGTCCGGCTGCGCGGCTGCACAACAGGAAGAGCGTCAGGTTTTCATGCAGAAGCTGAAGCCGTCAGGGAAAGTCAGCGGCTGGCAAAGCTTGGCTGGCAAAACCTGGATCATGGACAATGAATATCTGCAGCAGCGGACTCTGGGCAATGTGCCGATGACCTTCAATGTGCAGATGGAAAAGGGTTACGATGATCTGCTTTTGGCTCCGTATCCGTTAAGAATCGTCAATGATTACGAAGCTGTCCCTGCACTTGAAATTCCAGGCAACTATTCCCGCGAGATGTCCAGTGTACTTTGGCTGGCTGACGGTTCCATTCAAAACGGTCAGTATCATTATGTCCTCTGTGAGAATCTGCCGGAGCTTGACGCACGTGAAATGACGCTGCGCGATCCGCTCATTCACTGGTATATCGGAGCCGCTCCGCTGGATACATTGAAGATCGACGGCATAGCCCGCGTCGTGGTGCTGGATGAAAACGGTCAGGTTGAATTTGACAGCATGCTTTCCAGTCAGCTGCCGTCGTCCCTGCGCGGCAAGCGGATTGGCTTCTTTGGTGAACTCAACAGTAAAATCAGTCTGCAGTATATGGAGGACAACGCATGATTTATTTGGATCTGCATACCCATACCATCGTCAGTGGTCATGCTTACAGCACGCTGAACGAAAATATTGCAGCCGCGAAGCAGCACGGTTTGAAAATTTACGGGATCAGCGATCATGCCCCGAAAATGCCGGGCTCCACGCATTTGTTCTACTTCCGTAATCTTCATGTCGTACCGGATTTGGTGCAGGGGATTCGGGTGCTGAAAGGCGCGGAACTCAACATTATGGATGTAGAAGGTCATGTGGATCTCGATGAAAGCACGCTGAAAATGCTCGATTATGCGATTGCATCGCTGCATGTTCCCTGCTTCGGCCCCCACCACACCGAAGCTGAAAATACCCAGGCGATGATCAACGCCGTGCATAATCCCTTTGTCAAAATCCTGGGCCATCCGGATGACTCCCGCTATCCGATTGATCAGGAAGCGGTGGTTCTGGCCTGCAAAGAAACGCATACTTTAATCGAGGTCAACAATTCCTCGATGAATCCGAAAAGCTCCCGCGTCGGCGGCCGTGAGAATATGCTGGGGATGCTGCAATATTGCAGGCAGCACAATGTTCCGGTACTGTTTGGCAGCGACGCTCACTATTGCGATGCAATCGGCCAGTTTCAGCGCTGCGAGGAAGTCTGTGCAGCTGCACAGCTGCCGACTTCACTGATTGTCAATTCCAACCCGGAGCTGATTCGTGAATACTTAGGTCTGGATGTGTTGTAAACGCTGCTTAAAAAATGGGCAGAAGTCAGGTCCTGTTCAGATTTTGTAAATTGGACAGCGAGTTTCTGCAAGCTTTGACATGAAACTGAAGAAAATTTGAAAAAAAGATTGACTCTGTAAAAAGAGTGAACTATAATCAGGTACATAAACAAAGGCTTTGAAAAGAATAGTAACTTCGATGGAAACTGGACAGAGAGCCCGGATGCTGAAAAAGGGCAGTGAAAATCGTTGTGAAAATGGTCTTGGAGCTGCATACCGAGGGAAACTTAGGCTATGACGGATTCACCCGTTAACGTGATACGGTATAACGTTGAACAAACGCGTACCGGAAGAGGCAGTCAGCGTGAGTGGACTGTAAATTAAGGTGGTAACACGGGAAATCAACTCTCGTCCTTGTTGGGGACGGGAGTTTTTATTTTAAGGAAGGAAGAGGAAAATGATAGAACTGGTCGGAGTCAATAAAACATTTACGACAAAGGACCTGAATGTCGAGGCCTGCAAAGATGTCAATCTGAGAATCGAAGACGGGGATATCTTCGGTATTATCGGTTTTTCCGGGGCTGGTAAATCCACGCTGGTCCGCTGCGTCAATCTGCTGGAACGGCCGACTTCCGGTCAGGTACGGATTGACGGCGTCGATATCACAAAGCTGAAAGAAACTGAGCTCCGCAAAATCCGCAAGAAGATCGGCATGATCTTCCAGCACTTCAATCTGATGCGTTCGCGCACGGTGTATCAGAACATTGCCTATCCATTAAAGGGAAGCAAGCTGACTAAGGCGCAGATCGATAAAAAGGTGAAGGATTTGCTGGAACTGGTCGGCTTGAGTGAAAAGCTGAACGCTTATCCCTCTGAGCTGTCCGGCGGACAGAAACAGCGTGTTGCGATCGCCCGGGCCTTGGCCAACGATCCGAAAGTGCTGCTGTGCGATGAAGCAACCAGCGCATTGGATCCGCAGACGACTTCCAGCATTCTCAAGCTGTTAAAGGAAGTCAATCAGAAGCTGGGGATTACGATTGTTCTGATTACGCATGAGATGGCTGTGATCAAGGAAATCTGCAATCGGGTCGCGGTTATGGAATTGGGCAAGGTTGTAGAAACAGGCAACATTCTCGATATCTTCTCTCATCCCAAAGCGCAGATGACGATGGATTTCATCAATTCCACCAATCCGATCACCAAGATTTACGAGCTGATCGACAACGGCGCGGAAATCGTCCAGCTGCACAAAGGCCAGCGGTTATTGAAGTTGACCTATGGAGCGGAAGAAACCAAGGAAGCGCTGATTTCGCAGCTGTCAAAAAAATATGACGTTGTCTGCAACATCGTGTTCGGCAATGTCGAAGTGATCCAGCAGGCGGCCTTGGGCAGTTTGATCGTCATGCTGGAAGGCAGTGAGGAAGCGATGCGCAAGGCGGAAGCTGAGCTCAAGCATTACAACATTGAAGTGGAGGTGCTGAAATGCTGGAACAATTAATCCCCAATGTCATGGTCAAGATTCCCAAGCTGATTCAAAGCATTCTGGAAACGTTTCAGATGATGGGCTGGTCGGGATCCATCTCGTTTATCCTCGGTCTGTTCTTCGGCGTCATCCTGATCGTCACCCGCAGAGGGGGCATCATGGAATGCCATCCGGTTTACTGGATTTTGGATAAGATCATCAACATCCTGCGTTCGATTCCGTTTATTATCTTGGTACCGGCGACGTTATTCCTGTCGCGGGCGATCATGGGAACGGGCATCGGCGTCAAAGGAGCGATCATCCCGCTGATTATCGGAACGGTGCCGTTTTTCTCCCGTCAGATTGAACTGGCGCTGGCCGAGGTAGACGGCGGTCTGATTGAGGCTGCTCAGGCGATGGGGGATTCTCCGCTGCAGATCATCTTTCGAGTCTATCTGAAAGAGTCGATTCCTGCGATTGCCCGGGCAACGACGATCACGTTCATCTCGTTAATCGGATTGACTGCCATGGCTGGCGTTGTCGGGGCCGGCGGGTTAGGCGATTTTGCGATTCGCTACGGTCACCAACGCAGCGAGCCGGATGTCATCTGGGTTACGATTCTGATTATTTTGATTCTCGTTACCGTCGCGCAGGCGATCGGCGACGTGATCATCAAGAAAACAACACATTAAGGGGGAAAAGAAAATGAAAAAATTATTATGTTGTTTATTGGCGGCACTGGTTCTTGCCGGCTGCAGCTCAGCACCAAAAGAAAATTCCAATTCAACACCGGAAGGCTCGGAAGCCCGGACGGTCAAGGTCGGCGTGATCGGGGAAAACAATGAATATTGGCAGCCGATCATCGATGAAATGGCAAAGGACAACGTCACGATTGAATTTGTCACGTTCAGTGATTATGCGATGGTCAACAAAGCCCTGGCCGCCGGAGATATTGATATTGACAGCTTCCAGCATTACGCTTACTTTGATAAGGATTGTGAAGCCAACGGCTATGATCTGACGGCCATCGGCGAAACGGTATTAGCGCCGTTAAGTCTGTATTCCAAGAAAATTACAAGCATTGATGAAATTCAGGACGGCGATAAGATCGCGATTGCCTCAGATGTTACCAACGGCGGCCGGGCGATCAAGCTGCTGGAAAGCTTAGGCTATCTGGAAGTGGATCCGTCCAAAGGCTATACGCCGTCGGTGACCGATATTACTAAGTACAACGTCAACATTGAACTGATCGAAATTGAAGCCAATACGATTCCAAGCATTCTTCCGGATGTGACCGCGGGCTTCATCAACGGTACGATTGCGATTGACTCCGGATTATCTCCAAATAAGGATTCGATCTTTATGGAAACGGTGCAGGAAGGCTCAGACAATCCCTATATCAATATCATTGCGGCCCGTACGGCGGATAAGGATGATGCGGTATATAAGAAAATCTGCGAACTGTTCCAGACGGATGCCGTGGCACAGATCATCAATGATCAGTATGACGGTGCTCTGATTCCAGCTTGGAAATAAGCTTCGTCAGATTCCCAAAAAATAGAAAAAAGAACTTGAAAATAAGAATAGTCAAGGCAGTGCGCAGAAGAGTACAGCGGGAAGAACTGAAAAAGCGATCGGCAGAGGGTGAAAGGCCGAAGGGAAAACCGTTGGAACATGGTCTGCAAGCCGCGGCCGCGAGCCAGAAATTTCAGGGGTAGCTGCCGACGGGAGTCGCCCGTTAGCGCGATGCAGTTCTTCTTCATCAAAAGACAGAACTGAATGAGGCTGAATCCGTGAGGGTTTGGCAAATAAAGGTGGTAACACGGAGGCTTCCGTCCTTGATCAAGGATGGGAGCCTTTTGTTATAAAAATTTAAAGGAGAAATCAAGATGAAAACAACTTTGAAACGCTTAAGCACACTGTTGGTGTGTGCCGGACTGATCGCCGGCTGTTCGTCCAAACCATCCGTTGCTGATCCTTCGGCAGTCCCGCAGGATCCTGAGGAAAAAGTCGTCATTACGATTGGCGCAACAACCTCTCCGCATGCGGAAATTCTGGAACAGGCTGAACCGTTATTTGAAGCGCAGGGATATACGCTGAAAATTGTTGAGTTCTCGGATTATGTAACCCCGAACACAGCCTTGGAACAAGGCGATCTGGATGCGAACTATTTCCAGCATTATCCATATCTGGAACAATTCAACGAAGATCATGGCACGCATCTGGTCTCTGCCGGAGGCATCCACTTTGAACCGTTAGGGATTTATGCCGGGCGTTCCAGCGATCTGGCTGTAATTGAACAAGGCGGATGCAGCTTTGCCGTACCGAATGACGGAACCAATGAAGCACGGGCTTTGCAGCTGTTGGAAAGCTTAGGTTATATCAAACTGAAGGATGGGGTCGGCTTGAAAGCAACGCCGGTCGATATCGTGGAAAATCCATACAACGTCAGCATTGTAGAAATTGATGCTTCCTTAGTGGCTCAGACAAAGAACGATGTGGATTTTGCGATTGTCAACGGAAACTATGCGCTGGATGCTAAGATTACGGATTTGCTTCTGACCTCGGAACAAGCGGATTCCGAAGGTGCTCAGACCTATGCCAATATCATTGCGGTGCGTGAAGGGGAAGAAGCATCGGCAAAGACGCAGGTTCTGATTGATGTTCTGACCAGCGATGAGATTCGCAGTTATATCAGCGAGCATTACAACGGCCTGGTTGTCCCTGTAAAATAAATGCAGCAGACTGTCGGTGAAACGCCGGCAGTTTTTGTTTTGCAGCCCCAAAAAATGACTTTGAGATTTCAGCCGAGAAGTGGGGATCAGGAAAATTTCTTGAGGACAGGGGGCAGAGTGTGATAAACTTAAAAAAAGACGGGAGGGTTCAGGCGTGGAAGAAAAAGTTCTGGTTGAAATTCAGAAACAGGAACGCCAGCTCTCAACCTATTGGCGGAATCTGCATTGGCGTGTCTGCGCTGTTTTGGCTGCCGGGACGGCGATAGCGGAGATTTTACTGTTCTTTGTCTTGGATGCCGCATCGCTGATCAGCTGTACTGTACCAACTTATCTGCTTCGTTATGTTGTGGTGCCGACCGTCATCAATGGAGCGCTGGTGCTGGGCTGCCGGAAGTTCATTGAGAATCCCAAATGGAAAGAAAATCAAAAAGACCGCATGGTGGCAATCACGATGACGCTGCTTTGCTTTGTGATTACCGTCATCCATGGCGCTTTTACGTCCGTATATATGATGTTTGTTCTGCCGACGCTGCTGACAACCTTGTATGAGCGTAAACGGCTGACGGTGACGATTGCCGTGCTGGGCATGGTGCTGTGTGTGTTCAGTGCGTTTATGCCATCCTGGGATCCAGACAAAATTATCACAGCTTACTATTTCAGTGATATTTTGATCTGTCTTTTGGTTCAGGCCGGAACGCTTGCCGCTTGCTGGGAGCTTCTGGAGTTTCAGCACCGCCGCCAGCAGATCAGCCGCCGGCATGATATGGAACGGTTTTCCCTGCAGCAGAAGGTCAGCCATGATGCCTTAACGGGAGTGGGCAGCCGCAGCGCACTGAACCGGTGCTTTGAAGACTTGGAAATGCAGCGAAACTATGTTCTGGTTTTGCTGGATATTGATGATTTCAAACAAATCAATGATCAGCTCGGTCATCTCAACGGGGATCAGGTATTAAGTGAATTGGGAAGCCTGCTGAATGAAGCCTGTGGAAAGGGGACAGCGTATCGTTTCGGCGGTGATGAATTTTGTCTGGTGCTGAGCGACACGGACAACGAAGAAGCAGAGAACCAGATGCGGAAGCTTCAGGAACGCTTTCATCAGCGGATGAAAACACGGTTTCCGCAGCTGTCGATGACGATCAGCCTGGGCATTCATCAACATCAGGGCGGAGAATCCGCGCTGCAGAGTTTCCGACATGCCGATGAGGCGCTGTATTGTGCGAAGGCCTGTGGAAAGAATCACATTGCAGTGAATTAAAGGAGGTCAGAATATGGAAATGTGGGATTGTTATACCTGGGACCGGCAAAAACTGGATCATCAGCATCCGCGCGGTGTACCCCTGGCACAGGGGGAGTACCATCTGGTCGTGGAAATCTGGACGGTGAACCGGCGGGGCGAGATTCTGCTAACCCAACGGCATCCGGATAAACCCTATGGCTGCCTGTGGGAAATGAGCGGCGGATCGGTTCTGGCTGGGGAAACAAGCCGGGAAGGCGCCAGCCGTGAACTGCGGGAAGAAGTTGGGCTGATGTGTCCGCCGGAAGATCTGGTCTATATCGGAACGGTTGTCCGCGGCTGGTCGATCGTTGATCTTTACCGCTTTGATCATGATTTTGATGTTGCAGCACTGACGCTGCAGCCGGAAGAAGTCGTTGCCGCCCGCAGCGTGACGCGGGAGGAATTCTTGACGCTGGCTTCACAGAAACAGATTGTGCCGCACGTAAGCCTGGAATTTCAGCTCTACGAAAAAAAGATCTTATCCGGAAATTCGCAGTGAGTTTGCACTGAAAGAAATGTAAATGAATGAAAGAAAAGAAATGATTGTTTGATTTGTGGTTTTTCACTGTTACATGAGGAATTGACTTTTTTTACAAGATTGTGTATGATTACTTCATTGATAGACGAGTGGTTTATCAATCAGTGATTTAGAATCGCCATGGACTCTTGGTGGGGCTCACTGCATTCCTGTTTGAAGGAAAGAAATTGGAATCAGAGGTTGGGGGACCGCTGATTTTTTTCTGCGATGAGTCTGCCCTGTAAGTCAGGCAAAGGAGAAAAATAATGCGAACGAGAATACGAAATGCCAAAATCTGGTTAGGAAAGGATTGCTGGGCAACCGATGTGCTCTGGGATCCAGCGCAGATTTTGGCTGTCGGCAGCGCCGCTGAGATCGAAGCTCAATGTCCAAAAGCGGATCAGACGATCGATGCCGGCGGACGGCTGGTGCTGCCGGGATTCTGCGACACCCATCTGCATTTATACAACAAAGGCTGTCAATTACAAGATATCGACCTGCAGAATGGGACTTCCATTGAAGAACTGATTGAGCGCAGCCGAACCTATCTTCAGCAGCATCCGCAGCTCAGCGTGATCCATGGCCGTGGCTGGAATCATGATTATTTTGCGGAAGGCCGGCTTTTAAACCGTCACGATCTGGACCGAATCAGCGGAACATTACCGGTTATCTTAACCCGGGCCTGCGGTCATGTGGCTTGTGTCAATACCTGTGCTTTGAAGCGCCTGGGTTTGATGACGGATGTGGAACAGCCGCAGGAGGGTCAGATTGATGTGGATGGCAGCGGAACACCGACGGGCATCTTTCGCGAAAACGCCATGCTGCTGCTGAATCCGTTGAATCCGCCGGCAACGGTGGAGCAAATCAAGGAACGGCTGGAGTTGGCGATGAAGGCAGCGGCGCGGGCCGGCTTGACAACGGTGCATTCCAACGATGTCACCAGTGAAAATATGGATCTGATGCTTTCCGCCTATCAGCAGCTGCGCAGCGAAGGGCGGATGCCGGTACGGGTAGTGCTGCAGTGTACGCTGACCGACCGTGCTTCGTTAAACCGCTATCTTGAGCTTCGAAAACAAATCCCGCAAGATGACGTCCTGATTTTCGGCCCGCTGAAGCTGCTGACCGATGGTTCATTGGGCGCGCGCACGGCGTGGATGCGAAAACCCTATGCCGATGATCCGTCGACCTGCGGCATCGCGACGATGACACCCACCCAGCTGGATGAGCTGGTCACGTTGGCGCATACGCATGGCTTACAGTGTGTCTGTCATGCGATCGGTGACGCTGCGATTGAAATGGTGCTTGATGAATTCGAGAAAGTCAATCAAGAAACGCCGGACAATCCGCTGCGGCATGGCATTGTGCATTGTCAAATCACCGATGAAGCGCTGATCCGACGCTTTGCTTCAACCCATACCGCGGCTTTAGTTCAGCCGATCTTTCTGCATTATGATCAGCATATTGTTGCCCAACGGGTGGGAAAGGATCTGGCCCAAAGTTCCTATGCATTCCGTTCGCTGGCCGAGCTTGGCGCAAAGGTTTCCTTTGGCACGGACTGCCCGGTTGAAGACCTCAACCCGTTTGCCAATCTGTATTGCGCGCTCACGCGGAAAGATCTGCTTCATCCGGAAGCAGCGGGTTATCGTCCGGAAGAAGCGTTCAGTCTTGTTGAAGCTTTGGCCTGCATGACTGAAAACGCAGCCTGGCAAAGCTTTGAAGAAGACCGCAGGGGCCGCATTGCACCAGGAATGCAGCCGGACTTGACGATCTGTGATCAGGATTGTTTCCTTTTGGCGCCGGAACAGATCAAGGATGTGCGCAGCTGGATGACGATCAGTCAGGGAAAGGTTCAGTGGCAAACGGAAGTCTTTTCCGACTAAAAAAATTCCAGACTTTCGTTCAATGAACGTTTTCCGGAATGAGATCGGTCTGAAACTCGCAATGTTTTCGCTATAAAAAAGAAGCTCAAACTCCTGATCCATTCGGAATTTGAGCTTCTTTTTATGAGTTGTTGAGCACCGCCCGGCCGAGCGCTTTGGCGACGTCCTCGCAGCGGTCGCAGCATTTTTCAAGCCGCTCATAAATTTCCATCCAGACCATAATGGCTAGGGAATCCTGCGGAGTTGAAAACAATTCGTGCATGGTTTCGGCATAGAGCTGATCGCCTTTTTCTTCAAGCTCGTTGATATGGGTGATCAAACTGTCCAGTGTCGATGATTTCTTGAAATGTCTAAATTCCTGCAGGGCTTCCACCAAAGTCTGAATGCATTCGATAATCAGATCACAGAATACAACCGCTGGAACGTCGATCTGATGAATATTATACATATACAGCCGGATGACGACATCCTCAATCGCATCAGTCAGATCGTCGATGACATCGGCCAATTCCATGATATCCTCCCGTTCAATCGGCGGTAAAAATTCCCGGATCAGCTGATTTGTCAGCTGATGCTTGAGCGTATCCGCGCTGTGTTCAACAGTATGAATCTGCGCCATCCGTTCTTTCAGCACGGATGAATCATAAGTTTCCAATGTTTCTTTTAAGAGTTCCCCAGCTTTCAGAGAATGCTGGCCCATTTCTAAAAATGCCTGGAAATAATCAAATTGTCTGCCCATAAATGACTCCTTTCTTTAAAAAAGAATGAAAAATAATTTGGCCATCAGAAAGCCGATCAGTCCGCAGCCGGGGAAGGTCAGAATCCAGGTCATCACCATATCTTTGACAACACCCCAATTCACATTGGACAAACGCCGGGCTGCCCCGACGCCCATGATCGCCGTAGTTTTGGTATGCGTGGTACTGACGGGGATCCCGGTCAATGAGGAAAGCAATAGACACAGCGCGGCTGCGGTATCCGCCGCAAAGCCTTGATATTTTTCCAGCCGTACCATATCCATGCCGACGGATTTAATGATTCGATAACCGCCGATACTGGTGCCCAATCCCATGACGGCAGAGCACAGAATCATGAGCCAGAGCGGAATCACAAAGCTGTCGACATGCGCCTGCCCCTGCGTCAGAAACACGCCGAGCAGAAAGACACCCATGAATTTCTGACCATCCTGAGCGCCGTGCATAAACGCCATCGCCGCGCCGCCGCTGATCTGGGCATAGCGGAAAAAGGTATTGGTCCGCCGCCGGTCCAGCCTGCGGCAAACCATCTCAACCAGCTTTACGCAGAACCATCCCAAACCAAATCCCAATATTGTGGAGAGGATCAGACCATAGATAACCTTGATCCACTCGGCGCCATTGATGCCAGCCAGTCCGCCATGCAAGGCGATCGCAGCACCGGAAAGACCGGCGATCAAAGCGTGACTTTCACTGGTCGGAATGCCGTATTTCCAAGCCAGCACTGCCCAGCTGACAATCGCAAACAACGCCGCGCATAAGGCGATCAATGCCTGTTGCGGATCGGAACCGAAATCAGCGATGTTGTAAATGGTCTGAGCAACAGTGGCGTTGATCATCGTCATGAACAACACGCCGAAAAAATTGAAAACGGCAGCCATGAGCACAGCGCTGCGGGCCGACATTGACCGTGTCGAAACACAGGTGGCAATCGCATTGGGAGCATCGGTCCAGCCATTGACCAGAATTACGCCGATAGTTAAGATCACCGTGATGAGTAAGGGCAGACTGTGAGTGAGCTGCTGAAGAAAATCAATCAATGAAATGCTCATCCTGGACTCCTTTCTATGTTTATTTCATTGTAGCATTTCTTGGGTGTTCGCAACAGAAAAACTTCGTGATCAAAACAAGTTGTTTTCCAAACCCTGCATTCAGAGGAATCAGTCTGCTGGAAAGCGGGACGTCATATTCGATTTAGGCAGCGTTTCACAGAAAAGAAACAGTGCGGATCCGAGATCCATGCTATAATAAAGTCGAAAAATGTCAGGGGGAGAATTATGCCGGCAACTTATACTCATGCCGTTTATGGGCAGCAGGTTTTCAATCAGCTGGAGCCTGCGCTCAGGGAACGGATTCATTTCCATAGAGATTGCTACAACATCGGTCTGCATGGGCCGGATCTGCTTTTCTTTTACAAACCACTGAGTCAGGCCCCGATTAAAAAGCGTGGTTATGCGATGCATCACGAACCGGGACGGCCGTTTTTTGAACAGGCCCGCGCAAGAATTCGCCAGAGTTCGGATCCGGAAGCAGCGTTGGCGTACACGCTGGGGTTCATCAATCATTTCGTACTGGACAGCCTGAACCATCCGGCGATTTTTGCCTTTCAGGAAGAAACCGGCTTGAGTCACAGCGAGATTGAAGCAGAATGGGATCGGGCGCTGATGGTTGCCCAGGGAAAGGATCCGCTGCGTACCCGGTCGACTGAACATCTGCGGATTTCTGAAAAAAGCTGTGAAGTGATCGCCCCGTTTTTTGATGTGCAGCCGCGTGAGATTGAGAAGTCGCTGAAAACGATGATCGGCTTGCTGGATCTGTTCGTTGCGCCCGGTACGGTGAAGCGTAATTTCATTTTAGGAGTAATGCAGCTGGTCGGCGTGCGCAAAAGTGAAGGCGGATTGATCATCAATCGCCAGCCCAATCCGCAGTGTGCTGAATTTATCAGCCAGCGTGTAGCCGGAATGGAGGAAGCTGTTGCGCTGTCCGTGCGGCTGATTCATGAATACATCGCCGACCTGAATACCGATAAGCCGCTGGATCCGTGGTATGATGAAGACTACGAGTAAAAAAAGGAATGATGGGGGACAACATGGAAAATAAGAAACTGACAGCCTTGGAAAAACAATGGATTCTCTACGACGTCGGCAATTCTGCCTTTATTCTGCTGGTCGCAACGATCATGCCGATCTATTTCAACTCGCTGTGTCAAAGCGCCGGTATCGCGGAGGTTGATTATCTGGCGTATTGGGGATATGCAGCTTCAGTTTCAACGCTGATCGTCGCCTTAAGCGGCCCGGTATTGGGAACGCTGGCCGATTATCAGGGATTAAAGAAAAAGATATTTGCGCTGTGCGTGATGGTTGGGGTCTGCGCTCTGGCAGCGCTGTGGATTCCGACTTCATGGAAAGTGTTCTTAGTTTTGTTTATCGTAGCGAAGGTGGGATATTCAGCCAGTTTGATCTTCTATGATTCAATGCTTTCCGACATCACGACGCCGGAGCGGATGGATCGGGTATCTTCTCATGGTTATGCCTGGGGGTATATCGGCAGCTGTATTCCATTTGTCGTCAGTCTGGTCTTCGTCTTGTTTTATGAACAGTTTTCGATGACGATCATGACGGCGATGATCCTGGCGTTTCTGATCAACGCGCTGTGGTGGCTGGGCTGTACGCTGCCGTTATTGAAAAACTACCGTCAGAAGTATTATGTAACGGACAATCATCAGGATAAGATCCGCGGCAGTTTCCGGCGGCTGGCCGATTCGTTTAAAAAGATCCGCAAGCACCGTAAAATCTTTCTGTTTCTGATCGCGTTCTTTTTTTACATCGACGGCGTTTATACCATCATCGACATGGCAACGGCCTATGGCAGTGCGTTGTGCTTGGATACGCAGGGACTACTGGTCGCTTTGTTGGTGACGCAGATCGTTGCTTTTCCCAGCGCGCTGGTCTTTGCTTCGCTGGCCCGCAAAATCAACAATGCCAAGCTGATTCAGATCTGCATTCTGGCCTATACCGGCATCGCGATTTTTGCCATTCAGCTGGACAAGCAATGGGAGTTCTGGGTGCTGGCTGTCTGTGTCGGCTTGTTTCAGGGCGGCATTCAGGCATTGTCCCGGTCTTATTTCGCTCAGATTATTCCACCGGAAAACGCCGGGGAGTTCTTCGGACTATTTGATATCTGCGGCAAAGGGGCAGCTTTTCTGGGCACCGCCCTGGTCAGCGTGACAGCGCAGATTTCCGGCAGTGCCAACGGTGCGATTGCCATCCTTGCGGTCATGTTCGTCATTGGACTGGTTTTGTTCAATCGGGCGCTGCGGGCAGAATAAACTAAAAACGATGGGCGGTCCCATCGTTTTTCTTAACCCCGCATGACTTTGTCAAATCCAGGGTTTATTTCCTTTTAAAAGGGCGCTTCAGCAAGAAGGGCCAGGAACTTAGAAATGAAACAGCTGATGTAAAAAGCCATAAGAATTGCCCAGGAAGTAGCAAATCAGAAATAAGATCAGACAACTGGGAATCAGGACCAGCATCAGATTTTTTACATTAAGAGGTCGATGTTTGACCATGACAAATCCCTCCTGTCTATGCTCTTATTGTACTCCAATCTTTTCTTTTTATCCTTTAAGACTTCGTAAAGAAAAATAAAGGATTTATGAAGAAAATGATAAAAAGCACATCGGTTTGACGTCACCTCCGGCACACCCTTGGTAAACATGGGCGGTGAAGCGCTCAGAAAACGCGCAGATAAAGGCTTTTTCATCATTTTTTTAGTGGCTGCCATTGCGTGGAGAATAAGATCATGTTATAATTCAGATTAGAATTTTTGAAAGGATGTGTTTTCGTTGGACGATTCGCCCCACCCCATGGCTAATTTAGGGTACCTGCCGTCTCCGCTCTGGATGAAATTATCAAGAATTAAAATGTTCATCCGGTATCATGTTATCCGATTCTGAGAGTAGTTCACTGAAACTGACAGATCAAGATAAATAAAGGAGAGAGGTAAGATGAGTAATACGATGACGCTGATTGGAGTATTGGCAGTCTTGGTTTTATGTTCGAGTTTTTTCTCGGCGACCGAAACGGCCTATTCCAGTATCAATAGAATAAAATTAAAAAACATGGCTTCGGCCGGCAGCCGTAAGGCGCAGAAGGCACTGGAGCTGGCTGAGGGATACGACCGATTGTTATCCACGATTCTGGTCGGCAACAACGTGGTCAATATTTTGGCTTCGTCACTGGCGACAGTTTTGTTCGTGCAGAATTTAGGCTTTGGCGATACCGGAGTCAGTCTTTCGACGGCAGTCATGACGGTGGTGATTCTGATCTTTGGCGAGATCTCACCGAAAAGCATTGCCAAGGAAAGTCCGGAGAAGTTTGCGATGGCGGTGGCCGGAGTGATCGGATTCATTCAGACGCTGTTGACGCCGATCAATTTCCTGTTTAGTTTATGGAAAAAACTGCTTTCGATGTTGTTTAAAGTC
This sequence comes from Holdemania massiliensis AP2, assembly GCF_000327285.1. Taxonomy (GTDB): domain Bacteria; phylum Bacillota_I; class Bacilli_A; order Erysipelotrichales; family Erysipelotrichaceae; genus Holdemania; species Holdemania massiliensis. The sequence continues at coordinate 815,524 of NZ_HE998567.1, read as the reverse complement.
GAAAATGATGATTCAATGACGCAGGAAGAACTGTTGACGATCGTAGAAGAAGCGCAGAATGAAGGCGATCTGGAAGCCCATGAAAGCGATCTGATCTGTGCGGCGATTGAATTCAATGATCTGGACGTGAAGGATATTTTAACCCCGCGGGTGGATGTCGTGGCGGTGGATGTGACCGATTCGCTGGATGAGATTGAACTGATGTTCCGCAACAACAATTTTTCACGCCTGCCGGTATATGAAAACTCGATTGACAACATTGTCGGCGTCATTCATGAAAAGGATTTCTACAATTTATATTACAATCACATGGGAACGTTCAAATCGATCACACAGATGTTGTTATATACAAGCCCGCATGTTAAAATCTCAACCTTGCTTAAACAGCTGCAGAGTTCCAAAACGCACATGGCGGTCGTGCTGGATGAGTATGGCGGTACAGCGGGCATCATCACGCTGGAGGATATTCTCGAGGAGCTGGTTGGTGAAATCTATGATGAACACGATCAGGTCAAAGAATACTACAAGGAACTGGATCCCAACACGTATTTGATTGAATGCGATATGGATCTGGACGATATGTTTGAGTTTTTCGGTTTGGAAGATGAGGAAGATTATGACTTCATCACCGTCAGCGGCTGGGTCATTCATGAGCTGGAACGGATTCCGAAGGTCGGAGAGTCGTTCACTTATAAAAATCTTGTTGTGACTGTGACGCAGACGGATGCCCGTAAAGTGATTGAAGTGAAAGTCAGCGTCATTCAGCCTGATCAGGAGGATGAGGATGATGATCACAAGCCGAAGAAGCAAAACGGGATGAAGATGCTTTCCTTTTAGTCCGCTGAATAGTAGAAAAGAGTTAAGCCGGCGCTGCCGGCTTTTTTTTATGCATCAAGGGAATTCGTGCAGCCTTTCCGTTTGTGAATTCCATGTTCATCTTGCGGCGGCTGTAAATCAGGCATACAATGAAAACAGGAAGAGGAGAAAACCGTGATGAAACTAATCTTGGATTTAGATACCGGCATTGATGATGCCCTGGCGCTGAGCTATGCTTTAGGCGATCCGGCAGCCGAGGTGATCGGCGTTACCTGCACGTATGGCAACGTTGTCCGTGAACAGGCGCTGGAAAATACAGCGACGCTGCTGAAAGTGCTGGGCCGTAAGGATATTCCGCTTTTTGCCGGACCTGCGCATCCGTTAAATCAAACTGCTTTTGCGCCGACGCCGATGTGCCGCGTTGTGCATGGCGAACATGGTTTCGGCAATGCCCCGACAGATTCGGACGGGATGCTTATTCAGTCTCAGCGTGCTGTCGACTGGATTGCAGAGGCGGCCGATCGGTATGGCTCTGAATTAACCTTGCTGACAGCCGGACCTTTAACAACACTGGCTGAAGTATTGCGCTGCCATCCTGATTTTAAAAATAAAATTGGCAAGGTTGTCTGCATGGCCGGGGCTTTAACGGTTGCGGGCAATGAAACACCGTTTGCGGAAGCCAATGTGCGCGTGGATCCGGAAGCGGCAGCCGAGGTGCTGAGCAGCGGACTTCCGTTAGTTTTAATTGGACTGGATGTGACTTTGAAAACATTGTATGATCAGGCACAGATTGACAATCTGCAGCAGTTAAAAACGAAAGCCTCAGACTTGGTGTGCGGTTTAATGCAGTTCTATCTCGATTATTATAAGACGGACCGCCGCCGTTTGGCGGGTTGTCCGCTGCATGATCCACTGGCGGTGGCGGCGGCGCTGCATCCGGAGCTCATCACAACCCTGCCGGTCAATTTGAAGGCCGATCTCGAAGGGCCCGGGCGAGGCCGTACGACTGCGGATTTAAGCCGGCTCAACGATCCGCAGAAGGATCATCACATGGCGGTTGACGTCGATGTTCAGCGTTTTCTTGAGCTGTTTACGGCTTCGCTGACAAAAACCTTAAGTCTGTCAGAAAAGACAGAATCATAAAAAATGGGATAAAAGGCCAGTGCAAAGTAAAACTGGCTGACGAATCAACTTAAATGTAACAGAAATGAAAGTGATGAAATTTTGATTTTGTCACTTTCATTTTTTGTAAAATTTTGTATAATGAACCTATTGAAAGAAATGAGGGCGAACTATGATTTGTATTAAAAATGGTTGGGTTCACGACGCGGTTCATGAGGAACCGTATCTTGCGGATGTTTTGGCGGAAAATGGAAAGATCACGGCCATCGGTCAGAATTTAATCGTACCGCAGGATTGTGAGATTATCGACGCTACGGATAAAAATGTCTATCCGGGTTTTGTTGAAGCGCATTGCCACATTGGCCTGGATGGTTCCGGGATCGGCTTTGAAGGGGATGACTGCAATGAAATGACAGATATCCTGACTCCGCAGCTACGGGCGATCGACGGCATCAATCCGATGGATCCGACGTTCCGCGAGGCGGCGTTGGCCGGCATTACGACGGTCTGTACGGGTCCAGGCAGCGCTAACGTTTTGGGCGGTACCTTTACCGCGATCAAGACGGTTGGCAAGCGCGTTGACAAGATGATCGTAAAAAAGGAAGTCGCGATGAAATGTGCCTTCGGTGAAAATCCGAAGCGCTGCTACAAAGATAAAAATAACTACTCCCGGATGTCGACGGCATCAAAACTGCGGGAAATGCTTTTAAAGGCAAAGGAATATGACCGCAAGGTAACAGCCGCGGCTGAGGATGAATCCAAGCTGCCGCCGCTGGATGTGAAATTGGAGGCGCTGCGTCCGGTTCTGCACCGCGAGCTGCCGTTAAAGGCCCATGCGCATCAGGCCAATGATATTTTTACAGCGCTGCGGATTGCGCAGGAGTTCAATGTTAAGCTGACGCTGGAACATGTGACGGAAGGCCATCTGATCGTGGATGAACTGAAGGATGAGCCGGTACCGATGGCCGTCGGACCGTCCCTGACCCATGCCAGCAAGTTTGAGCTGCGCAACAAAACCTTTGAAACGCCGGGAATTCTGGCGGCTGCGGGCTGTCAGGTATCGATCATCACGGATTCTCCAGTCATTCCGCAGCAGTATCTGCCGCTGTGTGCCGGACTGGCAATCAAATCCGGAATGAAGGAATGGGATGCATTAAAAGCGATTACGATCAATGCCGCGAAGCATATCGGAATTGAAGACCGCGTTGGATCCCTGGAAATCGGCAAGGATGCGGATATTCTGGTCATCGAGGGCAGCTGTTTTGAAGTATCCGCCCAGCCGGAAGTCGTCATCATTGATGGAAAGGTCGTGGCTTAAGTCATGCGACTGATTCAAAACGGTAAGCTTCATACGATGGCTGATCAGGGAACGATCACGGCGGATATCCTGATCGACAACGGCAAGATTGCGGCGATTGGCGAGCAGCTTGAAGTTCCTTCGGAGTGCGAGGTGATGGATGCTTCCGGATTGGACATCTATCCGGGATTTATCGACTGTCATTGTCATATTGGATTGTATGAGGATGGGATTGGTTTTGAGGGCAACGATACCAACGAATCCACCGATCCGATTACGCCGCAGCTGCGCGGTATTGATGCGATCAATCCGTTTGATCCTTCATTTAAAGAAGCCGTTTGCGCGGGCGTAACGACAATTGGAACGGGTCCGGGCAGCGCGAATGTCGTGGGCGGAACCTTTGCGGCGGTCAAAACGGTCGGTACCTGTGTGGATGAGATGATCGTCAAAGAGGCGGTCGCGATGAAGTGTGCTTTCGGTGAGAATCCGAAGCGCTGTTATCAAGGCAAAAACAACAATACCCGGATGGCGACGGCGGCCAAGCTGCGTGAATTGTTGTTTAAGGCAAACGAATATTCAATGAAGCTCAGCGAGGCTCAGCAGGATCCGGCGAAGCGGCCGGCTTTCGATATGAAGCTGAATGCGATGCTGCCGGTTGTCCGCAAGCAGCTGCCGTTAAAGGCGCATGCTCATCGTGCCGATGATATCTGCACGGCGATTCGAATCGCCAAGGAGTTTGATTTGAAGCTGACGCTGGAACATGTGACCGAAGGGCAGTTTATTATTCCGCAGCTGCAGGCGGCCAACGTTCCGCTGGCAGTCGGACCGAATCTGCATGCCAACAGTAAGTTTGAAATCCGCAACATGACCTTTACCACCCCGGGGGTGTTAAGCAAGGCGGGGCTGCAGGTTTCAATCGTCACCGATGCGCCGATCGTTCCGTTAAAATATTTGGCGATGTCGGCTGGGTTGGCGGTCAAATCCGGGATGGATCACGAGGAAGCACTCAAGGCGATTACAATTAATCCGGCAAAGCATTTAGGCATTGAGGATCGGGTTGGTTCATTAGAAGTCGGAAAGGATGCCGACATCGTCATGACGGACGGGGATCCGCTGACAATTTTTACAACGATCCGTCATGTTTTGGTCAATGGCGAGATCGTAGATTGATCTGAAGGTTTAGCGAAAGCAAAGAGGAATGGAGCAGAACAAAATTCTCTGCGGTCATTCCTCTTTTTCATTGGGGACTTCGCGTGTTTAGCAATTTGTGATATAGTAAAAACATAGAAAATTTACACCGTTCGGTTTCTGCAGTCTTAAAAAGCAGGAAAACAGAGGGGCGGCAAGGAGCGAAGTGTATGATTCGAATTTTAGCATCTGATATTGACAACACATTATTTTCTCATCAAACTTATTCCATTCCTGCGGTGAACCTGGCCGCGGCGGATCGGCTGCGGGAGCAGGGGGTTGAACTCGTGCTGGCCACAGCGCGAATTTATGCCGGAGTTCGGAAATTGGAAGCTCAGCTGCAGATGAAGGAAAAAGGCGGCATGATCATTGCTTCGGCCGGCGCGGAACTCATTGACTGTTTTAGCGGTATCCGTACGGTGCTGCATAGTTTAAGTGCTGAACAGATTCAAATGCTGAAACAGTTTTCCGATGCCCATTCCGGAGTAACCCTGGCGGTTCAGCAGGAAGATCTGATGGTAGCCGACGGCTATGATGCTTCGCTTGACAGTGACCGCACGATTGTCGGCATAGATTTCCTTGTGGTCGGCTCGGATTTCTTTTCATATATCCAAAAACCCGCATGCATGGCAGGATTGACTGGAGATCCTGATCAATTAGATGAAATTGAAGCAGCGGCGCGCAGAACGCTCCGTGATGTGACGCTGACTCGTTCCGGACCTGGGTTTCTGGATATTACACCGCAGGGCGTACATAAAGCGCTGACTTTGAGGCAGCTGTGCGAAAAACGCGGCATCTCGCTTAAGGAACTAGCGGCGATCGGGGACGGCAACAATGATCGGGAGATGTTGGCGGAAGCCGGCTTGTCGTTTGCGCCCAATAACGCTGTGGAGGCGGTTAAAACGCAAGTGGATCAGCTTGTCGGCAGCTGTGAGGAGGGAGCTTTTGCTCAGGCTGTCGCGATGATTCTGAATCAGAATGAAAAGGAACAAAATCATGGAACGGTATAAGGCGATAAAGCGGCTGGCGGTCCTCAGCGCAGAATTGATCGAACAAGTTCAGTTTGAAGATCATCAAGGCCGCGCAGAGAAAATTGAACCGCTTTTGGCTCAGATAATCACTTTGGCCTTAGCGGCTTCAGAAGATCCTGAAGCCTTGAAAACAAATCTCTCACAGACAAAAATAAAGGATAAAGGAGAAATTTGAGAAAAAATCTCCTTTTTTTGGTTTTTTAGACAGGCAAAATCAAATTTTCAGCGAATATTGTAAGTGAGCAGTCTGACTGAATCGCTTGACTTTTTCATAGGCTGATACCAGAGGTGAAGCCAAATGAAAAAAAGTTCAATCGTAACCATGATGGCCGTACTGTTGTCGCTGGGCTTCTGCGTTCTGTATTTTGGTCTGTTTGCCCGGATCAGTGAAACAAGTTCAGCTCCCCAGGATGCTCTGGAAGTCACGGTCACACCAAGTGCGGAACCCGCGGCGCCGGTTAATGCGGAAAACGGAGCTGTTTCCACTTCCACTCTAAGCTGGATTCAGGCCGGGGTATTTGCCCAGGAAAGCTCAGTTCGTGAGCTGACGGCATTTTTAGAGCAGGATGGGTTTACGCCCGTTGTTTATCCACGGGATCAATACCAGATTGTCGCGGTGGGAATGAGCCTGGATCCACAGGTGACCCGGCAATGCAAACAGCGGATGATTGATCTGGATTACGAATGGATGGAACGTTCATGCACGCTGAATGAAACGCAGCGTCAACAGCTGGAAGAAGGTCAGACTGCCGTTGTATTGGAGGGATGTACATCACAACCGTAAGAGAAATGCCCTGTGAAGAACGGCCGCGGGAAAAAGCGCTGCAGCAGGGAATTGAGCATTGTTCCAACAAAGAAATATTGGCGCTGATCCTGCGCAGCGGCGTCCCCGGTTCTTCCAGTCTGATGATCGCCGAGGAATTGCTGCACCGAAGTCAGGGCGTTGCCGGGCTGTCCCGCTTGACGCTGAAAGAATTGATGCAGATCAAAGGGATCAGTCAGGTTCGCGGCTTGGAGATCTTAGCTTGTTTTGAATTGGCGCGGCGGATCAGTGAAGAACGAACCCGGGATATCGACGTGGTTTCCAATCCCGAAGCCTTGATGAACTGGCTGGGCCGGGAGATCGGCGGGAAGCAGCAGGAACATTTTTTAGCGATCTATCTCGACGCCAAAAATCACATTTTAGAACACCGGCTGTTGTTCAAAGGAACCTTGGACGCCAGCATCGTTCATCCTCGCGAAGTGTTTAAAGAAGCTTTGCTGACGTCAGCCTGCCGTATTTTAGTCGTGCATAATCATCCATCGCAGGATCTGACTCCCAGCATGGCGGATCGAATCATTACTCAGCGCTTGAAAGAAACGGGGGAACTGATCGGGATTGAATTGCTGGATCATTTAATCGTCAGCGCCACTCAGTATTTCAGCTTTCGCGCGCATGGATTATTAGATTGAAGTTCGGGATCAATCACCGTATAATAGACGCAGGTGATAAAATGAAATTGAATCGTTTTCAAAAAATACTGCTTTGGCTGATCGGCATTACTGTGTCGCTTTCCTTGATTTTGAACGTTGTCAGCGTCACAACGCCATTCAGTGAAATCAGCCGGCAGGGGTATAACGCTTTTTCCATGATTAAATACTCATTGATTGATTATCCGGTAACGACGGTGACGGATTTCTTTACTTCCTTCTCCCGGCTGTGGCAGGTCCGTCAGGAAAATGATCTGCTTCGGACTCAAGTTGATCAGATCGCCTCACTGCAGGCACAGCTTGCGGAATCGCAGCGGCAGATTGAAGAATTAAAACAGATCGCCGAATTAAAGACGATCGTTTCCGATTACGATCTGATTCCTTCAACTGTTTTGTCCCGCTCGCAGGAAGCATGGAATAATCTGTTAACTTTGGATGTAGGCAGTGCCGATGGGGTTGGAGTGAACTATGCCGTGATTACGCCCAAAGGATTGATCGGCAAAGTAACGAAGGTCACTGAACATACGTCAACGGTCAAGCTCATTACCTCCGAGGACGGCTTAAATAAAGTGTCCGTAAAGATTGAAATCGGCGAAGGAAAGACGGTTGACGCCATTTTGGAAAAGTATGACAGCAATGAGCAAGGTTTTGTTGTCAAATTACTCAACTCCGGAGCGACGGTGACGGAGCAGATGCGGGTTGTCACCAGCGGTATGGGCGGCGTCTTTCCATCTGGTTTGTTAGTCGGCAACGTCAGCAAGGTTGAAGAGTTAAGCAATGCCGTCGGCATGAATATTTATGTCAGCCCGGCCGCGGATTTCCAATCGTTTAATTATGTCTGCGTCGTTCGCCGCCAGGGGGCAGCGCAGTGATTTACGAAGCAGCTTTTATCGGCTTATGTTTGGCTGCCGATATGATTCTGACAGCGTTGTTTCCATTTGACTTTGCTTTGATTCATTCCGTCTTTATTCCCAGTATGGGCTTTTGTGCCCTGATGCTGACAGTGCGGCAGAAAAATCTGTTGGATTCGTTGTTCACAGCGTTTCTCGCAGGGTTGGTCTTTGATTTTCTGAGCGGCGATCACTTCATGCTCAGTACCTTGGTCTGCCTGGCGTGTGCCTTTCTTATTCATATTTGGAGCAAACATATCAGTTCTTCGTTATTAGAACTGATGATTCTCTTACTTTCGATCATTTTCGTCAAAGAGCTTCTGATATACTTCTACATGACCGCAAGCAATCTGTCGGCGATGTCCTTAATGACATGGCTGAGCAAGCGTTTGGTGACGACGCTTGTCGGCAATTTGGCGCCGCTTCTGCTTGTGATCTGGATGAATGATCAGCGGCAGACCCTGCAGATTCGGCGGGAGTCCATCCGCAGAAAAGGGGAGAAGCTCAGATGGGAACAGTTAAAATAATCGGCCAGAACTCCGGACTCACAATTCGCATGGAATGCCATCATTGGCAGGATCAGGCAGTGGAGCTGGAGGCCAAGCTTCGGCTGCTGCAGACCCGCAATGGTCATCCAGCCGAAGTTTTTTTTGACAGCGATCCCGGCGCAGAACGGTTAAAACAACTGTTTGAAATCCTGCAGGTGACTGGCTGTGTGTGCCGAGGGATTTACATTCAGAAAAAACCGGCAGCCCAGGGAGCGCTCAGTTTGATTCGCGATCCTTTGCGGGCTGGCGAGGTGATCCAGTTGGAAGGCGCTGCGGTTTTATTTCATGATGTGCGCCAGCCGATTCAGATTGAAATGCGCGGCGGCGGTCCGTTAATTGTGCTGGGCACCGTAGCCGGACAGATCCGGCTTTTTGATCCGGCGTGTCAGCTGATCGCGCTGGGACTGGATCATGCCCGCATCAAGATTTCAGACAGCGACTGGCAGATTATGACAAATTTCGCGAAAGTCTGTGTGTATTATGAGAATCAGAGATGCACAAGTCTATGTTTGAAGGAGGAAGAAGTGTGGCAAGGGTAATCATGATCACCAGCGGCAAGGGCGGCGTCGGCAAAACGACAGTCTGCGCCAACCTCGGCATCGCGCTGGCGTCATTAGGCAAAAAAGTATGTATGATCGACATGGATCTGGGTTTAAAAAATCTGGACGTGATGATGGGCTTGGAAAACCGTGTGTTTTATGATTTAAAGGATGCGGTTGAAGGCCGGTGTCCGCTAGGCCGGGCAATGATTCAGGATAAGCGCTGTGAAAATCTTTATCTGATGGCAGCCTGCCGAACCGTGAATATCGGAAGGCTGAAGCTGGAAGATCTGACGACGGTGGTCGATCAGCTGCGGGATCAGTTTGATTTTATTCTGCTGGATTCGCCAGCGGGCATCGAGCGGGGCTTTCAATATGCGATGTGCTGCGCTGATGAAGCGCTGATTGTTGTGAATCTGGATATCGCGGCTTTGCAGGACAGCGACCGTGTGATCGGTATTTTATTGAAGGAAGGCAAGACGACCATTCGGCTGGTGATGAACCGCGTTAATCCGCGTTATATTGAAAAAGGAATTTCCTTAAGCGTCAAGGAAGCCGCCGATTGGCTGGGCTTGGAGGTTATCGGGTTGGTTTATGAGGATGAAAATCTGATCGCCTGCAACAACCGCGGCGTACCGATGGCATTGAAGCGCAGCTCAATCACTTCGCAATGCTATACCGTTATCGCTCAGCGCCTGCTGGGAGAAAAAGCAACACTGCCGAAATTCAAGGAAAAGAATATTATTCAGAAACTGTTTGGTTAAGGATCGCTGCGGCGATCTTTTTTCATTTTTATAGTAAACGGGGGAAGAATAATAAGTGTAAGCAAAAAAATCACAAAAAATATTTTTGCCTATTTACAATCGAATCTCAGTAGTCTATAATGTGAACAGAAAACATATGAACACATGTTCATATATAACAGAATCTCTGTTGCGTTTTCATCAGCCCTGTTCCTTGTCAAGGAACATCCAACACGAAAGCTGGAGGAAAAAACTATGAAAACAGAAGTGTATGCGCTGCCTGAACTGGATTGCCCGAATTGTGCGATGAAGGTGGAACGCCAGGTTGGCAAAATTAAAGGCTTGAATGAAGTTACTGTTGACTTTGTTCATAAAAAGATGATTGTCGAGTTTGAAGGCGACTCTAAAAAAGAACAGATTATTCAAGCGGTGAAGAAGGCTGAGCCGGATATCAACGTCGTTGAAATAACCGACGGCAAAGATAGGGTAAGATCCAATGCACAGACAGAAAGTCATGATCATCACCATGACCATGCTGATAGTGATGGCAAACACGACCATCACCATCATGATGAAGGCTGCGGCTGCGGTCATGATCATCATCACGGCCATGCTGATTGCGATGGTGAACACGGCCATCATCACCATGAAGAAGAATGTGGCTGCGGTCATGATCATCATCATGACCATGCTGATTGCGATGGCAAACATGAACATCACCATCATGAAGAAGGGTGCAGCTGCGGTCATGATCATGAAGAAATTCCAACTCTAGATCACTCTGCGGTAAAAGGCGAGCTGAAACTGCGTCTGGCAGGATTGGACTGTGCCAACTGTGCAGCTAAAATCGAGCGCGCAGTCAATGCCATGCCGGAGGTTGAAGAAGCTTCGGTCACATTCTCAACGGAAACATTGCTGGTTGATGCCAAACCTTCCTCTGACCGTGAGGCCTTGATTGAAGCGATTACAGCTGTCGTGAAGAAACTGGAACCGGAAGTCGCGGTGGTAGAGATGAAAACGGGAATGAAACAACCAGAACCCGAAGCCAAGCCGCAAAGCTTCTTCCGGCAAAATGCCAAGCTGTTGATCGGAATTGGATTTTTCATCGCAGGAATTATTCTGCAGGCGGAAAGCTATGTCTTCATCCTCTTTTTAATCAGCTTCCTGCTGATCGGCGGGGAAGTGGTGTACAGTGCTATTCGCAACGTACTGCAGGGAGAGTGGTTTGATGAAACCTTCTTGATGAGCGTGGCGACGATCGGAGCCTTTGCGATCGGAGATTACAAGGAAGGCGTTGCGGTTATGCTTTTCTATCAGATTGGCGAATTGTTCCAGTCCTATGCTGTCAACCGATCCCGCAAATCCATCGGTTCGTTAATGAATATCCGGGCTGAGTATGCGACGGTTGTGCGGAATGGAAAAGAAATGCGAGTTGATCCGGAAAACGTCATGATCGGCGAGATGATCTTAATCAAGCCAGGTGAGCGGGTCCCGCTGGACGGCATCCTGACGGAAGGGGAAACCTCCCTGGATACCTCTGCCCTGACAGGGGAAAGTCTGCCGCGGGATGCGCAGAGCGGCGATGAGATTCTGGCAGGAATGGTCAATCTCAGCGGTGTCGTTCAGGTGAAAGTCACAAAAGAATTTGGTGAATCTACAGTTTCACGGATTCTTGAACTGGTCGAGAATGCCAGCTCTAAAAAAGCACCGATTGAGCGCTTCATCACCAAGTTTGCCCGTGTTTATACGCCGACAGTGGTCATAGCGGCGATTCTTGTCGCTGTGATTCCGCCGTTTCTGCTGCAGATGGGATCGTTTGAAGTCTGGCTGTATCGAGCTCTGACCTTCTTAGTTGTTTCCTGCCCGTGTGCTTTGGTTATTTCCATTCCTCTGGGGCTGTTTGCCGGAATCGGCGGCGCCAGCCGGCAGGGCATTCTGGTCAAGGGCGGCAACTTCTTAGAAATTTTAAAAGACGTTGATACCGTTGTCTTTGATAAGACTGGAACATTAACACAGGGTACTTTTTCCGTCACCCGAATTCAGCCTGTTCATGCGGATGCCGACTCCCTGCTGCAGCTGGCTGCTTATGGGGAAGCCTATTCCAATCATCCAATCGCCCGCTCGATCGTTGCGGCGTATGGCCAACCGATTGACAACCAAAAAATCCGCAACTATAAAGAAATTTCCGGACAGGGTGTTGAGGTTGAAGTCAGCGGTCGGAAGCTGGCACTGGGCAACACAAAACTGATGCAAGCTCAGGGATTGGATTGTCCAGCCGTGGAAGAAATCGGAACGATCATCCATGTGGCTCAGGAAGGGGAATATCTGGGCTGGCTGGTTATCAGCGACGTGATCAAAAACACCAGCGCTGCTGCGATCAGCCAGCTGAAACAGGCAGGTGTCCGCAATACCGTAATGCTGACTGGTGATAACCGCAAGGTTGCGGAAGCGGTGGCTGCTCAAATCGGTATTGATACTGTCTATGCCCAGCTTTTGCCTCAGGATAAAGTTGAACAGGTGGAAACGCTGCTGGCAGCTCAGCCGGAAGGCAAAAAACTTGCGTTTGTCGGTGACGGCATCAACGATGCGCCGGTTCTGGCGCGGGCGGATCTGGGCGTCGCGATGGGCGGCGTCGGCAGTGATGCAGCGATTGAAGCCGCGGATATCGTTTTGATGAAAGATGATCCGGCAGCGCTGGCAACGGCGATCCAAATTTCCCGCAAGACCCATGCGATTCTGCGTCAGAACATTGTTTTCTCTTTAGCGATCAAGATCGGCGTGCTGATTCTGACGCTGTTTGGCAAAAGCAATATGTGGATGGGTGTATTCGCTGACGTGGGAGTAACGCTGTTAGCGATTCTCAACTCGATGCGGGCGCTGAAAGTTCAATAAACAGATCATTTTTAATTAAGTGTTTAGGAATTTGAAAATATGCCGAATAAAATTTAAAAATTATGCCGAACAATACTTTTGAATTATGCCGAATAATCAAGCTGAATTATGCCGAACAATATTAGCGAATTGTGCCTAATGTGGTATAATAATAGTTAGATAGAAAGGCGGGATACGACGTGAATAAAATTGCTGATGTAGAGAAATACAAAGCAAGAATTATGGATAAACAGGTGGAGCGATATTTAGACACCTTTGGTGCTGTATGTATCGAAGGACCGAAATGGTGCGGAAAAACCTGGATTTCATCCTATCACGCAAACAGTGAGTTCCTCATTGCAGATTCGGCAAACAATTTTCAGAATAGACGATTGGCAGAAATGTCCCCATCGTTAGTCCTTGAAGGTGAAACTCCAAGATTGATTGATGAATGGCAGGAAGTAGAAGCTCTATGGGACGCAGTTCGTTATACCGTTGACCAAAGAGGGCTGCGCGGCCAGTTTATTTTGACTGGTTCATCTATCCCAAAGAGGAAAGGAAAAAGAGTGCATAGCGGCGTGGGCCGTATTGGAAAACTGAGAATGCGTACAATGTCCCTTTATGAGTCCGGTGATTCTTCCGGTAAGATTTCACTGGAAGACTTATGTGAAGGCAAAATGACTCCTGCATTGACCGGTGAAGTGGCCTTGAGAGATCTTGCAAACTATATTGTTCGTGGCGGTTTTCCCGGTGCAATGGACATTCCGATTGAAAATGCGCAACTGATTTCCGAGTCTTATATCGAGACTATATTGACAGATGATGCGCAAAGGATCGACGGTATAAAGTATGATATCGATAAGATGCGGCTTTTGCTGCGGTCTCTTGCGAGAAATGAAAGCACAACAGCTACCAAGAAAAAATTGGAGAATGATATTAAAGATATTGATGACGAATCGCTTGACTATGACACCTTAGGAAAATATCTTGATGTGTTTGAGAGGCTTTTCCTTTTGGATAATCAAAAGCCGTTCTCATCGAATATCCGCTCTTCGGTACGTGTAAAGCAAGCAGAAAAAAGACATTTCTGCGATCCTGCGCTGGCGTGTGCGTTATTGAATGCGACTCCGGATAGACTGATTAACGATCTTGAGACATTCGGGTTCTTGTTTGAGTCGCTTTGTGAAAGAGACCTAAAAATCTATGCAGAGGCATTTGCTGCGCAAGTCTTCCATTATCAAGACTATGCTAATCGAGAGATTGACGCTGTTGTTGAATTGAAAGATGGTCGATGGTGTGCATTTGAGATCAAACTTGGCGCAAATCAAATTGACAAAGCAGCAGCGAATCTCATTGATATACGAGACAAAATCGCTGCGGAAAATGGCAAAGTACCTTCTGTAATGGCTGTGATATGCGGTATGTCAAATGCGGCATACATGAGACCTGACGGTGTATATGTTGTTCCGATAACTGCTTTGAAAAATTAGGCTTTATTTAACAAAAGGGACTCGAATTAGAGAAACAACGCTATATAAGGAGCAAAAACTCACTCTTTAAAGTATTTCATGTATTTCTATAACAAAGTTTCTTGATTTCCCTGAGCCGGATCAGCTATTTTTCGTTGTTCTCCATCAGCTGAAATTTCCTCAAGCTGCTGTAGACTAGTTTTCCTTTCAGCTGTAATCGGTGGTACCCACAATGCTTTGCCAGTTGGTCATATGAAAATGCTCCATCTGAATCAATGATTGATTTAGGGGTTATCTTCTAGGTAGAGTTTTCGAGAATACTATGAATAATCGGTTTTCCAAAGTTGGCTTGCTTGAATATCTCGAGTCCATTTCAATTCACTGTGGTAACGATACAGACTTGTTCATGGGATATTCCTCTTTAGTTGTAACCGGAATTTGAAAAAAATTCCGGTTATTTTCATTGTTCATTTTCTAACTTGTGAAATTACGGCATATTTTAATAAATGCCTAAATCAAAATCAGGATTTCCTGTTATACTGAACTTACAAAGGACAGAAATCTGTCCGGAAGGAGGATTTACTGATGTTTGATTTAACTGGAAAAATTGCTGTGGTAACCGGAGCGTCCAGCGGCTTGGGCGCGGATGCAGCCAGAGCGTATGCCAAAGCGGGCGCTAATGTGGCTCTGCTTGCCCGCCGTCAGGACAAACTGGAAGCCTTGGCTCAGGAGCTGCGGGCGGAAGGGATTGATGCGCTGCCGGTCGGCTGCGACGTTACGGATGAAGCCAGCATTGAAAAGGCCATCGAAACCGTTATTGATCATTTTGGCCGAATTGACATTCTGCTCAACAACGCCGGAGTTGCGGTGCGCGGCGGTGTCGACACCTTGAGTCAGGAGGACTGGGATCGTTCGATGAACATTAACGTCAAAGGCATTTACCTGATGTGCAAGTATGTGATCCCGCACATGAAAGCTCAGAACTATGGCAAGATTGTCAACATCAGCTCGGTCAACGCGCTGATCGGCGACAAGAACGACATGTTTATCCGTCATGCTTATAATACGTCCAAGGCGGCGGTGCTCGGTCTGACCTTGGGTATGGCTTGTTCCTACGGTCAGTTCAACATTACCGTCAATGCGGTTTGCCCGGGACTGTTCGAGTCGGAAATGACGCAGAATACGCTGTTCAAATCAGAAGCTTTCTTACAGGGCTACAGCGCTCAGTGTCCGATGAGCCGGCCGGGACGGCGCGGGGAAGTCAGCGGTCCGATTCTGTTTTTCTCCAGCGATGCGTCCAGCTATGTCACCGGTCAGCATGTCGTTGTTGACGGCGGAACTTCGCTCGTTTAACGCAGGTCTGTAACAGCGCTTTAAGCCAGGTCAGCGACAGGACAGAAGGAAAAATCCTTTTGTCCTTTTCTTCTATCTTCGGATTTCAGCTTTCCGTTTCAAGGTTCTTTCGGTTTTCTTTTGATCTGAATAATGCTAAAATAAAAGCACGTAAGGGGAGGGATGACGCATGGGCTGGCTGCATAAAATGAACGCCTATTTTAAGGAACAGCTGTCATTGAAGAATCTTTTAAAGGTCCTGCTGATCCTGCTGATCCTGTATTTTCTGTCGCTGACCTCCAATGTCTGGATGAGCTGGCTGACGACGCTGCGGTTAATCTTAACCCCATTTCTGGTCGGCTTTGTGATCGCTTATGTCGTCCATCCGTTTATTGAATTTCTGCAGAAAAAGGGCGTATCCCGAAAGATTGCCATCCCGTTAGTCTGTCTGGGGATGCTGATGCTTTTGATCGGCATTCTGATGATGGTCGTGCCGATGGTTTATGATAAGACGACCGAGCTGATCAATTCGATGATTTCCGGCTTGAACTGGCTTTATCAGCAGTATGTTGAAATCAATGAAAATGTGCCGAATATTCTGGTCGCTGGGATTTTCCAGCAGATTACGACGCTTTTGAATGATACCAAGAGCTGGCTGCCGAATTTTTCGGCAATCCTGCCGCAGCTGATATCCAAGGTGCTTTCCTTTCTGACCAACGCGGTGTTTGCGTTTATCATTTCGGTTTATGTGCTGTTTGACTTTGAGAAGATCCGCAAGACGATCTTTAGCTTAGCGCGTACGATTGACAAGGAACTGCCGATCTATCTGAGTGCCGTCAATGCGGAGATCAGCGGATATCTGCATTCGATGCTCATGCTGATGGCGATCAAGTTTATTGAGTATTCGCTGCTGTATATGCTGATCGGACATAAAAGCGCGGTCACGATCGCGTTGCTGACTTCGATTGGACTGATCGTTCCGTATTTCGGGGCGACGATTGCGAATTTTATCGGGATCCTGACCTCGCTTACGCTGCCGCTGCCCAATGTGCTGCTTTTGATCGGCGGGATCTGCGTGCTGTCGATGGTGGATGCCTACATCATTGCGCCGATCGTGCATTCCCGCAGCTCGCAGGTTCCTCCGCTGTGGACGCTCTTGTGTGTGTTTGCGGGCGGAATGCTGTTAGGTCCGCTTGGAATCATGATTTCTATTCCTGTGTTTATGAGCTTGCGGGTGATCGTCAACCTGGTTCGTTTTCGCAATGAGCGCTATGATCCGCTGCCTACCGAGGAGGAATAAAAGAACGGTTTGCCGTTCTTTTTCTTTTGGATGACAGCATACAGTAGTAACAGGGAAGGAGATCAGCCATGAGTGAGATCAAACATATCAGAAAACGCATATCCGCCCGCCGCAAAACCCCAATAAGCCATTCTTATGAAGCCTCGGGGAGTCCGTTATTTACACTGATTTACGGCTTAGCGATGCTGGCGATGGTGGGGGCAAGCCTGGGACTGGGCTGGATGATCAACGAGAAGCAGCAATGGATTGATCCGAAGCCAGTTCTCCAACAGATCGACGCGCTTGCGGAAAAGCTGCATTTTAAATCCTTATCGGCATGGCTGCCGTTTGAAACCTGGTTTGGCAAGGATCAGCCGGTGGCTGCGACGGTCAGCTATGAGCTGATTCAGGATCATTATTATAAGCCGGCGCAGGGCAATCAGGTGCAGTGCATCGCGGATGGCGTAGTGCTGTATATCGGCGAGCAGGAAAGTGGTTCCATCGTGATGGTGAAACAGGATAACGGCGTCTTAGTGACCTATGGTGCGCTGATGGAGGTTCAGGTCCATCCCAACGACCGGATTTTAAAGGGGACGGCAATCGGGGCCGTGCAGGATGCGGTTTACCTGGAATTCAGCGAACAAGGCCAGCCGGTGACGCTGCAGCGGGCAATGGGCGATGAAGATTAAAATCAAAGTCAGCGGTTTTACCATCTTGGTGGCAGCCCTGGCTTTTTTTTCTCACGCGGCGACGCCTTTAGCTCATATCTTTTTCATTCTCGCGCTGCATGAGAGCGGCCATGCTTTCTGGGCCTGCTTCTTCCATTATCCGATCCGCCAGCTTTCGATTCTGCCGTTTGGTTTAGCGCTGACATTGGAACATTTCGGTGATCGGGACGGATGGGAGGAGCTTGTGATCCTGGCGGGCGGGTTGGCGATGCATGGTTTAATTCCGCTGCTTTACGGCGGCTTGGCCCAGCTGGGCTGGATATCACCGGTGATGCTGGAATGGGTGCTGAACATCAACCGTTCCGTCTTTTTGTTCAACATTCTGCCGCTGTATCCGTTGGACGGAGGCCGAATCGTTCAATCGCTGCGGCACTGCTGGCTGCCGTATAAAACGGCGCAGTCGTTAACGTTTGTAGTGTCGGCTATTCTGACGCCGATTGTGTTTGTCCAATGGATGAACCGCAATCCAATGACGCTGGGTGTGTTTGGATTTCTGTTTTTTGTCAATGTGCTCAGCTGGCGTCAGCGGACTTATCAGGCAGAACAATTTTATTTGTATCGGCTGATTCATCCGCGCCGGCTGCCGCTGAAGCTGCACCGTCATCAGGATCTGTACCGACAGCGGCATAACGTCATTCTGGAGCAAGACGGGCTGATCGATGAAAAACAATGGCTGATGCGGCGATTTGGCAAGACCCGGCCGATCCGCTCTAAACCGCGGGACTGGCTGATCTGAAAGTCAACTTTTCAAACATACAGCGGACGGGAAGAAGGCATGCGGAAGAGGGTTTTTTTCAAGGGCAGAATATGCTATAATCCTAAAAGGAAGTGAGGACCATCCATGCAAAAGAAAATTATTCTTCTCGTTCTTCTGGGCTTGCTGCTGACGTCTTTGACTGGCTGCGCAACCGATAAGAAAAAGGTAGTATATACGGTTTATCCGCTGGGATATCTTCTGGAAAAGATCGGCGGTGACCGAATTGAAATTCAAAGTCTGCAGGACGAGGTGATCGTGCAGCGCGCCAGTGCCGCCGCGGATCTGAAAGAGCGCGTGAAGGATGCGGATCTGGTGCTGCATATCGGTCAGCTCGAACCGTATTTTCAGCTGGTGCTGCCGGAAATCCGTTCATCCAGCTCGGCTGCCGTGAAGGATCTGTCGGTCAACAATTCAATCTATTCTTTTAAGCGTTATACCCGCGTTATCGCCAACGACGTTGAGCAGTTTGTCGAAAGTGCGTATTATAAGGGCGATGCATTCGATGCGATTGACGTCAATGAAAAGGATTTGACACTGTGGATGGATCCGATCGCGATGACGAGCATGGCGAAGGAGATCCGTGACTGGTTGTGTGAAAACTATGTCGAGGAAAGCCGTTATTTTGAAGAAAATTACAGTCAGCTGGAAAGCGAGCTGGTGCGGCTGGATGCGGAATATCAGAGTTTGTCCAGCACATTGAAAAATGAAAAGAAGACGATCAAGTTCGTTTCGATGACTGCTAGCTTCGGCAACTGGCAGAAGACTTACGGGATTCAGGTCTATCCGGTCATTTTATCGAAGTACGGCGTGCTGCCCAATGCCCGGCAGCTGGATATCATCAAGACCAAAATCATGGAGGATAATGTCAAGTATATCGCCTATGAACCGAATATGACCGAGGATATGCTTGCTTTGTTTAATCAGCTGTCAGAGGAATTGAATCTGCAGCGGGTGGATTTAAGCAATCTGTCCAGCTTATCGGCAGATCAGCGTGAGGATAATAAAGATTACATGTCGATCATGGTCGAAAATCTGAATCAGCTGGAAAGCATGGCGGAAGATGATTTGAATCCGGCAGTTCAGGAACCGGCTGCGGATGCCGATGCCGCAGAGGATGACGAATAAACAAGGTACGGATTCAATTAGAATGTTTTGATCAAACAGCGCAGAGGGAAGCGATTCTCTTTGCGTTTTTTATTCTGCGCCGGATCTTTGCAGAAGTGCTGCCGTTTCCCAGTGTGAACAGTTTCAGGCGGTTTTGTTGGGGCTAGGAAAGCGGGAAAGACGTTAGCGCTTGTTTTGATATTCACCGGGGCTTATGGTAAAATAAAGACTGAATCAAATTGAAAAACAGAAGGAGATTAATCCATGAAGAAAATGTTGTTAGTCGATGGGAATTCCATGCTCTTTCGAGCATTTTATGCAACCTTTATGCGGCCAATGTCCACCTCAACCGGCATTCCGACCAATGCGATTTACGGCTTTGCGATGATGATCAACAAGGCGGTGCAGATCATCCAGCCGGATGCAATGCTGGTCGCTTTTGATAAGGGCAAGCATACCTTTCGGCATGAGCTGTTCGCTGAATATAAGGGCGGACGCAAGGAAACGCCGGAGGCTCTGGTGGAGCAGTTTCCGATCGCGCGGGAATATTTGGAAGCCGCCGGGATCAAGCAGTTTGAAATGACGGATATCGAAGCCGATGATATCATCGGATCTATGATCAAAAAATATCCGGATTGGGACATCAATGTTTTAAGCTCGGATCGCGATATGCTGCAGCTGATCGATGATACGACCTCGGTCTGGCTGATGAAAAAAGGGATCAGCGATATTGAGGAAATGACGGTCGCCAGCTTAAAGGAAAAGATGGGAATCACACCGGATCAGATCCGGGATCTCAAGGGCCTGATGGGCGATGCATCCGACAACATTCCGGGCATTCCCAAGGTGGGGGAAAAGACGGCCTTAAAGCTTTTGGAACAGTTTGGAACCGTGGAAAATCTGATTGCCAATACGGATCAGCTGAAAGGCAAGCTGAAGGAAAACGTCGAAGCTTTTCAAGCGCAGGCGCTGCTGTCCAAGAAGCTGGCGACGATCAAAACCGATGTTGAGATTCCGTTTGAAACGGAAGAGTTTGCCTTTCACATTACGCCTGAACCGCTGCGTCAGTTCTACGTGCGCTATGAAATGAACTCGCTGGCGAATAAGCTGGATTCTGAGATTCAGCAGCAGGCCGAGACCAACACACCGGACATCCCGGCGTTGACGATCACTGAGGTTCAGCGCTGTCCGCAGACTTTAATGCAGGATAACGCCGTTCTGGTGCTTGATCAGGATCAGCCGTCAGTGTATTTTGCCGATGTTCATGGGCTGGCGCTGGCGTATGCGGGTCAGGGTGTATACATGACGATTGAGAATGTCCGTCAGGATGAAAACTTACTGGATTATCTGGCGGGTGAAAAAACGAAGATCGTATACGATGTCAAGGCCTGCCTGCATTTGGCTGACCGGGCTGGACTCACGCTGAACGGCATGCGGATCGACTCGATGATTGCAGCCTTTCTGTGCGATTCCACGCTGACCAGCGATCAGAAGATCCGCGAGAAATTCGGATTCAATGAACGGGTGACGATGGATGAGGTGTATGGCAAACCTGGCAAGATGAAGCTGCCGGAACCGCAGCTTCATCAGCAGCTGTGTGCCCAGAAAATCCAGCTGATCGACAAGCTGTGGAAGGACAGCGAGCCGAAGCTGAACGAAATGGAAATGCGTGCGCTGTTTTATGAAGTGGAAATGCCGTTGGCGTCCGTCTTGTATAAAATGGAAAAAGAAGGCATTCGGATCGATGGGCAGACGCTGGATGATATTGCCCGTCAGACGCAGGCCCGCCTGGATGAGCTGACCGATGCGATTTATGCCGCAGCGGGAGAAACCTTTAACATTAATTCCCCGAAGCAGTTGGGCGAGGTCCTGTTTGATAAACTGGGACTGCCAACCAGCGGCAAGAAGCGTTCAACGTCGGCCGATGTTTTGGAAAAGCTGCTCGGCATCCATCCGATTATCGCGGATTTGCTGGAATTCAGAAAATATCAGAAGCTTTACAGCACCTATGCGGAAGGCTTGAAAAAATACATCCATCCGGATGGCCGGATCCATACGATTTATAATCAATGCGCAACCCAGACCGGCCGATTGTCATCCACCGAGCCGAATCTGCAGAACATCAGCGTCCGTGATGAACAGTCGCGTGAAGTCCGCAAGGCGTTTCTGCCGAGTGAGGGCAATGTCCTGGTCGCTTCCGATTATTCGCAGATTGAGCTGCGGATGCTGGCGCACATGGCGGATGAACAGGGCTTGCTGGAGGCTTTCCGGCATGCCGTTGACATTCATACCAAAACCGCATCCGACGTGTTCCAGATTCCGCTGGATCAGGTTGACGCCCAGCATCGCCGCCAAGCCAAGGCGGTGAATTTCGGGATCGTCTATGGAATCTCTGATTTCGGTCTGTCGCAGCAGCTGGATATCAGCCGGGCTCAGGCCAAGGAATTTATTGAACGCTATCTGCAAAGCTATCCGAACATTTCCAAGTACATGGATCAGGTGATTGAATTCTGCCAGGAGCATGGCTATACCGCGACTATGCTGGGACGCCGGCGTGAAGTGCCGGAAATCCACGACAAGAATTACATGACGCGGGAATTTGGCAAACGGGCGGCGATGAACGCGCCGATTCAGGGATCGGCCGCTGATCTGATCAAGCTGGCGATGATCCGCATTGACAAAGCGCTGGCGGAGAAAGGTCTGAAATCCAAAATGATTCTGCAGGTGCATGACGAATTGATTTTTGATGCGCTGCCAACTGAACTGGATGCGCTGTGCGCCGTCATTCAGGAAGGCATGGAGCATGCGATGGAACTGAAGGTGCCGCTGGTGGCGGAAACGAAGGTCGGTAAGACCTGGTACGAGGCGAAATAAGATGCCGGAGCTGCCAGAGGTTGAAACGGTAGTCCGCACGCTGGAGCTTTTGATCCAAGACCGCCGGATTGAGCACGTCGAGGTGCGGGTGCCGAAAATGATTCAAATGGAGGAAGCCGAATTCTGCCGGCGTTTAACCGGGCAGCATTTCCGCCGGTTTTCACGGCGCGGGAAATATCTGATCTTTCAGATGGATGATCTGTATTTCATCGCCCACATGCGGATGGAAGGCAAATTTTATGTGCAGCTGCCGCAAGAGCCACTGTCCAAGCATGTTCATGTGATCATGGGTCTGGATGATGGAACGCAGCTGCGCTATCACGATACGCGCAAATTCGGAACGATGGAATTGTTGGAACTGGATGGGGATCTGGAGCATTTTCATGATTTGGGACCGGAGCCGTTCAGCGATCAGTTTAATCCGGATTACTGCCGCGCGTTTCTGAAAAAACGCCGGCTTCCGATAAAGCAATGTCTGCTGGATCAGCACTTTGTCGCGGGTGTCGGCAACATTTATGCCAACGAAATCTGTTTTGCGCTGCGGATTGATCCGCGCAAGCGCAGCGATCAGCTGACCCGAGCCCAGCTTGAAGCGCTGCCGGAAGTAGCCCGGCAGATTCTGAGCTTGGCGATTGAAGCCGGAGGCAGTTCAATCCGCAGTTATACGTCCTCCTTGGGAGTGACCGGCCGCTTTCAATTACAGATTCAGGTGCATGGCCGCGAGGGCGAAGCCTGTCCACTGTGCGGGGGCGAAATTAAGAAAATTACGGTGGCCCAGCGGGGCACCTACTATTGTCCGCATTGTCAGAAAAAGAGAGGAACGGGAATCGAATATGATCAAAACTGCGATTACCGGCGTGATCGGAAGCGGGAAGTCGACGCTGAGTGCGATCCTGCGCAGACAGGGGTATGCGGTCGCTGACTGCGATGCGATCAGCCGGCAGATCATGCAGCCGGGACAAATCGGCTATCAGCGCTGTATAGAAGCGTTTGGCTCTGAAATTCTAACCGATCAGGGGCAGATTGACCGGGCGGCACTGGCGGCGCTGGTCTTTCAGGCGGAGGATCTTCGGCTGAAACTGGAGGCGATCACTCATCCTTTGATTCTGGATGAGCTGAACCGTCAGGCTCAGGCGTGCGAACAGCCGCTCTGGTTTGCCGAGGTGCCGCTGGTCTTTGAGGCCGGCATGGACAATCAATTCGATGAGATCATCACGGTCAGCGCGCCCCTGGAAATGATTCTTCAGCGGCTGCAAGAGGGCCGCGGCATTTCCCGCGCGCAGGCTGAATTACGGCTGGCTGCACAGATGAGCCAGGAAGAAAAAATTCGCCGTTCAACCTGCGTGATTGTCAATGACGGGAATCTTGAAGCGATGGAAAGGCAGATTCTAAAGTGGATCAAGGAGAAACAAGATGGAACTGAAAGCGAAAGACGGATACCGCAGTGAAGTGTTGCGGCCGCTGGGCGCCGACGCGCTGAACTCATTGATGTCTCTGTATCAGCCGCTAGTCGGCTGTGCCGGGGCAGCGCTGTATCTGACGTTAATCAGCGAAGCTAAGCACCAGCGTTCCTTTGAACCGCATGGCCGGCTGTGTCAGATCATGAATATGGATATCACCGTCTTGGAGCGGGCGCGGCGCAAGCTGGAAGAAATGATGCTGATGCGCAGCTACATGAAAACCGGTGAAGGCAAGGACAACTATATCTATGTCCTGTATCCGCCGCTAGAAGCCGACCGGTTTTTTAAGCATGAGGTTTTAGGCCGGCTATATGCGCGGATCATGGGCGCGAAGCAATATCAGCTTTCGATGAATAAGCTGGCGCATATTGAACTGTCGCGGGAAGGCTTTGATGAAGTTACCGAACAATTCAAAAGCTCGGTTATCGAAAACTGGGATGCCGAAAGTGAAGAGCAGTTCTCCAGAATCAAGCCGACCTATAATTTCGACGCCGGGGATCATCCGGCAATCCACTTTGATTATGAACGTTTCTTAGGCCGGGCGAGCAACCTCGTCTTCCCGATTGAAGCCCGCACGCATGATAATCTGCGGCTGATCGGCGAACTGGCAACGATGTATGGCTTAGGCGCGGATGAGATGTTGATTTTGGTCGGCCGCTGTACGGATAATGCGAGCAATACGCTGGATGGGGAGAAACTGCGCTCGATGGCGTTTGTCATGAAGGCGAAGAAGCCGGCAAAGAAAGCAACTGATGATCCCTACGATCTGCCCCCAGTGGCCTTTCTGCAGTCAAAACAGAACGGCGTCCCGGTTCAGGATGGCGATAAGCGGATCATTGAGAAGCTGATCACTGAGATGAAAATGGATCCGAAAATCGTCAATCTGTTATTGGAATATGTGCTTTCGATCAGCGACAACAAGCTGGTGCCCAACTTTGTCGCTTCGATTGCTGCCGCATGGATCCGCTCGGGAATCGACAGCCCAGAGAAAGCCATGGCCGAGATGAAGAAGCCGCGCAGTAATGCCGGCCGCAAATCCAACCGCAAGGATGTGCTGCCGGACTACTATGTCCAGATGAAGAGCGGGGAAGAAAAAGAAGCTGAGAAGGAGCCGGATTTTGATCGGGAAGAATTTGAAGAGATACGCCGTCGTTTGCGTGAGCAGGAGGGTTAAGGGATGGAAGCTGTAAAATGGTCAGTGGAGCTGAACGAACAGCAGCTCAAAGAAAAACAGGAACTGGCAGCTAAGCTGAAGCAGCATCCGCTGGTTCAGAAATTTCTGCAGCAGAATCAGCTGGACAGCAGCTGGGTCGACCGCTATCCCTACCGTTTTCATCAATGGATTGAGCAGCTGAGTTTGTGCCAGAACTGTACCGGACTGACGCAGTGCCGGCAGAAACAAACCGGACAGGTGCTGGATCTGACCTATTCAGGATTTCTGACGCTGCAGGTTCGGCCGTGCCGTTATGCTAAAGAGAGGCAGCAGGCTGAGAAGCACGTACAGGCTTATCGGATCAATGACCTGCCGCAGCGGCTGTGGTCGGTTTCGATTACCGACATTAATATTGATCAGGAAGAGCCGGCCTATGCGCTGGCGGTGGCAAAAATTTCACAGGCCTTACTGGCGCCGCAGGAAAAAGGATTTTATTTGTTTGGCGCGCCGGGAGTGGGGAAGACTTATCTTGCAGCCTGTGCCTGCAACAGCTTCGCTAGACAAGGTAAGCGGGTCGTGTTTGTGCATGTGCCGACGATGGCTTCCAGGATCAAAGGCTTGCTGGATGATCGCGACAGCTTCGAGGATGAGCTGTATGAAATGAAGCGCGCGGACTTCGCGGTGTTTGATGACATCGGGGCGGAAAGCGTGACCTCCTGGCTGCGCGATGAGGTGCTGCTGCCGATATTCAACGAGCGCATGGACGCGCAGAAACTAACCTGGTTTACGAGCAATGAAAACTTTGATTCTTTGGAAAATCACTACATGTACAACCAGAAATCAGAGAAGGAAGAATTGAAAGCGGTTAGAATTATGGAACGCATAAAAGCCTTGTCGAAAGAGATGAAAATCACTGGAAAAAATCGCCGAAACACGTCGATTTAGTTTCACAATTTTCAAATTCAATGCTATGATATACGGGAAATGACAGGAGGTATTCGTATGATACGAAGAATCGGAATCTTGACGTCCGGCGGCGATGCTCCGGGCATGAACGCGGCAATCCGGGCGGTAACGCGCGTGGCGCTGGCTAATGGCTTTGAGGTCATGGGCATCAAAGACGGTTACCGCGGCTTAGTCGAGGGCAATTACATTCCGATGGATAAATCCACCGTCAGCGATATTCTGAATCGGGGCGGCACCGTGCTGGGATCGGCCCGGTTAACGGAATTCAAAGACCTGGAAATACAGAAAAAAGCAGTGCAGACGCTGCAGAACGCGAAGATCGACGCGATCGTAGTGATCGGCGGCGATGGTTCTTATCGAGGCGCCATGGCTTTGACGAAACTGGGGATTAACTGTATCGGCCTGCCGGGAACGATCGACAACGACATTCCGGGCACGGATTTTACGATCGGTTTCGATACAGCGCTGAACACCGTTGTAGAGGCGGTGGATAAACTGCGTGATACCTCCAGCTC
This sequence comes from Holdemania massiliensis AP2, assembly GCF_000327285.1. Lineage (GTDB taxonomy): Bacteria > Bacillota_I > Bacilli_A > Erysipelotrichales > Erysipelotrichaceae > Holdemania > Holdemania massiliensis. The sequence continues at coordinate 789,372 of NZ_HE998567.1, read as the reverse complement.
GCATCATCGTTGTTCCGTCGTTGAAGTGATGGGCAATCGATGCGGTGATCTGGCGGTCTGGGCTGCGATTTCCTGCGGAGCCGAGATCGTCATCACACCGGAAACGGGCTATGATGAGCTGGATGTTCTGGAACGGCTGCGGTACTTGGACAAAGCCGTGAAGAAACGTCATGCCATCGTTGTCATTTCAGAAAAGATCGCAGATGTCGACGAGCTTGCGCGCAAGATTTCCCAGAATACCGGCTTTGCCGGGCGGGCGACCGTATTGGGACATGTGCAGCGGGGCGGTTCGCCATCGCCGAGAGATCGTGTTTTAGCCTCAATGATGGGCGAAAAGGCGGTCGATCTGCTGATGGAGGGTGTCGGCGGACACTGCGTCGGGATGATTGACAACAAGGTCACTTCGATGCCGATTGAAGAAGCACTGTCTTCCCCACGGCATTCAAGAAAAGATCTGTATCGTCTGTTTGACCGATTAGTATAAGTTGAAGGAGGAAGTTTATGTTAGGCAAGAAGACTAAAATTGTATGTACGTTAGGCCCTGCCAGCAATACCCCGGAAATGGTGGAAAAGCTGGCAAAGGAAGGCATGAATATCGTTCGATGCAACTTTTCGCATGAGGATCACAAGACCCATGGCGAACGCATTGATATGATTCGCGACGTCAGCGAACGGATCGGCATCAATCTGGGCATTATGCTGGACACCAAGGGACCGGAAATTCGCTGCGGAATCTTTAAGGACGGCAAAGCGGATTTCACCAAAGGGGATATTGTCAAGATCTGCCGGGCAGAAATCGAAGGCACCCATGATCGTTTCCATATCGCCTGTCCGGAACTGTTTGAAGACGTCAAGGCTGGCAACTACATTCTGATCGACGACGGCAAAATGCGTTTAACCATCCTGGAAAGCGATGGACAGGAATTAACCTGCCGCGTTGAAAATTCCGGTGTGATCAAGACCCGCAAGGGCTGCAATGTACCGAATGTCAAGCTGTCCATGCCGTTTATCTCGGAAAAGGATGATGCGGATATCCGTTTTGGCTGTGAAAAGGATGTTGACTTCATCGCCGCTTCGTTTGTCAGACGGGCTGAAGACGTTCTGGCGATTCGGAAAATTCTGATTGAAATGGGCAAGCCGACGATTCAGATTATCGCTAAGATTGAAAACCAGGAAGGCTTTGACAACCTGGAATCCATCCTGGAAGTCGCTGACGGCGTGATGGTAGCGCGCGGGGATTTGGGCGTGGAAGTTCAGACGCAATATGTTCCAATCTACCAGAAAACGATTATCCATAAAGCCAATGAAATGGGCAAACCGGTCATCACGGCAACGCACATGCTGGAATCCATGATGTCCAATCCGCGTCCGACCCGAGCGGAAGCCAGCGACGTTGCCAATGCCGTTCTGGATGGTTCCGATGCGATCATGCTTTCAGGTGAGAGCGCAGCGGGTGAATATCCGGTGGAAGCGGTCAGAACGATGGCGACGATTGCCGAAGCAGTGGAAAAAATTATCCCATATCGGGAACGTCTGGATCATTCGATCAAGTCCAGCCGCAAAACAGTGCAGGATGCGATCGGGATCGCGGTTTCTGATGCCACGCTGACACTGCAGAACGTGGGGGCCGTTGTTGTCTTCACTCAGGGTGGAACGACAGCGAAGCGAATCTCCAAGTTCAGACCGTGTGTTCCGATTCTGGCCGTTACCTTTACCAAGAGCACACAGCGCAAGCTGGAAGCTTATTGGGGTGTAACGCCGATTTTCTCGGATATTCAGAACGAATTGACCAACGATGACGAATTGGCAAGCACGATCGCCAAGGGCTATGGCCTGAAGCCAGGGCAGCTGCTGATCATGTCCGCGGGTTATCCGACGGGTGAAGGCAGCGCCAACATGATGAAGATCATCGAAATTAAATAACCTGAAACAGTCCGCAAGGGCTGTTTTTCTTTGTCCGATTCAGTTAAAATAAAAGTCAAGGAATAGGAGGCTGCTTCAATGAAACTTATCGTTTGTGATTTTGACGGTACGATCTTAGATCGCCATACCCAGCTGATTTATCCCCGTGTTGCCCAGGCTCTGCGTCAGGCTAGGGCCTCAGGAATTGAGTTCTGCGCGGCAACCGGCCGGAATGCCCCGGCTGCCCGTAGAATTCTTGAAGGATCTCAGGTTGAAGGCTGGATGATTGATCTCAATGGGGCAGAACTGCGTGATCCCCAGGGTCAGATCCGGGCTGTGCAGGCTCTGGATCGGGAATTAGCGGAGCGCATCATGCCAAAACTTCGCCATCCGGAGGTCTTAACGACGATTTACAGCGGCGAGTTGAAATATACGTTTCTGCCGATTGAGCAGCACTATCAGCGCTATTTCACCATTCCCGGCTGCGGCAAGACATCGCAGAATACACCTTTCAGCAGTTTTGAAGCGGATTATCGACGTTTGGAAAGTTTGGCGGAACTCAGCGAACCCCTGTTTAAAATTGAAATGCGCAGCGCTTCTCTGGACGCTTTGCATCAAATTCGCAGTCAGCTTGAAAACATTCCGGAGATTGCGCTGACCTCCGCGTTTACGCACAATCTGGAAGTGCTGCCGCAAACGTGCAATAAAGCGTCAGCATTAAAGCAGCTGCAGAAACTGTTGGATTTACAGCGTGAGGAAATCGCTGTTTTTGGCGATGATCTGAATGATCTGTGCCTATTTGAGCAATTTCCCAACAGTTATGCCGTGGCCAATGCCAAACCTGAAATTCTGCGGCGGGCGCGGACAGTAATTGCAGCCTGTGAGCAGCAGGGACCGGCGGATGTCATCACTTCGTTTCTAGAAAGAAGCGTTTAAAAGTGAATGAAATTGAATACAACTTAAACTATGAGAGCTAATCTTTTTATCTGAATTTTGTTGTAGAATATTGTGAGAAGAATTTCAGGCATAAAGAGGCTTTACAGTAGTATAGAAACTTAACTGAAAATTAGGATGGATGATGAAAAGGATCGATGGATTATTTCGTATAATAGGTCTATAATCTCATCTATTTTTAACTCTGTTTTTGAGAAAGATATCCATATATTGGCGTTGGGAGTCACGCAATAAGCATTATAGTCATTAAAATCACCATTAATTTGCTTGATATAATAGGCGGAAGAGAGGTTCGTTACTTCATAAAACGATTCGCATTGGATGATTTCTGATTATAATGAGTAAGATCGAAGCCTTCATCAGATAAACCCGTAATTTCAATTACAAGATTGAGATCGTAATTATCTGAACGAAGTAATATAGATTTGTTAGTATTGAACGGAGAAAATGAGTTCACGGATTTGCATGTAAAGTCGAGTTTGTTGAAACTCGTATAGTATTGTTGATTAATGCTGCCGATCGTTAATTCTGAAGCTTGAACGAAATAAGCATTATTAATGATAATCAGGAATAGAATCATTAGAATGGATACGATAATTGTATATTTCTTAGCCATAAGAACCGCCTATTCCAGCAATATAAAGCTATATATCTATAATAACTGATCGAAATAAAATTACAGTGAGAATTCGTTTCTAGTTATGATTAAAAAACTCTGTTTTAAACAGAATCGATACACTTAAATAAGAAACACTTTTAAAAGCAAAAGATTGAAGATAAGTAAAACGGATTTCTCGTTCCTTATTGAATAGGAGCTTGAAATCCGTTTTCTTAATCAACGTTATCAGAAGATAAACTGAATTCTACAATTTCACCATTTTGAGGGTGATAGCCGCAGAGTGACTGAATCAGCATACCATGACAGACAACGATGATTGGAGAAACAGAACGACAGCGAGCCAAGACATGAAGAACCCGCTGGCGCATCGCTGGGATGGATTCCCAGTTTTTTTCTGCATCATCAGGATAGATGCCATTGTAAGTCACAAATTCATTGTAATGAAGTGCTGCTTGTTCTTCTGATAGATAATGGTATCGCTTGTCTGCCAGCCATTCGTGCAGATCCGTTTCTACCTGCAGCGGCAGCTGCAGACGGCGGGAAAGAATGGCAGCGCTTTGCAAAGCTCGGACGTAGGGCGAGGATAAAATCAGTTTCGCCTGATGCAGCCGGGGATCCGCCGCGGTTTCTTCGATTTCCTGGATACCCCTTGGCGACAGCGGCGCCATGTGATTGCCGAAGCCTTGATAAATCTTGGAGTCTTTTTCAGAATAATCTGCCTGACCATGCCGGATAAAATAAATCATCACTGTGCTCCTTTTCTTGTTTAAAACAGATTAGCCTTGTCTGCTTCCACCTATAAAATATTGATTTTAATAACAGGTTAAAAGGGAAGATTGAAAAAAACGCTGATCGATTAGGATTCAGCGTTGTTTATCTTGGTGTTGGAATGGAACTGGGATGAAGCTTCACCCTCCTCCGGCTTTGTTTTCTTGGTTTTCACCGGAGTGCTTCTTGGCTTGCGAGTACGTTTGATAGCGCTGTCTTCATCCTTGTGCGCTGCCGCCGCAGCTTCCCGTTTCTGCTGCATCTGCAGCATGGCCGCTTTCTGATTCAGAATGACCGGAATCACAATTGGATTGCGGTTGGTTTTCTTATACAAATACGGTTCCAGAGAACTGCGGATGCAGTTCTTTAATTCGCCGAAGGTTGTTTTCTGCATCATCTTTTTCTTCAAGGCTTCATAGACGATCATTTCCGCTTCTTTTAAGAGCGTCTGACTTTCCTTGATAAAGACGAAGCCGCGGGAAACGATGTTCGGCCGGCACAGGATTTTATTTGTGCGCGAATCAATCGTTACGATGACCGCGACCAAACCGTTGTCGGCCAAAATTTTGCGGTCGCGCAGAACGGCCGTGCTCAAACCGGAAATATCATTGCCATCGACATAAATATCATCGGTCTGAATGCGGGTTTCAGCCTGGAAAACTTCACCGTCGCGCAGAACCAGGACATCGCCGTTAGCGCAGATAAACGTATTTTCACGCGGAACTCCCGTTTCAATCGCGCTTTCAGCATGGATCCGCAGCATCTTGTATTCACCATGCACCGGCATGAAGTATTTCGGTTTGATCAGCTGAAGCATCAGCTTCTGTTCTTCCTGAGATCCATGTCCGGTTGTATGCAGCGAGGTCAGCGGACTGTTGACTAAGACGTTAGCGCCGACGCGGGTCAGCTGATTGACAACCTGCGATACGCTGACGGCATTGCCTGGAATTGGATTGGAAGAGAAGACGACAGTGTCGCCGGGGATGATCTTGATCCAGCGGTGGGTTCCGTTGGCAATCCGGCTTAAGGCCGCCAACGGTTCGCCTTGGGAACCGGTGCAGACGATACAGATCTTATTGGCCGGCAGGGAATTTAACTGATCCGGGGTGATGAAATACTTTTCCGGAATCGCGATAATACCAAGCTTCCGTGCAATCTGGACAACGTTTTCCATCGATCGGCCGAAGACCGCGACTTTGCGTCCGCAGGCCACTGCCGCTTCCAGAATCTGGCCGACACGGTTAACGTTGGAAGCAAACGTAGAGACGATTAAACGTCCCGGTGTCTTGCGGGTGATTTCCAGCAGCGATTTCGCGACTTTTTTCTCACTGATGGAGAAGCCGGAAACTTCGGAATTGGTGGAATCGCTCATCAGCAAGCTGACTCCGATCTGTCCGATGTAGGCCATTTTCTGATAATCACTGTTGGTGCCGATCGGCGTCAGGTCAAATTTAAAGTCACCGGTTTCAACAATCCGGCCGTTCGGGGTATTGATCAGAATGCCCAAGGAATCCGGAATGGAATGGATCGTATTGAAGAAGCCGACTTGGAAGTGATTCGTTGTAATCCGTGAATCCTCATTGATCTGAACCAGCTTCACCTGCCGGCTCATCCGCCGTTCTTCCAACTTCTTCTGAATCAGCGAGCAGGCAAAGCGCGGGGCGTAGATTTTATCCAGGCGGATTGACTGCAGGAAAAACGGAATCCCGCCGATGTGATCCTCGTGACCATGAGTGATGATTAACGCTTTGACTTTTGCCTGATTTTTAATCAGATAAGAATAATCCGGGATGACGTAATCGACGCCCAGCAGATTTTCTTCCGGGAATCGAACGCCGGCATCGACGATAATGATTTCATCCTGATGCTCGAAGCAATACATGTTTTTACCGATTTCACCGAGTCCGCCTAAGGCGTAGATAAGCGTATCAGTATCCCGATGAAACGAGGGTTCAGCGACTTCGCTGAGGACTTTGGCGATTACCGGTTTCTTTCGGGGTGTTGATTTTCTCGGTGCTTTTTTTGCAGGAGTAGCTGCATTATTTTCTTTCATTATTTACCTCTTTTCTTTATTCTTAAAAAACATTGCACCTGTCTTTTAATGATTTGTTTAGTTTTTATTCAAAGCCGGCTTATCCGGCAGCGATGTCACAGCTAAACCGCGGGATGGCCTGAAGTCGATCCTTCAGCTCCCCGCGGCAGCCACGAACAATGAGTTTTCTGATTTTATGGTTACGCGTTGGAATCCCAGCGGAATCGATCCGCCGGATATGAAGGAAAATTATTCAATCACAATGGCGTTTTCAACCGGCGCATAAGGATCATCCGGATTAATTCGGTCATAGAACAGAATGCCGCTGAAATGATCGATCTCATGCTGCAGAACAATGGCAACATACCCAGAAGCCCGGAATGTCACTTCACGATCCTGAAGCATGTCATAACCCTTGACCTTGATCCGCGCGCTGCGGATGACGTAGCCGGGATGATCGTCCAAAACGGACAGACAGCCCTCACCCGTTTTCAGATATGAATTCTGAACAGATTGGGAAACGATTTTGGCATTGGCCAAAGCATATTCATAATGCACAGGATTGCCGTTTTTGTCTTCTTCATCGACGACCACGGCCAAAAGCTGCTTGGGAACACCGATCTGAATGGCGGCGATACCGACTGCCGGGCGCAGATTTTTCGCTTCTGCCAAATCCGGATCCGTCGACTCTTTGACGTAATTTAAAAGCTCGATTAACGTATTTTTATCTTCTTCGGACAACGGCAAAGACACCGGCGCCGATTTATCGCGCAGATGAACGTCATTGTCCTTAACAATGGTATCCATGTTTATGTTCATAAAATCTACCTCACTTTATATAATACTCAAGAAATCAAAAGAAGGGAAGGGAAATTTAACGAAAGATTCTCCAAAATTGTTTTTTAAGCGCTTTCTTTTTCTTCCTGGTGTCAAAAACAGACCTCTTTCGACGATTCTTTCCTTTATTATAATGAAAACAACCCGGATCGTCACGTCCTTTGATTGTCAAAAACCGAACTTCAATTCTTTTGTGCCGGGCTGGGTTTTATGGTAAAATGTCACCAGGAGGCGGATGAATTTGACGCAGAAAAAAAAGACTTCGTTTCGCATGCCGTATCGTTATGATCTGATCATCCATCTCTGTACGCTGATCTTGGCGGTGTTCGGCTTATTCATGGTCGCTTCGGCAACGATGGGACTGGCTTCGGGCAACGTGATGACGTTGATGAAAACGATTATCAAACAGCTGGCGTTTACGGTGCTGGGCTATCTGGGGATGGTCACCATGGCGCGCTGGTTTACATTTGATCGGATGAAAAAAAATATTACGCCGATTGTCAGCCTGACCTTAGTCTTGCTTTTACTGGCGTTGTGCTGGGAAGTCGGCGGAGCCCGGGCCTGGATCAAGATTCCGTTTCCCGGTCAGGAGATTACGCTTCAGCCTTCAGAGTTTTCCAAGGTTGTCATTATCATGGTGATGGCGACCTATCTGGGAGATATCCGCAATCTGAAGCTGACAACGCGGGATCTGATGCGCAATCCATTATTAATTGTCGGCGGATTCTGTTTTATCGTTGCGATTCTGCAGTCGGACTTCGGTTCAGCGATTGTTATGGCCGGCATAGCCTGCATTTGTTTTCTGATCCCGTATCATCCAGCGCTGAGCAAACTGCAGAAAACGTTGGTGATGCTGCTGATTGTCGGCGTTGCGCTGAGCGTGTGGATTCTTTCACCGATGGGGGAACATCTGATCGAGGCGCTGCCGTTTAAAAACTATCAGATCAACCGATTTACCTCGGCGATGAATCCGTTTGCGGATAAATATGGCACCGGTTTTCAGCTGATTAACGGACTGGTTTCGTTTGCCAGCGGCGGATGGCAGGGCTTGGGTTACGGCAAGTCCATTCAAAAATATACCAACTTTCCGGCCGCCAACACCGACTTCATTCTTGCGATCGTTGTTGAGGAACTGGGCATTTTCGGCTTCTTACTGATCTTGATCTGTTACGCCTTGATTATCGCGCGGATGTTCGCATATGCCGTCCGGATGAAAAGTCAGCGCGGGCGTATTGTCTTGATTGGCGTTTCCATGTATTTCTTCATTCACTTTCTGTTTAATGTGGGCGGTGTTACCGGATTGATTCCGCTGACGGGCGTTCCGCTGTTAATGATTTCAGCTGGTGGTTCCAGTACGCTGTCCGTCATGGTCGCTGTTGGAATGGGTCAGGCCGTGATCTCACAATATCGCCAAGGGAAAATTGAATAGCGGCAGGATGGAAGAGATTAAAATAAAGAAAAGAATTCCCGAAGCGACTCGGGAATTCCAAAGAAAGGGAGAGGAGAAACAAAGATTGGGGGATAGCATCTTTCGATGCACTAGTATCTTGCCCGAGTTTCTCCGCCTTTATACATACAAGGAGTGAAAAAATGCGAATTGTTGCAGGAAAATTTCGTTCTCGGCTGATTCAGGCGCCGAAAGGCGAGCAGACCCGGCCGACCTTGGATAAAGTTAAGGAAGCGATATTCAGCCGGATCGGACCGTATTTTGACGGCGGGATGATGCTGGATCTGTTTGCGGGCAGCGGTTCCATGGGCTTGGAGGCGCTCTCGCGGGGAATCGAGCATGTCTATTTTGTCGACCGCAGTCCGGCGGCCGCCGCTGTGATCAAAGCCAATGCTGCTTCTTTGAAAGTGGAAGACCAGTGCGATATTTGGAAGTGCGACTGCTTTGCGGCGCTGCGGCGGTTAGCGCAAGAAGGCGTCCAGTTTGATCTGGTTTATCTTGATCCGCCGTATCAGAAGCAGCAGCTGCATAAAATCATGCAGCAGCTCGATGAACTGAATCTGGTCTGCGATCAGGGACATGTGATTTTGGAAAGTTTGAAGGAAGATGAATTTGATGATGCGTATCATCAGCTGCGCAAAGTCAAGGAAGCGACCTACGGCATCAGCCGCATCAGTTATTATCGAAAGGAAACAGAACTATGAAACGAGCATGTTATCCGGGATCTTTTGATCCTCCGACCTACGGTCACCTCGATATTATTACCCGTGCATCCTCGGTGTTTGATGAACTGATCATCGCGATTATGAAGAATCCGAATAAGCGCAATGCTTTTACTGAAGAAGAACGCGTGCGGATGCTTCAGGAAATCACCCGGGATTTGCCGAATGTCAAAGTTGTTGTCGGCCATGGACTGACGGTGGAATTTGCGAAATCCATCGGAGCTCAGGTGTTGATCCGGGGGATTCGGGCAGTCATGGACTATGAATTCGAGCTGCAGCAGGCCACGGCCAATATGTTTTTGGATGAAACGATTGAAACCGTATTTTTTGTTGCGCGGCCGCGGTATTCTTTCCTGTCCTCGTCCGTTTCCAAAGAAATTGCGCTGAACAATGGCGATTTAACCAAGTTTATCCCAGAGGCGATCATCAATGAGGTTGAAGAAGAGCTGAATCCGCAAAAAAAGGACAGGCAGCGGATACCTGTTGGAAACAAGCCGACGGAAAAGGGTTAAGCACAACACAAGAACGGCTTCATTACTGTGACCGTCAGGGTAAAGCAGTGAAAACAATAGAATTGATTCATAACGAAAAGTTTATGCAAGATCAGGAAGAGTGTTTCTAAACTCAGTCGATTTTGAGGCATAAACTTTTTTTGTGAAACTGTAAAAAGAGGAAATGATGAAACGAACTTAAATGGGTTATAAGCATATTAAAAATATGCTGAAAGATCATGACCTGGATTCTGCAACGATCGAGGATATCTCGGCAGTTTGAAAAGAAGATTCCAGGATAGTTCATTGTAAGGAAAACGGGAAGGAATTTCAGCTGCAGCTTACCAAAACGTTTTTGAGTAGAAGCGATATCCAAATATTGAGAAGAAAGCTGCGAATTCGCTTTACTATTTAATTAAGGATCATCCGTTCACTGAGCATGAGTTGCGGCGACTTGGATGATTACACAGTCGAAAACGGAAGAAAAAGCCACGCGGGTTCAATGAATAATGAATTTCATGGATGACGAAGCGGATGAAGAACGCTGGCTTTTCTTGGGGATGATCTTATGGAAAAGAACTTAAGAAGTCAGCTCCGCCACAGCTGCAGCAGTTGCAAGAGTAAAAATACACCGCCTGCCAAGCCCATCTGCATAATGCGGAAGCTGAAATACCGGGGATAAGCGAGCTTGAGGTGGGGCGTGAGGGAGAGCACCTGAAGATGAACACTGAAGCTGGCAAAGCCCAGTACCAGTGTCATCAGCAGGGCTTTGATCCAAGGCGCTAAGGGCAGCAGGGCCAAATTGTTTGTGCCTAATGAAAATTCGGTGGCACATTGGATCGGCAGCAGCCACGAGGCCGGCAGCTTCATCGTTAACAGATTCAGCAGCACTAAGGTTAACAATAAATAAGCGCCGATGAAATACAAGCTGATCCCCGCCTGAACAACAGCCTCTTTCAGGTTCTCAAACAGACTGCAGACTTCGCGGCTTGAATCTAACTGCAGTGTGACCGGCGTGCTGCGGGTAAAAAACAGCAGCAGCATCACCGCAAAAAATTCCGCCAGCCAGATCATCAGACCATATTGAAACGAATGCAGCAAGACTGAACCGCAGGTGATCAGAACGAACGAGGGCGTGCTGACGGTGACACAGCAGGCTAATCTTTTTCCTTCTGTTTGTGTCAGACGCCCACTTTGAACATAATCATCAATCAGGATCTGTCCCGCCGGGGAACCGAGGAAAAAGGACGCGAAGACAAGTGAAAAAGCATCCGGGGAAATATGAAATAAGCTTTCGGTAAACCCGAACAGCCGCCGGGATACGGCGCGCAGCAATCCCTGTCCATCCAGAATCCGGATGACAACCATGGCGGCGGATAAGGAGGGAACAAGCTTCTCAAACCAGATGGTCAGGGCCTGGCAGGATGCTTGGTAGGTGACCGATCCATAATAGAGCAAGGCGGCCAGCAGAACAAAAAAAACAATTGTCATTCCTTTTTTCATAGGCAAAAAGCCTCCTGTAGAAGTGTATGAGCTTCAACTTGAAAACCGAACTGCGAAAAGCTTGAAAACTTGAAAAATATTAGCACTTTCCTCTTGACAGTGCTAACGAGCTGGATTATACTGTTAGCAGACATCGGGAAAGAGTGCTAAAGGGGGCGAGGAGATGCTGACACCGAGGCGGATTGAAATCTTCAAGGCGATTGTCGATGAGTTCGTTCAGACAGCCGAGCCGGTCGGTTCCAAGACTCTGATGGAAAAGTATCAGCTCCCTTACTCCAGCGCAACGATTCGCAATGATATGATGGTTCTGGAAGAAATGGGCCTGCTCGAAAAGACCCATACCTCCAGCGGCCGGGTGCCTTCCACAAAAGGGTATAAGTTTTATTGCGAACATCTGATGGAACACAAGCTTGAGCATCAGCTGGAAGTGGCTGTTCGCGAGCATTTGGCCAGCAAGCCGCTGAATTTGGATGATGCAATCCGTGAGAGCTGCAACATTCTCTCGCAGATGACCAATCTGACTTCAGGGGTTCTGGGGCCGGATGCCAGCCGGCAGCGATTGGAGCATGTCAAGCTGTTCCCGATCAGCAACCGAAGTGCTGTGGCAGTCTTTATTACCGATCTGGGACATACGGAGAACCGGACGTTCCAGTTCGACGACGACCTGTCAGTAGAAGATATTCAAACCTGCTGCCAGATTCTGAACGACCGATTGAAGGGCACCTTGATCAAAGATGTTGTCGATAAGATGGATTCGATCAAACCGATCCTAGCAGCGCATGTCAAGCGGCATGAGATGTTGTTTCAGGCGTTTGTCAATGCCTTCGTCAAGTTTGCCAGTGAAAATGTGTATTTCAGCGGTCAGAACAATATGTTGTATCAGCCGGAATTTGCCGATATTGAAAAGTTGAAGGAATTGATGGCTATGATGGAAAATCCAAGCCTGTGGCGGCAGATCGGAATGACTGCCAATTCAGAGCTGGCGTTAAAGATGAATGAAAACGCGCAGCTAGTTTGGGTGAATGATATGGCCGTTGTGACCAGTAAATTCAAGCTCGGCGGTGATGAGGAAGGCCAGCTGATGGTCTTTGGCCCATCCCGAATGGATTACGACAGAATTGTTTCGCTGCTGGAACTGGTCAGTCAGTCGATCGAGAGTTTATACGGAAAAGGAGGCAGCCATGAGTAACCAGGAAGAAATGAAAAAAGAGACGATGAAGGAAGACGTGAAACCGAATCCAACACCGGAAGGTGAAGCTGCAGAACAGCCGCAGACGGCAGAAGAAATGCCGAAAGAGGCTGCGGAAGAAGCAGTGGAAGTTGCGTCTGACGCTTCGCAGGAAGAAGAAAAGGAAGACAAAAAAGAGGAGAAAAAGAAAGGTTTTTTCTCCAAGAAAAATGAAATTGAAGAACTGAAAACCCGCATCAGCGAGCTGGAAGGTGAGAATGTTCGGCTCAAAAACGAATATCTGAAGGCTTACGCCGATACGGAGAATACACGCCGCCGGCTCCAGCAGGAAGCCGAGCAGACCCGGAAATACCGGATCCAAAGCTTTGCGTTAGATATCCTGCCGGTTTTGGACAATCTGGAACGGGCGCTGGCGATTGAGCCGACCCCGGAAACGGAAAGTTACCGCAAAGGCGTCGAGATGATTTACCAGCAGCTCATTCATGCTTTGACGAAAGAAGGCGTGAGCGAGATCGAAGCGCTGGGCAAAGAGTTTGATCCGAATTTCCATCAGGCATTGATGATGGAAGCGGTGGAAGGCGCTGAACCCAACCATGTCGTCGAGGTTCTGCAGAAGGGCTATCTGTTAAAAGATCGGATTCTGCGCGCCGCGATGGTCAAGGTCAGCGAATAGAAAAAGTAGAAAACAGATAAATAAGGAGGATTTCAATTATGGGAAAGATTATCGGTATTGACTTAGGTACAACCAACAGCTGTGTTGCCGTCATGGAAGGCAATGAAGCCAAAGTAATCACCAATCCGGAAGGCAACCGGACAACGCCGTCCGTTGTCGCTTTTAAGAATAACGAACGGATCGTCGGCGATGCGGCAAAGCGTCAGGTTGTCACCAACAAGGATTCTGTCATTTCAATCAAGCGGAAAATGGGCACGAACGAAAAAGTTCAGCTCAACGGCAAGGAATATACACCGCAGGAAATTTCCGCAATGATCTTAGGTTATATGAAGGATTACGCTGAAAGCTATCTGGGGGAGAAGGTCGACAAGGCGGTCATCACCGTTCCGGCTTACTTCAACGATGCGCAGCGTCAGGCGACCAAAGATGCCGGCAAGATTGCTGGTCTGGAAGTCGAACGAATCATCAACGAACCGACAGCGGCTGCACTGGCCTTCGGTATTGATAAGACCGATAAAGAACAGAAAGTTCTCGTCTTTGACTTAGGCGGCGGAACCTTCGACGTTTCCATCCTGGATCTGGCTGACGGTACATTTGAAGTTTTGGCCACAGCTGGTGACAACCATTTAGGCGGCGATGATTTTGATAACGTCGTTGTTGACTGGATGGCAGATCAGTTCAGAAAAGAAAATGGCATTGATCTGAAACAGGATCGGATGGCGCTGCAGAGAATGAAGGAAGCGGCGGAAAAAGCGAAGAAGGATCTGTCCGGCATGGTTCAGACACAGATTTCCCTGCCGTTTATCAGCGCTGGGGCAGCCGGGCCGCTGCACTTTGAAGCCACATTAACTCGTGCTCAGTTTGATTCCATGACTAAGTCGCTGGTCGACCGCACTGTCATTCCGGTCCGTCAGGCCTTAAAGGATGCCGGTTTAACCAAGAATGATATTGATCAGGTTCTGTTAGTCGGCGGTTCTACCCGAATCCCAGCCGTTCAGGAAGCTGTTCGTCAGGAATTAGGCAAGGAGCCGAACCGTTCTGTCAACCCGGATGAAGTTGTAGCCTTAGGCGCGGCGATCCAGGGCGGCGTCATCAGCGGTGACGTCAAGGATGTTCTGCTGCTGGACGTTACACCGTTAAGCTTAGGTATCGAAACGCTGGGCGGCGTCATGACGGTGCTGATCCCAAGAAATACAACGATCCCAACATCCAAGAGCCAGGTCTTCTCGACGGCAGCGGACAATCAGCCGGCTGTAGACATCCATGTTCTGCAGGGCGAACGTCCAATGGCCAATGATAACAAGACCTTAGGCAACTTCCAGTTAGGCGGAATCGCTCCGGCCCGCCGCGGTGTTCCGCAGATTGAGGTTACCTTTGACATTGACGTTAACGGTATCGTCCATGTTTCCGCAAAAGATAAGGGAACAGGCAAATCCCAGTCGATTACCATCTCCAACTCTTCAGGATTGAGCGATGAAGAAATCGATCGGATGGTACGCGAAGCCGAAGATCACAAGGCTGAAGACGATAAGCGCAAAGAAGAAATCGAATTGAAGAACCGCGCGGAAGCCTTCATCAATCAGATTGACGAAACGCTGAATACGGAAAATGCGAATGTTACAGATCAGCAGAAGGAAGAAGTCAAGAAACTGCGTGATGAACTGCGCACAGCGATTGATAACAATGATATGGATACACTGAGAACCAAGATGGATCAGCTTGAAAAGGCAGCCAACGATATGGCTCAGGCGATGTATCAGCAGCAGGCGGGTGCCCAGGGCGCTGATGCGGGCACAGACGCTCAGGATGACAATGTCGTCGATGCCGACTTCAAGGAAAAGAAATAACAATTCACGCCGCACAAAAATCCTGGTTTCCATACTGGGATTTCTGTGTTTGAGCGTTGCCCTCAGCAGTTGTTCCCGCACCCCCAAGAACAACGCGGATCAGTTGAATGATGCAAGCAGCGCTGTGCTGACGAGTTCCTTGAATGATGAGCAGCTCGCCCATGTCAAAGAGTGCAACGGCCGCCGTGTCAGCAGCGAACAGCCTGTTGAGTTAATGATCATGCAGGACGGTAAGCTGCAGCCCTTCGCCATACTGCAGCCGGGACAGCTAGTCCAGCTTAAAGAAATCAGCGATCCAGATCTGATCACCTCTTCCTATCTTCCGTTAGATCGGATGGATCAGGAGGGCGGGGCGCAGGTTTTGATCGACGCGCTGCAGGTCACACCTTCCGGCAGCTGGCTGAATCCCACCAATCATCTTTTGGAAAGAGATTTTGCGGTGAAGCTGAAGGCCGGTACACGGATGAAAAACGACAATGATGAAACCATTCTGACGACCAGCTCCGAACAGACATGGCTGGTGTATGCAGAGAAAGAAGAAGCTTACGGCGTTGAGCTGCAGGGCCGGATCGTTTGGGTCGACAAGAGTCAGGCTGAGGAAACACTGGAGCGTTCGGGAACCGCTGAAACGGCTGCTACGACCTTGCCGGTTTTGATGTATCACTTCTTTTACAGTGAAGCGGATGGGCAGAGCCGGGACAATGTCAATTACGTTGAAGTTGAAGAATTCCGCGAACAGCTGCAGGCTCTGCAGGACCGTGGCTATGTTGCGTTAACGATGCGCGAAGTAGAAATGATGATGAAGGGCTGGGCGGATGTGCCGGAAAAAGCGATTGCGATTACAATCGACGACGGTGACCCGACTGTCTATCAATATGCTTATCCTGTGCTGAAGGAATTTGGCTATAACGCCACGTTATTTCTGATTACCGGCTGGATGAATCCGCAGCTGCCGTATGAGTTTTTCCAGATGCGGGAAGATGGCCTGGAACTCCAGTCCCACTCCTTCTTAATGCACCAGGGTGGATGCAAGGCAGGCCATGGCGGACGATTGTTATGCGTTGATTCTGAGGAAGGCGTGAACGATACCCGACAATCGTTGGAATATGTGGATGGCGGCTTTGTCTACTGTTACCCATTTGGCGATGTCAACGATCACGCAGTAGAAATTTTAAAGGAAGCTGGGGTTCAGCTGGCTTTTACGACAGAATATGGTAAAATAAAACCCGGAATGGATTTATACAGGCTGCCGCGAATCCGGGTTACCGGCGGTGCGGGCCTGGATCGATTCATAAAAAGTGTAGAGTAGCAGGAGGGTGATGTTTTATGAGTGAAAAGCGTGATTATTATGAAGTCCTGGGCATCAGCAAAGGCGCTTCTGATGATGAAATAAAAAAAGCCTATCGCAAGCTGGCTAAAAAGTACCATCCGGATGTCAACAAGGAGCCGGGCGCGGAAGAAAAGTTTAAGGAAGTCAATGAGGCCTATGAGGTTCTCAGCGATCCGCAGAAACGCTCGACCTACGATCAGTTTGGTCATGCCGGCATGGATGGCATGGGCGCCGGCGGGTTCGGCGGTGGTTTCAGCAGCGGCGGATTTGACGATCTGAACGATATCTTTGGTTCATTCTTTGGCGGCGGTTTTGGCGGGGGCGGATCAGCTCGCCGTTCCAATGGCCCGCGCAAGGGTCAGGATCGCTACATGCAGATGAAGATCAGCTTCATGGATGCAATTTTCGGCAAGACGGAAACGATTACGATTGACGTCGATGAACAATGTTCGCAATGCATGGGAACCGGCGCGCATTCCAAAGATGACGTCACTGTCTGTCCGACCTGCCATGGCTCAGGAACGGTAGTTACCCAGCAGCGCACACCGTTTGGCGTATTCCAGTCCCAAAGCGTCTGCCCGGACTGCGGCGGCACCGGCAAGAAAATCCGCAAGAAATGTTCCAAGTGCGGCGGCAAGGGTTATGAGCATAAGCGCGTGAGCGTGGACGTCAAGATCCCGGCCGGGATCCAGTCTGGTCAGCAGCTGCGTGTTTCCGGAAAAGGGGAACGTGGCGCTAACGGCGGACCGAACGGCGATCTGTATATCGAGATTATGGTCATGAAGCATGATTATTTCGTGCGTGATGGCCGCAACATCTTTATTACGATTCCAATTTCCTCTGTCGATGCGACATTAGGCTGCTCGGTCGATGTGCCGACGGTTTACGGCGATGTGGAGCTGTCGATTCCTTCCGGAACACAGAACGGCCAGCAGTTCAGGCTGAAAGGCAAAGGCGTCAAGGATCTGCGCGGTTCCGGTCAGGGCGATCAGTTAGTGGAAGTCAAGATTGAGATTCCGAAGAAGCTCAGCGGCGAAGAAAAAGACATGTATGAAAAGCTGCGCAAACTGCAGGCCAAAGGCGGCAAGGAATCGGTCTTCGATAAATTCAAAAAGGCTTTTAAATAAACGTCCTAAAGGGTTTGATATAGACGAACCCTTTTCTTAAAAATTTTGTTTAGCACTCTATTGACTAGAGTGCTAAAAGTGATATACTAACGATGACAAGGAGGGACATCCTATGAATATTGATCAGATGACAGAACGCCTGCAGCGGATCCTGATGGAAGCGATCCAGCTGGCGCAGGCCCAGGGACAAAGCGAACTGAATGTTGAGCATTGCCTGAAAGCCATTTTTGAAGATGATGGAATCGACGGATTATGGCAGCGGCTGAATCAGGATAAACAGCGGACGCTGCAGATCATCGACAGTTATATGAAACGGCTGCCTTCCAGCACTTCTGCAGCCCAGCCGAATCTCTCACGCGAGGTGCAGCAGGCCTATCAGGAAGCGCTGAAGTGGAGTCAGGCTCATGAAGAAACGTATATGAGCTCAGTGGCGTTTCTGATTGGCTTGCTGTTCGGCGGCAGCGCCGTCGCCAAGGCGATTCTGGAAGCGACAGGCATTACGCGAAAAGCGCTTGAAAAAGCGGAAGAAGAAAGACGAGGTGGAATGAAGATGACAGAACAAAACGCAGAAAATCAACTCGATGCCCTGCAGAAATATGGCCATGATTTAGTTGAAGATGTCAAGAGCGGAAAGATCGATCCAGTTATCGGCCGGGATGAAGAAATCCGGCGGGTCATTCAGATCTTATCGCGAAAGACGAAGAATAATCCAGTTTTGATCGGTGAGCCGGGCGTCGGCAAAACCGCGATTGTTGAGGGTATCGCTTGGCGGATCATGAATGGCGACGTCCCGTTTGGCTTAAAGGAAAAGAAGCTGATTGAATTGGATATGGGAGCGTTGATTGCCGGAGCGAAATACCGCGGTGAATTTGAGGAACGGCTGAAAGCCGTGCTCAATGAGGTCAAGCAGGCTGACGGCAACATTATCCTGTTCATTGATGAGATTCACAATCTGGTCGGAGCGGGCAAGACGGAAGGGTCCATGGATGCCGCCAATCTGCTGAAGCCGATGCTGGCGCGAGGAGAGTTAAAATGTATTGGGGCTACGACGTTTGATGAATACCGCAAGTACATTGAAAAGGATGCCGCACTGGAGCGTCGATTCCAGAAGGTTCAGGTCGATGAACCGTCGGTAGAAGATACAATTTCGATTCTGCGGGGCTTAAAGGATCGGTTCGAGAGCTATCATGGCGTACAGATTTTAGATGAAGCGATCATTGCCGCAGCGACATTGTCTAATCGGTATATCACGGACCGGTTCTTGCCGGACAAAGCGATTGACTTAGTCGATGAAGCTTGCGCATCCCTGCGGGTGGAGATGGATTCCATGCCAACCGAACTGGATGAGCTGATGCGGCGGATCATGCAGCTGGAAATTGAAGAAACTGCACTGAAGAAGGAAACGGATGCCAAGACGCTGCAGCGGTTAGAAGAATTGCGTAAGGAACTGGCGGATCTGAAAGAGGAAAAGGAAATCAAATACAACCAATGGCAGCAGGAAAAGCGGAAGCTGGACGAAGCCAAGGGGTATAAGGAGCAGCTGGAAAAAGCCCGTTTGGATTTCACTCAGGCGCAGAACGAAGCCCGCTATGAGGAAGCGGCCAAGCTGCAGTATGATACGATTCCAACCTTAGAACGGAAGATCCGCGAAGCGGCGCAGAGCAAGAAAGAAAAACACATGATTCAGGAGATCGTTGATGAGGAACAGATCGCGAAGGTCGTTTCCCGCTGGACGCACATTGAGGTCAGCAAGCTGATTGAAACCGAACGTCAGAAGCTTCTGCATCTGCAGGATGCTTTGGCGCAGCGGGTTATCGGTCAGGATGGCGCACTGGAATTGGTCACCGAAGCAATTCTGCGGTCAAAAGCGCAGATTCAGGATGAAAACCGGCCGATCGGTTCGTTCCTGTTCTTAGGTCCAACCGGCGTTGGTAAGACAGAGGTTGCCAAGGCTTTGGCTGAACAGCTGTTTGACGATGAATCCAAGATCATCCGCATTGATATGAGTGAATACATGGAGAAACACAGCGTATCGCGGCTGATCGGTGCGCCTCCGGGATATGTCGGTTACGATGAGGGCGGCCAGCTGACAGAGGCGGTGCGCAGAAAACCCTATTCTATCGTACTTTTAGATGAAGTCGAAAAAGCCCATCCGGATGTCTTCAACATCCTGCTTCAGATTCTGGATGATGGCCGGATTACCGATAACAAGGGTGTGACGGTTGATTTCAAGAATACGCTGATTATCATGACGAGCAACTTAGGCTCTCAATATGCCTTTGATCACGATAAGGTTGAGCGTAACCGTCATTACATGGATGAAGTACACAAATATTTCAAACCGGAATTCGTGAATCGGATTGATGAGATCATCGTCTTCAATGCCCTGAACAATGAAGTTCTGGTTAAGATCGCGGATAAGTTCCTGAACGAACTGGCAGGCCGGTTGGCGAAGAAGGATATCGTTCTGGAAGTCAGCGACGCAGCGAAAGCGAAGATCGTTGAATTAGGTGTTGATCCAGTCTTCGGAGCACGTCCGATGAAGCGTCATATCCAAAGAACAATTGAAACCCTGATTGCCAAAAAGATGATTGAGCGCGGCAATGAAGGCAACTGCACGATGAGGGTCGACGTTGAAAATGAACAGTATGTCCTGCACGTCATTGAAAATCCAGAAGTCATTTAACCTCAAAAGGTCGGAAAAATCCGGCCTTTTTTATTTGGCTTCATAGTTATTAAAGTTTAGAATCACTAACCATTCATGACATAAATCGTGTCGTTGATGACAGCATTTATTCTAATAGTGTAAAAAAATCACACTTTTTGATGTGAAAAAAAATGAAATAAGTAAGCGACTAGTAAAAGTAGTAGAGGAATGAAGGTGAAATTATGAGTATAGTTTATGAAAAAAGTATTTCTTCCAAATATAGAAAATATTGCGAACAAATATCAGAGCTAAGCAAACCATTCAGTGAGTATTCTTTAAAGACTAATGAATTTTTAATAAGAGATAAATCTAAAACTAAGAAATGGGACTTTGCAAATGATATGTACCCAGAATCCTGGACACATATTTGAACTAGACGGAACACATGGATGCTTCTCTGTATTTTACAGGAGGCATCCATTTTGTTTTTGCCTGAATTCTTTTATTGTTATAATAAATTCCAAAGAAGGAATGGGATTCTAAAATTTATTCATTTACTATTGATTATCTACTAGATGAATTAAAAAGAACGACTAAAAAAATACAAGAACTACATTAAAAAGAAAAATTAGAAAGCTTGTAGATGAATTTGTTGAAGAGATTGGTAATGATCAAGCATATTTTGATAAAGCTCGTGTATTAAATGTATTAGGAGATAGTAAGAAAGATCAAGAATTAATTTTGAAAATGGGTTTAAACACCTTAAAAGTATGTCCTAAGTGTGCACTTCTTATGTATGATAAGTTTTTTAAGAGAGGGGAATACAAAGAAGCTGCACAGTTACTAAGAAAATGTTGCATTGACGCTTTTATTCCTCAATCAAGCATTAATAGTGGGTATTCTTTTTTGCTTTCTGCTCTAAGTAAAATATCAAGTTTATTCTATGAACATCAAGATGATTCTTTTGAAAATAATAAAAGTGTAATCTTAGATATTTAAAGAGATTTCAATTCGTTGCTCGCAAATACAAAAGATAATGATTATATTGAAACTGCAAAAACTGCTATTAAAATTGTAGAGGCACAGACTGATATTGAATACCCATATTCCAATTTTAATAATCAATATGAGTATTAATTTATGATATTAATAAGCAACAATAAATGAGGCTTAAAAATAATTTCTTGAATCCAAGTTAATCCAATAGTACAATATCAACATGATAGGCGGTGTAGAATGAACATACTAGTTACAGGGGCCAAGGGCATGGTAGGAACTGCCCTGGTTGCCAATCTGAAGAATATCAAGGAGAATAAGAACCGGACGCGCCCGGATTTAAAGATCGATGAGATCTATGAATACGATCGGGAATCCACGTTGGAAGAACTAGAAGTGTACTGTGAGAAAGCTGATTTTGTATTTCATCTGGCTGGCGTCAATCGTCCGCAGGATCCGGCTGAATTCATGCTGGGAAACTTCGGCTTCACTTCGACATTATTAGAACTGTTGAAAAAACACCGGAACAAAGCGACGATCATGCTGAGTTCATCAATTCAAGCGACATTGGCAGGAAGATTTGGGGAATCGGAGTATGGCAAGAGCAAGAAAGCCGGGGAAGAACTATTTTTTCAATATGCTGAAGAAACGGGGGCTAAGGTTGCTGTGTATCGATTTCCGAACTTAATGGGACATAGCCGGCCAAAATACAATTCAGCGGTATCAACGTTCTGCTGGGCTGTGGCAAATGATGAGGCATTTACGGTCAATGACCGAACAACGGAGCTGGAGCTGCTGTACATCGACGATCTGATTGAAGGCATGTCTGATCTTCTTGAAGGAAAAGAACAGCATTGTGAATTTGAGGGTGTAGAAACGATCTTAAAGGAGGATGGACGCTATTGTTGTGTGCCGGTGACGCATAGCGTCACGCTGGGGGAGATTGTTGATTTACTGGAACAATTTAAAGCCCAGCCGGAAACGTTGATGATGCCGAAGATGCCGGAAGGTTCCTTTGCCAAAAAGCTTTACAGCTTGTATCTAACTTATTTGCCAACAGAGAAGTTCAAATATGCATTGAAGATGAACTGCGACGCGCGCGGGAGCTTTACAGAACTCATGCATACGTTGGACTGCGGTCAGGTCAGTGTGAATATCAGTAAGCCGGGTATTACCAAGGGTCAGCATTGGCATAACAGTAAATGGGAACTGTTCATTGTCGTCGCGGGTCATGGCTTGATCCAGGAGCGGAATATCCATACAGGAGAACTCGTTGAATTTGAAGTGTCGGGAGAGAAGATTGAAGCGGTAACGATGATTCCAGGCTGGACGCATAACATCATCAATCTGTCTGAAACCGAGAATTTGGTGACCGTGATGACATGCAATGAGATCTTCAATCCAGAAAGACCCGATACCTTTTTTGAAGAAGTAGTAATGAGGGAAGCAGAATGAGTGAAATCAGAACCGATTATTCTTCCATCCATTTTCAGGATAATGGAAAATTAAAGCTTTTAATTATCGTGGGTACCCGTCCGGAGATCATCCGCTTAGCCGCGGTGATCAATAAATGCCGGAAGTATTTCGATGTGGTTTTAGCACATACCGGACAGAATTATGACTACACGCTCAATGGAATCTTCTTTGAAAATCTGAAGATTGCGGATCCGGAAGTCTATATGGACGCAGTAGGAGATGACCTGGGGGCGACGGTAGGCAACATTATTCACTGTTCCTACAAGCTGATGAGTCAGATCCGACCGGAAGCGTTATTGATTTTGGGGGATACCAATTCCTGTTTATCCGCGATTGCGGCGAAGCGCCTGCATATCCCGATCTTTCATATGGAAGCCGGGAATCGCTGTAAGGATGAGTGCCTGCCGGAAGAAACAAACCGCCGGATCGTCGATATCATTTCGGATGTCAATCTGGCGTATTCCGAACATGCGCGGAAGTATCTGCATGAATGCGGCCTGCCGAAGGAGCGGGTGTATGTGACCGGTTCGCCGATGGCGGAGGTGCTGCATCAAAATCTGAATGACATTGAAAGCTCAACAATCTTGGAAAAGCTGAACTTACAGCCGCATGGCTATATTTTACTTTCCGCCCATCGGGAAGAGAATATCGATACGGAAAAGAACTTCCTTTCGTTATTTAACGCGATTAATAGAATGGCCGAAAAATATGATATGCCGATTTTATATTCCTGTCATCCGCGTTCCCGCAACCGTTTGAAAGCGTCAGGGTTTAAACTGGATCCGCGTGTCATTCAGCACGAGCCGCTAGGCTTTCATGACTACAATCACCTGCAGATGAACGCGTTTGCAGTAGTATCCGATTCAGGCACACTGCCGGAGGAAAGCAGCTTCTTTACCAGCGTGGGTCATCCGTTTCCTGCAGTCTGCATCCGGACATCCACAGAAAGACCGGAAGCCTTAGATAAAGCCTGCTTTGTCTTAGCGGGGATCGATGAAAGATCTTTACTTCAGGCCGTCGATACCGCCGTGGAAATGAACTTATCGGGAGATGTGGGGATTCCGGTTCCCGATTATGTTGAAGAAAATGTCAGTACCAAAGTGGTGAAGATTATTCAGAGCTATGTGGGCGTGATTAACAAAATGGTGTGGCGGGTATCGTAAGAATACTCACTGCACCTTTTTTTGTTTTCTAGCAAATTAGGAACATGCGCCAGAGCGTCTCCTTGAGCAGGAATAAACTAGATTACCGGACAATCCGGGAAGAAAGGAGGAAGCGTATGAGAGTGATTGATATCAGTCAGCATAACGGAGATGTAGATTTCCGTCAAGTCCGCGCATCGGGAGTGGAAGCTGTGATGCTGCGGTCAAGCTGGGGGCATTTTGTTGAAGATCTGCGGTTTCGAGAAAATGTTCGGAAATGCAATGATGCGGGTCTACCCTATGGCCTTTATCATTACAGCTATGCTCTGAATGAATCAGAAATGATGCATGAAGCTGAAGGTTTGATTGCACTGGCAAGGCAGTTTTCACCACGCATGCCTGTGGCCTTGGACATGGAAGATGCCGATGGGTATAAAGAACGCAACGGAACGCTTTACAACAAAGCTCTGAACACAGAAATCTGCCGCTATACATGCCAACGGGTTGAAGAAGCGGGATTTTATCCCATGGTTTATGCCAATCTCGATTGGTTTCGCAATAAACTGATTTTAAGTCAGCTGGATCGTTATGATCGCTGGCTGGCGCAATGGAATACCAATGGGCCTTCGCTGCCCTGCGGCATGTGGCAATATACAAGCAATGGATCTGTACCCGGCGTACCCGGTCGATGTGATCTGAATAATGCGTATAAAAACTATCCGGTGATTATTGGCGAGAATGAAGAGGGGGGACAGAATATTCAGTGGATTAATCCGTATGTGACAGTTCAGGTTGTGCGCGGTGTCGGCAGCCGTAATATCTATTATGTGCGCAATGCTGTCATTTCAGGAACTGTGATTGCTGAGTTGAAGCCCGGAGAGAGTTTGCCTGTGGACATGATCAGCGCCACCGTTTTATCCGATGGGTTTAAATGGATCAAAGTCGATCTGGGACAAGGGGTTGTTGGCTATATGCAGGTGGATCTGGATTACCTGCGGTTCTTAATTTAAAAAGCGAATCTCAAAAGATTCGCATGATGCCTATTTGTAAACAGAAAAGAAATCTTTGAGCTCGGCCTTTTTATCCGGGCTGAGCTCGGTTTTTTTAATCCCTTCAACAGCGCCTTCCAAAGCGGTTAACCGATGCAGACAAGCGGAAGGATCTATAGCGCGAATCTTCAGCCAGGCTTGTTGTGCCCCAAGCTCCTTTAATTCATCTGCAGTCATGATCCCCACTTCATTTAACTGACGCTCTAATTCCTTGCCGATATTCGGTAATTTTGATAACTCACCCATGTTTTACCTTCTTTCTTTGCTTTCAGTGTAGCTGAACTAGGCGAGGAAAACAAGCAGGAACACAAAAAAAGCCTTGCAATGAAGGCTTTCCTTGACTTATCGGTTGTAGTATTCGACAACCAGCAGTTCGTTGATTTCCTGATTCAGTTCGTTCCGTTCCGGCAGGCGCACATAAGTGCCTTTTTTGTTTTCTTTATCGACCGTAACGAAAGCGACCGTGTTCAGCGTGGCTTCCAGCGCATCAGCGATGCAGGCCATCGACTTTGACTTTTCTTTCACTTCAACCGTGGAACCCGGCTTTACTGTGAAGGAAGGGATGTCGACTTTCTTGCCGTTAACCAGGATATGACCATGGTTGACTAACTGACGTGCAGCCCGGCGAGTTCTGGCGAAGCCCATGCGGTAAACGATGTTGTCCAGACGGGATTCCAGCAGGCACAGGAAGTTGTGGCCCTTAACGCCAGCCATCTTTTCAGCCTTAACGTAAGTGTTGGCGAACTGACGTTCATTAACACCATACATGTTTCTGATTCTCTGCTTTTCACGCAGCTGAGTGCCGTAGTTGCTCAGCTTGATGCGCTTTGTCGGTCCATGCTGACCTGGCGCATAAGTGCGGCGCTGCAGTTCCTCGCCTGTTTCCAGAATCGAGAAGCCCAAACGACGGGAAATTTTCCAAACGGGTCCAGTATTTCTTGCCATTTTAATTCCTCCTTGTGTGTTTTATGGCACATAAAACAACAACAGGTACAAATCATTGACGCAGGGTGTTGGTAGACGGCAGTTTCGCTTGAAGCAGCAAGTTACTTCTGCTCTGGATTGGAGTCCAGTACCAACGCCGGTTGCGCAACTTTGTAAGCTGCTATTATTAAACGCTAGGTAAGTATAGCAGACTTAACGGCTTTCTGTCAATTGGAAAATGAAATAATTCCCTTTATCTAAAGGCGTTTTGTACAATTGAAAGTTGCATTGTAAAGCCTGACCCGATTATAATTAAAAAAGAAAGCAAATCGCAGCAATAGAGGAAGGAAAGCAGGCAGGAAGATGAAGTTTACTGAAATTGAACCTCAGAATTACAGACAGGCTTGTGCGTTAAGCGTAAAGCCCCAACAGCAAGGATATTTGAGCAGTGCACCGATGATCTTAGCCCGTGCTTATGCTTTTCAGCAGCAGAACAGTCAAGTATGGCTGATCGAAGAGAAGGAAGAAGCGGTTGGCATCATCATGATTCGCGAAGCGGATCAAGGTCAAACGATCGTGTTGGATCAGTTCTTCATTGATCAATGTTTTCAAGGCAGAGGCTATGGCCGCAGAACGATGGAACAACTGCTCCAGAAACTGCGAAAGTCGAAGGCCAAGCAAATTGTTTTGTGTTGTCGGGAAGCTGATCAGATCGCGCAGAGGTTGTATCGGTCGCTGGGTTTTGTGGAAACAGGCGAGCGGGATGAGGATGAAATTCTGTTTTCGCTTAACTGGGATTGAAATCTGTGATGGCTTGTTTTTTGACAGGACACGGAACGGAAACCAAAGGTTTAAAATAGTAAAGTAAGGGTGAATTCGTAAAAATCGACGTCAGGAAGTTATCAAAAAGCGATATTTTAACCTATGAGAGTTTGTCGCTTTATGATAAAATAAGAACTAAGAGGTGGTATGCGTTGGAGAAGGTATTGGAAATTCTGACTCGGAAAGAAGTGATCATCGCAATGGTGGTCATTCTTGTTATATTTATAATCTGGTTTATCGTAAGAAAAGTAAAGATTAAAAATTGCAAGGCACAGCTGTCGGAATTGGAAGTTCGTTACAATTCGATTAAAAGTGTTCCGCTGCCGTTTAAGCTGAATAAAGCGGTGGCGATTGCCCGTGTTAATCAGGAAACGATGACGCAGGTCACGCACTGCAAGGAT
Organism: Holdemania massiliensis AP2; assembly: GCF_000327285.1. GTDB lineage: Bacteria > Bacillota_I > Bacilli_A > Erysipelotrichales > Erysipelotrichaceae > Holdemania > Holdemania massiliensis. Next base: position 762,474 of record NZ_HE998567.1, on the reverse strand, counting down.
GACTTTGAATTGGCGCAGGCAAATTTAAAGCAAATTGCCCAGATGCTGGCCGATACGGAAGATATGATTTTAGTCGGCAAGCTAAAGGATGCCCGGATTAATCTGGATGATCTGGACAACATGATGGAGCTGGGTGAAGAACAGGTTCATCAGCTGGAAGCCTTCCTCGATAAGATTCTGGAAAAAGAAACCGCGCAGCGGGCGGAAGTTACGCAGATGAAAGAAGAATTCCGCACCTTGAAGCTGCAGGCGCAGGAAAAGAGCGCGCAGCTCTCATTCTGTTGGGAAACGATTGAAAATCGGATTGCCGCCACAGAGAAGATGTTCTCCGCTTTTGAGGAATGGATGTATGCTTCTGAATTTGAGAAAGCCTCAGAGGAACTGGAAGAAATCCGTGAAGCGCTGGAGGACCTGAGCGATATCATCAACAATCTGCCGCAGCTGCTTCAGGAAGCCCGCGGCCTGATTCCGAATTTGATCGACGAAGTTTCGCGCAGCTACTCGATGCAGAAACAAAAAGGCGTATATTTACATCATTTGGAGGTGCCGCGCAATCTGGAAGTGATCAGCGAAACGCTGAAAGAAGATCTCGCCGCCCTGAAGCAGGGAACGGCGGTGCATATTCGCGCACATTTGGATGAAGATAAAAAACGGCTCAGCCAGCTGCTGGCGCAGATTGAAAAAGAAGGCCAGAGTTATGATGAAATGCGCCAGGCCGAGGAAAAAGCCGAAAAGACCGTAATGCAGCTGAAGGAAAACAGTCAGTATGTTCGTCAGCTGGTAGCGAAAGTTTCAGTGCGGTTTGGGATTGAAGATCTCAGCGATCAGATTCGGGTGCGCGAACAGCGGATTATTGAAATTGAAGATCTGCGCGTCAAGATTATGCAGATGATCAAGGGCAATTCCGTTCCGGCTTCGACGATTCTAATTTCATTAAAAGAACTGCAGCAGGAAGCGGAAGCGGTACTGACCGAAGTCAATCAGCTGAAAGCCCGGCTGGACAGCGCCTGCAGCGATGAGGCCCGCGGCAAGAAACAGCTGCTGAAGCTGCAGCTGATCATGAATGAGATGCAGGTGAAAATCCGCAAGAACAAACTGCCGGCGATTTCCGCAACGTATGAAGGGGATTTGGCAAGAGCGGTGGAATATGTCCGCTCCATTGAAGATCTGCTGACGGATACGCCGCTGAACGTACAGTTGATGAATGCCACGCTCAATGATGCGATTGATTATATTTACAAGCTCTACAACAATGTCAACAACCTTGTTGCAATGGCGATTATGGTTGAGAATACGATTGTTTTCGGAAACAAATACCGTTCCACCTATCCGGATATTGACTCGGAACTGACCCGCGCCGAACTGTGCTTCCGCAATGGCGAATACACCCAGGCACTGACTGTGGCGCTGGCAACGATTGAAAGAATTCATCCGGGTTCGTATGAGAAGCTGATAAAGGAGAATGCGCAAAGTGCTGCCTGAGAATGCCATTTATTTTGATAATGCCAGTACGACGCCGGTGCATCCGGAAGTCCGCAGGCTGGTTAACTCGCTGTTGGAAACCTCATTTGCCAACAGCGAATCTCTGTATGATGAGGGAATGGAAATTTATCGCTTGATGGAAAAGAGCCGTTCGCAGATTGCTGCGCTGTTAAAAGTTCAGCCGCAGGAAATTCTGTTTACCAGCGGGGCCAGTGAGGCCAACAACATGGCGATCAAGGGCGCAGCGTTTGCGGCATTAGGCAAAAAAAATCATCTGATTACCACCAAGGTTGAGCATTCCAGCGTAACCAATGCCATGCATCAGCTGGAGGAGGTATTTGGTTTTGAAGTCACGTGGCTGGATGTGGATGAACGCGGCGTTGTTCGGCTGGATCAGTTAAAACAGGCGCTGAGCGAAAAAACAGCGTTAGTTTCAATTATGGCGGTCAACAATGAAGTTGGCAGTGTCATGCCGCTGGAAGAGATAAAACAAATTGTGAAAAAAAACAGTCATGCACTGCTGCATATCGACTGCGTTCAGGCGTTGAAGCGCATCGATCTCGATCTCAGTCAGGTCGATCTGGCCAGTTTTTCTGCCCATAAGATTGAAGGGCTGAAGGGCAGCGGAATTCTGATGAAAAAGCAGCATGTCAATCTGGTGCCGATCATCAGCGGTGGTCAGCAGGAACAGGGACTGCGCGGAGGGACGGCCAATTCGGTAGCCAATATTGCTTTGGCCAAGACACTGCGATTGGCTTTGGAAGAACAGGTTCATTACCGCGAAGTGACAGGCCGGCTGAATAAGCGGATGCGCGAAGGGCTGGCGCAGCTGCCTGAAATCGAGGTGAACAGTCCGATGGATGGGGTTGGCGCGATCTTAAACTTTTCATGCAAAACGATTCCTTCGGAAGTCATGATGAATGCGCTGAACAGCCGGAACATCTGTGTTTCTGCCCAGAGCACCTGTTCCAGCAAGTCAAAAACGCCCTCCCACGTCTTAGTGGCGATGGGGTTGAGCGAACAGCGTGCTTTATCCAGCATTCGCTGCAGTTTTTCCAGCCGCAACACACCGGAAGAAGTCGATCGATTTCTGCGGGAACTCAAGGAGATACTACATAAATATGGAACACATTCAATATGATCACATTTTAGTGCGCTATGGCGAACTGTCGACGAAAGGAAAAAACCGCAAGGATTTTATCAAAAAGCTGACGGATAACATTCGAGCTTCGTTGAGCGCTTATGACAAACTGACCTATGAACGGACCTTTGACCGGTTATATATCCATCTTCATGGAACCCAGCCGGAGGAAATCTGTACGATTCTGAAAGAGATTTTCGGTCTGAGCTCGTTTTCACTTTGTCTGAAAATCCGGTCTGACCTGGATGCGATTGTGGAAACCGGCTTTCAGGTTGCGATGGAGCGGGGGCAGGGGACGTTCAAGGTCGAAACCCGCCGTCATGACAAGAAATTTCCGCTGATCAGCGATCAGATCAATCGCGCAGTCGCAACGAAAATCCTAAAAGAAAGCGAAATGAAGGTGGATGTTCATCATCCGGATCTGCGGATCGGCATTGAAGTCCGAGAGGAATTCACTTACGTGATGGCTGATACTGTCAAAGGGGCAGGCGGCTATCCGGTAGGCATGGGCGGCAAAGCGCTGTTAATGCTTTCGGGGGGAATTGATTCCCCCGTTGCCGGTTATTTAACCATGAAGCGCGGTGTTGAAATTGAATGCATTCACTATGCCTCTCCACCGTATACCTCCAGCAGCGCTCAGAAGAAAGTGCTGGATCTGGCCGGCATCATTTCCAAGTATCAGGGCCGCATCAAAGTCCACTTCATCCCGTTTACCGATCTGCAGCTGGCGATTTACAAGCATTGTGATGAAAGCTATGCAATCACCATTATGCGCCGGATGATGTATCGGATTGCACAGCGAGTGGCTCAGAAATATAAATGTCTGGCGATCGTCAACGGAGAAAGCATCGGCCAGGTAGCCTCGCAGACGCTGGAAAGCATGCAGACGATCAACCAGGTCATTGATATGCCGGTCATCCGGCCAGTGGTCACCTATGATAAGCTGGAAATCATCGACCTTGCCCGACGCATCAATACGTATGAGACGTCAATTCTGCCGTTTGAAGACTGCTGTACTATTTTCACACCGAAAAACCCGGTGACAAAGCCGCATCCGGAGAAGGCGGAGAAGATGGAAGTGGGCTGGGATTTTGAAACCTTAATCGATGAATGCATTGAAAAAATGGAAACGGTTATAGTAACGCCGGCAACGTCCCAGGAAGACGATTTATTTTAAAGAACCGAAGCTGCAATCAAACCGGGAATCTGAAAAAGAATCCCGGTTTTTTCCATTTCTTCCCAAAGGGTAAAATTTATTTCTTTGAATGCTGAAAGATCAATTCAGCCATACTGTTAGTGAGGTGAGAAAAATGATGGATTATCGTAAGCGGGATTATCAGTGTCCTTCCCGAAAAAGTCAGAATGATTACAAGTATGAGCTGGCCTATGAGTTAGGCGCTGATTACCAGGAAGCTCTGGTCGAACGCAAGAGCGAGTATCTTCAACATGTGAAGCAGAAAGAAAATTGCAAGCATGCCACCGAATTTGGACAGGAGATGGAAATCATGAACAATCAGAACAACCAGTACAGTCAGAACAACAACGACCGTCAGCATCAGTCTGATCGTCAGAACAACCAGAACAACAGCCGTCAGAACAGCCAGTATCGTTCTGAATTCTCGCAGGAAAACCAATTCCAGCAGAACAGCAACGATCGTCAGCGTCAGTCTGATCGCGAAAACAACCAGAACAACAGCCGTCAGAACAACCAGTATCGTTCTGAATTCTCGCAGGAAAACCAGTTCCAGCAGAACAGTAGCGATCGTCAGCACCAGTCTGACCGTCAGCACCAGTCCGATCGTGAAAACAATCAGAGCAACAGCCGTCAGAACAACCAGTACCGCTCTGAATTCTCGCAGGAAAACCAATTCCAGCAGAACAACAGCGATCGTCAGCATCAGTCTGACCGTCAGCACCAGTCTGATCGTCAGAACAGCCAGAACAGCAGCCGTCAGAACAACAAATAAATTTTCATCTTCTCGTCGAAGGGGCGGTTATTCCGCCCTTTTTCTTTGGATCAAAAGAGGATTAAGAAAAAGAAAAAGAAATTCATTATCATTAAGCTGCTTATGCACGAAAGCATGTGACGATGAACGAAACAGATTTTCATTTCGTGTGACAAGGATGAAAGATATTTTCAATTCTATTTCAGGGTGAAAAATGTTAGAATGATACCCAGGAACAGGATGGAGATGCGCTGATGGGAACAATTGAATTAAAAGAAACGCTAAGCAAAGCCCGAATTGAAGGCTTGGACAATACTTATTTTGAACAGGGAAGAATAACACATTGTAAATTTATTACGGCGAAAAAGAAAGTCGTGTTGGACATGCAGCTGCCGAAGACGCTGCCGCTGAAACAGCTGCTGTGTTTTAATCATGGACTGGTTCAGTTGATCGGCTGCCCGGTTGAGCTGCGGATCAGCGCGGATGTCTGCGATCTGGATTCTGGTGAAATGCTGAAATACTGTAAGTTTTACAGCGAGCATTCCCGCTATGGACATGTTCTGAAGGATGCGATTCCAACGGTGAAGGATCGGATCGTGGATTGCCTGTTTACCGATGAAGCGCTGAAGCAGCAGGCTCAGTCCTGTCGGGAAGAACTCGATCACTTTATGCAGAACGTCGGCATCACCTATGATTTTGAGTTTTCCTGCCGTACTGCCAGCTTTACGCAAATTGAGGTCAAAATGCCGAAAGAAGCACCGAAGCCGCAGTCGAATCCTTCGGTTTCGCAGGATAAGCCCAAATACCGTTCGCGCCGCACCAAAATGGAAGATTATCCGGTGCTGACCTTAAAAGAAATGACGGATGAAATTCAAAATGTTCAGTTTGTCGGAACGATCTTTGAAAAGGATTCGATTACGATCAAGAAAACCGGCAATGAGATTCAGACGCTGTATGTTAAGGATAATGATGATGCGATTACCTGCAAGCGGTTCGAGAGCGCCCGCTGTCCCAAGGAGAAACTCAACGAAGTAAGCGTCGGGGACCTTGTCCGGGTCTATGGATCGGTCCGCTACGATTCTTTTTCCAAGGAGCTGGTCTTCTTTCCTGATGATATCGTCAAAATGGAGAAGAAGGAAGCAGAACAGGATACCGCTGAGGTGAAGCGGGTAGAGCTGCATTGCCATACCAACAAATCAGAAATGGACGGCGTCTGCGAAGTTGAAGAACTAGTTACGCAGGCGTTTAAGTGGGGACATCGCGCGATTGCGATCACGGATCATATGGCCTGTCAGGCTTTCCCAAAAGCGCAGAGCTGCGCGGCAAAGCTCTTAAAAGGTGATAAAGAACGCGAATTTAAAATTCTTTACGGCGTTGAGATGAACATGGTTGACGAGTTTTTGACAATCGTCCGCAATCCCCGCGCAGATTCGCTGAGCGATACGGCGTATGTCGTCTATGACTTGGAAACCACAGGCCTGTCCTGCAGTTTTGATCACATTATTGAATTCGGTGCGGTCGTCATCGAACGCGGTGAGATTAAAGAAACCAAACAGCTGTTCGTCAAACCGCCGGTGCCGATCAATGCCTTTATCTCAGAAAAGACCAACATTACCAATGAAGACGTAGCCAACGCGAAATCGTTTGCTGAAGTGGCGCAGGAGCTGGTCGATTTTATCGGCGACAAAGTGCTGGTTGCGCATAACGCGACTTTTGACTACAATTTCCTCAATGAAGAACTCAAACGGATCGGCATGGCGCCGTTGACCAATCCTGTTGTCGATACGCTGGATCTGGCACGCGCGCTGCATTCGGACCGGCGCAGCTATCGGTTAGGCAACATCGCCCGGCATTACCGGATTACCTATGATGAGGAAGTCGCGCACCGTGCCGACTATGATGCAGATGTCTTGTCCAGCGTGTTCATGCTGATGATCAAGGAATGCAAAGACCGCGGCGCGAAAACTGTGGCGGATTTGCAGAATCTTCAGGATAAGAAGGCGTTTGTCAAGGTTATGAAGCGGCATGTCAATGTGATTGCCAAAAACCAGGCCGGACTTAAGGATCTGTTCAAGCTGGTCACGTTGTCGAATACCGATTATCTGGCGGTCTTCGGCAAGGCCAATTCCAAAAGCAGCGGGGAAGAATTCCTGGCTGAACCGCGGATTCTGCGGTGCTGCATTCAGGATCTGCGTGAAAATCTTCTGATCGGCTCTGCCTGCTATAACGGTGAGGTGTTTGAGCTGGCAGCCAACCGGAATCAACAGGATCTGGAAGCGGCGATTGCTTTCTATGACTACATCGAGATTCAGCCTCTGGAAAATTACCGGCCGTTGGTGGAATCGCATTCACTGCCGGATACCGAACGGCTGAAGCAGGTGCTGATGCGGATCATCCGAACCGCAAAGAAGCTGAACAAGCCGGTAGTAGCGACCGGCGACGTGCATTATTGCAAACAGGAAGAAAAAATTCTGCGTGACATCTACATTCAGACGCAGGGGATCGGCGGTGTTCGCCATCCGCTGTATATCTATGATAAGGAACGAAGAATGCGCACGATTTCGCCGGATCAGCACTTTCTGACGACCAACCAGATGCTCAAGGCGTTCGACTGGCTCCAGGATCGTCAGCTGGTGTATGAAATGGTTGTGGAAGCCCCGAATGCGCTGGCGGATCAGGTTGAGAAAGTCCTGCCGGTGCATGATCGGCTGTATACACCAGTCATCGAGGGCTCAGAAGAAAAACTGAAAACAATCTGTTATGAAAACGCGCATAAGACCTATGGCGAAGTTCTGCCGGAAATCGTGGAAAAGCGCCTGGAACGTGAACTGAATTCGATTATCGGCAATGGATTCGCGGTTATTTACTATATTTCACATCTGCTGGTCAAGAAGTCCAATGAAGATGGCTATCTGGTCGGCTCGCGAGGATCAGTCGGTTCTTCCTTTGTCGCGACGATGTCGGGAATTACCGAGGTCAATCCTCTGATTCCGCACTATGTCTGTCCGGATTGCCAGCATTCAGAATTCATCACCGACGGCTCGGTCAAGTCCGGCTTTGACCTGCCGGCTAAGAAATGTCCGAAGTGCGGTGCAGAAATGATTGTCAATGGCCATGATATTGCCTTTGAAACCTTCCTGGGCTTTGAAGGCGATAAAGTCCCGGATATCGACTTGAACTTTTCAGGCGAATATCAGGATAAGGCGCATGCCTTTACCAAGACCGTCTTCGGCGAGGATCACGTCTTCCGCGCCGGTACGATCGGCACCGTAGCTCAGAAAACCGCTTTCGGTTATGTCAGCGGCTATGCTGAGGAAATGGGCTTGGAAAATATGCGGCAGGCCCAGCGGCTGCGTCTAGCCAACGGCTGCGAAGGGGTGAAGCGGACGACCGGACAGCATCCTGGCGGCATCATTGTCATTCCAAGCACGATGGACGTCTATGATTTTACCCCGGTACAGTATCCGGCCAATAACCCTGATTCAGAATGGAAGACCACACACTTCGATTTCCATGATATTCACGATAATGTGTTAAAATTTGATATCCTCGGCCATGTCGATCCAACCGCGATGCGCTTACTGCAGAATATTTCCGGGATTGATCCGACAACGATTCCAATGAATGATCCGGAAACGATGTCGATCTTCAATTCCGTTGATGCGCTGAAAGCCGATCCGCGGGTGTATGGCGAACAGACCGGGGCAGTCGGGCTGCCGGAATTCGGTACGAAATTCGTGCGCGGTATTCTGGAGCTGACCCGACCGAGCACCTTCTCTGAGCTGTTAAGAATTTCCGGTCTGTCGCATGGAACTGACGTGTGGCTGAACAACGCGAAGGATTTGATTGACGGCGGACTGACGCTGCATGACGTTATCGGCTGCCGTGACGATATCATGACGTATCTGATTGAAAAAGGGATGCCGAAAAAAGATTCGTTCTTCATCATGGAAAGCGTCCGTAAGGGCAAGGGCTTAAAACCGGAATGGATTGAAATGATGAAGGAAAACAATGTGCCGCAGTGGTATATTGACAGCTGCCTGAAGATCAAGTATCTGTTCCCGAAGGCGCATGCCGTTGCCTATGTTATGATGGCCATTCGTATCGCCTGGTTTAAGGTACATCATCCCTATTGGTACTATGTGGCTTTCTTCACGCTGCGCTGCGATGCCTATGAAATCGAAACGATGATCAAAGGCATGGATGCCATTAAACGGCGGATGGATGAGATTCAGGCGATGAAAGCGAATCCGGAAACGAAGCGGCAGGTAACCAAGAAGGATGAAGATCTGTACTCGATGTTTGAGGCCTGTCTGGAAATGTACGCCCGCGGTTATCGTTTCTCCAATATTGACATTGATAAATCGCTGGCGACGGAATTCCGCGTGCTGCCGGAGGATCTCAAAACGATTATCCCGCCGTTTACAACGGTCGATGGATTGGGCGCCAACGTGGCCAAGTCGATTGTCGAAGCCCGCAAACAGGGCGAGTTCTTATCTAAAGAAGATCTGATCAACCGCACGCAGCTCTCCCAGACGCTGATGCGGAAGCTGGAGGTCTTGGGAACGCTGGAAGGCATGCAGGAAGAAAACCAGCTGAGTTTGTTTTAGCTTCTTGAGCTTCCCGTGAATTGATGAAGTAATCCGCCTGCGGGCGGATTTTCCTGTTATAATAGAACTAGGAAGTTTGTTGTAAAAAAGGAAGCGGTTGCTATGAAAATTGAATGCCCTGTCTGTCATGAAGAAATATCGGCTTCCCAACTCACGGAAGTCCGCGAATTTGACTGCCCGCATTGTCATTACCGAATTGAAATGGATCCGTTTGCGGCTTCACTGATGCAGCTGTTTCCAGTGTTGGCGCTGATCCTGTTCATCCTTGTGTTTACGATCCTTAAACTGTTTTTGCCGGAACAGACCTTGGTGATCGTATTTTTGGTCATCTTTTGTGTCGGCGCTCGGCTGCATTGGAGCTTATGGATTCTGCGGTATTTAGGACTGCTGAAATTTCGCCGGAAAGTCGATGATGAGCACAAACTATAACAAAAAGACCGGGCGATTTGCGAAAAGGCTTGATTTTTACACCATTTTTGTGTATAGTTGAGATGCATAAAGAAACAGCAGGAGTGGTGAAAGCCACTCCTTCATTCGTGTTATAAGGAGAGAAAAATGGAACAGTTGGAAAACATCAAGACGTTGATTCTGCCTGTCCTGGACTCCCTTGGCATTCAGCTTTACGATCTGAAATGGGTGAATGAGAAAAAATCCCGGATTCTTCAGATCGCAGTGATGAGAGCTGACGGATCTATGGACATTGATACCTGCGCTTTAGTCTCAGAGAAGATTTCTGAAGCTTTGGATGCCCATGACGATTGGATCAGCTTTGAATACTTCCTGGAGGTATGCTCACCGGGAGCCGAGCGTGAACTGCGCAATGAGGAAGAAATCCGCGGCGCTCTGGGCAAGCATGTCTTTGTCCGGTTAAAAAGTCCGGTGAAGTCGATGATGGAGATCACCGGCGATCTGCTGGAAATGAATGAAACCACCCTGACCCTTAGCTATCGCGATAAAGCCGTAACCCGCAAGGCTCAGGTGGAACTGGATCAAATTGAAAAGATCCGCCTGGCTGTAAAACTGTAAGGACTTGGAGGAGAAATCGCAATGAATTTCAAAGAATTTTTGAAGGCGATGCAGACGATCGAGGATGACCGCAAGATCACCAAGGAAATCGTCATCGCTGCGCTGCAGGAGGCTTTAGCCAAAGCCTATCGCAAACACATCGACATTCCCGACGTCTTGGTTCGGGTCGACATCAATGAAGGCAATGGACAGATCCACGTCTATCAGCAATATACTGTCGTTGACGAAGTTGAAGATGAAGAACTGGAAGTCGCTTTGGCAGAGGTCAAGGACAAGGGATATCAGCTGGGCGATTTAGTCGATCGTGAGGTCGATATCAGCCAGATTGGCCGTGCCGCGGCCTTGCTGGCGAAGAATGTGATGAAGCAGAAGATCCGTGAAGCGGAAAAACAGGCGGTTTATGATGAATACATCGATCAGCTGGATGAGATGGTCACCGGCATGATCGAATCCGTGGAAGAAAAGTTTGTCGTTGTCAACTTAGGCAAAACGATGGCGCTGATGCCGCGGGCAGCTCAGATTCCGGGCGAACGCTACATTGAAGGTCAGAGCATCCGCGTCGTCATCACTGAATGCAACAAGGATACCAAGGGCGCCCAGGTGCTGGTTTCGCGTTCGGACGCCAAGCTGGTCAAGCGCCTGTTTGAAAAGGAAGTCCCAGAAATTTATCAGGGTGTCGTCGAGATCAAGGCGATTGCCCGAGAAGCCGGCGAACGGACCAAAATGGCTGTCTGGTCCAACAATCCGGACGTTGACGCGATCGGCGCCTGCATCGGCCCGCGCGGAAACCGGGTTCAGGTTGTCATTGATGAGCTGAAGGGTGAAAAGATTGATATCTTTGAGTGGAGCGACAACATCAGCGAGCTGATTAAAAACGCATTGGCTCCGGCTCAGATTCTGGCAGTGCTGCCAACCGAGGATAAGCGTTCTCTGTTAGTCATCGTTGAAGACAACCAATTGTCCCTGGCGATCGGCAAGAAGGGCAAAAACGCTCGCTTGGCGGTGAAGCTGACCGGCATGCGGATTGATATCAAGACCGCTGGTGAGATTGAAGAACAGGGCATCGACTGGAAGACGATGATGCTGCAGTTTGCGGCTGAGGAACAGAAGCGACTGGCTGAACAGCGGATGGCAAAGCAGCTGGAAGAAATCGAAGTTGTTAGTGAGGAAGCGGAAGCCGAAGCTGAAATTGAAACTCCAGAAGCTTCTGAAGCCATTGAAGAAGTGGAAGAAACGGTCGCAGAGCTTCAACAGGCTGAAGCTGAGCCGGAAGTGGAAGTCGAAGCTGAACCGGAAACGGTGATTGAAGAAGCTGAGATTGAAGCGGAAACGATTGACGAGCCTGTGAACGAGCCGGAGGTCAAGGCCGAGGAAGTCAAGCCGCAGGCAGAACAGCCAAAGAAAGAAGAACCTGTCCGCATCAAGCGCGAAGTTCGCGAACGCCGCGAATATGTATCCCGCTTTGAACGGTTGGCCGATCCGACACAGTCTGCCACTTCCCATACGGAAGAAAAAGCCCCGCTGCGCCGGCGCCGAAATGTGCGTGAGGATGACCGCAAGCTGCGTTTAAAAGATCTGAAGAAGGATAAGGATTACGAATTCAAGCCAGTCTATTCGGAGGAAGAGCTGGAAGAAATTCGCCGTCAGGAAGAACTGGAAGCGCAGAACAGCTGGATTGAAGACGATATTGATTTCGATGAATTCGACGAATACTACGACGAAGAGAAATAAACCGTTGGAACGGGAGGGAGTACGATGAAGAAAATACCGATGCGCAAATGCGTTGCAACGCAGGAACAGTGTCCGAAAAAGGAACTGCTGCGGATTGTGAAAACCCCGCAGGGCACGGTGGAAGTAGATTTGACCGGGAAGCTGAACGGGCGCGGCGCCTATCTGAAAAGAGATGCGGCAGCGCTGGAGCTGGCGATCAAGCGTCAAAGTCTAAAACGCGCTCTGGAATGCGAGATCCCGGAAGAAGTGTATGCCCGAATCCGTGAGGTTCTCGGTGAATAACAAGGTTTTAGGATTGCTGGGAATCGCCTGTCGGGCACGCAAAGTCGTCACCGGCGACAGCGTATTGGCAGCAGTCCGCCAAAACAAAGCGAAGCTGGTTCTTCTCTGCAGCGACTGCGGCAGCAACGCGCAGAAGAAGATTCAGGATAAATGCCGTTTCTACGGCGTGGAATGGATAGTTGAAGGGACGGCTGAAGAACTGTCAGCCGCACTCGGCCAGCCCCGCAGGATCGCTGCGGCGATTCTCGATGAGGGACTGGCAAGGGCTATTCAGGATGCAGTGATGAAATGAGGTGAAGGTATTGGCTAAACAACAAAGAAGGAATAACTCAGGAAGACGGAATCACAGATCCAACAATTCCAATAATTCCTATACCCCGCGGCCGAAGATGGAAGCCGTGACCAGCATTACCTACGAGGAAGGAATTTCGGTTGGGGAATTAGCGCAGAAGATGAATCGCAATGCCAGCGATATCATCAAGCTGCTGTTTATGCTGGGCAAGATGGTGACGATCAACAGCTCCATGGACGATGAAACGATTGAGTTGGTCTGCATGGAATATGGTGTTGAAGTCAAAAAGGAAATCCCGGTTGATGAAGACAGCCTGGAAGATGAAGTGGAAGAGAATCCGGAGGATCTCGTTCAGCGTCCGGCGATTGTCACAATCATGGGTCATGTCGATCACGGCAAGACGACGCTGTTGGATACGATCCGGAAAACCCGTGTTGTTGAAGGGGAATTCGGCGGAATCACGCAGCACATCGGCGCTTACCAGGTCAGCGTGCAAAGCAAAAAAATCACATTCCTGGATACTCCGGGACATGAAGCATTTACAGCCATGCGCGCGCGGGGAGCGAAGGTAACGGATATCTGTATCATCGTCGTGGCCGCGGATGACGGCGTCATGCCGCAGACCAAGGAAGCGGTTGACCATGCCAAAGCGGCAGATGTTCCAATTATCGTCGCTGTCAACAAGATGGATAAGCCGGCCGCCAATCCGGAGCGGGTCATGAATGAAATGTCTGATCTGGGCTTATTGCCGGAAGAATGGGGCGGAGATACGATTTTCGTCAAATGCTCGGCCAAGCAGGGCGAAGGGGTTCAGGATATTCTGGAAACAATTCAGGTCGTTGCGGAAATGCGCGAACTGAAAGCCAATCCGAAACGCAATGCGACCGGAACGGTCATCGAAGCGAAGCTGGATAAGGGACGCGGACCCGTCGTCACGCTGTTAGTCCAAAACGGAACGCTGCATACCGGCGACTGCATCGTCGTCGGTGCCTGCTTCGGCAAGGTCAGAAAGATGACCGATGACCGCGGCCGTGAAATCAAAGAAGCCAAGCCGTCGACCCCAGTCGAAATTATCGGCTTAAACGATGTTCCGGTAGCCGGCGACATGTTCAAGGTCTTCGACAGTGAAAAACAAGCCCGGGCGATTGCTGAACGCCGTTCCCAGACCAAGATTGAACAGGAACGTAAGAGCAGCTCCGCGATGAGTCTGGATGATCTGGCCCGCCAGATTGAAGCCGGTGAGGTTCAGGAAATTCCGGTCATCGTCAAGGCTGACGTACAGGGCTCAGCGGAAGCCGTCAAGTCTTCGCTGGAGAAGCTGGATGTCAAGGGTGTCCGGGTCAATGTTATCCGTTCGACGGCCGGTACGATCAGCGAATCCGACGTCATGCTGGCAAGTGCTTCCAAAGCGATGATCTACGGCTTTAATGTCCGTCCGGATGCCAATGTCCGCAAAAAGGCGGAAGAAGAAGGCGTTGAAATTCGTCTGCACAACATCATCTACAAAGCCATGGAAGAAATGGAATTGGCGATGAAGGGTCTGCTGGCGCCGGTATTTGAAGAAGTCGTCATCGGTCAGGCGGAAGTCCGTCAGACCTTCAAGGTTTCCAAGATCGGCACGATTGCCGGCTGTATGGTCACCGACGGCAAGCTGGTCAAAGACTGCAAGGTACGCTTAATCCGTCAGGGCATCGTCGTTTACGACGGTCAGCTGGGTTCGCTGAAGCGGTTCCAGAATGACGCTAAGGAAGTGACCAACGGTTATGAATGCGGCTTAACGATTATGAACTTTAACGACATTAAGGAAGGCGACTTAATTGAGGCCTATGCTGATCAGGAGGTTCCTCAGAATTAAGGAAACGCTTTTCCTGAAGAAATAGGAGGGACACGCATGTCTGTCAAACAAGAACGAGTAGCGCAGATTATTCTCAAGGACGTTACGGATATCATTCAGTTTTCGCTGAAGGATCCCAATGTCGGCTTTGTCACGATCACCGATGTGCAGGTGACAAACGACTATTCCTACGCTACGATTTACGTTTCTTTCCTGGGTAAGGAAGAACGCAAGCAGGCGGGCTTGAAGGCGCTCAACCGGGCGAAGGGCTTTATCCGCTCGGAGCTGGGCAAGCGGCTTTCAATCCGCAAGGTTCCGGATTTGATTTTCAAGCTGGATGATTCGCTGGAAAAAGGCGAACGCATCGAGTCGATCATTTCCAAAATCAATAACGAAGCATAACGCTGAATCCTGTCTGAATTCAATCAGGCAGGATTTTTTTGTGTTTTTTAAAAAATTTTTACCTTTTTTGGGGGCTTTTTCAAAAAAACCGCAATATTAATAACAGGGGCGTGCAGAAAGGAGAAAACAATGAGAACGATTGCGGTAGAACCGACACGACTGGAGGCCTGTGCCGGACAGATTGAACAGCTGCGGCAGGAGGTGGAACGGACGGTAGCGCGGCTGTATGAGCGCGTGGAGCTGATGGCCGCGAACAGCTGGATCGGTCGCGACAACCTGGCTTTTACGAGCCAGATCCAGGGCTATCAGGACGATTTCAAACGGGTTGAGCTGTTGATGCAGCAGTACAGCGAATTTCTGAAAGCCTCGGCGCGCAGTTACCGTCAGATGCAGGAAGAACTGGCGGCCCAGGCCCGGGGACTGGCCAATTAAAAGGGAGGAAGAGAAAAGATGGACAGCTTGAAGATTTCATTAGCCGGCGTAAAGGAAACATCCGGTGCCATCCGTGTCTGCAACGAACAAATTTACAGTACTTTGATCGAGGCTAAAAAGCAGATGAATGACTTGGCGATGGTTTGGCAGAGCGATGGTTCAGAAGCTATTCGGCAGCGGTTCAACCAGTTTGCGATGCAGTTTGAAACACAGAAGCAGATCATCGAATCCTATGCGCGGTTTCTGGATACGGCGGTTTCCAGCTATGACACATTGGAAACCACGATTCAGAACAATGCCGGTTCCTTTTAGCGTATGCGCGAGCGCTTAAGGAGTCTGGCAGCGGCAGGGCTCACCGTGCTGCTTATGGCACAGGGCTGCATGCCGGAAAAAGCCGGCGTCTTGCGCAGCGATTGGGCGAAGATGTTGGCGGAAACGTTGTTTTTTGACGCTTCCGCTGACGGCCTCGCACAGCTGGCGGCCTGGGGTGTAGAAATCGAACCGGATCATCGTCGGGTTTCCCGGCAGGAGGCCTGTCAGAATTTGCTTCAGGCCTATGATGGAAAGGCTGAAACTCTGGAGCGTTGCCAATCCCTGGGGTTCTTGTCCCAAAATAAGGGCTGGCTGAGTGAGGAGGAGGCGCGATCTTCGCTGACTGCACTGATGCGGCAGATGAATACACCTCCTGAATCAGAACCTGAGCTGGATTGGGCGGCGGCAGCTTTGTGGGGTGGGGAAGCAGTCCCGAATGAACAAGGTCAGATTGTATTGCCTCCAGATCAGGGAAGCCAGAGGGGGCTGTGGTTTACCGATCCGCAAACAAACCAGATTTATATTGCGGATTCCTTCGTTGAAACCGCCGATCAGATTATCGCCTCTGTGCATGAAGAACAGCCTGAACAATGGCTCTCTCAAATGCAGTTTAAGCTGGATTTTGACGCAGACTGGCGGCAGGCTGAAATTGAACCTTATCAACAGGATAACGCTTCTTTATTGCCGGTGGCGCTGACATTCTGGGAGCGGATCGAGCCGCAGTTTGCCCTGGCACGGCAGCAGTTTGAAGTCGGCGGCGCTCAGGTGAGCTGGAGCATCACGGCCAGCGGCATCCATGTGCATGCGGCCAAAAAGCTGAACAACGGTGCGACACTGCAGATGGACTATGATCTGAGTGATCTTCATCCCATGATTGAATGGAACGGTTCGGAGAAAAACGGTCGCCTGCAGCTGGACTTTGCGATGAGTGAGTCAGCCGGCTTGACCCGCGGCGTTTCCAATACCCTGACCAGTGATTTTTCCGGTATTGATCCGCATGATCTGTTGGCCAGCTTAACAGCTTCGTTTACAACCACACGCAAAGAGGCGGATACGATCATTCCGATTGCTCGGATCAAGCTGCTGGTACCGCAGTTTCCGATCGTGGATCTGCTTCTGACGCTGCAGCTGCATTGTTACGCCGGCGGCAAAATCGAACTGCTTTTGAGTCAGGAAGGCAGTCTGGGCATGGAAATCCGCGGCGGCGTGCTGCGGCCAATTCATCAGCTGGAAAACCGTCATGATTTCATCTTCCAGGGTTCAGCGAAAATGACGGCAGCGGTCCAAACTTCCGCTCGGGCCGCCGGAATTTCACTCATGGATCTTTTACTGCAGAGCGGATTGCGCGGGGTAATGCGGACAACTGCGTGGATTGATCAGCAAGGACAGAAAACGAAGACCGATGCCGGAGAGCTGCCGCTGGATCATCAGCCGGTGCAGGCGTCATTGCAGTTCTGCAGTGATCTGAACGTTCATGGCATTTTGGAATTGGAATACAATTCCTCTGATTCACTGGCTGGAAAGCTGGGTTTCGGCAAGACGGTTTCAATTCTGAATGAAAACAACGCGACGCTGAATCCGCACGGCCGCACTCATCTGGAAAACGGGATTTTCGTCGATCGCTGTACCCGCGGTAAGAAAACATCGGCTGCCGAGCCGACGAGTGTTCCGATTTTAAAAACCGACCGTATTGAACTGGAAGAAGTTCAGTTGATTTTAGATCCGAATCAAAGCGCTCAGATCGTTGTTCGCGGACTGCCGGAAGGCGTGTCGTTGACGGAGCTGATTTATTCTGTTGAGGATCCGGAAATCGCAACGGTCGTCCAGACGGGGAAGGTTCGGGCAGTAAGATCAGGCGATACAATTGTGACGATTGAGGATGCTTCACAAACATATCAGACGAGCTGTCATATTCACGTGCGGACACCAGCATCATGATCATCTGTATTCTGTGGCAGCACCGCTTGGAAATCCGCCATGTTGATCCCAAGCGGGGACTGTTTTTTGCGATAGAAGAGGACGGGGTGCTGGCGATTACGCATAAAGAGGAAGGCTGGCAGCTGCAGCTCAGCGATACGCTGCAGTTTTTGGACAGTCAGCGCCGCTGCCGCCGGATCACAAAGCGGCATGATGAACTGTGTTACCTGCCGTTTTATGAAAAAATCGATCTTTTCTATTATTTTGATGAAACAGGATATGATCAATACACCCTTTATCAGCGGCCGCAGGGATGCTGGATCGTGAGCGGTGACGCGCTGACAAAGGCTGCGGAAGATCCGGCCGAGGTCTGGGGTCTGTTGGATTTTGATCAGAATTCAGCATTGGAAAAGGCGATGTTTCCGGGAATGATTGTCAATGGCGTTCATCAGAAGCAAACTGACTTGGAGCCAGGGATGCGTCTGCAGTTTGCGGCGGTCACGATCCTGCTTCATCCAGCGTTCATCGCCGTTAATAACCCCGGCGGTCATTTAAAAGTCAAATTGAAACCGCTGTGCCGTCAAGCGCTGAAAAACTGGGTGTATCAGCCGCCGGACAAGCTGCAGCTGCCGTTTCATTTCGCCTTCCAGTTTTATCCCGTTTATCCTGAATGCAAACTCATCCTGCCCCACCCCCCGACTGTGAAACTCAGACCGTTATCGTTCAATGTGATGACGATTGGCCCTTCACTGATGATGGGCGGGGCATCGCTGGCCATCGCCTTATCACTGGGACAGCGGGCAGGTATGATGGTTATCATGCCGGCGGTCATGATGATCTCCGCTGTGTTCTGGCCGCTGCTTCAGCTGTTGGTCAATCATGTTCTTAATGTCTGCGATCAGCGCCGGCGGCAGCGTTGGCTGGATGACGTGCTGAAGGATTGGCAAGAGATCTGTCGGATGAAGCTTCAGGAAACAGTTCAGTTTTTAATGCACCGCTATCCAGATGCTGAAGGCTTATTGAAACAGATTTCGGATCAGACAGTTTTTGATGTTGAGCCATCCCATCCGCAGTTTGGCAGGCTGAGTTTAGGCCGGCAGCGGCTGACGCTGAATCCGCAAATCGATCAGGATCAGCTGGACCTGCACAACAAGGCCGATCAAAAGCTCAGTATGCAGCTTGAGCAGTGGCGCCAACAATTTCGGCTGAGTGTCAGCGCACCGCTAGAGTGGGATGTTTTTGCCTTTCATCGGCTCGGATTAATCTGTGATGAAAAATCACGAAGGGCCTTTTTGAATACGATTTTATTGACCTTCTGCGTGCGCCATCAGCCGGACAATGTGGCTTTAGCCTGGATCGGCCCCATTTTTAAGCCGGTCTTTGAAACACTCTGCTGGCTGCCGCAGATCTACGACGATCAGGGGCAGCGCCGAATCTGGACACAGCGGCAGGATTGGGATCAGGCACGCCGTCAGGTTCAAGTGTTGGAAAAGCCGGTTTGGGTCATTGTGAGCGATCCTGAGGCTGCCGCGGCTTTGGACAGTAACTCACGGGATCAGCTAAGCTTATGGCAGCTGGCTGAAACATCGGCAGAGCTGCGTGTGAATGCCCAGCAAATCATTTTCATCGAACAGGGGCATGGTCGGATTGTGACCCGGACACAAAAGCAAAACCAGGAATTTGAGGTTGATTTCGGCTATGCGCGCGATTTTCGGGAAAGTGCGCTAACGCTGTATCGCTATGTTCAGCGAAGCAAAACCTCTCCGATCCAGGTGGATTTCCAAAGCCTACTGAAGCAGCCGGGAATAGCCCAGTCGCTGTGGCAGGATACGGCGAGTTTGACGCATCTGCGGATTCCCTTGGGCTTGGATGTCCAGGGACAGCCGGTCATCTTGGATCTGCATGAGAAAGGGCAGGGACCGCATGGCTTGATTGCCGGAATGACCGGCAGCGGGAAAAGCCGGCTGTTGGAAACCCTGGTGTTATCGGCAGCTTGGCATTACAGTCCTCAACAGCTGCAGTTTGCCCTGATTGATTACAAGGGCGGCAGCCTAATTGAACAGCTGCGGTTAAAAGGCCGGCCGATTCCCCATCTGTGCGCGACCTTGAGCAATGTGGAAGAAAGCGATATCGAGCGGTCCTTAATTTATCTGCGGCAGGAATGCGAGCGCCGCCAGCGCTGCTTTGCCCAAGCACAGACAAAGCTTAAACAGCCGGTAGCGGATCTGGATCATTACCGTCAGCTGTGCCGGGATCACCCATCACTGCCGCCGTTAGCCCATTGCGTGCTGATCATTGACGAATTTGCCGAGCTGAAACAGTCCCAGCCGGAATTTATGCGCGGTTTGATTCAGATCTGCCGGATCGGACGCAGTCTGGGCCTGCATCTGATCTTAGCGACACAGCGGCCAGCCGGGGTCGTCGACGAACAGATGTGGTCGAATTTTAATTTTAAGCTGTGTCTGAAGGTGGCCCAGAAACAGGACAGTCAGGAAATTCTGCATTGTGACAAAGCGATGCGTTTAACCCGGCCAGGACAGTTTCTGCTTTTGAGTCAGCAAGATCTAGTCCAGGGTCAATGTGCCTGGTTAGGCGGCAAGCAAACACCGGATCCTACTGTTCGCTGGCTTGATCCCCAACTGAAAGTGATCCGGGAAGTACAGCGGGGAAAGAATGCGAGTCTTCGGCAAAGTGAAGCGCTGATGGAAATCATGCTGCGTGAGGCGGATCGGCGGAATTTGTTTGCTTCACCGCTGTGGCCGCCGCTGCCGGAAGCCACCGATTTGGCGGTCTTAAAAAAACAGGCTTCCGGATTAGTGCTGGGGATTGTTGATGATCCCCAACATCGTCAGACGCCGATCCTTGTTCATCCGCTCGAACACGGTTTATTGTTAAGCGAAGAGAGCATGGCGCAGCAAAACTTTCTGCAATGTTTGATCCAGAGCGGAAGCCGGTTTGACGACCAGGTTGAATTTATCATACTGGATCCGTTTGAGGAACAGGTTGAACTGCTTGCGGAGCCGACGGTCATCGAAGTGCTGTCCCTGCGCCAGCCGGAATTGCTGGAACGTTTTTTCACCTTGCTTGACCGCGGTCTGCAGCAGCGCCGGCAGGCTGAGCTTCCGCTGTTTGTCGTTGCTTTGCAGCTGGGGGCGATTTTGGAACGCTGGGAGAACACGGCATTGTTTCAGCGGCTGATTGAAGAAGGCCCGTCACTGAATCTGTATCTGTTGTGTGCGGATAAGCTGGTCAACCGGCTGCCGCTGCGTTTAACCCAGAGTTTACGCCGCCGCTATTTTCTTGGGCCGGCATCCGCAGCCAGTCTTGGAAATGCCCTGGAGCGGACCTGGACGAAACCGCTGGCCAAGGGCCGGGGACTGGTTCAGGCTTCAGCCATCCTGGATTTTGTTGAAGCCCTGCCGCTGCAGGATTTACCGCAGCCTCAGCCTAAACGCTGGCAGCTTCCGCGGCTGCCGCAGCGGATACCGCCGCGCTGGCTGAAACGAAAAGCGGTATTTTTGGGCATTGATCCGATACTGTGCACGCCGATGTTCATCACACTGCAGCCGCATCAGCATTTAGTGGTCATCCTGAATGAACCTCAACGAGCTGAAGGATTGCTTAAGCAGCTGCGGTGCAGTCCTTATCCGGTAGTCGATGCTGAAAACAGCCAAGAAGCGGACATCGCGGCTTTCTTTGAAGAAGCAGCGCCGTTTGTGTTAGTCAGCTCCGCCCGCACCCTGCAGCAAAGTTCATGGCGCGGCCGGGTCGATTTTTCATTGACCTTATGGATAGGATCAGGTCTGCATCAGCAGCTGTTGTTTCCGCTTCCGGCACCCATCCCCAAACTGGGGGCTTGGGATCGCCTGTGGATCCAACGGGAATCCATGCAGCGATTAAAGGAGATTGAATGAGATGGGAAAAGAAGTTTTACTATGTTTTGAATTAGTCTGCAGCGGCGCCCGTTTTGAATGCAGCGTGGATCCGACACTCTCGCTGCAGGAAATCGTAGAAGGGCTGCAAGAGATGTGCCCCGCGGAAATACGTGAGGAATTTGATTTGAGTCAGCCGTTAATTTTATGCGATGCGCAGGAACATAAGATCCTGGATGAACAAAAAACCGCCGCCCAGCTGCGGCTGGATGACGGTTTTAAGATTTTGATTTACTGATCAGCGCTTCTTCGTCCTCGGGATTTTCTTTGTGCCACAGGCTGAGCTGTTTTTCATTGTGCAGCATCAACAGAAAGTTATCACGGGCCATCGGATATTCGGTATACAGATGTTCGAGCATTTCTTTCATATCCTGCCGGCGGGTAAATCCATCCATCGGACAGGTCGACGGGACAACCGGCACGCCGCAGGCCCCGACCGCGGCACGGATCTGATTTTCACGGGCATAGATGAAGGGCCGGATAAACGGCATTTCCGCATTCGACAAATACATCTTTGGGGCGAAGGTTGCCAACCGTCCGCCATAGATCGCATTCATCAATAACGTTTCAATAGCGTCGTCGCCGTGATGGGCAAACGCGACTTTTGTGCAGCCGAAGTCCTTGGCTGCTCGGTTAACGGCGCCTTTTTTCAAGGTAGAGCACAGCGAGCATTTCAACGATCCATCTTCATTGGACTGGATCTTGAGAATATCGTAAATCCGGCTGGGCACCAGCTCCAGCCGGATGCCGCGCTGCCTGAAAAAGCTCTCAGCTTCCATAAAATCCATATTGGGAAAGCCCATTTGAATGTGAATGCCGACAACTTCAAACTGTTTGCTTTGAATCCGCGTGCAGAACTGCTGATACAGATGCAGACAATAGAGCAGAAGCATCGAATCTTTGCCGCCCGAGACACCGATGGCGATGCGGTCCTGATCGGCAATCATGCCATAGTCCTGGTCGGCTTTGCGGATACAGCCTAAGATTTGTTTCATTGCGTTCATAGTCCATCCTCCTGCATTTTCTGCATTTCCGCTTTATTATAGCACAGGCTTTATTTGAAGCCCAGGTGAAGTTTTAATGGGAGATAGGTGAGGATGTCGCGATAGGCTTTGCAAACGGAAGAGACCCTTGGTATAATGAAACGTGGAGTTTGGAGTGATACAGTGGACGGAATTTGTTTAATTAATAAGCCGGCAGGAATGACGTCATTTGACGTTGTTTATCATGTCCGCAAAGCGGCCGGCACCAAGAGTGTCGGTCATACAGGAACCTTGGATCCGCAGGCGACAGGCGTGCTGGTCGTCCTTTTAGGCCGGGCCTGCAAGGCGCTGCCGTATTTGTCAGGAAAAACAAAAGAATACATCGCTGAGCTGACGCTGGGCACCAAGACTGATACCGGCGATATCTGGGGTAAACCAATCGCTGCAGCAGCGGTGCCGACGGTCGATTCAGCACAGCTGGAAGCTGTTTTAAATAGTTTTTTAGGCAAATCCATGCAGCTGCCGCCAATGGTATCCGCAATTAAAAAAGACGGCAAAAAGCTGTATGAATACGCCCGTGAAGGGATTGAAGTAAAACGCGAGAAACGGCCGATTGAAATTACTGAAATGGAACTGCTGCAGACGGTGCCGACGATTCGTTTCCGCGTCGTTTGTTCCAATGGGACTTATGTCCGCACCTTATGCGAGGATATCGCTGAAAAGTTAGGGACCGTCGGCACGATGAGCAGTCTGACGCGAACGGCAGCCTGCGGCTACACCCTGGCGCAATGTCAGACCTTGGATGAAGTAAAGCAAGGCCAATTTCAGCTCGTTTCAATTTATGAGGGGATTGCCAGTCAATGGCCGTTGGTGGAAGCAGAACCGGCGCAGATCCCGGATATTAAAAACGGCAAGCGGCTGCGCTTGAACAGTACGGAACCGATCGTCGCCGTGGTTGAAGGCCAGCAGGTCTTGGCGATGATGGAACATCAGGCTGACGGAATTTACCGCTGTCTGAGAGGTTTATGGTAGGAGAAGCAGGAATGAAAGTAGATACGATAAGAACGCAGGGTGAACAGATTATTGACGGACCGGTCTGTGCCTGCATTGGCTATTTTGATGGTCTGCACCGCGGCCATCGGGCGCTGATTGATGAAACGGTCAGCCGCGCCAAAGCCGCAGGCTGCGAAAGCGCGCTGATTACCTTTTCCCCGGATCCTTGGATCACGATTGGAAAAATGAGCAAGGTGCAGCATCTGACGACGATGGAGCAGCGGATTGAACTGGCGGGACGGATGGGGATTGACCGCGTGATCATCCTCGATTTCGTCAAGGCCATGGCCGAGCTGCCGCCGAAAGCGTTTATTGATATGCTCGTCACCCATTGCCCGCTGAAAGCGCTGATCTGCGGATTTGATTTTCATTATGGGAAATTCGGCAGCGGCAGTGTGGAAACGCTGCGCAGGGATGCCGCCGGCCGGTTTGAGGTTATCGTGATCGAAGCGGTCAACGATCACGGCGATAAGATCAGCTCTTCCCGCATCAGCCTTTGCCTGCAGCAGGGCGAGGTTGCCGAAGCTGGAAGATTGTTGGGCTATCCCTATGAAATCCGCGGCGTTGTCGGTCATGGCCGGCAAAAAGGCCGCCAGTGGGGCTTTCCGACGGCCAATTTGATCACAGATGAAGAAACCCTGCTGCCGTTAGGTGGGGTCTATGCCGGTGAAGCGCAGTGGGAAGGACAATGCTGGAAAGCGATGATCAATATCGGGCATAACCCAACGTGCAATCCTGTGCGCCAGCTGTCTGTGGAGGCTCATCTTTTAGACTGCTCGCAGAATTTCTATGATCAGCCGATGCGGCTGCGCTTTTATAAGCGGCTGCGGGCGGAACAACAATTCGCGTCTTTAAATGAGCTGATCGATCAGCTGCACCGCGACCGTCAGAGCGTACGGGATTATTTTCAGGAGTCAGGCCATGAATGAGGCGTTTCTGCAGCGGATGCAGATACTTTTGAAGGATGACTATGAAGCTTATCTTGAAACATTGAAACAGCCGCCTTTTCGCGGACTGCGGGCTAATTTATTAAAGATTGATCCCCAGACGTTACAACAGCGCGGTTTTGCCAGACTCTGGCCTTCCCCCTTTGCCCCGGAAGGGTTTCTGATGGACTCCGCTTTAACCGGCTTGGGCAGCCATATCTATCATCGTCAGGGCTTGTTCTATATGCAGGAGCCTTCCGCTTCCTCGGCCGTGACGATTCTGGATCCGCAGCCAGGGGATTGGGTGCTGGACTGCTGCGCTGCTCCGGGCGGAAAAAGCACGCAGATTGCCGCCCGGATCGGACAGGAGGGCTTTCTGATCGCCAATGAAATTGACGGCGGACGGGCACGGGTTCTGATGAGCAATCTGGAACGGCTGGGCGTCAGCGAAGCACTGATTACGCACGCTTCCCCCGAACAATTATGCCCGCAGTTAAGCGGCCTGATGGATAAAGTCTTGGTCGATGCTCCGTGCAGCGGGGAAGGCATGTTTAAGAAAGAAGATCAGGCGATGACGGACTGGAGTGTTGAACATGTCCGGGCATGCAGCCTGCGCCAGCAGAAAATTTTAGAATCGGCCGTGGTATGTCTGAAAGAACAGGGTGTTCTTGTCTATTCCACCTGCACCTATGCCCCAGAAGAAAATGAACAGGTTATCGATCAATTTCTGCGGCGTCATCCGGAAATGGAGCTGCTGGACTGCGGCGTGGAATTCGGCCGGCCAGGGTTATCGGTAGGTCGGGTCGACGGTGCGAAGGTACGCCGAATTTTTCCAATGGATCAGGGTGAAGGCCATTTCATCGCCAAGCTGCGCAAGATTTCACCCCAGCCCCAAGCCCGGCTGCAAACCGCCAAAAGTGTGCAGTTGTCGCCGGAAGTCCAAGCCTTTCTTAAGGATCAGCTGAAAACATACAAGGATCTACATGTTCATCTGGAACAGAACCGGCTGTCTCTGATGCGGCACGAATTTATTCAGCTGAAGAAAATCCCGGTATTGCGGCAGGGAATTATGGCCGGGGAAATCGTCAAAAATCGGGTGGAACCGCACCATCATTTCTATTTGTCGGCTTTGCTTCAGGATCGTTTGACCAAAACCATATCGCTAAACGAACAGGAGCTGGCCTGTTATTTGCAGGGACAGCCGCTGCCGATCCCGGCCCCGCGCGGTTATCTTTGCCTGATGTATGAGGGCTATCCTGTCGGGTTTGGCAAAAGCGACGGCACCGTGATTAAAAATAAATATCCCAAAGGACTGCGTACACGCTGAAGGAGGCTGATCCCATGCGTCTTGAACTGTTTGATTTGATCGATGATTCGGTCAAGCTGCTTGAACTGAACAACCCGTCTTATCAATATGTCGAAGGAGCGATCAAAGGCTGCTTTGAACATCTGTTGGAAGACTATATGGATTATGTCGTCGGGTTCAGTTCGCGGATTAAATCAATTGGCTCGCTCAAGGAAAAAATGATCCGCAACAAATATTACCTGCAGTTTTCAACAGGAGAGGAAGTGCTGAACTTTTTGCCTGATTTGATCGGCTTAACCGTAGAATGCCGCTTCATCAGCGATGAAAATCGAATCTATCAGGCGATTCGCCATCATTTCAGCTTTGTCGAAGGCCAGGAGTATGCTCAATGTATGCTTTATCCTGATCTCTGTCTGAATCTGGCAATGCCCCAGCCGCAGCTGCAGCGCAACGGCTTTACGATCTATCGGATCGACGGCTATTATCTGTTTAACGGCCGCAAGGTCAATTTTGAGCTGCAGATCAAATCCATGGTGCATTCCTTCTGGAGCGAGATTGAACATCAGGTCGTCTATAAGAACACGCAGTATGTGATGTTTGACAGCTTTATGAAAGACATTTTGGCTTCAATCCGCGATAATCTGGATGTCGTTGATCATCAGCTGGAAATTGTGTATACACAGATTCTGAATCAGAATAAAGACAAGGACATCGGCATGAGCGAACGCGGCTTCAAGATGTTTATGGCCAAGTCGATCAGTGATCTGTATGCGATTAAAATGATTGAGTCGATCGGCTTTACGACCGATTTCAAAAAATGCAGCGCTGTGCTCAGCCAGTATATTTATATCAAGGACTTTGTTCAGTCGGATCAGCCGCAGCAGAAAATGGTCGAATATTTTGAACATTTCAACCTGCTGAAAATCAGCGATCTTGACTTTACCGAACCGATCACGCTGGAAAAGGAATTTGTCCATTACGATCCGTTCTGTGATGTTTTGGGCCGGTATTGGCAAAGCATCATCAACATTGATTTTGAATGGCATGTTTTCTTTGTAATGCTGTTTGCGATTCAGCCGGGCAACAACATTCAGGATTTTACAATGTTTGTCGAGGTGCTGAAATCGCTGATCGTCAACCGTTTCTGGTATGAGAAAAAGTTTACGTCGCTTGACAGTGTCAGCGCTCAGACGATCCGCGATGATCTGCTAAGAAGCGTCGGAGAGGCGATGGTCGAGGTCGGCAAGGTCGAGATCATTCATGAAGACCGTCTGCTTCAGATCATGGAGCTGTTCCATGAGGAGATCGATCATCTGGACGAAGCGCTGGGCAGCGCGGAAGAATATCAGCTGCAGCGCAAAGACATTCTTGCGCATTTGAAGCATAAGATCTGCGCCTTGTTTTATTGATTTTCAAATCACTCATAACCCCGCTGCCTGCAGCATACAGTACAAGTGAGCAGGAGGCCGTGATATGAATAAACAGGCATTTGCATTTCTCACTTTATTTACATTGATTCTGATGCTTTCAATCTACTATGTAACGCTGCCGGCCGATCAGGGACAGTTAAATCCCGATCAGCTTTTAACCGGACAAAACGAGGATCAGGATTCCCTGGCCACCATGCAGCAGCAGCTGCAGGACAAACATAATGCCCAGGCCCAGAATTCCCAATCGATTGTCGCCTCGCCTTCGGCCAGCACCGAAGAAAAACAAAACGCGCTGCAGCAGGCGGGACAGGTAGAACAAAACAAGAAGACTGAAGAAGCGATCGTCGCGGCGCTGAGCGAGGCGGGAATGAGCGGCTGCGTGGCGGAGCTGGAAACGGAAGTCGTTCGGATCGGCTGTCCGAAAACTTTGGCGGGCGTTCAGAACGCGTCGAAGATCATGAAGATCGCCGCCGATCAGCTGCAGGATGAGCGGGTACCGGAAGTCACGTTCAAATAGCCGCTGTTAAAATGTGGAACCCTGTTTCATTTTCTTTGGCAACTTCAGATTTCTCTGGTATAATAGGAACAAAAGAAGGTGAATGAATTGGCTCAGGAATATATTCAAATTAAAGAAAAAGACGAAGGCACAGGCCTGATTGCCTTATCCAAAGGCGTATTTGAAACGATTGCGCAGATCTCGGTGGACGATGTCGACCAGGCTTACGCAATTGAACCGACAACTCTGAAAAAACCGATTCAATGCAAAATCGCAAACAACCGTTTAAACGTGATGGCGGAAATCAAAGTGAAATACGGAGCCAACGTGAACGCGGTCTGTGAAGCGCTGCAGGATCGGATTTATCAGAATATTCTGCAGATGACCAGCCTGAAATGCAATCTGGTTGACGTCAAAGTTGTGGGCTTTCTCTTTTAACAAATAACCGGATTGGATTCCGGTTTTTTCTTTTGAAAAGCGGAGCTTTGGCCGCTGCCTGTCCTCTGAAGGCAGTGAGGTTCCGCCTGCGGCAGAAAAGAGGATTTTATTTATGCAGACAGAATGTTTCAGAGTTCTGCCGGGGCAGGATCTGGCAGAAACCATCGAAGATTATTGTAATCAGCATCACATTCAGGCCGCGGCCATTGTTGCCTGTGCTGGATGTTTAAGCCATGTCCGGTTTCGGATGGCGGACGGCGAAACGATACATGAAAAACAGGTTGATGCCGAAATCGTTTCGCTGAGCGGGACGATCAGCGAGCAGGGGATGCATGTTCGTATCAGCGTCTGTGATCAAAACCTGCAGACCTTCGGCGGACATCTGACGTCCGGCTGTCTCGTTCATACGACTGCGGAAATTGTGCTGCTGCACTTAAAGGAGTGGCGGCTGACCCGCAGTCCGGATCCATTAACCGGATACGATGAATTAAAGGCAGAAAGGATCGGTGAATAGTGCATGCGCGAAACTAAAATTGGATTGGTTCTGGAAGGCGGCGGCATGCGGGGCGTATATACGGCAGGAGTGCTGGATGCGTTTTTAGATGCCGGCTTGGATTTTGACGGTACGCTGGGTGTTTCTGCCGGCAGCTGTCATGCCGCCAGCTTTTTGTCGAAACAGCGCGGCCGGGCTTACCGCGTCAATGTCAGCTATCTTCATGACTGGCGCTACTGCAGCGTTCGTTCGTGGCTGCAGACCGGTGATTTCTTCGGCGCGCAAATGCTTTATGATACGATCCCCAATCAGCTGGACCGCTATGATTACGCAGTCTATGCGCAGCGGCGCGGCTGGTTTCGGGCGGTGGTCACCAATCTGGCCAGCGGGGAAGCGGAATATCCCCTAATTGAAGATCTGCATCAGGATATCGTCTGGCTGCAGGCATCCAGCTCTCTGCCGCTGCTTTCGCGCACTGTGAAAGTAAACGGTCAGGAATATCTGGATGGGGGAATCAGCGATTCCATTCCAGTGAAGGAAGCGATGCGCCTGGGCTGTGAAAAGAACGTCATCGTGCTGACCCAATGTGCCGGATATCGAAAAGGACCGAATGAACTGATGCCGCTGATCAAAGCGAAATACCGCCGTTATCCCAAGCTGATCGAGCTGATGGAAACGCGCCATCTGCACTACAATAAAACGCTGGATGAAATCGAGGATCTGCGCAAGCAGGGCAAGGTGTTTGTGATCCAGCCGCAGCAGCCGGTGACGATTGGCCGTCTGGAAAAAGACCGCAGCGAACTGCACGCCTTGTATTGCGAAGGTCTTGAGGATGGGCGACGCCAGGCGGAAGCCCTGCATCGCTTTATGGAACGCTGATTTTCGAAGCCCATGCGGCAAAACAAATGTTGATCAAAAAACCTTTGACAAGCAGCGTGTTCCGTGGTAAAGTAAACAAGCAAAGAAAAAGTATGTAGAAAGTAGAAGTGCCCCTTCTCACCTGATGTCTGTCAGACTTGGGTTGACGCTGCAAACACAAAGAGAACTGTGTAAGTAGAAGCGGGTATTCTAGGAGTACCTGCTTTTTTGCAGTATGGAGGTGTCGTTTATTAGCAAGAAAGTCATGACCAACGATGATCTGGTCAATGAAAACATTCGTTTCAAGGAAGTCTTAGTCATTGGCCCAAAAGGTGAGCAGTTAGGCGTAATGATGCGCCGGGAAGCCCTGGAAAAAGCCTACGATTATGAACTGGATCTGCTGTGTGTCGCTCCGAATGGAAATCCGCCGGTCTGCAAGATCCTAGATTACGGACGATATCGTTTTGAATCTCAGAAAAAAGCGAAAGAGGCGAAACGGAATCAGCATGTTACGGAGGTAAAACCCATGCGTTTATCCCCGGTTATCGATACGCATGATTTTGATACGAAGCTTCGTCAGGCCCGCAACTGGGTTGAGGATGGAATGAAGGTCAAGATCGATATGCGCTTTCGTGGCCGTTTGATCACGCGCCTGGAGGTCGGCAAAAAGGTTATGAATAGCTTCGTCGAACAGATGTCAGATATTGCTTCTGTGGAAAAGGCTCCGGCTTTGGAAGGCAATACGATGTCTGTAGTTCTGACACCGAAGAAGAAATAAAAAAGTATAGGAGGACTTGATTATGCCAAAGATGAAAACAAAAAAGGCGCTGGCAAAGCGTGTTAAAAGAACAGGCAGCGGAAAACTGAAGAGAAGCCATGCTTATATCTCTCACTTTGCAGCGAACAAAACACATAAACAGAAGGTACAGCTGAGAAAGCCGGCGTTGGTCGATAAAACGGACATGAAGCGGATCAAGTACCTGATTCAGGATTAATTAGAGGAGGACGTTAGAACATGCCAAGAGTAAAAGGCGGAACTGTTACCCGCGCAAGAAGAAAAAGAACATTAAAGTTAGCGAAGGGCTATTTCGGCTCGAAGCACCTGCTGTATCGTACAGCTCATGAACAGGTCATGCGTTCTCTGCGTTACTCCTATATCGGACGTAAGCAGCTGAAGCGGGATATGCGCAAACTGTGGATCGCACGTATCAATGCGGCAGCAAGAATGAATGAGTTGAGTTATTCTCAGCTGATGCACGGCTTAAAGCTGGCCGGCGTGACGATCAACCGTAAAATGTTGTCGGAAATTGCGATTCATGACGAGAAGGGCTTTAAGGCTATCGTTGAGACCGCAAAGACGGCGTTAGCGAAATAAGTCAGAACCCCAAGGAAAAACGGTGCAAATTTCGCGCCGTTTTTTGTTGAATTTGTGAGCTAGATAAGCTATAATGATTAAGCACTGGCTCGTTGGTGAAACGGTTAACACAGCGCCCTCTCAAGGCGTCATTCACGGGTTCAAATCCCGTACGAGTCACCATGGATGAAATAAGGTTCCCCTAGGGAGCCTTTTTGTTTGCTTAAGCCTGGCTGAAAGCCCGCGGCTTGTCTTGCTTTCATCATGGGATTGAGACAAGAAGAAGCTGAGATACATCTTGGTCAAGCGTCCAGGATTTGATTTCGAGATGAACAGCGGGGTCAGCGGATGAAGCATTTTGCGGCTAGCCGGATGCGGTCATGACATTTATTTATTCGGTTATCCTTTTGAACAAGCTGACCGGTGCCGCAGCCTGCAGAAAATGCAAAGAATTCAGGCACAGCGTTGGATTGTTCGGCGCAGAAATGATATAATACAAACCGTGAGAAAAGAATTGAGGTACTGAGATATGAGTGAAACATGCAATCACGACTGCGGTAGCTGCAGCGCGAACTGTGCCAGCCGCCAACAGCCCCAGAGTTTTTTGGAAAAACCCAATCCGAACAGCCGGATCCGTAAAATTATCGGCGTCGTCAGTGGTAAGGGCGGCGTAGGCAAATCTTTAGTTACATCGCTTTTGGCCACAACGATGCAGCGGCGTGGATATCAGAGCGCGGTTATGGATGCCGATATTACCGGCCCGTCCATTCCGAAGGTTTTCGGCATTCATGGGATGGCGTATGGCAATGACGATGGCATTCTGCCGGCGGTCAGCTCGACCGGGATTCAGATCATGTCGGTCAATCTGATGCTGGACAATGAAGAATCCCCAGTAATTTGGCGCGGTCCGATTTTGGCAGGCATGGTCAAGCAGTTCTATGGCGAAGTGATCTGGTCAGATGTCGACTTTATGTTTGTCGATATGCCTCCGGGAACCGGGGATGTTCCGCTGACCGTATTCCAGTCGCTTCCGTTGGACGGCATTATCGTCGTGACCTCACCGCAGGAGCTGGTTTCGATGATCGTCGCGAAGGCTGTCAATATGGCGAACATGATGGACATTCCGGTTCTGGGCGTCGTTGAAAACATGAGCTATCTGGAATGCCCGGACTGCGGCAAGAAAATCGAAGTTTTTGGTCACAGCAAGCTGGATGAGGTTGCAGCGCAGAAAGGTCTGGACATTCTGGCGCAGCTGCCGATCAATCCACAGTTTGCCAGTCTGTGTGATGCCGGCCGGATTGAGGACTTTGAGGGCGAATGGATGAACAAGGCCGCGGAAAAGCTGGAAGGATTGATCAGCGAATGAAGAAAGTCACAGCGATTCCTTATGAAAACGGACAGGTCTTCGGACATTTTGGCAAGACGCAGGCATTTCTGATCGCTGAGCTGGAAACCGGAAAGATTCTCAGAAGCGCCGTCGTCCCGACCGAAGGCAAGGGGCATGGCGAACTAGCTGGCTTTTTGAAGGCCCATGGAGTGACAGACTGCTTATGCGGCGGGATGGGCGAAGGCGCGTATCAGGCGCTGAAAGCTCAGGGCATCACCGTTGTCCGCGGCGTGAGCGGAAAGGCGGAAACGGTATTGCAGAACTACGCGCAGGGTTCACTGCAGGATGATCCGCAGGCCGCCTGTTCGCATCATCATGATCACCAAGCCGGCCACAGCTGCAGCTGCGGTAAGCATTCCTAAAATTGATCCTGTCATAAAGGCTTAAGAAATTGAGCCTTTTTTTCATTTCCCAGCTCAGCTATAATGAAAGAAGCAAAGGTAGGAGATTGCGATGAACTTAAAGAAAATGATCGGTGAAAAAGTTATTTTATCACCGTTGGACAGCCGTGAATATGAACGGATTGCCGGCTGGATCAATGATTTGGAAGTGACGCTGGGAACGACGCTGGCGGCTTCCAATATCACCTTGGATAAGGAAGCGGAAATACTCAGATCCATGGAACAGGGCGGACGGGATTTTCTGATCATAGCGCGCGACAGCAAGCAGCCGATTGGAACCTGTGGTATCATTGCCTGGGATCAGATCAATCAATGGGCCAGCGTCGGGATCATGATCGGCGAAAAGAGCTATCACAATCAAGGCTGCGGAACGGAAGCATTAAGCCTTCTGTGTGATTATTGCCTGAACCTTTTAAACTGTCACAGCGTTCGGCTGGAGGTCTATTCGTATAATTGGCCGGCGATCGCTTGTTATAAGAAGGTCGGCTTTGAAGAATGCGGCCGTTTTCATCAGGCGAAAAAGATCGGCGGGCAATGGCATGACTGCATTTTGATGGAGCTGCTGGATCAGCAGTTTACATCCCGCTGGGTAAAGCCGGCTGTTGAACGCCGGATGCAGGTGAAAGTATGATTGTCGCAGAAAATCTCGGCAAGAAATTCCGCAATAAAACCGTAATCCGGCAGATGAACTGCAGCATCAAAGAGGGCAGCATCTACGGTCTGGTCGGAGCCAACGGCGCGGGCAAATCAACATTTCTGCGAATGCTGGCAGGGGTGTATCAGCCGAGTGAAGGAAAAGCGGAAATCAACGGCGAAGCGGTATTTGACAATGCAAAGATCAAAAAGGAAATTGTCTTTATTCCGGATGAGCTGTATTTTTTCCCCAACTATAATTTCCGCATGATGGCCGATTACTATGCCAGTCTGTACGAGCATTTCGATCATCATCGGTTCCAGATGCTGTGTGATCATTTCAAGCTGGATACCCGTGCGCGGATTCAGAATTTTTCCAAGGGCATGAAACGTCAGGGCGCGCTGATCTTAGCGCTGTCGACACGCGCGCATTATTTCTTTTTTGACGAAACTTTCGACGGTTTGGATCCGGTCATGCGGTCGCTGGTCAAATCCGTCTTGTCGGAGGACGTTGCCCAGCGCAATTCGACGGTGCTTTTAACCTCGCATAATCTGCGGGAGCTGGAAGATTTGTGCGATCACATGGGCTTGTTAGTGGAAGGCAGGATTATGTTTGAGAGCGATATTGATTCGCTGAAAACAGAAATGTTTAAGGTCCAGATCGCCCTGCCGAACAAGAATTTTGATCGGGATGAGTTCCGTCAGCTCAAGGTGCTGTATTACAAAAAGAGCGGTTCGATCGCAACGATGATCGTCAAGGGCGACCGCGAGCTGGTGACTGACGTTCTGCGCAGCAAGCAGCCGATTATTCTTGATCTGCTTCCGCTGTCGCTGGAAGAAGTGTTTATTTATGAAATGGAGGGATACGGCTATGAGTTCGATTCGCTCCGTCTTTAATTTCAAAGTGTTCTGGCAGAATTTCCGCAGTGCTCAGGGACTGCTTTTGGTCGCGATGATCATTTATCAGGCGGGAATTCTGATCAATTGCTTTTCGCTCAGCCACAATCCAGAGGTGATGCAGGTCATCAGTTTTTCTGCCGCTTCCGGGATTGTCAGCTTCTTAGCCTGCTTCCTGCTTCCGTTAGCGGCCTGCGCTACGCTGTTTGATTTTCTTTTCAGCAAGAAAAAAAGCGACCTGGTGTTTTCCTCTCCGGTGCCGCGCAAAACGCTGTATTGGTCAAACTGGGCTGGGGGCATGCTCTTTCTTTTGATCAATGTGCTGGTCGCCTCGCTGATCCTGCACATCACGCTGCTGCGCAATCCGCAGCTGATCGTTGAAAACGGCATCGTGCTGCGGTTTCTGATCCTGTGGAGTCTAAGCATGGCGATGGTGTACTCCATCAGCTGTCTTTCCGTTGCTTTGACCGGCAACCGATTTGTGCAGTTTGTGCTGATCGCGGTGCTGACGCTGCTGCCGGGCTGGTTTCACTATACGTTTCAGACACAATTTTACAACTATGATCAGTTTTCCCAGCTGGAATATACCAATCAGAAGGCGACGGAAACGCTGACCAGTCCTTACTCCATGCGGATCGTGCAGGATGAGGGCCGGATCGATACGCTGCCCTACATTGCGTTTGACAAACTGATCAGCAGTCTTTCCGGCATGCGCCAGTCATTTCGGGTGACTGATTACAACAATCACACAGCGTTCAGCTACAGCCGCTGCTGGATCATGCTTGGCTATCTGATTGCGGCTTCGGGATTGGGCTATTGGGCGTTTCTTAGACGCAAGGTGGAAGTTGCGGAAACTTCATTCATCAGCGAGACCGCTCACGAAGCCGTACGGATTGCGGCGTTTGTCCCGTTCTTCTACACTTTAGGAATGAAAGACTGGATTTCCGCCTTGCTTTATGCGGGGATTCTGTTAATTTTATATCATCTTTACGATTATCTGGCACGGCGTGAACTGATTAGTCTGCGTCGGACGCTCCTGAGTTTTTTGGCAGTGGTTGTGATTGCGTCGCTAATTCGTTTTCCGATGCGGATTTTAGTTCGCCGCGAGGCAGCGCAGCAAATTTCAATTGAAGAAGTCAATTCAATTGCGATGGCGCCTTCCTCGTTCATGGGAACTGAACAGTATGAGGCGCTGCTTCAGCTGAAATTGAATGATCCTGCACTGATTCAGCTCGTTTTCCAAAGCGGGGCAAAAAACGATTATGCCGAAGGTTCCGTCAATATGATCGTGCGGTTTTACCAAGATCGCAGCTACTCTGATTTCTACGTTAATATTTCACCGGACTATGTCGAACAGCTGGAAACGCTGTTAGGCGAAAACGATCAGTATCAGCTGTTGTTTCGCAGCATGAATCCGGAGTCAATCTATTGGGTTGAAGCCAACGGCGTTTCAGCCGGATTAGAACAGGAACAGGTCCGGCAGCTGGCAGTGCTTTTGCAGCAGGAACAACAGCAGCAGAGCTTCTCCGATCTGCTGCATGAAACAAAGCAGATCGCGTGCCGGCAAGCCGATGATGCCTATTGTTTCTTAAATCTGGCGCTGATTTCGTTTGTCAATGGGGAAAGAACGGAACAAAGTATCGATTTGCTTCGCTACCAGTCGGTTTTTCAGCTGTACAGCTCGATTGTCAATCAGCAGTTTTTAAAAGTCTATGCAGGCAATGTCCGGTTCCTGGACTATTTCAGCATGTATGATAACCAGCTGGAACTGATCCGTCAGCAGAGTGAATTGGACTATGAAAGCTTTAATCTGCGCCTGTCTCAATGGCTGAGCGAGAACTTGCCGGCCCAGCTGCAGAAAGCCCCGGTATCCTCGGAGGAATTCATGACGATTGCATTCTATGATTCCCAGCGCCGCAGCCAGGGGACGATCTTTATTGAGAAAAACGAAAAATGGCAGGAATTTGTCAATTCGCTGAAGCAGCCGGAATAAAATTCACTCAAAATTCACATCTTCAGGGTAAAATAAAGAAGAAATCAGGAGGTGCATCCTAATGATCAAAATCTTAGTGGTGGACGATGAGCAGCGAATTCGCGAAATGATCCGCAAATATGCGGAATATGAAGGTTTTGCGGTGGATGAAGCCTGCGATGGGCTGGAAGCCGTGGAGAAGGCGATGAAGGAGAATTATGATCTGATCGTCATGGATATCATGATGCCGAATCTGGACGGTTTTTCAGCGTGTCGGGAGATCCGCAAAACCCATGAAAACATACCGGTCATTCTGTTGTCGGCACTGGGCGAGGAATACGATAAGATCCATGGGTTTGATCTGGGCGTGGATGACTATGTCGTCAAGCCGTTCTCACCCAAGGAGCTGATGATGCGGATTCATGCCATTCTCAAGCGGACATCCCAAAGTGAGAAAAAAGAAATGATTAAAATCGGAGATCTGACAATAGATTTTACCGGTCGGATTGTCAGAATCAAGGACGAGAAGCTCAACCTGTCGCCGAAGGAATATGACCTGTTGTTCTATCTTGTGAAAAACCGCGGGATCGCTTTAACCCGGGAAAAGCTGCTGCAGAATGTCTGGGGTTATGATTTTTTCGGCGATGAACGGACGCTGGATACGCATATTAAACTGCTGCGCAAGAATCTGCGGGAATACAGCCGCTATATCACAACGCTCAGAGGGGTAGGCTATCGGTTTGAAAACGGAAACTAGTCTGCAGTGGAAGCTTGTCAAGTATCTGCTTGCGTTTGTCATTGCCCTGTTAGCTCTGTTGTGGCTGTTTCAGGTCGTGTTTCTGGACAGCTTCTATCAGCGCTTTAAAATTGAAGGAATCGAAAAAATCGGCAACACGCTGGCGGCGAATTTGGAAAGCGATAAGCTGCCGGATATTGTCGCCCAGCAGGCTCGCCAAAACGACGCCTGCATCCGCGTTCTGTATGGGATCTTTCAGATTCAAACGACCAATACGATGGGCTGTCAGATCTATAATCTGAATGACAGCGACATCGCGCAATATGTAGCCAAGGCCGAGGCCAACGGCGGCTCGTATCTCGACATTCAGTCGGAAAAGGTGATCAGCGAGCTGTCCAACGGAAATCTGTTGTTTTCCAATAAGCAGGGTTCCCGCAATCTGATTTATTTTAAGGTTGTCGAAGGCCGCCGAAATCAGAAAAACATCATCATGGTGAATACGCACATTTCTCCGGTCAATGCCACGACGGAAACGCTGCGCACCCAGCTTGGCTATATTTCAATGATCGTCATCGTCGCTTCGGTGGGACTGGCGTTTTTGATGTCCCGACGGATTGTCAAACCGATTGTCAATATTAACCAAAGTGCCCGGCAGATGGCGGAAGGCAACTATGATATCGTCTTTACCGGCAAGGGGTATAAGGAAATCACACAGCTCAACGATACGATGAACCACACGACGCGTAAGCTCAAAGAGGTCGATCAGATGCGGCGGGATCTGATTGCCAATGTTTCGCATGATCTGCGCACGCCGCTGACGATGATTAGCGGGTATGGCGAGATGATGCGGGATCTGCCGGGTGAGAATACACCGGAGAACGTTCAGGTCATCATTGACGAAGCCCACCGGCTGTCCAATCTGGTCAACGATTTGCTGGATCTGTCCAAGCTGCAGGAAAACAAGATTGAGCTGCATGCGCAGCATTTCGATCTGACGCAGCTGATTGAAACCGTGCTGCACCGCTATGAAAAGTTTATGACGCAGGATGGCTTTGATATTCAGTTTGAGCATCAGGAATCGGTATGGGTTAACGCCGATCCGGATCGTTTGGGACAGGTGCTGTATAACTTCATCAACAACGCAATCAATTACTCGCTGGAGGACAAACGGATCCTGATCCGCCAAAGCATCGACGGCACTCGGGTTCGCGTGGAAGTCGAGGATCATGGCGAAGGGATCAGCGAGGATAAGCTGAGCTACATCTGGGATCGTTACTACAAGGTCGATAAGACGCATAAGCGTTCCAGCGCCGGCAGCGGGATCGGCTTAGCGATTGTCAGAGAAATCCTGGAGCTGCATCATGCCCAATACGGCGTGAAGTCCGAGGTCGGTCAGGGCTCGGTGTTCTGGTTTGAGCTTCCGATTGTGTCTGACAGGGAGTCCTGAGACGCTTTCTTTCCCACCGGATCGAATAAAAATCGGATTATGGTTAAGCCTTGGTTTATAATAAGGTGAATCAATTATCTTTGGCCGCGGCTTTCATAGAAAAGCACCGCGGCTTTTTGTTTTTTCAAAGAAAGAAGGATGTTCTGTTGACGAATACGCAACAAGTTGCTATAATCAAAATAAATAAGTAACTAGTTACTTATAAGAGGGAGATCAACATGGAAATATCAGATTTAGTCCAGCGCTTTTCCGATTCGCCTGAGCATCAGTATAAAGCGATTTTCAGTCTGCTGATGATCACGGCCAACCGCCTCCAAACCGTCTTTGATCATGAAATCCCGCAGGTGACATTGAAGCAGTTCATGCTTTTAACGCTTGTCTGCCAGTCTCAGGAGGCAATGACATTAACCCACCTGGGCAAGCTGTTGGGCTGTTCCCGACAGAATGTAAAAAAACTGGCGGAGGCTTTGCAGCGGAAGGGATTTGTCAGCCTGCATCCCAGCGCCGCTGACAGCCGGGCAGCTGTGATTGAGGCCACCTCTGCTGCCGAGGAATATTTCAATTCAATGGGAGCGTTGTTTCAGCAGCGGCTGAAGCAGTTGTTTGCGGATTTCGGTGACGCGGAAACGGAACAGTTTTTCCGCATGATGATTCAATTCTTGACGAGTATCGACAATCTGGAAGGAGAAATTCAATGACGGATACACTAATCCTTTTTCGATCAAAATATGGAGCCTCACGCCAGTATGCCCAATGGCTGCACGAGCAAATTCCCAGCGAATTGGCAGAACAAAGCTCCTTTAAGCCGCAGAATTTGAAAGCCTATTCCCAAATCGTTTTATTCGGCGGAATTTACGCCGGCTCCATCGCGGGTGTGACTTTTCTCATCAAGCACCGTGAATTACTGGCTGGAAAGACACTGGTGGTGTTTGCGGTCGGAGCCAGTCCGGCATCCCCAGACGTTCTGGCAGTCCTGCAAAAGAAGCTGAACAAAGACCTGCCGTCGGCCCATCTCTATTACGGGCGGGGAAGCTATGATGAACAGCAGATGCATTTTCTCGATCGAACAATGTGCCGGATGCTGAGAAAGTCGCTGGTCAAAAAAGATCCCGCGGTCCTGCAGTCGTGGGAACAAGGATTGTTGGAAAGCGCCGGCCGGGGTTGCTGCAGCTGGTGTGATCCGGAAGCGTTAAAACCGCTGTGTGCGCTGCTTGAAAGGGAGAATAAAACGGCGGCCTGAGAAAGATTCAGCGCCGCAGCGGTTTTCATGAAGCTAATGTTTTGAGTTTCCGTGGCGATGATCAGCCGGTTTGCGCAGCAGCAGCGAGCGCAGCTTCGTCCCGTCATAGGGATAGAGCGGATAACAATAGTTGCCTGAAAGCGTATCCGTTTTTAACATCAGGACGATGATTGCGGCCGTTCCGATCAATAATCCCCAAGGCCCCAACAGAGCGATCAGAATCAGTAAGCTCATGCGGAAAAACTTGAAGCTGTAGCCCAGTTCAAAGCTGGGCTGGGCATAATTGCTCAGCGCTACAAACGCCATATACAAGATCACTTCACCGTTGAACCAGCCGGTACTGACCGCATATTCGCCTAAGATGACAGCCCCGAGGATGCTGAAAGCACTGGACAGGGAGGAAGGCGTATTCAAAGAAGCCAGCCGCAGACCGTCGATCATGACCTCGATGATCAATAACTGCGCCAATACCGGAATCGCCGCGGTTTCTTCAATCAGGATGAAATGCAGGCTGTCCGGAAGCAGTCCGGGGCAGCGCAGCGCCAGATACCAGCAAGGCGTAAAGAACAAGGTCAGAAAAAAGATCACAATCCGCACCAATTTCAAATAAGTGCCGATTAACGGCGGAAAGTAGTAATCATTGGCCTCCTGAAAGAAATCAAAGAAATGCGTCGGCAGGATCATCGCTGAAGGCGTATTGTCTGTCAGCACGATCAGATTGCCTTCCAGAATGCTGGCACTGGCCGTATCCGGACGTTCGGTAAAGCGGATGCGCGGCAGCGGATTGAGCCATTGTTTCGGAAGTAGACACTCCGCCAGGCTTTCCTGGGATAAGCTCAAGCCTTCGACTTCCGTGTTGTTCAGCTTCTTACGAACTTTATCCAGCAGCTGTCTGTCAACTTTGTCCTCGAGATAGCACAGCACGACATCGGTTTTGGAGCGGCTGCCGACTTGGACATATTCATAGATCAGCTTCGGGTCCCGGATGCGTCTTCGGATCAGCGCGGTATTGAAGATCAGCGTTTCCACGAAGGCGTCGCGCGAACCACGCAGGACGCGGTCATCTTCCGGCTCCTGCATCGAGCGGACAGGATAGCTGCGGGCATCGATCAGGACGGCTTCGGCAGCCCCTTCGGCGAGAAACAACAGCGTACCGCTCAGCACCGCGTCAACGGCCTGAGATAAATCCGTCGTCCCGGAAACCTCCAGATAGGGGATCTGCCTGGCCAGCCAGCCGCTGACGGATGACTCAGCCAACGGATCTAATTTCATCATGTGTTCCATGATCTTTTCCATCACTTCGTCCTTGGCAAAGCCGTCGATAAAGATCAGTTCACCTGTTCCTTGTTTCAGATCGAAGACGGTGCTGACGCAGTCAAAACTTTGCTCAATCGGCAGCCTTTGATGCAGATCAGCAGAGAACTGAGCTGTGAAAGCGCTTGATTTTTCCAAAAAAATCACCTCGTTTCCAGTATTCCCAAATCTCTGGATTTCTTGCGGGAAATTTCCTTGTCAAACAGAAAACCGGTGCTATAATAAAACAGGTTTCAAGAAAAGAGGGGTAACCGATGGAATTATTATTTTTTGTAATGAATCAGATTGATAAATTGGATCAGCTGCTGAAAGACTTATCCAACGAAAAGAAATTCAGCGCTACGATTATTGACAGTGCGGGAATGGCACGCCTTCTGGCAGATCATGATTATCTGTTCGGCTCGCTGCGGGCGTTGTTAAACAATTCTCAGGTCAACAGTAAGACGATCTTCATGGTGCTGGAGCATGAAGACGTAGAACATGCGGTGCAGATTATTGAAAAGAATGTCGGCGATCTGGACAAGCCGAATACAGGCGTAGTCTTTACCGTTCCGGTCAGCTATGTTAAAGGCATTGTGAAGAAGGGGTAATCACGATGCAGCAATTAATGAGTTTGGCAATCCTGCTGCTGACGGGTCTGGTGTTCGGCCGGCTGATGAAGCTGGTCAAAATGCCGAACGTCACCGGCTATCTGATCGGCGGTCTGATCGTCGGTCCGTCGGTTTTAAATCTTGTGCATGCCGATGCGCTCAGTCAGCTCGGCTTTATTTCCAGCGTCGCCCTGGGCTTCATTGCCTTTTCAATCGGCAGTGAATTCAAGGCCAGTTATTTCAAGCGAGTCGGCATGACGCCGATTGTCATCGCGATTCTGGAAGCCATGGTCGCTGTTGTGCTGGTCATCGCTTCCCTGATCGCTTTTGGCTTTGATCCGGCGTTCTCGTTTGTTCTGGGGGCGATTGCAGCCGCGACGGCACCGGCGGCAACGATCATGGTCATCCGTCAGTACCGCGCCAAAGGCCCGGTGACGGAAACGCTGTTAAGCGTCGTCGCGCTCGATGATGCCGTAGCCCTGATCGGCTTTGGGATTGCGGTGGCCATCGCGCAGATGATTGAAAATCCCGGCAGCGGGAATCTTGTGATGCAGCTGATGGATCCGATCGTTGAAATCCTAGGCTCCTTAGGCAGCGGTGCGCTGCTGGGCTTCATTTTGATGATTCCGCTGAAATTCTTCCATGACGAAGATAACCGGCAGGCGCTCATCTATGCCTTTATCTTTATCGCCTTGTTTGTTTCCAGTACCTTCGGATTTTCGGATCTGCTGACCTGCATGGCGATGGGCGCGATTTTTGCGAATCTGTCCAATGAAAGCGATAAGGTCATGGCGATTGCCGACCGCCTGACACCGCCGATCTTCATGGCGTTCTTCGTACTCTCCGGCGCTGATCTGAAGCTGAGCATTCTGCCTTCGATCGGTTTAGTCGGCATCATCTACGTTGTCATGCGGGTTGTCGGTAAGTTTCTGGGCGCCTGGACCGGGGCGAAAATCATGCATGCCAGCGAACCAGTGCAGAAATATCTGGGCTGGGCCCTGCTTCCGCAGGCCGGTGTCGCAATCGGCTTAACGGTCGTGGCGCAGTCCGTCGTGCCGCAGTATGCGGAAACCGTGCGGGCTGTTGTCTTATGCGGTACTTTGATTTATGAATTAATCGGCCCAAGCGTATCCAAGTGGGCGCTGACACAGGCCGGTGAAATCAGCGAATAACTAAGAAAGCAGCATTTTCCTTGAACCCTTTTGACCGGGAAGAGAAAACGCTGCTTTTTATCGTCGTATGACAAGGTTTTTCAATGGATCGGCCTGAATGAAGTTGATGCGGGCTTCGGTGCTTTCAAACGGTCATTTCCCGTAGTTGGGCGTAGTGCGGGGCTGTTGTTCTGAAGAAACACGCGGCTTTCTTTTTGCTTTCGGTATAATCGGCCCGCCGCGTTTTTTAAAGCCGGAAATCTTCTTTTAAACGGTAAAAAACGTGACAAATGACGCAGATCATGATAAATTTTAAACCATGAGGTGAATGGGAATGAAAGAACAATGCAAAGCGTGGGTAAAACAGCATCTTGACGAAGGCATGGATCTGGTCAGGGCGATGTATGAGCATCCGGAACTGGGTGATCAGGAATTTGAATCCATGGCGCTGCTGAGTGAAAAACTGGAGCAGCTGGGATTTGAAGTCGAGCGCAGCTATCTGCTTCCAACCGGCTTTATCGGCCGCTATGATTCGGGGAAGCCGGGTCCTAAAATTGCGTTTTTATGCGAGTATGACGCGCTGCCGGAGGTGGGTCATGGCTGCGGTCACAATTTAATCGCGGCGATCGGCGTCTTGGCCGGCGGCGCCTACAAAGCGGTGATCGATCAGCTGGGCGGAGAGGTCCGGGTGATCGGAACTCCGGCTGAGGAAAACTTCGGCGGCAAGGTGCGCATGGCCGAGAAGGGCTGCTTTGATGATCTCGACGCGGCGATGATGATCCATCCGAGTACAGAAAACCGCTTGGGCGGGCGGACAAATGCTTTAATGCCGCTGAAATTTGAGTTTTATGGAAAAAACGCCCATGCCTGTCATCCGCAGGAGGGCAAAAGCGCGCTGGACGCTGCCGTCAATACGTTTGTAGCGATCAACATGATGCGTCAATTTATGGAGCCGGGCTGTTTTATTCACGGCATTGTGAAAGACGGCGGGGAAGCCGCCAATGTCATTCCGGCCTATGCTTCGCTGGAATACTACTTCCGGGCGCCGACGATGGCGGTGGCCAAAGCGATGTCGGAAAGAGCGGTCCAATGTGCCGAGGGCGCTTGTCAGATGGCCGGGACAACTTTGAAAACCAGCGTTTATGAATGTCCGTACGAAGACAATAAGATCAATTATACATTATCCCGCCTGCTTCAAAAGCAGTATGAAGAATTAGGTTTACAGGAAATCCAGCCGGTGGATGAAGTGCCGGGCGGTTCCAGCGATATCGGAGCGGTTAGCTACCGCTGTCCGGCGCTGCATGGATATATCCGCATCTGCGGCTGTGAAGTGACCGGTCATTCACGGGAAATGGCGGCGGCGACGATCAGTCCGCAAGGCCGTGAGGGGCTGGCCAGCGGCGCCAGTGCGCTGGCGATGTGCGCGGTGGAGCTGGCCTGTGATCCGCAGCTGCTGGCTCAGGTCAAGGCGGAATTTTCCCGCTAAAGCGATTCAATTTCACATTCCAGTGTCACAGAGGTCTCTGCATAGACCTCTTTTTGTATATTGCTGATCAAAGCATGGACGTCGTCGCTGCTGGCCTGGCTTCG
Source organism: Holdemania massiliensis AP2 (assembly GCF_000327285.1). Taxonomy (GTDB): domain Bacteria; phylum Bacillota_I; class Bacilli_A; order Erysipelotrichales; family Erysipelotrichaceae; genus Holdemania; species Holdemania massiliensis. Next base: position 718,440 of record NZ_HE998567.1, on the reverse strand, counting down.
ATTGATGATAAAGCCGGCATGCTTTTCCGAGACCTGCGCGCCGCCGATCTGTCTGCCTTTTAAGCCGCACTGGTCGATCAAGGCGGAGGCATAATACCCTTCAGGCCGTTTAAATACGCTGCCGGCGCTGGGATATTCCAGCGGCTGTTTCAATTTTCTCCGCTCCATAGTTTCTTCCATCAAAGAGCGGATTTTGTGCCGCTGTCCCGGCTGCAGCCGAAAAGCGGCGCTCAGCAGCACATGGTTCTGATCGTTTAAAAGACTTCTTCGGTAACCGAATTGCAGCTGATCACGGGTCAGGGTTCTTTCCTGGCCCTGGATCAAAACCTGAGCAGATTCCAACAGCTCGGAAAGCTCGGTGCCGAAAGCGCCGCTGTTGTTGTGCAAGGCACCTCCGACGCTTCCGGGAATTCCGTATAGCCGTTCCAGTCCGGATAATTCTGCCTGCATCGCGCCGTCGCACAGCCGCTTGATCGTCAATCCTCCGTCGGCTTTCAGCAATGTTCCTTCTACGTTCAGCTTAGCCCAGTTGGAACGCAGCAGAATGATCATGCCGGGGTAGCCTGAGGAAGCGATCAGCACATTGCTGGCCTGACCCAAGATTCGATACGGTATTTTGGCCCGTTGTGCGCTTAAGATGCATGCACGCAGCTTGTCTGCGGTGTCCGGCAGCGCGATTAATTCCGCTGCACCGCCGATCCTAAATGACGTATACGGCGCCATCGTTACCCGCCGTTCGATCGCAATCTTCTTTTGTTGAAGCTCTTGAATAAAATTGAAGTCCATGGGCATAATTTCTCTCCTTTGAATTTGTTTAAGTTTACGGCTGAATTCTGTGCAGACATCCTTAAAAATGATATAATAATAAAAATGATCTAACCAGAATGAAGGATGTGTGAGGTATGGAATCCTATCTTTATACTGCGGTAAACAGGGAAGGCCGCAAAGTACGGGGGGAAAAGCGGGCCGAAGATGTGGTTCATCTTTACGCGCTTTTAAATAACGAAGGTCTTTACTGCCTGAATGCTCACCGCAAGGCACAGTGGGAAACGCAGACGGGGAAACCGAAGAATCAGGAATTATCGCTGATGTGCAAGCAGCTGGCGGCGATGCTGAGTTCGGGGATTCCGTTAGTCAACGCTTTGGAAATGCTGCGGCAGAAAAGCGATAAGAAGAAGATGAAGAAGCTGTACGCTCAGCTGGTTGAGGAAGTGCGCAAAGGTTCGTCGCTGACGCTGGCCATGCGTCAATGCCAGCAGGCATTTCCGCCGCTGTTAATCTATTTAGTGCAGGCCGGGGAGATGAACGGCACGCTTGATGCGGTGATGGAACGGATGGCGGGGCATTACGATAAGGAATATAAGCTGCGCAACAAGGTCACCTCTGCTTTAATCTATCCGGTTATGCTGCTGGTGGTTACCGTGGCGGTAATTCTTGCGCTGATGACATCGGTTGTTCCAAGCTTTTTAAGCATGGTTGGCGATATGGCGCTGCCGTGGAATACTTTGCTTTTGATCTCAATGAGTAATTTTATTGTTGCCTATTGGCCATTTTTAATTCTTGGCGTGCTGTTTTTAGCCCTTGGCGTGCGGATGGCGCTGAAGGTGCCGGCGCTGCGGCGGGGATTTGATGAGCTGAAAGTCAAGTTTCCGCTGTTTGGAACGTTAAATCGGATTGTGGCGACCTCGCGCTTTGCGCGCACCTTTTCCTCGCTGTATTCCAGCGGCATATCCGTCATTGATTCGCTGCAGGTTTCCGGCGATGTGCTGAATAACCGCTATTTTACAGAGAAGATCGGCTGGATCAGTGAACGTGTCCGCCGCGGTGAGATGCTTTCCCGTTCCATCGAAGCTTCTCAGGCCTTTGATCCGCTGCTGAACTCGATGATGTACGTCGGGGAGGAATCAGGATCGCTGGAGGATGTGCTGAATTCCATTTCGGATTACTACGATACCGAGGCTGACAATGCGACGCAGAAAATGGTGGCGATGATGGAACCGATCATGATTATCATCTTAGCGATCATCATCTTCTTCGTTATTATTTCCATTCTTATGCCGATTTATGATTCTTACGGAATGATTGCCTAACAGGGGGGAAATGACGATGATACTATTGCATATTATGCAGCGGCATGCCGTTGTGATATGGGGAAAAGCAAAAAAACAAACGCTGCAGGTGAAGCGCTCAAGCACGCAGGAAATCCCGGAAGGTCTGTTGATCAACGGCTTTATTCAGGATGAGGAAGGCTTTGCCCGATGGGCGAAAAGCCTGGCGGATCAGTTGGAACTTAAAGGCAAAAAGGTCACGGTGATTGCGGACAGTACAGCCGTGATTTATCGTCAGATTGAAACGCCGAAGCTCAAAGCGAAAACGTTGGAGAAAAACTTATATTTTAACTTAGCCCGTCAGATTGGCAATATCGCGGAAAATACCGTAGATTATGCGGTGATGCCGCAGGCGGAGAACGGCAGTGAAAGCCTGACTGTCGTCGTTCCGCAGACCTTTGGCGAAGCTTATGCGAAGGCCTTAAAAGCAGCCGGCGTCAAGCCGCAGCGCTTGATCACTTCGACATTGGCTTTGATTCAGGCCGGGTTGTTTTTGAAAGAAGAAAAGACGGCCATATACTCCTGGTGTTCCGATGAAGTCTGTACGTCGGTGCTGTTTAACAACGGGCGGTTTATGTTTTCCAACGTCTTTCGTTTTGACCGCAATCAGACTCCGTTAGCGGTCATGAATGAACGGATTTCTCAGCTTGTGCAGTTTCAGCGGATAAAAAATCCGGATTCTCCCGTTGAGATGGTTCATATCGGTGCGCCGCGGGAAGTTGAATCCATTGCCCAGGAGCTTACTCAGCTTTTGCGCTTGCCGACCGAGATTTTCCCGGCTGTGGAAGGATTAAGCGGCTGCGAGGTATCCGCGCAGGTCTGCGCGGTGTATGGTTTAGCCCAAATTCGCCGCCCCTATGATCTATTTCATGGAATCAATCATCAACGCTATACCGAGGCCTATCGCCACCGGCAAACACTGCGGCTGATCGGCGGTTTGTTCGCCGTCAATGCGCTCGTGCTGGCCGGCCTGGCATATCGGCAGTTTGCGTTAAATCAAATCGAAGACAACGCGATCAAACAAGTTCAGGCCCAGCTGCAGCTGCCTGAACGGATTTCGCAGTATGATGAAGCGTTAGTTGTTTCCATGCAGAATTCCCTAACCCGTCAGCAGATCGCCGACGCTTTGCAGGCGCTGCAGTACAGTGAACAAACGGAGCAGTTTACCAAGACTTTATTTGAACAGATTCAGGCCTTAAAGCCCAAGGATGTTTCGATTATCGGACTGCAGGTGCAGGACGGCTTATCCGTACAGTTATCCTGTACGTCATCCAACCGCCTTTCGCCTTCGCTCTATACTCAGGATCTGCGTTCCACCGATTGGTTCGCGGATGTCAATTATACCGGATTTACGTACAATCAAAGTCAGAAAAGCTACAGCTTTCTGATCACTTTAGGACTGAAGGGAGGGGATGGCGAATGAAGCTCTCCGAACGCGAGAAAATCTTACTGGTCGTCCTAGCTTTTCTCATCCTCAATGTCATCGGGATTCAGTTTCTTTTAGCTCCGATGCAGAATCACCACAAAGAATTAGTCAATGAGCGCGCCCAAATCGAAGATGAGCTGCTTCAGCAGCAGCAGATGATCGACATGCTGGAATCGCTGAATCAGGATCATCTGGATCTGACGCAGCAGCTTCAGGATTTAGCGGACCGCTTTGTTCCGCCGAAGTATTCGGAATTGAAGGATGAATATCTGTACGAAACGATGGCGGATTTTATCAAGCAGTGGGATTCTTTGACAATTTCCGATCTGACCTATGCAACTCTTCCCGGCAGTGAAGAATCGCTCAGCGTCGTCTTGATGGTTGAAGCTGATTTTACGGTTACCGGCAAGATGGATCAAATGATCGGAGCGATGGATAAGATCCAGCAGCTGCCGCAGGTCATTTCCATTACTTCGCTATCGGTCAGTGAGAAAGACAAGCAGATGCAGGGCTCGTTCCATCTTCAGTTCTATACCTTTAATGAATAGCAACCAGTCCATTTGACTGAGAAAGGAGGAAGGGGATTGACAAATAAAAAAGGCAGCACACTGTTGCTGGCGCTGTGCCTGTTCTTTGTCTTTTTGATCTTTGCGGGCGCCCTGCTTCCTCTGGCTCAGCGAGCATTCAAGAATACGGCCGCGGATGTCACGCAGCAGCAGGCGGAGTATATTGCCCAAAGCACACTGGAAGCTTTGATCAGTCAGCTGGATAATGAAGCTTTGCAGAAGACACTGATTGATGTAGTAAAAGGCACTAAAAATCAGGTTGAAAGCGAATGGGCCAGCTATGGCGATTATGGCGAATATCGGTATGTAATAACGCTGGATCCTTTTATTGATACTCATCATTGGTTTTCGTGGGTTAAGAAAAAATTATATATTACGTCAGAATCAAGATATGAAGGAAAGACATCCACATTGACCGCCGCTGTACAATCCACACGATTTGATAATCTATTCTTTGATCCGATAGGTATTGAAAAAGAATTTCTTGGTGATCAAGCCAGGGCTAAACGCGCTGTGTTTATTAATGAATGCCGAGTACCGACAGAAGCTTCAGCTGATTTTTGGATTAACGCGATTTCTGATTTGTCAGTCACCCAAGAAAATGTTAATGGACAAATTAGCGAGGGAAAAACAGATTCCTCTTATCCCAATGAGTTTGTTGACGAAAAAGTAGTTCTTATTTATCGCAATATAAAGAACCCTGTTGTAACAGGGAATATTGATGGCAATGTTTTATTAGAACCAGCAGAATATACGAAGGCGACAATTGGCGGCAATGAAATCGGACAAGTCGTTATTAATGGTGACGTTATTTGTAAAGGCGATTTAATATTAAAGAATGCCAGAATTAATGGGGCTATTTATTACAGTGGAAATTTAACAAATATAGGCAGTTCTTATACTGGCGAAACATATCAGGTAAATAATGATCATGAAATCTTTTCATATTACGAACTTAATTTACCGGTAATCCCCGCTCCCTTGAAAGTATTGGAATATGAAAATAATAATAGTTATGATGAAGAAAATGTGGATGTTATATTGGATGATTCTAAGGTTTTAATCTTTAATTGCATTAATCCTCAATTAAATTCACTGCATATCAAAAGTGGAAAATATCGTACTGCTGCTTACTTTAATTTGACTAAAATGCCTAATGATCTTGTTATTGAAAGTGATAATAAACGTTTTCGGCCAATTATAATTATTGATGATGAAAATCCTGTGTTAAGCGATCAAATTTCAACAAATCTATTAAGCAGTGAGAATATCATTCTTGTTTTTACTCATCCTGTACGAATACAAGGTGATTTAAATGTAAGTGTTTTTGCACCTAAAATTATATTTGAAGCAGAGGGAGTTACAGTAAACGGCCAAATTCAGGCATGTGAATTTGTGAATAGTGAATTAGTAAACAGTATTAATCTAAGAGCAAGAAATAGTGATAATATGTACTTTATTACAAAACTCAACAGTACAGAATCTTATTATTTCGATCTGTTATATTACCAGAAATAAGAAGGGAGGTCAGGCGTATGAATAAACGAGGCATGACATTGTTGGAAGTTGTCGTCGCTTTAGGAATTCTTGTTACGATTGTCGTATCGTTAACGAAAGTGTTTACTTCCGGCGTTTCGATTACGACGGAAGCGGACAGTCTGAGCCGCAGTGAATTGAAAGTCCGCAAGGCGATTGCTGGTGAGAAAATTGCCGGAATTAAAATTACGTCCCAAAATTCATCGCTGAATTTCTCCCTGGATGGAAATACGTTTGCTATCTCCGGTCAGATGAAAACCTATTCGGATGTCAAAGGACGCGTTAACTATCAGTATTTCGAGGCGGATCCCTCATGAAAAAACGTGGATTTACATTGATGGAACTGATCTTAGTCATCGGTTTGCTGACAACGCTTGTGATTGGCATGACCGCAATTTTCAAACCGATGATCACGACATTTCAAAAGAGCGCAGCTCAGACAGATTTAAAAGAAAAAGCTCAGATTCTATTGGAACAAGTCAGCGGTGAAATCAAAACAGCGAAGAATGTGGCGACTTCCAAGGCATCGATGAATGATTTCACGGATGAATATCAGCGCAGTTATATTCTGTATTGCATTCAGGATGGTTTGTTGCGGGTGCGGGAATATCCCGGCGGAGAGGCCAAGCTCCTGTATCCGGAAGAATTTTACAACGGATATCGGGTTGACATGAAGCTGTCTACAGCCCAAAAGGATTATGACAGTGAAACATCCACAGTCAAAATCACATTGATCTTTAATAAAAACGGCGAGAAATATCGTGCTGAAACAGCGGTTGAATGCTTAAATATCGATTATGATCAGCAGCATTTCAGCATTGTTCTGTCAGAAGGCTATATTGCAATAGAAAGGTAAGGCGGAAACTATGAAAAATCTTCCCATCGGTCAGCTGCTTTTAGAGCAAGGTTATATAACAGAGGATCAGCTGAATAAAGCGTTAGCTTATCAGAAGACCCATCCGGGCAATCGACTGGGCGACGTTTTAATTGAGTTGGGATATATTACAGAAGAAAAGAAACTGAAAGCGCTGAGCGTGCGGTTGAATGTTCCGGTCTATGAAGGTTTTCAGATCACGGTTAACAGTGATATTGTCCGCCTGATTTCAGAAGACGTTGCGAAAAAATATCAGGTTATGCCGCTGGAGATCAAAAACAATGCGCTTCAACTGGCTACCAGTGATCCGCTGGATTTCTATGCTTTGGAAGATATCAAGGCTTCCTGCGGAATTCCTGTTTCGCCGGTGCTGGCGCCGAAGGAAATGATCGAGAATGCGATTCGGCGCAACTATGCCGAAGCCAATGTCAGCAGTGCGATTGATGAGATCCAGAAAGATCTGACTGAGGATCAGGATTTAGCGCTCAACGATGAATTGTCAGAACTGACCCAGCGTGTCGATAACGCCCCGGTGGTGAAGTTTGTCAATAATATGATTCGTCAGGCCTATGAAACAGGCGCTAGTGATATTCATATCGAACCGTTTGAAATGACCACGGTCATTCGATTTAGAACGGATGGCGTTCTGCATGAATTCACCCGGATTGCCAAATCCGTTCATGAAGCCTTGATTACACGTATCAAAATTATGGGCAATATGAATATCGCGGAAAAGCGGATTCCTCAGGATGGTCATATTGAAAGTCAGATTGATGGCAAGAACTTGGATATTCGTCTGTCTTCCCTGCCTACTGTCTATGGCGAAAAAATGGTCATTCGTCTGTTGGGTCACAGCCTGCAGGAACTGTCGACATTAAAAGATCTCGGTTTGCAGCAAAAAGATTATGATTTGATGGAAACCATGATCCATCAGCCGTATGGAATTTTATTGTTTACCGGTCCTACCGGCAGCGGCAAAACTACGACTCTCTATGCCATTCTGAATGAACTGGCGCGTGAGGAAGTCAATGTCATTACCATTGAAGATCCAGTTGAAAAGCGCATGATGGGCGTCAATCAGGTTCAAGTCAATACCAAGGCTGGATTAACCTTTGCCTCTGCGCTGCGTTCCATTCTGCGGCAGGATCCGGATGTCATCATGATCGGCGAAATCCGAGATGAAGAAACTGCTGAAATCGCGGTTCGTTCCGCCATCACAGGGCACTATGTTTTGTCTACGATTCATACGAATGACAGCGCCACGGCGATTGCCCGGTTAAAAGATATGAATGTTGAACCGTATTTATTAGCATCCTCGGTTGTCGGGATTGTCGCTCAACGCTTAGTCCGTCAGCTCTGTCCGTATTGCAAGCAGCAGATCATGCCGACAACTGAACAAAGTCAGCTGTTAGGCGGATATACAGGGCCGATTTATAAACCGCACGGCTGCCCGCGCTGCAATCAGACTGGATATAAAGGCCGTACTGCTTTGTTTGAAATCTTGCCTTTGACTGCAGAGATTCGGGATTTGATTGTCAGCTCCAATGATACGAATAAAATCAAGGATGCAGCTATCCGCGAGGGCATGACAACCTTGTCTGAGGAAATGATTAAAATGATTGTCAAAGGACAGACCTCAATGGAAGAAATGCTGCGGGTTATCTATACGATTTAACCGCAACGGATATTACAAGTTTCTTACAATTTTTACAATGTTATCGCAACATAAATGAACTAACCGTGATATAATAAAATCATCCAAGAGAGAAAGGGATTATTAACTATGAAAAAGTTCAGAAAGAACAACAAAAAGGGCTTCACATTAATTGAGCTGATCGTCGTTGTGGCGATTCTGGTTGCATTAATGCTGATGCTGGTACCGAGATTGACGGGATTTACTGATGATGCCAAGAAAACTGCAAATGAAGCTAATGCAAGAGCGATTTATATAGCTATCGCAGCCTCTGAAACTGCAGAATCAACTGGAATGTATAAAACTGATGAAAAAACTGTCAAGTTATGTTCAGATACTGCTAACGTTTACGCAAAATTCTGGGAAGACGGTGATATTGCTAAAGGAACGGCTGCAAATGCTTGTGAAGCAACGATTGTTAATAACCATGTAACTGAAGTTACTTATGGTGGTGCAAAAGATTCTAAGACTGCTGGTACTTATCCACTGGATGACAATTCAACCCCAACTACTGGAGACTAATCATTCAATTTGAGAGCCTAACCGCTCTCTTTTCTTTTCCCGTAATTCAAGGTACAATGAAGCTAATTAAATGAGGTGATCAACATGGATTTACAGGGCTGGATGGATCAAGGAAGGGCGATGGACTGCACCGATCTGCATTTGACAGTGGGACTGCCGGTGGTCGCAAGAATGTTAGGAGAACTGACAATCATTGGAGATGAGCCGCTAACGAAAGAAGAAATACATGCGATGCTGGGGACGGTGATGAATCGGGCGCAGCAGGAGGAATATCAAAAAGGGGATTTAGACTTTGGTTTTCAGGATGCGCGCGGGTACAGTGTACGTGTCAACGCTTATTATCAAAAAGGGAATCCGTGCGCAGCGCTGCGTTTATTAAGAAATACAATTCCTACGTTTGATGATCTAATGATTCCAGAGGCCGTGCGGAAGCTGTCGACGCTGCCGCGCGGATTGGTTTTGGTAACGGGGCCAACAGGAAGCGGAAAATCAACGACGATGGCAGCCATGATCAATTCCATCTCACATTCACGAAAGGCGCATATCATCACGATCGAAGATCCGATTGAATATCGTTTTGACCATGCTTCCAGCATCGTACATCAGCGGGAAGTGGGTGTCGATGTGGCTTCGTTTGCGGATGCTCTGCGCAGTGCTTTGCGCGAAGATCCAGATGTCATTCTGGTGGGCGAGATGCGCGACTTTGAAACAATCCAGGCGGCGATCCGGGCAGCGGAAACAGGGCATTTGGTTATTTCAACGCTGCATACCAATTCCGCGGTCAGTACGATTGACCGCATTATCGACGTATTCCCGGAAGCTCAGCAGGGTCAGATTCGCGTGCAGCTGGCCAGTGTGCTGAAAGGTGTTGTAACCCAACAACTGCTGGTACGTCAGGATCAGCCGGGAAGACTCGCTGCCTTTGAGATTCTGCTGACCAATGACGCTGTGGCGGCAATGATCCGTGAAAACAAAGGGCATCAGATCAGCAGTGTTTTGCAGACCGGACAAAAAGCCGGAATGCGGCAGATGGATTACGATCTGGCACGCTTGGTTCAGGAAGGAAAAATCTCGGAAAAAACTGCGCGTGAGCGGTGTTTGAAAGAAGCCGATTTACAACAGTATTTGTCGTATACTGTGTCCTCGGCTTCGACCTATTTTTTCTAAAAAAAGACAGCCTGCGCTGTCTTTAGAACAAAGATAAATAAGCTTGAATCAGCGTGTTGCCCCAATAGACGCTGAGGGTTAAGCCGATAGCCAAAAAGGGACCAAAGGGAATCTCTGATTTCCGGTCCTTTTTTTGTGAATCATGAGATACAAAGCAGCCAGCGCGCCGACGAAGCTGCTTAAGACAAAAGCGGTCATGGCTAAGGGTGCCCCCAGATAGAATCCGGCAGCACACATAATCTTGACGTCCCCGCCGCCCATTAAATTAAAGCGGGATAAGATCCACAGCGGGAAAGAGATGATCAAGGCACCCAGAACCCGGATGGGAATTGAAGCAGGATTCAAAGCAAGGGCAGCGACACCTAACATTAAAATAAAGACCGATAAGCGATCGGGGATCTCCATCGTATCCCAATCGATCATCGCCATGACCACTAAGATCGATAGAAATAAGCAATGCAGAATCGCTTCCGGAGTCGGACCGTAAAAATAACCGCAGCCGGCATAGAGGATGCCGGTTAAGCTTTCAATCAACGGATAACGCGGTGAGATCGGAGCGTGGCAATAACGGCATTTTCCGCGCAAACCCAACCAGCTGAACAAAGGAACTAAGTCCAAAGCCGATAAAGTGTGATGGCATTGCGGACAGAAGCTGCGCCCTTTGGCCGTGGACAGATGCAGGGGCAGCCGATAAATCACCACATTGAGATAAGACCCGATAACCAGACCGAATAAAAAGAAAAAAAGAACGATAATCCATTCCATAACGACAAACCTTCAATCGCAAAGGGGCAAGCTAACCCTGCAGCCCCTGTGACTGACGTTCCATATTTTCAACGACAATATCATGGATTTCGCCAAGGCTAGCGCAGTATTCCAATACCTTCCAAGGTGTATTGGTATGATAATGAATCTTAATCAGTTCTTCGTCTCCGACCGCCAACAGGCAGTCGCCCGCAATATTGTCCATGATGTAGTCATGAATTTTATCTTCTGAAAGATCATGACCTTCAATTAAAAGCTGAGTATCAAATTTAAATTCTAACATAACATTCTCCTTTGCCGTTTTCCGGCGGTATCTTTATTTTACTCTGAAAGGGAAGTTCGGGCAATCTTTCGCCAAGAGAAAGAAAAGAAGAAAAATAAGAATTGACAAAGATAGAAGGTGACTCTATAATACATTTAGATAATTATCTAAATGATTGGAGGAGTGAGAGGTGGGAATGCAGGAAACCTTTAAAGCCTTATCTGATCCCACACGGCGTGAGATTCTGGAACTGCTGAAAGAAAGACGGATGACGGCGGGGGAAATCGCTTCGCACTTTCAGATGACCAATGCGACGGTATCGCATCATCTGGCGGTGCTGCGGAAGGCCGATCTGATCAGTGATGATCGTGACGGCAAGTATATTTATTATGAATTGAATATGAGCGTATTTTCTGAAATGTTAGGCTGGGCTTTAGGATTTGTAAAAGAAAAAGAAAGTGGGGATTGATTTGAAAAAGTTCTTCGATTGGAAATTGTTAATTCTTCCAGTGCTGGCTGTGGTTATGACTATGATTGCCTGGCCGTCGCTGCCTGAAATCATCCCGACGCATTTCAACGTTCAGGGAATTGCGGACAATACCGGACCGAAAGCTTCAATCTGGATTTTTCCGGCGGCGTTATTCTTGATTCCTGCAATCATGGCGATCTCCCCGAAGATTGATCCGCGGCGGCATAATTATGTCAAATTCAAAAAGTCGTATGGCGTTATCATGGCTGTCACAGAAATCTTTCTGTTTCTGATGTACGGCTGGGTGTTAGGGCAGATCTATGGAATCTCGGCAGTCAGCGGGGAATATTTGCCGCCGGTGATGACGGGCTTATTATTTCTGATCCTGGGCAACGTGATGCCGAAGATCAAACAGAATTATCTGGTTGGTGTGAAGACAATCTGGAGCTATGATGATCCGGATAACTGGAATAAAACGCAGCGCTTCGGTGGTTACTGCTTCTGCCTTGTCGGTGTTCTGCTTCTGTTATCGTGTTTTGTACCGCTGGCAATGCGAGCGGCGGTCATCTTGAGCTTAATTCTGATCGCGGCGCTGTTGCCGCTGGGCTATTCCTGGCTGTTGTTCAGGAAGAAAGATAAGGAGAATAAACATGCTGGAAATTAAAAGTTTAGTCAAACGTTATGGGCATAAGACCGCTGTCGATCATTTGGATCTGACTTGTGAAAACGGTGAGATCTTTGGGTTTATCGGTCCTAACGGCGCGGGAAAAACGACAACGATCAAAGCAGTTGTCGGGATTCTGGATTTTGACGAAGGAGAAATCCTGATCGACGGGCATTCGATTCGTCAGGAACCGTTAACATGCAAGCAAAACCTGGCTTACATTCCGGATAATCCGGATCTCTATGACATTATGCGCGGAGATGAGTATTTGAATTTTGTCGCGGATATCTATCAGATTGATCAACAGACTCGTTCGCAGCGGATCAAGAAATATGCGCGTTTATTTGAACTGGAAGGAGCGCTGACGATGCCGATCAGCAGCTACTCGCATGGAATGAAGCAGAAGCTGGCAGTAATCAGTGCATTTCTGCACGATCCCAAGCTCTTGGTTCTGGATGAACCGTTTGTCGGTCTGGATCCGAAGGCTTCCTTCTTGCTGAAAAAGCTGATGCGCGAGCACTGCGACCGCGGCAACACGATTTTCTTTTCAACGCATGTTCTGGAAGTGGCGCAGAAGCTGTGCGATCATGTTGGAATCTTGAAGGACGGAAGGCTGGCGGCGTTGGGAACTATGGATGAAGTCATTGGTGATCAATCGCTGGAACAGGTCTTCTTGGAGCTTGCGGATCATGAATAGATCGTTTGTCCTGTTTCGGCTGTCGTTGAAACAGCTGATCTGGCAGATGGCGAGAACCTTTGGCGGGCGAAAGAAATTCAGTCCGGTCCTGATTCTTCTGGCGGCAAGTCTGTTGATCGGTCTATCCGGCTTATACAGCTGGTCTATGATCGCAGGGGTGCCGGAATCGATGAATCTGCTTATTCCGCTGTCGATACTCAGCGCCGCGTTCGGTTTGATCTTGGTCTTCGGCTTCTATCATGCCCAGGGCTATTTGTTTGATTTTCGTGATTATGACCTGTTGTTCAGCATGCCGCTGTCGCGCCGTCAGATTCTGATGTCCAAACTGATTGCTTTGATCGCGATGATGTTACTGTACAGTGCGTTTTTGACGCTGCCGATGATGGTGCTGTTTCAGCTGCATTATGCGATGCCGCTGACGTTTTTACTCTATGGATTGATTGGACAGCTGTTTCTGCCGCTGATTCCGATGACCGTGGCTTGTCTGGCAGCCGTATTGGTTCGCTTGATTTCCAGCCGGGTCAAACATCCGGTTTTGATTCGCAATCTTTTGTCCTTGGGTATGGTGATCGGATTGATGGCAGTGATGACCTTGTTTCAGAGCCAGACCGGTCAGGCTCAGGATGTCGGGGCTTTGATTCGTCCGATCCAAACCGGATTGGCTCCGGTTTACTGGCTGACAATGGCGATGATGCAGGGAAGCTTCGGCGAACTGCTGAAACTGATCGGCGCTTCTTCGCTGGTTCAGCTGCTATTCTTAGCCGCCATCGCTCCGCTTTGGAATACGCTGAATCAAAAGGCGCGGATGACATCGGCCCAGGCTGGCGGTCGGATGAAGGTTCAGTCTTCTTCGATGAATGCGGCGCTATTCCGCAGAGAGCTGCGCCGGTATTTTGCTTCCACGTCGCTGGTCATGAATACCCTGGTCGGTCCGGTCATGGTTGCGCTGTGCGCGGTGATGCTGGCAGTCCAGAAAGATCTGATGGTTCAGGTGATGCTGGAAAGCGGCATGGATTTCAGTGCCTTCGCGGACCCGGTGGCTATGCTGCTTTTGGCGGTCTGTCTGTTCTGCGGGATGATCTGTCCGGTCACCGCGACCTCCATCTCGCTGGAAGGCAAGAATTTCTGGATCGTGCGCTCGCTGCCGATTCCGTCCGGCCGCTATCTGGGAGCAAAGCTGGCGCTGGATCTGGCGCTGAATATACCGGTCAGCTGGCTGAGCATTCTTATTCTAAGTGTTGTCTATCACTTTTCTTTACTGACTGTGGTTCTGCTGCTGACTTTGACCTTGCTGGCGATTTTGTGTTCCGGATTGTTCGGCTTAATCATCAATCTGCATTTTCCGCGGTTTGATTTTGATCGGGAAATCGTCGTTGTCAAGCAGAGCTTAAGCACGATGATCACCGTGCTGGCCGGTATGGGCGCCAGCTTTCTGATCCTTGCCGTTCTGCTGTTCTGGGCACCGCTGGAATCGTCTTTGATGATGATGGTGATCGCCCTGGTGCTAATCTTACTGGCTGCAGGAATGGGGATTTATTTAATCCGCCGGGGAGAAGCTTTGCTTTCCAAACTGTCAGGCGTGTAAGCAGATAGCTCGGCGAACTTTCTTGGTCGAAAGTCTGGCAATTCTGGAATTCTCTGGTAAAATAGAGAGTAGAGAACAGACCGCAATTGCGGCCTGTCAACTCATTAGCCAGTTGCATGCCAACTGGCTGTTAAAGAAAAGGAGAGATACACATGAAAGATTTGAAAGGCACAAAGACAGAACAGAATCTGATGACAGCCTTCGCCGGCGAAAGCCAGGCCCGCAACAAGTACACATACTATGCGTCCAAAGCTAAAAAGGACGGCTACGAGCAGATTGCGGCACTGTTTGAGGATACCGCTAATAATGAAAAAGAACATGCGAAGCTGTGGTTTAAGCTGCTGCATAACGGTATGCCTTCCACAATCGACAACCTGAAAGATGCGGCTGCCGGTGAAAACTACGAATGGACGGATATGTACGCGAAGATGGCAGAAGAAGCCCGCGAAGAAGGCTTTGACGCCATCGCGAAGACGATGGAAGGTGTCGCTGCGATTGAAAAGACCCATGAAGAACGTTATCTGAAACTGCTGGCCAACATTGAAAACGGTGAAGTTTTCGTTCGTAAAGGCGAACAGGTTTGGGAATGCCGCAACTGCGGACATCTGCATATCGGCGAAAGCGCTCCGGAAGTCTGCCCAGTCTGCGCTCATCCGAAGAGCTACTTCATGCTGCGTCCGACAAACTATTAATCCTTAATTCTGATTGATGAACCATCCTGAAAAGGGATGGTTTTTTCTTTTGACGAAGGCGGATCGTGATATAATAAGCGCGGAAGAAAAGTGAAGGGGAGAGATTAATGAAAGAAGTCAAGACGAATGCCATGCGGATTCTGGATAAGCAGAAGCTGGCCTATCAGGTTCATTCGTATCCGCATCATGAAAAAGAAGCAGTGGATGGGGTCAGCGTGGCGGCGATGCTGAATGAAAATCCGGCACACGTATTTAAAACACTGATCACGCAAGCTTCCAGTAAAGCGTACTATGTCTTTGTGATTCCGGTGGCAGACGAGCTGGATTTGAAAAAAGCGGCCAAAGCGGTAGGGGAGAAGGCCGTTGAATTGATTCCGGTGAAAAACTTATTCTCCGTCAGCGGTTATATTCGCGGCGGATGCAGTCCAATCGGTATGAAAAAGAGTCTGCCGACGATCATTCATAGTTCAGCTTTGAAATTGGAAACGATACTGTTCAGCGGCGGACAAATCGGCACTCAGATCGAAATGGCTCCCCAAGCCCTGGCCGAGCTGATTCATGCCCGGTTTGAAGCGGTTATCCGCTGAAATGATTACCATAAAAAAGAAAAAAATCCTTTTGTGTCCGCACAGAATGAACAGAAAGGATTTTTAATTTTATGCCTTTAATGGCGAAGCCTGCGGCACAATTAACGGCAGTTTATAAGGACCGGTGGTAATTTTAACATGGTTGGAGGTAAAGCCTTCGCCATCCGACTGCATCAAGATCGGCTGATCTACCTGAATTTCCACTTCTGAAGCCCGCAGGATCCGGCATTGCTTTAAATGGGTATGACGTCCCTGTTTGTATTTGGGCATCAGCCACAGAGTTTCCCATAAAGAAAGTGGTTCGATAAGGCAGATATCAAACAGCCCATCCTGTAAATCAGCTTGAGGTGCTGCGATAAACCCATTGCCGTAGCTGCTGCCGTTCATCACAGCGGCGATGATCGCTTTCTGCCGGATGGTTTCTGTTTCTGTCTTTAACACCAGCTCAAACGGCGTCGGTTTCAAAGCGCAGAATACGGCCGCCAAACCATAAACTGAGAATCTTGGGAGCGGATAGTTCTGGTAGAGCTTGATTGCCAGATCATTAACCCGCGCATCCAGACCCAGCGTCGTGCAGTTATGAAAACGCCAATGATGACATTGTCCGAAATCGACTTCCACCCATTTGCCCTGCAGTGTTTCGTGCAGCAGCTGCGCAAAGGGCAGCCTGCGCGAATCGATCATCCGATAGTAATCATTGCCTGTTCCGCAGGGAAGGATACCTAGGCGCAGTCCCTGAGACAGACCGTTTAACACTTCCCAAATCGTCCCATCTCCGCCCACTGCGTAGACAATCGTTTCCGGGTCAGGCTTGATTTCCGCCGCCAGCTTCTGAGCATGACCGGCATATTCGGACGTCCGGATCTCGCCGTCAAGATGATTTTGTTCGATTTCGGCCTGAATGATGGAGGCGGCTCGCTTTCCGTCGCCTTTGCCGGAAGTTGGATTGACGATGAATATATGCTTCATAATTTCCCCTATCTAAAAATGAATAATTCCTGAATAATTTTACCATGGTTATTTCTTCCGGTCATCTAGATTTAATTGAAACTTCAAAATATTATGCTATGATTGAACCAAAGGATGGGAAAGAACATGAAAGAATCAATTCTCTTTGATTTCGCGACCTTGAAGGATTTGGAATCCTGCAAACAAATTGTGGCTCAAAAGCTTCAGGCCAATCAGGTTGACTGCGATGATTTGGACGATCTGACCCGGGATATTATGAAGCTTTCCTATTCCATCGGCGGATCGTATGATGCGAATATGATCGTCAGTGTGACGCAGTGTTATTTGGATCATCCGCAGCTCAGCAAGAAAGTCAAAAAACGGAACATTGCCTAAAAAAGCCCCCGTCTGCACTGAGAATGCAGCTGAGGGCTTTTGTTTTGAGTGTAGTGAATTAGTCGCGGTTTTCACGGCGGCGTCCGCGCTGGCGCTGCTGACCTTTGGAAGCGGTGCGGCGCTTAGGCGGCAGATTGCTGTAATCCTTGCCCTTGCGTACCATCAACAGCGGATGAACGGTCTGGCCTTTAATCGGCGTCTTTTTCATCGCATCGGCGATTTCACGGTCAAACTGCCGCGGAATCTGCACGGTTGTTTCCTGAGCACTAATCCGGATCTTCCCGATTTCCTTGCCCGGCAGTCCCGTTGCGGTGGCAATTGCACTGACAATGATCGAAGCATTGACATCCTTATCTGAACCGATATCGAGAATCAGCTCGCTCATGCCTTTTTCCGTAACCGTCAAAGCTGGACGGACAGAAGCATTCCAGGCGGATTCGTCAAACATTTCCTGTCCGGCAATCTGATAAGCCAAGGCTAAAGCCATTTCACGATAGGAATAGCCGTCGTCTTTCATGCTGTCGATGATTGCGGCCAGGGATTCCGGAACATCGCGGGTCATCCGGTGTTCCAGATCTTCGCGTAAGAAATCCAGGCGGATCTTGCGTACTTCCTCTAAAGAGGGCAGCGGTTTCTGCGTCAGCTTGGCGCGGGTTGTCCGTTCCAGATCGCGCAGCGCATATTTTTGTCTGGCGGTGATCAGCGTGACGGCCAAGCCTTCCTTGCCGGCTCGTCCAGTTCGGCCGATGCGGTGAACATAATATTCAGTTTCCTGCGGCAGATCGTAGTTGAATACGACATCCATGGAGTCAACGTCAATGCCGCGGGCGGCAACGTCCGTCGCAACTAAAATATTAATCTTGCCTTTTTTGAAGTTATCCATGACGCTCGTCCGCATTTCCTGCTTCATATCGCCATGCAGGGCCGCGGCTGGATAGCCTTTGGACACTAAATCCGAGGTCAGTTCATCAACCATTTTCTTCGTGTTGCAGAAAATCATCGCCAGATGCGGATTCTGCATCGAAATGAGCTGCATCAGAATTTCTTTCTTGGCTTCTTTTGGACAGATGTAATAGATCTGTTCAATCTTCGGCACGGTCATCTGGGTCGCCGGAGTCTTGATGTGAACCGGATTGGTTTGATACTGTGAGGTAATCTCCAGGATCGGCTTCGGCATGGTGGCCGAAAACAGGACTGTCTGACGCTCTTGCGGCAGGGCCTCGATCACGGTTTCAATATCTTCGCGAAATCCCATATTCAGCATTTCATCCGCTTCATCCAGGACCAGAACACGGCACTGATCAAAGCGCAGCGTCCGGCGGCGGATATGATCCAGCACGCGTCCAGGAGTCCCAACGACGATATCAGCGCCTTTTTTTAATTCTAAAATCTGCTTGCTGATCTGCTGACCACCATAGACGGCTACCGTACGGATACCTTCTTTGTATTTTGTAAACTTGCGGATTTCATCACAGACCTGCATCGCCAGCTCACGGGTTGGAGAAAGGATCAGTGCCTGAGGACGCTTGCGGTCAGTAACCTGAAGCATTTCAATGATGGGAATGGCAAACGCTGCTGTTTTTCCGGTACCGGTTTGAGATTGTCCAATGACATCGCCGCCGTTCATCACAACCGGAATGCACGCGCTTTGGATATAGGTAGCCTCTGTGTAGCCGCAGTCTGCGATGGCGCGGCTCATCTCAGGGGATAGGTTTAGTTCATTAAATTTCATGTATTTCTCTCTTTCATCTAAAAAATCACTCGCCTAGGAGTATATCATTATTATGGACAAAAGTAAAATGAATTAAGCAAGCTTAGAATGAAGTGTGATATAATCATTGTGATTAAAGAACAAAGGTGAAAACTATGAAAGAGAAACGCGGTTTTACATTGTTGGAAATGATCGTAACAGTCGCTATTTTATTTGTGCTTTTAACCATATTAATGCCGACGATGTCAGGCTTTGCTTCCTCGGCCAACGATCAAATTTCCGACGCCAATTTAGAGCTGTTAAACTTTGCGACGCATTCCTATGCTTCGTTTCATGAAATTGAAAACCGGGATATTTTTGAAAATATTGATAGCGATCAAGAGCGTCAGCAGCGTTTGGTCAGCGATGGGTTGATCGAACAGGCCGTTCATCCATCCGGAGAAGGGGGGTACTGCTGGAACATTACAGATCAGAAATGGATTCGGTATATCGATAGCACCACTGCGGACTGCGGCGGAAAATACGAACCAACGTCCAATCCGGATGGATCCTTGACGCCCGAAGCCGTTAAGACGCCGGAGCCGACAACTTATCCTTCCGCGAAGCCGCTGCCGACTTACATTCCGTCAGCTTATCAAAAAGCCTGTGAAGCCAGCAAGGGAACCTTTGATATTGTGAATGAAACCTGTTCCTGCCCGGCAGGATATGTTTTAGAAAAAGAAATTATCGTTGATGGTGAAAAAAAGAAAGCATGCATGACTACTGCTGAGTATATGTGTGAAAAAAGTGGCGGTAAGTATGATTTACAGGCGAACTCCTGCCTCTGTGAAGGGGAACTGATTCCCAATGAACAAGGAAATATGTGTGTTTATGATTCGGTGAAGGCGAGCAAGGATAAATGCGAGGCTGATGGGGGAGCGTGGATTGAAGAAAATGGCAAGGGCTATTGCAAATTTACAGAAGTGAATGATAGTTTTGTTATAGATCAATCAAATCCTAATTTTGTTTTTGCGGCTACCCAGTTAGGTTCTGGTGACCCTGTCGATTTCTCTGTATTAAACAAGATAGAAAGCTTGGAAAGTCTGAAAGAGAAAAAAGCAAATTTGAGTGTTGGAAGCTATTTTCATTATCAAGGCAACGTGTATCGCGTGCATAACTATAGCTATAAATTAGATGATTTTACGAATCTGAGTGAATTTATAAAAGGAAATAATTTATTCAATATATCAAAACCTGAATATAGTAATAATAAAACTTATTTTGTCAATGAGTATGTCTTATATAACGGAACGTGGTATACGCCAAAGGATCAGGGTGGAGTTATGTCGCCGCCTGATCAGGGAAGTCAATGGCAGGAATGCGGAACGAACTTGGATGAATTCAACGAAAATAATTCATGCAAATTGAAGTAAAGGTGCTTGCTTTTATGTAAGCCCTTTTTTATTAGGAAAGACTTAAAATTCTGTGAAGATGTAAAATTTTG
>NZ_HE998567.1:643141-696478 GCF_000327285.1 Holdemania massiliensis AP2 | reverse complement strand
GATGTAAAATTTTCAAGACAGAGTATTGAGTATTCCCATTAAAAGGTGTAGACTAGGAATCGTATACGCTTAAAGAGGGCTGGTTATGAAAAAGATTGCTAAAGATCAAGTGATCTACGCGATGTCTTCGGAAAATAAGCCGGTTTTAAAAGCTCATTCCGGGGACAGAATATGTTTTGAAACAAGGGATTGCTATGGTGATGAAATTACGCCGCAGGATCCTGACAGGCGACCGCTTCAAATCAATCCGGCTACAGGTCCGGTATTTGTTGAAGAGGCTCAGGTTGGAGACACACTGAAGGTGACCATTGAGAAGATCACGCTTCAAGACCAAGCCTTGGTGGGGAGTTATCCTAAAAGTGGGATGATGGCCGATTGGATAGAACGGCGGATGATCCATTTTCTGCCAGTTCAGGAAAATCAGCTGGAATTTCAGAAAGATCTGGTTGTGAAAACGGCGCCCATGATCGGAGTGATCGGCGTTGCCCCAGAAGCAGAGTCAGTGGCATGCAGAAAGCCAGGCGTTCATGGCGGTAATATGGACTGCCGTAAGATTCGTGAAGGCTCGGTTGTCTATCTGCCGGTGTTCCATCCCGGGGCATTGTTGGCCTTGGGAGATGTGCATGCAGCGATGGGTGATGGTGAAGTCATGGGCAGCGGTGCGGAAATCGCAGCGGATGTGATCGTTCAAATAGAAGTTATAAAAGAAACTTGCAGTGAACCTTGGGTTGTGGATCGGGATCGGGTGTATGTGATTACCTCCGCAGAAACCATGGAAGAAGCGCTGAAGCAAGGTTGTTATAAAATGAATCAAAGACTCCAGAAACAGTTGGGATTGTCGCCGGAAATGGCAGGAATGCTGATGAGTCTGGAAGGAAACAGTGAAATCTGTCAGGTGGTTAACCCTTTTGTTACCCTGCGGTTTGGCATGCCGCTTGTTCGGTTCCTTTCTAAGGAGGGAAAAAGGTCATGAATTTCAATCTGCCGTTTCGGGATAAAATCCTGCGCTTTTTAGGACCTACCCGTATGATTGCTTTGAGCTTTGTCTTGGTCATCCTTGTCGGATCAGTCTTGCTGTGGCTGCCAATCGCCCAGAATCCGGGGATGCGGGCCAGTTACTTAAACAGTTTGTTCGTCGCTACTTCCGCTACCTGCGTGACAGGCTTGATGCCGTTTGCGGTTATTGATCAGTACAATCTGATCGGTCAGACCGTATTGATCTTCTTAATGCAGATCGGCGGTTTGGGCTTGATGTCGTTGCTGGCCTTGTTTTTAACGCTGATGCGGCGCAAGCTGAACTTTTCAGAGAAGAAAATGCTGCAGGATTCATTAAATAAAAATGATGCTGACAACATTCCGAATTTCTTAAAAAGTATCTTCCGCTACACCTTTATTTTTGAAGGGATCGGCATGGGATTGCTGGCGCTGCGGTTTATTCCTGAGTATGGCTTGGCGCAGGGCCTTTACAATTCAGTCTTTCTTTCCATATCGGCGTTCTGCAACGCAGGTCTGGATAATTTGACGCGCTCATCTCTGATGGCATACACGAGTGATCCGCTGATCAATTTTACGGTCTGCGGTCTGATCATCACCGGCGGTTTAGGCTTTGCGGTGTGGTTTGATCTGCGGCGGATTTTGCCGGAGAAGAAAAAGCTGAGCTGGAAGCGGCTTTGGACAAGACTGTCACTGCACAGCCGGCTGGTCTTAGTTGTTACAGGGATTTTGCTGGGCAGCGGAACGCTGATCGTGCTGCTTGTGGAATATGGCAACCCGAATACCTTAGGCTGGATGAATTTCCCGCAGAAGATTATGGCAGCCTTCTTCCAGTCCACAACCCTGCGGACAGCGGGCTTCAGCACCATTGACTTTGCGTTACTGAAAGATGCTTCCTTATTTATCATGTTATTCTATATGATTATCGGCGGTTCTCCAGGCGGAACGGCAGGCGGTATCAAGACAACGACATTCTCAATGTTATTCGTCCTGATTATTTCGGAAATTCGGGATTCCGGAAATATGACATTGTTTAAGCGGACTTTGCCGAGCTCTACGTTCCACCGGGCCTTTGCGATTACGCTGACGTATGCCTGCATTATGGTTATTGCGATCTTTTTACTGACATTAACAGAACCGCAAATTGGATTTTTGCCGTTAGCTTTTGAAGCTTTCTCAGCGATTGCTACGGTCGGCTTGTCAGCCGGGGTAACACCGTTGTTATCCGCTTTAGGCAAGATCGTCATCATCATGTTGATGTATATCGGCCGCGTGGGTCCGATCACGATTGTTCTGTCATTAATGCGAATGAAACAAAATCGAAAAACAAACAATCTCGTATATCCGCACGGGGACGTGCTGATCGGGTAGGAGGATAAATTTATGGCGGAAATGAAACAGTATGTTATTCTTGGACTTGGCATCTTTGGATCAACCATTGCAAAAACACTCTCTCAATACAATCATGAAGTGATTGCGATTGATAAAGATTTAGCCTGTGTCGATCGGGTTAGTGATTTTGTCACACAGGCGATTCAGGCAGATTTTACGGATATCGATCAGCTGCGGGCGATTGGCATTCAGGATTGTGATGCGGCGGTTGTAGCGACGGGATCCCATCTGGAAGAAAGCATCATGGGCGTCATGAATCTTAGGGAGCTGGGCATTCCGTTTATTATGGCCAAGGCTAAAAACAAGAAATACATGCAGATTTTACAGAAGATTGGTGCGGATTATGTTGTTCGTCCTGAAAAAGAAATGGGCGAGCGCGTAGCGAAAAAACTGGTTTCCCGCAACATTATCGATTTAATTGATATTGATGATGATTACAGCATCGTTGAGATTGCAGCGCCGGCAAAATGGGTCGGCAAAACGCTCAAAGCTCTGGAATTAAGAACGAATTATGGAATCAACGTTTTAGGCATACGTAAAAATCCAAAGGAACATCTGTCCATTTCTCCTGATGCTTTCTACACTATTGAAACCAATGATCAGCTTCTGGTCATTGCGGATAATAAGATTTTCAAGAAATTTGAATCCTTATTCCGGATTTAAGAAAGAGATTAAATTAAAGCAAAAACAAGCGGGAAACGAACGAGGCTTTCAGAATTCCCGCTTTTTCTTCGTTTTTGGACTTGTAGAGGAAATTGAACCATGTTATTATGATAACCATATAAGACAGGAGGTTTTTTTTATGACAATGACAAAAGAGAAATTTACATATATTCCCCAGGGCGTATGTTCCAAGCGCTTTGATTTTGAGCTGGAAGGCGATGTGATCACCAACGTAACGATTACAGGCGGGTGCCCAGGCAATTTATTGGGTATTTCCAGAATCATCAAGGGGAAGACTGTAAAAGAAGTAGTAGATGCTTTTCAGGGAGTTCATTGCGGCGCGAAGCCGACATCCTGTCCTGATCAGATCGCAGCGGCGTTAACCAAACACTTCCAATCAAACTAAAGGATAGTCTGCGGGCAGAGGGCTCAGCCTAAGAACAGGTGAGAGTATGAAAAAACCGCAGATGGAAGTTGCGAAAACGCTGGTGGAGATCGGTTTGTCGTTTGACGTCATCGAATTGATGACACAGGTGACGCCGATGGAATATCTGGCAGAAGTCATGGATGAAAATGAATGAGATAAGAATGAAAAGCACTGCTGAGCGTGCTTTTTATTTTTGAATTTTAAAGGAGGGGGAAAATGCGAAAGTTTCAATTTATTTGGGAGTTTCTGGAAGGCAACCGCAAACGCATGGCGGCGATGATCGTCTTGGTCTGCGTCTATGCCTTTCTGAACTTATGCTCGCCGCTGTTGTTCAGTTTCATGATTGACAATGTCATTCATCAACAACCGGCGGCCAATCCGGTGCTGGCCTGGCTGTTGGAAAGCTTAGGCGGAGCTCAATATCTGCAGCGGAATTTATGGATGGGCGCAGCGGCGATCCTGGCGATCAACGCCTTGATCTGCGTGTGCGTCTTCCTACGCGGATACTGGAATGCGGTGATTTCCGAAGAAGTATGCCGCAAGGTCCGCAATCGGTTGTATGCGCATTTGCAGTCTCTGCCGTTCAGTTACCATGTACGGATTAAAACCGGTGATTTGGTGCAGCGCTGTACCAGTGATGTCGATCAGATTCGGCGGTTTTTATCCGGTCAGATTTCTGAAGTGGTCTATTCGATTGCGACGGCATTGGCGGCACTGCTGATTTTGTTTTCGATCTATCGTCCGTTAGCATGGCTGGCGGTGATTTCAATGCCGCTGTTAGTGATTTACGCCTATGTTTTCTTCACCCGCGTGCAGAAAGCGTTTTTGGCATCGGATGAGGCAGAAGGTGATCTGAGCACTGCGGTTCAGGAGAATTTATCCGGAATCCGCGTGGTGAAGGCGTTCAACAACGAACGCGAGGAAATTCGTAAATTTGATAAGAAAAATATCCGTTACCGCGATCTGACCTTCAAGATGATTCAGTATCTGGGAGCGTATTGGGGAACCAGTGATTTGATCTGTCTGACGCAGATTTTCGTGATTATCCTAGCGGGCATTTTTGCCGCTTCCCGCGGTGATCTCAGCGTCGGCAGCTTCTTTGTGTTCATTTCCTATGAAGGCATGATTTTATGGCCGGTGCGCAATTTGGGGCGGATTCTGGCAGATATGGGCAAGATGAGCGTGTCGATTGGCCGGCTCCAGGAAATTCTGGATGAAGCGCCGGAGGATGTGACAAGCGGAGAAACACCGGCGATTGAAGGCCGGATTGAATTTGATCACGTTCAGTTTCAATATGAGGGCGACAGTCAGCCGGTGCTGAAAGATCTGAATTTTACGATTGAAAAAGGCATGACGGTTGCGCTGATCGGACCGACCGGCGGAGGCAAGAGCACGCTGGTGCATCTTCTGATGCGGCTGTATGATCCGACCGGCGGACAGATCCGGATTGACGGTCATGATCTGATACAGATTCAGCGTCAATGGCTGCGCCAGAACATCGGCATCGTGCTGCAGGAACCGTTTCTGTTTTCCAAAACGATTTATGACAACATTCATCTGGCCCGCCGCAGTGCCCGGCGCGAGGAAGTGGAACAGGCGGCCCGGATTGCTTCGGTGCATGAGGTCATTGCGGAGTTTGACCGGGGCTATGATACGTTAGTCGGTGAGAAGGGCGTGACCCTTTCCGGCGGACAGAAGCAGCGGATCGCGATTGCCCGGACCGTTTTGTCGCCGCAGCCGATTTTGATCTTTGACGATTCCTTGTCGGCAGTGGATACGCAGACCGACGCTCAGATCCGAGCTGCGCTGAAAGAGGTTCAGAGTCAGACGACGACGCTGATCATCACCCAGCGCGTGGCTTCCGCCATGGATGCTGATCTGATCCTGGTGCTGGAACAGGGGCAGATTACGCAGTCTGGGACGCATGAACAATTGTTGAATGAAGACGGACTGTACCGCCGGATCGTGGATATCCAGACGGCCCGGATGAATGAAGGGGGAGGTGAGGAAGCATGAGTCAGATTCGTTTTGAAGAACAACAATATAACACGGAGTCCTTGGATGCCGGCTTGTGGAAGCGGATCTTTGTGCTGATGAAGCCGCTGCGCAAAGAACTGGTCCATCTGTTGATCCTGATGGTGGCGGTAGCCGGCTGCGACGTTTTGTTTCCGATCCTCAACAAAGTGGCGATTGATACCTTTGCGGCCGGCGGCCAGCCGGACAGCTCGCTGTGGCTGTTTTCCATCGTCTACATGGCCGGGGTTTTGTTTCAGGCCTTCAGCGTCTATCTGTTTTTTATGCAGGCCGGCAAAATTGAAATGGCGTTTTCCTATGATGTACGTGAAAAAGCCTTTGCCAAGCTGCAGACCTTATCGTTTTCCTATTTTGACCGCACACCGATCGGCTGGCTGATGGCGCGGATGAACAGCGACATTGCCCGGCTGGCTGAAATCCTGTCATGGAGTCTGATGGATTTGATCTGGGGATTGGCGGTCATGCTGGGAGTCAGCGTTGTCATGCTGATCGTGAACTGGAAGCTGGCCTTGCTGGTGCTGATGGTGGTGCCGGTATTGGCGTGGCTAAGTGTCTGGTTTCAGGTAAGAATTCTGAAAAATTACCGCAGTGTGCGGCGGATTAACTCGCGCATTACCAGCGCGTTCAACGAGGGAATCACAGGCGCCAAAACGACCAAAACCCTTGTTATTGAAGCGGACAATCTCAAGGAATTCAATGCTGAAACGCTGGAAATGAAAGCGGCCAGCGTGCGGGCGGCAACGCTGTCAGCGCTGTTTATGCCGGTCGTCATGGGACTGGGTGCGATTTCTACAGCGGCGATTCTGTGGTCAGGCGGACATCAGGTATTGATGCAGACGCTGCAGTTTGGTACGCTGATGATGTTTACTCAGTATGCAACGCAGTTCTTTGAGCCGTTAAGGCAGATTGCCCGGCTGATCGCTGAGCTGCAGCTGGCTCAGGCCAGTGCCGAACGGGTGCTTTCTTTGTTGGACAGCGAACCGCAGATTGTCGATACGCCGCAGGTCATTGAAAAATATGGCACGGAACTGGATCCGAAGCCTCAGAACTATGAACCGTTGATCGGCGATGTCGAGTTTTCTCATGTCGACTTTGAATATCTGGAAGGCGAGCGGATTCTGACCGATTTCAACCTCAAGATCAAAGCCGGACAGACCGTGGCTTTGGTTGGGGAAACCGGTTCGGGCAAGAGTACCGTGGTCAATCTGCTCTGCCGCTTCTATCAGCCGCTTGCCGGGCAGGTATTGATTGATGGAAAAGATGTACGCGAACGTTCCTTAGGCTGGCTACATTCCAATCTCGGGTATGTGCTGCAGTCACCGCATCTGTTTTCCGGAACGGTGAAGGACAATATCCGCTATGGCAAGCTGGACGCCAGTGATGAACAAATTGAGGATGCGGCGAAAATGGTCGATGCGCATGAGTTCATCCTGCGGCTGGAAAAGGGCTATGATACGGATGTCGGTGAAGGCGGTTCCCGCTTGTCCACCGGCCAGAAACAGCTGATCTCCTTTGCCCGTGCGGTCCTGGCTGATCCGCGGATCTTCGTTCTGGATGAAGCAACGGCTTCGATTGACACCGAAACCGAACAGGTCATTCAGTATGCGATCGAGCATTTAATGAAAGGCCGGACAAGCTTTATCATCGCGCATCGACTGTCGACGATTGTGAACGCGGATTTGATTCTGGTCATGAAAAAGGGTAAGATCGTAGAACAGGGAACGCATGGTGAACTGATGCACTTAAACGGCTATTATGCCCGTCTGTATACCGCACAGTTCAATGAGGACCTGGAAAATCAGCTGCTCAACCGCAGCCGAAGTTAAGTGAGAGGAAGCGAAGTCTATGAAACTAGAAATCGGAACGCGTTGTCCGTTCCATATTGATGAGGGTGTTATGATTGACTATGTCGAGGATCAGTGGCTGATCTTAATCAAAGATGCGCTGTGGCAGCCGGAAGAAATCAAGGCCTTCCGCCGCAATCCTGGGCGGCTGGCATTTCTGCCGTTGGATACGGCAGTGTTCTTTACAGTCAATGTCGATGATGTCCTGGAAACCTCAGATCTGCCGTTTGTCATTCAGGAATGTGAGAATGCGCAGACACTTTTCAAACGGCCAGAGATGGCGGTGACGCTGGCTTTAATATCTGCTCAGGATGAAGTTATAGCCCTGCGGCAGCTGACGTTAAGCACAGCGGATGCGGCGCAGGTCAAAAATCATCTCAAACGGATTCTTGACGCTGGTTATGAGCAGGATGTTTCCAATCATCAGATTGATAAAACACAGGCTCGTTACCAACCGTATGAGCTGGAGGAAAAGGCGTTGTTTACCGCCGCGTTCTGAATGTAAAAATCTAAATGTAACAAGAATGGAAGCAATGAAAACTGACACCGCTTCCATTTTCATTTTATCTTGACATCCCTTGATCCCGAGCGTATTCTAAAAAAGTTCTGAAATCAGGGGGATGAATTCGATGGAATTTCAAACACACAAAATGTCATTGTTTCATTATACGTGGCCGATCTTTATCGAGCTGCTTTTACAAATGCTGGTCGGCAATGTGGACCAGATGATGATGAGTCAGGTGTCGCAGAATGCTGTGGCGGCGATCGGGAATGCCAATCAGATCGTCAATGTGCTAATCATCACGTTCAGTGTAATCTCGTTAGCGATGACCATTCTGGTTACGCAGTATTTCGGTAGTGGCAACCCTGAACGGGTATCGGAGACTTATTCGCTGGCTTTGGCCGTTAATTTTGGCTTTGGTTTAGTCATCAGCGCGGCATTGGTGTTTTTTAATATGTCGATTTTTAACTGGATGCGTGTGCCGGCGGAAATTCTGCATGATGGTTCAGTGTATATCACAATTATCGGTTTGGGCATGATCTTTCAGGCTTTGTTTATGACTTATATCGCGATGTTTCGCACCCAGGGCTGGATGAAGCAGACGATGGCAGTATCGGCACTGATGAATGTTTTGAATATCGTTGGTAATTTCGTTTTCATTCGCGGATGGGGCATAATTCCGCCGCTGGGTATTGCGGGTGTTGCGATTTCCAGCACGGTGAGCCGCCTTATCGGTTTGGGACTTTTAATCGTGATGTTCAATCTGCGTTCCACGATTGCGGTCAGTCTGCGCACGTTGACTCCATTTCCCTGGAAGCAGCTGAAAAAACTGTTGGCGATCGGGGTGCCTTCAGGTGGGGAAAGTGTTTCCTACAATCTGTCGCAGATGGTCATCACCAAAATTGTCAACGGGTTTGGCACAGCGGTGATCAATACGCGGGTTTATGCGAACATGTTTGCGATGGTTTCCTATATGTATGGCAGCGCTGTTTCGCAGGCTGCTCAGATTCTTGTGGGCATTCTGATCGGTGGACGGAAACTGGAGGAGGCTCATAAGCAGGTGATGCGCACCCTCGTTTATTCACTGATCATCGGCGTCGGCGTGTCGGTGCTGCTGTATTGTTTTTCAGATGAGCTGTTCGGGTTGTTTACGCAGGATCCAACCGTGCTGCGGCTGGGCAAACAGGTGATGTTCATCGAGATCTTTTTGGAAGCCGGGCGGGCGGTGAATATGACACAGGTTCGGGCGCTTCAGGCCGCCGGTGATATCCAGTTTCCGATCCTGTTAGGCATCGCTTCACAATGGGGTGTGGCCGTAGCGTTGTCCTATCTTTTGGCGGTAACGTTCAAGCTGGGCGTGGTCGGCGTATGGCTGGCAATGATGATCGATGAAGTCCTGCGGGCGATCTTGTTTCTGATGCGGTGGTATTCGGGAAAATGGAAAAAGCAGAATCTGATTGAAAACTGACGAAACGGTCAGTTTTTTTTTCAAATCCTGTTGACACAGCGAGTATATTGTATATACTGTATATATACGGTAAGGAAGGATGACGGTATGGAAATCTTTATCAGCAACACAAGCGATAAGCCGCTTTATGAACAAATTACTTCGCAGATTAAAAATCTGATTCTCAGCGGCGCATTAAAGGAAGGGGACGCCCTGCCTTCAATGCGAATCTTGGCCAAGGAGCTGAGAATCAGTGTGATTACGACGAAGCGGGCGTATGAAGAACTTGAACGTGAAGGCTTCATCGTGACGCAGAGCGGAAAAGGAAGTTTTGTGGCGGCGCGCAATGTGGAGCTGATCCGGGAAGAGAACTACCGGCAGATTGAGCAGCAGTTAACCCAGGCGGTTCAGCTGGCTCATCTGGCGGAAATCGGACTGGATGAGATGATCGAGATCCTGACGCTGCTGTATAAGGAGGATTAACAATGGACGCCATTTTATCAATAGACAAGCTGCATAAGCAGTATCCTGACTTTGAACTTAAAAACCTCAGCTTTACGCTCAAACCCGGTGAAGTCATGGGCTTTATCGGTGAAAACGGGGCCGGGAAGACCACCACGATCAAGGCTCTGCTCGGTTTAATCCGCAGCGAGGGTCAGATTCAGATCTTTGGCAAACCCGCAGATCAGCTCAGTGTTGAGGAACGCGGTCAGATTGGAATTGTTCTGGACGGCTGTCATTTTCATGATCAGCTGAAGATTCCGCAGGTTGACAAGGTTCTGGCCGGCATTTATCCGAAGTGGGATCATGGTCAGTTCATGAAGCTGTGCGAGCGCTTCGGTCTGCCTTTAAACAAAACCGTGAAATCATTTTCGACCGGCATGAAGATGAAGCTGTCGATTGCGGCGGCGCTGTCGCATCATGCCCGGCTCTTGATCCTCGATGAGCCGACCAGCGGTCTGGATCCGATTGTCCGTGATGAAATCCTGGATTTGTTCTATGATTTCATTCAGGATGAAACACATTCGATTCTGTTTTCCAGTCATATCACGACTGACATTGAGAAAATTGCCGACGTGGTTACGTTCATCCATCAGGGAGCGCTGCAGTTCTGCCTGCCAAAGGATGTGCTGCACGATGAATATGGCATCGTGAAAGGGCCGCGTTCTCAGATTGAAAAAATTGACCGGGACTCGCTGCTGGCGCTGCTGCCGCAGAATCTGACGTGTCAGGGTTTGGTCCGCAACCGTGAGGAAATCCGGCAGGCCTATCCGATGCTCAGCGTCGAGCCGGCGGGATTAGAAGAAATAATGCTGTGCATGGTAAAAGGAGAGCGAAAATAATGAAAGGCTTACTGTATAAGGATTTAATGGTTGTTTTGGATTCAGCCCGCATGATGGCGGTGATCGTCGTTTTATTTCTGGTGACAGCGATGGCCGGCAATGGTTTTTCGATGGTGAGTTCGATGATGGCGCTGTTAGTTGTAACCCTGGCGATTTCCTCATTCAGCTATGATGATCTGGCGCATTGGGATATCTTTGCAGCCACACTGCCGATCAGCTGCCGAAAACTGGTCCTCAGCAAATATGTGTTTCTGCTTTTGTTGGGAGCGGGGGCGCTGGTGCTCAACGTTGTTCTGGCGTTTGCGACGACGTTGATTGCACCGGAAGCGGACTTCCAGTTTCAGATCGCAACCGGACTGCTCAGCACCCTGGTGGCCTGCATTCTGGATATTGCGATTATCCCGCTGATCTATAAATTCGGAGCGGAGAAAAGCCGGATTCTGTTGATGGGAGCGATGGCGCTGATCTTTGTACTGGGCTTTGGCGTGCTGCGGGTTTTGCCAGCATTGTCCATTGATACCGAGGCTATTTCCTTCACTGCCCTGGCACTGGGGCTGATTGTGGTCTTTGCGGCAGCGTTCTTGATTTCCTGGTTCTGCTCTGTTAAAATCGTAGAAAAGAAGGAATATTAACCAGGAGGCACTCAGGATGCAGAGAATCGATGGGCATGTGCATTTAGAACACGGACCAATCTGTGCTGAATACATTGAAGCGTTTGTGGATGCGGCGCAGAAGCAGGGGCTGGAAAGCATTCAGATCTTAGATCATACCCATCGGTTTAAAGAATTTCATCCGGCTTATCGAAGTGTGATCGAAGCTGATCCGACGCAGGCGCAGTGGCTCAGCGGAAAGGGCAAGTTCCAGGATTCGCTGCGGGATTATCTGGCATTAGTCCGCGCGATGAAGCAGCGGAGGTGGCCGCTAGAGGTTCGGTTTGGTCTGGAGGTTTGCTACACGCCTGAAAGTGAACCGTTTTTAAAGGAAATCTGTCGGGGACTGCCGTTGGATTTTCTCGTCGGCAGCGTACATTCAATTGGCGGTTATCTCTATGATATGTCCTTTTCTCAGCCGCTGTTGTGGCAGAAACAACCGCATTCAGCGATTGTCGAACAATATTGTGAATGCGTACTGAAATCAGTGCAGAGCGGTTTGTTTGATCAGATCGGCCATCCGGATACGATTAAAATGGCAGCTTCGGATGCCGTGATGGATCGCAAATGGATCAGCCGGATCGCCTTGGAAGCCAAACGCCGGGGCGTGATCATGGAATGCAATACCGGCTGTCATTGGCGGTATGCTCATCCGGATTATGGATTATCCGCAGACTGGCTGAAGATGCTGGCAGACCTGGAAATTCCGGTTATCACGGCCAGCGATGCGCATGATCCCTGCAACGTCAACCGGGATCTGGAACAGGCACGGGCCCGACTGCTTCAGTTTGGTGTCCGCTGTGTTTGATCTCTGTTTCGCATTGAATGATAATGAAACCGCTGTGTCAGGCGGTTTTCTTCTGTTGGCCGCTACTGAAATCATGTCTTTGACAGGAATCGACTGAGTTTGAAGCAGGAAGGTCAGACTAAACCTGGAGGTAGAAAAAGATGAATCAAAAAGTTTATGAATTTGACGCCGTGATCCGCAAGGTGGATGGAATCGATGGGGCATATATCGAATTTCCTTGGGATGTTCGGGAAGAATTTGGGCGCGGACGGGTGTTGGTCAGCGTTGAATTTGACGGGGTTGCTTACCAAGGCAGTCTGGTGCGGATGGGCACACCGGGGCATATCGTCGGTGTGCGTAAGGACATTCGTGCGCAAATTGGAAAACAGCCGGGCGATGAAGTCCATGTTCGGCTGCAGGAGCGGATCTCAGAGAAAAAGCGATGACTTTACCGTGACTGGAAATACGACAAAGGCGCATAAGTGTAGGCTTTGAAAAACCGCGGGGCGTATGATACAATACAAGAGTTATAGAAAATGGTGAAAGTTATGAAAATAAAAGAAATACTTTTGTTGGCAGGGGTGCTGGTTCTCGATCTGCTTACGAAATTCTGGGTGCAGTCCACAATGACGCTGGGCCAAAGCATTCCGGTCATCCGCGGGTTTTTCAATATTACCTATGCTCAGAATACAGGGGCAGCCTGGAGTCTGCTTGAGGGAAAGATGGTATTTTTCTATATCATCACAGCGATTGCGGTCGTCGGCTTTTCCTGGTATTTATGGAAAACAGATAAACGGGATACTTGGACGCGAATGGCGACAGTGCTGGTGATCGGCGGAGCACTGGGCAACCTGATCGACCGCGTGGTCTTTCATTACGTCCGGGATTTTCTTGATTTTATTATTTTCGGATACGATTTTCCGATTTTTAACGTGGCGGACATGGCATTGTGCATCGGTGTTGGCCTGCTGATTCTGATCACGCTGGTTCGGCCGGAAGGAGAGAAACATTGATGGAAACACGGATTTTAATTGTCGCAGAACAAGACCAGGGAACGCGATTGGATAAATATTTAAGCCAGGCTATGGAGGATTGCTCGCGCAGCCGCGTCCAGCAGCTGATCGATGCGGAAGCGGTGCGGATCGAGGATCTGCCGGTAAAAAACAGCTATAAGGTCAAAGCCGGCGATGAAATCGAAGTGACGCTGCCGGAGGATGAACCGCTGGAAGCGCAGCCGCAGGAAATGGAACTGGATGTTGTGTACGAGGATCACGATGTGATTGTCATCAATAAACCCAAGGGCATGGTTGTTCATCCAGGACCGGGGAATCCGGATCATACGCTGGTCAACGGTCTGCTTTGGCATTGTCAGGATCTTTCCGGGATCAACGGCGTGCTGCGGCCGGGAATTGTGCATCGAATTGATAAGGATACCAGCGGTTTGATCGTTGCCTGCAAAAATGACAACGCTCATCAGTCCCTAGCGCAGCAGCTGGCAGAAAAGACCGCCGGTCGGCAGTATTACGCTTTAGTCCATGGCGTGATGCCGCATGAATATGGAACGATTGACGCGCCGATTGGACGCGATGAGAAGGATCGCCAGAAAATGGCCGTTACGGAAAAGAATTCCCGGCCTGCGATCACGCATTTTAAGGTTGTCGAACGGTTTGATCGGTATACCTTGCTCAGCTGCCGGCTGGAAACCGGCCGGACGCATCAGATTCGTGTTCACATGCAGTACATCGGTTTTCCGATTGTCGGCGATCCGAAATATTCGCTGCGCAAGACGCTCAATACGCAGGGACAGATGCTGCATGCCTATCAGCTGTCCTTCGTCCATCCTTCCACGGGTGAACGGATGACCTTTGAAGCACCGCTGCCGCCTGCGTTTGAAGCGCTGTTGGCGCAGCTGCGCCAGGAAAGGAGCAGCCTATGAGCAGCTTTACAGAGAAAGACGTCCAGTTATTGCAGCTGGCTTATTACTTTGTTTCTGACTGTCAGTATCAGTTTATTTCAACACGTGAAGCACAGGATGAAATTTGGCTGGGCAATCCGAAGCATCCGGAATACCCGATTATCCGGCTTTCACAGACGCGTTTGAGCACCGTGTTTTT
This sequence comes from Holdemania massiliensis AP2, assembly GCF_000327285.1. GTDB lineage: Bacteria > Bacillota_I > Bacilli_A > Erysipelotrichales > Erysipelotrichaceae > Holdemania > Holdemania massiliensis. The sequence goes on along the minus strand of NZ_HE998567.1, from coordinate 682,282 downwards.
TGATAAGACCCGGATTCTGAAAATTCATCAGGCTATCCGGAATTTATTCCGCCGCAACTGCGATCTGCTGGATATCCATCTCAGTGATGAAATTGTGGAGGATCAGGAAGAACAGATCGATCTGGTGACCATATCGCCGCAGACGGTATCGGACCCGCAGCTGACAGCTGTGTTTCCGGGAATTGATCATGCAGTGCAGCCGATTCAGGATCCGCAGCAGGAGTATGATCGGATTACCCAGAAGCTGAGTGAACTGCAGCGTCAGCGGGCGCACAGTACGCAGAAAAAATCACCGCTTCAGCCGCCGAAGGCAACGATGATTTTAATGGGCATCTGCATCGCGGTATACTTGTTAAGTCTTGTTTTCACGTTCATGTTTAAGAATTTAGGCGGGTCTGGTGAAGTGAGCGTGGCCGTTGCGGTCTTGTTGGGCGGCTATTACAAAGCGTTTGTGGTCGGAGCGAATGAGTATTGGCGCTGGCTGACCAGTGCATTTGTGCATGTTGATTTTCTGCATTTGTTAATGAATATGATGGCGCTGTACAACATGGGCATGCTTTGTGAGAAGCTGTTTGGTGTCCGCAACTATCTAATCGTGCTGTTTGGTTCTGTCCTGTTTGGCTCGGCGTTTGTCTTTTTGGGCAGCGGCAATGTTGTGGCGATGGGCATCAGCGGCGGCTTGTATGGCTTGCTGGCCGCTTTTCTGGTCTACGGCATTCAGACCCGAATTCTTTTCCAGCCGCAGTTAAGGACGCAGTTCTTATTAATTCTGATGATCAATTTAATGATCAGCCTGATGCCGGGCGTGTCACTGGCCGCGCATTTCGGCGGTTTTGTTGGAGGCTTGCTGATCAGTGTTGTCTTAACCCGCAACGATTCCTGGGCTCAGCTGCGTAAAAATACAATGGTTGCTTTATGCGTTGCCGTTGTGTTTATCGGCCTGAAAACAGTGGAGCCGAAGGCGAGAGAACTGGATGCGATCTACCCGGGAACGGATCGGATGATTGTGGAAATGCTCAGGGATCTGCATCTGGATTTCTATGGCGATCATTTAAGCAAAAAAATGGTTGAAACCTACGTAGGTTCATCACTTTAGGAGGAAAGAACATATGAAGCGAGAACATGTCTTAAGCTGGGATGAATATTTCATGGGTTTGGCACATTTGTCAGCCATGCGTTCCAAGGATCCGTCAACCCAGGTTGGTGCCGTGATCGTGGATGCCGAACACAAAGTGGTTGGCATCGGGTATAACGGTTTGCCGATCGGTTGTTCTGATGACGAATTTCCATGGGATCGGGAAGGCGGAATGCTGGAAACCAAATATGCGTTTGTTGTGCATGCTGAACTGAACGCGATTCTCAACAGTACACGTGATCTGCATGGCTGCACACTGTATGTTTCGTTGTTTCCATGCAATGAATGTGCGAAGGCGATCATTCAGAGCGGGATTCGCAGAATTGTCTATGAGGATGATAAATATGCCACCGCGGACAATGTCATCGCTTCAAAACGGATGCTGAATGCGGCAGGCGTAGAACTGGTACGCTTAGGCAAGCGCGTGCGTTTAAATGTAGAAGTGATTGCCGATTAAGCGCAAATTATAAAAGTGTGAACTGGAAGTTCCTATGAAAACCGTGAGTGGTTCGCTTCGGAACTAATTGAGACTTTTTGATTTGTTTGCTATACTATTCTTGAATTCCGTACCTACTTTCGCCTTGGGCGTTCTAGTCGTGGCATTGTATGATGCATCGGTTGGGTGGGCAGGAATTCTTTTTTTGCGCGTATTTTTATGTTTTTTTGTTTCTTAATTCAGAAATCAAATCGCCCTATGCATAATTATGCAGGCATGAGAAAACAAAAGAGGAACGACAAGGGCTTGGCTGGATTCAGCTTGATCTTGATCTTCCTCTTTTTGTTTTAGATTTCGGTTTTCTTAGGAAATTATAACAAATCTGCGACTTTCTCGGTGTTTTTAAAGTGCAGCTTTGCGACTTCCTTGAGATGCTGTTCACCATGTTTTCTGACGAAAGCGGCGCCGTCCTGATCTACGGCACTTCCAGCGCCTTTGGAAAAAGTCATGTCCCATTGATTTTCCATTGCGGTCCAGGCTTTTAAAAACGCGCAGCGGGCGATCATGGAAGCACAGGCGACAGCCGGATAATGACTTTCGGCTTTGGTTTCAAAATGCAGCCCGCGGACAATTTCTTTCTGATCTTTACAATAGCGATAATAGCTGGCTTGGGGTGTGAACTGATCGACAATCGCAGCCTTTGGGAGCTCACCGCGCTTGTGCTTCAAATGAACATAGGCTTGGTTGTGCAGGATCGCTTTAATCTGGTTCATGTTGCATTGTTGATGAATCTGGTTATATTTTGCCGGAGGCAGAATTAATAAAGAATAAGCCAATCGTTCCATTAACAGCGGAGCGGTTTTTAAAATAACTTCGTCATTGATCTGTTTGGAATCATTGACTTTCAGCGTCTCCAACCAGGCAAGATCCTGTTTTTCAACGGCACAGGCACAGACACAGACTGATCCAAAATAATCGCCGGTGCCTACCTCATCACTGCCGGCGTGGGTCTGTTTGGCAAAACGTCGGAAATCGTTTTGACCCTGACTTTGATCAAAGCTTTCCTCCGTTTGAAACGGGGCAGCATAGATGGCGGCATCCTTGCCTTGAAAGACAACTTTATTGGATTGATAAGCGGTTATTGTGCAGTTTTCCGGTTTTAGCTGATAGCGGGAATAAGCCGGAGCTTTGACTTCAAACTCACGCCAGACCTCGTATAGACGCTCAATCTGGGGCAGAGTCAGCAGCAGTGTTATCGTATTCATGCATTCACCTCTGGCCATAATGATAACACAAGATTTGCAAAATCGCTTGTTTTTCGGTATGATGTTGCTCAGGTAGGAGTGATGGAAAATGGTCATTGAGAGCCAAACTTATATGGTGATTAACATCGCGGTGCTGATTATCGCGGTGGTTCAGGTTTTAGTGGGGATCAAGCGGGGATTTTTAATTCAGCTGATGGATTGCGTAGGCTTATTGGTCTCCCTGTTTGTCGCATGGTTGTTTTCGCCGGTACTCTCGGAGTGGGCGGCGATTGTGCCGGAAACGCTGAATCCGGCACGGGAAACAATATTGGGTCCCTGGGTTTATGGTTTAATGAATCAGATCGTCTGGTTTATCGCAATCTTTATCGTGTGCCGTCTGGTGCTGCTGCTGGTTCGTCCGATTATCAAGATGCTGGGCAAAATTCCGTTAGTCAAACAGGTGAATCAGCTGCTTGGCGGACTGTTCGGACTTGTGAATACGGGCATCTGGCTGGTGGTGTTCTCGATCATTTTGATGCTGCCTTTCTTTGAAAATGGTCAGCAGGTGATTGATGCGACGCTGTTGTCGATGCCGGGAAAAGCGGCGGCTGTGCTCAATGAAAAGCTGCTGGAGATGCCGCAGGATGAAAACCAGCTGCAGAAGCTGGTCGAGGGATGGGATCAGCTGACCGATGAAGATCGGACAATGATTAAAGATTGGCTGAATGACAATCAGCTGACCTTTCAAAATCTTCAAGAATTACTGAATTCGCTGAAAGGAGAAGGACAATGACAATTGGCAATGGCCTGGAGCTGGAACTGATCAAGCAACAGATCGCTCAGCTCTGTGCCTTTTCATTAGGAAGACAAAAAATCGAGGAACTGCAGCCCAGTTTTTCTCCGCTTTTGATCGCGAAGGAAAACCGGAGGATTGCAGAGGCTTTACAGGCTGTGATTCAGTTCGGACCGATGCCGTTTTATGGTATCCGCGATCTTTCACGGTCTTTGCATACGGTGCTGCGGGATGGCGTCTGCACTCCCCAGGAACTGATTCAGGCAGCCGATCATGCCCGCGGCGTCAGTGGGGCACAGAGTTATCTGAAGTCTGTGGAACTGCCATGCCCGGAAATTCATGAGCTGGCCGATACGATGCAGCCGCATCTGGAAGTGGCCCAGCAGCTGGAACGCTGCTTTACCCCGTATGGCGAAGTGCTGGACAGTGCATCACCGGAATTAAAACAGATCCGCCGCAGTCTGCATCAGACGGAAGCCGAGCTGGTGCGGGAAAGCCAGCGCTTTGTGCAGTCGCATGCCAGTCTGTTGACGGATTCGATCACCACGACCCGCAACGGTCGGATTGTCGTGCTGGCGAAAATATCAGAAAAGAACAGTCTGGGTGGGTTTGTGCATGGTGAGAGTGCTTCGGGAGCTACGGCCTATGTAGAGCCGGGCTGTTTGATCGAGCTGAATAACCGCAAGCAGACGTTGATTTCACGGGAGCAGGATGAAATCGACCGGATTCTGGTAGAATGCAGCCGCTTGTTAAAAAGCGTGGCTGAGCCGTATCTGGCCAATCTGGAAACTTTGGCCATTCTCGATGCCCTGTTTGCCAAAGCCCAATGGGGGCAGCGGCATAACGGCGTCGTCGCCAAGCTCTCCGAAGGCCGGACGCTGATTTTAAATCAGGCACGGCATCCGTTAATTGATCCCAAGACCGTAGTTGCCAATACGTATCGGATAATTGAGCCGCAGAAGATGCTGATGATTACCGGTCCGAATACCGGCGGAAAAACTGTATCGCTGAAAATTATCGGCTTGTTTGTTTTAATGAGCTACTGCGGCATTCCGATCTGTTGTGAGGAAGCGGAAATTCCGCTGTTTGATCAGGTGTTCGTGGATATCGGCGATGATCAGTCGATCGTGCAGTCGCTGTCAACCTTTTCCGCCCATCTGTCCAAACTGGCAGATATTACCGGTCACGCGACGAAAAAATCGTTGGTTTTGCTCGATGAATTAGGTTCGGGCACTGATCCGAAGGAAGGTGAAAGCCTGGCGATTGCCGTCCTGAATGATCTGCGCGAGAAAGGCTGTCTGAGTGTGGTCACCACCCATTATGGCCGCTTAAAACTCTATGGTAAACGGCATGAGGATATCCTGGTCGCTTCCGTTCAGTTTGACGTTGAGAAGATGATGCCGACCTATCATTTTATTGAAGGGCTAAGCGGACAGTCCAATGCGTTTGAAATTGCCCGGCGGTTTGGGTTGAAAGAAAAAATTATCAGGGAAGCCGAATTTTTAAAGCGGCAGCAGCGTTCCCAAGAAGATGAACTGATCGAAAAGCTTGAAGCTCAGATTCTACAAAATCAGCAGCTGAAAGAAAAGCAGGAAGCGCTGATTGCCCAAACTGAACAGCGTCAAAAACAGCTGGAACGAGAGCTGAATCGACTCAGCGCGGAAAAACAGAAGATTCTGGATACCGCAGAGAAGCAGGCGCAGAAGCATCTGGAAGAAATCAAAGAAGAAGGCGAAGCGCTGCTGGAAGAGCTGCGTCAGAGTGAGAAAACGATGAAGCTGCATGAGATCATCGAGAAGCAGCATCAGCTCAATGCCTTAGGCAAAAGCGAAGCACAGCTTGAAGAAGAGGCTGCGGCTGAGCCGGAGCCGCAGTTTCAGGTCGGTTCTTTTGTGGAACTGAAAAAATCCAGTCAGATTGCTGAAATTTTACAGCTGAAGCGCAACCAGGCCGTCGTCGATCTCAACGGCATCCGCACGACAGTCAAGCTGGAGGACATGCGTCCGACGCAGCGCCGCAAAAACAAGCCGGCCGCTTCCAGCACCTCGATGAAGGCACTGCGGGCGAAGACTGTCAGTCTGGAATGCAATATCATCGGCTGTCATGTTTTGGACGGTCTGGAAATTGTTGATAAATATCTGGACGACGCCGTCGTTGCCCGGATTGGTTCAGTACGGATTATTCACGGTGCCGGCACCGGCGTCCTGCGCAAAGCGGTTCAGGATAAACTGAACAAGGATCGGCGCGTGGAAAGCTGGCGGATCGGCGGCGCGGGTGAGGGCGGCGCCGGCGCAACGGTGGTTACGTTAAAAACGGGGAAATCAAAATGATCAGTTCTGCGCTGAAGGCCAAGCTGCAGACGCTGCCGCTGGAGCCGGGCTGTTATTTGATGAAAGATAAAAATGATACGATCATCTATGTCGGCAAAGCGAAGAAGCTGAAAAACCGCGTTAACCAATATTTTGTCGGAGCGCACAATTACAAGACGACCAAGCTTGTCAGCAACATCGTTGACTTTGACTACATTGTGACCTCCAGCGAAAAAGAAGCGCTTGTGCTGGAAATCAATCTGATTAAAAAATACCGTCCGCGCTACAACATTATGTTCATGGATGATTCCTCTTATCCTTATATAAAACTAACCAACGAAGCCTATCCGACCTTACGGGTGGTGCGCGACGCCAAAAAGGACCGCAAAGCGAAATATTTCGGGCCGTTTCCTGATGCTTCCGCGGCCCATCAGACGATGAAGCTGCTCAATCAGCTCTATCCGCTGCGCAAGTGTGAGAAGATGCCGAAGAAACTATGCCTGTACTATCATATCGGCCAGTGTCTCGGTCCCTGCGAGCTGACCGTTGATCCGGAAATCTATAAGGAAATCTCAGAAAAAATCGCCCGATTTCTGCGTGGGGATGTCAAGGATCTGGTCAGTGAACTGAAAACCAAGATGAATGCCGCGGTTGAAGAACTGGCGTTTGAAAAGGCCCGCGAATACCGCGATCTGATCACCTCGATTGAACACATCACAGATAAGCAGCAGGTTCAGGTTGAGGACAACAAAGACCGCGACGTCTTTGCCTGCTACGCAGATAAGGGCTATCTGGCCATTCAGGGTTTCTTCATCCGTTCCGGCAAGCTGCTGGAACGGCAGCTGTCGCTCACTCCGCTGTATGGTGATCCCGAGGAAGAACTGATCTCCTTTCTGATGCAGTATTATCAGAACCATCCGCTGCCTCAGGAGGTGATCGTGCCGTTGGAGCTGGATATTGAAGCCTTGCAGGAAGTCATCACCTGCAAGCTGATTCAGCCGGTCAAAGGCTATCGCAAGAAACTGCTGGAAATGGCGTCCAACAATGCCAAGACCAACCTGCTGCAAAAGTTTGAGGTCATGGAGCGCCAGAATGAAACGACGGAAGAATCAATGCGGCAGCTGGCTCAAAAACTGCGGATTCCCGGTTTGTCGCGGATCGAAATCTTCGATAACTCGCATATCTCCGGGGCTTTTACCGTTGCTGGGATGGTCGTATTTGAGGATGGGCTGCCGTGCAAGAACGACTATCGGTTGTTTAAGCTGCATACCGAAAACAGCGATGTTGACTCGATGAAGGAAGTGCTGTACCGGCGTTACTTCCGGCTGTTAAACGAGGGCGGCCGGTTCCCGGATCTGCTTTTGGTCGACGGCGGGCTGACGCAGATTGAAGCGGCCAAGGAAATCCTCGGTTCGCTGGATCTGGATATCCCAATCTGCGGTTTGGTTAAAAATGAAAAGCATCAGACCGCGAGCTTGATGAATCAGAATCTGGAGATTGTCGACGTTGAACCAGGATCCGCGCTGTTCTTTCTGTTGACGCGGATGCAGGATGAAGTTCACCGGTTTGCGATCAGCTATCACCGCAAGCTGCGTCAGAAAGCCCAGACGAAATCCATTCTGGATGAAATTGAAGGGGTTGGCGAAGTCCGGAAGAAAAAGCTGATGAGTACATTTAAGAGTTTTAAGCGCTTAAAAGAGGCCAGCATCGAGGAAATTGCCCAAGTCGTGCCGGCTGAGGTTGCAGAAAGAATTTTTGATACGCTGCATGTGGAACCTTAACCGGACTGTCCTGCATACTATGGTTTAGAAACCAAGAGGAGGACTGGAATGAAAAAGATTCTGACCCGGCGGGAAAAGGAAGTCTTTGATCTGTTGGTCAGCAATTACGATACGAAAGAGATCAGTGAAAAGCTGAACATCAGTGAGAAAACCGTCCGCAACCACATCTCCAACGTGATCCTGAAGCTGGCCGTCAAAGGTCGGGCGCAGGCTGTCGTGGAGCTGATCCGATGCCGCGAAATTGAAATCTAGCCCCCAAGAGGGGGCTATTCTTTTGGATTTATGTTATACTAAGACATGAGGTGGTTTTTTTGAAAATCAAACGCTTGCTTTTTGTCGCAGCCGTCGCTGTGCTGTGCGCCGGTTGTTTAATCGTGATGAATATCCGCTATGACCGGCTTTCCCGCTATCCGTACCAGGATCCGGAAAGCCGGGAGCTGATCGATGAATACTTAAGCGATGCGGATATCGAATATATCATTGAATATTCGATCGCCCCTTCGACCTTTGTGCCGTATATTCAGGCGGAACGGTTCAGTGTTTATCATGCCCCGGAATACAATTACATGGAAGAAGCGTTTTCTTACCGCAACTATGCCCCGGTGGCAATCGTAAACATGGTGGAGGAAACCCGCGATCAGATTGCCGTGCAGGATCTGGCTCAGCTGATGCTTGTTTACAGCTATGAAGAAGTGAAAGACTGGCTGGACCGCGGCGATCCATATTACCGCAGCGCTTCGCTTGTGCTTGATCCTTCAGCCTTAGACACGCTGGTGGATGATGATCATACGATCGCTACGCATGTGCCGCTGCATCTGCAGGCACTGACGGATATCCCGCAGCTGACGGTGGAGCTTGACGGCGAGGAAAAGCCGATCCTTGTGGATGAGCGGATTCAGTATCCTTTAAAACAGCTGTGTGAAGCGGCGGAGGCGGAAGTCAGCAGCCGTGCCTGCGGCGGGTTAATAGTAACTGAAGGTTATGTCAGTTATCAAAAACAGGAAGAGCTGTTTAAGCTGGCAAAAGAACAGTATGGTTCTTCAGCCATTCTGTATGTCGATTATCCCGGACACAGTGAACATCAGCTAGGCTTAGCTGTGGATTTCGCCGCGACCGGCAAGAATGCGGAGGATTTCAGTACGACGCCCCAATCGCAATGGCTGCAGGAAAATGCCTGGCGGTTCGGGTTTGTCCAGTCGTACACCGAAGACAAAGTGACCGAGACCAACAAACTGGCCCGGCCTGAGCATTACCGCTATGTCGGTCTGGCTCTGGCGCAGCAGCTGGTCGAGGCACATCATACATTGAAAGAGGGGACAGAATGATCGGTGTTTTTGATTCAGGCATCGGCGGACTGCGGTTATTGGATCAGCTGCGTCAGCGCTGGGGGCAGGAAGATTTCATCTACCTGGCAGATCAGGCGCACGTTCCCTATGGTTCGCTCGACCGCGATACCCTGCTGGAGCTTCTGCAGCAGAATCTGAGATGGCTGGAAGATCAGGGCGCAAAGACGATTGTCGTGGCCTGCAATACCGCCAGTGCAACCGGAATTGCCCGTAGGTATATCGGACAGGCGCAGGTGATTGAGATTATTTCCAAAACCTGTGAACTGATTCCCGAGTCTGCCCGGAAAATTCTTGTTTTGGCCACGCCGTTCACCGTTCAGTCGCACCGCTATAAACAAGTGCTGGCTCAGCAGCGTCCGCAGGCGGAAGTCACAGAGGTCGGGTTGAGCTGTCTGGCGTTTATGATTGAACATCTGTGCCCAAAGCAGGAAATCTTGGCTTATCTTCAAGGTGAGCTCAGAGCCTATCGTGGGCAATATGACGCGGCGGTGCTGGCCTGTACGCATTTTCCCTTTGCCCGCGAGCAGTTTGCGGAGGTCCTGCAGATACCGCTGATCGATTCGGAAAGCATTGCGTTAGAAGCACCAAAGAAAGCGGGTCAGGGAACTCTGCGGATCGTGACGACCGGCAGCGGGGAACAGTTAAGCCGGCAGCTGCATCAATTAATGCGTTGGGATACAGTTTGCGAACATGTTCAAATCGAAAAATAAGAAAACAGTGGATGGATGAACAATCCGCTTTCCTGCCGATCGAAGAATAGGGAAACCTGTTCTTTTTTTCTGCCGCTCCGGCTTCATAATCCGGTATTTCAATTTGTCCTGGGCATCATTTCCTGAAGCAGGCGCGCATACACTGTGACAGGAGGGGATGTTCATGAAAATCAAACCTGAAACTTTGAAGCAGGGCGCAGCCTTGATGTTCGGAGCGGTAGCGCTGGCTGCTTATCTGACCACCGTGCTGTGGCCTTCCCGCCCGCAGTCCATCACGACCGTCAGCGGTCCTGGCGCCAGCGGGGATATGGTCCAAGTCTATTTGCTGGATGAAGATGCAACCCTGATTCCCTATACGCTGGGGATTGAGGAAAACCTGGACTTGAATCAGAAAATCGCCGAGGTGCTGCGGCTAATGACGATCGGCAATGAACCGGTGCAGGGGGTCCGCGGCCTGCTGCCAAACAATGCCCAGCTTGAAAGCTGCTCGCTGCAGGGCAGTCAGCTGTCGCTGTACTTTCCAGAGAATTTTCGCAATTATGATCCCAAAACGGAGATGCGGTTATTGGAAGGGGTGACCTGGGCAGTCACGCAGTTTGATGAGGTCAGCGAGGTGCTGCTTTATCTGGCCGGCGAACCGCTGACGCATATGCCGCAGCTGTCAACCCCGGTGCCGATGCCGTTAAACCGGCAGATCGGAATCAACAATTTTGAAAATACCGTCAACCGTCTGCATGACAGTCATTCCCTAACCGTGTTCTATACCCGCCAGAAAAATGGCATGAGCGTGTATGTGCCGAAGACGCTGCGCATCAGCAATCAGACCAGTCTGCAGGATACCCTGTCTTCCATTCTGTCGGATATCAGCGTGTTCAGTCAGCTGAAACAGCCCTTAGCCCAAACACCGATTGCCGTCTTGGATTGCTCGCTGGATGCGGATTTACTGACAATTAACGTGAACGGCGAGATTCTGGATGAGGAAAAGAAAGTCAATGAAGAGCTGGTTACCAGTTTGCTTTTAAGCATTCAAAGCTCATTGGGCGTCAGTCGCGTAGAACTGCAGGTCGATGGGGTGACGGTGAATCTCAGCGGTGTCAACGATGATCCGATTGACTTAAATTCCTTGATTCTCAACCAAATATTGCTTTAAGGAAGACGGTAAATCTGATATTATTAGTACAGGTGGTAAAATGAAGATAGTAGTGGTCAGTGATAACCACGGTCGGACTGAACCGCTGGAGCAGATTTTAGAGCTCCATCGGGATGCGGATGTGTTTATCCATTGCGGGGACAGCGAGCTGCCGCCGCAGTTTTTACAGGGGTATGTGTGCGTCAGGGGCAACAATGATTTTTATTATGAGTATCCGGAGATGAAGATTTTGGAACTGGAAAATCATCGCATGATGATTGTTCACGGCCATCATCATCTGTATATGGGTCAGCTCGATATGTTGGTCAGCAAAGCGCGGCGGCAAGGCTGCGACTTTGTCTTTTACGGACATACGCATATTTTTTCCAGCCAGCAGCGTGACGGTGTGGTTCTTGTGAACCCGGGCGCGCTGTCCCGCAACCGCGACGGCACCCCGCCGTGTTATGCGGTAATTACGATTGAGGAGGGGGAAATGAACATCGAACGTGTCAACTGGACGCGGTTTTGATGCTCAATGTACGCTGTCAACAAAATATGCCAAAATGACTTGCATTCTTCAACGCTTTTTGATATTATGATTGAGCGTTCAAAACAGTTGAACGAATGCTGTCCCGGTAGCTCAGCTGGATAGAGCATGCGCCTTCTAAGCGCACGGTCAGGGGTTCGAGTCCCTTCCGGGACGCCACTTATAACAGAAATCCTTCAATGAAGGATTTTTTTCTTCCTTGCAGGCAAAAAGCATGCGGGAATGAAGGGCTTGTGTTATAATAGGAACAAACAGAAGAAGGTTTCCTTCTTTTCTTTTTGATAAAGGAGTGATGAAGATGAGCTCGGGATTTTATGCAGAACTGATTGAGGAAATCACAGAGCTGATCGCTCAGGGACGATTCGAGGAAGCTCGGACAAAGGTCGATACGGAACTGGCAATGCCGTATGTGCCTTCCGACATTCTTCCGGTATTGCGCCAGTTTGATCAGCAGCTGCGCGGACTGGCCGCTGAAAACCGCAGGCCTTCTGCCGGCGGGATGAGTCTGGATGAAATTGAAGAAAGCTTGAAAGGCGGGCGCGAGCAGCAGCTCAAGGCTGTCGACGCCATGCACGGGATGAATCTGCGCTCCTGTCTGGATCTTGTGCGGGTCTATTTAAAAACGGATCCGGATCCGCTGGCTTCAGCGCTGCTGATCGATTCGCTGATTGAGCAGCAGATTAATGAGGAGCTGACGCTGAACCGCGATGGAATTCAATATACGTTTATTCCCCGCTACCAAGAAGGGGCCGCGGAAAGCGATGGGTTTCTTGCCGCCCGTTCACAGCTGCGCGAATGGCTGGAAAATGAGAACCCTTCCTTATTTAATCTGTGCGAACAGGTGCTGATCCGTGAGGCTTACCTGGCGCTGCCGCTGGGTTTTGAGGAAGAAGAGGGCGTCTCGCTTGCGGCCAGCTGTGTTCATCTAGTATACTGCAGTATGCAGGATGAGGAAGGATGGCGTCAGTTCGCATCTCAGCAGCAGCTTGAAAATGTCAATTTATTTGATTTAAAAAGCCAATTTATTTGAAATTCAGATAACATTTGTTATAATAGAAAGGCTAGACATAAGGAGGACAAAGAAGTTTATGTCAACTTGGACACTAAAAGAAAAATCAACAGGCGAACTGAAAGTCACCATTGAAGGTGAAAACTGGAAAACGGCTCAGAAAAAAGCTTTTAATAAATTAGCGAAAGAACTGGAAATCCCGGGTTTCAGAAAGGGTTCCGTCCCGGCTGCAATGGCGAAGAAGTATGTACCAGCTCAGAAGATTATGCTGGAAGCTGTCGAGCACTGCGCTCAGGATTTGCTGGATGCCGGCATTGATGAGCACAGCCTGTGGCCGATCTCCCGGCCGGAGCTGAATATTGAAGAAATCAGCGAGGAAGCCGCAACGATGAGCTTTACTTTTGCGGTTAAGCCGGAAGTCAAGCTGGGCGAATACAAGGGTTTAGCTTATGAAGTTGCCGAAACTTCCGTCAGTGAGGAAGAAGTGGATGCTGAATTGAAGCGGATTCAGGAAAACTTTGCCGAACTGGAAGTGAAGGAAGAGGGCGAAGTCGAAAACGGCGATACCGCGGTCATCGACTTTGAAGGCTTTAAAGATGGTGTTGCATTTGAGGGCGGCAAGGGTGAAAATCATCCGCTGGAAATCGGCTCCAACAGCTTCATCCCAGGCTTTGAAGAACAGGTTATCGGCATGAAGAAGGAAGAAACGAAGGACATCAACGTCACGTTCCCGGAAAACTATCAGGCTGCTGAACTGGCGGGTCAGCCGGTTGTCTTCAAAGTAACGGTTCACGAAATCAAAGCCAAAGTTCTGCCGGAGCTGAACGACGATCTGGCGAAGGACGTCAATGCTCCGAATGTGGAAACCATGGAAGACTTAAAAGCGCTGATTCGGAAGAATCAGGAAGAACAGAAGCAGCAGAATGCAGAAAATGAAGCGACCAACAAGCTGATCAGCACGGTTGTGGATGCCTGCGAAGTTGAAATCCCGGAAATCATGATCAAAAATGAAACCGATGATATGATTCAGGATTATGCCAACCGTCTGCAGCAGCAGGGCATTTCCCTGCAGCAGTTCTTCCAGATCACAGGTCAGAGTGAAGAAACGCTGCGTGAACAGATGGCCAAGGACGCTGAAAGCAAAGTGAAGCTGCGCTTGGTTCTGGATGCGGTTGCAACCCAGGAAAACCTGGAAGTCGGCGAGGAAGATATCGATACGGAATACGGTCTGATCGCTTCCCAATACAACATGGAGAAAGACAAGGTAAAAGAATTAATTCCGGCGTCTTCGATCTCTTACGATGTCCGGCTGCGCAAGGCGCTGGACCTGATTAAGGATTCCACAAACAAATAAGACGCTTCGCGTCTTTTTTGACCTTTACAACACGTATTATTTCAGACAAGGAGGGTGTCAATGAACAACGAAAGAATGGAAATCAGTGTTCCGGTCATCGCAACACGAGGAATCATTGTTTTTCCCCAGCAGGATATCATGATTGAGGTCGGCCGGGAAAAGAGCATTCGTGCCGTTGAGGAAGCAGAAGAAAAGTTCGATGGTCATGTCTGGCTCGTCTGCCAGAAAGACATCATGGTTGACAATCCTGCTCCTTCGGATCTCTACGCTTTCGGCACGCTGTGCCGAATCAAAAATATCCGCCGAAAAGAAGGCTTTATGCGGATTACCTTCAGCGGTTTGGAACGGGCTAAGCTTGTTTCCATGCAGGATGAGGGCAGAATGTTTATGGCGACGGTTTTGCCGATTGCGGATGAGGCCGGCGACAATCTTGAAGAGATGGCGCTGATCCGCCGGGTGGCCAAGGAATTTGAAAACATTGCTTCCAGTGCCAATAATTTCCCTCCGGAGATCATCGCGCAGCTGACCAAGGGAGTTTCTGCCCCGACGCTGTCCGACCAGTTTGCCCAGTATTTCCCATTGCCGCTGGAAAAGAAGCAGCTCCTGTTGGAAACACTGAATGTCAACGAACGGCTGATGATGATTATCCAGGAGCTGGAAAAAGAAAAACAGCTGTCCGATATTGAAAACAATATCAATGAAAAGGTGAAAGAGCGGATCGATGAGTCGCAGAAGGAATATTATCTGCGGGAAAAGCTCCGTGCGATTAAAGAAGAACTGGGCGATGTTTCCAATCAGAGCGACGATTCTGAAGAACTGCGCCGGATGATTGAGGAAAATCCATATCCGGAAGCAATCAAGGAAAAAGCCCGTGAAGAACTGGCCCGTTATGAAATGCTGCCGGGAGCTTCCGGGGAAGCCGGGGTTGTCCGAACCTATCTGGATTGGCTCTTAGGCGTTCCATGGTGGCAGGAAACGGAAGATAACGAAGATCTTAAACTGGTGCAGAAGCGCCTGGATGAAGATCATTTCGGACTGGAAAAGGTGAAGGACCGCATCATGGAATATCTGGCAGTCAAGCAGATGACGCAGTCGCTGAATGCGCCGATTCTGTGTCTGGTCGGGCCTCCGGGTGTCGGCAAGACCTCGTTGGCCAAGTCCGTTGCGCGGGCGCTGGACCGCAAGTTTGTCAAAGCGTCGTTAGGCGGCGTGCGGGATGAAGCGGAAATCCGCGGTCATCGCCGGACTTATTTGGGTTCGCTGCCGGGGCGGATCATTCAGGGCATGAAAAAAGCCGGGGTCATTAATCCGGTCTTCCTGATCGATGAAATCGATAAGATGGCCAGTGATTACAAGGGTGATCCTTCCAGTGCGATGCTGGAAGTTTTGGATCCGGAACAGAACAAGCTGTTTTCGGATAACTATCTGGAAGAACCGTATGATCTGTCCAAGGTTATGTTTATTGCGACAGCCAACACGCTGGACAGCATTCCGGCGGCGCTGCGCGACCGCTTGGAAATTATCGAGCTGTCTTCTTATACTGAGGTGGAAAAGGTCAGTATTGCTCAGGAACACCTGATCCGCAAGCAGGCTGAAATCAACGGCTTAAAGCCAAGTCAGTTCAAGCTGAGCGATGCGGAGCTGATTTATTTAATCCGCCATTACACCCGGGAGGCCGGCGTCCGTCAGCTGGAGCGCGTGATCGCTTCACTGTGCCGCAAGAGCGTTCTGACGATCATGAAGGACGGCAAGCGTTCTGTCAAAGTGTCGAAGAAATTAATTCAGGAATGGTTGGGCAAAGAGAAATTTGAATACGGCGTCAAGGAGAAAAAGGATCAGATCGGGGTGGTTACCGGTTTGGCCTACACCTCTTTCGGCGGCGATATCCTGCCGGTTGAAGTCACCTATTTTGACGGTAAGGGCAAGCTGATCGTCACCGGCCAGCTGGGCGATGTTATGAAGGAATCCACCGAGATTGCCTTAGACTATATCAAAAGCCGAGCGGTTGAATACAAGATTGATCCAGCTTTCTTCGATAAGCATGATATTCATATTCATTGTCCGGAAGGAGCTGTGCCGAAGGATGGTCCAAGTGCCGGCGTCACGCTGACTACAGCGTTGGTTTCGGCGATCACCCGGCATCCGGTTCATGCGAATCTGGCGATGACCGGCGAGGTGACGCTGCGCGGCAATGTCTTGCCGATCGGCGGCCTGCGTGAAAAATCGCTGGCTGCGCACCGCAGCGGAATATCCACGGTCATCATTCCGAAGAACAATGTCAAGGATCTTGATGAAGTTCCGGAAACCGTAAAAAATGATATTCACTTCATTCCGGTAGAAACCGTCGATCAGGTGATCCAGGAAGCGTTGGTTCGCTAAATGGAAATTAAAGAAGCTGAACTGGTAGTCAGCGCGCCGTCGAAAGCGCACTGGCCGGAAAGTGAACTGCCGGAAATTGTTTTGGCCGGCCGCAGCAATGTCGGCAAATCTTCATTGATCAATACGTTATGCGGACGCAAGGCGCTGGCGTATGTCGGCAACACGCCGGGTAAGACACGGCTGCTGAATTTCTTTGACATTGATCACCGCTTCATGCTGGTGGATGTGCCGGGCTATGGCTTTGCCAATGCGTCCAAACAGATGCTGATCCAGTTCGGCGAGATGATGGAAGATTATTTTTCCAGCCGTTCGCAGCTGAAAGGTCTGGTTCTGTTAGTGGATCTGCGTCACGCGCCGACCGAGGATGATATCGGGATGGCCGAGTATGCGCGCTATTATGAGATTCCCTTTGCGGTGGTCGCGACCAAGATGGACAAAGTTCCGCGTTCTCAACAAAGCCGACAGATTAAGCTGATTGCTGAAGCTCTGACCTGCAGCCAAGAGGTGATTATTCCCTTTTCGGCGATTACAAAACAAGGCCGGGAAGAACTGATGGAAGCGATCGAAGCGTTATTAGACAACAAGGAGCCTGAATCCGAGTGATTCGGGCTTTTTTCATATTTTAAGGCTTTGGGCATACACTGACATTGAAGCAGGAATGCTGGGGAGGAAACAAGGATGAAACCAATGAAAATTGAGAAACGTCTGGAACTTAGCCGTCCGGTCGATCAAATTCTGCAATGTCAGATCACCAATGAGATTCAATATCACACGGAAACGGACGGTATCCGGGCCTTAGGCTCGTTGTGGGTCAAAGGGCAGGCTGCTGATGAACAAGGTGCTTATGCGCTGAATGAAGAAATCACGCTGGATGTTCTGGCACCAATGGATAAGCTGCAGGATGCCTCACAGTTCCGCATCCGTCTGCATCACTACGACGCCCGCATCGAAGATCGGGATATGATCGTGACGATCTATTTGAATGTCTATGGGATGAAAGAAGAACGAGCTGCGGCAATTTTGGAGTCCGATGCGGAAATTGCACCGGCATCCATTGTTCAGCCTGCACAGACGGAAGTTCAGCACGTAGATCAGGGTGCAAAGCTTGCTTCCGCAGCGATGACAGCGCCGAAGCCAGCGGTTAAGGAAAAGAAAATCGTAGCGGAAGAAGTGTCGGATATGCTAGAGAACACTGAGGTTGAAGAAGAGGCTGAGGAAACTGAACCGCAGGCAGAAGAAGCAGCTGAGATTGAAGACCTTTTTGACGATGCCGAGAATGTCATCGTGACCAGCCGTTATATGCTGGCGCTGGCCAGTGATACCTATGCCGCAATTGCTCAACGTTACGGGGTTAATGAAAAGCAGCTGATCGCTGTCAATCACAACAAGCCGTTAGAGGAAAAAACGCTGGTTCTGCTGCCGCTGTAAGCAAAATCGTTCAAGACAACAACCCCGACTCAGGGGTTTTTCTTCTTTCTTGGATCCCGCTGTGCTGCAATACAACTGAATCGAATCAAAATCAGAGAAAACTTGTGGTTCAGCTGGGGATGTGCTACATTAAAATTAATAATAGGAAAGGGGAGGTGGAAAATGAAGAAAACCGCGGTAATGATCTATCGTGCGTTCTGTATGCAGGAAATCAGCTGTCTGACTGACTGGATGGTGGGATTGGGCAAACCGATGATTGTCTGTGCCGCAGATCGCAATCCAGTGAAAACGGAGGAAGGCTTTACGGTGCTGCCGGATCTTTGTTACGAGGAATTGGATCTTGATGAAATTGATTGTCTGATCCTGCCGGGAATCGCAGAATTTCCGGAAGTCCTGAAAGACCGCAGGCAGCTCGACTTTTTAGCTCGCTTCAAAGATCGATCCGACATTTTGATCGCTGCGATTTCGGTTTCGCCGGTGCTGTTAGGGGCAGCGGGATTATTGGAAAACCGGGCTTACTGCGGTGGGTTCTATCAGGAAGTGCTGGAGGATCTGCCATTTATGCAGAAAGCGAATTTCCGTTTTGAGCCGATTGTTGAACAGGATCACATCATCACTGCTTTCGGCGGGGCTTTCCGCGAATTTGCCTTACTGGTCATGCAACGGTTCGATTTTGATCTGCCAAAGAATACGTTTGGCCCCTTGGAAGAACACTGGTCGAAGGATAAGCTGACCTTTACCATGGAATCTGAGGCGGAGCGTAACTATTGGGAAACAGCTTTGGCGATGCTTAAGCACGAATGTCCGCAGTTCTTTGAGCTGTCCGATAAGGCGTGATTCAGGTTTTAAGAGGCAACTTAGTTAAAACGTAATAATTTGATGTCCCTGATCCATTTCAGTGTGAAAAACTGGGGAATTGGAATTGACAAGCGCCTGCGCAATGTCTATAATAAAGCCATCTACGTTGAACGGAAGAAGTAGCCGCTTTAGGAAATCAGCGAGCTCCCGGAAGGTGAAAGGGAGTCAGAAGAAGCTTGGTGAAAAGTCGTCCGGAAGTTGATTTTCTGAAAGCAAAGTAGGAAAATCCGAAAGCCGTCGTTACCGGTGAAAGCGCATCTTGAAAAAGATGAAGTAAGGTGGTACCGCGCGTAAAGCGTCCTTGTTGCAGGACGCTTTTTTTGTTCAGCGTGTAAAGAATTAAAATAAGGAGGAAGCACTGATGAATAAGGAACTGGCCCCGAAATATAACCATTTGGATGTTGAGCAGGGCTATGACAACTGGATCAAAGAAGGCTATTTTACAGCCGGAGATCAAAGCAAGGATCCTTTCTGTATCGTTATCCCGCCGCCCAATGTTACCGGAAAGCTGCATTTAGGTCATGCCTGGGATACAACGCTGCAGGACATTATCGCCCGTTATCAACGGATGCAGGGAATGGACATGCTGTGGGTTCCGGGCATGGACCATGCCGGTATCGCGACGCAGGCTAAAGTTGACGAGCGGTTAAAAAAGGAAGGCGTTTCCCGCTATGATCTCGGCCGGGAGAAGTTTTTGGAGCGGGCCTGGGACTGGAAGGAAGAATATGCCGGCCATATTCGGCAGCAATGGGCGAAGATGGGATTGTCCTTGGATTACACTCGGGAGCGGTTCACGCTGGATGAAGGTCTGAGCAAAGCCGTAGCCAAGGTTTTCGTCGATTATTACAATGCCGGGCTGATCTATCAGGGCGAGCGGATCATCAACTGGGATCCGGCAGCCAAGACAGCGTTAAGCAACATTGAGGTCATTCATAAGGAAACCGAAGGAGCGATGTATACCTTCAACTACAAGGTTGTTGAAACCGGCGAATGCTTCCAGGTCGCAACGACCCGTCCGGAAACGATGTTTGGAGATGTCTGCGTCGTTGTTCATCCGGAAGATGAACGGTTTAAACATTTGATCGGCCTGCATGCAGTCAACCCGGCCAACGGTGAAGCACTGCCGATTATTGGTGATGATTACATCGATATTGCATTCGGAACGGGAGCGATGAAATGTACCCCGGCGCATGATCCGAATGACTTTGCGATCGCGGAACGTCACCATCTGCCGCGGATCATCTGTATGAATCCGGACGCGACGATGAATGAGCGCTGCGGTGAATTTGAAGGGATGGATCGGTTTGAATGCCGGAAGCAGCTGACCGAGAAAATCCGTCAGGAAGGCAATTTGATTGAGATTGAGAAGCATATCCATCAGGTCGGCTACTCGGAGCGGACCGATGTCATCGTTGAACCGATGCTTTCCAAGCAGTGGTTTGTCAGAATGAAGCCGTTGGCGGAAGATGTTTTGCAGCATCAGCAGAATGCCGATGAGAAAATCAATTTTTACCCGCCGCGCTTTGAAAAGACGTTCACGCAGTGGCTGGAGAACATCGAAGACTGGTGTATTTCACGTCAGCTGTGGTGGGGGCACCGGATTCCAGCTTGGTATCATAAGGAAACCGGAGAAATCTACGTTGGAATTGAAGCGCCGCAGGATATCGAAAACTGGACGCAGGATGAAGATGTCCTGGATACCTGGTTCTCCAGTGCGCTGTGGCCGTTCTCAACGCTGGGCTGGCCGGATGCCACGCCGGATCTGGATCGTTATTATCCTAACGACGTCTTAGTCACCGGGTATGATATCATCTTCTTCTGGGTTGCCCGAATGGCCTTTCAGGCACGGTATTTCACTCATTCCCGGCCATTCAAGGATGTCTTGATCCATGGCCTGATCCGCGATGCCCAAGGCCGGAAAATGTCCAAGTCGCTGGGCAACGGCGTCGATCCGATGGACGTCATTGAAAAGCACGGTGTCGACAGCCTGCGCTTCTTCCTGACGACCAATTCCACACCAGGTCAGGATATGCGCTACATTGAAGAAAAACTGGAAGCTTCCTGGAACTTCATCAATAAAATTTGGAATGCTTCGCGCTTTGTCATGATGAACATGCCGGAGGATTTCACGTTGGAGCAGGTTGATTTAAGCCATCTGTCGATCACGGATACGTGGATTCTCAACCGTTTGAATGAAACGGTAACCTCGGTAACGTCCAACATGGATAAATATGAGTTCGCATTAGTCGGCAATGAATTGTACGGCTTTATCTGGGATGATTTCTGCAGCTGGTATATCGAATTGAGCAAAGCCGGCTTAAACAGCGAGGATGCGTCCGTCAAGCGCGCGACGCAGTCGACGCTGATCGTCTGCCTGCGGGCGATCATCCGTCTGCTTCATCCGTTTATGCCGTTTGTGACCGAAGAAATTTACAGTGTTTTGCCGCATACGGAAAAAGCCTGCTGCCTGGCGGCCTGGCCGACACCGGTCGAAGGTCTGGATTTGAGTCATAATTACGAAGTCGATCAGCTGATTTCGGTCATTAAGACGATTCGTCAGGTTCGGGTTGACTACAATCTGAAGCCGTCCGCACCGCTGGCCATGACGATCAAAAACGCGCAGAATCAGCCGGCCGCCGTCGATGCTCAGATCGCATCAATTTATGAAAAGATGTGCAAGGCCAGCTGGAAAGGGGAACTGGACGGAGAAATGCTTGTTCGTCCAATCCTAGGTGGTTCTCTGAGCATTCCAATGAGCGACGTCGTTGATCTGGAAGAAGAAAAGGCCAAGCTGAAAAAGGAAGCAGACCATCTGAACGCCGAAATCAAGCGTGCGGAGGGCATGCTTTCCAATGAACGCTTTGTTGCCAAGGCGCCGGCTGTAAAGGTTGAAGCCGAACGCAAAAAGCTGGAAACCTATAAGCAGCAGCTGGAAATTGTAGAGACGCGCTTACAGGAAATTGAAAAATAACGCAGAGATGGAATTGTGAAGTTCTGTTTCCGCATGACCCGGTCTTTTGAAGATCGGGTTTTCTGTTTTGCGGCCCTTGTAGATTTTTAGGATTGGTGAATGAAAAGCCGCGAAGCATCAGGAAAAGACAGGAGATCAGGGACTGTCAACTCCAACGTTTAAATCAGAAAAGGGGGAGGATGCTGGCAGCAATTTCTGCTTTGGCTTATTTGAAAAGGAAGCGGTAAAAATCGCTGAACAGGTTAAACTAAACAACAGGAAGTCCAATTAAGAAAGAGGTAAACAAAAATGGATCGGAAAGTTATTTTAAATCTGGCCGTCAGTCTGGATGGATATATCTGTGACTGCGACGGTGGCTTTGAGTGGATCCGCGGTCAGGGTGATCGGTCGCTGGATACGCAGCCGCTTTATGATATTGAGGAGTTTGCCCGTCAGATTGACGTGGTGGTTATGGGCCGAAAAGCCTATGCGGACTGCGGTCTGGATTTTATTAAGGAGGCGGCTGGCAAGCAGTTTTGGGTTGCTTCCTCACAGAAGATCTCACTGGATCCGCCGGCGGTGAGAGTGAGCGGGGATGTTGTGGCTCAGGTTATGGCGCTGAAGCAGCAGCCGGGCAAAGATATTTGGCTGTTTGGCGGAGCCGGTCTTACTCAGCCGTTTATTCAGGCAGATGCCGTCGACGAGTATATCATCGGCATCATTCCGATTTTATTAGGCCGGGGCCGACGGTTGTTTCAGGCCGATTTTGCGTCGATTCCGCTGCATCTGGAACAGACCTGGATTGATGATGGGATTGTGATCCTGCGCTATCGCCGTGAACGAAAATCTGGGTAATTTGGACAAATCGCGGTAACTGTGGGTTTGGCACAGACAAAAGATGCGGCAGGGAAAGCGAAGTCATGATATAATAGGAACGGGTGATAACCATGAAAACAAAAACAAAAGTAATGATTGCGGCCGGAGCGGCTGTTGGAGCAGCGGCCGGCTATTATGGAATCTGTGAGCTGGCATATAACCGTTTTATCCGCCGCGGACCGAAGTTCTTTGCGATGGGTCCGCAGGAAGAAGCATTCTCCGAGACGCAGCGGACGGAACGGCTGCTGCGTCAGGAAGCTGTTCAGCAATGGTTTGTCAACAGTCAGGTTCTCGATCTGACGCTGACTTCCTTTGATGGGCTGCGGCTGCATGCGACGCAGATTCTTAACCATCCGGAAAGTGAAAAGTGGATCGTCATGGCCCATGGCTATGGAGCGGACAGTCTGGCGCTTTTGCCGCGGGCGAAAACGTTGGATGAAGCAGGTTTTAATATCGTGCTGCCGGATCTGCGCGGCCATGGCTTGAGCGAGGGCGATTATGTCGGAATGGGCTGGAATGACCGGCGAGATCTGATTTTATGGACCGATCGGATTGCCCAGGAGCATCCTGAAAGCAAAATTGTTCTGTTCGGTCTGTCGATGGGCGCTTCCGCAGTGATGATGGCGTGTGGGGAAGAAGATCTGAACGATCACGTTGTCTGTGCGATTGAAGACTGTGGCTATACCAGTGTTCCGGCGATTGCCGAAAAGCAGGTGCGTCAAGCGTTTGGCATCGCAACTCAGCCAGTTTTGATCGGCTTGTCGACATTGATCAAAATGCGCTGCGGTTATTCTGTCTGGCAGGCCAGTGCTGTCGAACAGCTGAAGCAGTGCCGCGTACCCATGATGTTTATCCATGGTGAGGAAGACGATTTCGTGCCGTATGACATGGTGTTTGAAAACTATTATGCCTGCGCCAGTGAAAAAGAGCTGTATACCGTTCCTTCTGCCGGACATTGCGAAGCCTATCACAGTCCGCACTACGATGAGCGGCTGTTCCGCTTCATCCGCCGTTTCCTGCATTCAGACCTAAACCGCGGATAAAATCAGAAAAAAAGTTTAAGTACAAAAAAAGCCTAACAGACCCGATCTGAAAGGCTTTTTTGTCATTTTAGGGAAATCTGGTTAGACCAAAAATATGTAAACGTTTACAAAAACTATGGAAATTCCTGGTCAGTTCCGCTATAATAAGTCTATGAAAGTTGGCTGGAAAATACGCCTATAAGGAGGAACAATGAGCGAAAAATATGTTTATCTTTTCTCTGAAGGAAATGGTAAAATGCGCGAGCTGCTCGGCGGAAAAGGGGCAAATCTGGCAGAAATGACCAATTTGGGCATGCCGGTTCCGCAGGGCTTTACCGTTACGACGGAAGTCTGCACGCGTTACTATGAAGATGGAGAGAAAATTGCACCGGAGATTACGGAGGAAATTAACCGCAATCTGAAAACTCTGGAAGAAATGACAGGGAAAAAGATGGGCGATAAGGAAAACCCGCTGTTGGTTTCCGTACGTTCAGGAGCCCGGGCTTCAATGCCAGGCATGATGGACACGATTCTGAATCTGGGCATCAACGATGAAGTTGTTGAAACGATTGCGGCGAAGACGGAAAATCCGCGCTTTGCTTATGACAGCTATCGGCGTTTCATTCAGATGTTCTCAGACGTCGTCATGGGCTTGCCGAAAAGCAAGTTTGAAGTGATTATCGACGAGATCAAAGACCGCAAGGGCGTAAAGCTGGATACTGAGCTGGATGCTGATGATATGAAGGAGCTGACGGCCCGCTTCAAGGAGTTCTATAAAGAAAACCTGAATGAAGACTTCCCGCAGGATCCGAAAGAACAGATGATCCGCGCTGTTGAAGCCGTCTTCCGTTCTTGGAACAACCCGCGTGCGATCTATTACCGCAAGATGAACGATATCCCAGGTTCTTGGGGAACAGCGGTCAATGTTCAGATGATGGTGTTCGGCAATATGGGCAATACCTGCGGTACAGGCGTAGCCTTTACCCGCAACCCGGCGACCGGTGAAAACAAACTGTTCGGCGAATTCTTGATGAATGCGCAGGGCGAAGACGTCGTGGCAGGAATCCGTACGCCGCAGACGATTGATGAATTAAAAGAAGTCATGCCGGAGGCCTACAACAGCTTTGTTGAAATCTGCGGCAAGCTGGAAAAGCATTACCGCGATATGCAGGACATGGAATTCACGATTGAAAACGGCAAGCTGTTTATGCTTCAGACGCGAAATGGAAAGCGCACCGCGGCGGCAGCTTTGAAAATTGCCTGCGATATGGTTGCCGAAGGTTTGATCAGCAAGGATGAAGCGCTGATGATGGTTGAGCCGAAAGCTCTGGATGCTTTGCTGCATCCGCAGTTTGATCCGGCTGAACTGAAACAGGCCCATCAGATTGCCAACGGTCTGCCAGCCTCGCCGGGCGCCGCCTGCGGTCAGGTGGTATTCAGCGCCGAGGATGCAATTGTTGAAGCCAATAAAGGCAAGAAGGTCGTTTTAGTCCGTTTGGAAACTTCGCCGGAAGATATTGAAGGCATGAACGTGGCTCAGGGAATTCTGACGGTCCGCGGCGGCATGACTTCGCATGCGGCAGTTGTCGCACGCGGCATGGGACGCTGCTGCGTATCCGGCTGCGGTGAAATCGACATCCATGAAGAAGAGAAAACCTTTACCGTTGCAGGTCAGACCTTCAAGGAAGGTGACTGGATTTCGCTGGACGGCTCGACCGGCAATGTCTATGGCGAAGCCGTCAAGACTGTACCTGCTCAGATTTCCGGTGATTTTGAAACCTTCATGAAGTGGGCGGATGAACGCCGCGTCCTTCAGGTCAGAACCAATGCGGATACACCGAAAGATGCTAAACAGGCTGTAGCCTTTGGGGCTCAGGGCATCGGTTTAGTTAGAACTGAACATATGTTCTTTGATTCCAACCGTATCAAAGCGATGCGGGAAATGATTGTTTCCTCGACGGAAGAACAGCGCCGCGCGGCGTTGGCGAAGCTGCTGCCGATGCAGCGTTCAGATTTCGAGGGCATCTATGAGGCGATGGAAGGCCGTCCGGTTACGATTCGTTACCTGGATCCGCCGTTACATGAATTCCTGCCGACATCCTCTTATGATATTGCAACGCTGGCTCAGGACATGCACCTGAATATTGATGATCTTAAGAGCATCATCACTTCGCTGCATGAATTCAACCCGATGATGGGTCACCGCGGCTGCCG
This sequence comes from Holdemania massiliensis AP2, assembly GCF_000327285.1. GTDB lineage: Bacteria > Bacillota_I > Bacilli_A > Erysipelotrichales > Erysipelotrichaceae > Holdemania > Holdemania massiliensis. Next base: position 656,762 of record NZ_HE998567.1, on the reverse strand, counting down.
TCTGGCAATTTCCTATCCGGAAATCGCCGAAATGCAGACCCGCGCGGTCATTGAAGCAGCGATCAACGTCAACCGTAAGCATCCGGATTATCACATCACACCGGAAATCATGATTCCGTTAGTCGGCGATGTCAACGAACTGAAATACGTGAAGAACATCGTTACGAAGGTCGCGGATGAAATCATCAGTGCTTCCGGAATTGAAATGAAATACATGGTCGGAACGATGATCGAAATTCCGCGTGCTGCTCTGCTGGCAGATGAGATTGCCGAAGAAGCTGAATTCTTCAGCTTCGGCACCAACGATCTGACGCAGATGACGTTCGGCTTCTCGCGTGATGATGCCGGCGGATTCCTGTCTCACTACTATGACAAAAAGATCTACGAACAGGATCCGTTTGCCCGTCTGGATCAGCATGGTGTTGGCAAGCTCGTAGCGATGGCTGCGGAACTGGGACGCAAGACCCGTCCAAACATCAAACTCGGTATCTGCGGTGAACATGGCGGCGATCCAAGCTCCATTGAATTCTGTCACCATGTGGGACTGAACTATGTTTCCTGCAGTCCGTATCGTGTGCCAATCGCTCGACTGGCTGCGGCGCAGGCAGCGATTAAGAACGACAAGCATTAATCGGATTCGAAACATAAAGGCAGGCTGAGATTTGCAGCTTGCCTTTTCTATGAAAATGAGGCAAACAAAAGAAAGAAAGGCATGCAAAGCAGAGGAGAAAACAGATGAAGACAAAATTTGCGATTTTAGGCGCTGGTAAATTAGGACAGATTGTAGCGCGAGCCTGGAAAGCCGGAAAAATGCCGGATTATGAGCTGGTTGGAATTTTCAGCCGGACGGCGGACTCGGTTTTAAAGCTGGCAGAAGAGGTGGGCGTGGAAGGGACGACAGAGGTGGAACAGCTGTTGTCCTGGCAGCCGCAGATCGTTGCTGAAGCGGCTTCCGTGGAAGCGGTCAGAACGTATGCGATTCTCTTGTTGGAGGCTGGCATAGATCTGGCCACTTTGGCGATCGGCGCTTTTGCGGATGACGATTTTTACAAGCAGGTGCAAAAGACGGCTCGGCAGCATGGCCGCAAGGTCTATATTGCTTCCGGAGCCATCGGCGGGTTTGATGTGATGCGAACCGCAGGGCTGATGAGTCCGATCGAAGCTTCGATCACTTCGCAAACCGGTCCTCAATATTTGCGCTCAACCCCGGTCTATCGTGAAGAAATGGCCGACAGCAAAACGACGCTGACCGCTTTTGAAGGCAATGCCAAGGAAGCGATCGCTTTGCTTCCGCGGCGGGTCAACGTAGCGGTGGCCACCTCGCTGGCCACTAACGGACCTGAACAAACTCGGGTGAAAATTGAAAGCACGCCGGGCTTTATCGGCGATACGCACACGATTCGCGTTGAAGGGGAAGAAATCAAGGCTGAGATTGCGATCTATTCCCGAACCAGTGCGATCGCTGGCTACAGTCTTGTCGCACTGCTCAACAATCTGGCCTCACCGATTCAGTTTCAGTAGTTTTTCCTTTCTGCCGAGGTATAAATCGGAAAAAAACGCCGAGAATACTGGCAGGAGGAATCAAAATGAAAAATACAATTCTGCGGTTCGCTGTCCTGTGTCTGGGTTTTGCCTTGATCCTGGGCGGCTGCAGCCGGAACAACAACAATTCAGCAACCCCTTCGCCATCGCCTTCCGCTTCGCCGGAAAGCTCAGTGATGCCGACGGAAACACCGGAAACCATTGCCAGCGTGCAGGATCTCTTGGACTATTTCCAGACCAACAACTACACCTTCAATCAGGTAACGCCGATCGAAAACACCGATTTCAACGCCCTGGAAGGCACTTCCTTTCAGTATAACGATCAGGTTTATTACCTTTATCGCTTTGATCCGGCCAATGAAGAAAGCCAGAAAATGCTGAACTATGCCAGCCAGAACGGCCGCATGAAAGTCAATGCGAATGGACAGGAAACCGAATACTACGCTTATGTCAACGGGAATACCGCGCTGATCTACGACAGTAAGGAAATGATCGAAGATCTCAAAGAAATTTATTCCCAATACCGTGTACCGTCGTCAACGCAGGGTCAATAAGACTCTGCCTTTTCTTTTGCATGGTATAATGAAATCGGAAAGGCGGGGAGGACGATGAAGCGGACAGGACGAAAGATAGCCGTACTGCTTATGTGTGCGCTGCTGCTGAGCGGATGCGGCTGGCTCGATCAGTTGTGGATCATGGCCAAGGCAGGCCGGGCATTGTCGACGATGACTTCATTGACCGCAGAAATTGAAGTCGAAGCCGAAGGCAAAGCCGGCAACCTCTATCTATGGCTGTCGTATACGGTAACAGGCCAGGGAAGGCTGCAGTGGCAAAAAGAACCTACTTCCCTCAATCTGGATCTGAACTGGCAGGGCGGCAGCGGTCTTCTTCAAATTCCGCTGCATACTCAAATTCAGCGGCGGTTAAGAAATGATCAATGGCAGTGCTACGAGGAAAAGCAAAAGCAATGGGTCGATGACGTGCCTCCAGAGAAAATATCGCTGGATCAAGAAGCGCTGTGGACTTTGTTAAAAGCCGGACAATGGTCGATGAACGAAACGATTCGCGGCCTTCGCTGTGCTGAGGTCAGCGTGAAGCTCGAGGCTGAGAAAGCGGTGGATCTGTTACAGAGCTGGGGAGTCCAGGAGCCGATCCTCTCGCTGATCAAAAGTCAGGATGAACTTGCTGTTTGTTTGGCTGTGAACTATGAAAGTGGGGAGCCGGTACGTCTGATGCTGGATAGTGAAGCCGTCTGGCAGCCTGACGATAAACTGTCGCTGACGTTAGCTCAGCTGCATGTTCAGGCAGATTTCTCGCTGATCAATGAAACAGAGTGGCTGTCACCGGAATAAGCAGAAAAATTTGTCGGGAGTCATGAAGAAAAAATTCATTTCCATTGACAAGGATGATAAACCGGTGTATAAATGAATTACATATCAAGACCAGGACAAGATTGTTTCAGAACTTGGATCAGAGAGGTTTCCGGTAGGTGAAAGGAAACTGAAAAGGGAAACGATTACCGCCTGCGAGTATCGCTTTTGAAAAAGCGACGATTCTCATCGTTATCGAGCTGAGGTGTCTGTTTCTGGATAGGAAGCAGGAAGTAAGGTGGTACCGCGTTGAATAACGTCCTTAATCAAGGGCGTTTTTTTGTGGTCTTGGAAAAATAGGAGGAATAGAAAGATGATCAACATCAAAGAAGACGAACATCTGCATGTGCTTAATCATAGCTGCGCGCACTTGTTAGCACAGGCTGTCAAACATCTGTATCCGCACGCTAAATTCTGGGTTGGACCGGTCATTACCGATGGCTTTTATTACGATATTGATTTAGGCGATGATGTGCTGCATGAGGAAGATTTGCCTAAGATCGAAAAGGAAATGAAAAAGATTGCCAAGGACGGCAAACGGATTGTCCGTCATGAGATTTCCAAGGAAGAAGCCTTGGAAATGTTCAAGGAGGATCCGTATAAAATGGATCTGATCAGCCACATGGATGAAGCCGATACGGTGATCAGCTGTTATACGCAGGGGGATTTTACCGATCTGTGCCGCGGTCCGCATGTCGAAAGTGTCAAAGAACTCAAGCATTTTAAGCTGCTGAAGGTCAGCGGAGCTTATTGGAAGGGCGATGCCAACAATAAGATGCTGCAGCGCGTCTACGGGATCTGCTTTGACAGTGAGGAAGAAGTTCAGAATTATTTGAATTTCCTCGAAGAAGCGAAGAAGCGCGACCACAAGAAGCTGGGCCGAGAACTGGATCTGTTCATGATGAGCGAATACGGACCGGGCTTCCCGTTCTTTCTGCCTAACGGCATGATTCTGCGCAATGTTCTGGAAAACTATTGGTATGAAGAGCATACCAAGGAAGGCTATCAATTCATCAAGACGCCGATCATGCTTTCCAAAGAACTCTGGGAGCTGAGCGGTCATTGGGCAAACTATCAGGAAAATATGTATACGACGATGATCGATGATCGGGAGTTTGCGATCAAGCCGATGAACTGTCCGGGCGGCATGTTGGTGTATAAGAACGGTCTGCATTCCTATAAGGATCTGCCTTTGCGGGTCGGCGAGCTGGGTCAGGTTCATCGCCACGAAGCCAGCGGAGCGCTCAACGGTCTGTTCCGGGTCAGAACCTTCACCCAGGATGATGCGCATATCTTCATGCGTGAGGATCAGATTGAAAGTGAAGTTGTCCGGCTGATTAATTTCATCGACCGTGTGTATTCTGTCTTTGGCTTAAGCTATGCGATTGAGCTGTCCACCCGTCCGGAAAAGAAATATATCGGCTCGATTGAAATCTGGGATAAGGCTGAAGCAGCACTGGAAGCGGCCTGTCATGCAGCCGGCAAGAGCTGCAAGATCAATCCGGGTGACGGTGCCTTCTATGGCCCGAAGCTGGACTTCCATTTAACCGACAGCTTAGGCCGGGTATGGCAGTGCGGAACGATTCAGCTGGATATGAATCTGCCGGAGCGCTTCGATCTGACCTATGTTGATGCCGATGGTTCCAAAAAGCGGCCGATTATGCTTCACCGCGTAATCTTTGGATCCATCGAACGTTTCATCGGCATTCTGATCGAGCATTATGCCGGGGCTTTTCCAATGTGGCTGGCGCCGCAGCAGGTCGTGATTGTTCCGGTGCATCATGAGCGCCATCTCGCTTACGCGCAGCAACTGGAAGCGATGTTATTGGCTAAGGGCGTGCGCGTCAAGGTCGATGGCCGCAATGAAAAGCTCGGATACCGTGTCCGCGAAGCGCAGACGCATAAGATCCCGATGCAGATTGTCGTTGGGGACGGCGAAGTGGAAAACGGCACGGCTACGGTTCGCCGTTATGGTAAAAAAGATTCCATGACGATCACTAAAGAAGAGCTGCTGGAAAGCCTTCTTAACGAAATCGAAACGAAGGCCCGCGTATGAAAAAATGGCTTTGTTTGCTGAGTGTTCTGCTGCTGGCTGCAGGCTGTGCGGCAAATCCGAAAGCACCTGAAACGACGCCGGAGGCAACTCCGGAGCCAACGGCTCAGGCTGAATCGGTCACGCTGTCAATTTTAGGCCCAACCGGAGCTCCGGCACTGGCCCTGATCGCTCCGGTGAAGAATGGTCACGACGTGACTTTTGTCGACGGGACAGATGTACTGCAGGCGGCTTTTGTCAATCCGAATCCGGAATATGACATTCTCGTTGCTCCAAGCAACCTGGGTGCCAAGCTGGCTGCCAACGGCAAGACAACTTACCGTATGGAAAGTGTGATTACCTGGGGCAACCTGTATCTGATTGGCGCTGAGGAGTCGGCGCTGGAGAAGGACGGCGTGTTTGCCGCCTTTGGCGAAGGCGCGGTACCGGGTAAAGTTCTGGAAACCGTGCTGGAAAAGCATCCGGTCACTCCGGAAATCTCCTGGTATGCCAGCGTGGCGGAAGTGCAGGGCGCTGTGCTTGCAGGAAAGGCTGATGTGGCATTGATGGCGGAACCAGCCGCAACGGCAACGATTGCCAAAGCGAAAGAAAACGGTCAGGAACTGAAGATTATTCTGGATCTGCAGGAACAATGGAAAGCCGTCACTGGCACCCAGGGCTATCCGCAGGCTGCGCTGTTTGTTCGGCAGGATTTGCCGCAGGAGCGCCAGGCGGCGGTGGAAGCGCTGCTTCAATCCATCGAAGATTATCTGAATCAGGCTCAGCAAGATCCGTCCGCTGTCGAGCAGGACATCGAAACGATTGGCGCACAGACATTAGGCGTGCCAAGCGGCGCGGTGATTGCCAAGACCTGGCCAAGGATGAATCTGAGGCTGGCAGCAGCTGAGGACGTCAAGCCAGAGCTGACATCCTTCCTCAATTTATTTGAGGTCACCGATATCGAAAGCATCTTAGCTCACTAGACTGAAATCAAGGGAGAAACAACTTCTCCCTTTTTGTTTGTAAATATTTCGTTATGAAAAGAAATAATTTTCATTTTTGGTTGAAAGTAAGTGAAAGTGAGCGATATAATAAAGAACAAGGAAAGGGTGGTACACCGATGACAATGGATTGCAACGAACGGATATTCTATTACTTTAACGAACTGACCAAGATCCCGCATGGCTCCCGCAACGAAAAACAGCTCAGCGACTGGCTGGTGCAATTTGCGAAGGATCATGGCCTGCGCTGGATTCAGGATGAAATGAACAATGTGATGATCTACAAAGACGGAACAGCTGGGATGGAAAAGCACGGCGCCGTGATTCTGCAGGCGCATATGGACATGGTCTGTGAAAAGGAAGCAGACGTTGATTTTGATTTTGAAACCCAACCGTTAGACACCTATGTCGAAGACGGCTGGCTGATGGCCCGCGGCACAACGCTGGGGGCGGACGACGGAGTTGGTGTGGCCATGATGCTGGCCCTGCTGGAGGATGATCAGAAACCGCATCCGCCGCTGGAATGCGTCTTCACCGTTATGGAAGAAATCGGCCTGAACGGTGCTCAGGGGCTGAAAAAGGAGTATTTCACCGCGCATCGCATGATCAATATGGACTGCGGCGGTGAGGATAAAACGGCAGTGTCGACAGCAGGCGGTTTGGTCTGCACAATGACGCGTGTGCGGCCGCAGGAAAAATGGGACGGCAGCGGTTGGAAATTGACGGTTTCCGGCTTGAAAGGCGGCCATTCCGGCGGCAATATCGATAAGGAGCTAGGTAATGCCAACAAGATTGCGATCCGCGCTTTGCGGGAATTAGTCAAAAACGAGCTGGAAGTCTGGATTGCGGACTGGGACGGCGGCAACAAAGACAACGCTATTCCGCGGGACTGCTGGATTCGCTTCGCAAGTCAGGATTCGCGGAAGGTCCGCAAAGCCATTGAAAAAGTAGCGGCGGATGTGAAGGCGGAACTGAAAGCCAGTGACCCGGAGGTCACGCTGACCTTAAGTGAGGACACGACGATTGAAAACGTCTATTCCGCTGAGGATTCCAAGGCATTTATTGATTTTATCACCGTTCTGCCCAATGGTCTGCGGGCCAAAAGCATGGCGATACCAGGCTTAACCTGGGCTTCGGAAAATCTGGCCTCGATCAAGCGCCGTGGTTCCAGCCTAGTCATCACGCTTTCGCTGCGTTCCGCGCAGAAAAGCTGGATTGAGAAGATGAGTGATGAACTGGAGATTCTTTCGGGCTTATATGGCTGGACCTGCAGCTTTGACAACGGCTATCCGGCGTGGGATTACAAGGAAGAAAGTGTGATGCGGCAGAAACTGGCGGAGCTGGTGAAAGAGAAAACCGGGAAGGAACTGAAACTGGAAGCGGGCCATGGCGGTACGGAATGCGGTGTGTTCTGCGAGATGATTCCCGATATTGACATCGTCACAATGGTGCCGGAAGCCAGCGGTGCTCATACGCCGCAGGAGAAGCTGAATCTGGCTTCATTCCAGCGAACCTACGCTTTGCTTTGCGAATTGCTGAGCCGTCTGGACGCCTAAGCCGAAGCTTTAAGTTAGAGGCAAGAAGATAGGGGGCGGAACGAATGGATCTGGAACTGATCTATGATTATTTCGATGAAGAACATCGGCTGACGGCTTCGCCGGCGCGTACCATTGAATTTTTAACGACGACGCGGCAGATTGAAAAATTTCTGAAGCCGGGAATGCGGATTCTGGACGTTGGGGCCGGAACGGGCGCGTACAGCCTGAAATATGCCGCTGAAGGATATTCAGTCACAGCCGTGGAACCGGTGAAGAAGCATTGCGCGCTCATTCAGACCAAACGTCAGCCGGAAATGGATTTGACGGTGATTCAGGGCAATGCCCTGGATCTCAGCTCACTGGCGGAGGAAGCATTTGATCTTGTCCTGTGTTTGGGGCCGCTGTATCATCTTGAAACGGAGGCTCAGCGAACCCAATGCGTCCGACAGGTGCTGCGGGTTTTAAAATCAGGCGGGGCGGCATTCTTTGCCTTTATCAACAACGATATGGTGTTTGTGACCGAAGCCATGGTCTACAATTCAGAATTTCTGGACAATGGCCGGTATGACCGCAGTACCTTTAAGGTTGCGGATATTCCGTTTGTGTTTCTGAGCCTGGAACAAGTTCATCGCTGGCTGGATGCAGAGGGCTGGACGCCGGTGCAGGAATTTGCGGCGGATGGGATGGCTGAGCTGTTGGCAGAGAAGCTCAATGCGCTGAAACCGGAACCGTTTCAAAGCTGGCTGGAATTTCATATGGCGATGTGTGAAAAGCCGCAGATGCTGGGCGCAAGCAATCATGTTGTTTTTCGTTTGAACAAATAATCCAGAATAGAACCGAAAAAGGCGGATTAATCTGCCTTTTTTGTGAAATGGAAAACAAAATAAAGGTCGAAAAAGCGGAAATAAAGATAGCGTTTCCATTCGGTCTGATGATATAATAATTTCATGAGAAATCAGCGACAAGGGTTAAAAAAAGAACAGGGAATCATGATCGTGCTGCTGCTTGTGCTTTGGCAGGGGCTGGCGATGAAAGTCAATAACGATATTCTGATTCCGATGCCGTTGGACGTACTGAACCGGATGCTCGGCGATCTTGCCCGGCCCGATTTCTATCGTCAGACCCTGACCAGTTTGGGACGGATGCTGAAAGGTTTCGGTCTTTCACTGGTGATCGCAGGTCTGTGCGGCTATGCTGCAGCCCTGAACAAAACCGTGCGGCGCTTCATTGAACCGTTGGAAGTGATTATCAAGACGATTCCGAATTTATCGTATATTATGGTTTTTCTGATCTGGCTGGGCAGCGAAGGTAGCGTGATGGTAACCAGCTTCTGCGTGCTGTTTCCGGTCTTTTATACCGCTATCCTGCTCAGTCAGGATCTGCTGGACAGCGAGCTGCAGGATGTGCTGCGCTGCTATCCGGAAACGCCGTGGATTGTTTTCTGGAAGATCCGTCTTCCCCAGGCTCTGCCGCATCTGGCGGCAGCGATTCAGACCGGCTTTGGGCTTGGCCTGCGGGTTTGTGTGATGGCGGAAGTGCTTACTCAGGTGCGGGTTGGCATTGGCCGGCAGATGTCGTATGCGGCGCGGGTGGCGCTGGATATGACCGGGCTGATGGCCTGGACGCTGTGGATTATCCTGCTCAGCGCAGCCGCTGACGGCATACTAGGCTGGCTGAAAAACAAGGTTGAATCATCCCTGTGATGTTTTCAATAGAGAACCCAAATAACACGTGGAGGTGAAAGGATGGGGAAACTCAACGAACAGTCGATGCAGGTCATTGATCGGATTGTCGATCGTCATCGCGGACGGCCGGGACCGGTCAAGCTGATGCTGCACGATGTCCAGAAAGAACTGGGCTATATTCCGTTTGAAGCGATGGAAAAGATTGCCGCGGCGTCCGGCGTATCAGCGGCCGAGGTGTATGGTGTTGTTACATTCTATACGCAGTTTACAACGGAACCTAAGGGCAAGCATGTGATTAACGTCTGCATGGGGACGGCCTGTTATGTCAAAGGCTCAGCGGATCTATTGCAGCGGATTTGCGATCTGACGGGAACAAAAGTGAATCAGACCAGTGCTGACGGCTTGTTTTCATTGGATGCAACGCGTTGTTTAGGCGCTTGCGGATTAGCGCCGGTGGCTATTCTGGACGATCAGGTCTATGGCAATGCGACCAGCTCAACCGCGCTGGAGGATCGGATCAAAGCGATCATTAAGACCGAGTCCGGCATTCACTAGGGAAGGAAGAGGAGAAGCACATGAAATCATGGAATGAACTTCGTCAGCTGCGGGAAGCAGCGGCGAAGGAAATCGCTCTGCGCAATCCCGGCGCTCAGGCAGTTCCGGGAGAACCACGGCTGCATGTCTTAGTCTGCGCGGGAACGGGCTGTACTTCGTCATCATCGCAGCTGATCATGGAACAGATGAATGAACAGCTCTGCTCACGCGGACTGGATCAACAGATCCGCGTGATTAAAACCGGCTGTTTCGGCCTTTGTCAGAAAGGCCCGATTGTGGCGGTTTATCCGGATAAAATTTTCTATTGTCATGTCAAACCGGAAGATGTCACGGAGATCATCGAGCAGCATTTTATCGGGGGGCAGCCGGTTAAACGTCTGGAAATGAATGATATTGATGAACTTACTCAGGAAAAAATCTTTGATATCGATAAGATTCGTTTTTATGCCAAGCAGCAGCGCATCGCTTTGAAGAACTGCGGTCAGCTGGATCCAGAGAATATCCGCGAATACATCGCCCGCGATGGTTATGAGGCGCTGGCCAAAGCGCTGCATGAGATGCAGCCGCAGCAAGTGATCGACGAAATAAAAAAATCCGGTCTGCGCGGACGCGGCGGCGGGGGCTTTCCGACGGGTGTGAAGTGGCAGTTTGCGGCGGATCAGCCGGCCGGCGACAAGTATGTCATCTGCAATGCCGATGAAGGCGATCCGGGAGCCTTTATGGATCGTTCGATTTTGGAAGGCGATCCGCATGCGGTTCTGGAAGCGATGGCGATTGCCGGTTATGCGATCGGTGCTCAGCAGGGTTACGTCTATATTCGGGCGGAATATCCGATTGCGGTCAAGCGCTTGCAGATCGCGATGGATCAGGCCAAGGAACTGGGCTTGTTCGGCGAGCATATTTTAGGTACGGACTTCAGCTTTGACATCGAGATTCGTTTAGGTGCAGGTGCGTTTGTCTGCGGCGAAGAAACGGCCTTGATTCAGTCGATTGAGGGCAAGCGCGGCATGCCGGTGCCGAAGCCGCCGTTTCCGGCAGTCAGCGGCGTCTGGGGCCGGCCAACGATTATTAATAATGTTGAAACCTTTGCCAATGTTGCACAGATTATATTAAAAGGCTCAAATTGGTTCAGTTCGATTGGAACGGAAAAATCCAAAGGCACTAAGGTCTTTGCCTTAGGCGGCAAGATCGTCAATACCGGACTGGTCGAGATTCCAATGGGGACTACGCTGCGCGAGGTCATCTATGAAATCGGCGGCGGCTGTCCAAACGGCAAGAAGTTTAAAGCGGTTCAGACCGGTGGTCCAAGCGGCGGCTGTCTGACTGTCGAAGATCTGGATACGCCGATTGACTTTGACAACCTGATCGCTTTGGGTTCGATGATGGGATCCGGCGGCATGATTGTTTTGGATGAAGACAACTGCATGGTTGACGTGGCCCGCTTCTATATGGAATTTATCGTCGATGAATCCTGCGGCAAGTGTACGCCATGCCGTGTTGGCACAAAGCGCATGCTGGAGCTGTTGACCGATATCTGCGAAGGCCGCGGAACAATGGAAACCTTAGATGAACTAGAAAATCTGGGCAAGATGATTAAGGATACCGCTTTATGCGGCTTAGGACAAACGGCGGCCAATCCGGTTTTATCCACGCTGCGGCTGTTCCGTGATGAGTATGAAGCGCATGTTAAGGAGAAACGCTGTCCGGCTGGGGTTTGTAAGAAACTGCTGCATTATTCGATTGATCCGGATAAGTGCCGCAAGTGTTCGATGTGCGCCCGCAATTGTCCGGTTGGGGCGATCAGCGGTGTTCCAGGTCAGAAGCCTTATGTTATCGATCATGACAAGTGCATCAAGTGCGGCGCTTGTATGGAAACCTGCCGCTTCGGTGCGGTTAAGCGCGATTAAGGAGGCAGCGGAAATATGACGAAAATCAATTTAAAAATCAATAATATTCCAGTTCAGGCTGAGCCGGGATCCACGATTCTGGAAGCTGCCCGTGAAGCCGGCATCCAGATTCCAACGCTTTGTTATTTAAAAGATGTGAACAAGACCGGGGCCTGCCGTGTCTGCACCGTTGAAATCAAGGGGGCAAAAAGCTTAGGGGCTTCCTGTGTTTATCCTGTCAGCGAAGGGATGGAAGTCTTTACGAATTCACAAAGAGCGCTGGAGGCCCGCAGACATACAGTGGAGCTGATTCTGTCAAATCATTGCGACGACTGTCTGTCCTGCATTCGCAATCAGAACTGTGAACTGCAGAAGCTGGCGCAGCAGCTGGGGATCCGCAAAGTTCGCTATGAAGGGGAAAAGACAAGCCCAACATTCGATGAAGTCGCCCCGGGAATCGTTCGCGATACGTCCAAGTGCGTGCTGTGCGGACGCTGCATTGAAACCTGCAAGAAGGTTCAGGGATTGGGAATTCTCAGCTTTATCAACCGTGGTTTCAATACGAAGGTCGCGCCGGTCTTTGACCGCAGCTTAAACGACGTCAACTGCATGCAGTGCGGTCAGTGCGTCAACGCCTGTCCGGTGGGCGCCTTATATGAAAAGGAAGATATTCATTGGGTGATCGAAGCTCTGAATGATCCTGAGCAGCATGTCATCGTGCAGACCGCTCCGGCCGTTCGGGCCGCTTTAGGTGAGGAATTCGGGTTGCCGATTGGTACGCGCGTCACGGGCAAAATGGCTGCCGCTCTGCGCAGAATCGGATTTGACCGCGTCTATGATACCAATTATGCAGCGGATCTGACGATTATGGAAGAAGGGCATGAATTTATTGAACGTGTCCGGAATCACGGCGTCCTGCCGATGATTACGAGCTGTTCCCCAGGCTGGATTCGCTATTGTGAGTTTGAGTATCCAGATCTGTTGGATCATCTGAGTTCCTGCAAGTCTCCGCATATGATGTTCGGGGCAATTCTGAAATCATATTACGCACAAACACACAATCTCGATCCGCGCAAGATCACCGTTGTTTCGATCATGCCGTGTACGGCCAAGAAAGCCGAAGTCGTACGGCCAGAAATGCGCAAAGACGGCGTAGCGGATGTCGATGTTGTCTTGACGACCCGCGAATTAGGCCGATTGATCAAGATGTATGGCATTAACTTTGAAAACCTGCCGGATGAAGATTTTGATCAGGATATGTTCGGCCAGTATTCCGGAGCCGGCGTCATCTTCGGCGCCAGCGGCGGAGTCATGGAAGCTGCATTAAGAACCGTCAAGGAAACGTTGGAAAATAAACCATTAGAATCTTTAGATTTCACCGTCGTCCGCGGCATGGAAGGTGTTAAAACAGCCGAGCTGGAAGTTGCTGGCATGAAGGTTAAGGTTGCGGTAGCGTCCAGTATGAGCTGCGCTAAGCCTTTGCTGGATGAGATCCGTGCAGGCACTTCACCTTATCATTTCATTGAGATTATGGGCTGCCCTGGCGGCTGCATCAACGGCGGAGGTCAGCCGATCATCTCGGCTACGATCCGCAATGGATTTAAGCCGATTGATTGGAAGAAGGAACGGGCCAAGGCTCTGTATGATGAAGATGCGATGCAGAGTGTACGCAAATCCCATGAAAATCCGCAGATTATTGCTTTGTATGAGGAGTTCTTAAAAGAACCGGGAAGCCATCTTGCCCATGAGCTGCTTCATACGACCTATTCCAAAAAAGAACGTTTTAAATAAGCTTTACTGAGAAGGGAGAACTTCGGTTTTTCCTTCTTTTTTTTGTTTGAGTTTGTCAAAAATACGTTACAGTCAGCTTCTATAATCGGGTGAAATTCAGAAAGAATTCGCCTTTTTTTATTTCGATCGATTAGTTATAAATGAATCTCATGATAACTGTTTGTGACATAAAAATGGTTGTTGATTACATTTATTTCCTTTTCTATGGCAAAAAAGTCACA
>NZ_HE998567.1:563035-642896 GCF_000327285.1 Holdemania massiliensis AP2 | reverse complement strand
TGACGGTTAGCGACTGTTAGAGATTTCGCAGGGGGCGAAGGAAGCAGTTCTTTTTTTATGAACTGATTCCCATCGAGAGAGGGGGAGCAGCATGACCAAAGGTGAAAGCATTGAACTCAAGTCTAGAATAACAGATTTTTCTTCCTTTAAACAAGTTGTTGGAAGAGTGGTTAAACGAATTGTTGTCGCTCTTGTAGATTTCTATCATCAACAAGGTGAAAAAAATCAAGGGTTCTTCATACAAGTTCATATGGGTGAAAATAATAAATTGTTTGGAAAATATATAATACATAAAAAAATAAAACATGGCTTACAGATCATGCGTGAAGATATAAAGTCAGATGTTTATCTTCAATCAGACTTCAAGATTCCTCTGAAGATCTTACCAGTAGTTTCCTTGAAAAAGGAGGCGATGGGATGAGATGGAATTTTATAGAAGTAGAAAAGCGGCATGAAGAGGAAGTCATTGAGTTGTTAAGAAGTTCCCCATTTACAGCTTTTCTGCCTAAGAAACAACGGTATTTTAAAAAACAGGATTATGTTACGGTTTTGGATCGTTTATTGTTTCCAGGAACTGTAATCATAACTAGTGATTTACCTCAAGATGAGTTTGCCAATCAGTTTAATACTTGGCTGGAACAACATCCGACAGAATTGATTCATCGTGAAGCGAAGGAATACTTCTATTTGTCTAACGATGAACAACACTTCATTGCCTCTTTGATGGATGAGCATAAGGTTATTCATCAATCAATAGGAATTTTGGATGCTAAACGACTGATTATTCAATCTGGGCCTTTAAAAGGCTTGGAAAATCGAATCAAAAAGATCGATCGACATCAACGTACCGCTCAGGTTCAATTTCAGATTTGTGGTCAAGTGATATTACTTTATCTAGGATTAATTGTTAAACCCAGTGATTGAAACGTTTTGGATAGTTGCATGGGCACTTCCAAATTGATTCCATGGTTATTTTTACAAACTCATCAAAGCTTGAGGTGGCGAAGCCTACCTTTTTTTATAGACCAAAGGATGTGACAAATTGAAGAGAAAGAAACAAAGGAATAAGACCAAGATCTTGTTAGTTGTTATAGCTATATTAGTTTCTATTATTTTAGGACTAGTGCTGGGTGGTAATTTTTATATTGATTCTTTATTGAACAGAACGATTCGTTCAAAGAAACTATCTAATGAAGATGCTTTAGTCAGTCAGGAAGTCTTAGATCAAGTTAAGAATCACCGTATTATCAATATTGCGGTATTTGGCTCTGATAACGCAGAAACTGCACAATGGCAGAATTATGAAATGGAACGATCAGATGCGACTAAGATTATTTCATTAGACTTTGATGCCAAGAAGATTAAGATTACATCCTTGCAACGAGATACGTTAATCTGGATACCAGAACCTTATAATGATTATGATAAACTCAATCATGCGCATTGGCGAGGCGGGCCGGAATTGGCCGTGAAGACATTGAATTATAACTTTGACTTGGATATTACGCAATATGTGGGTTTTAGTTTTGAAGCAATAGAAACGTTAGTTGATTTAGTCGGGGGTATTGATATAACACTTCCAGAGGGACTTTTAGCTACAAAAGTGATGAATTTAGGGGCCACTCGCGATGGAGATGTCTTTCATTTAAAAGGAAAACAAGCACTAGGTTATTGCCGTATTCGTGAAGTGGATGATGACTTTCATCGCATGGACAGACAAAACGAAGTCATTCTAAAAGTCTTAGAGAAGTTATCTAAGAAAAATGCATTTGAATTAATGGAAATCGTGGATGAAATGCTGCCTTATGTGGAAACCAACTTAACGAATAACGAAATTAAGAATGATATCACATCCTTATTAAGTTTTGATTTAAAGCATATTGATCAATTCCAGATTCCATCGAAAGGGATGGACTCCATTGAGAAAGTTATTGAATACAACGGGTTCAGTCCAATCTACATGATGAAAAACTATGAGGATCTAGCGAAAGAACTTCATTGGAATATCTACGAAGATGAAAATTATCAACCAAGTTCCAATATCGTTCAATTAGAAAGAAATATACAAAATCAATTCGGAGGATCCTGAAGATTGGGTTCTTTATTATAGTGAAGAGAAAAAAGGGAGATAGAAAATGTACGAAAATGACGAAATTGAAATTGATCTTTCGCGGGTGTTTGAAATTGTGAAAAAGCATTTCAAACCTTTCGCTTTGATCATCTTGGCGACCTCTATTGCCGCAGCTTTAGTGACTTTGTTTCTGATACCCAAGAAGTATACCGCAGAAGCGAAGCTGATTATTGTTCAGAAATCGAATCCAGACAGTCAACAGATTAGTTATAATGATCTTCAGACATCACAGAAATTAGTCAATACTTATAGCGAAATCCTAAAGAGTGAAGCGATTAGTGATGATGTCATCCGAAACCTGAAACTAGATCAGGAAGGAATCGATCACGCTTCTTATTTAAGTATGGTCAAGATCTCTTCAGTCAAAGACACAGAAGTCATTAAGATCTTAGTAGAAACAAAGGATCCCAATCTTTCAGCCAATATCGCGAATGAAATCGTTTCCGTTTTCAGAAGAAAGATCGTCACGATCATGAATATTGAAAACGTTACAGTATTAAACTCTGCGAAAGTTCCAGAACAAAAATCCAGCCCATCTAATCTTAAGAATACATTGATGGGATTTTTGCTTGGAGGTGTCATTGATGGTTGTATTGTGGTGTATCTTTTATTGAATGATAGAAACATTCGAACAGAAGAAGAGTTGAAAGAGATCTTTGATTATCCAATTATTGGGTTGATTCCAGATATGAATGCAGGAGGGACAGAGTAATGTTAAGAGTAGGAGATGAATTAATTACATTAACGGATCCAGAATCCTCAGCATCAGAAGCTTATCGTACCTTAAGAACGAATATCTTGATGCGCAATTTCGACAAGGATATGAAAGTAATCAATATCATATCCACAACGG
This sequence comes from Holdemania massiliensis AP2, assembly GCF_000327285.1. Classification (GTDB taxonomy): domain Bacteria; phylum Bacillota_I; class Bacilli_A; order Erysipelotrichales; family Erysipelotrichaceae; genus Holdemania; species Holdemania massiliensis. Next base: position 639,912 of record NZ_HE998567.1, on the reverse strand, counting down.
CGCAAGAAGGGAAAAGTACTTGTGTCTTAAACTTAGCGATGGTTTATGCTCAGCTTCAAAAGAAAGTTCTTGTGATTGACTTAGACTTACGAATGCCAACGATTCATAAGAAGCTGAAGCTGAAGAATAAAAAAGGCATTTCGGATATTATAGGCCATCAAGCAGAATTTGAAGAGGTTGTGTTACAACCTTATGAACATGTGGATGTCATTACAGCGGGGACAAAGATCCCCTTTGCTTCCGAATTTATTCAGTCGAACGCTTTGAAAGAGTTTATTGATGAGAGAAGAAATGAATATGATTTGATTCTGTTGGATTGCCCTCCAGTGGGTTTAGTCACCGATGGTGTGGTAGCGGCCAGTTATTGTGATGGAACAATTCTTGTCTGCGCTTCTAATCGCAATGACCGGAAAGAATTATTGCGAGTGAAGGATCAGTTAGAACAAACACAGGTGAACGTCATTGGCATTGTCATGACGATGATGCCAGTTCAAAAGAAGTATTACAACAGCTATGGCTATCGTTACAGTGACAGTCAAAAGAAAACGACAAGCAAGAAAAAGAAGGCGAGTCTACTGAACTCTTTCACTAGGAAAAGCGGCAAGAAGAAATGATTGATATTCACAGTCATTTAGTTTCAGGAGTGGACGATGGAAGTCAAAGTTTAGAAGAATCCTTAGCTTTATTAAAACAAGCTGAAGAAGATGGGATTACAGAGTTAATTACGACACCCCATTTCATGAAGAATGGTGAATTTCGAATTAGAGCTTCAGAATTAGTGAAACGATTCAATGAACTAAAACAGGCATATTCAGGTTCAATTAAGTTACATTTAGGGAATGAGCTTTACATTCATCCTGATTTGCCTGAATTATTGGAAAAGGGAGACATCTTAACCTTAGCGGAATCTAATGCTATTCTTGTTGAGTTTCCATTTCAAAACTATAAAAAGGACTATGATGAGATTCTTTATGAATTGTCATTGAAGTATCGAATTATCATCGCTCATCCTGAACGATATCGCTATGTACAAGAAGATCCTAATTTCTGTTTAAGATGGCTGAAGGAAGGCTATTTACTTCAGTCAAATCAGAACAGTTTATTTAAGAAAGAAACGAAGAAGATCTTACTTTCTATGATTGCACATGGTTTTGTCAGCTTTATTGCCAGTGACGCTCATAACGAATACCGTCCTTTAATCTTAAAGGAAGCTTATGACTTACTCGAAGAAGAATTTGGACTAAGAATTGCGAAACAATTGACCGAAGAGAATTCAAGGAAGCTTCTAGTCAACGGAGAGATCCACGCGGAATACCAAGAAATAGAGAAAAAGAAGAAACGATTTCTGTGGTTTTAACAAAAGTCGTTTTTCATTTGGGGAAAGGGGGAAGAAAAATGCAGGAAAGAAAACATAAGATTGAACATTGGCATGTGATCTCTTTATACCTCATTGTTTATGATGCATTTACTGTGAACTTAGCGTATCTGCTTGCCTTATGGTTTCGCTTTGATTGTCATTTTACAAGAATACCTCAGAACTACTTAAATGCATGGGTGCAATTTGTTCCTGTTTATACAATGATCTGTTTAATTATCTTTTTCAGTTTGAAGCTCTATCGCAGCTTATGGCGTTTTGCGGGATACAGTGAACTGTTAAGAGTCACAGCCGCGACGATAGTGACAGGAATTCTTCATGTTTTAGGAATCATAACGTTCTTTCAGCCGATGCCCATGTCGTATTACTTGTTTGGGATGATTATCCAATTCTGTTTAACCATTGGAATTCGTTTCTCCTATCGATTTGTTTTGTTAGAAAGAAGCCGAAGAGAGAAAATGGTTAAAAAGAAACAGGAAAAGAACATCCTATTGATTGGAGCGGGGGATGCCGGTCGCCTGATTTTGCGAGATGTACAGCGAACGGAATTTGATGTAGGCAAAGTTCAATGCATCATTGATGACAATCCGAATAAATGGGGACGGTTTATTGATGGGATTCCGATTGTCGGAGGACGAGATGATATCTTAGTTAATGTTGAGAAGTATGAAATCCAACAGATTCTAGTGGCGATTCCGAGTGCTAAAGCAAAAGCAAAACGGGATATTCTGAATATCTGTAAAGAAACGGGTTGTGAGCTGAAGATGCTTCCAGGAATCTATCAGATGGTCAATGGGGATGTCGCTTTTTCTAAGATGAAAGAAGTAGCTGTGGAAGATCTGTTAGGAAGAGAACCGATTCAAGTCAATATGGATGAAATCTTTGAACACCTGAAAGGGAAAACGATCTTAGTTACCGGGGGTGGAGGATCCATTGGCAGTGAGTTATGTCGTCAGATCGCAGGGCATCATCCTCAACAACTCATTCTCTTTGAAATCTATGAAAATAATGCTTATGACATTGAACAGGAATTGAAGCGGAAATATCCAGAATTAAATTTGGTTGTCTTAATAGGCTCTGTTCGGGATAGTCGAAGAATTGACAGTGTTTTTGAGATGTATAAGCCGGATATTGTCTATCATGCGGCAGCGCATAAACATGTGCCATTGATGGAAGGAAGCCCGAATGAAGCCATTAAAAACAATGTTATCGGAACATATAAGACAGCTTATGCCGCATTAAAAAATGGCTGTCAGCGGTTTGTCCTTATTAGCACTGACAAAGCAGTCAATCCTACGAATATCATGGGGGCAAGTAAGCGGCTGTGCGAAATGGTGATTCAGAGTATGAATCAAATCAGTCAGACAGGAAGCTATCAGCTTCTTCCTCAGCTTTGGTCGCATACCTGGAATCCAATTCAAGAGATTCAAGGAAATAAGATCAAAACGGAGTTTGTGGCAGTGCGCTTTGGAAACGTGTTAGGAAGTAACGGCTCAGTAATCCCATTATTCAAGAAACAAATCGCAGAAGGCGGACCAGTGACGGTAACGCATCCGGATATTATCCGATACTTCATGACGATTCCAGAAGCGGTGAGCTTAGTGCTACAAGCAGGAACCTATGCCAAGGGAGGAGAAATCTTCGTCTTAGACATGGGAGATCCTGTGAAGATTGATACGTTGGCAAGAAATCTGATTAAGCTGTCGGGTTATAAGCCGAATATCGATATTCAGATTGAGTATACGGGATTAAGACCCGGAGAGAAATTATACGAAGAGAAACTGATGGCAGAAGAAGGGTTACAAACAACCCCGAATCAATTGATTCATATCGCAAAGCCCATTGCTTTTGATGTGAAACAGTTTATGAATCAAGTCGAGATCTTATCAGAAGCCAGTTACACAAACAGTTCAACAATTAAACAGTTGGTTTCTGAGATTATTCCAACCTATCATCCTGAAAAGAAGCAGGATGAGATTGAGATGAGAAAAGTAAAGAAATTAAACGAGGAAAAAGTAGTTGTAATGGCAGGGGGTATCAAATAGAAATGGAACCATTCAAGGAAAAAGTATGGCTGTCTTCGCCAACGATGCATGGAGAAGAATTAAAGTACATGCAGGAAGCGTATGAGAAAAATTGGATGTCGACAGTGGGGGAAAACATCAATATCGTAGAACAGCTTGCTTGTGAGAAGGTGGGCTGTCGTTATGCGGTTGCTTTATCCGCAGGGACAGCGGCGTTGCATATGGCAGTTAAATTGGCAGGCGTTAAACCCGGAGAAAAAGTATTCTGCAGTGATCTGACCTTTGATGCGACCGTAAATCCCGTTGTGTATGAAGGCGGAGTTCCAGTCTTTATTGATACGGAATACGAGACATGGAATATGGATCCTGTTGCTTTAGAGAAAGCTTTTGAAATCTATACTGAAGTAAGGGCTGTGGTCGTCGCTCATTTATATGGAACACCAGGAAAAGTGAATGAAATCAAAGCGATTTGTAAGAAGCATAAAGCGATCATGATCGAAGATGCGGCGGAGTCTTTGGGTGCGACCTATCAAGGGATACAAACAGGAACCTTTGGAACATATAACTGTATTTCCTTTAATGGAAACAAGATCATCACAGGTTCATCGGGAGGCATGTTGCTTACCGATGATTTAGAAGCTGCGAATAAAGTCAGAAAATGGTCAACCCAATCCAGAGAGAATGCACCGTGGTATCAACATGAGGAACTCGGTTACAACTACCGGATGAGTAATGTCATTGCGGGAGTGGTAAGAGGACAATTCCCTTATTTGGAAGATCATATTGCTCAGAAGAAAGCAATCTATAAACGTTATAAAGAAGGATTAAAGGATCTGCCTGTAACCATGAATCCCTATGATGCCAAGAACGGTGAACCTAACTTCTGGTTAAGCTGTATGCTTATCAATCCAGAAGCGATGTGTAAACAAATGCGAGGAGAAAAGGAAGCATTGTATGTGAGTGAACCTGGAAAGAGCTGTCCTACAGAAATTCTGGAAACTTTAGCGAAGTACAACGCAGAAGGAAGACCGATATGGAAGCCGATGCATATGCAGCCAATGTATCGGATGAATGGATTTATTACAAGAGAAGGAAATGGCAGGGCAAAGACCAATGCCTATATTCAGGGTGGAATGCTAGGGAAAGATGGCAAACCATTGGATGTTGGAATGGATATCTTTAATCGAGGATTATGCTTGCCAAGTGACAACAAAATGACACTGGAGCAGCAGGATAAGGTGATTGAGATTGTCAGGGCTTGTTTTAAGTGAGCGGTGCAGAAATGAAGAGGCAAGGAATTTATGCCAAATATATAAAAAGACTTTTTGATCTATCTCTATCTTTGCTGGCAATGATTGTGCTTACAATTCCACTTCTCATTGTTGCTATTCTGGTGCTAATAGATGTCGGCGCTCCTGTTCTGTTTAAACAGAAGCGTATAGGACTAAACAATAAAGAGTTTTCTCTTTTGAAATTTCGCTCTATGAACAATAAGCGAGATGAAAACGGTGTGTACTTGCCTGATGAAGAACGTATTACAAAGCTAGGAAGTTTCCTAAGAAAAAGCTCTATTGATGAACTCCCAAGCCTAATTAATATCATAAAAGGAGAAATGAGTATTATCGGTCCACGTCCACTGCCAGTTCGTTATCTGGAAAGATATACAGATGAGCAAAAGCGCCGACATGAAGTTAGACCTGGTTTGTCTAATCCATCAACAGTCAATGGTCGTAATACACAGAGCTGGGAACAGCAGTTTGCTGGTGACGTGTGGTATGTAGACCATGTGAGCTTTGCTGTAGATGCAAAGAGCGTAATTGATACAGTAAAGGTGGTATTGAAGTGTGATGGCGCTGTGGCGAATGATGGTGGCGCAAGAAATGAATTTATTGGGATCGCCAATCCGGAATCACTAAAAACAGATAGCGAAGGAAACTACATGAAGATAGGTTAGAAATCTCAAAATAGAAATTTGTGAGGGTTAGTCGTGATGAAATATATAAAAAATGAAGCGCCACTAATTAGTGTGATTGTTCCTATATACAAGATTGAACGCTATCTTGGTTTGTGTATAGAGAGTTTGCTAAACCAGACCTATCAGAATATAGAAATTGTACTCGTGAATGACGGTTCACCTGATCGTTGCCCAGAGATATGTAATATCTATGCAAAAAAAGATGAACGCATAAAACTCATCAACAAGAAGAACGGCGGACTAGTGTCTGCTCGCCAAGCAGGTCTGGAAGTGTCGACGGGAAGTTTTATTTGTAATGTTGACGGAGATGACTGGGTAGATTCAGAATTTGTGGAGAACCTTGTTAAAGTACAGCTTGAAACTAATGCAGACGCTGTGATAGCTGGACAGACAAGGCATTTTTTTCAGAATAAAGTGAAGTTAATAAACCATATTCCCTGTGGTGTTTATGAGGGTGGTGAACTGAAATTATTGAAGGAAACAATGCTGTCGTGCGGTGATTTTTATACTATAGGTATCTTTACATATGTATGGAACAAATTATTTAAACGAGAAGTAATTTATAAACACCAGATGAATGTAGATACGCGATTGAGTCAAGGTGAAGATGCAGCATGTGTCTATCCAGCACTAGAATCTTGTTCCAAGATTTGCGTCATAGATGATTGCTCTTACCACTATCGACAGCGGGAAGATTCAATGCTTAAGTCGCAAAAGCCTTTTGCACAGGAAGCATCATACATCAAATTGCTTTACGAATACCTGTGTGACCACCTTCCAGCTTCCTACAAGAAGCAGATTGATGATTATGCATTACATATTTTTACGGTTCGCTCTGGCGGTATTTTGCCAATTGAGGGTGTGGAGTATCCTTATGCTGGTACTTTTATAGGCAAGAAAATAGTGTTGTGCTGTGCCGGTACGTTTGGTCAGCAGTTATATGGAAAACTTCAAAATCAAGATTGTGAGGTCGTAGCCTGGGTGGATGATGATTACTGGGCGTGTAGAAGGTGTTGCTTGGACGTTGATCCGCTAGAGGTTGTTCAAAATGTGGAATTTGACTATGTAGTTGTTGCCGCATTGGAGCCTTATACCAGTAAACAGTTAACAGAACGATTGAAAAGCCTTGGTATAAGTGAGGGAAAAATTCTAACGATCACACAAAATGAAGAAATACGTGCTAAAGCAATTAAGCATTATCTTGCACATGCGGATGCATTATGAAGAAAAATAGATAAGAAAGAACGAGGAAAACAGGGATGAATTTTGCAACGCGGATTCTGTTAGCACCGCTGGGAAAAACACATCTTTTTTCAGTATGTCAGGCAGGATTCATCATTAAAAGTAAAAAGGGAACGCTACTTGGCATTGATATGTATCTAACCGATTGCGTAGAGCGAGTGGAAGGTCATGTGGGATTTAAGAGGCTCACACCAAAGGTGCTCATGCCAACTGATGTTCAGTTTGACTATGTGATAGCTACGCATCCTCACTATGATCATTTTGACATGGATGCAATTCCAGTGTTGATGTCCAATCCGCACACAAAGCTGATTGCATCAGTTAACTGCAAGCAGGAGATCGAACGACTTTTAATGTCGCAAAATCATATTACCTATGTGAAACCGGGTGACCATTACGATGCAGAGGATATTCACTTGGACATTGTGTTCTGTGACCACGGAGCAGGAGCACCGGATGCATTTGGGCTAGTTATCACGGTAGATGAGAAGAAAATATACATTATGGGTGACACTTGCTTGCGGATGGATTTGTTGTCTACAATTCGTGAACAGTATGATGTGGTCATTGGTCCAATTAACGGTGCTTATGGCAACTTGAATGAGGACGAATTTGTGACGGTTTGTGAGTATCTCAGACCTGCACTTGCAATTCCTTGTCACTACGGAACATTTGCTTCTCACGGAGGAAACCCACAGAAATTCAGGGATCAAATAGAGGCAAGAATACCAAAGCAAAAGTATCTGCTGATGGCTCAATGTGAACAATATACATTTTAATGGAGGATGCAACTATGGAGGCTAATAAGACTATGGAAAGCAAGAGAGAGTTTGAAGGAAAGAAATTACTGATTTTAGGTGGCAATCCGGAGACCATTCCGCTGGTTGAAGTTGCCAACAACATGGGTATCCTCACCATCGTGAGCAGCGGCAGACATACGGATGCGGCAAAAAAGGTTGCGTGGAAAGCCTACGATGTGGATGGTATGGATGTGCCGGGACTGGTTGCATTGGCCAAAGAAGAAAAGGTAGATGGCGTACTGGTCGGCGTTGCTGATATTCTAGTTCCTGCCTACTGCAAGGTCTGTGACGCACTGGATCTTCCTTGTTATGCAACGCAGAAGATTGTAGATGTGTTTGCGTTTAAGGATGTTTTCAAAGCAACCTGTGAACGCTATGGTGTCCATGGTATCCCAGAGTATTATCTTGATGCTTCTATGAAGCAGGAGGATATTGATAAGATTCAATATCCAGTTATGATCAAGCCTGTTGACAACGGTGGCGGCGTGGGCATGACTGTTGTATATAACGAAGAAGAACTACGTCCAGCTGTCGAAAAGGCACTTGCGGCATCCAATAAGAAACGATTCATTGTTGAGAAATATATGCAATGTGAAGATATGGGCATGTATTATACATTTAAAGATGGCTATTGCAGCGCATCTTGTATCTATGACCGGTACACTACTGATGAGCAGCCAGGGTTGTCACGTGTATGCCTTGGTGGTACATATCCTTCCAAGCATCTTAACGAGTATTTTGAGCGAATGCATGACAATGCTGTTCGTCTCTTTAATGATATCGGTATTCGTAACGGTGTTCTAATGCTTTCAGGCTTTTATGAAAATAGTGAGTTCTATGTCTATGATACAGGTTTCCGTCTTCAGGGTGAAGCTCCTCATTTATTGATGAAGGCGATTCATGGTTTCGACCAGCGTGAAATGTTGATCCGCTTTGCTCTCACAGGTTCTGAGGGCAGTATTGATTTGAAAAAAGCAGATGATACCTATCTACGTGGAAAGTGGGCATCTACCCTTTGGTTCCTATTGAAAGAGGGTAAAATTGCTAAGATCGAAGGCTTGAGTGAAACAGAAAACGATCGTTGCATTGTGGCGAACATTCAGCGCTTGTATGAAGGCGATGCTGTTCTGCCTGAGTGGATTGGTACTGAAAAACAGGTTTTGACTAGACTGTATTTAGTTTGTAACACTAAGACTGAATTGGCTGAAAAGCTTAAATACTATATGGATCATGTAAAGGTCTACGATGAATCGGGTAATGATCTGTTACTCAAGGGCTTTGATGTTGACAAAGCATTGGAGCTGTAATTATGGAGAAAGTATTAAGTGATAAAGTAATTGTTATTTCTGGTGGAACAAAGGGCGTAGGCAGGACGGTTGCGGAAGAATGTGCCATGCGTGGAGCAAAGGTTGTCATAGGTGGTCGTGATGAGAAAGCTGCCAAAGCATCTATTCGTCTGATGCGAACATATGGTAGTGATGGATTGTTTGTATACACAGAGTTGACGAAAGTGGAAGACTGCAAAAAGCTTTTTGATGAAGCATATAACGAATTTGGAAAAATTGATGGATTTTTCAATTACTCAGGCGTTACTCCGGTCTCTCCGCTGGATACCTGCGATGAGACAACATTTGATGCCGTCATGGATATCAACTTTAAAGCCTGTTTCTTTTGTTGTCAGCAGGCAATCAAGTATATGCGGATGAATGGAGGTGGATCTATTGTCCTCACCGGCTCCGCTCATGCATGGGGTGGTCAGAAAGATAGAGCAGCCTATGCTTGTTCTAAAGGTGTGTTAAGAATCCTTATGGAGCACATTGCGCATAACTATGCGACTGAGCAGATTCGCTGTAACTATCTGACTTTGGGGTGGACTCCAACTGAAGGTGAAGTCAGTCTCAGAAACAGCCAGGGTGAAACAGAGAAAGAATTACGTGATAGAGCAGCAAAGATCCTTCCGATGGGTAGAATGTGTGAACGTAGCGATTATGTGGAAGGTATTATGTATATGCTCTCCGATGCGAGTTCTATGATGACGGGCAGTACATTTAGAATTACAGCGGGCGAGTATATTTAAAAGTGAGGGTTTTACTATGAATGTATTATTCTTGACATTAGGTAATGTTGATATAGAGAGTAGCGGTATCTATGCAGATTTGCTACGGTGTTTTCGTAAGTATGGTCATTCCATTTACACAGTTTCCAATCGGGAACGGAGGTATGGTTTACAGACAGAAGTCATTTGTGGAGATCATATTACAAATCTCATGATTCTAACTGGAAATATTCGTCAAAGTATGTTGCTTGAAAAAGGTATCTCTACAGCGTTGATCCCTTTTCAATATAAAAAAGCAATTAAAAAATATTTTTCTGATATAAAGTTTGACTTAGTACTATATTCTACTCCGCCGATCACCTTGGCTTCTGTAGTGGAATATGTGCAAAAGCGGGATCATGCAAGAACTTACCTGTTGTTAAAGGATATTTTTCCTCAAAATGCTGTAGATTTAGGCGTTCTTCGAAAGACAGGATTAAAAGGAATCCTTCATTTCTATTATCGTCTACAGGAGAAAAAACTATATCGAATTTCGGACACCATTGGCTGTATGTCACCGGCAAATTGTGCCTACTTGCTTGAACACAACAGAGAAGTTTCTCCAAATACGGTAGAAATCAGTGCAAACTGTCTAGAAATCCAAGATATGCGTGTTAACGCGGCGCATAAAGCTGAATTGAGACAAAAGTACGGACTTCCTTCGGAGAAAAAAATTTTTGTCTATGGAGGGAACCTAGGTCGGGCACAGGATATACCTTTCCTTATAGCGTGCATCAAAGCATGTACTGAGATTCAGGATGCATATTTTGTGGTAGCCGGAAGTGGTGTAGATCGTCATCGCATTGAAACATACATAAAGGTGGAGAAACCTAAGAATGCAAAACTGTTTGACCGTATGCCACGGGAAGAGTATGATGCGATGATCGCATGCTGTGATGTTGGTCTGATACTCCTGGATCACCGATTTACAATCCCCAATTTTCCCTCACGTCTTTTGTCTTATATGCAGGCAGGCCTGCCGGTTATTGTGGCATCAGATAATGTGACGGATGTAGGCAGCATCTGTGTGGAAGGTGGCTTTGGCTGGTCTTGCTGTAGTACTGAAGTGAATGAGTTCGTTGGCTGCATAGAACAGGCCGTAGCAAGTGATTGTACGACTCTAGGTGCCATAGCCTACGCCTATTTTGCGGAAAAGTATTCTGTAGAAAAGCAATACGAAGCAATTATCAAACGTACCATGACAAGGAATTACAAATAACTTTGTTAATAGAGATATATAGGAGAATATAAAGTATGAATAAATATCAAGTTTGTACACGCTGTGTGATGGATTCGTCTGATACAAAATTGTTTTTTGACTCGGAAGGCGTCTGCAATCGTTGCAGAGAATATGAAAATCGGATAGAGAAGGAATGGAATCATGGATATGGTCATGAAAAAGAGCTAAACCACCTTCTGACAGAAATCAAAGCATCAGGGAAGGGTAAAACATATGACTGCATTATCGGACTCAGTGGAGGGCTTGACAGTAGCTATATGCTTCATCTTGCTGTAAAGGAATGGGGACTAAGACCGTATGTGTTTCATATCAATGCAGGCTGGAATCTGCCCGTTGCAGAGCAGAACATTCGAAAAATCTGTGATAAATTGGGTGTTGAATTGCATGCAGAACAGCTGGACTTTGACGAAATGCGACATATGCAGCTTGCATTTTTCAAAACAGGACTGGCTGGATTAGATGCGCCTCAGGATCATGCTTTTATTGCGCAAATTGATCGGCTTTCAGAGAAGCTTGGCGTAAAATACATTTTGAATGGCTATAACATTTGTACAGAAATTGTAGCTAATCCATCTTCTTGGTATGTGGGGTCCGGTCCAACTGGTGATAAAACATATATAAAAGATGTTTTAAAGCAACATGGTAGAGTTAAAACAAAGAAATACATTTATACCACAGGCTTCCGCCATAAATTCTGGCTACCTTATATTAAGGGTATTAAGACGATACAACCTCTTAACTATGTGCCGTTTACTAAACAGTCTATGTTGAACTGTCTGGTGGAGGAATATGGGTATACCCCCTATAAGCAAAAACACTTTGAAGATATGTTGACTAAGTTCCTTGAAGGCTGGTGGCTACCAAAACGTTTTGATTTTGATATTCGCAAGGCACAGTTATCCAGTTTGATTTTGACAGGACAAATGACTAGGGAGGAAGCTCTGCAGATTCTGAAAACGCCACCTCTTACTGATGCGGAAGCGAAGAACTTGTTTTCGGAAATTGCTGAGAAGCTTCAGATTAGCGAAGAAGAGTTGCAGCAGTATTTTGAGTTGCCTAAAGTGTATCGAAAATATAAGAATAATGCAAAGGCATTTAGAGTGGGAATCAAAATCTATACTTTTCTAGGATTGGATAAGAGAATTCGACAATAAAACAGACATAATTTATTTAGAAAGTGTAAATGAGTATGAATTTGAGTTTTGGCTATATTGAGTACAAAATATTCAAGAAATTAAATGGAAAAGCTGTTAAAAGTGCTTCGTTAATAAAACCGCAAAAACTGAAGCAGGTAGTATTGTAATAAAAAGTACCTTTGATAAATATTCATTTTGCGGTTATATTGCAAAATTCTCAATACGGATATCAGAAAATACTGCTCTATTGCGGATAAGTTTGTAATCGGCGCAGCGATACATCCTATGGAATTTGATTTCTACATTTCCTGTTTTTTACAGTGGAAGAGATTTTATAAAGAAAAAGTTCAGCACATATAACAAACCTACGCCAAAACGCGTTACCATCAGTAACGATGTATGGATTTGTGAGAAATCACAAATTTTGGGGCAGTAGTTATTGGTACAGGTGCTGTAATTGGTATGGGTGTAGTTGTTACACATGACGTGATACCTTATGAAATTGTTGCAGGCGTACCTGCAAGCCTAAGCTGTTTTCGTTTTTATAAGGAAGTTTGGCATGCGCTAATGATATCTGAATGGTTAGATTTAGAAAATAATAAGCTTCATGAACTTGCTAAAGACATAAGAAATCCTGAACTGTTTTTGGAGACGATTGATAGAGAAAAATGGTGCAAAGTGAAATAACGAGGTTCTATTCATTATTTCGATTGTAGAAATGTTATAAGGAGAAGTGTGTGATGAAAAAGAGTAATCCGTTAATATCAATTGTTGTTCCAGTATATGGTGTGGAGAAGTATCTTGATAAGTGCTTAAATAGCTTGCTGAACCAAAGCTATGATAATACAGAAATTATTCTTGTAGACGATGGTTCTCCTGATAACTGCCCTGAGATGTGTGATAGCTTTGCACAATTACATCAGAATGTTTTTTCCTATCACAAGCCAAATGGAGGGCTTGGATCAGCTCGTAATTACGGCGTAGAGAAAGCCAATGGCGAATGGATCGTTTTTGTTGATTCTGATGATTATGTTGGTCCAAACTATGTTCGTGATATGGTGCAACTGCAGAAAAAGTATGACGCAGACATGGTTTCATGCGGTGCGATCAGTATGGATGAATCGGGCAAAATTTTAAGTGTTTTCTCTACTGATGAAGTTTGTAGAACATCTAAAGAGGCTTTTGCAGATATTTACTTTTATGGAAAAAGTGGTCATTGTAGCTGGGCAAAATTGATGCGTCGTGACACGCTGCAAAAATTCCCGTTTCCTTCTGGTTATTTTGAAGATTTAGCGACAACTTATTTATATATCGGAGAATGCGATAAGGTGGTTTTGGCAGGTTATGCGGAAAATTACTATTATATACAGCGATCCGGCAGTATCTTAAAATCCAAATTAAATGAAAAACATCTGCAATGTTTTACCATTTGCGATACTATCTCCGAGTATATTCTGAAGAAGTATCCGGAGTATAAACGGTTGATTTTTAATCTATATGATGGACAAGTGGTACAAATTCTACGAAAACAAAGTCTTACTAACGAAGAATATTCCAAGGTTTTTATGCTTTATCGTAAACGATTTATAAGAGACAGATTGTATAGCATGTTGGATGGAAATTTGAGTGTAACGTTTAAAATTTGCAGCTTACTCTTGTGTGCTTCACCAGGGTTATTTCGATTTGTTATGAGAATTAAGGATAGAGGAGAATTTCGTGATTAGTTTTTGGGCATTTGGGTTACTACTCCCTGCTATTGCATTGCCAATATCATTTTATGGTATTAAGCATAACTTTAAAAATTGGAGAATCTATATTTTCATCATAGCAGTATTTCTATCAATGGTTGCTTATAGCTATACGCCGGTAAAAAATGAACCTGATATCATTCGTTACTTTGAGTGGGCTGAACAGCTTGCAGATATGTCTTTTAGGGAAGCTTTATTCTCATCGGTAAATGGACAGACCGAGATATTTGTAATGAATTTATTGCTCTGGTTAGGTGGTAAGTCTGGAGATGTTCACCTAATCCCAGCAGTGTCTGTTTTTTTTGTATATTTTATTTGCTTCTACATCACATGCTATATGGCGGAAAAAGAGAGTATTTCTCCCAAAAATGTCCTCAGCTATATTATATTTGCACTTCTTACGATGAACTATTATGCAATCACGAATAACGTTCGAAATGTGTTAGCATTTTGCTTGATCGGATTGGCTATATTTCGGGATCTCTATCAAGGTAAGCATGATTGGAAAACGTTTTTACTATATCTCATGCCAATAACGCTCCACCAATCTTCTATTGTGATGATACTTTTGCGCTTGGTACTCTTATTGCCGGGAAATTATAAAGTGGTATCAATTTTAGTGGCATCTCTAATCATGCCTATAACAGATATTCTTTATAAAGTAACGGCTTCTTGGGCGTCCTCTGGTAACTTGATTCTGTCCATAGTGAGGAATATGCTTTATAAAGCATATTGGTTCTATCGGAATCATAATTCTGAATGGGCAATTGCTGTTGCAAATAGCGGATCACATCGCTTGGCAAAGGCTGTGTATATTACAATGGCAGTGATTCTCTGTCTAGCAATATATATTTATCAGAAACGTTTGTGCAAGCAAGATCAAGAGTATCTAAATAGCAGCAGAAAGAAATATACAGAATTTGTGTTTTATATTGGTGTGCTGACAATTGCCTGCGCACCAATGCCCATGCCAGAATATTGGAGGTTTGCATCTGCTTTTCTTGCATTAGGCGGCGGTGTGTTTGTGTCTATTTATGCTAAGCACGGTACATTCCCATATCGTTTAAGTAAGATTGTATATATCCTAACTCCCATTTGCCTTGCGTTATGGGTAATAGAATTTATTAAGTGTGATTGGGGTGAACTTGTCTTTGGGGCACTTTGTATGAATCCTGTTTTGGTTGCAATTAAAGATATAATTAGGCTTTTGTTTCTGTAAATTAAGCAAGGAATGGTAAAATATGATAGAAAATATAAAACATGTAATTATGGTTATTTTGTTTTATTTCTTCAGGTTATGCCCAATCAAACAAAATAAAATTGTCTTTTGTAATTTTCGAGGAAAAGGATATGGGGGGAACTGCAAATATATAGCAGAAAAGATATTAGAGCAAAAAAATTTGAATTTAGATTTGGTTTGGCTGTATCGAAGTGAAAGAGAATCAATACCAGATGGAATTCGTGCGGTGAAATATGCTTCGCTAGCTTTTGTATATGAACTGTGTACTGCTAAAGTATGGGTGGATAATTGCAGAAAGCCCGGATATGTTCGAAAGAAGAAAGATCAATACTACATCATGACATGGCATGGATCCATTGGTTTAAAAAAGGTTGAGAAAGATGCAGAAAAAGCATTGTGCAATACCTATGTTTCTGCTGCGAAGAGAGATTCAAGAATGGCAGACTTGTTTCTTGCCTCCAGTAAGTTTGATGAGAGAGATTACCGGCAGATATTTTGGTATTCTGGAGAAATCATGCGCTGCGGTTTGCCACGGGAAGATATTCTTTATGAAAACAATCAAAATCTTAAGAATCAGATTAAGGAAAGTATTGGAATTTCTAAAGATGCAGGAGTAGTGATGTATGCACCTACTTTTCGTGTCGGAGAAAAGGATAATTGTCTATCGATGTTTCAAATCGACTGGAGCAGGCTCCTGGATGCATTTTCTACGAGATTTTCTGGGCAGTGGTATGGTATTATCCGTCTCCATCCGAATATTGCTAAATTTGGAGATAAATTGATAAAGGGAGAAAAAGTGTTCAATGGGACAAGTTATCCAGATATGCAGGAGCTAATGTTGATTTCAGATTGCATTATCACAGACTATTCTTCAACAATTACAGAGTTTTCAAAAAATGGAAAGCCGGGTTTTGTTTTTGCAAAGGATATGGATGCGTATGCAGAGGATAGGGGGGCTCGCTTTGATTTTGAGGAATTACCGTTTCCTTTTGCACAAGATGAAGATCAGCTGATTGACAATGTGTTGTCTTTTGATGATGAAAAGTATAAAAAAGATAATAAAGCGTTTTTTCATGATAGATGCGGCATCTACGAAGGCGGACATGCCAGTGAACAGGTCGTAAATCGAATCTTTGAAGTGATTTATTCAGGTAAAAGATGAATGAACGGATGACATTTAGGAAGACAGGAAATAATATGAAGAATTTTTTTTTGATTATAAAAGAGAAGTATAATGCCCTATCTACTATTCTGAAGGCAAGTATTTGGTTTTTTGCATGCACTTTTTTGCAAAAAGGCATTAGCGTCTTAACGACTCCAATTTTTACACGCCTAATGTTGCCATCGGAATATGGAGTTGTCAGTACATATTTATCTGTTTCAGACTTGATGTCAATTTTGATAACACTTGGTTTGGCTAGTTCTGTGTATCAAAAAAAAGTGATACAAATTGAAGACTCTGCGGAAAGAAACCGGTTTACATCGTCACTGCAGGGATTGGCAACTACAACGGCTATTATTAGTTTCATTTTTTATTTGTTCAACCACAAATGGATAAATTCCTTAATTGGATTACCATCTATCCTAATTCTGTCAGTTTTTCCGGGAGTATTGTCCGTTACTGCGTTCGGCTTCTGGTCAATGCTACAAAGAACGGAATACCGATATGTGAAGCTTGTTCAGCTTACGCTGGCAACTTCCTTGGCAAAGCCGATAGTTGGTATAATAGCAATCTTATTATGGCCGCAAAATAAGGTGTATAGCCGGGTTCTTTCTCTTGTACTTGTTGAAGTGATTTCCTATACATATCTTTATATCAAGTGTTTTTGGGATGGAAAATGCTTTTACGATAAAAAATACTGGAAATACGCATTGCGATTTGTTTTACCTTTAATCCCCCACTATTTTTTTCAGCGGATATTACTCAGTTCTTCCCAGTTGATGATCAAGCGAATGGTGGGCAACTATGAAGCGGGTATATATAGTATTGGAAACTCTGTTGGCTGGGTGTTGACACTTCTAGTTACAGCTTTGGACTATACCATGGCACCATGGACCTACCAAAAGCTTAAGGAAAGAAAAACTGTGGAGCTGGGTCAGTTTGTTACGATTCCCATCGCCTTGATGGCAGCTTTCTGCCTTATTTTAATTTCTTTTGCACCGGAGATCGTGAGTGTCTTTGCACCCTCAGCGTATCATGATGCTATTTGGGTGATTCCCCCAATTGTGATGTGTACATATTTTATGCTGGTTTATACATTCTTTATTTATTTTGAGTATTATTATGAGCAGACCAGTCGCATTATGCTTGCAACAGCCATAAGTGGTGTTCTATGTGCGATACTGAACTATGTCTTTATTAGAATTTTTGGATATTTGGCAGCAGCGTATGCGACCTTAATTTGTTACATTCTTTATACTTTCTTCCACTATTTAATTTACCGGAATATTTGTTTCAAGGAATTTGGTGCCTGTATCTATAACGGTAAAATAATATGTGTTATTTCGATCTTACTCATAGCATTATCACTCACCATTACCTTTTTTTACAATCATCTGTTAATTCGAATTGGGATTGCATCAGTAATCGTTATTGGTATTATTTTAAATTACAATGCGTTTATGCGTTTGGTGAAAAAGGATTAGAATGTAAGGTTATTCTATATAAGAAAGGGAGATAGGGAAAAATGAGAATGAAAAAACTTACGCTGGATGAAATAAAGCAAGTTGAATACAATGTCCTATGCCAGATTGATGAAATCTGCAGACAAGAAGGCATCAACTATTCCCTTGCCTATGGTACGCTACTGGGTGCCATTCGTCACAAAGGATTTATTCCCTGGGATGATGATATTGACCTGATTATGCCCCGGGATGATTATGAGCGGTTTCTCCAATATTGCCAGGAGCATGAAACACCTTTTTATATTATCTCCCATCGAATGGACCCTAAGTGGCCGTTCCTATATACCCGTGTTTGCAACGCAAGCACAGTAATTCCAGATGAGCCATTATGGAAATGGCGAGGGAAGATGGGGTTATTTGTGGATATTCTTGCTGTTGACGGTCTGGGCAATACCTTTAGCCAGGCCATTCGCAATATGTATGGAACGGTATTCCTTCTCAGTTTGGCAAATGCAGCAAACTGGGATCACTTTTTTAAAACCAGAACGCGGTTCAAGGGTTATTACGATATCGTCAGGTTCGGTTTCTATGTCTTAGGTAAGCTGGTCAACATCAATAAGCTGCTGTCTTATACGGAGAAGCGACAGGCAAGATATCCGATTGCGTCTAAAGTCTATTCTGGCGAAACCAGCGGGGCATTTGCATATGGCAAAAAAGAGATCATGGCTAGCGATATGTTTTCGGAATTTATAGAAGTAGAATTTGAAGGGAAATTGTTTAAAGCCATTAAGCAGTATGACAAATTTTTAAGCACTGTCTATGGAGACTATATGACCCCGCCTCCTAAAGAACAACAGATTGGACATCATTATATCAACGCGTATTATTTGAAAGATGAGAACTTTATATCCAATACATGATAGTAATGCAATCCAGTAAGGTGAAAGGATGTTGAAACAGTGAATATAGCAATTATTCTTGCAGGAGGAACCGGCAATCGTGTCGGAGCAGATATTCCCAAGCAATTTATAAAGGTGATGGGCAAACCAATCCTTGCCTATACACTTGAGATTTTTCAAAATAACGACAAGATTAATGCGATTGAGGTTGTATGCCATAAAGATTGGGTAGAAGAAGTTACTTGCATTGCTGCCATTTACGGAATTAGCAAGTTGAAGTGGACAACTGTTGGTGGTTCAACTTTCCAAGAATCAACAATGAACGGTGTATTCCACCTCAAAGATAAGATTAACTTCAATGACATCGTTGTCATCAGCTTTGGTGTTTCTCCTATGACTACTCAAGATGTTATAGACGATAGCATTAAAGTATGCGAAGAACATGGAAATGCGATTTCCTCGGAGGATATTAATTTATGTACTTGCATTAAAGATGATGAATATAGTACAACTAAGAATTTGATCCGAGAAACAATCAAAGGCTTTAGTAACCCGTGGACATTTAAGTACGGCGAATTGTGTGAAGCATATGAAACTGCAATTAAGCAAGGCATTATCGATACTTTGGAACCACACACTACTTCTTTGTACATGGCTCTTGGCAAACGTCTGTGGTTTTCCAAGAGTAACTCGATGAATATCAAAATTACAACTAGAGAAGATTTAGATATTTTTGAGGGATACTTACTATTACAAGAAAAGAGAAAAGGTCAGCAGTAATTTTTCTATGGCCTCGAATGTGATTTGAAAATAAAAGGTAGAACTAAGTTGTTTAGGAGATTGTCTATTTGAAAGTTGCAAGTGTTCTAAACGGTTTAATGAGATACAGTGTAAAATAATTATTCTGCACATATAGGAAAAGTTTTAAAAGCATAATTGTTTTTGTGAAATGTCATTTGGCTCTGTTAGATAGATGTAACATAAAAAACGATAAGTTAAAATAAATAGATATAGACGTAATAATATTTTTGCCTCAGAACAAAATGATATTTGCGCGTTGCGAGTAATCTACTCATCCGATGACATTGTTTTGATTCATATGATTATAGCATAATTTTTGGATAATGATTTTATTTCAGATTAAATAAGAGTTTGCTAAGTAAAAGGGGATACAATTCTGGCGAACTCGTGTTTATTGTGTGCGAGTGAGTACATAACGAATAAAATTCCTATTAGTTGGTATTATATGAGGCTTTGATGATTTGATTGTATATTCCTTAGTCACTTTAATGTCAGGTGAAATTAGAATATGATCGACCCATTAGAAACCGATATTACTCATGTATGGATTTAGTAAATCTATTGTATTTTAAAGAATTGAAAATGATTTTAAGATAACATCACAAGAGGATCTTAAATTCTTTGCAGTTTATTTAATCGTACAACAATTAAAAATAAAGAAATCAGAAAATAATTTTAAAAGGAGAACGTAAAATGATCAGTTATAAAGAGTTTGAAGTGATCCGCACGATGATGAAAAGTGCAGATATCACTACAGCAGAGAAAATCTACGAGAATAAGCACTATTATGTGTTTAAGTCTGTAGAAGAAGTTTCTGATTTGAAGGCAAGGTTGGAAAAGAAAGGCTTCATTGCAAATGATAAAGTAACACAAAATGGCTTGGATGAAATCTCTACTCTTAAAGTTGTGAATGCAGTAATTCTTGCTGCTGGCGGCTCGGATATTTCAGCAAAGTCAGTATATTCTATGCCTAAGGGATTGTTCATGAAGAACGGTGAGACATTGATTGAACGTCAGATTCGTCAATTACGTGAAGCTGGTATTCAGAATATTACTGTTGTAATTGCATACAAGCAAGAATTGTATTTCTTTTTGCAGGACAAGTGGGGCGTGAACCTTGAAATCAACCCCGATCTGAAGAAGAATAATATCTATTCGCTATATATAGCAAGGAAGCATCTTGGAAGCACTTATATTTTGAACTGCGATAATTACTTTGAGGAAAACCCTTTCTCTCAGTATGAATATAATTCTTTCCATGCAACTGTATACAAAGAAAACGCACATAATGAACTTCTTGTTCGCAAGAATTCTTCTGGTAGAATCTTAAATGTGTACAGCGGAGCGAAGAGTGGTGAATGTATTTACGGTCATGCATACATAGACAAAGAGCTGAGCCGTAAATTAGTAAAATACATGAATGACGAAATCGATGATTTCCGTGTATCTGCACTGTTCTGGGAAGAGTTCATCAGTCGTCATGCAGATGATTTTGATATGTATGTACGTGAATATTCCGCTGACTTCTTGTATGAGTTTGACTCAATTCAAGAAATTCAGAACATTGAAGGATTGTTCCTTGGGAATGTTAGTGGACGGATTAATCAGAAGATTTGTGAAGTGCTAAATTGCAAGGAAGATGAGATCAGCGATATTATTATTCTGCAAAAAGGATTGACTAACATTCTGTTTACCTTTGTGATTCGTGGTGAACGCTATATTTTCCGGTATCCGGGTGATAGCAGTCAGTTTTTTATCTATCGTAAAAATGAATGCTTGGCTCAAAAGTTGGCAGCAAAAGCACACGCTGATGATACCTATGTGTACATTGATGAGTCTGGTGTGAAAATTTCTAAGTTTCGTGAAAATTGTCATGATCTTCACGGTGTGTACTATGAAGATGTAGAACTAATGAAGGCTGTGGCAAAAAAAATAAAAGCTTTCCACGATGTTGGTGTTGATTTACCGAATGCAGAAGAATATGATTACGACCCTATCTATCAGTGCGAACGTCTCTTCAAAGAAGCATCAAAGATGAAGGGGGATCTTTTCAAGGTGTTCGAGAAAGAATGGACAATGATGCGCAAGTTGCAGAAGTATGCAGATTTAGATGGAATTCAGCATACTATGTGCCACAATGATATCAATATTGATAATGTTCTTCGTACAGATACCACACTTGATATCATAGACTGGGAGTTTGCTGGGTACAATGACCCAGGATACGATTTTGGCCGTGTTATTGCTGGACTTGAATACGAAGTGGATGAGCCTAAGATTATGGATATTCTTGAGGCGTACTTTGGTCGTCCCGCAACAGAAAAAGAGCATATCCACTGGATGGCGTATTCTGCGATTCATAATTGGTACTATGTCGGCTGGGCACTATATAAGGAAAGCATTAATGAAAGCAGTCGCGACTGGATGTTGTTCTTCTTTAAACAGTCTAAGAAACTGGCTGAGTGGTGCTTGGAAAGATATGAAAAGATGTATGGTGTTATTGACTAATTAAGTAAATCATTAGTGCAGAAAAGTTTAAGGCTAAGTAAATGTGGAGGTAATAGATCAAGATGACCTTATTTACAAATAAAACCCTATTAATCACTGGAGGTACGGGATCCTTTGGCAATGCGGTACTCAACCGCTTTCTTAAGACAGACATCGGAGAAATCCGCATCTTTTCCCGTGACGAGAAGAAACAAGATGATATGCGCCACGACTTCCAGGCTAAAATGCCGGAGGTGGCTGATAAGATCAGCTTCTACATTGGTGATGTTCGAGACATTGCATCAGTTAAGAACGCTATGCATGGCGTTGACTACATATTCCACGCAGCAGCGCTGAAACAGGTTCCATCCTGCGAGTTTTTTCCGATTGAGGCAGTTAAGACGAATGTGATCGGAACTGAGAATGTTCTGACTGCAGCCATCGAAGCAGGTGTTAAGAATGTTGTTTGTCTTTCTACTGATAAGGCAGCATATCCCGTAAATGCTATGGGTACTTCTAAAGCTATGATGGAAAAGGTCATTGTGGCGAAAGCACGTACCAGCTCTACCACAAAGATCTGTTGCACCCGCTACGGTAACGTAATGTGTTCTCGTGGTTCTGTCATCCCACTGTGGATTGACCAAATTAGAAATGGCAATCCAATTACACTGACTGAGCCAACCATGACCCGTTTTATTATGTCTCTTGATGAAGCAGTTGACCTTGTTCTTTTCGCCTTTGAGCATGGTGAGGCTGGGGATATTCTCGTTCAGAAAGCGCCCGCTTGTACCATTCAGACCCAGGCAGAAGCGGTGTGCGAACTGTTTGGTGGTAAAAAAGAGGATATTAAGGTTATTGGAATACGTCATGGTGAGAAAATGTATGAAACGCTTCTGACAAATGAGGAATGTGCTCATGCGATTGACATGGGGAACTTCTATCGTGTACCATGTGATAAGCGAGGTCTAAATTATGATAAGTATTTTACGAAGGGTAATGTAGAAAGAGCAAAGCTGAGTGAATTTAACTCTAACAACACAAAGCATCTCACTGTGGAAGAAACCAAGGCGAAGATTGCTTCACTTGCATATATTCAGGAAGAACTTGCAAAAGATGCATAGTAAGACCGTAGGGGGAGAGAAAACAGTATGAACTATACCAATATAAATTGGAAAAACAACGGTAAACTAAAACTGCTGATCATCGTTGGCACACGTCCTGAAATTATCCGCTTATCCGCAGTAATCAATAAATGTCGTACATATTTTGATACAATTCTTGCGCATACTGGCCAGAACTACGACTACAACCTCAACGGTGTGTTCTTCAAGGATCTCAAGCTTGCTGATCCTGATGTGTATTTGAATGCTGTAGGTGAGGATTTAGGAGAAACTTGTGGCAACATCATTGCTCAAAGTTACAAGCTGATGGTGGCAATCAAGCCCGACGCAGTATTGGTGCTTGGAGATACAAACAGCTGTTTATCTGTCATCGGTGCTAAGCGATTGCATATTCCGATCTTCCACATGGAAGCTGGAAACCGTTGTAAAGACGAATGTCTTCCAGAAGAAACGAATCGTAGAATTGTAGACATTATCTCTGATGTGAATATGGATTACTCCGAGCATGCACGTCGTTATCTTGCTGAGTGTGGACTTCCAAAAGAAAGAACATATGTTACAGGCTCTCCTATGGCAGAAGTACTTCATAACAATCTGGCAGAGATAGAAGCATCAGATATCCATAATCATCTTGGCCTTGAAAAGGGCAAGTATATTCTCTTGTCTGCTCACCGTGAGGAGAACATTGATACGGAGAAAAATTTCTTTAGTCTTTTCAATGCAATTAATAAAATGGCGGAAAAGTACGATATGCCAATCCTGTATTCATGTCATCCGCGCAGTCGTATGCGTTTAGAGGCGTCATGCTTCCAGTTGGACAGACGTGTAATTCAACATGAACCTCTCGGCTTCCATGACTATAACTGTTTGCAGATGAATGCTTTCGCAGTCGTATCTGACAGCGGAACACTGCCTGAGGAAAGTTCTTTCTTCACCAGTATCGGTCATCCATTCCCAGCTGTATGTATTCGTACATCTACAGAGCGTCCTGAGGCATTGGACAAGGCCTGTTTTATTCTTTCTGGGATTGATGAGAAAGGGCTTTTGCAGTCTGTGGACACGGCAGTGGAGATGAATAAAGCGGGTGATTATGGTATTCCTGTGCCAGACTATATTGAAGAAAACGTGAGTTCCAAGGTAGTTAAAATCATTCAGAGCTATGTCGGGATAGTTAATAAGATGGTTTGGAGAAAAGACGTGTAATTAAAATATTGTCAGTATATTGCCAAAAAACAAAGATGGGGGAAACCAAGATGAATATCTTAGTAACAGGATCCAAGGGCATGGTGGGAACCGCCCTTGTAAACAATCTCAAAAATAACAGAGACGGTAAAAACAAGACACGTTCCAAAATCAAAATTGAGGAAATCTATGAGTATGATATCAATTCCACTGCTGAGGAACTTATTACATACTGTCAGAAAGCTGATTTTGTCTTTAATCTGGCAGGTGTAAATCGTCCAGAGAATCCGGAAGATTTTATGAAAGGAAACTTTGGCTTTGCATCCGATCTGCTCAACACTCTCAAAAAGTATAAGAACAAGGCAACGATTATGTTATCTTCCTCTATTCAGGCAACTTGTGTCGGTCGTTATGATAACGAATATGGAAGAAGTAAGAAAGCAGGCGAGAAACTATTCTTCGATTACGCTAAGGAAACTGGTGCAAAGGTAGCGGTCTATCGTTTTCCAAACTTAATGGGACATTCCAAACCTAGGTATAATTCTGCAGTGTCTACTTTTTGTTGGGCAGTAGCCAATGATGAGGAGTTTACGGTTAACGACAGAAACACCGAATTGGAACTGCTTTATATTGATGATCTTGTTGAAGGGATGTTTGACCTTCTGGAAGGTAAAGAAGTCCATTGTGAGTTTGATGGCGTGGAGACAGTTTTGCAGGAAGGGGGAAGATATTGCTGTGTTCCTGTAACGCACAAGGTGACGCTTGGAGAAATTGTGGACTTGCTGCAACAGTTTAAAGAGCAACCGACCACACTTATGATGCCCAAGATGCCCGAAGGTTCTTTCGCAAAGAAGCTCTACAGTCTTTATCTCACGTATCTGCCAACCGATAAGTTCAAATATGCTTTGAAGATGAATGTAGATGATCGCGGTTCTTTCACTGAGCTTATCCATACCGTGGACTGCGGACAAGTATCTATTAACATCAGCCGTCCTGGAATTACCAAAGGTCAACACTGGCACAACAGTAAATGGGAATTGTTTATTGTGGTGGCTGGACACGGGCTGATTCAGGAACGCAATATTAATACAGGCGAGACCGTGGAATTTGAGGTGAGCGGCGACAAGATTGAAGCGGTTCATATGATTCCTGGGTGGACACATAATATTATCAATCTCAGTGAGACAGAAAATCTTGTAACGGTGATGACCTGCAATGAGATTTTCAATCCGAATAGACCGGATACATTTTTTGAGGCTGTGTGATAATCTGTTTGTGATAGCTTTTGAGAGAAATAGTAAAAAATAGGTTTTTAAACAGAATATACAGAAGAGGCAGATTATAAAAAGCCAAGAGCTGATGTGTTATACTTGCAAAGATAAATAGTTTCAATAAAAAAGTGGCAAAAAGGATGTAGTTTTACAGGAGTGGAAATGCTCCTGTGAAGCTTATTATCATATAGATTGAAACGTAAATAGAGGTGAATCTATTGGCAAGATCAAAAGAGAGAAACTATGATCCAGCGAAAGTGATGCAGGAGCTTTTAGACACCGTGGTTTCTATCTATGGTGCCTCTCAACCGGATCCATCGCTTAGCATTATTGCGGATGAATTGGGACTTAATCCGATAAAAGTTCGAAAACTTCTGATTACAGCTGGGGTGTATGAATCAGAGATTGCAGACAAGGTGAATGAATACTATAAGAAGGGTAAGTCAGTAGAAGAAATCATGTTGCTTACGGGTCTGTCGAGAGCCTCTGTTCATTCTTATCTTCCCCACAGTAAAATGGTTCATAAAGCAAATGAGATTTCTATGACTGCACAGCGGATCAGAAAATATCGCAAGAGGGAGAAGGTAGGTAAAGTGCTATGTGAAAACATGACAGTAGAGAACTTATGGAATGCGCTGATCACTTTTGAAGATTACCCGTTTTATACTGCAAAGGGATTGAAGTTTACATACTGTATAAAAAGCGGAGAACTCTTTGTGAGCCGGAAAGAGAAGTCGATTACGAAAGCTACCGTGGAACTGGCATTTGAAAAAGCGATAGAATTGGAAGGAAAGGTTAGTGGTCCGAAAAAGTTGGGTGTATTTGGAGCAGGTTATCTTTATCATTTAATTTTTAACCAATCTTTATACGTTTCAAAAAGTAATCAATAGTCACTCAGTTAAAATCGCTATCTTCTAGAGCTGAATAATTATATCAGAATCTTTTTAAATTGATACAAGTGTGATATTTGATGATCTAGGTTTTTGACTGGAAATTTGGATAAACTTACAAAAAGATATCAAATCGTCTGATTGCGTTACAGAGGTTGCCTGTGATTTTTTTATTTTGTGAAAATTTCCTGTTTTCTTTTTTACAATCCGTACCAATAATGATAGAATAGGGAAGGCTAAAAGGAGTGAAGGAAATGAATCAAACTGAAATGAAGAAGATTGCTGCGGAAGTGCGCAAAAATATTGTTCGCATGACCTGTGCAGCACAGTCGGGCCATCCAGGCGGATCCTTGTCGGCAGTAGAAATTCTGGTTTCTCTGTATTTTAATGAAATGAAGATTAACGAGGAAAATGTCAACGATGTCTGCCGCGATAAATTTGTTTTGTCCAAAGGACATGCTTCTCCGGTTCTCTATTCTGTTTTAAAGGAAAAAGGGTTTATTTCACAGGAAGATCTGATGACCTTTAGAAAGATCGATTCTGAGATCCAGGGACATCCGAACATGAGCATCAAAGGGGTGGACATGTCAACAGGATCGTTGGGACAGGGGTTATCTTGCGCAGTCGGCATGGCGATGTCCTATAAAATCCATCATCAGGATTTCCGTGTTTATGCCTTGGTGGGAGATGGCGAAAGTGAAGAAGGCCAGATCTGGGAAGCAGCGATGGCCGCAGCCCACTACAAATTAGACAATCTTGTTGCGATTTTGGACTTCAACGGATTACAGATTGACGGTAAGATTACCGACGTCATGAATCCAACTCCTTTTGATACAAAATTTAAAGCTTTTGGCTGGAATGTCATCGAAGTCGACGGACATGACTACGATCAGCTTGAAGCCGCTTATACAGCAGCCAGAGAATGCAAGGGCAAACCAACTTTAATCTTGGCCAATACAGTAAAAGGCAAAGGGGTTTCCTTCATGGAAAATAAGGCAAACTGGCATGGTGTAGCGCCAAAGCCGGAAGAGGCAGAAGCTGCGATTAAGGAATTGGAGGAACAGATCAATGGCTAAGATTGCAACTCGGGAAGCTTATGGAAAAGCACTGGCGGAGCTGGTCAGTGAAAATGAAAATATCGTCGTGCTCGATGCCGATCTCAGCGGATCGACGAAATCCGGCATGGCTAAGAAAGTAGCACCAGAGCGTCATTGCAACATGGGTATTGCGGAAGGCAATATGATGTCAGTCGCTGCAGGTTTAGCGGCCTGCGGCAACACGGTATTTGCCAGCAGTTTTGCGATGTTTGCGGTCGGCCGGGCTTATGAACAAATCCGCAACAGCATCGGTTATCCGCAGCTGAACGTGAAGATCTGTGCTTCGCACGCAGGAATTTCAGTTGGCGAAGACGGCGCGTCGCATCAGACGTTTGAAGATCTTGCCTTAATGCGCGGTATTCCGGGCATGAAGGTCATCTGTCCGTGCGATGCCGTGGAAGCAGAAGCGGCTGTCAAAGCGGTGGCCGCGATTGAGGGGCCTTGCTTTGTGCGGTTAGGCCGCAGTGCCGTGGAAGTGATTCATGATGAAAACTATCATTTTGAAATTGGGAAAGCGGACGTATTGCAGGAAGGACGGGATGTCGTCATTCTGGCGACCGGTCTGGAAGTTCAGGAAGCCATGAAAGCCTGTGAGAGCCTGAAAGCTCAGGGCATTACACCGACTTTGATCAATATTCATACGATTAAGCCAATTGATGCTGAAACGATCGTTCGCTATGCGGAAAAAGCGAAGCTGATCGTTACCTGTGAAGAGCACAGCATTATTGGGGGTTTAGGCAGTGCGGTTGCGGAAGTTCTGAGTGAACAATGTCCGCGCAAGCTTGTTCGTGTAGGACAGCGGGATGTTTATGGTGAAAGCGGAAAACCGGCAGAACTGCTGCATAAATACAAAATGGACAGCGATGCCATCGTTGAAGCCGTTGTCAACAATTTAAAATAGAAACAAGTCCTGGTTTGTTTAAAAGCGAGCCAGGATTTTTTACTTTTTTTATCAAAATTTAACAGGGAAAGCTTTTCTGATTTCTTTACGCATCCGATAAAATGCTTTATAATGTTCATGATGTAAACAATAAAAATAGATTAATTCAGGAGGGGAAACATGCAAGTCCAATTAGTCGATCTGGTGAAAGATTTTGGTCAGACCGTTGCGGTTGATCATGTCAATTTAACGATTAAAGACGGAGCCTTAACCGGGCTGTTAGGACCATCCGGCTGCGGGAAATCGACAACCCTGTATATGATTTCAGGATTGGAACAACCGACGTCCGGGAAGATTTATTTTGATGGGGAAGATGTTACAGATGTTCCTGCGGAAGAACGCGGAATCGGCCTGGTTTTTCAGAACTATGCGCTTTATCCGCACATGACGGTACAGCAGAATATTATGTTTCCATTGGTCAATGCCAAAGTCAAAAAAGAGGAAGCTTTGGCGCGGTGCATGGAAATGGCGAAGCTGGTGAAGGTCGATGATCTGCTTAAGCGTAAACCCTCTCAGCTTTCCGGCGGTCAGCAGCAGCGCGTAGCGATTGCGCGGGCATTGGTCAAACAGCCGAAAGTTTTACTGCTGGATGAACCGTTGTCCAATTTGGATGCCCGGCTGCGTTTGGAAATGCGGGAAGAAATTCGTCGGATTCAGAAAGAAACCGGGGTAACGACGATCTTTGTTACGCATGATCAGGAAGAGGCCATGAGCATCACCGATGAGATCGTGCTGATGAAAAAAGGTGTGATTCAGCAGCAATGTTTCCCGCAGCGGATGTATCTGGAACCCGTCAATCAGTTTGTGGCCGGATTCTTGGGAAATCCGCCGATGAATTTTGTGGAAGTGAACGCCGAAGACGGAAAGATTTTATTCAATGAAACGCAGTATGCTGTTCAGGAAGACGTCAGCGGTCCTGTTCTGGCAGGCGTTCGGCCGGAATCCTTTACGCTGGGCAAGGAAATGACAGTCCTGGTGGAATCCGTGGAAATCCGCGGCCGGGATCAGTTGATTACCTTCAAGCTGAATGATACGCCGGTGCATGCTTTGATCGACAGCGTGCATCTTGTTCAGGCCGGGGCTCCGCTTTCCTTGGCGATCAAAGGTCAGCGTATCTATCTGTTTGACAAGGAAACCGGAAAGCGGCTGAATAAGGAATTTAACTATGAGTAAGGTTCCATCGGTGCGAAAACGCTCGAAATTCAAGCAATTTTATGAGCGTTACAAAGCTTATCTGTATTTATCGCCGGCCATTCTGGTGATGCTTGTCTTTGTTCTGTATCCGCTGTTCAAGGTCTTTCGGATGGGTTTCTATACGAAATACAATTATCTGACAGAGGTTGGCAAGGGGTTCGGCTTCAAAGCTTTTGAACATGTATTGCTGGATCCGTCGTTTCAGCTGGCGTTAAAAAACACGCTGATCATCTTTGGCGTGGGTCTGCCGATATCGTTGATCATCGCATTGGTGATCGCGGTATTG
The DNA here is from genome assembly GCF_000327285.1 of Holdemania massiliensis AP2. Lineage (GTDB taxonomy): Bacteria > Bacillota_I > Bacilli_A > Erysipelotrichales > Erysipelotrichaceae > Holdemania > Holdemania massiliensis. The sequence goes on along the minus strand of NZ_HE998567.1, from coordinate 610,244 downwards.
ATCAACTCCAAAGTGAAGTTTAAAGGTGTCTTTCAGACGGTTTACTTTCTGCCGTATGTGACCTCAATCATTGCGATCGGCATTGTCTTCCGCTGGCTGTTCCATTCGGAATACGGCTATATCAATTACTTTTTGACACTGTTTGGCATCCCGGCGATGAAATGGCTGTCGGATCCCAAACTGGCAATCTGGGCGGTGACGATCTTTTATATCTGGAGCGGTCTGGCGTTTAAGATCGTGCTGTTTCTGGCCGGTCTTCAGAAGATCGACGAACAATATTACCAAGCCGCAAGAATTGACGGGGCAAGCAAGCTGCGGACATTCTTTCATGTTACGCTGCCGCTGCTTTCGCCGACGCTGTGGATGGTTATCATGGTTTCGGTCATTTATGCCTTTAAGCTGTACAATGAGATTTTCTCCCTGTTTTCCGGACAGGCGGGACCAGCCAACAGCGCCATCACCGTGGTTTACTACATCTACGATATGTTCTATAACCGCAATCAGGTGCATTATGCCTCGGCTGCCGCGATTATCCTGTTCATCATTATCACTGTTGTAACGATGATCCAGAACAAAGTCTCCAAGCGGTTTATCCATTATAACTAGAAAGGGGAAGCGAAATGAAAAAGAAAAACAAGCTGCCGGCCTTGATCGCCAAGGTGCTGAAATATACCTTTTTGATCGCTGGAGCGATTACGATGCTGTTCCCTTTCATCTGGATGATCTTAACCGCGTTTAAAACGCTGGATGAATCGATTCGGATTCCGCCGATCTGGTTCCCAAAGGAATGGATGGCAGTCAATTTCAAGACTGTGTTTGACACGGCGCCGTTTGGTCAGTATTTCATCAATACCGTCATCATTGCCACGATTTCCACGCTGCTGGCAGTTGTGGTCACGGTGCTGGCCTCCTTTGCCTTTTCGGTGCTGGAGTTTAAAGGCAAAAAGTTTTGGTTTTGGCTGTTTCTGTCAACGATGATGGTACCGACGGAGCTGCTGATTATTCAGAATTATGTGACCGTTTCGCATTTAGGCTGGCTGGATACTTACCAGGGCATCATTATTCCGACGCTGGCCAGCGGCTTCTATATTTACATGCTGAGGGAATATTTCATGCAGGTGCCGCCGATCTTATACAAGGCGGCTAAGATTGACGGCTGCAGCGATTGGCGTTATCTGTGGAAGGTGATGGTGCCGATGAGCAAGAATGCGATTGCGACGATCTCGATTCTGCATTTCATCACGACCTGGAATTCCTTCCTGTGGCCGTTGATGGTCACCAACAGTCCAAGCAAGCGTGTGCTGACTACCGGCTTGATGTACTTCAACAATGACGCTTCGTCGTTTGTCAACCTGCAGATGGCCGGCGCCTGTGTCGTTATTCTGCCGATGGTTGTCTTCTATCTGATTTTTAGAAAACAGATTATTAACGGCGTAGCCCGCGGAGGTATTAAAGGGTAGCTTGACGCTGTCCCTTTGATATAAAAAGTAAAGAGAGGAAAGAAACTATGAAAAAAGGCTTAATCAGCATTCTTTCTCTGATGATGATTCTCGGTTTAGGCGCTTGCTCGTCCAACAACGGCAAGGCCGATGAACCGGAAAACGGCGGCCAGGAACCGACCGCGCTCGTCACAGAGATTACTAATCCGATCAGCATCGAATTCTGGCACAACTGCACCAACATCCAGGAGGAGATCGTCAACCAGCGCGTTGAGGAATTCAACAGCACGGTCGGCAAGGAAAAAGGCATTACCGTTACGGCGATCAACCAGGGCTCCAGCGCGGAAGTCAACAACAAGGTTGTCGGCGCTGTCAAAGCGAAGAATGCCCCGGCTGTCATTCTGTCTCAACAGACGTATGTTGAAGATCTGCTTGCTTCCGAGGCGGTTGTGGATCTGGCGCCGTATATCAGCGACGCGGCTGTCGGCATGAGTGATTATCAGGATATCTATGAGTCCTTCAGAACTTTCGGTGCGAATTATTCGGTGTCGGGAACCTATTCTCTGCCGTTTACAATGTATACGGAAGTGCTGTACTACAACCAGAAGTTCTTTGACGACAACGGATTGACGGTTCCGACGACCTGGGATGAGCTGGCTGAAACGTCGGCGAAGATTCAGGCGATCACGGGCAAACCGGCATTTGGAACAGACTATCCGGCGGATATGTTTATTACGCTGACCAAGCAGTTTGGCGGCGATTATACCAATGTGGAAGGCGAACTGTTGTTCAACAGCGAAGCTGCCGTAAAAGCGCTGACCTACATGCAGGAAAACATTCAGAACGGCAACTTCCGTTTGGCGGGTGAAGATATGTTCTTCTCTGGTCCGTTTGCCAACGGCATTGTTCCGATGTATATCGGCAGAACAGTTGAAAGCCAGTACATTTCCAGCAAGATTGCGGATCCGGAGCAGGTTGTCTGGGCTTCTGCCGCGATTCCGCAGGCGGATGCCGCTAACAAGCAGGTCATTTCCAACGGCTATGTCTTGGCTGCTTTAAATCAGTCCGGCAATGCAGAACAGAGCTATGCGGCTTATGAATTCATCAAATTCATGTCCAGCAAGGAATCCAATCTGCCGATGACGCTGAACACCGGTTATCTGCCGATTCGTCAGAGCGTTGTCGATGATGCTGAGTATAAAGCGTTTGTCGAAGCGGGAACCAACGACACAAAGATTTCCGGTCCGGCGCAGTCGGATGCGTATTTCTTCCTGCCAGCGTTCTCGACGGATGATTACACATCCAGCGCTGTCTATGAAGCCGTGAAGACGATGATGGATGAAGTTCTGGTGAACTTCAAAGATCCGGCAGCAGCGATTGAAGCTTGCCTGAACAGCTTAAAATAACCACAATCGGGAAGGGGAGCGAAAAAGACTTCTCTTCCCTTTTCTTTGATGAAAGGAGGCGGAAGCCATGAATCTGAAAGGATTAAAAACCAAACATGGATATGCAGCAGAGGAGCTGATCTCGGCTATGCAGAAATTGATTCGCCGGGCTGAAACGGAAGCGGCGGCGACTGTGGCGATGGAATGCTGCCTCAGCAGCGAAGCCCTGGAGGACTTTGTGTGGAAGCGGCTGAAAGCCATCTGTGTCGAGGATATCGGCATGGGTCAGCCGCAGGCCGCGCCGGTGATTGACAGTCTCGATCATTTCCGCAAGGATTTTGAATATGGCGAATCGGATCGCTGGATGTTTACGGTGCACGCTGTCCGCTATTTATGCCTGTGTGATAAAAACCGCGATTCCTGCAATCTGAAAAGTCTGATCAAGCGAAAGCTGGAAAACGATCCGCAATGCATTGAGCTGCCGGATTTTGTCTATGATATGCATACGGAAAAAGGCCGTGCGATGGGGCGGGGATATCTGCATTTTCTCGATGAAGCCAGCAAGGTAATTCCAGAGGTGCAGGTGGAAGAAAATACGTGGAAGCAGCAGCTGCGGGCGATGATGGCGGAAAAACAGGAGGGAACGCATGAATAAAAAGACACTGGTGATTTCAATTGACGCCTTGATCAGCGACGATATTCCATTCATGGAAACGCTGCCGAATTTGGGACCGATTGTTAAAGGCGCCGCGCAGGTTCGTGATATCGAATGCATCTATCCGACGCTGACCTATCCCTGCCATGTTTCAATCATGACTGGCTGTTATCCGGATAAGCATCAGATCGTGCATAACGAACATCTGCAGGTGAATGTTCCAAAACCGCAGTGGAATTGGTGGTACAGCGATATTCAGGTCAAGACGATGCTGGACTATGCCAAAGCTGCGGACTTAAGCACGGCCACTGTAACCTGGCCGGTCATGGCCGGGGCACCGGCGGATTACAATATCGCGGAAATCTGGGCACCGACGATCCAGGATGATCCGACTGAAATCTGCACGCAGGCGAACAGTCCGGCGGTGAAGGAAATCTTTGAACGCAACAAGCACCGCCTGAAATGGATGCTGACACCGGAATTTGACAACTATGCCGAACACTGCGGGGCTCAGATCATCGAAATGTTCCAGCCGGATTTGATGTTCATTCATTTTTCCTACGTGGATCATCAGCGCCATCAAAACGGCGTAAAGGCTGAAAAAGTCAACGAAGCACTGCGGTTTGTCGATACGAAAATCGGAACGCTGATCACAGCCCTGAAGAGTCAGAACTTACTGGACAAGACCAATATCGTCATTCTCGGTGATCACGGGCAGATCAATGTTTCACATTTGTTTAATCTGAACAAGCTGTTTTATGACCGGGGACTGATCGATGTCGATGATCAGGGGAAAATCACAGGCTGGCGGCTTTACGCCCAATCGTGTGCTTTCTCCGCCCACATTCATGTCGGTCCGGGAATGGATTTACAAACCGCAGCTTCCATTCTGGCGGAAATTCAGCAGCAGTATCCGCAGGAAATTGAAAAGATCTGGACAGCCGAGGAAGCCTTGGCTCAGTGGCATATGCAGGGGGATTTCCAGTTTGTCATCGAAGCCGCAACTACCGTTTCCTTCGGTAAAAATCTGAAGGGGGAACTCATTGAATCTGTCGATAACTCCGACTATAAATTTTCCGTGGCCACCCATGGACATCTGCCGACCAAAGGTGATAAACCGCCGTTTATCTTAAGCGGTCCGGATATCAAAATGGGCACGCAGATCAGCGGCGCCAAGCTTGTTGATGAAGCGCCGACGATCATGAAGATCTATGGAATTACCATGGAGAATATTGACGGATGTCCGCTGGATGTCGTGCGTTAGGTTGTCCAATCAGAAAAAATGAAATAGGATGAAAAATAAGCAAGGATCAGACGAATCAGTTTCTGTTGAGGGGAACCACAAAGTTTGTCGATCCTTGTTTTCTATTCTAGGGATTCAATTTCTGGAAGTTAAGGTTTAGGCAGCAGGATTATATCCTGTTTTTTAAACTCAAGTAAGTTAAAACAATATTGAGTTATAGACTTGCCCATGTTAAACTTGAGTTGCCCGAGGAAAGGATGTAAAGAGATGGGAAAGTCCAAGGGCAAGAAAAAAAGAACCACACCCAATAGCCAAGAACAAATTAGTCTGGTTATTGAAATCATTAAACTAATAACGGCAATTATTAGTTTAATCGGTGTGATTCTTCCTTTTCTTAAAGAGATTGGCTTATTTTGAGCCTTTCTCTTTCCCATCTCTATTATATGCAAAAAGAAGATAAAAAACAATGGAAAAAAGTCATTTAATCAGGCTGCTTATGACAGCAAATATAAGAAAAAGTTTTATAAATCGTTTGCATTTCGTTTTAATCTGAAAGAAGATAAAGCTACAATGGATCACTTAGAAAATCAAGCGGATAAAACGAATTATATAAAAATACCCATTCTAAGCGATATCGACAAACAGAAAAATAAGTTTTTTTAGATTGAAGTTAGAAAATTATTGCTTTTTAACTCTGGGATCCATGTGATAGAAACAGACGGTTGTACTGCTAAACATGGTATAATATTGCTGTGAATCTAAGGGAGAGTGTGATATGGATCTGACATTTAGAACTGACTTAGGCCGCTTCAATATCCGGGTGTGCGCAGTGATGATTCATCAAGAAGCACTATTGATTATGCGTGATGAGGCAATGCCGTATGCCTATCTGCCAGGCGGGCGGATTCAATTTCAAGAAACGGCGGAAGCCGCGCTGCAGCGGGAGCTGAAAGAGGAATTGAAGATAGAAGCTGAGATTCTCCGGCCACTGTGGCTTTGTCAAAGCTTTTTCATGGAATCATCCAGCCAGGAAAAATTCCATGAACTCTGCCTGTATTTTTTAGTGAATCCGAACAATTCAGAACGGTTGATTCAAGATCAGACCTTTTCAGTTGAAGAAGGAAAACGGACGCATACTTTTGAGTGGATCCCTTTTTCCCAGATCCAGGAAATCAATTTGTTCCCGCGGTTTATTCAAAAGGCACTGCCGGATTTGCCGTCACAGCTGACGCTGATCACAGAAAATGAATTGACCCCAGGCGGATTCCAAGATAGGATAGAATAAGAAAAATACAAGAGAGGGAAAGAGAATGGAAAAAGAAATCTTACTAGTCAATGATTTGTGCGGTGTAGGCAAGGTGGCTTTGTCTGTGATGATTCCGCTGTTGTCAGCGCAGGGACATATCGTACATAATCTGCCGACAGCCCTGGTCTCCAATACGCTGGATTACGGTATTTTTGATATTCACGACACGACCGACTTCATGGTAAAGACACTGGATGCTTGGCAGGCTCTTAACTTTCACTTTGACTGCATCTGCACAGGCTTTTTGGTTTCTGAAAAGCAGGTGGATCTAATCAAGCGGTTGTTTGCTAGTCAGACGGAAGCGATAAAAATTGTCGATCCGATTTTAGGCGATGAAGGGCATCTGTATCCTGGCGTCGACCCTGCAGCTGTTGAACTACGCCGGCAGCTTGCCTCTTGTGCAGACCTCATCGTACCCAATCTGACCGAAGCCGCTTTGCTGTGCGGACATTCGGATTGGGGTGTAGAAGTAACGCCATCGCAAAAGGAACAGCTGCTGGATGAACTCTTGGAACTGGGCTGCGGTGCTGCCGTGATAACCAGCGTTGTTCTGACGGAAGACGGCGGACATTATGTGTGCGGCCGGGATCATCAGGGCGTCCGCTTTGATCTGCCGTATGAGATGATTGATGTACGGATCCCCGGCACCGGAGATGTATTCTCAGCGGTGCTGGCTGGGGAGCTCTTGCATCAGAAAACGTTGGAACAGGCCTGTCAGAAAGCGATGCATGAGGTCGAGCAGCTGATTCAGGCAAATCAAAATAACGCAGATCTGTTTCGCGGACTGCGGGTGGAAGCGGCAATTGCTGAAAGTCAGGCGGCCAAGGCATGAGCTCGCGGGCCGAGATTATCATCACGCTGATTGACCGCAAAGGCCCAATGGGATGCCATCGAGGACATCGGATTGGGGACTGCTACGACTTTGATAGTGAACGGGGACAGCTGTGTCCGATGGCGATGCATGTCGCCTTTCCGTATGTCGATATCCTGCGTTATGGAGGACAGATCCCCGGAAATTCAGAAAATCGTGCCGTGTTCTGCTGTCCGGATGTGGAGACGATCAACGTCTATCGCATCGAAAAAATCACGAGTTGTTACAGTGAAAGACTGGAATTGAGACCGCTGACCGTTAAAGATGCGCAAGATGTGCTGAACATCGCGGGCAAAGACGCGGTCGCAAAGTATATGCGGTTTGATACGCTGAAGTCCTATCAAGAAGCGGTCGATCTGATCTTACAGCTGACTTCAGGAATCAACCAGGCCTGGCTTGTGAGATCAAAGCAAACCTTGCAGGCCGTTGGGGTTCTGGCTTTAAAGCAAAGCGACTGTGAGACTGTGCGGGATGTGACGCTGTTTTTAGATGAGCCGTTCTGGCATTGCGGTTATGGCCGGGAATTGTTAAGCTGGGCCAAGGTGTATGCACACGATCGGCTGCGTGCTTCAACCCTGCAGGCGTATGTGGCTATGGAAAATAAGGCGTGTCAGAATTTATTGGAAAGCCTGCATTTTCAAATCGAAAAACGCTTCGACTACGAAGATCAAAGCGTTCTGGTTTATCGCGGATCGTAAATCACAGCTGGCTTCGCTTTGGAACCTGACCGATACGGAACGAGGTCTTCCGGCGGAAGAACAGAAGACTGCTGAAAAGCGCGGTAATGACTTCCAGGAATGTTTTCATGGATGATGTTCCTCCTTTGACTTTATTCTATGCCGATCCTCAGGATTCTACCATGGATCGACGTGACAAAATTCTCACAGTTTTGTAAGATTGTCTGGTGAAAGGGGAAAGAAGAGGGGAAACGATGACAAAACAACGATGTCTGTATCTGGATGATCTGCGTCTGCCGCAGTATGCCTCTTCGCTGAAAAACTGCAAGTTCGCCCTTGCGAAAACAGTATCGCAGGCCCAGCAGTTCTTTTCGGAAAACACCTATGATCTTGTGTCCTTGGATTATGATCTTGGGACACCGCAAACCGGCTATGACTTCTGTCTGTGGCTTGTTCAACAACCTCAGGCTGTTGATCTGAAGCAGATCGTTCTGCATACGGATAATCACTATGGAAGGGCCAATATGCTCAGCCTGTTAACCTGGAAGCTGCCGTCTGTGCCGATTGTTATTGAACCCCATACAATTCAAATAAAAAAGAGTGATTCCTGATTCTATTTCAGGGTCACTCTTTTTGCGTTTTATCGGGTTTGACCGCAGCGGATCAATTCGAGAACTTGGCTGACAACTTCATCGACTTTAACGTCGTTTGCTTTTTCCGCTGTGCGCAGCTTCATCTCAACGAGACCTTCACCGATTTTCTTGCCGACAGTCAGCCGGATCGGGGTTCCGATCAGATCCATGTCCTTAAACTTGACGCCTGGACGTTCGTCACGATCATCGAGCATGACCTCAACTCCGGCCGCCTGCAGCTGGGCATACAATTGTTCAGCCGCGGCCACCTGCTGTTCATCCTTCTTGGAGATGATGACGATCGCTACTGGATATGGGGCAATGTTGATCGGCCAGCATAAGCCGTGTTCATCACTGTGCTGTTCCGCCAGCGCTGCCATACAGCGGCCGATGCCGATGCCATACGATCCCATCCAGACCGGATTCAGCTTGTTTTCCTGATCCAGATATTCCAAATTCATCGCCTGAGCATATTTTGTTCCCAACTTGAAGGTATTGCCGATCTCAATGCCTTTTTTAAATACGATCTTGCCGCCGCAAACCGGGCAGGTATCGCCTTCCATGATCTGCCGGACATCCGCGGTATAATCCGCTTTGAAGTCTTCCTGATTCACATGAATATAGTGATAACCCGTCTTGTTGGCGCCGGTGATGAAGTTAGCCATGTGTGAAACCTCAACATCCATCACTAACGGACAATGCAGACCGATCGGGCCGGCAAATCCTACCTTGGCTTCCGTTGCCTGCATGACCATTTCCGGCTCAGCCAGAGCGATTTCCAAACCGCCGACCAATTTCAATACCTTGGTTTCATTGACTTCTCGATCCCCGCGGACCATGACCGCCACTGGTTTGCCGTCAATGTTGTAAATCAAGGTCTTGACGAACCGCTGGGCATCCTGCTGCAGAAATTCCGTCACTTCTTCAATCGTCCGGGCGTTCGGCGTTTCCACTAATTCTTTCGGCAAGTGCGCTTCATCACTGTCAAGACCCTCGTCTTTGCAGGAAGCCACTTCCAGATTGGAGGCAAAGCTGCATTGATCACACAGCACCAGAACATCTTCACCGATTTCCGTTACCGCCTGGAATTCCTCGGACAATAAGCCGCCCATGACGCCGGTATCCGCGCGGACAATCTTGTAATCCATGTGCATCCGGTCAAACGCCCGTTTGTATCCGTCAAACATCTTCTGATACGCGACGTCCATTCCCGCTTCATCCTTATCAAAGGAATAAGCATCCTTCATGATGAACTCACGCACTCGGATCAAACCGTAGCGCGGACGGGCTTCATCGCGGTATTTGGTCTGAAACTGATATAAATTGAACGGCATGTCTTTATAGGAACGAATTTTCATGCCTGCGGCCACCGCAAACAGTTCTTCATGGGTTGGGCCGAGAACATAGCTTTTGTTGAAGCGGTCCTTGAGCGAAAACATGCTGGAACCAAAGTTGTCCCGCCGCCCGGAGGCGACATAGACTTCTTCCGGAATCAGCGCCGGCATCAAGAGCTCCTGACTTCCTGCCCGTTCCATTTCTTCCCGCACGATGTTTTCAATTTTCTTCAGTACTTTATACCCAAGGGGAAGGTACATATAGACTCCTGCCGAGCTTTTTTTGATCATGCCCGCACGAACCAGCAGATTACCGCTGACGGAATCTTCATCCTTTACGTTCTCCCGCAGAGTCGCAAAGAAACTTTGACTTAATCTCATAACACTTCTCTCCTATTCTTCAAAATGAACCTTTTTGATTATACCACAATCTGTCCGTTATACCAGCTGGGGAATGTCGAAATTTGCGCGGAAGGAAGGGCTTTTTGCAAGCATAGTCTAATAAAGAAAGGAGAGCAAGCGATGAAACTAACACAATTAACGCCAGGCAGGCGGGCCTTGATCACTTCGATGACTTTGTCACAGGCGGTAGTGATCCGCTTAGAAGCACTTGGTTTGCGGGTTGGGGAAGAAATTGAATGCGTCCGGACAGCGCCGCTGCTGGATCCGATCGAGTACAGTGTCGGCGGCAGTCTGATCGCTCTGCGCCGTCCCGATGCTGCACAGATTGAAGTCGCTTTGATCACCAACCCATGAAGACCGCGGCGTTTGTCGGCAATCCCAATGCCGGGAAAACAGCCTGGATCAACGCACTGTCCGATGCTGGGTTTGAGGTTGGCAACTGGCCGGGCGTCACGGTCGAGCGCAAACAGGCTCAGGTTCAATGGGGATCGGAAAAACTGACACTGATCGATCTGCCGGGGATTTATGATTTGCAGAAAACCAACAATGAGGAACAGATCACGCAGGATTTTCTGGAATCGCAGCCGGTCGACTGTCTGATCAACGTTCTGGATGCGACGCATTTACAGCGGGCACTGCGTCTGACCTTAAAATTAAGAATGCTTCAGATTCCGATGATTCTGATTTTTAACTTTTACGATGAAGTGCTGAAGAATGGGATTGAAATCGACGCTGTCAAACTCAGCCGGCGTCTGGCCTGTCCGATCCTGTGCGTCAGCGCATTTGATAAGCAGGCTGTGGGCCAGGTGAAGGAAACGATCTTAGCCATGCTGAAAGAACCGTTTTCGGGATATCGGCCGCTGTTAACCCAACCGCTGGAAGAAGCGTGGGTCAGACAGGTCAATACACTGCAGCTGGCTCAGCCGTTTGCTTCTTCGCTTGCGTTGCAGAAGCAAGCCTACATGCAGCTGTGCGAGGCCCAGCCGCAGGCGATGCATCAGGCGCTGTATCAGGCGATTGACAGTCTGATGAGTCATGTTCGTCAGGATCCGCAGCGCCGGCTGTTAAAAACCAGGCGGATCGATGCCGTGCTGCTGCATCGGATTTGGGGGCTGCCGCTGTTATTGGCGATGAGTTTTGCGATGCTGATGCTGATCTATAACGGAAGCTCGCCGTATGTCGGCTGGCTGAACCAGCTGACGCTCTGGATGCAGCATGGCTGTCAGCTTTTGCTAGCTGGAGTGCCGGCATGGCTGCGCTCGCTGGTGTGCGATGGACTCTTGGCGGGGATCGGCAGCGTACTCAGCTTTCTGCCGCTCATGGCCTTTCTCTATTTCTTTCTCGGGCTGCTGGAAGAAAGCGGCTATATGGCGCGGATCGCTTTCCTGATGGATCGGCTGATGCGGCCGTTTGGCTGCAGCGGCAAGGCGTTTGTTTCTTTGCTTTTAGGCTTAGGCTGCAATGTTCCGGCGGTCATGGCTACCCGTGTTATTGAAGAAGAAAGCAGCCGCCGGCGCACGGCGCTGGTCGTCCCGTTAATCAGCTGCGGCGCACGGCTACCGATCTATCTGTTGTTTGCGGCCGCGTTTTTTCCCGGCCAGGGCGGGGTGATCGTGTTTACACTGTACGGCTTGAGTCTGGTCAGTGCGCTGGTGTTATCCCTGATTTTGTCTTTACCAGAGCAGCGTCGGCAGCCATGGATGGTGCTGGAGCTTCCGGTTTATCGCCGACCTTCTTTAAAAGTGGTGTTCAACAAGGTCAGGCAGGAAGTCAAGAATTATACCCGCAAGGCGATGACGGTCGTGATGCTAGCCATGACGGTGCTGTGGGGACTGACTTATTTTCCAAGCGGTGAAATTACGACCTCCTATGCCGCTCAGTTTGGCAAAGCGGCCTCTGTGATCTACCAGCCGCTGGGTTTTGGCACGCAGTGGCCGCTGGTGGCCAGTCTGCCGGGCTCCATTGCCGCCAAGGAAACGGTCGTTGGCTTTCTGGCTTCAGTGCTGCGGGACAAGGTCGAGGCACCGCTGGATTTCGCCCAGGAATCAAAAAATCTCGTACTGGGACTGGGGGAGGCTGTAAAAAACAGCGTGGTGCATCTGGCTGATTTCAGTCAGGAAGGGCAGGATGCCGGACTCATCAGTGAGATCGGCAGGCTGTTTGACGATCCGTTGGGAAAACTGCGGGCCTATAGTTTTCTTGTTTACTGTCTGTTTTCGATTCCCTGCATCATGACGCTCAATGCACTGCGCCAGGAGTATGGAACGAAACTGATGCTGAAGTCGATCGCGATCATGGTGCTTTTGCCGTATGGGATGAGTCTGATTTTGTTTCAGCTGGGACGGCTTTTGTATTGGCTGTCGATGATTCGATAGGAAAAAGAACAGAGTTGTCTTGTGAAGTGCAGAACTATGTAGAAAAGCGCTTTCATATTCGCTATAATAAAACTACAAGAGGAACCTGAAAAGGAAAGGAAACCGAGGATGACAGAAAAAACATCGTTATACGACTTTCATCAGAAGCACCAAGGCAAACTTGTCGAATTTGCCGACACCTGGCTGCCCGTCCAGTATCCCACCGGCATCATCAAGGAGCATCAGGCTGTGCGCGAACAAGCCGGACTGTTCGACGTTTCGCACATGGGCGAATTTCTTGTCGAAGGACCGGAAGCCGCCGCTTATCTTGATCATCTGCTGACCAACAAGATCGCCAATCTGAAACATGGCCAGATGCGTTACAGTTGTCTGTGTTATGCGGATGGCGGAACCGTGGACGACTTGATCGTCTACCGCTTTGACGACGAGCATTTTTTATGTGTTGTCAATGCTTCCAACAAGCAGAAGGATTGGGAATGGTTCAACCAGAACTGTCACCACGACGTGAAGCTGCGCAATGTTTCGTCTTTGATCTCGCAGGTTGCTTTGCAGGGACCCAAAGCGATTGAAATCTTAGGCAAGCTCGCCGATCTGTCGGCCTTGCCGGCGAAGTCGTACTGGTTCACCGATCAAATTGAACTGGCGGGGAAGAAATGTCTGATTTCCCGCAACGGATATACCGGTGAGGACGGCGTGGAAATTTACATGCAGAATGAAGATGCGCTGGCGATTACAGAAGCGATCATGGCAGTGGGTGAGCCGTTCGGCTTGATTCCGTGCGGTTTAGGAGCGCGCGATACGCTGCGCTTAGAAGCGGCTATGCCGCTGTATGGGCATGAGCTGGGCAGCGAAACAACACCGTTGGAAGCCGGACTGAACTTTGCCGTTAAGCTGGACAAAGCGGATTTCATCGGCAAGCAGGGAATGCAGGAAAAGGGGCTGACCAAAGCCCGGATCGGTCTGCAGCTGTTGGATCGAGGCATTGCCCGTGAGCACTATGAAGTGCAAAAAGACGGAGCTGTGATCGGTCACATTACCAGCGGCACGATGGCGCCGACGCTGGGCAAAGCGATTGCGATGGCCTATGTCGATGTCGATCATGTCCAGGAAGGCTTGGAAGTCGAAGTCGTGCATGGTGCACGCAGCATGAAAGCCGTGATCTGCGCGATGCCGTTTTATAAGCGAAAATAAATCACCGCAATCAAAAACCTGCAGCCGCTTCAATGAGGATTGAATTCAATTCGCGGCTGGGACGATAAATAAAAAATGAAGGAGGACATACAACATGTCAGTCGTAAAAGAAGGTTTACTTTACAGCAAGTCTCATGAATGGGTTGAAACGCTGCCTGACGGCACCGCCCGCATCGGTATTTCCGACTATGCCCAGGACAGCTTGGGCGATATCGTGTTTGTCGACATGCATCCCGCCGGCGAGGAAGTCGAAGCAGAAGGGGCGTTAGCCGATGTTGAATCCGTCAAGGCTGTCAGTGAAATTTATTCGCCGGTCGCCGGAACGATCAAGGAAATCAATGAGGAACTGATCGATGCACCGGAAAAGCTGAATGAAGACTGCTACGGCAATTGGATCTGCGTGCTGGAAAACGTCGCGGGTCTGGAAGACCTGCTAAGTCCGGAAGCTTACAGCGAATACCTGACGACGCTGGAGTAGCCCATGAGCGATTACATTGCATCCAGTCCCGAAGAACTGCAGGCGATGCTGGATTCTCTGGGGCTGAAAGATTTAGATGAATTAACCGATCATCTGACGCCGGCGGTTCTGTTACAGGAAGATGGCTGGGATCTGCCGTCCGGCATGAGCGAATTTGAGGCACTGGCCAAGATCAAAAAGATGGCCTCCCATAATCGGATCTATGAAGATCTGTACCGCGGCGCCGGAGCCTATCGGCATTACATCCCCAGTCTTGTCCATGCCTTAGCGGGGCGCAGTGAATTTTTAACGGCCTATACGCCATATCAGGCGGAAATGAGCCAGGGTCTGCTTCAGTCCATTTTTGAATATCAGACGATGATCTGTGAGCTGACCGGCATGGATGTCAGCAATGCCAGTGTGTATGACGGAGCGACAGCCGCGGCTGAGGCGCTGTTAATGTGCCGGGATCCGAAGCACCGCCGCGTGCTGGTTCCTTCTTCCGTCCACCCGCAGATTCTGCAGGTCATCCGCACCTATGGCGAAGCGTACGGCATGGAAATCGCCGTGCTGGACTGTCCAAACGGTGTTTTGGAAGAGGCTGTGCTGCGGGAAGCCTTGAGTGAGGATACGGCCTGTCTGCTTTTGCAGCAGCCAAACTATTTCGGCTTAATCGAAGATGCCCAGACACTGTTTGCGGCGGCAGCTGAAAAGAAAGTCAAAGGCATTCTGCACATCAATCCAATTGCCGCGGCGCTGTTGCCGTCGGCCAAGGAAGTCGGCGCCGTGATTGCGGTCGGTGAAGGTCAGCCGTTGGGCATGCCGCTGAATTTCGGCGGCCCATACCTGGGCTTTATGGCCAGCGTTTCATCGCTGATGCGCAAGCTGCCGGGCCGAATTGTCGGTCAGAGTACCGATCATCAAGGCCGGCGTGCCTATGTTCTGACGCTGCAGGCCCGCGAGCAGCATATCCGGCGGGAAAAAGCCAGCAGCTCCATCTGTTCCAATCAGGCGCTGTGCGCTTTAAGAGCGGCGATTTACTGCAGCGCGATGGGAACCGAAGGCATTGAACAGGTCGCAACGCACTGCATCAGCAACGCTCACTATTTGGCTGAACAGCTGTGTCAGAAAACCGCGCTGAAATTAAAATATACCGGCGAGTTCTTTCATGAATTTGTTACGGTCAGCGACGTGCCAAGCCGCGTTTTGTTAAAGCATCTGGAAGATCATGATATCTTGGGCGGTCTGCCTTTGAATGATCATGAAATTCTGTGGTGCGCGACCGAAGTGAACAACAAGGAGAATATGGATCATCTGGTTGAACTGATCGGGGAGGTGGCCGCATGAGTCAGCTGATTTTTGAACGCGGGGGTCAAGGTCATCGCGGCGTTGCGCTGCCGCAGCTGCAGGTCCCTGCCTACACGTTAAATACTCCGCTTCGCACAGAGAAGCCGCAGCTGCCTTCGGTCAGCGAGTTGGAAGTTGTGCGCCACTATACCGAATGTTCCCTGCGCGTGAAAGGTGTAGATCATCTCTTTTACCCGTTAGGCTCCTGTACGATGAAGTACAATCCAAAGGTCAACGAGGAGGCGGCGAATCTGGAAGGCTTTACGGCAATCCATCCGCTGGCGCCTCAAGAAGATGTACAGGGCTGTCTGGAAGTAATGGAAACGTTGGAACACTATCTGAACCAAATCACCGGTATGGATGCTTTCTGTTTCCAGCCGGCGGCGGGGGCGCATGGTGAATTCAGCGGATTAATGACAATCCGCAACTATTTAAAACGTCATCATGAAGATCAGCGGACAGTTGTGTTCGTTCCGGATTCGGCTCATGGAACCAATCCGGCCAGCGCGGTTATGGCCGGCTTCACGGTGAAGCAGATTCCAAGCAACGCACAGGGCAATGTCGATGTGGAAGCCTTGCGGGCGATGGCCGATGAAACGACGGCGGCGCTGATGCTGACCAATCCGAATACCCTGGGTCTGTTTGAAAAAGATATTCTGGAAATTACCCAAATCATTCATGATGCTGGCGGCTTAGTTTATTATGACGGCGCCAATCTGAATGCGATCATGGGAATTGCTCGTCCTGGCGACATGGGCTTTGATGTCGTTCATCTGAACCTGCATAAAACATTCTCTACGCCGCATGGCGGCGGCGGACCGGGAAGCGGGCCGATCGGCGTCAAAAAGCATCTGATTGACTATTTGCCTGCACCGCGGATTGAAAACGGTCAGATTCATGAGAATTGTCCGGAGAGTCTTGGCCGAATGAAGATGTTTTATGGCAATTTCGGCGTGATGGTCCGCGCTTTGACGTATGTCATGATCTTAGGCAAAGAAGGCCTGCGCAAAACCAGTCAGGTGGCTGTGCTCAACGCCCGCTATCTTGAACATGAACTGAGCCGGCGCTACGATATGGCGGTGGATCAGCCATGCATGCATGAATTTGTCATGACGTTGAAGCGCCAGCATCAGCAGCTGGGGATCAATGCCATGGATATCTCCAAAGGTATGATCGACCGCGGCATTCATCCGCCGACGATGTATTTCCCATTGATCGTCGAGGAAGCCTTGATGGTCGAGCCGACGGAAACCGAACCGAAGGCGGTGCTGGATGAAGCGGTGCGCGTCTTAAACGAACTGCTCGATCTTGCATCTCAGGATCCCCAGGCTTTGCATGCTTGTCCGCAGATGACGCCGATTGGCCGCATTGATGAAGTTCAGGCAGCTCGGCATCCAATCCTGCGCTGGCAGAAGGAAAACGGATAAACGATGTTGTATTTTGCAGAGGGTCAGACTTTTGACCCTTACTTTAATTTAGCGATGGAAAAATGGCTTTGCGATCATCTTGAAGGACAGCTTATCCTGTACTTGTGGCAGAACGAACATACCGTCGTGATCGGCAAAAATCAGAATCCGTTAAAGGAGTGCCGGCTAGCGGCGCTGCGGCAGGATGGTGGATTGCTGGCCCGGCGCTGTTCCGGGGGCGGAGCGGTGTACCATGATCTGGGAAATCTGAATTTCACAATCCTGATGCCCTCCGATCAATTTGATCTGCATAAACAATGCTCTGTGCTTCTGCAGGCGGTGCGGCAATTCGGGATTAACGCGCAGTTCTCCGGCCGCAATGATCTGACGGTGGAAGGGCGCAAGTTCTCCGGCAATGCCTTTTATCATGGTCCTTACGGCAGCTTCCACCATGGAACGCTGCTGGTGGATACCGATGGTGAAAAGGTAGGCCGATATCTGCGGGTTTCCCAGGCAAAACTAAAAGGCAATGGCGTTGATTCAGTGCGCCGGCGAATCATCAATTTGAAAGAATGTGCTCCGGACATCACGATTGACAAGCTTAAAACAGCGCTGCGGGAAGCGATGCAGCAGGTTTATGGTCAGCCGGGGACGCCTTGGTCATGGACAGCGCAGCAACTAACGGAAATCCGGCAGCTGGCTAACGAATATCAAAGTGAAGCATGGCTGCTTCCAGATAAATTCCAGGCTGATCTGTGCCTTGAGAAACGCTTTGGATGGGGCGAGATTCAGGTTCAGCTGCAGCTGCAGCCGCAGCGGATTACAGCCTGCCGGCTGTACAGCGATGCGATGGATGAAGCGGCGATCAGCACCTTGCAAGAGCTGCTTCAGGATTGTCCGCTGATTCCAGAGGCGCTGCATTCGTGCGCCTTAAGGGCCGCCGCAGAACATCCGCTGATCCCAGAGTGCATCGCATGGATCAGTCAAGAAATAGAAGGGCAGGAGTCTACATGGTAATCAAAACTGAACTTGTAATTCTCGGCGCCGGTCCAGCCGGCTATGAAGCGGCCATTCACGCGGCGCAATGCGGGATGCAGGTTGTTTTAATTGAAAAAGATCAGGTTGGCGGCACGTGTCTGAACCGCGGCTGCATTCCAACTAAAAGTTTGTTATACCAAGCCCATCAGCTGCATACAGCGGCGCAGTACGCGGCTTTTGACTTTGACAGCGACCAACTGCGCAGGCAAAAGGAAGAAACCGTTGCCAAACTGCAGAAGGGGATTGCTCAGTTGATCAAAGGCAATCAAATTCAATATATCACAGGCGAAGCTAGAATCATTGACGCGCAGACCGTATGTGTCAACGACGAAACAATCGAGGCCGAGCACATTTTAATCGCAACCGGCTCGAAAGCCTCTGTTCCGCCGATTCCAGGAATCGAACACGCGATGACCTCGGATCAGGTGCTGGCCTGGGACAGACCTTTACCTAAACAGGCTGTCATCATTGGCGCCGGGGTGATTGGTCTGGAGTTTGCGGATCTGTTATTGGATCTTGGCGTGGCTGTAACGCTTTTAGAAGCGGCACCACGGCCGTTGATTCAGGCGGATCGGGAAATCGCGCAGAACCTGCAGATGATCCTGAAACGGCGAGGGGCCCAGATTCATTGCGATGTTTCCATCACGCAGATTCGGGCGTCGGAGGTGGACTATCTCGAAAAAGAGAAACCGCAGACAGCTCAGGGTGAATGGATCATCGCCGCAACCGGACGTAAACCGGTGCTGTGTGACTGTGATCTAGAACTGTTACAGGAGCGCGGCCGCTTGGTAACCGATGCCTGCGGAAAGACCTCAATTCCAACGATTTATGCCGCCGGCGATGTGGCCAGTCAGATTCAGCTGGCACATCTGGCCAGTGCTCAGGCTATCAATGCTGTGGATGCGATGCTGGGGCGGAAGCCGCAGTTTGATCTGACGTGCATTCCTTCCTGTCTGTATACCCATCCGGAAGCAGCCTGGGTCGGATTGTCCGAGGAAGAAGCACAGGCGCAGGGAAGAGAAATCCTTATTGGCAAGACCAGTACGCTGGGCAATGCCAAATCAATGATCGAACAAGCCCCGCGCGGTTTTGTCAAACTGATTGCGGATGCCGCGACAAGACAGATATTAGGCGGAATCATCGTCGGGGCGCATGCCAGCGATTGGATTGGCACGATCGCTCAGGCTGTCAGTCTGCATTTAACGGTGGATGACTGCCAGCGGGTCATTGTAGCGCATCCGACCTGGAGCGAAGCGCTGCATGAAGCACTGATGGATGTGGATCAGCACGCAATCCATACCTTATACTCTCGTTTACGTTAAGTGAAGGCGGACTTTCCTTTACCGGAAAACCGCCTTTTCTCGTAAGAATTGTAAAAATTTTCAAAACGGTTCATTTAATCCTTTACTTTGGGGCATAATTTCATTATAATCATGGATAATACAAAAGGGAAAAGGAGCGAAATTATGGCATATTACTATGATCAACCGTCTCATACGTTCAGCGAATATCTGTTAGTTCCAGGCTATTCTTCCAGCGAGTGCGTTCCAACGTCAGTCAGTTTAAAGACACCATTAGTGAAATACAAAAAAGGCGAAAAACCTGCGATTGAAATGAACATTCCGATGGTCAGCGCGATCATGCAGGCAGTTTCCGATGACCGGATGGCCGTTGCTTTGGCTAAGGAAGGCGGCGTTTCGTTCATCTTTGGTTCACAGTCGATTGAAAGTCAGGCGGCGATGGTGGCCCGCGTCAAGAATCACAAAGCCGGCTTCGTTGTCAGCGATTCCAACATTACACCGGATATGACATTGGCTCAGGTACTCGAACTGGTCGAGGAAACAGGACATTCCACGATGCCGGTAACCGAGGACGGAACCGCAAATGGCCGGTTGGTTGGAATGGTGACCAGCCGTGACTACCGTGTATCCCGCATGGCTCCGGAAACCAAGGTTGCGGAATTCATGACGCCTTACGACAAGCTGATCGTGGGGCATGAGAGCGATACCTTGTCGGACTGCAATGATTTGATTTGGGAACACAAACTGAACCAGCTGCCGATTATTGATGAGAACCAGCATCTTTTATATCTGGTTTTCCGTAAGGATTATGCTACGCATAAGGAAAATCCGGATGAACTGCTGGATTGTCACAAGCGTTACATCGTCGGCGCCGGCATCAACACCCGCGATTATGCGGAACGCGTTCCAGCTTTGGTTGAAGCGGGCGTAGATGTACTGTGCATTGATTCCTCGGAAGGCTTCAGCGAATGGCAGAAGCGTACAATTTCATGGATTCGTGCGAAATATGGTGACAGCGTAAAAGTGGGAGCCGGCAATGTTGTGGACCGTGAAGGATTCCGCTTCCTGGCGGAAAGCGGGGCGGATTTCATTAAAGTGGGAATTGGCGGCGGTTCCATCTGCATTACGCGTGAAACCAAAGGCATTGGCCGCGGACAGGCGACAGCGGTAATCGAGGTTGCCAAAGCTCGTGATGAATACTTTGAAGAAACAGGCATCTACATTCCAATCTGTTCTGACGGCGGTATCGTTTACGATTATCATATTACCCTAGCGTTGGCGATGGGCGCAGACTTTGTCATGCTTGGCCGCTACTTCAGCCGGTTTGAAGAATCGCCGACAACCAAATTGATGGTCAACGGCACGTATGTCAAAGAGTATTGGGGCGAAGGCAGCAACCGTGCCCGCAACTGGCAGCGTTATGATCTGGGCGGCGCGCAGAAGCTCAGCTTTGAAGAAGGCGTTGATTCCTATGTTCCTTATGCGGGGACGCTGAAGGAAAACGTCACCTTGACATTGTATAAGGTGAAATCGACGATGTGCAACTGCGGTGCGCTTTCCATCCCTGAGCTGCAGCAGAATGCCCGGCTGACGTTAGTTTCCGCAACCTCGATTGTTGAAGGTGGAGCGCATGACGTCATCGTTAAAGACAAAAGCTCAATGAAATAAATTTTTCCCTTGACCCTGTAAAAAGATCGGATAAGCGAACTCCGGTCTTTTTCTGAAAGAAAGCAGCGAGCATGACAATTTGAAGGAGGAAGAGCAATGAAACAGGATATGATTTTAATCTTAGATTTAGGCAGCGATGAAAATACCGTGCTGGCGCGGATGATCCGTGATTTAGGTGTATACAGTGAGATCAAGCCGCACGACATCACCAAGGAAGAATTAGCGAAGCTGGATAACGTCAAAGGCATCATTTTAAACGGCGGTCCGCTGAACATCGTAGACGGAAAGGCGATTGAAGTCGGCGATCATGTCTATGCGGCGCAAGTTCCTGTCTTGGCCGTCGATTATGCGAAAACGAAGTGTGCGGACAGCCTCGCGCAATGGCCAGCGGATGAAGCGGAAATGAAGGAAATTGTAAAGACATTCTTGTTTGAAAAATGCCACGCTGAAGCGAATTGGAATATGAAAAACTTCATCGCCGATCAGATTGAATTGATCCGCCGCCAGGTAGGCGACCGCAAAGTTTTGTTAGCCTTGTCAGGCGGGGTCGATTCTTCGGTTGTAGCAGCCTTGTTGATCAAGGCGATTGGCAAGCAGCTGGTCTGCGTGCATGTCAATCATGGCTTGATGCGCAAAGGGGAATCGGAGAGCGTTATTGATGTGTTCCGTCATCAGATGGAGGCCAACCTGATTTATGTGGATGCCAGCGAGCGGTTCTTAACGAAGCTGGAAGGCGTTGCCGATCCGGAACAGAAGCGGAAGATTATCGGTGCGGAATTTATCCGTGTATTTGAAGAAGAAGCACGGAAGCTGGAAGGCATTGATTTCCTGGCGCAGGGAACGATCTATCCGGATATCGTGGAATCAGGAACCAAAACGGCAAAGGTTGTCAAATCGCATCATAACGTCGGAGGTTTGCCGGAAGACATGAACTTTGAGCTGGTTGAGCCTTTGACTTATCTGTTTAAAGATGAAGTCCGGGCATGCGGCCTGGAATTAGGCTTGCCGTATGAGATGGTCTTCCGTCAGCCGTTCCCAGGACCGGGATTGGGTGTTCGCTGCTTAGGCGCGATTACAAGAGAACGGCTGGAAGCGGTGCGGGAATCTGATGCGATTTTGCGTGAAGAGTTTGCCAAAGCGGCTTTAGATAAGAAAGTCTGGCAATATTTCACGATTGTCCCTGATTTCAAGTCTGTTGGTGTTAAGAACAACGCGCGCTGTTTTGAATATCCGGTGATTATTCGGGCTGTCAATACGATTGATGCGATGACGGCTTCGATTGAACAAATCGATTGGGCGGTGCTGAGCAGGATTACGGATCGTATCCTGAATGAAGTTGCCAACGTGAATCGGGTTTGTTATGATTTGTCACCGAAACCTTGCGCGACAATAGAGTGGGAATAGGGTTTTTAACTTTTCATCTTATTGATGCAGATAATTTAGCTTATTGTCTGCATTTTCTTATATCATTAATTTTAGTTTAAAAACTGCGCAGTTTATGAAAAAATATAAAGGAGAACTTATGAATTCAATTCGCTTAATTGTAACAGATTTAGACTTCACTTTGTTAAACGAACATTTTGAGCTTTCTGAGTCAACAAAAGAAATCCTGAGCCGGATTTTAGAGAGCGGTGTGGAGTTTGTTCCATGCAGCTCCCGGCCGTTAAGTGAGATTCCTCAATGGCTGCGCCAACAAAAGAAAATTCATTGGATCGTAACGGCTAATGGCGGACTGATCGTTGATAATCAGACTGGAGAAACGTTAGTTTCCAATACGCTTCCCGCTTCCAAAGCTAAAGCGTTGTTGACCTTGGCAGAACCAATGAATCCACACTGGAGTTGTTTGATTGAAGGACATCTGCATAGTCATCTGGCGATTTTGGATGATCGAAAGGCGCTGAAAATTGCCGGATCTTATTTAGAGAACATTTTAAAGAATCGAATTTGGGAATCGGGTAAGGATTTCCTGGATACTTTGCCAGATGCTCAGATTGCCAAAATTCATTTCATTACAAGCCGGGATTTTCCAGAGAAGAAGCAGGCTCTGATCGATCTATTATCGCAGGAGAAGGGAATTTCATTAACATCTTCACATCCTTCAAATTTGGAGATTCTGCATCCGTTAGCAAACAAGGGCGATGCTGTGCGGTGGGTGATGCAGCAATTGAACTGCACGCCGGAAGAAGCCGTAGCCTGTGGGGATAACGCCAATGATCTGCCTATGCTTCAGGCTGTTTATCACAGTGTAGCGGTTGCCAATGCGACGGATGAAGTCTTAGCCATGGCTCGTCATCACGCTTTATCGCATCGTGAAGACGGTGCAGCCAAGATGATGGAACAGCTCCTTGGACAAGCTTAATTGAAGCAAAAAACGTTTGTCTGATCAAGATAGGTTGGACAAAGCACCTCTTTGCTGGCTTACTATTGCTTGTGAGGTGCTTTTTATATTCTCTATTTTTAGTTTGTGCTTCACCTTGATGCAGATATTATCTATACGGTTTAAATAAATAAGAAAATTTTGCCTCTAAGAACGATTCTATTGACCAAAAATGAATTTTTTTGATTTTGGTCAATAGTGATGATATTGCATGATTTCAATTTGGAACATTACGATGAAATAATAAATAATTACTTGTTCATAGACGAAGTTCAATTATGTGATCAATTTGAAAAAGCTATTAATAGTATTCATACTAAAGAGATATTTAAATATGCCTATGCTTCAGGCTGTTTATCACAATGTAGCGGTTGCTAATGCGACGGATGAAGTCATAGCCATGGTTCGTCATCACGCTTTATCGCATCGTGAAGACGGTGCAGCCAAAATGATGGAACAGCTCCTTCGACAAGCGTGATTGAAAGAGAAAATCATTTCTTTTAAATTGACTGTATGCACCCAAAAGTATATAATTATAGGTGCAAGGAGGCGATGCAAATGAATTCGATTTCCACTCAAATAGAAAACATTATGACTGAAAATAAAGGTAAAATTTATTCGATTCATGATTTTTACAGATTGGGAACAAAAAATACAATCAAATCCATTTTATATCGTTTAAATGAAGAAGGTAAGATTACTAGACTTATTGATGGATTATATACAAAGCCTAAGTTTAGTGAGATTTTAAATGAATATTCTTATCCAGATACAAACGCTGTTGCCGATAAGATTGCAGATAAATTTTCGTGGACAATATCGCCAACCGGGGATACAGCCTTGAATTACACAGGCCTTTCTACACAAGTGCCTAACGAATATGTTTATATTTCTGATGGACCGTACAGAGAATATCTTTATAGGAATAAGAAGATTATTTTTAAACACACAACAAATAGAAATATCACCTCTTATTCAAAAGAATTATCTATTCTGATACAAGCCATTAAAGCGATTGGAAAAAATAACATTAGCAATAATGATATTCAAAAATTTACAATTTTTTCTAAAAATATTAGTGAAGATTTGTTAAAGGATACTTTAAAATTACCTTTTTGGATTCAAGAGGTTTTAGAAAGGATACAAAAGAAAAATGACGAGCAAACTATTACAAATTTCAAGTGAAGAGTTGGAATTAGTTATTCAAAACACATTTATGGGTTTGTATTATTTTAAAGTATTTGTTTAAAGATTTTAAATATAAAGACTCTATTATTTTCAAAGGCGGTACAAGTCTATCGAAAGTATATAAGTTGATAGAAAGGTTTTCAGAAGATATAGATTTGGCTTTGGATTGGAAGGTTATGGGCTATGGTAGTCTAGAGCCTTATGAAGATAGAAGTAATACCAAGCAATTAAAATTCAATGACAAGTTAAATGATGACACGAAAGTTTTTCTTCGTGGCGTATTTTTGCCGACACTTCAAAAAGATTTTAAAGAAATTTTAAAAGACAGAAATTATCGTTTTTATATTGATGAAACTGATGAACAGACAATTTGCTTTGATTATCCTAAAAACCATCAGAATAGCTCTGTATTACAAGTAATTAGGCTAGAAATTGGGAGTTTAGCTGAGCCTATTCCTGCAAGCAAAAGGAGAATACAAACATATATTGAAGAAGTGTATTCTAATGTATTTAACGAAAACATTGAAGTCGTAGCCGTTGACTCTTTAAGAACATTTTACGAAAAAATCACAATACTTCATCGAGAAACGAACAGAGTCAATGGGAATTATCCGACAAGATATTCTAGACATTTCTATGATGTATATAAAATGTTATTGACCGATATTAAAGAAAAAAGTTTTGAGAACTTAAATCTGTTAAAATCGGTGATTGATTTTAAAAAGAAATTTTATGCAAGTAATTGGGCAAAGTATGATGATATTATGTCTGGAAATCTAAAGCTGATTCCTGCTGCTGATGGATTAGAAATCTTTTCTAAAGATTACGATAGCATGAAGAATATGTTATTTGGTGAAAAAATATCCTTTGATAAAATCGTAAGTGTAATAAAAGAATATGAAGTTGAGTTAAATAGAGTAATAAGAAGTAGCTAAGTTTCACATATGAAAGTGAAATAACGAGACTGTTATATAGAGAATCAGATAGATCAAGATGAGTTGAAGCTGACTCATCTTTTACTTTAATCCAAAGCCAAGAATCAGGAGAATATGGTATACTTTGGTTAAGGAAATAGATGAGGAAGATGACAATGAAATTAAAAAATGTCTGGCAGCTTGACTCACAATCGCATCTGATTCAGCAAGATCTCTTTTTGCATTCCGATCAAATTGTCGATTTTGATGATGGCGGTGATGAACTGGATTGCCATGATTTACTGGTGCTTCCTGGAATGGTGAACGCCCATTTTCATGGTACAAGTACAGTCACCCACGGTTTGTTTATGGATATGCCAGTGGCTCAATGGCTTAATGATTCACCCCAGGGCCAGATTCAGCAACGTTTTATCAGAGCATTGGGTCAATGTACTGAGGAAGAACGCGTCCCGCTGTCTTTGTATGAATACAGTTCCATGCTGAAACAGGGGATAACCACCGTTTTTGACTGCCGCTTATTCCAACAGGATTATAAAGCGAAGAAAAAGGCAGGGGAGTTGAGCGGGATACGTTTAACTTTGGAAGCTGACAATCCTTCTCAGTTAGACGATCAGCCCTTATTGAGAACCGCTTTGCCTTTGCCGGAAGAAAGCGGATGGTCCGTGGAAGCCTGCGCCCAGGCGCAAGCATGGAAACGAAATTATCCTGCAGCTTTATTTAAGGCGCATTGTATGGAAACCGAACTGGCCGTAAAAACAATTCAATCGAAGGACTATGCGCACACCATCGAAGCTTATGTCCAGGCGGGATTATTGGACGAACATAGCGTTTTAATTCATAATTGCAAAGCCTCGGAAGAAGCGATTCAGCTGGCGGCACAGAACCACGTTCGAATGATCAACTGTCCCATCTCCAATCTAAAATCGCAGAATGGCGTCAGTCCGTTAAAAATCATGCTCGATAACGATATTGAAATCGGACTTGGCACCGATTGGGGAAGACTGCAGATGATGGATGTCATGAAATTGGAATATTTACTTCTGCGTGATCAACATGTCCCAAATCCTGCACAAACTGTTTGGAAAATGGCAACCGAATGGGGTGCTCGCTGCAGTGGCTGGCCGCAGACGGGAATTTTGAAACCCGGGATGCAGGCCGATCTGATCTTCCTGCGGCTTCATGAACCTGACTTTCAGCCTTTAATCAGTACGTCCGATTTCAGCGATGTCCTGCAGAACTTGATCTTTGACGGACGATCAGAATGGATTGAACACGTCATGGTTGCGGGGAACTGGAAAGTCAAAAACAGACAGTTATGCGGTCTTGATGAAACTCAACTCATTGCCAAACAGCGTCAGTTAATGAAGAAACTGGTTGCCGAAACCCTTAAGTAAGCATGGTGTTCATGCTTATTTTCTTGTATACTAAGAAGAAAGAATAGAAGAAAGGAATGATTTCTCTGTCAGTACTCAATAAGATGATTCTTTCACTGCTGAGCCTTTGCCTGCTCGGCGGCTGTCAAAAAAATACAAAAACCACCCACATTACCGACACCAGTCAGGCCGTGGATACGGCCGAAGTCGAATATTACAATTCCACCAAAGCCCCGGAATGGACATGGCGGGAAGGAATTAAGATGGATGCTTATCTTTTGACGAATGATGCGGAACATACGATGGAAAGCACGATCTTAAATGGCAGTGATACGGCAACAATCAGTTTCTGGATCAAACCAGCAACCAATGTCCCGGATTTGCCTTTGATTTCCGTCGTCAATGATCAGGCGGAGATCATGAAGCTGACCAATCTGACCGCGCGGGAAGAGGGTACACTGCAGGGGATGGCTTTGCAGATGAAGGCGGAAGGACAGGAACAATGGCTGATTTCCAACAGTGAATTTACCCTGAACACCCATCGCTACAACCAAGTCGTGCTAGTCTTCCAAGCAACTCAGGTATCCGTTTATCTTAACGGACAGCCAGCGATGAACGGTCAGATCGGAGCCTCAATCAATCAAATCGAAAAATCGTGGCTGGTTGTCGGCAAGGATGCGATTGCTTACGGCGATTGTATGGAAGGACAGTTTCAGGACTTCCAAATCCGTAAAAAAGCGTTGAGTGCAGCGGAGGTTGAAGATGAATTCGACCGCTTTTACCCCGAAGTTCTGCTCAGTGAAATCACCATCCCCAATGCGGAAGATCTGCAGGAAAATTTAACGCTGTATCCGGAAGTGGACAGTCAGTATGAAGCGCAATGGACGAGCAGCAATCCCACGTTTTTAAAGGTGGAGAACAATGCCGGAGTGATCACAAAACCCACGGTTGAACAAGGGGATCAGGAAGTGACGCTGACCTTGACAACGAAAGTCAAGAATCGTTCATTCCAACGCGATTATCTGATCACAATCCGCGCTGAAACACCGGCGACCAAGCTGCTGCGTGATGTCAAAGCGCTGCCGATTACATTAGGAACACTATTGAACGCTGGAAGCTCACTGCCCACGATCGCAGAAAATGGCAGCCAGATTGAATGGAAGGTCATCAGCGGTAATCTGCGTTTAGAAAAGAACGTTCTGATCAAGACCCATCCGGAAGAGGAACGCGTCCCTGTACAGCTGGAAGCGACGCTGATGCAGGGAGAACTCAAGGATACTTTGACGATGGACGCGGTTGTCCTCGATGCTTATGCCGGCTACATCCTGTCCTACTTTAATGGCGATCTCGGCAAGGAAACCGGAAAGTTTGCCTACAGTCAGGACGGTCTGCATTGGACTGACCTCAATCAGGGAAAATCCATTTTAACCAGCAATTTGGGAACCGGACGTGTGCGGGATCCGTTTATCGGCCGTGACAAAGAAGGAAAGTTTGTTATTCTAGCGACAGAAGGCTATGACAATCCATCCATTTATGTCTGGAAAAGCGAAGATTTGGTGAATTTCAGCGATCATGGACTGCATCGCGTGGCCTGGTTTGACAAAGGCTTATACAGTACCGGAAGCCGGGCCTGGGCTCCAGAAATGACGTATGATCCTGAAACAGGGGATTATGTGATCTATTATTCCGATGCGCAGGATCCCAAGAGCGGTTCGATGTTTGCGGTAACGACTCAGGATTTCGCGACATTTACTTATCCGATGGCGCTGTTTAATCCGGGCTACAAAGTGATTGACGGCACGATTCTGCGCATGCATGGCCAATATTGGATGCTTTATAAAGATGAACGCGAAGCCGCACAGACAATTTTCTATACGAGCACTCAGGATTTAAGTCAGGGCTTTACACGCCGCTATGACGACCTGTTTATCTACAATCGCAAATATATTGAAGGTCCGTTTACGCTGCCGTCCCTGCATGAGCCGGGAGTGTACTATCTCTACGTTGACAATTACCCGAATCAATGCTTCTATATTGCCCGCTTCTCTCAGCTTGGCGAAACCGCAGACTTTCAGTGGCTTGCGGAAGGGGAATACACCTTGCCGAATGAAGATGTCCGGCATGGTTCCGCGATCCCGGTTACCCAGAAAGAACTCGATCGCATCCTGCAGGCATACAACTGATCTTGAGTGATTCAGGATCTGTCTTTTGAAATCAAACCGACATTCAAACGTTTCTTGCTTCTGTTTCAGATTATCTGATGACGAAAGCACAGAGACGTTTTTTCAATATCATGATGAGATTGCAGAGAATCGCTGTTTTGTGCTGAACTTTGCTCACTGAGCGATGTTTTCTGAGTCTGATTCAACTTCGCTATCATTGGATCGTTATCGGCACTTAATGAGTTGGTTATCAGACCAAATCCGCATAATCGTACTATGACCATGACCGGTCATTCGTCCTGCTTCACGTGCTGAAATCTCAGGATTATCGAGCTTGAGCTGGCAGATCTGCCGAATCTCAGAGTCTTTTATTCTTTTCCGGGAAGCAGAAATTTTTAAATGCTTATTTGCTTTCTCAGTTTGATCGTCATAGAGACCCTTTTGCTGTAAAATCCGATATACCGCATGCCGCTCCATCCCCACCCTTTCAGCGATATCCTGCGTAGAGAATTGGGGATGACTGCGTTTAAGCTGACATATTTTTTCATCCCGCAGTTTTGTTCGATCAGCGTAGAATGCCTGCTGACGCTTTACACCCAGCTTTCGCTCTTTGGCGGCATCGTAAATGCCGGCGCTGACTTGAACCTCTTTGACCAGATCCCGGCCAACCCCGAAATGCTTTGCGATATTTCGCACTGATTTGTCTGGATTATCGAGACTGTAGGCAAGGATACTTAATTTCTCTGATTTCCAGGCAGTTCTTGTTATCTGCAGCCAATCAAGCTCCGTCAGATCGCTGTTCAGAAGTGCAGGCAGGGGAGAGCGGAGAAGATTATTCTTTATGAATTCTGTTTCACTCTTTCGGCAGTTGATCTCAATGTATCGGAAAGGCGGAATTCCATGATCACAAGCCAGCTGCTTCTTATGGAGGTCGGCCGTTCTGTTTTTTTTCAGCGCATTCTTAAAATAACCTGTTCCTTCTTCGTAATGCTGCTTCCCATGGGCTTCAATGATCGCATTCAGCTCAGGTAAATAAAAGTCATAGGAATACGTCTGAGCCCAAGGCAGATCTTTTCTTGAAGCTTCCTGAATATATGGGACTTTAAGACTGTCCAAAACACATTTAATCAGCCGATGAGGAAAGGAACGGCCAACCGACCAACAACAGGCACAGCCGATCGAATGCGTGCGGCTTAAAGTTGAGATCGCGATCGCTTTTTCCCTTATTTTCCCGCAATAGGGACAGCGAAAACGAAGCTTCTGATTCTGACCGTGCGTGTACTGTCTGGCCTGCGCAATCCCACCAGGAAAGAACGGGATCATCCAGGGATCGGTTTCGACAATGGAAGGCCTTCCGGACAATGGGGAATATCGGCATCGGCGGCATGCACAGTTCTTTGGCGGCAATACCCGCTCTTCCGCCATCCATGTTTTTGCCCCGCACAAAAAACAAAGAATTTCTACTTCCCGCTGCGTCGCCTGCGGGTTGGATTTCAGAACGCCGCGCCGCTGACCAACAATCTGATAATGGCGCCGCTCATCTTGAAACTGCTGCCCGATAACGGTGACGAAATCAAAAGAACGGGTTTGAAGAATCCGGCCCAGGATGCAATTTTTGACAGAACTGGCAGGTACCGAGTGAATAATTCGATTCTCAAATTCAATCTCCAGGATAGCTTCCCCATGTTTTCCTTTGTTCGCTTGGAGAATCGTCATTTCACCGCGAAGATGATCATAGATAAACGGAATCTGAAAACCTGCGGCCTGATTCCAGGCAATATAATTACGCTTGTCCCGAGGTAATTGGGTTAAATCGACATGTCGCATACAGGACCTCATCCTAGCTGTTCGGCCAAAATCCATTGAAAAGGGAGTGGATTTCATGCTTTCAGCAGAACAGAGCTTTTCCACTTGTCATTTTAAAGCGTAGATTGAGAACCGACAAGTTTTCTTTTCAGCGCTAGAATTATCTTTTTTCTCTTCAAAATGGAATTTTTGACAGCCAGCTTTATGTAAGGATTGACAGCTGAAAGATGGAAGAAAAAAGAAATCGGGTGTTAGAGAGCGTAAATAAAAAAGCAGCCGCGGTGAACTGCTCAATTTGACGGCACGAAGATTTATCGGAATCTCTCAAGCTTTGTAAGAACTTTTATTTAGTTAGATTTCGTTCTACGCCAGTCTTGTTTTATCTTTTTAAAAGCCGCATCAATCCCATCATCCCTTACCCATTCTAAATATGTTTGGAGCAAAGCGGCAGTCTCTGGATGCATGAACTGGCGATCACTGCCACGCTGGAAATACTCGATTGCGGAAGCATCCGTATATTTTTCTTTCTGATATGTCTGACAGGCCGCGATCCGATCGCAGACCATCTCCGCGACATAGCGCTTCGGCATTTCGACGCAGAATAGCCCGGCGCATTGCTTGTTTCGGTCAATCCAATACTCCCAATGATGCTTGTTATGTCCTTTGTGATGCAGCCAGCCCTCAGAATAACCCTTGGCTTCTTTTTCAGCGTCAATGGGTGAGCGGTATCCTTGAAAATAACGGACGCCTGACCAGAATTCGATCGGACTGTATTTGGACAGATCATGGAGCAGCCCCTGTTTGATTAATCCCATTTTAAAACACAGCCGCGTGACCCGCAGCTTATGCAGCGTAATCGTCTTGAAATGTCCCCATAACCGAGCGGGGAATGAGGCAGAACGCATATCGATCCTTCTTTCTGTTCTGTTTTCCATTCTATACGAATGTTAAAAAAAAGGCAAATCAAAAGTCCGTAAAAAGGCATGAGAAAGAGTTTCGCCAAACCGTTTTTCATGCTAAAATAATACAATGAGCGGAGGGTTAACATGAACCGACATAGTTGTAGAGAAAAAGCGATGATCTGTTTGTATCAGCATCGTCTGTTGAACAAACCGATAGATGAAATCATTGAAGAAGTGATGGAAATGAAACCAGAAGAGCTGGACGATTTCGGCCATATTTTGATTCTGGATACTTTGGACAATGAAAAACGATATATTCAATACATTAACGAGACTTTAAAGGACTGGAATTTTGAGCGCTTAGGTGTGCTCGAACAGGCAATCCTGCTTTTAGCGTGCAGTGAATTGGATCATCAGACAGCTTCGGCAGCGATTATTATTGATGAAGCCGTGCGGTTAGCAAAAGATTACTGCGATGATGAAGCGTATCGACTGATTAACGGCGTATTGGACAGAATATGAGAAACCGGCAGCTGAGCGTCAGCGCCCTTGTCCGCTACCTGAAAGGAAAACTGGATCAGGATCCTTTGATCCAAAGGGTGATCGTTGCCGGTGAAATATCCAATTTTACGGCTCATCGCAGCGGACATTGGTACTTTACATTAAAAGATGAGAAGTCCCGAATCAGCTGCGTAATGTTTGCTTCCAACGCCGTTCGCTGCCAATTCAAGCCGAAAGAGGGCGACTCTGTCCTAGTCCAGGCCAACACCTCGATCTTTGAATCCAGCGGACAGCTTCAGCTTTATGTTACGGCAATGAAGCCGACCGGCTTAGGCGATCTGTATTTAAAATTTGAAGAACTCAAACGCCGGCTGCATAACGAAGGATTGTTTGATCCCGCCAGAAAAAAGCCGATTCCCGTCTATCCGATGCGAATCGTTGTCATTACCGGTAAAAACACGGCCGCCCGGCAGGACGTGATCACGACGCTGGCACGGCGCTGGCCGGTTGCTCAGGTGAGCGAAATTCCGGTACTGGTTCAGGGTGAAGGGGCAGCGGCTCAGATCTGCGCGGCGCTGAGACAGGCGGATGCACTGAACTTTGATGTTATGATATTAGCCCGTGGGGGCGGATCCATCGAAGATCTATGGTCATTCAATGAGGAGTGCGTAGCCCGAACACTGGCGAATCTAAAGACGCCGGTGATCTGCGGTGTAGGGCATGAAGTCGACGTTACGATTGCCGATCTGGTTGCCGATCGGCGGGCGCCTACGCCAACCGGGGCTGCCGAAATGGCAACGCCGCAGCTGGCGGAAGTCCAGGGATATTGTCTGCGGCAACGTCAGCAGCTGATTTATTTGATTCATCAAAAACTACGGATGCAGCGGCAGCGTTATGAGCAGCAGACTGAAAGCCGGATTTTCCAAGATCCGATGACTTTGCTTCAGCCGGTTCAAATGCGTTTGGATTACAATACTTCAAGACTGCAGAACACCAGTCAGCGCGTGCGCACCCAACGGGCGCGCTTAGATCAGGTCAGCGCGATTCTGCTGAACCAGACATCCAAGCATGTCTATCTGCAGCAGCAGCGTTTAGGACAGCTGCGGCTGAATCTCAATCACCATCAGAAACAACAGCTGATGCTTCGCCAGCAGCAGCTGAAAGAAAAGATCCGGCTGATGGATGCCTATTCTCCATTGAAAATTTTGGGGCGAGGCTACGGCCTGATCGCGCAGAACGGACATTTGGTTCGTTCCGTACAGGAAGTAAAAATTCAGGAAGAAATGCAGATTCGTCTGCATGACGGCCAGATCACGGCTGTCGTTAAGGAAAAGGAGGAACAGGCATGAGCGAGAAACCCACATTTGAACAATCCATGGATCGGCTTGATCAAATCGTATCGCTGCTCGAGAAAAATGAAATTGCTTTGGAAGAAGCGATCGGACTGTTTGAGGAAGGCTTGAATTTAGTTCAGGATCTAGATACACAGCTTCAGGGCTATGAAAATAAAGTCCAGGAGCTGATGCTTCGCCACCAGACAAAGGAAGGTCAGGGTGAAAACGAATGATGAATGAATTTGAAGAATTCCTGCAGCGTCAGTGCCGGCTGCTGAAACACTCTGAAGTCAGCGAAGCGATGGAGTATTCGCTGATGGGAAAGGGGAAGCGGCTGCGCCCACAGCTGTTGTTTGCGGTTATGGAAGGTTATGGCTTAGTTGCAAAGGATGGTTTCATGGCTGCCGGAGCTTTGGAAATGATGCATACCTATTCTCTGATCCATGACGATCTGCCGGCAATGGACAACGATGATTACCGCCGCGGCCGCAAGACCTGCCATAAGCAGTTTAATGAAGCCACGGCTATCCTGGCGGGCGATGGTTTACTGACGCAGGCTTTTGCACTCGCCGCAGAAAGCAGCGCGGATCCTATGAAAACCTTGAAAATCGTAAAGGAATTAGCTTCTGCCGGCGGTGCCGAAGGGATGATCCTCGGCCAGATTAAAGATTTGGAAGCAGAAAACAGTGCGGCGGTGACGCTGGAACAGCTGAAGGAAGTTCATCTTTATAAAACCGGCTGTCTGTTTACGGCGCCTTTGGTCATGGGAGCTATTTTAGCCGGACAGGACGCTGCGATTTCGCAATGGCGGCGTATCGGCGCTTTAATGGGCCTGGCCTTTCAGATTCAGGACGATATTCTGGATGTTACCAAAAGCAGCAAGGAGCTGGGCAAATCAGCCAGCGACTTGGACAATAAAAAATCGACTTATGTCACAATATTGGGATTAGGCCAGGCGCAGGATGCGATGACTGAAGTCTATCGGCAGACGCGTGATGCGATTCGTCAGATGGACATGAACACGCAGCAGCTGATCGCGATTCTGGACGCAATGGAATTCCGGCAGTATTAAGTGAAGATAAGGAGGTTAGCGGAAATGGATTTAACCGATATACAGGATCCTTCCTTTCTGAAAGATCTGGATCAGCGGCAGCTGAAAGCCCTGGCGCAGCAGATTCGGGAGTTTCTGATTGATCATGTCAGCAAGACCGGCGGACATCTGTCCAGCAATTTAGGTGTTGTTGAGCTGACCATCGCACTGCATAAGGTGTTTGATTCGCCGCAGGATAAAATCTTTTTTGACGTGGGACATCAATGTTATACCCACAAAATATTAACCGGCCGGGCGAACCGGTTCGATTCGCTGCGGCAGTATGAAGGTCTGTCCGGCTTTGAAAAGCGGACGGAAAGCGAACATGACGTCTGGGAAGCCGGCCATTCTTCAACTTCGCTGTCGGCAGCCTTGGGGATGGCCGTTGCGCGGGATCTCAACCATGAACAATATCACATTGTTCCGGTGATCGGCGATGGTGCTCTGGGCGGCGGGATGGCGTTGGAGGCATTGAATCAAATTGGCAGCGAACAGCGCAATATCATCATTATTTTTAATGATAACAACATGTCGATTTCGGAAAATGTCGGCGTTTTAACCCAAAATTTTGCCAAATTGCGGGCCTCCAAGCCTTATAACACATTCAAAAATGATCTCAAGACAGCGCTGAACCGCAACAATGTCGGTCAGGCTGTTCTGTCGGGTCTGCAGAATATGAAAGACGCTGTGAAAAAAGGGGTCATTGATACAGGTGTTTTCGGTGAATTCGGTCTGGAATATTTAGGACCGGTCGATGGTCATGACATCAAGAGTTTGATTCAGATTTTAAACGTTGCCAAATCGCATCAGGGGCCTGTCGTCGTCCATGTTCTGACGAAAAAAGGAAAGGGCTATTCCTATTGTGAGGAGGACAAGGAAGGTGTATGGCACGGCGTCGGACCGTTTAATCCCGCGACCGGAAAGCCTTTGTCATCCACCCCGGCCGGCTATCTTTCCTGGTCTTCAGTGATCAGCGAAACATTGATTCGGCTGGCTAAAGAAAACAAGGATATCGTTGCGGTCACCCCGGCGATGATTACCGGCAGCAAGCTGGAGAAGTTCTTTGCGGTCTATCCGGAACGTTCTTTTGACTGCGGCATTGCCGAAGAACACGCCGCGACCTTCTGTGCAGGCCTGGCGATCAGCGGCAAGCGGCCGTTTATCTCCTTGTATTCATCTTTTCTGCAGCGTTGTTACGATCAGATTAATCATGATATCTGCCGGATGGATTTGCCGGTTGTGATCGGCATTGACCGTGCTGGCTTAGTAGGGGAGGATGGCGACACCCATCACGGCGTCTTCGACATCGCGATCCTGCGGTCACTGCCGAATCTGATTCTGGCGCAGCCGAAGGATGCTGCAGAAGCTCAGCAGCTGATGGCTGCCGCATTTGCCCAATCCCATCCGATGGCCTTACGCTATCCTCGTGGCACAGCGCTGTATAACGAATTGCCCCAAGCCGAACCGATTCCGATCGGCAGCTGGAGCATCGTGAACGAGGAACCGGATCACTGCTGCACCGTTGTGACTTATGGGTCGGATGTCGATAAGGTCGTTTCCAAGGTCTTAACCAATTCACTGCCTGTCAAAGTCGTCAATGCCCGCTTCTTCAAGCCTTTGGATGAAGCGATGCTGATGCAGCTGGCTGAAGAGGGAAAACCAGTGATCGTCTATGAAACAGACATGCTGGCCGGCGGTCTTTCCAGCGCGATTCTGGAATGGGCGGCAGATCATCAGGCTGACCTGACAATCCGTCGGGTCGGGATTGGCGACACGTATGTTCCGCAGGGATCCTTAAATAAAATCCGGCGGCTGGAAGGCATTGATATCCTGAGCTTGTTTGATGTGATAAAAGAATATTGCGGGTCATAAATCATTCCGGAAGGAGGAAGGCTGATGCTTAAACATCTGTATGTCAAAAACTTCATTCTTATTGATGAGGCCGATTTGGATTTTGATGCGGGCTTCAGTGTGTTTACAGGCGAAACCGGCGCGGGCAAATCGATTTTGATCGATGCAATCAGCTTGCTTTGCGGCCAGCGGGCCCAAGCAGGATTTGTCAAAAAAGGGGAAGCAAAGGCTTTGATCGAAGGCGTCTTTGATTTTACCCAGAATCCCCGGGTGCTGACGATGCTTCAGGAAACAGGTTTTGACGGCGATGAAGACGTAGTCATCAGCCGGGAAATCAGTGCCGAAGGCAAAAGTCAGATGCGGTTAAATCATCGGGTGACAACAGCAAATTTAATCCGTGACTTGTTATCGCATGAAATTGACATTCATTCGCAGCACGATACGCAATACTTGTTAAACCGCAGCTCTTTTCTGAACCTTTTGGATCAATATCTGGATGAGGATGAACTGATCGCTGCAGTGAAAGAACAATTTAAAACCTATCACCAGCTAAAGGATCAGCTGGAGGAAGCCCGCAGTCCTAAAGCCGAACAAGATTTGGAATTTCTTCGCTTTCAGCTTAATGAAATCGAACAGGCTCAGTTAAAACCTGGGGAAGACGAGGAACTGGAAGCGATTGAGCACCGCATTGCCGCCCGGGAAAAAATTTATCAGCGGGTGGCGGAAAGTCTCGAAATCCTCGATGGGGAACAAAGTGCTGTACCACAGCTCTATGAGGCAGCACGGCTGACCGGTGGTTTTCCGGAAGAAAAGGAGCTGGCCGAAATCAGCGAGGCGCTTAACGAGCATTACTATGGACTGCAGGATTTAAAAGAGCGGCTGCAAAGCTACTTTGAATCCCTGGAGTTCAGTGAGGAACAGATCAATGAAGTCCAAAGCCGGCTGTTTGAAATCAACCGGTTAAAACGAAAATACGGCCGCAGTTTGGATGAAATTCTGGAAAAGGAAGCGAACTTCCGGCAGCAGCTGGATCAGCAGGAGCATCGCCAGGAATATCTGCAGCAGCTGCAGCTGCAGGTTCAGTCAGCCTATCAACAGTTTGAAGCAACCGCCTTGAAGCTGCGTCAGGTGCGGCAGCAGAAAGCTCTGTCATTGCAGAAGGAAGTCGAAATTCATTTGCATGACCTGATGCTTCCGCATGCCCGCTTTGTCCTGCATCTGAAAGAGGCCAAGCCTTCAATTCATGGTCTGGATGAAGCAGACTTTATGATTTCCATGAATCCAGGCGAACCGGTGCGTTCGCTGACCCAGGTTGCCAGCGGTGGGGAACTAAGCCGGTTAATGCTCGGGTTGAAAACGATCTTTACGCGTTTAGAAGGCATTCAGACTGTCATCTTTGATGAAATTGATACCGGCGTCAGCGGCCAGGTGGCTACGGCGATCGGTTTGAAGATGAGTCTGCTGGCCCATGATGCCCAGGTTTTTTCCGTAACGCATCTGGCGCAGGTTGCAGCGTGCTCAGATCAACACTATCATGTGACTAAACGCCAAGGACAGGATTTTACAGAGACACAAATTCAGCGGCTGAGTGAGGATGAGCGCATTGATCAGCTGGCGCTGATTTCTCAGGGCGAATTGTCGCTTACCGCTCGTCAGGCCGCCCAGGAATTATTCCAGCGCAATCAAATGAAAGTGAATGAGGCACGGTCAAACTGACCGTGCTTTTTCACAAACACAGGGGAAGATACGTCAGTTTCTGAGTGAATTTCATCATTTCAAAATCAACTAAACAACCGGATCAGAGCCTGCTTTTCAGGCTTTGGTAAGATTTTCAGGCTATAACGAAATCCGCGGAATGCCATACTATCAGTACTGCGGAGGTGAGGCCATGAGAAGGTTTTTGGGTTTAACGGCCTTCCTATTGACGTTAACGCTGTTGCCGATACAAGCTCAGGAGAAAACGGTGATTCTGGGCGGCGATACAATTGCGATCACAGTCAATTACGAAGGCGTTTATGTCAGTGGAATGTATGATTTTGAAGTCAATGGGGAAACGTTGTCCGCAGCGAAGGAAGGGACGATACAGGTAGGGGACCGGATTATTGAATCCAATGGCAGACAGGTTTCTTCTCTGGAAGAGTTATTTGCCAATTTGAAAACGCTGCAGAAAGAGAGAAATCAAGTTCCTGTCACTGTAATCCGTAACGGGCAGCGTGAGGCTGCTTCTTTGTTTGTCTGTTATTTGGCATCAGAGAAAGTATTTAAGACCGGATTGTACGTCAAAGATAAGATTAAAGGCGTCGGAACCATGACTTACTATGATCCGGCAACGCAAACCTTTGCGGCATTGGGACATGAAATCGCTGAAGAAGGTCAAAGCCGTCCTGCGGACGTCACCATGGGACAGATCTTCGAAGCTACCGTCGTTTCGGTTCGCCGTTCCAGTTCTGGCAATCCGGGTGAAAAAATCTGCCAGTCGGATAGTTTAATTCCGATTGGGACGGTCAGCAAGAATACGATTTATGGTCTGTATGGGAAAGTCCAAACCTATCCTTCCACTTCTATCAGCGTGCCTGTAGCCTCGCGCGAGGAAGCCACGGTAGGGCTGGCAGAAATTTATACCGTGGTGCAGGGCACAATCCCGCAACGATATTCCATTCAAATCACAGAAGTGCGAAAACAAAACGGACAAGCCGTAAAAGGAATACGCTTTCAGGTTACGGATCCGGCTTTATTGAATCAAACCGGCGGTATTATTCAAGGAATGAGCGGCTCTCCAATTCTTCAAAACGGAAAACTGATCGGAGCGGTAACGCACATGGTTACCAGTCAGCCCGAAAGTGGTTACGGCATCTATATTGATTGGATGCTGCAGGAAGCTCAAAGCGAATAACAGACAGAAACTAAGGAAATGCCTGAAATTCAGGCATTTCTTTTCGCTTGAGTTCAAAAACAGGCAAAAAAGCAGAAACTTTTCCGTGGACTTCGACCCGTTTCGACTTCTTTTTCAATTGAAATTCCATAAAATGGAAACAACGAACAGAGGAGTGAACAGAATGAAACAGATCAGAATCCTGCTGTGTGAAAGCAGCAGCGAAATTAGACAACAAATGGAACAAGAACTGCGGAAGAAAAACGATTGGCTGCTTTTACCGAGCTGCAAAGATGGACAAGAATGCCTGGAGCGGATCCGCATGAGTCATCCGGACGTTTTAGTCCTGGACTGCATCATGCCGAAACTGGACGGCATGGAGGTACTCAGCACATTGAGCCGAGAAGGAATTCAAGTGCCGAAAATTATCTGTACTTCCAGCTTGATCAACGATTTTATGGCAGCAGAAATGCAGAAATATCAGGTGGATTATTTCTTAATGAAACCTGTCGAACCCAAGACTCTCAGCGATAAGATTGTTCAAATTTGCAGCTATCAGAAAAATAAGGTGTCAGCTCCAACAACAGCTCAGAATCCATCTGAGGAAGATCCTGATGATGAACGCATGATGCGTCTGCAGCTGGAGCGGGAGATTACCGAAATTCTCCATGAAATCGGCATTCCAGCACACATCAAAGGTTATATGTATTTACGGACGGCAATTTTGGAAACGTATCTGAATGTAGATTATCTCGGCCAGATTACTAAGGTTCTCTATCCGGAAATAGCCCGGCGCTATATGACGACCAGCTCACGGGTGGAACGGGCCATTCGCCACGCGATCGAAGTCGCCTGGAACCGCGGCAATATCGATGCCATTGATGAGATCTTTGCCTACACGATCAGCGCCTCAAAAGCAAAGCCGACCAATTCGGAATTCATTGCAATGA
Source organism: Holdemania massiliensis AP2 (assembly GCF_000327285.1). GTDB lineage: Bacteria > Bacillota_I > Bacilli_A > Erysipelotrichales > Erysipelotrichaceae > Holdemania > Holdemania massiliensis. Next base: position 570,176 of record NZ_HE998567.1, on the reverse strand, counting down.
TTGCCGATAAACTCCGTTTAGAGCATCGCATCAAAAACAATTCCAATAGTTATACGAATAGTTATACGAAAATCGGTTAAGGGAAGCGGAGGAGAAATCTTCCGTTTTTTTCTTACGGAAGATGAAAGATGTTCAAGTTCATGCTATAATTAAGAACAGTTGAATTGTTGGATAGTTCGCTTTTGTTTGCCGCAAAGAGATTGTCTTTTTTGATCGCAGACGGATATTTATAGCAGGAATAGGATAGGAATAAGGAAAGGGGAGAGCGTGATGGGACGAGTGATCTATCATATTGATCTGAATGCTTTTTTTGCCAGCGCTGAAATTCTACTGGATCCTACTCTTCAGGGCAAGCCTGTCGTTGTCAGCGGCATGAGCAAGCGCAGCGTCGTCTCTACCGCCTCCTATGAAGCCCGACAGTTTGGCGTCCATTCAGCAATGCCGATCAAAGAAGCGCTGAAGCTCTGCCCACAATTAGTCGTCGTCAAAGGTCATCATGGCTATTACCAGCAGCTTTCCGAACAATTCATCAGTTATGTGAAGAAATATACCGATCAGGTTGAACAAGCCAGTATTGACGAATGTTATGCTGATATGAGCACTGCGATTCATCGCTTTTCCCGACCGCTGGATCTGGCCTGGCAGCTGCAGCAGGAGCTTTTCAGCGATCTGCATTTAAAATGCTCGATCGGTGTGGCCCCAAATAAATTTCTGGCTAAAATGGCCAGCGATATGAAAAAACCGATGGGCATCACTGTTTTAAGAAAGCAGGAAGTGCCGGTCAAGCTGTGGCCGCTGCCGATCGAGGAGATGCGCGGAATTGGAAAGAAAACGGCGCCGCAGATGAAAGCTTTGGGGATTAAAACAATTGGGGATCTGGCGAATGTCAAGGATCCGGAGATCTTACGTCCGCTGTTGGGTAAGAATACGGCAACCTACATCCAGCGGGCCAACGGCGAGGATGATCGTGAGATCATCAGCGATGCGGAAATCAAGTCTATGAGTCAGTCAACGACGCTCAACTACGACTTTTCTACGGAAGAAGAAGTACGGGCGCTGTTTCGCAGACTGGCAGATAAGCTCAGTGAGCGGATGATTGAAGAAGATAAGATGGGAACGATCATTTCCATTTCCATACGCTATTTCGATTTTAATACCAATGTCCGCTCGCGCAAGCTGGATCATCCAATTTACCGCAGTGAAGATCTGTTTGAGCTGGCAATGGAGCTGTTTGATGAAAACTATGAAGATCAGCCGATGCGGCATTTAGGCATTGGTGTCGGTTCCTTAAGCAGCATTCATGACCAGAAAATTCAAATGAATTTGTTTGATGCGCCGCTTGTCGATCCTGCCTGTGAAACCCTGGATCTGATCAGTCAGCTGAACCGCCAGCTCAGTCTGGGCGGCAAGCTGACAACTGCGGCTTCTCTGGTTAAAAACCAAACTGCGGACAAGCGCAGGAAATAAGTCTAATCTCTGCTGGCCGTCATACATTGATACCAGGAGGGAATCATGAAAACAATTAAACCCCAGTTAAAAAACTTCTCAGATAAGCATAAGAACTCCATCAATTTTCTGCTTATTTTATTGATTTTTGGTATGATCACCGGTGTTCTGCTTTCACGCTGGATCAGCAGCGCGGATGTGGAGCGGCTGTCTTCTTACTTATTAACGACCGTCATCACCAGTGTAGAACCGCAGTCTTTTTTTACGAGTCAGTTTGTTACGAATATTTTATTTATGCTGGCGGTCTTTTTCCTCGGCTTTTCCTTAGCGGGTATTCCATTAATCGGCTTTGTCGTTTTCACCAAAGGCGTGCAGATCGGCTTTTCGTGTGTTTTGTATGTCCTGACATATCAGCTGAAAGGGGTGTTGGGCATCCTGCTGACGCTGATTCCGCAGATTCTGTTCGATTTAATCGCCTTGTTTTTAGTCTCTGTGATCAGCACGGAGATTTCCTATGCTCTGATCCAACGCTGTCTGGGCTACAGCCGCAGTGATTTTTCGCTCATTCATCTGATTAACAGCCGGCTCAACGTTTTAATCGTTTCGTTACTGTTGATCTTCTTTTCCGCCTGGATTAAGTCAACCTTGGTCATCCGGCTGATGGAAATTTTCGCCATGATGGAATAACTCTGGTATAATAAAGCTGGAAAGCAGGGAGAATATGACGTTAGAAGAAGCCTTCCAGCAATATCTGATTTACATCACAATTCAGTTTCCGAAATCTGAAAAAACAATTTCGGGTTACCAGCATGAACTCAGCCGGTATCTTCAGTTTCTGAAGCAAAAAGAGTTAGTTCAAATCGATGAGATTGAATCCGGAATGCTGGAAGAGTATGTCCGGGTCTTGTCCCGCGAACATGCTTCAGCCTCAGTCAATCATGCGATCACCGCAATCCGCAGCTTTCATCAGTTTTTGGCATTTCGTTTTGATCAGCCGGATCCGGCTGAATATCTGGAACACCTGCAGAAAACCCAGGCGCTGCCGGTGTACTGCACGAAACAGGAGATTGAAAAGATGATGGCTCAGTTTGGCCAAAGCCCTGAGGATATTCGCTGGCATGCGATTGCGGAGCTGCTCTACGGCTGCGGGCTGCGTGTCAGTGAATGTGCGGAGCTGACGATGAATCAGATAGATCTAGAACTGGGCATGCTTCGGGTATGGGGGAAAGGCAATAAAGAACGCTTAGTTCCGATGCCGCGGCAGACGATGCGGATCGTGCGTGAATATGTCGACACAGTCCGGCCGCTGTATCAGAAAAAACCTACCTCCTGGCTGTTCATTACCCGACTGGGAAAGAAAACAACTACTGCTTCAATTGAAAGTATGATAAAATCAGTATGTATCCAGGCTGGTATTCAAAAGCCGATCACACCGCATAAACTACGCCATACGTATGCCACGCATATGTTGGAAGGCGGAGCCGATCTGCGCAGTGTTCAGGAGCTGTTAGGGCATTCCGATATCGCAACGACGCAGATTTACACGCATATCGACAGGCATCGGCTGCGGACGGCTTATGATGAAGGGCTTGGAAAATTAATGGATCAAGAAGAAGGAGAAAACAACCATGAAATATAAGCGAATTTTTACTATTGTTATGGATTCCGTCGGATGCGGTGAAATGCCGGATGCGGAACGTTACGGCGACCGGGGCGCGGATACGATCGGGCACATTGCGAAGACGGTAGGCGGATTAACGATGCCAGCTATGGAAAAACTCGGCTATGGCAATCTGCATCCTATCCTTGGCGTTGAGCCCCAGCGCGATCCGCAGGGGTATTACACAAAGATGCTGGAAGCTTCCGTCGGCAAGGATACAATGACGGGCCATTGGGAAATGATGGGGCTTTACATTGATAAACCTTTTCAGACCTTCACGGAAACCGGATTTCCGCAGGAGTTGATCGACGAACTGGAGAAACGCACCGGCTATAAGATTGTCGGAAACAAGTCTGCCAGCGGTACGGAAATTTTGGATGAGCTGGGCGAGCATCATATGAAAACCAAAGAGTTGATCGTCTACACATCTGCGGATTCAGTACTGCAGATTGCGGCTCATGAAGAAATATTTGGTTTGGAGGAGCTGTATCGCTGCTGTGAGATCGCCCGTGAACTCACCATGCGGGATGAATGGAAGGTTGGACGTGTAATTGCCCGTCCTTTTGTCGGTGAAGGTAAAGGTCATTTTACGCGCACCAGCAACCGTCATGATCTGGCTCTGAAACCCTTCGGCCGAACGGTCCTCAATGAATTAAAAGATCAAGGCTTCGATGTGATCAGTGTCGGCAAGATCAAAGATATCTTTGACGGCGAAGGGGTGAGTGAGGCCTACAAATCTACAAGCAGCCACCACGGTATGGAACAGACCCTTGAATTAACGCAGAAGGATTTTACCGGTCTGTGTTTTGTCAATCTTGTTGATTTTGACGCCAAGTGGGGGCATCGCCGCAATCCGCAGGGCTATGCACAGGAATTGGAAGATTATGATCAGCTGCTGCAAAACTTTTTAAGTCAGCTGCGCGAAGACGATTTAGTCATCATCACAGCCGATCATGGTAATGATCCTTGTCATACCGGAACGGATCATACCCGTGAAATGGTGCCGCTGATCCTTTATTCGCCATCTCATCAGGGCTCTGGTTTGCTGCCGCTGGCCAATACATTTGCGAATCTGGGAGCAACGGTCGCGGATAACTTTGAAGTTACGATGCCGGCTTATGGAACGTCTTATTTAAAATTCCTGAAATAGCATCCAGCCCGCTTGATATTTATCAACGAAACAAGGAAAGAAGGATGAACGAACAGACCTAGCTTATGATCTGTTATTTCATCCTTTTCTATAGAGCAGGATCAAGGCTAAGAAGCAACGCCATATTTTCGGTATATAAAAAGCGTTTCTCAAAATGATTCGGGCAGTTTTTCAATCATGAAACAGATAAAATAAGGATGAATGACATTCTCAGTGATAAAAGTGATATCGGCAGTTTTGCATTCTTCTTCATAACGAAACAAAAATATTGGATAAGATACATTATGCGAAGTTATGGATGAGAATTATATCCCTGAGCTTCGCTCGCAGTGAATCGGCTGATGACGGCAAGCATATAGATCAGAATCAGGCTTCCCATAAGCACGGTCAACCAAAATAAGAAATGATCGGCCTGCGGAAAGATTTCCAGCAAGGCTAATCCAATGAACTTTGAAAACAACACCTCAAAGCCCACCATCCGGCAACATACCATCAATGATGTTGTGGACATGGAACGCTGGACAACAATGATGCCCAGGCAAAAGTCCAAAAGAACAAAGCCTACTGAAAAAGCAAGAATATCAAGATCATGCCATTGAAACAGCCATTCGGGATGATGAAGCAGTAAATACGTCGGTCCAGGCATAACAAAAATCAACAGAAGTGATGAAATACAGGAGAAGCTTAAAGGGATATCAGATAAGATCCAGGCTTCCATTTTCCTTAATAAACAAACGAATAGGTCTTCCACTTTCATTGCAGCACTTCCCTTCTTCCGGCGTCTTGTTATTTATTGAACTTATTGAATTTAACTTAGGATACAACAAAAAGTCCAAGTTTGATTGGACTTTTTGTTAACCTTTCATAGATTTCAAGCTGATAAAACATGAAGACAAGCGATGAATTTCTGCCACAACCCTGCCCTCTTTGAAACTTCCACAACGACGGTATTAGGATTCGGATGTCTTTCTTTGACGGCTTCCTGGAGCTTGTGTAGCGGTAAATTTTCAATTCGCTCTTCCATTTTTTTAAATCTTCTGTATTGCTTGTAGTAGTTGCACGCATAGATTCCCGCGCCTGTCAAAGCAACAACACCCATAATCTTCAACGCTTTTTTCATAACATTTCCTCTCTTAACGACACTTTCATTTGATTTCTTAACTCTATTATATCATGGCAATGGAATTCCAACATTGTCTTTTTTTGGTCAGATTTCAAAATGTGTCGTAATCAGAACTTATAAATTACGCATTCGATAGAAGTATTTATCAATGATCGCAAAATTATGTTCACCCAAGGCTGGATTGTTTACACGCAGTGATCCATTATAATAAACATCCGGAATAAAGCCTTCTTTCACGCAAAGATCAACAGCTTCTGCTAGAATCGCATTGATCAGAAAAATGAACGGAATGGAAGAGGTAGATCCAACCTTCATTGGCAGACCTTCAATTGCCACGGCAGCATCGCCGATGGCCGAACAGTTGGAGATGACAACATCACCGAAATCCATCAGATGCTTGCCGCTGGAATGCCGCGGTTTTAAGGTTGCCGAGTATTCTGTATTCGTCAAAACAATGACAGGAAAACCCCGTTCCTGACAGATCTTTGCGAATTCCAACGTAACCGCGTTGTTGCCTGAGTTGGAAATGCAGATTACTACATCGTTGGGTTCGAAGCGGTAGTAATCAATGATCTTTTCTGCATACCCTTCCATCTTTTCCAGAAACCCTGACTTTGTAATCTGCGTATTCCCGGTCACCGCTTCTTCCAATACAGCCTGGACATTCCCTAAAGTTGCAGAACGATAAAAAACATCATCGGCGATCAGATGAGAATGACCACATCCGAAAACACGGATGATTCCTTCTTTCTTCGTACAGTCCGCCAAAATTCGTGCAGCGCTTTCGATAGCCTCCTGCTGCGTGCTCTCAATTTGACGCAAAGCCCTAATTTCTTCTTCCAGATACTGCTGCCAAACTTTCATAATTCGTGCCTCCTTTTGTTTATTATAACATGCCGGCTGAAAACAAAAAGCCTCCGGCAGTAAATCCGGAGACTGAGGAGCATTTCTATCTAGTCACGATTGCGGTTAAAGATCAGAAGCAGCCGCAGAATCTGCAGCACCGAGGAGATCAATGATGCGATATAGGTGAAAGCCGCGGCGCTCAGCATGGCTTTAATATCTTTGCGTTCTTCCTGAACGACAAAGCCTTCCTCAAACACCAATGCCATAGCACGCTTGGAGGCATCCAGTTCCACAGGCAAAGTTACCAGCTGAAAAATCGCAACACAGCTTAACATCACGATGCCTGTGTAGAAAAGCCCGGTGGAACTAAACAACAAGCCAAGGATTAAGACCACCCAGGAAAGCTGACTGGAAACCATCGCAAACGGCAGAATTGAATTGCGCAGCGTGATAAAGCCGTAATTTTCAGCATGCTGAATCGCATGACCACATTCATGAGCGGCAACGGCAACGGAGGCAATGCTGGAATTGGCATAGATATCCTGAGACAGGCGGACAACATTGGCTTTGGGATCATAGTGATCAGAAAGGGCTCCGCCCTGGGCCGGCTCAATCCGCACCTCCTGCAGTCCATGATCATCGAGAATTCGCCGGGCCACCTGAGCCCCGGTATATCCACGCAGCGTCATGACCTGCCGATAACGGGTATAAGCACCCTGAACTTTTATTTGTGAAAACATCACTAAAAAGATCGCTGCTAAATAGAGAATCCAATCCATAACCCTCACTCCTTTCTTTTCTAGTGTAACCCAAACTGAATCGTACATCCGAAACTCTTTGAGTCTTATTTGATTTTGACATTCTATCATAAACTGTACTGTTTGAACAGCTAATTGCGTAAACATTTCAATCGGAT
>NZ_HE998567.1:504076-560822 GCF_000327285.1 Holdemania massiliensis AP2 | reverse complement strand
TCTATCCTTCCACCCCTCTCTCATTTCTCTTTTCAATGCGGCCTTTTAGGTCATTTTTCTTTTCTATAAGATTCGTTTGAGTTATTAACTCATTTGAATTCACTGCCCGTTTTGATGCAATTTCCTAATAGAAAAAAAAGAAGCCTTGGGCTTCTTATTTTACAGCGTCTTTTAAAGCTTTAGCAGCTTTGAATCCAGGAACCTTTGTTGCAGGCACTGTGATCTTTTCCTTTGTTGCAGGATTGATGCCTGTTCTCTCAGCTCTTGTCTTAACCTCGAACTTGCCGAAGCCGCTGATATCTACTTTTCCGTCGTCTTTCAGAGTCGAAGTAATTTCATCAAAGATCAGATCGACAGTTTCGCCTGCCGCTTTCTTTGTCATTCCCATCTGATTCGCAACAATATCAACTAATGCTTTCTTGTTTAACAATTCACTCATACTATTACCTCCGGTACTCGTATATGATACCATCTTTCGTTTCAGTAATCAACAGAAACTAATCTTAAATTTTGCTTTATTTCAGGCGCTTTTTTTCATTCATAATTCATTTCCAAATTGTCGAAATGACTTCCGGCTACAGTGCTGCCTACGGTATCAAGATATTCAATGGACACCCTTTGCCCCGGCTGGGTCAGCGGCAGTTCTGCACTGATGTCCAGGGAAAGAACATACAGATGAGGATCATTTTCCAGCGTGATGTAATAATGGGTAGTCCCTTCCTGCACCGCTGAAGCCATCGTCATCACGATGCCTGTCACAGTTTTATTTTCAGCCACGTCAGCGCTGATCTGCTTGTTCGCATTTTTCAGCTTTCGCAGATAATCATCATGGGCAGTCTGCATCGTTTCCCCGATTCCAACAATCGAATAATCATTGACATCCACAAAGGAATACATCTTAACCAGGCCTTCGGAATCTTTTAATGAAATGAAATAAGTCGGTTCATTGGCAACATTCAATAAAATCGGAAAGGTTGCCCGATAATTGAGATGCTGGACCTGACCCTCAGCCGAAGCCATAGCGGACACTTCATCTGCACCGCCGACTTTAATGTAGCTGGCTTCTTTGGTACGCAGATTAATCAAGGCGAAACCATTAATTGAATGATCGGCAGCCACGGATGTCAGCCCTGAAAAGACATAGGTCTGCCCCTCAATATTGACAAAATTGTAGCCGTCTGTCGTCTGAATCATGTCTTTTTGTCCAAACAGGGTGTTGAAGAAACCATGGACGTAATAGCCCCAGTTATCGATCTGATTCCAAGCCAGTTCTGCCGGCTGAACGCGGTCGACCCAAGCTGGAATTTCATCCATATTGTATTTATTCATCTCTCCGGTTATCGGATCAACGATAATCACACCCTGAGCGCTCAGTCCGCCATAATAACCAATTTCCGGAGCGACAACGGAAACCACCCAGTACGGATACCCGTCATCATCTAATTCAAAGGAATAATCGGACAACAGCTCGGTGCGGTAACGGAACCGAATGTGCCGGAACAGATTCTGATTAAACCAGGCCGATGGAGAATACTTAATGCCTTTTTCCAGCATCACCATATCCACATCGTTGGGATCGGTAACGTTGACCTGAATGAACCCCGGAATACCGGTGCCGTTATTTTGAAACCACTTGATGAAGTCGCGGTACTCCAACGGTGAAACACGGTACAGATGCTGATCAGAGCTGATCAGCGTGTAGGTCTGATCAATCTGATACTGCGAACCGAGTCCTGCCTGCTTGCCGATCTGCTTATCGCCTAACAGCGCGGCTGTCTGCTGATCAACGACCGGGATCCGTTCCATCGAGATCGCCTGAAACTGCGAGCTGAAGTCAGAAACGTCTTTAATTGCAATCTGATCGCGATATTTTTCTGCGTTCAGCAGTTCGCTGCCCAAAAACATTAAAATCAACATCGCTACAAATAAAAATCCCGCGGCGAAAGCACAGAGTTTTTGCAGCAGTCCCCACTTGCCGGCCAGGATGAAATCACTGATGCCATAGATGACAAGCAGGAAAATCACAAGCATGACCGTCGACGGACTGTGCAGGTTCCAGGCTGGAAGCGTTACATAATCAATGACCAGCGCCAGCACCAACGTGATGATCAAAGCCGTCACATGCGCTTTTCCCGGCTTCATCTTGGGTTTGCGGGAAGTCTTGAATTGCTGGAACGAATTGGGATCAAAATTAAAATGAAATTGAGTCATTCTGCCATCTCCTTAATCCGCTGGCGCAGCTGATCAATCAGGGCATTCAGACTGGCTTTGTCCAGGCACTTGCAGCCGGCTGCATTTTTATGACCGCCGCCGCGGTACTGCATCGCAATATCATTGATTTGAAGCGTCTTGGAACGCAGCGAACCTGCCCACCAGGTATTTCCCTGATCATCATGATCCGCCGCAAAAATTGCCCAGATCTCGATTTCTTTGATCCCCCCAAACTGATAGACCTGATCTTTCGCTTGGGAAGCATTCATGCCCCATTGTTCCAGAAAAGCCTGATCCACAATCGAGATCATCAGATGTTCATCGAGAATCTCTGCTTTGGCGCGGATCGCACTGGCGAATTCATATTCATGCAGGCTGACATCGAACAGATCGCGGTTGATCTTGGGGATATCCAGGCCGCTTTGAGCTAAATAAGAGGCCATTGCCAGCGTATGCTCTGTGGTATTGCTGGTCTTAAAACTTAATGTATCGGTCAATAAGCCGCGGTACAAATATTCCGCGACATCCACTTCCAGCGGTTCCTGATCGACACTGAAGAAGAATTCCGCAAGAATCTCACAGGTTGCCGCATAGCTGTCAATCACATATTCGTGCTGCGCAAAATGCTCGATCTGCGGATGATGGTCGAGATGCACAATCTGTCCGGCACTTTGCCAGCGTTCATCGTCAATCCGGCGAACGTTAGCCGTATCCAGTACAATCGCCAACGAATTCCGCACCGTTTCATCATCCACGACATCGCTGACCTCAAACAAGCCGTTGGTCATTTTCTGCTGTCCCAGCACATAAACCCGTTTTAAAGGAAAGCGATGCTTTAACCAAGTGGCAAGCCCCCATTGGCTTCCTAAAGCATCGCAGTCCGGATTGATATGACGGTAAAGAGTAATGACCTCAGACTGTTCAATCAAAGATAACAGTCCTTCAAACATGCTTATAACCCCAACAGACGAACGGTATCGCGGGCGATCACGAGTTCTTCGTTGGTCGGAACAACATAGACCTGAACCTTGCTTTCTGGATTGGAGATGCAGACTTCCTTGCCGCGGGTCTTGTCATTGAGTTCATAATTGATCGACAGACCTAAGCATTCCTCCATTTTTTTCAGGATCTGATGACGCAGGTGCGTGTCGTTTTCACCTAAGCCTGCTGTGAAAGCAATCGCATCCACACCGCCCATCTGCATGACGTAGCCGCCGACAACATTGATGACGCGGTTGACATAAACCGCCTGAGTCAGGATTGCGCGTTCATTGCCCTGATTCACAGCATCTTCAATGTCACGGGCATCACTGGAAATGCCGCTGACGCCCAGCATGCCGGATTTCTTGTTTAAAATCGTATCCATTTCTTTCGGCGAGATGCCCTTCTTATCCATGATATGACAGATAATGGACGGATCAATATCACCGCAGCGGCCGCCCATCATAATCCCGCCTAACGGTGTGAAGCCCATCGACGTATTGACGCATTTGCCGCCCTTGACCGCCGTGATCGAAGCACCGTTGCCCAGATGGCAGGTGATGATGCGGGTATCCGCAATATCCTTGCCCATCAGTTCAGCTGTGCGCTGGGATACATACTGGTGGCTGGTGCCATGGGCGCCGTAGCGGCGAACCTTGTCTTCCGTATACCATTCATAAGGAACCGGGAAAATATAGGATTCCGGTGTCATCGTCTGATGGAAGGCCGTATCAAAGACAAAGACATGACCGATCTTCGGCAGCGCCTCACAGAAAGCGCGGTAACAAATCAGATGAGCCGGATTGTGCAGCGGAGCCAACGGTGCGAGTTCTTCGACCTTCGCCACAACATCTCCGTCTACTTTAACGGACTGATCGAAGTAGGCGCCGCCCTGAACGATCCGGTGGCCGGCTGCGGAAATTTCATCCAGACTTTCAACGATGTGATATTTGACCAGGGCTTCCAAAAGCAGCTCAACCGCAACCTTGTGATCCTTGATCGGCAGGTTCTGCGTGTGTTTTTCCCCGTTGACCTTGATCGTGAAAATGCCTTCGTCCAAACCAATTCGTTCCGCGACGCCGGAAGTCAGAACCTCTTCTTCGGGCATGTTGAACAGCTGGAACTTAAGGGATGAACTGCCTGCGTTGACTGAAATAACTTTACTCATATGTACCTCCATTTATTCTGTCTGCATACAGACCTCAACCAGTGCGTCAACTTCGGCAATGTGCAGCGCTTTTAACTTTTCATATTGCGCAATGCGAACCTGATAGTGACGCAGCAGGTGAAGTTTCGATTCATAATCTTCCAAAATCTTTTCACAGCGTTTCAGAAGATCGTACACGGCGCTGCGGCTGGTTTGCTGCAGCTCGGCGATTTCCGAGAGCGAATAATCTTCTTCAAAATAGTATCCCAGAATCTGGCGCTGTTTTTCGGTCAGCAGCGTTCCATAGAAATCAATCAGAAGATTCATGCGCTCGGTTTGAGCTAATTCTTTATCCGACATCCCGGATTCCTTCCGAGATGCTGTAGAGATACAGATCCAAATCAAACGGCTTAAGGTCATCTTCTTTTTCACCTAAGCCCAGATAATAAACTGGAATATGCAGCACATCCTTGATCGCCAGGACGATTCCGCCTTTGGCCGTGCCATCCATTTTGGTCAGGATGATGCCGGTGACATCGGTGACTTCCTGAAAAATCTTGGCCTGAGACAGACCGTTTTGTCCGGTTGTGGAATCGAGAACCAGCCAGACATCATGCGGTGCTCCTTCAATTTCCCGGCCGATGACCTTGCGCATCTTTGCCAGTTCGTTCATCAGGTTGACCTTGTTCTGCAGCCGTCCGGCAGTATCGCACAGCAGGATGTCCAAACCGTGTTCTTTGGCATAGCGGCAGCCATCGACCAGCACACTGCTGGGATCGCCGTTTTCACGGCCTTTGATGCACGGAACACCCAGTTTGTCCGCCCAGCGCGCCAGCTGTTCAATCGCACCGGCGCGGAACGTATCCGCAGCGACGACGCCGACTTTTTTGCCCTGGCTTTGATAAAGCTTGGTCAGCTTGGCACAGGTTGTGGTCTTGCCGCTGCCGTTGACACCGACCATCAAGATGACGGTCGGCCCGTTTTCATTCATGATGATAGAAGCGTCCGGGCTTTCCAGATAGATGTTCTGCATAATCTCCATCAGAAAGGCCATCACGTCTTTGAACGTAACATAGCGGTATTGATCGACCGTTGTTTTCAGCTGATCGCAGATTTTCTCTGCGGTCTGAATTCCAACGTCGCTTTCCAAGAGCACGATCATTAATTCTTCCAGAAAGTCTTCGGTCACGCCGTTGAAGCCAAACGCCATCTTATTGAGCTTTTTCCCCATCGTATCGCTGGTCTTATTAAAGCCGCTCAGATAGCGGTCGCCATCTTTTTTCTTAGAGAACTTCTCTTTTAATGTATCAAAGAAACTCATGCCGGCTGCACCTCCTTGGTATCGGCCATTTCAATTGCATCGGTCAGTTCCACTTTCAGCATCTGGGAAACACCCTGCTTCTGCATCGTAACGCCATACAGCACGTCGCACTGGCCCATCGTTCCCGGCCGGTGAGTAACGACGATAAACTGCGTCCGTTCGCTGAAATTTTTGATGTAGCGGGCAAAGCGCTCCACGTTGCCCTGATCCAGCGCGGCCTCAACTTCGTCAAAGATACATAACGGAACCGGCCGGGCCTTCAGAATCGCAAACAGTACGCTGATCGCGATCAAGCTCTTCTCACCACCGGAGAACAGGCGGATATTCTGTACCGACTTGCCCGGCGGCTGAACGTCGATGTCAATGCCGGTATTCAACAGATCGGTCGGATCTTCCAGGATCAGCCTGGCCTTGCCGCCGCCAAACAGGGCGCGGAAGGTATCGCCGAGCTCCTCATTAATCTTATCGAACATTCCCTTAAACTGCCTGACCATGACCTCGTCCATCTCATCAATCGCGGAAAGAATTTTATCCCGGCTGGCCATCAGATCGTCCACCTGCTTGCGCATGAATTCATAGCGCTCGTTGACCTCGGTGTATTCCTCCGGCGCATTCATGTTGATGTTGCCGAGCGCTTCGATTTCCGAGCGCAGCTGCAGCACTTCCTCACGGGCGTTTTCAATATGGCTTTCCTCAACCTTGGTCCGCGCGTATTCGTAAGTCAGCTGATATTCGCTCGTCAAACGCGCCAGATTGTTTTCCAGACGGGTTTCAATTTTAGCCTTGTCCAGCTGTATCGCGTGAGAACTGGCCGTTGCGGTTTCCAATTCGCGGCGGATCTGGCGGATCTGCTGCTCACGCCTTTCGATATCCGCAGTCAGCTTCATCCGCTGCTGCCGCTTCTGGGACAATGACGTTGTGATCTCATCACGGCGTGAATAAGCTTGATTCAATGAGGTGATCAGCGAATCCGCAAACGTTTCCTGATCGCCTTCAACCGCTTCCGGCGCCAAGAGCTCATAATCGTTTTTCAAGCGTTCATATTTGGCACGCTTGGCATCGACGACCGGTTCCAGCTGCGCGCTGGCAATGCGTTTTTCCGTCAGCGAACGTTCCAGCTCCGAGCGCTTGCGGCTGGATTGCTCCAAGGCCTTCTGCGCCAGCTGACACTTCGCCTGCTGGGATTGAATCGTACCGGTGATTTCTTCCAGTTCCCGCTGGACGGTCATTAAGGATGAGCCGTTGCGGGCTTTGCCGCCGGTCATGGATCCGCCGCGGTGAATCACATCCCCCTCCAAAGTTACGATTTTATAACTGAACTTCAGCAGATCAGCCAAGATGTTGCCATGTTCCAGCGTGTCACAGACTAAGACATTCTGCAGCAGCGACTGACTGACCAGCTCAAACTGCGGAGCGCAATGAATAAAGTCACTGGCCACACCGAGAAAGCCCTCAGTGTTCTGCGCGATAATGCGGTGATCCTGGGCGATCCAGCGCGGCTTCAGCACGCGGATCGGCAGGAATGTCGCCCGGCCGCTCTGATTCTTTTTTAAGAAGCTGATCGCCTGGCGGGCACTGGCTTCATCGGTTGTTACAATGTTGTACATGGCGCCGCCCAAAGCGACGGAGATGGCTTCCTCATAACCCTTTTCCGGCTCCAGCACCTTAGCGACAACGCCTAAGACCCCCGGCAGAAACGCTTGGGAATCCATAACTGCCTTCACGCCGGCTTGGGAATTGAACGGCTGACGAGCTAGGTTTTCCAATACCTCTTTGCGGTTCTGTAAGCGTCGAAGAATCCCGGCCGCCTCATCGTTTTTCTGTGAATTTTCCGCCAGTTCCATCGCTGTTTGAGAAAGCTGCTGGGAAAGCAGCGCAACATCGCGCTGCAGCTGATCCAAACGCTGCTGACGATCCTCGTACTCAAAGCGCGCTTCTTCCAACAACGACTGCATCTGCTTCGCTTTTTCCTCACGCGTGCCGACTTCAATCGCATATTTGCGCTTTTCATCCAGCTCAATCTTGCGGGTTTCCAAGGTCTGAATTTCATTGATCACCCGCATCAGTTCTTCCTGCAGCTTATTGATTTCCATCTCCAGCGCATTGGAATCTTTCTTCGCTTCCAGATTGGCCGTTTCATGCACCTGAATTGTCGTCTGCTGCATCGTCGTCGCGTTTTCAATATCGAACAGCGTTTTCACCGCTTCATCAATCTGCTGGTTAAGATGGGTGATTTCCTCAACCAGAACGGCGATCTCGATTTCCTGCAGCCGGGCTTTCTTTTCACGATAGATTTCGGCTTTGCGGGCCTGCCGTTTTAACGGCGATACCTGCCGCTCCAGTTCGCTTAAGATGTCCTGCGTGCGGTCCAGATTTTCCTTGGTCCGCTCCAGCTTGGACAGGGATTCCAGCTTGCGTTTCTTGTATTTGCTGACGCCGGCGGCATCCTCGAAAATTGCCCGCCGTTCGATCGGCTTGGCTTCGGCGAATGAACTGATGTTGCCCTGAGAAATCATCGACAGAGAATCTTTTCCCAAGCCGCTGTCCAGAATCAGATCCACAACGTCCTTTAGCCGGACGGGGTTGCGGTTGATCAAATACTGGGCTTCACCGTTGTTGCGGTAAAGCCGGCGTGTGACTTCTATTTCATCCAGCTCGCTGTTGAGATCCCGGCGGCTGTTGTCAAAGACAAGGGTAACCTCAGCCATGTTGACCATGCGGCGGTCAGCGCTGCCGGCAAAGATGACATCGGTCATCGCATTGCCGCGCAAAGACTTTACCGACTGTTCGCCTAAGACCCAGCGGATAGCGTCGGTGATATTGCTTTTGCCGCATCCGTTTGGACCTACGATCCCGGTTACGTCATGATCAAATTGGATCACAACTTTATCCGCGAACGATTTAAAGCCCTGCATTTCTATTCGTTTTAGAAACATGGCATCCTCCTTCTCACTCCATCTATGTATTATAACAAACCAGCGTTTAAATTTAAAGGAAACGCGGCCGAAAAGAAACGGTTTCGCCGGTTTTTTAAGCATTTACCCATCCCTGTGTTCAGTTTGATAAAAAATGCTCAAAGAATGCGCTTCCATGCTGAATCTGCGGTTGCAACACGGTTTTATTTTCGGTATACTGGTAAAGATATTTTTAAAGCGAGGTTCTTTCTCTTATGAAAATTTTAAAACAAATCGCGATTGTCTTTCTGCTGTGCTGGTTGGGCGAAGTGATCAGCGCCCTGCTTCCGTTTGCTTTTCCCGGCAGCATTGTAGCGATGCTGCTGTTAGTCTCCTGCCTGTCCTTCTCGATTTTGCGGGTTGAGGATATCCGCGGCGTGGCCGGATTTCTGTTAGCGAATATGGCTTTTTTCTTCATTCCGGCGGGGGTGTCGATTCTTGACAGCTTTGCGGCCATTCAAAACGATCTGCTTCCGATCCTTCTGGTCATTGTCCTCAGCACATTAATCACAGCGTTGGTCACTGGCGGCAGCATCTGTCTGATCACCCGTTTTCAGAAACGGAGGATTCCGCGATGAAGGATTTATTTCAGGGACCGTTTTTCTTTATCGGATTGTGCTTGATCGTCTATCTTCTGGCCTGCCGGCTGCAGCGCAGAACCCGCCAGGCCTGGCTGAATCCGCTTTTGGTTTCGATTGTCAGCCTGATTGGGATTTTATCGCTGCTGAAGATTCCCTATGCCCAGTTTAAAGAAAGCACCAGCGCGATTGCGATGATGCTGACGCCGGCGACGTGCGTGCTGGCCATTCCGATGGTGAACCAGCGCAAAATTCTAAAGCAGAATTTGACGGCGATTCTGATCGGAACTTTTCTGGGAGCGCTGACCTCGATTCTCTCGGTTACCTTTTTATGCCGGATTCTCGGGTTAAACGATCTGATCACCCGCTCCTTGCTGCCCAAGTCGGTCACTACGCCAATCGCAGTCAGCGTGTGTGAGGTGAACGGCGGCTTGCCGGCGGTGACCGTCACTGCGGTCATCATCACCGGTATACTCGGCTCGATCGTCATCCCCCTGCTGTTTCACAAGCTGAAGATCAAAAACAGCGTTGCCCTAGGCATTACAATGGGCACGGCTTCACATGCAATGGGAACGTCCAAGGCGATTGAGATCGGCGAGCAGGAAGGCGGCCTGGCAGGCCTGGCGATTGGGATTACGGGAATATTTACTGTCATTCTGTCGCTGTTTCTGTGATACTTTCTAAAATATAAAAGCATACGGGAATTTTGTAAGTAAGGCCTGAAAGCCCCTTTCCCAGTATGCTTTTTTTCTATTTGAAGCGCGGAGCGATACGGGCCGCCATGCGGCTTTCGACCGTCTGCGCCACGGCGATCAGCGTTTCTTCACTCCAGGCTGTCCCCAAAAACAACAAGGATAACGGTGTTCCCAGACTTGGACTTTGGGCACAGATCGCTGCGCAGGGATAACCGGCAATTGGAGCATAGCCGGTGATTTTCACCGTCATTAAACAATCCAGCTGATGCTCCTCTAACAGCCTGTCAATCCCCTCGGTTCGTGTCTGACGGATCAATGCCAGGCGCTGGTTCAGATAATCCGCTTCCCGCAAGGTGCCGGAATGACGATTGCTGCTTTCCAACAGATCCTGACCATAACGCAGGCAGGTGCGGGCATGCTGATGATTATACGCCAAAATATCATCCAGGCTTTGAATTGTGGTATGTCCCCTTACCGAGCCTAACCAGGCATTGATTCCGCTTTTAAACTCATGTTCTAATACCGGCAGATTGTTTAACCGGCCGCTTGGCAAGGAAACCGGCACCAATACGGCTCCCTGTTGTTTTAAGAATGTCTCCGCCTGACTTAACACCGCGTTTTCACTGTCATCCTGCTCAGCATCTTCAAAGGTTAAAACGCCGATTCTCAATCCCTGAACACCACGGTTTAACGCCTGGGCAAAGTGAAAATGCTCCGGACAGGCCCTGCGTTGCCGGATCCTGCGGATCTCTGCCCCATAAGGCATCCAGCACCACGGCACAATCGGCGATCGACTTGCCCATCGGCCCGGCGGTATCCTGCATGACGGAAATCGGAATGATCCCGCTGCGGGAAATTAAGCCGACCGTCGGCTTGATCGTAGCCACCGCGTTATTGCGGGCCGGTGAAACCAGCGAGCCGTTGGTTTCTGTTCCGATTGAAAACGGAACGAGTTCAGCCGCCACGGCAACGGCAGAACCGGAACTGCTTCCGGAAGGATCCAGTTCAGGATCATAGGGATTGACCACCTGACCGCTGCGGGAACTGAACCCCGAAGGCATTTTGCGGGAGCGGGCCACCCAATAGGCAAATTCGGATAAACACGCCTTGCCGAGGATCACAGCACCAGCCGCTTTTAAGCGTTGAACGACTTCTGCGTCCTGCGGAGCATAGAAATCCGCCAGTGCCGCGGAACCGGCGGTTGTATGCATCATGCCGGCGGTACAGATATTATCTTTGACCACTACCGGCAAGCCATGCAGCAGGCTGCGCGGACCTTTTTCCTTCAGCTCCCGATCCAGTCCATCAGCGATCCACAGTGCTTCCGGATTGATCTCGGCGATCGAATTTAAGCATGGGCCTGACTGATCGCGCTGGGCAACCCGCCGCAGCGCTTCTTCGATCAGACTCCGACTGGTCCAGCGTCCCAAACGCATGCCGTCTGCCAATTCCTGAATCGAATATTCAAACATAAAATTCCCCCTGTTCTTTTTTTAGTTTAGCATACTTGTTTCCAGGAATACAGCTGCATTCAGCTGATCCTCAAAAAAGGTTGTTCAGCCAGAGGAAACAAAAAAACCGCAGCGGTTGTTTCGCGGCGATTAATTTAGGTACTTTATTTTTTTATTCACGCTTGTTACCCGATTTCCGTCGGTTGACGCTCGGCGCGGAAAGCCAGATAACGTGTCACGATTTCCCGGCTGGTTCGGGCATCTTCCAACGTCAGACGGATCTTCCATGAAGAATGAGCGTCCAGCTCATCCGCTCTCAGCTGAAACGGTGTCTTTTCAAGCGTGTGGCTGAAACAGGCGGCATCCCCGAAAACCGGAAGCCGTTCGCCTTTTTTATTTTTCAGCGCGTAAGCTTTTTGATGACAAAGCTGGCAGTTCCGTTGATTTCCATCGCTGAGAATGCGATTGACCGGACAGGCTTTGGATACCATTAAATCCCGATATCCGTAGACAAACTGGACGGTGGGTGCGGATCTGTGGAACTGCTTTTCAAACGCTGCGCGAATTTCTGTCTGCTGAGCCGCAGTCAGTTCCAATGAAAATTCAACACCTTGAACCGCTTGTTGGCTTAAAAGCAGCGCCAGCGCTTCGCTGTTGGTTACATTGAATCCACTCGTACAGATCAGTTTCGATGTTGCCCGGCTCAGTGTACCGATCTCCTCAGCCTGCAGCCACTCACCCTCCAACACGGTTGGTTTTTCCTGAACCCGCAATGAGGACGGCATGATCTGCGGATACGCCTGAATCAGCGCCGGCCAGCTGCTGACAAGCTGAACGGGCAGATCAAGCAGCGCTTCGGCCTGTTCCCGTGTTTCGATCTGGACAATCAGCTTAGGCAAGACCGATTTCGCCTCGATGACCATGGATTGAATTGGCTGACGCTGATTCGGCCCACGATGTGGATAGCGGACTTCGCGCAGCTGAATTAACGCGGCTAAAGCCTGCCGGCGGGCTTCATTAATTTGCTGGACAGGCAGAAACAATGCGCCTTCCAGAAGATTGGTGACTTCCTTCAGGACAAACGGCGTATCGTTGAGCTTTCCCAGCTGATTCACTAACCGCTGTTTGTCTAACGGCGCCTTCTGCGCCGGCTGAAGCCTTTGTTGTGTTAAGGCTTCGGCACGATAGCCCTGCGCGTCGCTGACCGTCAAAACCATCGGTTCCCCCGCCTTGCCGCAAACGGTAAAGCATACCGGAATGCGATAAGCCGGCTGGGCAGACTGAGCCTGAATGACCTTCATCAGTTCGCTGTCTGTGGTCTGAAGCAAAGCCGCGCCAGGCTTTACTTTCTCTGCAACCGGCAGTTCCAGGATATCGCCGCTCTGCCCCTGTGCGCACAACAAATCATTTTTATAAATATAATTGGCCGTAAATCCGATATCTTCGCCATTTTCCCGCAGGATGCGCAGACCATCGCCCTGATGCAGCGGTGCGCTCAGCCGCACCTGAACCCGGCCGCCGCGCTGACTCAGCACAGTTCCGATTTGAACGCCGACGTGATTGGGACGCAGCGGATTCATTACGGCACTGCCCTGTTGGTGAAAGAGATATCCCTCTGTAAAACCGCGGTTGAATAGTTTTTTCAGCCGGATCTGTTCAGCTTCATCGCTTCTTTTAGGCTGTCCGTTTAGAATAGCGTCAATCTTTTCCCGATACGCCCGAACAACAGCGCCGACATATTCCGGACGTTTCATCCGTCCCTCAATTTTGAAGCTGGTCGCGCCGCTTTGCATCAGCTGTTCCACATGCTGCAGCGTATTGAGATCCATCGGACTTAATAAGTATTCACCCGGAGCTTTGATTTCCCGTCCACTTTCCAATTCAACTAACTGATACGGCATCCGGCAGGGCTGCGCGCATTGTCCGCGGTTGCCGCTGCGGCCGCCCTGAATGCTGGACATCAGACATTCGCCGCTGTAACAGACGCACAGCGCCCCATAGACGAAAATCTCCAGATCCAGTCCTTCTTCAGCGCATTCCTGCACCAGCTCAAGCGGGGTTTCCCGCGCCAAAACAGCTCGCTGCATCCCTAATTCCTTAACCCAACGCACACCCTCGCGGTTATGAATATGCATCTGAGTTGAGGCATGCAGCTCAAAATCCGGATAAGCACGGCGAATCCAGGAAACCAGTCCGAGATCCTGCAGGATCAGGGCATCAACATCACTGTGATAAAGGAAATCAATCAGCGCTTTCGCCTCATCCAGTTCGTTTTCCATGATCAGCGTATTGACCGTAACATAGACCTTGACCTCATGCTGGTGACAATAACGCAAGGCCTGCTGCAGCTGCTGGGCATCAAAATTGCCGGCATACGCCCGGGCGCCAAAGCGCGTCGATCCCAGATAAACCGCGTCCGCACCGTTGTTGACCGCGGCGAGCAGCGCCTCCATGCTGCCGGCTGGAGCTAAAAGTTCCGGGCGTTTCATCCCAGAACTCCTTTTATGATCAACGACAGGCCTAAAATAGCCAGTGGAATTCCTACCCACAGACCGATCAGCGTCATGCACAAAATCAAGCCAAGGGCACAGACAACCAATCCCAGGATGATTGTGATCAGCTTGCCGCATAAGGACAGCACCAATCCTGTCAGCCAGAACACCAGTTTAAACGGCCATAGTAAAATTCCCATACAAACACCTCCCTGGCCTCCCTGCGGAAAGCCTGTTTTAAAGTTCAAACAAAACCTGATAGGCTGTGATCAGCTGATCCAGCGACATCGCGGCGTTGGCGGGTGAAGTCGAAGGCAGGATCAGCGCCTCCATTCCCGTTTCAGCCTGAGCATATTTCTGATACAGCCGGCCGGCTGTCTTGCCGGTCGTGACAATCGTTTTAATTTCCGTCGCGGCTAACAGCGGCTGAAAATCATTGACTTGGACGTCGCGGATACTGGCATCGCTGCTGCCGGCAATCGTACAGCTGGCAATCACATCCCACAGCGCAAAATGGCGCCGATGCAAAAACGCTGTACGCTGCTCAACGGTTTCCAGCAAAGCGCCGTCCAGCGCGGCCATGGTCGGCCAGAACCGGTTGCGCGGGTGAGCGTAATAAAACGCCTGCTGCCGTGAGGACACCGAAGGCATGGAGCCAAGAATCAGCACTCGGCTGTGCGCATCATAGATCGGCGTGAAAGGATGAACAATCTTCTCTGTTTTTGCCGTCGGTTTACTCATAGATCAAAGCGGATCGGGGAAGCCAGCACATCGTTTTCCATGACGGCTTCTTCGACGATCAAATGACCGTCCAGACATGAAGGATGCTCCTCCGGGACAATCTGAACCTCTTTGGCCAGACCGCCTAGGGAAGTTTCCTTCAACTCAATCGGCAGATGCTTGCCGGTATAATTCATCGTCTTCACGACAACATCGAAGCTGACGCGGTTCTTTTTCACCCGGCTCATCGTCCGCGCTAAGGACATCGCGTCCAGCGCACGCAGCACCGCTACCGCATTGCGTTCAATACAAGGAATGATGACATAGCCGCCAACCGGATCACACGTCAGTCCCAGATGGTGTTCCATACCGATCTCCGCGGCATATTCAATCTGAGCGCAGTTCATGCCGTTTAAATAGGCGGCCGCGGCAGCCGCCATCGCACAGGCCGCACCGATTTCTGCCTGACAGCCGCCGACCGCACCGGAGATCGTTGCGTTGGTTTTAATCAGATCACCGAACAATCCCGCCACCGCCAGAGCTTTGACCAGCTTGCCGCGGGTGAACTGCCGATCGTTATAATAATAGTACATCAGCGCCGCCATGACGCCGCAGGAACCCAGCGTCGGAGCCGTGACCACTGTTCCGGCTGAAGCATTCTGTTCGCTGGCCGCATAGGCATAGGCCGCTAAGCGCATCTTTGACCGCTCTGCTTCCTCTTCAATCGTTCCGGCCTGCAGCAGCATCGCTTTCGCTGCCCGTTCCATTTTTAACCGTCCCGGCAAAATTCCGCTGGCCTGCAGACCCTGCTTCACCGAAGCAAGCATGGCCGTCAAAATCGTATCGAGATAGCTTTCCAAGCCTTCCTCGGCCCGCAGAGCATATTCGGCAAAGCCGATCTTTTCCCGTTCACAAATCTCACGGATGCTCTGCATGGAATTTTCAGGATAGACATTCTCGCCGGTTTCCAGATGCTTTTCCAGAATTTTTATGGATCCGCCGCCGACGGAGAAAACGGTCCATTTTGCCAGCAGCTGATGGGCTTCGTTATAGCCGCGGATATAAAAACCGTTGGGAAAGCTTTCCTTCCAGTCCTTTAAAAAGAAAATCGTCGTTTTTGCCGGTTCAAAAGTTTTGCGGATAATGTAGTCGGTCAGATGACCCTTGCCGGTCAAAGATAACGAGCCATACAGTTCAACTTCCACATGATGCAGTTTTTCGCCGTATTCCGCTTTATACAGCTGGCAGGCCCGCTGCGGTCCCAGCGTATGCGAACTGCTGGGACCCGGACCGATTTTATACAGTTCCTTTAATGAATCCATCATAACACTCCCTTTATTCTATCAGCGTTCTTCTTTGTTTCGCTGTCCATTCCCATTGGATTTCTATTTTCTGCGGCTGCTTCTCTACCGTGCAGCTTTGATTAAAAACATCTCAAAGCCCAGCTTCCGATCCAGCGTACCGCTTTTAAAGCGTTGATCCAGCTCTGCCAGATCATTTAAAATTTCCAAAAGCCGCTCAGAATTCAGTCGGGCCACCGCTTCATGGGCTTTCTTAACCCGAAATGGATGAACCTTCAGCTGCTGAGCGATCATCGATTCACTCATCCTTCGATCGCTGAGCATCCGCACCTGCGCCATTAAACGAAACTGTGAGGCCAGCAAGGCGACCAGATAGATCGGATCTTTATTTAAGGAATCCAGATCCTTCCACAAATGCATGGCTTGTTTCAGGTTATGGGTGATGACCGCGTTGACCAGATGGAACACATCCTCATCCAGCGGCCGGCTGACCAGATGCACGATATCATCGCGGCTGATCTTGGTTCCATACAGCGTCAGCTTGATCAGCTCCTGATGAAAACTTTCCATATCCAACGGCAGCCGCTGCATCAATTCCTCCATCGCATCCCGCGACAGAATCAGCTGATGGGCGGACAGCTGCTGGTTGACATAAGAACGAAACTCCCGTTCATCCATCCGCTTCATCGTGAATACCCGGCAGGTCTTCAAAACCAGCTTAACGAGCTTCTTGCGCTGATCCAGGCTGTCAAATTCACCGCAGAAGATCAGATCCGTGCTCGGGCAAGCCTGATTGAGATATTCCTCCAGAGCTTTGCCGTCCTTATCATTCAAGGATCCTGACGGCGTTAAAAATACCGGATTGCGGACCACCACCGTTTTCTTTTCCGCAAAAAACGGAATGGTCCAGGCGTCCTCCAGAACCGCACGAAGCTGAAAATCGGCGCTGCCTGCATCGTAGACCACCGTGTTCATGCCTGTGTTTTCCGGATCGTTTGCTTTCAGCAGTTCTTCCAGTTTTTTCTTCAGCCGATACGTTTCCGACCCGTACAATAAATAGTTCATCGAATCACCTCCCCTATTATAGCAAATCCCCGGCGCGCGGTAAAAAGGAAATTACAAATCGGTGTCATGACAATGCGAATATCGCCTTCCTGCTGTGTATCCAGAAGTGGGATCCGGCAATCTTGCAGCCTTCGGACAACATCGGGATGCGGATGTCCGTAGCTATTTCCGCGGCCGCTCGAATTTAACGCAAGCTTGGGCTGAAGTGTTTTCAGCCAGCGCAGACAGCTGGAAGTTTGGCTTCCATGATGTCCCAGCTTGATCACATCCGCGCGCAGGCCGGGGATTTGATTCAGGATCTTCTGTTCAACCTCTACCGGCGCATCACCGGATAAAAGCATCGTCAGATCATTCATTCGCAAAAGCAGCACAAGACTGTTTTCGTTGCTTTCGTCAGAATCAGGATCGGCATTTAGATTGAATAGCGTCAGGCCACCTATTGTCAGCGGTTCATTCAGCTCTTCAACAACGCTCGAAGGATGATAGCGTTCGATCAAAACTTCCTTGTTTCCACTGTGATCTTCATCCTGATGCGTCAGAATCAAAGCATCCAGCCTGCGGATGCCCTCTCCTTCCAGCATTGCCTCGACCTGATCCCAAGCCGCAGGTTTGCCGGTATCAATCAGTATGTTGCCTTGATTATACGGCAGCCGCAGCAGAAGACTGTCGCCCTGGCCGACGTCGATCAGCGTCAGACTGGCCCAGGGATGCCACCAGCCGAAAACCGTCCACAGGATTAACAGAACACTGAAAACAATTGCGCGATGGCGTTTGATCAACAAGCCGGTTAGGCTCGCCAATACAACAACGATCCATGAAAGCTTTCCCGGAAGCACGCCGCCAAGCTGAACCAGACGATCCAGAAAACCCGCCAGCACTGTACTGAAGGTGAATCCTGGCGGCCAGATCAGCCCGCCCAAACAACCCAGTGTACACAACCCCAATCCCCAACGCAGCGGCTGCATTCCCAATACCATCACAGGACTGACGGAGTGAAACAGTCCGCTCTGCAGACACCAGCTGAGATTGAACCGCGATATTCGCGGGGATTGGCGAAAGGGAAACAACGCACACAGTGCAAAGGCAAACGGAAGCAGAAAGGCTGCCGTGGCTACGCGGCGCGGCGCCAGAAGCAACAACAGCGTCCATTTCATTTCAAACTTTTCAATTCGATCAACGCTAGAAAGAAACCGAAAGCCTTCATTCAGGGATAAGCGGATCAAGGGATACGGAAAGTGCAGGATGACCGCAATGCCCAGCGCCGTACCTAAGCGCATCCAGCGAACGGTGCGCGGTTTCCAAAACCATCCGCAGATCATGGCGAAGCCGCTCAGGATCACGCTGTATTGGAATCCGCAGCGAAGCAGAATCGCCAGGCCGGTTTCCCGTTCGTTAACGCCCAGAATAAATTTATTGGCCAGCGCCCGCTGAAGCGGATCTGAAATCGCTGCGATCCGCCGCTGCAGAAAAGCCCGCGGCGTTTTCCCTTGACGTCCAATTTCAAGTGTATCCGCATAAATCCGGCCGTTTAACCTTTCCCGAAGTGACCAGGCCTTTGCATCAAAGCCATAAAAGGAATCGTTTTCATCAAATGCCTGACTGATTCCCTCGACCTGGACCTGATCATCCAAATCGGGCAAGGCTTTGCTGATCACCTGAAAGCGTCCCTGTTCACTCTGCAGCACAAAGCTGCCGGCGGAAACGGAGACAACTGTTCCTGAAAAGCGAGAACCGGAAACGAACGGTGCGGGCTGCAGCTGAATACTTAAAATTGCAAGGATGGCCAAAATCCGAAGCGTCATGAATAAACGCCGGGATCGCGGTGTTCCAATTAAGACAAATACCGCACTGAAAAGCAATCCAACACCCCAAAAAGCTTCCGGCAGACACAGACTGATCACCGCGCACAAAAGCCAGCGCAACGCTTCCGGATGGTTCATAGGCAGATGAAATCCTTCAGCGCATCCCATTTCTTCTGCTTGATGCCCGGAACCTGCATCAGATCTTCCAGCTGCTGAAACAGACCGTGCTCCGCCCGATAGTCAATAATTTTCTGAGCCGTTGCCTGACCAATTCCCGGCAGCTGCATGAGCTGCTCCAGCGTGGCGGTGTTAATGGATATCCGCGGTGTGGACTGAAGCTGCGGAATCCGAATCACATCGTTGTCCTTGAGCGTCATCGTCATGGAAAACGGCGTGAGATCCGCATCCTCAGCCAGCTCCACCTGGGCAAGCACCTCGTCCAGCTGTGTGTAGGGAGCACAAGTCAGCGTCTGCGGCTGAAGCACAGCGCCTTCAATCGTCACGGTAATCGGCTGTCCGCGCATCGTCTTTAGATCGACAACCCGCTGCGGAATCACCGGCAGAAGCAGAAAAACAAAACAAAAAATAAGCAGGAACCCTTTTTTCATAAGATCACCCGCTTATTCTATTGCGCAAATTGTCAAAATTCCTGCTTTTTTTACCGAATTTCTAAAATCTTTACCTGATAAGGTTCATCGACCAGAACTTCCACCGTCTGACCCACCTTGTGTTCCAGAATGGCTTCCGCTAACGGCGTCACATTGGAAAGCTTTCCATTGAGCGGATCCGCTTCAACCGATCCTACGATCGTAAATTCGTCGATCTGATGCGTATCCAGCTCTTCAATCTTGACGGTTGAACCAATCTTGGCCACCCGGACAGAACCCTGCTTATCATCGATAATCTCGATGTTGTTGAGCATGATTTCAAGCTCGCGGATCCGCGCTTCGACCTGGGCCTGGCGATCCCGCGCTGCATCATAATCAGCATTTTCTGACAAGTCACCCTGCGCACGGGCAGCTTTCAGATCTTCAATGACTTCCTGACGAACAACATGGATCAGGTTTTCCTGTTCCTTTTTTAATTCTTCAAGACCTTCTTGAGTTACATAAATTTTCTCATCTGCCATTGGTACTCTCACTCCTTAGCTTGACTATTATAGCATATTTGGACTGATGATGCTACTGATTTTTGTCTTCAGCAGATCAATCGCAACGACGTTGCTTCCGCCCTCAGGGATGATCACATCGGCATACCGTTTAGAGGGTTCAATGAACTGCTCATGCATCACCCGCACCGTTTCCGTATACTGATTGACCACCGACTGCAACGTCCGGCCGCGCTCTTCAACATCGCGCATCAGCCGGCGGATAAAACGAATATCGGCGTCGGTATCGACATAAACCTTAATGTTCAGTCGTTTGCGCAGCTCCGGCTCCTCCAGAACAAACAGGCCTTCCAGTACTACAACGTCACACGGCTCAACGACTTCCGTAAGCGTACTGCGGGTATGCTGAACGAAGTCATAAACCGGTTTTTCAATCGCCTGTCCCGCTAACAACGCATCGATCTGTTCAATCATCAGCGCATGATCAAAGGCAAACGGATGATCGTAATTGGTCTTCACCCGCTCCGCCATCGTCTTCTCCGACTGGTCTTTGTAATAATCATCCTCCCGGATGATCACGACCGAACGCGTCTGCTCAAATTCTTCCTTTAAGCACTGGGCAATCGTTGTTTTTCCCGATGCGCTGCCGCCGGCGATCCCGATTAATAACGGCTTCATTTCAACTCACCTCTCATGAAAACTACTTGCTTATTTCAGATACTTGCGGACATTGGCCTGATGCTCGGCATAGGTTTTGGCATAATAGACCGTTCCATCCCCCTTGACATCCGCCATAAAATACAGATAATCGCTTGCCTGCGGCTGCAGCACCGCCGCAATCGCATCCCGTCCCGGATTCAGAATCGGCCCCGGCGGCAGACCCTCAACCCGATAGGTATTGTAAGGCGAATCAAAGTCTGGATTCACCTCGCACGCCATCCAGTCGTCGTCTTTTTCCTTGTCAATCGCATAGCACACCGTGACGCTGGACTGCAGCTTCATGCCGGCATGCAGACGATTGTAGAATACGCCGGCGACAAGCTGCATATCACTTGGCTTGGCCGCTTCATACTGCACGATCGAAGCCAGCGTAAACAGCTGATGAATACTCAGCTCTGACTGCGCGAACTGATCCGCGAAGTCATTGTAAACCTTCAGCGTCTGATCCAAAATCTTCCGCGTGATCTGATCGGCATCGGCATCGACAAAGAAGTTGTAGGTTTCCGGGAACAAATAGCCTTCCAAAAGGATCCGGCTGCTGCTGTTGAAAATTTCTTCCGTTAAAAACGGATAATCACTCATCAGCGAGCGGACATAAGCTTCATCATTCCACAATGCTAACATTTCATCCTTGCTGCACTGCGTCGTTTCTCCGATTTTTTCGGCAATATGCTTCGCCCAGTCGCCTTCGATAAACGTTAAACGCGTATCGTTGACCACGGCTCCATGGGAATCATTGAGCACTTCAAAGATTTCCCTGACCTCCCAACTGGAATCCAGGATGTAGGTACCCGCTTTAATGTTGGTCAGCTTCGCCATCTTAACACTGATTTTCGCTGCCCATCCGCTGCGGATAATCCCCTGTGCTTCCAGCTTGTCCATCACCCGGTTCAGCGATTCTCCCTGATTGACCGTAAAGGTGATCTGTTCACTTTGGGATGACGCCGGCTTGAGCTGGCCGTTGTAAAAAAGAATTCCGCCCAAAACCAAAGCAGCACCCAAAACTAAAATGATCACGGCCGTGATCAGGCCGGTATTTTTTCTGCGGCGCTTATTCTTCGACTTCGGCATCGTCTAATTCCTCGACAAAAGCCCCGAAGACTTCTTCAATCATGCTCCACTCATCCGGATCCTCAACCGGCTCCATTTCGCCTTCTTCATTATAGCTGCAGGCAAAAACTTCGCCCTCTTCATCCTTCGGATCGGTAAACAGCACGTAGCTCTTGCCGCGTGCGTCATCGTCAAAGGTGAACAGAATCTCCATTTCGGTTTCCGTACCGTCTTCTTCCGTAATTAAAATTTTATTTGACTCCAACATCGCTTTTTCCTCCTTTTTGCGATTCAAATGAAAGAGTGCATTGCTGCACTCTTAGCGTTTCTGATCTAAATAACTTTGCAGAATCTGTACTGCCGCCATCTGATCGATCACCGCTTTGCGCTTTTTGCGGGAAACATCCGCCGAAATTAAAATCCGCTCCGCTGCCGCGGTCGTCAGCCGTTCATCCTGCAGAATCACCGGCAGTCCGCTCCCGGCTTCCAATTTCGCCTTAAAATCCAGCGAAATCTGTCCCCGAATGCCGACGTCGCCGTTCATATGCTTCGGTAAGCCCAGTACAAATTTTACGGCGCCCAATTCCTTCGCGAGCTGCACAGCCCGGCTGCAGGCGGCGTCATAATCATCCGGGTCAAACCGGAACGTTTCCACGGTTCGGGCAATCATGCCCAAAGGATCGGAAACGGCGATCCCCAGGGTCCGGCTGCCCAGATCCAAGCCCATAATCCGTTCCATTACTTTTCTTCCAGATAGGAACGAACCAGTTCCTCAATAATCTCATAGCGCTCCACTGACTGAATAATGCTGCGGGCGTTGTGATGTGAGGAAATATAGGCGGGATCGTTGGAAATCAGATACCCTGCCAGCTGGTTAACGGCATTGTAGCCTCGTTCTTCGAGCGCTTCTTTGGTCAGCCGGAGCACCTGCTTGATGTTGTCTCTGCGGATCTCCTCTGATTTAAAAGACATCGTTTCGGTAATTTGTTTTGACATGGATATCCCTCCTTGAATTTATTTTAGCGTAAACTGCGGAAATTGGAAAGGGATTTTCAAAGTTTTGAGCGAATCAGCGCGAAGACTTCATCCACTTTTGAAGCATCTTTGCCGCCCGACTGTGCCATATCCGGTCGGCCGCCGCCGTTGCCCTGACTCATCTGGGCCGCCAATTTAACGAAATCACCGGCTTTTATGCCCTTAGCGATCGCTTCCTTGCTGCAGGCGCAGACATAGGTTACCTTGCCCTCACCCGGGTTCGCCAAGAAGATGAAAGATTTTTCACACTTATTGCGAAGCGTCTCCGCTAGGTTCTTCATGGCCTGGCCATCGAGTCCGGAAACCTTTTCCAGAATGAGTTTCAGACCGTTGACTTCTTCGGCATGACTGACCAGATCGTCAGCCTTCAGCACCATCATTTTCTGATTCAGCTGTCCGATTTCTTTTTTCAGCGCGCTATTTTCTTCCAATACGCCAGCGACCTTCTCACTGACGCCGTTTAAGCTGTTCATCTTCAGCTGCGCAGCGATGGTTTTTAACACGTCCTGCTCGCTGACGAATTCCTGATAAGCTGCGTAACCGGTTTTGGCCGTGATCCGGCGGATTCCGGAGCCGATGCTTTCCTCACTGATAATCTTAAACACGCCGATGTCCTGAGTGTTATGGACATGCGTGCCGGCGCACAGCTCCTTGGACACGCTGCCCATCGAAACGACGCGGACCTCATCGCCGTATTTCTCATCAAACAGAGCGATCGCACCGGAATGCTTAGCTTCCTCAACCGCCATCACCTCAGTGCAAACCGGATATTTCGCCATCACGAATTCATTGACCAATGCTTCGACTTCTTTCAGCTGCTTGTCGCTGACTTTTTCAAAATGCGTGAAGTCAAACCGGGCATAATCTTCACAGACGTAAGAGCCCGCCTGAGCGATGTGTTCGCCGACGACTTTCTTCAAAGCGCTCTGCATCAGATGGACGCAGGAATGATTGGCCATCGTGCGCAGCCGGCGTTCTGCATCCACCTGCAGCTGCAGCGTCATGCCTTCTTTCAGCACGCCGTCTTTCACCTGAACATGATGCATGAACTGTTTATGCGGCGCTTTCTTGACGTCTAAGACGACACACTCCGCTTCCGCACAGCGCATCACACCGCCGTCGGCAACCTGTCCGCCGCTTTCAGCATAGAAGCAGGAACGATCCAGGATCACTTCCCCTTCCTCTTCCAGCGTTGAAACGCGCACCCCGTTTTTAAACAATCCGGTGATGGTTCCGGTATCGCGCATCGTTGTGTAACCGGTAAATTCAAACGGTGCTGTGAAATCCATCAGATCCGCCGACTGGCTGGCCATCGACTGTGCATCCTCACGAGCGGCTCTGGCCCGTTCCCGCTGCTTTGCCATCTGTGCCTCAAAGCCTTCCTCATCAATTGTATAACCGCGCTCGCCGGCAATTTCCTTCGTCAGCTCTAACGGGAAGCCATAGGTATCATACAGCTTGAAGACGACTTCGCCGCTCAGGGTTTTGCTAACCTCGGCTTTGGCTAATTCCTCGTTGAGAAGCTTCTCGCCGTTGGCCAGCGTCGAATGGAACGCTTCTTCTTCATTCTTGACCAGCTTGGCGACAAATTCGGTTTTTTCCAACAGGTACGGATAGAAATCCTGCATGTTGGCAGCCACGACATCGACCAGCTTATACATAAAGGCTCCGCTGATGCCCAGCTTGATGCCATAGCGCACCGCCCGGCGCAGAACCCGGCGCAGGACATACCCGCGGCCTTCGTTGGAGAACATCGCCCCATCGCTCAATGCGAAAGTTACCGTGCGGATATGGTCGGCGATGACGCGGTAAGCCATTTTATATTCGCCTTCATACGGATGTTGGGCAAGCTTTTCCGCCGCGCGGATGATCGGCAGAAACAGATCGGTATCAAAGTTGGTTTCCCCTTCCTGAATGATGGAAACCAAGCGTTCCAACCCCATTCCGGTATCAATATTTTTATGCGGCAGTTCTTTGTACTGCTTGCGGTCAGTGCCTGGGCGGCAGTCAAACTGACTGAACACGACGTTCCAGACTTCGATGTAGCGGTCATTTTCCATTTCTTCAAAGAACAGCTTTTCGCCTAAGCCTTCCGGATCATATTTTTCACCCCGGTCATAGAAGATTTCGCTGTCCGGTCCGCCCGGCCCTTCACCGATCTCCCAGAAGTTATCCTCGGTTTTTAAGATATGACTCGGCTTTACCCCGCAGATCTGGGTCCAGATCCGGTAAGCGTCCTCATCATCCGGATAGACAGTCACGTACAGTTTCTCTTTGTCAAAACCGATCCAGTCCGGGGAAGTTAAAAATTCCCACGCAAACGGAATGGCCTCTTCCTTAAAGTAATCGCCGATGGAAAAGTTGCCGAGCATCTCAAAAAAAGTATGATGCCGGGCAGTTTTGCCGACGTTTTCAATATCGTTGGTGCGAATTGACTTCTGGGCGTTGGCGATCCGGTTGCAGGCCGGCTTCTCGCTGCCGTCAAAATATTTCTTCAGCGCGGCGACGCCGGCATTGATCCACAACAACGTCGGATCATTATGCGGGATTAGTGAAGCTCCCGGTTCGATCATATGGCCTTTGGATTGGAAGTAGTCCAGAAACATCTGGCGTACCTGATTGCCTGTTAACTCTTTCATGTTTGTTTCTTCCTTTCTGCTTGTTTGACACGTTTGCCAAAATAAAAAGCGCCCTGAAACTCCAGGAACGCTTAACTCACGCGGTACCATCCTGATTCATTTCTTTGTTCAAAGAAATGCCCTCATTTCTCTTTAACGCAGAGCACACGTTGCTTTGGGCAAACTCAGAAGCGGCTTCAATCAGTTTCCATGAAAACTTGCACCGCCGTTTTCTCTCTGCAATGGAGCGCTCTGATTTACTCTTCTTCGTCATCGTTTTCAAAACTATCGAAATTATACCACACACTTTCCCAAGTGCCAACTGTTTCCGTACATTTTGCGAAAAGATAACTGCGGTAAGCCAGCTGCACGATCGCCGCTAGGATCGGCGCCAGAATAATCCCGATCATGCCGAAAAAACAGCCCCCTGCCAACAGCGCGATCAGCGTATAGATCGGCCTCAGATTCATGACTTTTTTAAAGATCAGCGGCTGAACCCAGTTCGCTTCGATCTGCTGGATCAACCATAACAAAATCCCCAGAATCCACGGTATCTGACCCGTCGCAAAATACTGCGAGAGCAGAATGATGATCTGGCCGACCGTTGCGCCCAGATAGGGAATCAGATTCAGCAGCGCCAGCATGAGCGCGTAGAATACGGCGTTGGGAACCTTAAAGATCAACAGCAGCACCGCAACGCTGATCATCAGAAACAACAGATCCAGCGCCAAGCCGCGCAGATAGTGATAGACAACGCGGGAGCTGGTCTTGTAAAAAAGCAGCCAGTGCTGATAAGACGGCAGCCGTTTTTTCAGGATCCGGGCAAAGGCCTCCATGTCCAAAGCGATGAAATAGGCGCCTAAAAAGCCGACGCCGAAAAACGACAGCCGATCGACGGCGCTGCGGGTTGCACTCATCGCCGCTTCATAACCGGCTGCGAATACCCCATGCCAGTCCAACTGCCCGGCCCAGTTGAAGAATTCCGCGGCCGCCAGCTGCGAGCGCAGCCGTCCGGCTTCATTCAACAGCTGCGAACCCTGCTCCATCACTAACGGCACCATCATGCCGATGCCCAGCACTAACAAACCGACAAATCCAAAATAGACCAGCGAACAGCTGATCCCCCGGGGAAACGGCAGCTTCTCGACAAACGGCTCAAACAAAAAGACGATCAGACACGAAAACACCAGCGGCGACAGCGCGTGCAGAACCGCCATCAGCACGCTGTCCCAGCCCAGCATCCGAAGCAGGATCATCGTGATCAAAAGACAGCCCAGACACTGCAGCCAGCGTTTCCAGTTCACACGCTGAAACAAGTCTTTCATCAACAAGAAACCCCGTCGCTGCGGGGTTAGTGTTCAAGATCCATCTGATGCATCTTGCGGATCAGCTTCTTTTTGCATTTGCATGCCTTGTAATACGCGTCGTCGAGTTCATCTTCATTGGTAAATGCCACTACGGCGCCGGCTGCCATGCCCAATACGAAACCGCATAACCATTTTTTCATACTATCCACTCCTTCTAGCGATAGTATGCCCGCCTGCTTGCCTGTCTATTCCTAAAATTGCGGATTGAGCATCGCTGCGATCCGCTGGGTCAGTGTCGTCGAACGTAAATGGTGTTCCTGACTGGCAATGCCGCGGATGAACGCTTCTTTTTCACCCAAAAGCACCAGTGACTTTTTAGCCCGCGTCACGCCGGTATAAATCAAGCGCCGCTGCAGCATGATTCCATAGTCGCGGACAATCGGCATGATGACGATCGGATATTCGCTGCCCTGGGACTTATGGACGGAGATGCAGTAGGCATGGGAAATATTCAGCAGATTATCTGAGGTATATTCCACAAGGATCCCCTCAAAGTCGACGATTAACCGATTCTTGCCGGCTTCATCCTCATTGGCGTAAATGATCTCAACAAGCATGCCGATATCGCCGTTGTACACATCGTCGTCCGGCTGATTTTTCAGCTGCAGGATCTTATCGCCTTCACGGAAGGTGCGGTAGCCGGCTTTCCATTCGCGTTTGCCTTTTTCCGGCGGATTGAGGCATTGCTGCAAAGCGGCGTTGAGGCGGTCGATGCCGGCAGGGCCGTTGTACTTGCTGGCCAGCACCTGAATATCCTGCAGCTCATAACCTTTATCCAGCGCTGATTGAACAACCCGGATAACCTGATCTTTAATTTCATACAGTCCTACTGGGAAAAACGCCACATCGCCCTGACAATCCAGCGCTTCGGTTTGTCCCTGCCGGATCTGATGCGCCAACGTGATGACATCGCTGCCCTCGCTCTGGCGGAAAATCCGCTCCAGACGCACTAGCGGAAACAGCTCGGAAGTGATCAGATCCTTCAGCACGCAGCCGCAGCGGACCGAGGGCAGCTGATCCTCATCGCCGATGATGCACAGCTTTTTGACATGCACCGAGGCTTTGCATAAGGCTGCAAACAGCCAGCTGTCCACCATCGAAAACTCGTCGATGATCAGCAGGTCGACGATGAGCGGATCTTGTTCAGTTTTGGTAAAGGTGTTGGATTCCAGATCCCAGCCCAGCAGGCTGTGGATCGTAAACGTATCGGTTTCCGTCAGTTCCGCCAGCCGCTTGGCCGCCCGTCCGGTCGGAGCGCAGCAGGCAATCCGCTGATATGGATACAGCTTTTTAAACAAGGCGGTCAAAGCGCGGACGACCGTCGTTTTTCCCGTTCCCGGGCCGCCGGTTAAAATCATGGCATCCTGCTCAAAGAACGTATGAATGGCTTCCAGCTGGGCCTGATCATACGTGATCGCCAGCTTTTCCTGCAGCGCATCCAGCTCCTGCTGCAGCTCTATGGGATTGACCGGCTCCAGCTCCTCAAAGGGGAACACGGTCAGAAACTGTGCGATCTGGACCTCTGCATCATATTGATCGACATGATAGATGCGCCCTTCTTCTTCAACTAAGCGCCGCTGCAGCAGCAGTGATTCCAGCAGATCGTCAAAATGATAGACTAATCCGGCGCATTGCCGCTGCATCTGCCGGGCCAGACTCTCGCGGCTGACATACGTATCGCCGCTCTGCATATTCATCTGATCGATTAAAGCAACCATCGCCGCTTCCAACCGCCGCGGATCTTCCAGCTCAAACCCCAGCGACATCGCCACCTTATCGGCCGTCGCAAAACCAATTCCATCCACCTCATCCACCATCCGATATGGATTCTGCTGGATTTTTTCGACGGCGTCTTTACCGTAGATCCGTTCCAGCTTCATGACATGGCGCATTCCCAAACCATGCGCGACAAAAAACTGGATCAGATTTTCCAGATCGTCGTCGTTTTCCTTTAAGCCTTCCAGAATTGCCGTCCGGCGCTTGGCCGTCATCTTCGGCACCCGGTCTAAAACAGCCGGATCGTTCTTGATTAAACGGATGGCGTCCTTGCCCAGAGCTTCAACCAAGGTTTCAGCATATTTCCGGCCGATTCCCTCAAACAGCGGTCCCGATAAAAACCGAATCAGGGAATCTTCATCATCCGGCATAACGCGGTGAAACATTTCAACCTGAAATTGCATGCCGTAGCGGGGATGATCGATATACAGCCCGCTGAGCTCCATCAGCACATCGTCGTTGAACACCGGCAGATATCCGGTAATCGTCACCTGCCGCTGCTGCAGATCATCGACGATAAACCGGGCGACCGTGTAGCCATTGTCATCGTTGCGGAAAACAACCTGTTTCAGCTTGCCGCGGATGACGTCGCGTTCTTCACTCATTTCCCTCATTCCTTTCCTACAGCAGAATCAGCACAACGCTGATCAAATTGTTCAGTCCATGCATGAACAGCGGACTGAGCAGCGTCTGATTTTCTTCTTCTGCCGCACACAACAGATAACCCATCGTTCCATAGACAAGGATAAAGATGCAGTCGCTGAAATTTCCGCTTAAAAGCGAAGTGAAAACGTGTAACAGCCCAAACAGAAATCCGCTGATCAGCGCCGCATTGCGAAAGCAGGTACGGCTGCGCAGCGTCGTAAAAACCGCTCCGCGAAACACCGTTTCCTCCACAATCGGCGCAAACACACAAGTCACCAACATAATCTGCAGCGGGGATTGGGTCAGCTGCTGAACCACGGTATCCTGATTCTGACTGCTTGATAAGCCGGTGATCAGAATGATCGCCAGATTCAGCCCGTACATGACAAGCCACATCTGGACATAGCGCGTCAGGGAAGATTTGATGATCGTTCGGCGGTTGCGCCGAAACCGCTGGAGATGCTCTTTTAACAACGGCCAGGCTGCCGTCACCGTGATGGCGAACACCCACAGATATACCGCGTTTTCCAAAATCGCCTGCAGATTTTTAACCCCCAGCGGCTCAAGCAGGGAATAAAGCAGGCCGATCAGCATCGGATAAACAAACAGATAACCCGCAAAATAGTTTGCCAGAATCAGCAGCACGCGCCGACGAGAGAGAGTAAAAGGCTTCATTGCTCAAAGCTGCGGACTCGATCCGTCAGCGATTGGCCCTTGTGCCAGACTTCCTCGATCACGCCGCCGCCCAGACATTGATCTTCAAGATAGAAAACCGCCTGCTGCCCCGGCGTCACCGAAGCCACCTGCTGGGGATAGGTCAGCTTCACCGTTGTTTCATCCAAAAACTCCAGCGTTACCGGATTGTCTTTCTGGCGATAGCGGAATTTCGCGCAGCAGGTCAATGTTCCCTGCGGCTTGGCTTTGCCCAGCCAGTTGACGCCGCTGACCAGACATGTATCGCTGAGCAGCCAATCGTTGCTTTCGCCGCTGGCCACCAACAGTTCATTGCGGACGACATCCTTGCCGACGACAAACCATGGACCGCCCTCGCCGCCGATGCCCAAACCTTTGCGCTGGCCGATCGTGTAGTACAGCACGCCCTCATGCTCGCCTAAAACGCGCCGGCTCTTGACATCGACAATCGTTCCGGACTTGGCCGGCAGATAATTCTTCAGAAATTCCCGGAAGTTGCGCTCGCCGATAAAACAAATCCCGGTCGAATCCTTTTTCTCAGCAATCGACAGCTTCAAGTCCTTCGCAATCCGC
Organism: Holdemania massiliensis AP2; assembly: GCF_000327285.1. Lineage (GTDB taxonomy): Bacteria > Bacillota_I > Bacilli_A > Erysipelotrichales > Erysipelotrichaceae > Holdemania > Holdemania massiliensis. The sequence goes on along the minus strand of NZ_HE998567.1, from coordinate 530,519 downwards.
CGCACCTCCGGCTTTTCGATCTCACCCAACGGAAAACACGTATGCGCCAAAGCTTCCGAAGCCACCTGACATAAGAAATAGCTTTGATCCTTATTCAGATCCTTGGCTTTGTACAGCCCGCTGAAATCTTCTTCATGCTGAACCCGCGCGTAGTGCCCCGTTGCCAGCGTATCAAAGCCCCGGCTTTTGGCAAAATCCAGAAAGCTGGAGAATTTAATGTATTTGTTGCACAGAATATCCGGATTCGGCGTTCTTCCCTTCTGATATTCCTGCAGGAAGTTGGAAAACACATGATCCCAATACTCCTTGACAAAATCGACGCGCAAAAGCTCTAACCCCAGACTGTCAGCGACACTTTTGGCATCCATCCAGTCCTTTTCCTGGGGGCAGACATCGGCGTCGGCATTGGGATTGCCTAAAAAGTCGTTGTTGGCCATGGAATCCCAATTGCGCATAAACGCACAGGATACGTCCAAACCCTGTTGTTTTAAAAGATAGGCTGCAACGGCGGAATCGACGCCGCCTGATAAACCGACCAATATTTTCATTGTGGATCCTCCCTTATGCTTTCTTTTGGATTGAGGAAAAAAACAAGCATCCGCAGATGCTTGTCAGGCTTCTTCCCGGATCTTGCCGCAGCCGGCGTAATTCGGACAGCTGGCGTTGCAGGACAGCTGTGCCAGCGACCGCAGCTGCTGGGGAACGAAGGCGTCGATCTCTTCCTCATCATAGCCGACCTGGAAGTTGCGCTCATTCAGAATGATCGGCCGTTTCAGAACCGATGGATTTTCCTGAATAAAATGAACCAGCTCGCTGAGGGTCATCTCATCCAAATCAATCGCATTCTGCTGGATGATCTTGGACCGTTTGGAAATAATATCCTCCGATCCATTTTCACTGCGCATCAACAAATGCCGGATCTCCGTTTCATTGAGCAGGGTTGTAAAAATATTTTTTTCAAGATACGGCAGATTCCGCTCTTTCAGCCATTGTTTGACCTTACGGCAGGAAGCACAGCCAGGTGAAGTATACACTACGATCATAAATTGCACCGCCATTTCTATTTGAACACAACCAGACTAAAACCTAAACGCAATCCGATCATGGTTCCTTTTGAGCTTTTATCATACAATGAAACTGCCGGAAATTCAATCCGGCGTCCGCGGATTCTCTTGCAAATCGTCGTTTTTTTTCAATCTTCCCGCCGCTTTCCGCTTCTGCGACTTTCATCCAGGTTATCCAAAAGCAGACTTGCATGTTGCTTCCGTTTGTGCTTAAATGAAGGAAAGCAGTGAAGAAAAAGCAGTAGCGTAATTTCGTTGACATCCAGAGAGATGAGGGTTGGTGCAACTCATCCGCAGAAATTAAGTGAAATGGGTTTTCCGAGCTTTGGAAAGCATCAGTTTTCCAACGGAACAGGCCGTTATCCTGCATGAGCGGTTTTTCAGAACAACGGAAAAACAAGCTGGGTGGTACCACGTGTCAGGCGTCCCGGTTGTCGGGGCGCTTTTTTTATCAGAAAAGGAGAAAAACATGGAAAACACAGAAAAAAGAAAAGTCATGCTCAGCGGCATCAAGCCGAGCGGACAGCTGACCCTGGGCAACTATATCGGCGCCCTGCGCAACTTCGTCAAGTATCAGGATGAATATGAAATGCTCGTATTCATCGCCAACCTGCACTGCATTACTGTCTATCAGGATCCTCAGGAACTGAAAAAGAATCTCAAAGACGCAGTGGCGCTGTATCTGGCCTGCGGACTGGACCCCCATCAGGCAACGATTTTCTTGCAGTCGGATGTAAAGGAACATGCTCAGCTGGGCTTCATCATGAACTGCAACAGCTACCAGGGTGAGCTGAACCGGATGACGCAGTATAAGGACAAGGTGGCGAAGGGCGAAACGAATCTGACTGTCGGCCTGTATACTTATCCCTGCCTGATGGCGGCGGATATTCTGATTTATGATGCGGATTACGTTCCGGTCGGTGAGGATCAGAAGCAGCACGTCGAGCTGACCCGCGATATTGCCAATCGTTTCAACAACCGTTATGGACAGACCTTCCGGATTCCGGAGCCAGTGGTGCCAAAGGTCGGCGCGCGGATTATGTCATTAAGCGATCCGACGAAGAAAATGTCCAAGTCGGACAAAGGCGACAAGGGCTGCATCTACTTGCTGGAAGATCTGAAATCAGCCCGCAAAAAGATTATGTCTGCCGTGACGGACAACGAAGCCTGCGTTCGCTTTGACCCTCAGAACCAGCCGGGCATTGCCAACCTGTTAACGATCATGTCCTCTTTGTCGGGCGAGCCGATCGATGCGATTGTTGACCGCTTTGCCGGCAAGGGTTATGGTGAGTTCAAAGGGGCTGTGGCCGATGTCGTCTGCGGTGAACTGGAAACGATTCAGGCGCGCTATCAAGCGATTATCCAATCGGACCTGATTGAAAAAACCTTAGCGGAAGGAGCGGTTAAAGCCCAGCGGCTGGCCAGCCGCAAGCTGGAAAAAGTGCAGCGGAAGATCGGCATCGAGTTCCGCAAACGATAAACGGACAGCCTCAGCTGTCCGAATCCTGGGATGATTTGGATTCCAGGATTTTTTTATCGGCGTGTTTCCATGCCACACTTTGCCAGTAGCGCTGCAGCCGGCTTTCCTGCCGGGTCTTGGGCTGAATCAGATTGTCCGCCAGGTCCAGCATCTTCTGCAGCTTCGCATCGTTCACTCGATATTCCACAAACTTCGCCTCTTTCTTTGCCCCCAGCATACCTGCTGAAAAGCAAAAAATCTGTCGTTTTCCGTCTGATCCGCAAAAAAAGACGTCCCGACTGGAGGACGTCTCACCCCTGGCTAATCCAGCGGCTTCTGATAATAATTTCCGATGATCTTATCGGTTTTGGAAACATTGATAAACACCTTCGGATCCACCTTGCGAATCGCTTCGATCAGACCATGAACCTGATAGGCGTTGACCGTCATAAACAACAGGCACCGCGGGGTATGCGAGAACCCGCCTTCTCCCCACAGCTTTGTAATCCCATGGCGGCAATAATGGAACACCGCGTCGCAGACCTCCTCCGGCTTCTCCGTGATGATAAACAGCGAATTCAGCTTGTAGCGCAAATGCATTCCCTGCACCACCTGAGTGCTGCAGAACTGATAGATAATCGAATACAAAGCCTGTTCCCAACCGAACAAAACCCCGGCCACGATTAACATCGCTGCATTGAAATACATGACATAGGACCAGGTTGGAGCGTTGTACTTGGTCGAGGCATAGATGGCGATAAAATCCGTCCCCCCGGAGCTGGCATCGGAGCGCAGCGCGATCGAAATCGCCAGGCCGCCGACGATTCCGCCGAAAACCGCGATTAAAAGCATGTCGCTGGTGATCGGAAAGGTCGGAAGCAGTTCGGTGAACAAGCTGGTCAGCGAATACTGCAATACAGAAAAGATCGTAAAACGATGACCGACGTATTTGTAAACTAACAGCGTCGGCGGAATGTTCAGCAGGAAATAGAAGACGCTGAACGGAATTTCAATGTTGCCGAATTTGCTCAGCGACATGCTGAACAGCCGGGACAGGCCGGCGAAGCCGCCCGGAAACAGATTGCCGGTTTCGACAAAGGCTTTCATCGCGATCGCATAAACAAAAGCGGAAATAATGACCGCAATCAATGTCCTGCAGTCTTTTTTGGCTTGGTTTGACATAACTTCTCCTCTTTTTTCCATTCCTCATTTTATCATCTTTATTTTGTCTTTCAAGCCAAAAAACAATCAAACAGACAGAGAATTGAAATTCTAGAATTCGATGCGGATCTGATACCGTCTTAACCACAGTTCCAGCTGAATGAAATAGGCCAGAAGCTGCGGTCCCATCATCAGCTGTCCAAACCAAGGCTTGGCAAAACTGCCGCCGTCGGTATCAATTAACTGCTGCAGAGCAGCGGGATCAAGCAGCTCGCACATCCGGCATTCCGGATCATTGAGCAGGCTCTGAAGGCGTTGTTTTACCCGCCGGGTATACTCCGGATGATACGTCTTCGGATATGGATTTTTCTTGCGGTGTGCAACCTGAGCCGGCAGCTTATCCTCAAACGCCATGCGCAGCAGACCCTTTTCCTCCCCTTTTAAGAATTTCATTGACCACGGTACGTTATACAAATACTGATACAATTTCGCATCGCAGAACGGCGCCCGCACCGTCAGTCCGGTCAGCTCGGCCATCGCTTCCTGGCGCTGAATCAAAGTCTGCATAAACCAATGAACGGTGAGATACGTCATCGTCTTCGCCCGCTGATCCTGCTCGCTGTCAAACGGATCCTTTGGTGCGCGCTGCACCGTCGCCCAATAGGCCGCCCGCATCGCGCCTTCATAATCCAGCTCGTTGATCGGCGCCCGCAGCAGCTTCACGCGCTGGGGCAGTGACTGCAGCCATGGGAATGATTTCAGATCGACAAGATCACTGCGGTAAAACCAAGGATAGCCGCCGAACAGTTCATCCGAACATTCGCCTGTCAGAACCGAATCCGTCTGTTCTTTGACCTTGCGGTACATCCAAAGCAGACTCGAATCCACATCCGCCATCCCCGGTCCATCCCGGCCGACCATCGCAGTTTCCAGCAGTTCTTCACACTCCCGCTGAGTGATCAGCAGCGGTTGGTGATGAAACTGATACCGCTGAACCATGGCGTCAATATAGTCGTTATCGCGGGTCGTCTGATACGCGTAGCCTTTAAAATACTGCTCGTTGCCTTCATAATCGAGGGAAAAGGTGTTCAGCGGTCCCCGTTGAGCAGCCAGGGCACATAGAATACTGCTGTCCAATCCGCCGGAAAGAAAGGCCGCGTGCACCTGCGAAGCTTCACACTGGCGGTTCAGAGAATCCTGGACCATCTGGCGGATATGCGCCGCTGTGGTTGCCAGATCCTCATTGTGCCGATGAACGTTCAGCTCAAAGTATTCATGCAGACTTTCCTTGCGGTCGCGGATTAACAGCGCATGTCCGATCGGCAGCTCCGCGACATTTTTATAGAAAGTCTGTCCTTCCGTATGCGATGGGCCTAATGCAAACAATTCCAGCAAGGAGCTGCGATTGATCACCGGCGTCCGGCTGCCCTCCGCAAACAAGCCTTTAATCTGATCCGAAAACAGCCACTCTCCATCCGGTTTTCGGGTATAATACAACGTTTTAACTCCCATCGGATCCCGTACGATATGCAGCTGATGTCCCTGAATGAAGATGATGACAAATCCTCCATCCAGTTTTTCAAACAGCTTTTCATTCAGAATTTCATACAGCTGCGCCAGCATCTTCGCGCTGCTTCCTGTACTCTGCGGCCGGTATTGTTCCCATATTCGGCGCAGCTCTTCTTCATTGTCCAGAACTCCTGACCAGAAACAGCCGCATTTGCGCTGACTGTCATAATACATCTGTTCCGGTCTGGCGGATGCCAGAAGATGTTCGTCACTGACGATTGTCAGCTCGTCTTTCAGTCCCATTCGTTCTAAGCGGGACTGTTCTTTTTGAATATTTCGATTTTCATTGAATATCAGATTGATCTTCGTCATAATTTCCTCCTCATCGTTTCATTCTATGACGAAAGCAAACATCTGATTCATCGCAGACAAATCAATGTTTTTAAATACTGCAGACTGCGGCTGCGCTGCTGACGCAGACTCCGGGCACAGACTAACAGCCGATACACAACACCCGTATCAAAATAAACGACAGCCAATCCATGATCATTGCCGATCTTGCGGATTCGGTCCGCCCGCACATAAACACAGTCATCCCGATCCATGGAAACCGTCGGAATGAAAATCCAAGGCGGATATCCGCCAACATACAGAGCGGGCTTCTGAATGATCCCCATTTTTTTACGATAACCTTCTAGCCGTCCTTCCAGACTGCTGCCGGCTTCAACGCACCAGCGGCGCAGCCACTTAATTGGTTTGTCGGGCAGTGTGTAAATGGTTCCGTCGCTGTCAATCGCAATCGTACAGTGCTTTTTTGAATCATAATAAAGTAGTAATAAATCTTTCATAAGTTCCCCTTTTAGCGCAATTGGTGAATGATTCGTCACTATAAATATTGCAGAAAATTTTAAAAAACCTGTTTTTTTCTCGATCTTCGCAAATATTTTTAAAAATCTTAGAATCGGATCTCGATATTATTGTTTATTAAATGTTTACAACGAACAGAACCAAGCAATTTCAGAACTTGAATTTCAATATCAATTCTTTTCTGTTATTCTTACCTGTTAAAAAAGCATAAAAAAACTCTCGCTGAGCGAGAGTAAAAACAGTAATTTTACACCGAAAATAACCGTTTCCAAGTTTAAACCGTTACACTGAATCGAAAAATCCGAACTATTCGCCGCAGCAATCTCCGCCGCAGCAGCCGCCTTCTTCAGAAGAACATCCGCCGCCGCAACCGCCGCAGCCGCCCTGCATCTGCCGCTCATAAACCAGCGTATCGATGATCAAACATTCGATTTCAACTTTAGCCCCTTTTGGCAGAGCCCCGACCTGAACCGTGGAACGTGCCGGATACGGGCGATCGAAATACGTTGCATAAATTTCGTTCATGGCATTGAATTCACCTAAATCTGTCATGAAAACGGTTGTCTTGACGATATGGCGCATTTCCAGATCCATTTCCGCTAACAGCGCTTCAATGTTCTTTAAAACCTGATGGGTCTGTTCCTGAATTCCGCCCTCGACAATTTCACCGGTTGCGGGATCTACCGGAATCTGACCGGACATATAAACAAAGTCCCCCAGCTTGACTGCGGGTGTGTAAGGGCCAATGGCTTTCGGGGCATTGGCAGATGTAATTTCCTGAATCAGCATGTTTACCTCCTGTACGTTTGCCGTTTTGAGTCTGATTTTATGATCGGATTCCTATTCGTCTTCTTCAAAATCCTGGATATAGTAGTCCCGTTCCAAATCCATAATATGCCGCGCATGCCGCGAACTGAAATGCTTGACGATCTGGAACACTGCTATGATCAAAAGAAGGGCGAGAAAGGCAACAGATAAAAAGTCATTGATGTTTTCGATCATTTTCTATCACCTCTGCTGCCTATTATACTGGACTTTCAGCTAATTTTCAAATAGAGCGCCCTCAGCGATGAAAAAAACCGGTGTAGTTAAGATCAAAGCCTTTCCTTGCGGGCGGATCCAGAACCGTCCGCCTTCACAGATTGCCAAAGCGGTTCCCTGAACTAGTCCTTCTTTCTGCAGGCAGGCGTACACGCATACCACACCTTCAGGACTGCTGCAGATCCGTCCCTGAATGGGTACGGCGGAATCCAGATAAAAAGTGTGTTCGTCGAGAACGCGCCAGCGATGCACCGCATGGGCCGGCGGATCCCAGGGCAGAATCCCCTTTCCCCGGCATTCATGATCGCCGTAATAGCCGATCAGATCAGAGACAGCCTGCGGCCGGGGCAGGCACAGGGCGATTCCGTTTTTCTCTATAAACCACGTGATCCAGCGATCCTGTATTCGGATTGTCCCCCGCGTTTCAGCATACGTTCGTTTCTGCCAGGCAGCCTGAGCCAGAACCGCCGCCAGCAGCGAAGGTCCGTCATTGCCCTCTGCATCCATCGGATACTCGAAAACGCCCTCGCCCTCATGGATGCCGGCAAGCTGATCTCCGGCGATGCCCTGTCTGGGGCTTAAGATCCGGGCTCCGCTTTGCGCCTGCGGTTTACCGTCAATCAGAACAGTCGAAAGATCGGCAGCTTGGAATTTCCAAAATTTCACAATATCACCTCAAGTATATTTATGACGACCGGGTTCAGAATAATGTCAGGAGGCGATAAATATGGCAAGAAAAAACGAGAAAACTGAATCCGGCAAAGAACGTTTCGTCGCTGTTCGTAAGAACAACGAAGGAAACCTGTGTGAATTCAAATCCAACACAGGCAAGGTCTATGACTATGAGATGGCTATCGAAGCTATCGAACAGGGCAAGATCGAAGGCGCTATGCTGTTTACAGGCCGTGACGGAAAGCAGCACATCCGTTCTAAGAACGATGGCGATCCGAACACGAAATTCTCTAACCTGAAAGAGTTCTAAGTTTTCCTCCTTAACTCAATCAGGGTTGCCGGACAACCACTTCCGGTACCGAAAAAGCAGGGCAAAATCCCTGCTTTTTTCGTTTTTCTGACATGTCCGAAACCGGTTCTCTTTTTTGGCAGTCAGAGAATACCGGTTTCTTTCATCCATTTTATACCTTTTCAGTCCAGCTGCTTCATCTTGTTTTCCGGCGCTAGAAAATCATTGTACAAGGCCAGCGGAATCTGAATCAACGCCAGCATCAGCTGCAGCGTCGACAATGTGCCGACCGCAATTCCGGCATAGGCAAATTTCTGAATCGCTTTCAGCGTCGTCAGCGAAGCATAGCTCTGCGCCACAAAGATTCCGCCTAAGCCCAGCGTCAAAAGCTCGCAGAAAACCAACAGCAGCAGACCCCGGCGTTTCCGCCGAATATTTTTATCCTTACCGCGCTGCGCTGAAAACATCAGCGTAACGATGAGAAAGCCAATCTGCGGCCCCGCCAGCGCCCGCAAGGCGCTGCTCAGCCAGTCGGAAGCGTTCAGCGGCGTTGCCAAAAGATTTAAGATCATTCGTCCCAGCCAGGTCTGCTCGACCCAGACGTGCGTGGTCAGCGCCATGATGTCTTCAACGCTGCGCAGCTGCACTAATAAATATCCCAAGCGCGCATTGGCAAAGCTGAACACCGCGGCACACCCGCAGCCGATACAGAACAGGACACAGATCCGCCGTTTTTCGGTTTGCAGCAGACGGTTGAACAGCGTGATCATACCAACAGCCAATCCTCTCCCTTAATTTGTTCAGTCTTGCTTAAGCCGGGATAATCCAGCTGCCGCAGCACCTCATAAACGCAGATCGCGACGCAGTTGCTTAAGTTCAGACTGCGCGCATCGGCAACCATCGGCAGCCGCGCACAGCGGTCGAGATGAGGACGCAGAATCGCTTTGGGAATTCCCGTGCTCTCCCTGCCAAACACCAGATAAATATCTGTCTGCGCCTGAGTATAGTCAAAATCGGCCGGCGGCTGTTTTCCATACCGGGTTAAAAAGTAAAACTCCCCTTGCGGATTCGCTTCGCAGAAAGCATCCCAGTTTGGATATACGCTCATCTCCAGCTTATCCCGATAATCCATGCCGGACCGGCGGATTTTCTGTTCGTCCAGTGAAAATCCCAGCGGTTCAATCAAATGCAGCCGACAGCCCGCTGCAACGCAGGTCCGCATGATATTGCCGGTATTCTGCGGAATTTCCGGTTCGTATAAAACAACATGAATCATGCTTTAACCCCTCCTTTGCTTTGATACCAAGCTAATCCCAAACAAAGCAGATAGCCTAAGGCAAAACCGCCCAGAATCCGAAATACCAGATGAAAGAAGAAGGTTTCCGGAACCATCATAATTAAAATATCCGTATTGGGATCCAGCAGCCATAAATTATTGCGGAAAAAAATATGATGGAACATCGTCCAAAATTCATTAAAATCCAAAAAGGCATAGAACGCCAGCGCGCCGGCCAGCCCCATCAGCACCGCGGAAGTTTTCAAAAACATCTTCGCAGTCGGCTTGCGCAGCGCTTTATTTTTTTGACCGCCAGCACAACCACGCCCGCAATGACGATAACCAAGGCCAGATTGCGCACCGTCATCGCATTGAGATACAGCGCCTGGACATCGACCATGTGATCCTTTTCCCGCTGATTGAAGACTTCCTGTACTTCGCCGCCAACCACGGCCTGCACTTCGAGATGATCACGCTTGCCCTGGATATAATCCAGCAGCACGTTGGTTGTCAGATCCAGATCTTCCTGGCTCATGCCGATCGTTTCGGCGGTATTCAGCTCACGGTACTGCTGCGCATAAAACGGCCGGCTGAAACAGTTGAGATCAACAGAAGTCAGAATCAGCAACGCGATCAGGGCAACCGACCAGACAACCTGCCCGATCTGGATCAGCCTGGAATTAGTTTTCTTCATGATGTAAATACTCCATTAACAGCCGCATCGCCTTGCCGCGGTGGCTGACTTCGTTTTTTTCCTCTTCACTGGCCTCAGCCAACGTTTTGCCCAGCGGCGGATAGAAAAAGATCGGATCGTAGCCAAACCCCTTATCCCCACTAGGCGCAAACGCAACAGTGCCCTCAACGGTCCCTTCAAACACCTCTGTCGGCTTGTCTGGACGGGCTAAGGCAATCGCGCAGACAAAGCGGCAGGTCCGGTCGGCCTGATCGGCAACGCGCTCAATGAGATTTTGATTTTTAATCTCATAGCTAGTATCATGGCCTAAATACCGCGCGGAATACACACCCGGTTCTTTGTTCAGCGCATCGATTTCCAATCCCGAATCATCGGAAATGACCGCACAGCCCAACTGAGCGCATAACGCTTCCGCCTTGATCACGGCATTCGCCGCAAAGGTCGTCCCCGTTTCCTGCGGCTCCTCAAACTGGCCGCATTCCTGCATGGAGATCACCTGAATCCCAAGCGGGGTAAATAAAGTCCGAAATTCCTCGATTTTATGCTGATTCCCCGACGCGATAATAATTCTGTTCATTTCTCTAAAACCTCCTCATTCATCCAGATCCGCCGCAGCTCCCCGTCGGCCAGAACAATCTGGATCTGTCTTTGACCGGCATGCCAGCCAAAGTCAATTTGGGTATAATTATAAACCTGCTGTTCATCAAAATCCATCTGCTGAACTAAAATTCTGCGGATTTCTTTCCGCTGCTGAGCATTCACATGCGTGATCGCCAGCGGTTTTTGACGCTGTGCGGACTGCATCAGATAATCGGTATTCACCCGAGCCTGGGCTTCCTGCGCCTCTAAATCCCCAAGCAAGGCCGCAATCAGCTGTTCATACAGATCTTTCAGCTGATAGGGATGCGGCAGCCGCTGCAGAAAAGCGCCGGCCCGCGCCATCAACGCAAAAGGACTTAAATCCGGATGATCTTGAAACACCTCCTGCAAACACTTTCGGCAGCGTCCGCTGTTGAGCAGCTTTTCAGTTGCCAGATCCACGCATTTTACAACCTCAAGATCAGCCGGACTCAGCCAGGCGGTTTCACACACCGAATAAGGCGGCTGGAATTCAAATTTCATCTGCCATCCTTCCGCAAGATTCATCATCGACGTCCCTTTCAGCAGTTTCAGAATGCCCACCTGCAGTTCACTGGGGGCAATCGCAAACAATCCGTTGTAAGAACGCTCAAAGCTGGCCAAATCTTCATAGGGCAGCCCGGCGATCAGATCCAGATGACAGAGGTAGCCGTGGTTCAATAATCGGCGGGTAACTTCGATCAGCCGCGGGTTATTCTGTCTGCGACAAACGGCTTCCAGGGTTTTGACATTCAGTGACTGAACGCCGATTTCAAAGCGATATCGGGACGGCAGAGCTTCCCGCTCAAAGAAATCCAGCATCGCTTCACTGATCGTATCGGCGACGACTTCAAACTGAAAATTAATTGTCGGCGGCAGGGTTTCGATAAAGCGCGCAATCCGCAGTGCCCGCTGGGGCATGACGTTGTAGGTTCGATCGAGAAATTTAACCTGTTTGACGGCATGCTTGGCTAACGGCGCCAACTGCCGCAATACGTAATCTTCGGAAAACATCCGCACTTGATTGTCGGCTGAGGACAGACAATAAGCACAATGATACGGACAGCCGCGGGATGTTTCCAGATACAGATAGCGATGCGCCATGGAATCGGCGTCCATTGCCAGCCAATACGGACTCTCCAGCGTTTCCAGCCAGTTCAGGTCAACCCGGGCATACGCCATCGGACTGATGTAATCATGGCTGACATAGCCGTCGATATCCTGATCCCCGCGTACAGCCTGCCAGAATGTCTTTTCCCCTTCTCCCCGCAGCACAGCTTCAATTCCCGTATCCAGCCAGGCGGCGCACTCATAGGAAACTTCCGGCCCGCCGATCAAAATCCGAACCTGCGGCAGCTTGCGCTTCAGGATGGCGATCCACGCGCGGGTCTGACGGGCATTCCAGATATACACCGATATCCCGATCACCTCCGGCTTCCGCAGCGCAATTTGATCACTGATCTGTTCCAGATCATCTTTAATCACAAATTCCATCAGTTCAACGTCCGCTTCGGGAATTCGGCTGACATACAGCCAGCGCAGCGCCAGATTTTTATGAATATATTTGGCGTTGAGCGTGGTAAGCACAACTTTCATATTTTATCACCTTTGCTATTCTAGCAGAAATCTTTCAGCTTGACCATCCCGCCGGCTTAGAGACAAGGCTTCCCTTAGGCATAATAAAAGATCTTCTCCCGGTCCATTGCAGAACTGAAGGGAAAAGATCGGATTTAAGCGTCAGTTTCTTCATCAATCCACACGGCTGTAGGCACTTCGTTGAGAAGCTGATCGATCAGACGGTTCATTTCATCCACGCTGCGGCTGTTGTTTCTGGCGGAGAGCAGCGTCGTCCAGGTCTGGGGTTCCTCCGTTCGCTGAACCTGCAGCAGCATCATCGGCATCTGGAAGCTCTCAAAGCGCCGGCGGCAGCGCAGCCGCAGAATCGACGACAACGGCACGATCCGCAGCGTTTTTCCCGTTTCCAGCAGGATACCGTGATGAACAATCAGCTTAAAAGAAGGATAGTAAGCCGCCTGCGTAAAATCCTCAGCCAGCTGTCCGTACAGCCCGCCTTCCTCGGCATCGATTAACTGCATGCGGGCGTTTTTTATGTTTGCGCGGGCACTGAGGATCAAAATCAGACCGGCAATGCCAATCCCGACCAGAACCATGACATTGGCCAGCGGAAAGGCATGTCGTGCCCCTTCCACCAGCATCATCGCGCCGATTTCCTGCGGCAGCGAGGTCATGTCAACATTTTCATCGATCAGCAGCTGCACGACTTCCAGCGCATATTCCTGCAGCTGTTCAGGAATGGCCGCGCTCAGACCTTCAACCACAATCGGCAGCGGTGCGATCTGTGTTTCGCCATAGCTGTAATCAATGATCGGCTGACAACGCTTCGCTGTTTCCTCACTCAGCATGACAATTCGCCATGACAGTCCGTCGGAAGCTAAATAATAATGATTGGTTTTGTAGCCGTCGCTGCCGCTGGCAAATTCTTCAGTACACAGCTGAATTTCATATTTTGCCCGTTCGTTGAGCAGCCTTACCTCAGTTAAAGGCATCGGCGCTGCCGGCTTGAACATGCGGTTAAGCAACCATGGCGAGGACAACGACCCTGCCAATAGGATAATGCCCAAGATCATCCGCCAGCGGTTTCGCTTAAAGACCGCGTCAATCGGTCCCAGCGTTCTCCATGGGGATTCCATTACAGCCCAGCCACATCGGCAGCCGTAACGGTATCGATCACCGCTTTGGCCAAGGCCACTGCCGCTTCTACATCCGCCAGCGAAGCGATGCCGTGATGGGAATGAATATAACGAACTGGAATGCCCAGGACAACCGTTGGAATTCCACGCTGGCTCAGCTGAATCATTGCACCGTTATTTCCGCCGCCGCTGCGCACCGATTCCTGAACTGGAATCTGACGTTGATGTGCCAGGTCCAGCACCTGCCGCATCCACCGCGGATTGGCAATGATCGACCGATCCATATGCCGCAGCATCGGTCCTTTTCCCATCGCAGTCTGACACAGCCAATCCTCGGTAAAGGTATCGTCAGCCGGACAGCCCTCAAAAACAATCGCAACATCAGCTTCCAGCTGATGGAGTGCCGTTTGTATTCCGCGGTCGCCGACTTCCTCCTGACTGGACAGACAGGCGCAGACCGCATTGCGGTGTCCGGCCGGATCAATCTGGTCCAGCGTTTCTAACATCGCCGCAACGCCGATCCGACAATCCAGCGCTTTGCCGACCACAAGTCCCCGCTCATGCTGAATTTCGCAGGCCACATCCGGCACCACCGGAGCGCCGATATCAATTTGAAAAATATCGCGGGTCTCTTCGAAGGAACGCGAGCCGACATCAATCACCATCGTGCTGATGTCCGAAGCCGCATGACGTTCCCTTTCCGTCATAAAATGTACAGGTTTGGCGGCGACAATGCCGCTGATATACTCACCCTGACGGTTTCTGACTTTTACTTTATGTGCAGAAACGTTGTTTGCAGCCCAGCCGCCTAACGGCAGAAATGTCAGCGTACCGTTTGGTTTAATCGCCTGAACCATAAATCCCAGCTCATCGCTGTGAGCGTCCAGCAATACTTTCACTTCCCCGCCGAAAGCTTTCGGCTTGATGATTAAATTTCGCATGTGATCCTCAGCGATAACATAGCGCTCTGAGTCAATCCATCGCCGGGCTTCCGCAATGGCCTGATCCTCAAAACCAGATACACCATAGGCGTCACTGAGCCTTTGAATCATCGTCAGCCGTTGTTCTGAATTCATAAAATCCCCTCACTTCATCTTTCATTGTAATCAGGAAGCGAATTTTTTGTCAACGTCAATTCCAACTTTTACCGACAAAAGAAAAAATTACAGGGTTGACATTCTATGAAAAAAGGGTAGAATATAAAAGCACCAAGTCATTGGGATGTAGCCAAGCGGTAAGGCTGTGGACTCTGAATCCACCATGCAAAGGTTCGAATCCTTTCATCCCAGCCATAGAAAAGTGAAACCATCCAGCCGGATGGTTTTTTTGTCTTTGCGGATGAAAGGATTGACCCACAGCCCCGCTTTTCCTTATAATGAAAAAACAAAGGAATGCTTGATGACCCATATTCGTATGCAGAAAGCAAATAAGGACTTCCCGATGCCAAAAAATGATATCAAAAACCAATTCAGGGCAAAAATCAAAACCTGCAAGGCAGCCCTGCCCGCATTATACAGCGCTTTCAAAGATCCGCGGACGCCGAATCTGGCTCGTTTTTTATGCTTCCTGACAGTCGGCTACGCCCTGTCCCCGATTGATCTGATTCCTGATTTCATCCCGATTCTGGGTGCTTTGGATGATCTGCTTCTGCTTCCGCTGATGATCACAGCCGCGATCAAATTAATTCCCGCAGAAGTTTGGCAGGAATGTCAGGCACAAGCGCAGGCACTGCCTCCGAAGCAGCGGCGTTATGCAGTTCCAATCGCTCTGTTTTGGCTAATCGTTCTGCTTTTGCTTTTGAAAGTGTTTTTCCATTAACGACTCCAACCGGCACAATTCTCACTGTCGAGCATTGAATCACTTCCGGAAAAAGTATGATATAGAACACTTCCTGATTCATCAGTATTTCCTTTGAATGACTGCACGCAGCTTTTCAAAATGCGAAGTATGTTAAAAACAGCTTGATTATTTCACTATGTTCTTTTACGCCAAGCGATGTCGTGTATTTGCTTGATTTTATCCCCGCTTAAATCCGGATGGCTTTCATCCCAGCTGCCAATATTGATTATAAAAGCATAAAAAAACTCATCCGCAGATGAGGGTTTTATTTTATGGCTGGGATGAAAGGATTCGAACCTTTGCATGGTGGATTCAGAGTCCACAGCCTTACCGCTTGGCTACATCCCAATTTGGCTTGCTCTTATATTTTACGCTTTTTTATTAAAATGTCAATCAGAAATTTTAAAAATTCTGCTGCGCCGGGCCGTAAAAACCGAACTTCCTGGTTCAGAGTTTTGTCTGCCGTCATGAATGAAACAAACTGCGCACCAGAAACAGATAAAGGCTCTTTGAAGCTTCCCTTCTTCTTCATTAGGGGTCATTAAAAAAGGATGTTAATTTGCCTTTGCTTAATCTGAATACAGCTCAGATTAAGCTGAATTCAGGCTACTTTTTCCAGGCGCTGAACTTTCTCTAAAAAACCAGGTGAAAAAGCGCCGTTTTCTGGAAAGATCAAATTGCACTTAAGGTTAAGTTAAGGTACAATAAGAAAGGTTTTAGAAAAGGAAGCGTGAAAATGGAAAAAGTTAGAACTAGATTTGCACCCAGCCCTACAGGCTACATGCACATCGGAAATCTTCGCACAGCCCTTTACGAATACCTGGTCGCAAAAAAGGATGACGGAACCTTCATCCTGCGGATTGAAGATACGGACCAGGAACGTTTGGTTGAAGGCGCTGTAGATCTGATCTACTCCACATTAAAGGAATGTGGCCTGGAGCATGATGAAGGACCGGACATCGGCGGTGATTATGGCTCCTATGTTCAGTCGGAACGCATGGCTTCCGGCATTTATAAAGAATATGCGGAAAAGCTGATCGAACTGGGCGGTGCGCATTACTGCTTCTGCAGTGAAGATGACATCCACCATCAGAAGGAAGAAGCAGAAGCGAAAGGCGTATCCTTCAAGTACAACGATCCCTGCCACAACATGACGCTGGAAGAAGCCCGGCAGCGGATTGCCAACGGTGAGAAGTACGTCGTGCGGCAGAACATCCCGCTGACCGGAACCACATCGTTTGAGGATGAAGTTTACGGCCATATTGAAGTTGAAAACAGCATCCTGGATGAAAGCATTCTGCTGAAATCGGATGGATTCCCGACCTACAATTTTGCCAACATTATCGATGATCATATGATGAACATCACCCATGTTGTCCGCGGCAACGAATATCTTTCCTCAACGCCGAAATACAATCTTGTTTATCAGACGTTTGGCTGGAACATTCCAAAGTACATCCATCTGCCGCCGGTCATGAAAGATGAGCATCATAAGTTAAGCAAGCGTAACGGTGATGCTTCATTCCAGGATCTGGTCGCTAAGGGTTATCTTCCAGCGGCAATTCTCAACTACATTGCCTTGTTAGGCTGGTCACCGGAAACCGAGCAGGAAATCTACTCGCTGGACGAACTGAAAAAAAGCCTTCTCTGTGGAGCGCATCAGCAAGTCGCCGGCGATCTTCGATATCGAAAAACTGACATGGATGAACGGCATGTATATCCGCAGTATGGCATTGGAACAGTTCCATCAGCTGGCGCTGCCGCATCTGCATAATGCGGTCAAAGGCGATTTCGATCTGCTTGAGATCAGCAAGATCCTGCAGCCGCGCGTATCAACGCTCAATGAAATTGATGAAATGGTGGATTTCTTTGATGTTCTGCCGGAATATGACATCGCTATGTATACGCACAAGAAGATGAAAACCAATTCAGAAATTGCCCTGTCTTCCTTAAAGCAGGCCCGCACACTGCTGCAGAATCTTCCGCAGTGGAGCGAGGAAGCCATTCATGATTCATTGATGAATCTGATTCAGGAATTGGGCATCAAGAATGGTCAGATGCTGTGGCCGGTCCGTACAGCTCTCAGCGGCAAGCAGTTTACCCCGGGCGGCGCGATTGAAATCGCTCATATTCTGGGACAGGCTGAAGCCCTGCGCCGAATGGATATCGGCATCGCCAAATTAAGCGAACAGGCGTAATTCGTCCTGTTCCCCCTGCCGCTTCAAAACCAAATCCATATTAAAGAAAGGTTGGAATACAATTATGGCTGGATATGTCGTCGTCGGATCCCAATGGGGTGATGAAGGAAAAGGAAAAATCGTTGACGTTTTGGGAGAACAAATGGACATGGTCGTCCGCTTCCAGGGCGGCAACAATGCCGGACACACCGTTGTCGTCGAAGGCGAAAAAACGGTTCTGCATTTACTGCCCTCGGGCGTTCTGCATCAGGATGCACTGTGCATCATCGGCCCGGGAGTCGTCGTTGATCCGTTTGTACTGCTGAAAGAAATCGATGAACTGGAGTCCCGCGGCGTAAATACCGAACATGTTAAAATCAGCGGCCGTGCGCATCTGATCATGCCGTATCATGTTAAACTGGATGAACTGCAGGAAACGCGGCTGGCCGGCAATAAAATCGGTACAACCAAACGCGGAATCGGTCCTTGCTACGCCGACAAATACACTCGTATCGGTCTGCGTGCCTGCGATCTTGTTGATTTCGATAACTTCAAATCCAAGCTGGCAACGACCCTTTCGATCAAAAACGAACAGATTGTCAAGTTATATGGTGAACAGCCGTTTGATTATGAAGCCCTTGCTGAACAATTCAAGGAAATCCGCGAACGTCTGCTTCCGCGCATTATCGATGCTGTAACGACGGTCAATGACGCTCTGGATCAGAATCAGAATGTTCTGTTTGAAGGCGCTCAGGCTAACATGCTGGATATCAACTACGGAACCTATCCGTATGTCACTTCGTCCAGTCCGACTGCGGCGGGTGTCTGCGAAGGTGCAGGTGTCAGTCCGTTTAAACTGGACCATGTCATCGGCGTGGTTAAAGCCTACTCTACCCGTGTCGGCGAAGGTCCGTTTATCACAGAGTTGCTGGATGAAACAGGCGAAGAACTGCGCAAAGCCGGTAATGAGTACGGTGCGACAACCGGCCGTCCGCGCCGCTGCGGCTGGCTTGATCTCTGCGTTGTTAAACAGGCTGCCCGAATCAACGGTCTGACTGATTTGGTCGTCACTAAGATTGATGTTCTCTCGCAATTCAAAACGCTGCCGGTCTGCATTGGCTATGAGCTCAACGGCAAGGTAACCACTTCGATTCCAGCTTCCTTAGAAGAGTATGCGAAAGCCAAACCGGTCTACCGCATGATGGAAGGCTGGGAGGAAGATATCACCGGCATCCGCAAGTTTGAAGAACTGCCGGAAAACTGCCGGAAATACCTTGCACTGATCGAAGAAATCACCGGCACCCGGATCTCCCTGGTTTCGGTAGGACCTGATCGTGAGAACAACATCATCCTTCATGATTTAACAAAATAAGCAAGCAAAAAGCTCGATTGTCAAAAATCGGGCTTTTTTTTGTTTTTCCATTTTTTCATTTTCTTAAAGTATTGGCACCCACACCCGAATTGTACTCAGCCCCTGGCTGTCGACCTGCTCCCCATATTGAACAAAGTCATATCGAGCCTGATCATTCAGCTGACAATCAGACGAAGCAAGCCAGCTTCCATAAATTAATTCCATGACCGGTTGCATGCTCGCTTCACATCGTCCGCGGTATTCAAAGACAACATAACGGCTGGCCGGCAGCACTAACTTTTCCATGCCTATCACGATGGCGGTTTCAGCGCTTACTTCCGCGGCAGCCCAATACGTGAAGGAAGGCCGATGAGAGCGGAGCTGAAAATCTGAATAATCGTTGACACCGACGAGAAAGTCGGGATCCTTACGATTTGCAATCCGCAGCTTGTTACGGTGCAGCCGCTGCCAGCATTGGCCGATTTTGCTGAAATCGCGGCGAATCTGAGTCCGATACCCGATCAGCTGCAGCGTCGGCCGCTCTATAAGATTGATTTCAAAATTCCGCAGCGCTTCCGGCTGTTGCTCGTTCAGCTCTACGATTTCCTGCAATGGCAAAAACACTTTTCGCTGCCGATAAGTCCGTGGACTGCAATGATAAAAAGCTTTAAACTGCCGGGCAAACGATCGTTGTGTCTGATAGCCACAGTCTAAAGCAATCGTCAGGATTGGATCCGTCGTTCCAATCAACCGGCGCGCCGCTTCGCTGATTCGCCTACGCTGAATATAACGATGAACTGAAATTCCGGTCATCGCTGTAAACATCCGATGCCAATGATATTTTGAATAGCCAAGAGCGGCCGTGATCGCATCCAAATCTAAATTCTCATCAAACAGATGAGCTTCAATTTTATCTACAGCTAAGCGGATTTGTGTCAGGTTTTTATTCATTTTCTTAATCCCTCCTGACATCATTTTATCTAATCCCGCTGTCATTTACGGCACCATTCTTGCGCTTTTTTATATAGTCCGTTCCTTACTTTGATGCTTTGACATTTCCGCTTCCTTCTGGGTTTCCTTTTTTAACTGAAGTTCAAGATAGTTTTCCAGCACCAGACCTGCGATCAGTAAAAATCCCCACCCCAGTAGCGTCAGCGACGGGAATTCGAAACTGAAATTGATTGAAGCGTACATCAGCGTTTCATATTCCTTTCTTGGAATCCAGTTTTGAATCACCGCCAGGATCAGCGGCATGCTGATTTCCAGCAGAGAACAGCTGATGAGAAAACAATTTCCCCGATGGCAGTCACGAACAACCTGAACATTGGATTGCGACTCCATCAAACGCTTTATAACTTTGCGGTAACAGAGCACAAATCCGATGACAAAAGCCAGCTCCGTTAAACCCCAGATCAAGACTGCCGCCGCATTCACGACAAACAAATTGGATTGGCTCAAATCATACTGAACCATGGTCCATCCAATGCCGCAAATCGCGATGAGCTGGATGAGAATCATCGCAACGGTGACTGCGACTAACAGCTGAGACAACATTTTAAACCTCTGCGGCAAAGTCTTTTGCCGATAGACTGCGATCACGCCAATCCATACGATTAGCAAGATCAGCTGTATTCCCCAGGCACTCTGAAACAGTTGAATGGCTGTCTGCATCCTTGCATCACTCCCTTTCCTTCCAAATATCCAGCCAAAGCCGATAGTTATAATTTTCCCAATTTCGCGGCATCAGCGTCACAATTCCCAGTTTCAGCTTCGTCTGCGGTTTTTCCATAATGAAAGATAAATTAAGATGGAAAGCCTCGCTGAGCGGATAATTGGTTTTGAGAATATAGCTGCCAAATACCGTCGTTTTGCCTAACCTTTGGCTTAACGGAATTCTCACCCACTGACAATCTCGCCAAAGACTGGTTTCATCCACAAGACTGTTATTCATATAAGCCTGTGAAGTTTCCGTCAAAGGATATTCCCCAACACCATTTCCGCTTTGATAATAATGATGCTGCGCAACCAGCTCAGCGTTTATCATTGAAAGCGGATAGTCCAGATCCTTGGTTGTGCGGCCTTCCGCAAGATACAGGCGCCGGCTGACTGCAGACTCAGCATCATTCTGAACATAATTCAGAAAGATCACATATTGATTCTCCGCATCCTTATACAGCCGGGCCAGCACAAAATGATCCGCTGTGCGATTTGAATCACTGGTTAAATAAACAAGCTGATGATCTTCAATATACTGCTTCTGCTGTGGCGTCAGGTTGATCGGATTCTCAGTCGTCAATGGCTGCGGATGAAGCAGACTGAAGGTCAGGACCATTCCCAATCCGGCTAGCAGAACAGCGCTGCGTTTCATCTTCCTCCCCTCCTTTGTTGATCTTCTAATTCTATTATAAAAGAAACGAAGCAAAAATACTAATCCTGCTTCGTCGATGTTTTCTTTTTGTAAGAATGATGCTTGAAGTATCCTGTTTTAAAAAAGGGAAATCTGCTGCGGAGCCCGGCTGAAACGATAGGCTTCGATAATTGCTTTCATCTGGGTCAGCATCCCCAACTGACGGCATTCGGTTTCAATCATGGCTTTCAGCTCATATGGATTGCGGCAAGCGCAACTGTAACGGCTGCCATAACGGCGCATATACTTTTCTTTTAGCCCCGGATACTGCACGTCCAAGCATTGGTAATAATAATCCCGCTGGCGATCACGCAGCGTCATTCCATAGCTGCAGTAAACAAACTGCGCGCCGGCCGCCTTGGCCTGAAGCAAAATCTGATGAATATTTTTTCGATTATCCGTGATGAACGGCAGCACCGGCATCAGCAGAACCCCGGTAAACAAACCGGCCTGGGACAGTTTGGCCATCGCTTCAAAGCGCTGTGAACTGGATGGGGCGTGGGGTTCGATTTGCTTTGCCAATTCATCCTCGGCAGCAGTGATCGTAAACTTACACAGCACCGGTGAATGCTGATGAATTTGCGTTAATAAATCAAGATCCCGGACCGCTAAAACGCCTTTGGTCGCAAACCCAACGCCGAAGCCATAACGGTCCAATAATGCCAGAGCTCCGCGCGTCACCTCCAGTTGTTTCTCAAAAGGATTATAGGGATCGGTCATCGCCCCATTCATCACTACACCCGTACGGCGCTTGCCTCTCAGTTCTTTTTCCAGCAGGATCAGCGCGTCTTTTTTTACCATAACCGTATCAAATTGGTCATTACCGTAACATTCGCTGCGGGAATCACAATAGATACAGCCGTGACAGCAGCCGCGGTATAAATTCATATTGTAATCGCCGCCGAACCACCACTGGCCGTTTTTCATCGGGGCTAACAGCGTCTTGGCGCTGATCTCAGGCACACTCTTCATTCACTTCACCCCTGCTCTCACTTGCATTCTTAGAGGAGTCCCAAACATGAGGACACCCAAACCTAGATAAAATCCTCAGAACTCTATTATTTTGGGATCTGATTAAAATATATCATTTCTTACCTGACAACGGGATGTCAAGTTTAAGGCTTTTTATGATCATAGACTTCCTCGTTGTACTGCCGCGCCAGCGCATTGATGCATCTGCGCATTTCTTCACGCAGTTTTTCCGGTGCTAAAACCTCCGTACAATCCGCCATCGACAACAAATAGCTTAACAGCCAGTCACCCGCAGGACAGGAAAACTGCACCGTCGTCATCTCGGGTCCGGAGTTCAGTTCAATTTGCTGAAAATCGTCCATAAGCCGGGCTATCCCCTGAGGCTGAACTTTCAAAGTAAGGGTCACACGCTCATCCCTTTCCGCCAGCGGCGTGATAATCGTTTCCGGCAGACTTCGCGGCTCAAAGCTCTCATCCAGCTCTTCGACCACACGCATCCGCACAATCTTAAAAAACCGTTCTTCCTTCCGCCATGTGCACCAGCCGTAGACATACCAGGCCTGAGCTTTAAACACCAGGCGCAGCGGCTCAACAACACGGTGTGTCGCTTCCCGATTGAGTCCGTAATAATGAAACTGAATTTTCTTATGGTTTAAGATCGCATGACGGAGAAGACTGAACAAATCCGGCTGATCCGCTGTCTTGGACCACAGCGAAAAATCCGCTTCTATCCAAGACTGCTGCGATTCACCCAACAAAGCCGATACTTTCTGCAGCACCTGGGTTTCTTCCGGGACGCCGGTAGAACGCAGGCCTTCCAATAACGCTGTCAGTTCCTGTTTCTCCGCTTTTGAAAAAACGGTCTTATTCAAGACGAAGGTATCCCACAGTTCGATTCCCCCGTCTTTTCCCCGGCGGGCATAAATGGGAATGCCTGCTTGCGACAGAAAATCAATATCGCGATAAATTGTCCGCACCGAAACTTCAAAACGGTCTGCCAGTTCCTGCGCTGTCAGTTTTTTCCGCTCCAAAAGCAAATAAACAATTTCAAAGCATCGATTCATCTGCATCGTGCAATCCTCACGTTTCTAAGCTCTTTCTTCTTTCTGATTATACCAGAACTTCCTGTTTGAGCAAAGAAAACAATGCCGCTGGGACATTGTTCATACTGAGATCTGAAAATTCTTGGAAAAGAGGAAGCATCTTCGGCAATCCATCCTTTCCGTTTTTTTTGATATTTTGCTTTCTTAGTCAGTTCTCGTTCCTTGTCAAACACTCCGTATTCAGTTTTTCAAATCCAGTTTACTTTTCAGATAAGCCCGATTATGCAGATAAGAAGGATCCTGCGGCTTTAAACTTCCGGCCTTCTCGTTGGCCTGCCAAGCCTGATCCCACTGCTGCATCTGATCATAGCAGCAGCACAGCCCGATCCAGGGGATATACCCATAACAATCCAGGTTGACAAATCCCCCCTGGTTCAATGGAATTGGTAATGTTGTAGCTAAACGATACCAGAAAACTGCGCACTCCCAATTCTTTTCGACATAGAAATAATACCCCAGTTCACAGCAGATTTCTCCTCGCGCAGGAGCATAACGAAAAGCATGAATCAAACTGGAAAATACTTTTTCCCTGTCCTTCAACGCCTGCCAGCATCGCGCCATGCCCAGACAGGCGTCAATTTTGTTTTCTTTCCATCCTGCCGGATCATTTAGAAAGATTTCATATTCCTTCAATGCAGCTTCATAGGATTGGTGATCGGCCAATTCCCGGGCGTAATAATACCGCTGCCGACAATCTAGGGAACCCTTGCTTTTCAATTTCTCCAGAATCCGCAGATTTCGCTGCGGATCTGCACAGTGAAGCTTATGGTGCTCAATTGCGATATCACTGATTATTCGTCGTGAGGAAAACGGAATTGTTTCATGCACAGCCCCCTGCCAGCGCAGATGCGCAGCCCGGCGAATCAGTCGTTCCCGCGGAAAGCAGAATGTCGGACGCCCCGCCCTGTCAAAGCCCGTGCGATACTGCATAATCACCATATCACACTGGTCGTTCAGCGTATGCTTTAAAGCAAGCAGTTTTTCCAGCTGATCCGGGGGCACAACATCATCGGCATCTAACCAGAGAATAAAATCCTGAGTTGCTTGATCAAATGAGAAATTCCGGGCTGCCGCAAAATCGTCCGTCCATGGAAAATCGACAAGCCTGGCATGATGTCGAGCAGCAATCACCCGAGTCCTGTCAACAGATCCTGTATCCACAATCACGATTTCCTCAACGGCTTTTTCAACGCTGCTTAAGCAGCGATCCAAAACATCCTCTTCATTTTTAACAATCATGCACAAACTGATCGTGATCATCGCTGCTCTCCGGTTAAAGTTCTGCGCAGTTTCAGGATCGTCAAAGTCAGCGTACATTCTGTGACTTCACCGCTTGAATTAAACGTAAGAGAAAACATCGTATCGGAAGGAACTTCAAGAATCATCGACACCGCGCCAAAAGCACTGGATCGGGATTCAGAAGACGTCATATAATAAATTCCGTATTCAAGATGAGCAGCCCCGTTGTAAAAGGGCGTAACCTGAATAAAATTAGCGCCTTTGACTAAACAGGATACCTCATAGTCAATCCAGTAAAAACCCGGCTTCAGTTCAATCCTTGTCGAATTATTCAGTACGATATTTCCAGTAGAATCCGCTGTCTGAATTCCCATAGGAATTAATTGCGCATCTTGAAATACTGCAGCAAAGTTAATAAAAGAAGCAAAAATATCTTCAGGTACGATCCCTTCCGGTCCTCTTGGGCCGGTGGGTCCAGTCACTCCGGCAATTCCCTGTGCTCCTGTTGGACCTTGCTGTCCGGTCGGCCCTATTGCACCGGTTAAGCCCTGCATGCCGCGAGGCCCCATTTCTCCGGTTGCACCTGTTGGACCTGTGGGACCAGGAATTCCCTGAATGCCAGTCGGACCGATTGGGCCGATTGCTCCAGTGGGACCAGGAATTCCCCTGCAGTCCCTGTAATCCTTGGGGGCCTGGTTCCCCCGCAGCACCCGTTGGGCCAGTCGGTCCCGTTGGCCCTGGGATACCTTGAGGTCCTTGCGATCCTGTTGGACCTTGCTGTCCGGTCGGCCCCATTGCACCGGTTAAGCCCTGCATGCCGCGAGGCCCCATTTCTCCGGTTGCACCTGTTGGACCTGTGACACCCATTGCACCCGGAATGCCCGCTGGGCCTGCTGGACCGGTAGCTCCAGTTTGACCTTGTATCCCCTGAGGCCCTTTGCAGCCGCGTGGTCCCCGCGGACCGGCAGGTCCGGGACATCCTCGAGGCCCCCGTGGGCCTGTAGGGCCCGGACATCTGCAGCAAGTCTTTTCATTCTCAGCTTCCGATTCAGACCAATCCAAGGATAAAGCATAATCCTGATTCTTCATCGAGTCACCCGCTTTCGATCATCCCAGATTATGCCGCGATAAGCGATCATTGACAGATACAGGCCCAGAAGACTTCAATTAATCGCTTCAGCACGCAAAAACAGCCGGATGTTCAAGCTGAACAAACCGGCCGTTAAAATACACCTGAAATTAAATTGATTACCTTGTCCTGGGTTTCATCTGGCTGCCGGCTTAGAGCAGAAAGCTTGCTTTTTCAGGATGAAACTGTCGGTATCGTATCTAGTTTTTTAACACTCAGCGTTGCAGTGACTCCGCTACTCAGCGTCAAAGTCAGTTCTAGGGATGATTCGACTTCAACTGTTAACACATCCCCTGCTGACAAAGTTTCCAATACACTTCCCGAATAAATAGACTCAACGCCAATTGCCAGAATATGCGTTTCCTCAGTGCTTGGAATTATCACTCCATTATTTCTGACAGACAGGGTAACCGCCGCTCCCAAGGAGGAGGAAGCGTTAAACATATAGTTAATCTCGTAAATACCAGGCTCTTCAATGGTCAGACTATCCGGTAAGTTAAACGTAACATTCTCTGCCGGCATCAGATCCGGCAACGGCAGCATACGCGGCGAGTTGACCGCTAAATCCAGCGTTTGCGCCATCGTGTTGTAGCGGCCGCCGTAGCTTATCAAACCGCCTCCTGCTCCGCCTGTCGGACCCGTCGGACCGGTTGGGCCGGTTGGACCCTCTAAACCTGTGGCTCCTGTAGGCCCCGTTGGCCCTTCCAACCCCTGAATGCCGCGCGGACCCGTTTCTCCAGTTTCTCCGGTTGGACCTATTGGACCTGTGGGACCTGTAGGTCCCGTAGCACCTGTAGCCCCAGTAGCTCCAGCAGGACCTGTCGGACCGGTTGGGCCGATCACTCCCGTTGCACCGGCTATACCG
>NZ_HE998567.1:337587-503756 GCF_000327285.1 Holdemania massiliensis AP2 | reverse complement strand
CCGGTCGGACCGGTCGGGCCCGTTAAGCCGATGTCGCCCGGTATTCCCTGCGGTCCCTGCGGACCGATAGGCCCCTGAGCTCCAGTCGGGCCACGTGAGCCCGTCGGACCGGATACTCCCTGCGGACCAGGATATCCGCGTGGGCCAATAGGACCACGCGCACCCGTTGCACCTTGCGGCCCAGTTGGACCGATCTCGCCTTGAGGCCCCTCATAACCACGGCAGCCTCGAGGACCGGTTGGACCTTGTTCTCCGCGGCAGCCGCGTGGTCCCTGCGGTCCAGGCTTGCCTGGACATCCCCTTGGCCCGGTCGGTCCCTGTTCCCCCTGACATCCACGCGGGCCTTGAGGACCCGTAGGACCGGTTGCACCAGTACAGCAAGGCTTCGGTCGCGGCGGACAACAAGAACAGGAATCTTCTTCTTCCTGCCAGTCAATTGGTTGGCAGGCATGTCGTCTTTCATCGTTCATCATATTCACCTGCTTTCTGAATGAGATTTTCATTCAGTCCATACTATGATGATTTTCTTCCAGCACTTTGACGACGGCCTATCTAACAGTCAAATCCTTTTCTGCCTGAGGATTCAGAGTTCTGTATTTCGTATCATTGTTACAAAACCGATCTCTGTGCTATGTCAAAAAAGCTGCCGCTTCTGCAGCAACAGCTTTTTCATATGAATTCCGCTCAAATCAGGACGCTACAATGCAATCGAGCAGCCGATAATCAAAATCCTCAATTTTTTCATCCACGATGACAGTAACTTCATCCAAATCCGCAAAGTGGACAAAACATAACTTATTGAATTTGCTTTTATCTGCGAGAATATATGTCTTTTTTGCCCGTTGAATCACCATGGATTTGGCTTCTCCTTCATATTCTTCCGGAGTTGTAAATCCCGCTATAGGATGCACACCGTTGGTTCCCAGCAGAGCGATATCAAAGTTCATATTGCTGATCTGACTCACTGTTTCCTTGCCTGTAACCGCGACGGTATTGGGCTTGATAAAACCACTTAAAACAAATGTCTTGATGTTGCGCTGCGACAGCTTGGTCAAATGCGGAATCCCTGTCGTCACAACCGTAATTTCCTTCGCTTTGATGTAATCGATCAGATTGTATGTGGTTGTTCCGGCATCCAGAAAAACAATCTGTCCATCCTGAATCAAGGAAGCCCCATAGCGTGAAATTTTCTCTTTTTCTTTGACATTCAGTAAGGATTTCATATTCATAGATTTCTCTGTGCGCTGAGCGTCGATCATCCGCGCGCCGCCGTGAAATCGGGCGATCAGCCCATTATCCTCCATGTAACAAAGATCCCGGCGAATGGTCGCTTCAGAAACATGAAGAGCTTGAACCAATTCCTCTACCGTTACAATATTCTGTTTTTCACACAGCTCTAAAATTCGGCTCCAGCGTTTATCCTTCATTCTGATTTCCTCGCGTTCTTAAATTTCTGATCTCACTGCAAGGCCTCGATAATCGCAGCGGCATAGGCATCCGGTATGCCCGCCGGATAATCGGTGACGTTGCTTTCCTGAGAAAATCCTTCATAGGCCTCTTTCTCAATCATATAGCCCAAATCACACGGATCAACGTATCCCCAGACAAGGCAAACCTTGGCAGATGAAGCCGCCTTAATCCGCATGCCCAGAATTGAGCCCAGCTCGCCTGGGACCGCAACGATCTGAAGATCGCCAAAGGTATAAATCCAGGCCGGCATCTTCCGCTCAACATGCCGGCTTCCGGCCGCAATCTTTCGCTCAAAGCTTTGAATTCCAGTCACCAGCAGCTTGACGGTATCAAAATCAGTTTCGGTTTCCAGCTGCTTTTCAAAATCAGCCTTCTTCTGCGCAAAGCTCTCAGCATCAATATCATAGACAGCATGATAAACAACTGTGCGGCATTGGATTTCTCTGAGCTGCAGCGTTTCCCAAGGCGTCTGTTTCTTGCGGATCTGATCAACAATCGCGGCGGCTTGACGTTCAACTTCATCAAAGAGATTGCTTTGACGATATTGCTTGTTGCCCATATCACCAGCATTGCCCTGGGCCATCAGCACTGGAACATCGAACTGTTTTTGCAGCAGTCTGCGGATTTCGCCGAACAGATCAGCGCTGAGATCCATGAAATTGGGCCCGAGAACCGTACAGTGATGCGCCAGGGTACAATACAGAGCGCTTAATTGTCCCTGTTCAAAAAAGCCTAAAAGATGTACCATTTTATCCGATTGTTTATTGCGGTCATTGCGGTTGGAATACAATCCGTCGATCATGACCTTGCTGTAACGTGCCTCCACCTCGATGCCGGGATCACGATAAGCCTCGGCAATCGCTGAGGAAACGCGATCCACCAGCAGATCACAATATTCCGGATCCGCAGGACGATCATAGTAACTGCCCACCAAGGGTCCGCTGTGCGTATGAGTGGCCCCCAATATAATCTCTTCCGGTTCTAAAGTCACACCTTTGGCCGCTGTTTTATCAAGAATCTGCCGGGCTAAATCCGCCTGAACGCCGCTGACATCCAAACTTACCCAAATCATTTTTTTATCATTCAGCGTCAAAGCCAGAACTGTCGCTGTAATTGGATCATGAACGTGTTCATAAACTTGACTGCGCTGAACATATCCGCCTTGCCAGCATGGCCGCAGCGGAGTAATATCACATTGACGTACTGCTATTTTCATGATAGCCTCCTATTCATCCTCTTCAGACAAGTTAAACGAAAGGGAGTCCGCACAAACGATAGCCTTTTGAGCAGCTTTGATTTTTGCATCGATCAGCGCTTTTGTCCAGCCTTGCCCAATGGCAGCCAATTCGAGCACCAGCGGCAGATTCATTCCGGTAATGACGGTCACGTTATCCCAATCCCCGAATTGAAGCATGACCTGCTGATGAACGCTGCCGTAGGCAATATCCGTAAAGATCAGCACCTGCTGATCTGCGGTGATTGAGTCAGCAAGCTGAGATAATTGTGCTTCGCTGTCTACGCCTTCGGTATAAAATGGAATCGCTCTGATCGGCATCGCCTGATCGAGGGAAAAGACCTTAAGCGTATCCAGCATCCCCTCGCACAGCCGCCCATGACTGCATAAAATAATTTGTTTGTTCACAAGCCTGACCCCTTTCGTTTTCCTGTAAATTCATCGGCTGGATCAGCCTAAAATACCCAAAGCAGATCCTGCGATGCTGACAATCAGAACCGCAAAGACCAGTGTCGTCATGCTGACTTTTTTCTTGCCCAACAGTTTATAGCAGATAAAGGTCAGCAGCACGGGAATCATACACGGCATAATCTTATCAAACTGTTCCTGAATGGAAAGCGAAGTGCCGGTCGCAAAATTGATGACCATCGGAACCTTGACAGAAATAACCGAAGGAATCAAAGCGCCGACAACGGTTAAGCCCAGAATGGAACAAGCGTCAGTCAGAACCTGCAGCGTTGATTTCAGTTCCGTGATCAAACGAGTGCCTAAGGTATAGCCCCATTCGAAGAATTTCAGGCGGAACAGCGTCAGGGCTACCGCAAACAGCGTCCATAAAATGATTCCGGTCGCATTGCCTTCCAAAGCCATCGGCGAAGCAATGGAAGCCCAAATCGTCGGAATTACAACCCAGAACAAGGTATCGCCGATTCCGGCCAGCGGTCCCATAACACCGGTTTTGAAATCCTGAATCGTTTCCGCACCGGCCCGCCCGAGCTGCTCCTCCATGCCTAAGGCCGCGCCGAGTACGATCTGACACATATAAGGCTGCGTATTAAAATACTTGAAGTGGTTATTGATCGCCGCCACGTAATCGTCATCATCCGGATACAATTTGCGCAGAGCCGGCGCCAAAGCATAGACGACGGCCTGTCCGAATTGGACTTCATAACAGAATGAGGACATCGGCATGACCATCCAGCGGAAACCAGCCTTGTTGACATCTTTTTTGGTTAAAATTTTATTCATCTTCCAATCCTCCTGCCGCGGCGACTGCCGGCGCATTCTGAGTTCGATCATAATAATACTTAAACGCCAAGCCGAAACCAATGATCGCGACGCCTAAGGTTCCGACACCCATATAGGCATACATCACAAAGCCGATGCACAGATACAGGAAATTCTTTTTTACTGGCATGTAGTTGAGCAGCATCGCCATACCGGTAACCGGCAAGATCTTTCCGGCGACGGTCATTCCGTTAAAGAGCCAGGCCGGCATGGCCCCGACGATCGCTTCAGTAACGGTTTGACCTGCTAACAGCACGATCAAAACCGGCAGCAGGAACTTTAATGACATCAGTACCAGATGCAGATACAGAACGTTTAAGCTCTGACTGAATTTCTTCTCGTTGACCAGTTTCTGCGACCAGCGCATGACATAACCGTTGAGAATTTTATGCAGGATATCCAGGTTGACATACAGCATGCCTACCGGCAATCCGATTGCCAGGCCGATTTCATAGCCCTGACCGGATTGAATCGCCACAATTGTTGTGATGATCGTTGTGATCAGATAATTGGGAACACTCGCCCCGCCTAAGCCGACGACGCCCATCGACATCAGCTGTAGCGTTGCGCCGATAAACATGCCTTGGGTCATATCGCCGAGAATGGCGCCGATCAGCGTCCCGGCAACAACCGGTTTGGAAATCAGCTGGGTCTGCGGACCGCCGCTGTCCAGAGCGATGATTTCGGTAATGATAAGAATGAGGATTAACTGCAGAATTGTTAAACCAAACATAGTATTCTTCCTCCTGATTAATGAATAATCTTAGACAAATCCACCGGCGTGACCGACGGTGCATGCTGAACGATGATGCGCGTGCCCAGCTGCTGAATATGGCGGCAGACATCCGCTTCTTCTTCGCTGATATAGGCACGGTTGCTGAGCTTGATGCCTTCGTTAAGACGGTCCGTCGCGCCGATGATCAGCTCCGGAATCGGGACACCGATTTCCAAAAGCGCCGCGAAAACCTGAGGCGTCTTCGCCAGAATGAAGATCCGCTGACCTTCATATTTGCTGTTTTTGAAATTTTCCAGAGCTTTCGCCAGCGGAATGATGCTGGCAGCATATCCGTCGGGTTTGGCAAACATCATCATTTCTTTTTTCTTCGGATTGTTGGCGACTTCATCGTCGATGACCATGATGCGCTGGCAGTCAGCCTGCGGCAGATACTGGGCGATCACGATGCCGTGCAGAAGCCGGTTGTCGATGCGGGCCATTGTAATTTTCATAAAGGTTCTCCTTCGCTTAATTCTGGTATACTTTCACGCTGTCCTTCAACTGTTCGATCCGGGCATAATCCGCCAGTCCTACTGAAACGGCCGTTGCCTCCCCCGCTGCTCCTGCCCATAAAAGAGCTTCCTCAATCGTACAGCCCTGATCTAAACGTCCGACAAAGGCTGCCAGCATGCTGTCACCGCAGCCTACGGTATTCACGGCATCCAACGGCGGGTGAGCGATCGTCCAACGCGCTTGAGCTGTATGATACTGTGCCCCGTCAGCTCCGTTGGAAAGCAGGATTCCGCCAACTTTCATCGCCAAAAGCCGATCGATCAGCGATTGAGAGGATATCGGAGAAGTGGGCGGCAGATCAAACATAGCATACAGTTCTTCAACATTGGGTTTGATCAAATGCGGCCGGCAGCGGGCTAAGGTTTCAACTTTGATGCCCGGAATATCCAGACCCAAATAAGCCTGCTGCTGATGAACCAGCGACGCGGCTGCCTCTAAGAATTCTGTATCCACAGCCTGAGCCAGACTGCCGCAGATCAACAGCCAATCTCCCGGCTTTAACTGCCTCAGTTTGGCTAATAACGCACGCTGATGGTCTTTGTTTACGATCGGACCAGGTGTGTTGATATCCGTTTCCTGATGATTGCGCAGCTTGACATTAATTCGGTTCATCGTCTCAATTTCTACAGCGTCCAAGCGAATCCAGGGATATTGACGCATCTGTTCGCTAATAAAGTTCCCTGAAAAGCCGCCTAAAAAGGTCGTCGCCACTGAAGCAATACTCATTTGATTAAGAATCATGGAAACGTTGAGCCCCTTGCCTCCGGCTAAGCAATAAGCTGAATCCGCTCGCTGAACGCCGCTGACCAGGCTGTTGGAAAGTTCCAGATAGTAGTCGATCGAAGGATTGGATGTGTGTGTAACAATCATGAATTCACATTCCTCCAATCAGTGTAAGCGCTTAACTGATTTCATTATAAAAAGATCGTTCATTATAATCAACACTTTTTGATCATTTTATTAAAACAATCAAGCATATGATCAGATACAATCAAAACTATGATTATTTCCCCGTTTTTTTACCTCAGAGTTCCGTTTTTTGCCCTTCCTGCTTCCTGATGATTGCTTGTCTTTGTTTGTTTTCTCAGATTGCCTTCGCATGAAACTCGATTTTCTTCGGCTGGGCAAAAGCTTATTCTTGATTTATAATGAAAGCGTCGTGTTAGATTGAATCCGAGAATATAACGCCGTCTTATAACAATCGGCTGAAAGTCGGTCTTAGGACTTTGCTTTCTTCCAGAACCTTCTGCTATTTCTGATCCTGCGGCGTCCCTGACAAAGTCTGACCTAATATTATGATAAGGAGCTTAATTCTTTTGATTACATTTCTTGTTTCATTATTTCTTCTGATCAGCGGCTATTTTGTGTATGGCCGATTCGTTGAACGGATCTTCCAGCCGGATACGCGTCCGACCCCTGCCATTCAATCGGCAGATGGTGTGGATTACGTCGCTATGCCAACCTGGAAGGTATTTCTTATCCAGCTGCTCAACATCGCCGGTACCGGCCCCATCTTCGGGGCTTTGATGGGTGCTGTTTTCGGTCCTGTCGTTTTCCTGTGGATCGTATTTGGCTGTATCTTAGGCGGAGCTGTGCATGATTATTTCACCGGCATGATCTCAGTCCGGTACAATGGCGCAAGTATTTCCGAGATCGTCGGTCAAGTCCTGGGCCGCGGCATGAAACAGGTTATGCGCATTTTTTCGGTTTTGCTTTTGGTTTTAGTGGGAACAGTATTTGTGACCAGTCCGGCAACTTTGCTTGCGCTGCTTACACCGGATAAGCTGAGTGTTGCTTTTTGGGTAGCTCTGATCCTGTGCTACTATCTGCTTGCCACCCTGCTGCCGATTGATAAGCTGATTGGAAAATTATATCCGATTTTCGGAATTGTTTTGCTGGTTATGGTCATGGGCATTGCGGGCGGACTGATCATCCAAGGATACCCGCTTCCGGAGTTGACGCTGCAAAATCTTCATCCAGCTGGAAAGCCGGTTTGGCCGTATCTGTTTGTCACTGTGGCCTGCGGCGCTGTTTCAGGTTTTCATGCGACGCAGTCGCCTATGATGGCGCGCTGTATGCGCAGTGAACAGGATGGCCGCAAAGTATTCTACGGCGCGATGATTGCCGAAGGTGTGATCGCATTGATCTGGGCCGCAGCCGGTGTTGCTTTTTATGGAACGACCGACGTCCTGCAGAGCGCACTCAGCACATTAGGGCAATCCGGAGTTGTTTATGAAATTTCTACATCCTTGTTGGGAACTCTTGGCGGAGCTTTAGCGATTGTCGGCGTGGTTGCCTGTCCCATCACCTCTGGCGATACGGCTTTCCGCAGTGCGCGGCTGACGTTAGCCGATTGGTTTAACCTTGATCAAAGCACGATTCGCAAACGAGTGCTGCTGACAATCCCGCTGCTTGCGGTTGGAGCCGTCCTGACACAGCTGAATTTTGATGTCATCTGGCGCTATTTTTCCTGGGCGAATCAAACGTTGGCAATGATTGCTTTATGGGCAGCGACGGTCTATCTCTATCGGGAACGAAAAGATTTTGCGTGCCTGGTCACGGCTGTTCCCGCTTTGTTTATGACAGCGGTCAGCAGCACCTATATCTTGGTTGCCAGCGAAGGCTTTCATCTTCCTCTGGCATGGGGTTATCCGCTGGGACTGATCTTTACGCTGCTGTGCTTCATTTTGTTTTTCCGCTATGTCCGCACTCAGACAGGCGACTCAAATTAATAATCACATTCCCAGTCTGATGCTGAAAATCAGGAAACAACGGAGGCTATTCCTCCGTTTTCTTATGGTCTGCTTGACCTTCCTATTTTGGGATGATCAGAGCTCAAATTCTACAAAGTTGGATAAGAGGTTCTTGATCTTTGCCAGAGATTTTCTGACTAAACAAAAAAATGAGTTATTTTCTAACTCATCTTCTTGAAATTTAGTTTATTTTTAAAATTAAAGCAAGCCGACACGCTGATAAATATCATCAACATGTTTCAGGTGATAAGCAGGATTGAAACAATCGTCAATTTCAGCTTCACTCAGCAAGGCCGTGACCTTCGGCTGGGCTTCCATCAAGGAACGGAAACTGATTTTTTCATTCCATGACTTATTGGCATTCGGCTGCACCAGATCATAGGCCTCCTCACGCGACATGCCTTTTTCAATCAATGTCAGCATGAAACGCTGGGAAAAGATAACACCATAGGTTTTATCAATATTGGCACGCATGTTGTCTTCAAAGACGGTCAGCGTGTCGATAATCCGCGTGAAGCGGTTCAGCATGTAATCCAGCAGTTCAGTCGCATCCGGTGCGATAATCCGTTCAGCACTGGAATGGGAAATATCCCGTTCATGCCACAGTGCAACGTCCTCATAACTGCTGAGCATATAGCCGCGCAGGATTCGGGCACAGCCGCACATGTTTTCCGATCCAATCGGATTGTGCTTATGCGGCATCGCGCTGGAACCCTTCTGTCCCTTATTGAAGTATTCTTCGACTTCCCGGACTTCTGTGCGCTGTAAGTGACGGATTTCGGTCGCCATCTTCTCAATCGAAGTCGCGATCAGAGCCAGTGTGGCAAAATACTGCGCATGCCGGTCGCGCTGCAGAACCTGGGTTGAGATTTTAGCTGAGTGAATTCCCAGCTTTTCACATACATAATCCTGAACAAACGGCGGCGTATTGGCAAACGTACCGACAGCTCCGGAAATCTTACCCGTTTCGACCATCGCCGCGGCTTCCTCAAAACGCTGCAGATTCCGGTTCATTTCTTCAAACCAAAGCGCAAATTTCAGACCAAATGTTGTGATTTCCGCATGGACGCCATGCGTCCGTCCCATCATTACCGTATCTTTATATTTCAGGGCCTTTTCTTTCAGCACATCCTGAAAACGATGCAGATCCCGACGCAGAATGGCATTGGCCTGTTTATACAGATAACCATACGCCGTATCCACGACATCGGTCGAGGTCAGGCCGTAATGTACCCACTTCCGCTCTTCCCCTAGCGATTCAGAAACCGCGCGGGTAAAGGCGACGACATCATGTCTGGTTTCACTTTCAATTTCATAAATCCGATCAATATTGAATGAAGCATTCTGCCACAGCTTCGCCACATCCTCAGCCGGAATTTCACCCAGCTGGCTCCAGGCTTCACACGCCAGCAGTTCTACTTTCAGCCAGGCGTTGAACTTGCTTTCCTCACTCCAGATCTCGCGCATTTCAGGACGGGAATAACGGTCTAACATAGCTTTCCTCCTTGATTTATTTCTTTTTGATTACTTTTTGAAAACTGAACAGGGCTGTCGGATACTGACCGCTGAAACACGACACGCACAGATCGCGGGTTGGAATCGCTTCGCGCATCTGTTCAATCGTCATAAATTTCAGCGTATCGGCATTGATGTAAGTACACAGCTCGTCAACTCCCATCCGGGCGCTGATCAGTTCTTCATATGTCGAAGTGTCAACGCCGTAGAAACATGGACTGCTGAACGGCGCCGAGGCGATCCGCACATGCACCTCGGTGGCGCCGGCGTCCTTTAACAGCTGAACAATCCGCCGTGAGGTCGTGCCGCGCACAATGGAGTCGTCAACCATCACGACGCGCTTGCCGGAAACAATACTGCTGATCGCACTCAGTTTCATCCGCACGCCGCGTTCGCGCTGCTGCTGCGTCGGCTGGATAAAGGTCCGGCCGACATACCGGTTTTTGATCAATCCAATTTCATACGGCAGCCCGCTGGCTTCACTGTAGCCGATCGCCGCTGACAAGCTGGAATCCGGAACACCGATAACGATATCCGCTTCAACATCATCGCTTTGAGCTAACAGCATCCCAGCATGCCGGCGGCTTGTATGCACGTTGATGCCTTCAATGCTGCTGTCCGGACGGGCAAAGTAGATATATTCCATGGCGCACATTTTATGCTGCACCTCTTGGGTATAATGAAAGCTCTTAACACCATCGCTGGCAATCCGCACGACTTCACCCGGCTCAATATCGCGGATAAACTTCGCGCCGACAATATCAAACGCACAGGTTTCCGAACTGATGCAGTAACCATCTTCCAAAAAAGCTAAAGACAGCGGCCGCAGCCCATTCTTGTCGCGTACGGCATACATGCAGTCCTTCGTCATGATGATAAACGCAAAGGCGCCTTCCATCTTGCGGCAGGCTCCCATGATCTTCTCAACGAAGGTGCCGGCTTCCCGCTGAATCAAGTGCAGCATGATCTCACTGTCGCTGCTGCCCTGGAAAATGCTGCCCTGATTTTCCAGATCTTCTTTTAGTTCGCTGGCATTGACGATCTGGCCGTTATGCACCGCGCCGAAATGACCGGTATGTGCCCGCACCATAATCGGCTGAACGTTTTCAATTTCATTGCCGCCGTCCGTCGAATAGCGGACATGCCCAATCGCATGAATACCGTCCATCTTATTGATCGTTTCATTGTTGAACACTTCCGTGATCAGACCCTTGCCCTTGATGCATGTGATCTGCTTGCCGTCGCTGGTTGCGATCCCGGCGGCTTCCTGACCGCGGTGCTGCAGCGCATGCAGACCAAAGTAAGACAGGGAAGCGGCAGAACTGACATGATATACGCCAAATACGCCGCATTCTTCATGAATCTTTCCAGTTAAAAAATATTCGTTTTCCATTTTCATTTTGCATTCACCCACTGGCTCAGACGGCCATAAATTTCTTCATATGCTCCGATTACATCGCCCAGCTCTCTTCTGAAGCGATCTTTGTCTAATTTCTTATCCGTTCCCTTTTCCCAGAAGCGGCAGGTATCCGGTGAGATTTCATCGGCAAGCAGAATTTGTCCCTCGCTGTCCTTGCCGAATTCCAGTTTGAAGTCGATCAGGCGAATGTTAATCTGATCGAAGATTTCCTTGAGCGCTTCATTGACCTGGGAGGTGATCGCATAGATCTGATCGAGTTCATCACGGGTTGCAAAACCCAAACCGACGGCATGCGTATCGTTGATCATCGGATCACCCAGCTCATCATTTTTATAACAGATTTCAAAGACTGGCTCTTTCAGCACAGTCCCTTCTTCGATACCAAATTTCTTGGCCATGCTGCCGGCAACGACGTTGCGGACGATGACCTCCAGCGGAACGATGCTGACTTTTCTGCACAGCTGATCCCGGTCATTCAAAGTTTCTACCCAATGTGTTCGGATTCCGCGCTGATTCAGCTGCTGAAACAAAATCGTTGTGATCTTGTTGTTGAGTACCCCTTTGTTGCTGATACTGGCTTTTTTCAATCCGTTAAACGCTGTCGCATCATCTTTGTAGTGAATAATGACCAGGTTGGGATCTTCTGAGGCATAAACCTGCTTGGCTTTGCCCTCGTACATCATTTCCTGCTTTTCCATGCAATATCCTTCCTTTTCTCTCAATTGACCTCTGTAAAATAAAAAACATATTGTATCCACAATATGCACTGAAAAACTCCTAGAATGAAGTCTGCGCCTGATTCGGTCCTTTCTTCATAAAGAGTTCCTCCTTTAGGTACAACCTCGGCATTCAACCTTGACTGCTCATTTATAAAAATGGGGGAAAAGGTTACTTGTAGTCCACACATAGGCCAGTGGGTAGATACGTGTCAGCCGAAATTTGACACCTATACAAGTAATGCAAATCTGACTGCTATCAGATTTACAGGTATATAATACACTTCTTCCCCCTGCTTGACAATGATTTTTTTAGCTTTTTCATCCCTTTTTTGCCTGCGTTTCTATTCGCTTTTCAAAACCGACGACCGACATGCTGCAAAATGCGCGTCATGTCTGGATTTCATACGTCAGTCATGCCTGCTCACTCGCCAATTTTAAATCGCAGATCCGGGAATCAAGGCCTGACTGCAGTCGAAGCAAAGAAAAACGTTGACGGGAAACAAAGAAGAAAAGACTAGAATCAAAGCTATACACTGATCCAACAAATGATATTGCAGCCATATTTAACAAGGACTCCATAACATAGTTAGGACTGACCAGAGAAGCGTTGCAAAAACAAACCTGAGGCATTTTTCACCTCTTTTTTAGTTCCATTCTTCTGCCAGCAGGAAGTCACGAATATTGCAGTGCTTGATTCCATCCCGACTCATATCCAACTCATCCATGGTGACAACATACTTTGGAAAGTTATCTCGGATACTGGAAAAAACACCAAATTCCCGCTGAATTGTTTCTTGTGAGGCAAGCAGATAAGAAACCTGAACATATAACTTTCTTCCCCGAACTTCACAAACAAAGTCAATCTCCTTTTCAGATACTTTTCCAACTGTGACAGAATAGCCGCGGCGTATCAGCTCCATATAAACAATGTTTTCAAGAACAAGGTTAATATCCTTCATATTGCCACCAAAAACAGCTTCCCGAATGCCATGATCAGCGACATAGTATTTCTCATTGACAGTCAATATCTTTTTACCTTGGAGGTCCTGACGCTTCACCGGGTAGAACAGGAACGCATCGACACAACCCTTGATGTAGTTGAGCACGGTTTCAGGTGAAACAGAACGACCTTCGCTTTTCAGGTACTTGGATATTGCCGTAGAAGAAAAGGTAGTTCCAATGTTGGTAGTAATATAAGCAATGATTCGCTCCAGCATATCCACATCACGAATATTGTTTCGCTTAACAATATCTTTCAACTCTACCGAATTGAACAGATCACGCAAGTACTGACTGCTAGCCACCTCGTCATAGCGGAGGTTGCTCAGATAGGGCATTCCTCCCAATGTCAGGTATTGATTAAAGCATTGCCGGTCTGCTGTTCCAGGATAAACAGTGCGGTACAGTTCCATGAACTCGCCGAAGGAAAATGGATATATCACAAATTCTACATAACGCCCAGCAAGATAAGTGGCAAGCTCACCAGAAAGTAATTTTGCATTAGAACCTGTAATGTATAGATCACAATCCAACTCTACGCGGAAAGAGTTGATACATTTCTCCCAATCAGCGACCTCTTGTATTTCATCAAAAAACAGATACACCTTGCCTCCGATTTCCTTTGCGAGCTGAAGAATCTCATCATGTAAAGCAGTTGCTGTACATAGATGTGCATTACTCATATTCTCAAAATTCAGAGAAACAAATTGTCTGGGATCAATGCCGCGATCAATAAGTTCTTCTTGAATAAGATTCAACATGACAGACTTTCCACTACGCCGAATCCCTGTTAGAACCTTAATCAGCTCATTTCCAATGAAAGGACGGATACGGCTCATATAACTTTCTCGTTTAATCATAAAAACCAACCTCCCTTCTAAATCCAACTATACGATATCATAGGCATAACTGATTTTCAAGCTCGAAAATTCATTTTTATCAGCTATACTTGATAAAAATGAATATTTTAAACTTCCGTAAATTATATTCGATACGCTTTAGAATTTGTCAATATCAAATAGATGTAGTGAAAGAAAATTGCAATAATCCTGAACAAAGTGTAAACGAGGATAATCGATGCTCCATCGTTATCGAATTCATCGTAAATCCAAATGGAAATATAGCTTTAGTTTCAGGAACACGAATACAGAAATTTTCTCACTCAGCTTTGTTTTTCGCTGAGCTCCATCCAGCGCTCTGTCTTGTCTTCCAGCTCATTTACAAGGGCGTCGCGCTGTTGGCCTAACTGTTTCAGCAGAGCGTAATCCGTAGTCTGGCTGAGCTTGTCATCCAATATCTGAAGCTGGTCTTCCAGCTGTGGCAGTTGGACTTCAATGGCTTCCAGCTCTTTCTTTTCCATGTAAGTTAAACGGTTGACCTTCGGCTTGTTCCGCACCGTTGTCTCCCGCGGCTTCGTCGGTTCTGCGGCTGCCTGCTGCTCTAAATAATCGGTATAGCTGAGGTTGCTGAAGCTCAGACGACCTTCGCCTTCATAGATTAACAACCGATCGCAGGTGCGGTCCAGAAAATAGCGGTCATGACTGACCGAAAGTACCGCTCCGGCAAAATCGTCGAGATATTCTTCCAGCAGCATCAACGTCGGAATATCCAGATCATTGGTCGGCTCATCCAAAAGCAGAACATTCGGGGCCTTCATCAAAATTCCCAGCAGACCTAACCGGCGCTTTTGGCCGCCGGAACATTTGCCGATCGGCTGCCATTGCTGCTTGGAACTGAATAAAAACCGCTGCAGCATCTGGGCGGCTGTCACTTCCCCATCCGGTGTTTCAATCACCTCGCCGATAGAACGAACATAGTCGATGATCCGCTGATCCGGATCCATTTCTTCCAACTCCTGTGAAAAATAGCCGATCCGCACGGTTTCGCCAATCACGATTTCTCCGGCATCCGGCTGCAGCTGCCCGACTAACAGCTTCATCAGCGTGCTTTTGCCGCAGCCGTTAGGCCCGATAATGCCCAGCCGTTCATGCCGGCGCACGATGTAGCTGAAATCATGAATCAGCGGCTGACCGTGGATCGCTTTGCTTAAATTACGAATTTCAATCGTTGTGTTGCCTAGGCGGGAGCTGAGCGATCCCAGCTTTAGCGAATCCGCATCCTGAATCCGCTCGATCGCGCTGAGCTTCTCAAAGCGTTCGATACGTTCGCGGCTTTTCGTTGACCGGGCCATCGCCCCACGCTGGATCCATTGCGCTTCTTTGCGCAGATACGCCAGCCGTTTGCGCTCGCTGGCGCGGGCCATTTCCTCACGCTGTGCCTTTAACTGCAGAAACCCCGAATAATGCGTATGATAGGCGTAAACCTGTCCCTGTTCGACCTCTAAAATCGCATTGGTAACACGGTCGAGGAAGTAGCGGTCATGCGTCACCATGAGCATCGCTTTATTCGATTTCATCAGCCGTTTTTCCAACCATAGAATCATCTGTTGATCCAAATGATTGGTCGGTTCGTCTAAAATTAACAGATCGCAGGGACGGATCAGAGCGCAGGCCAACGCTACGCGGCGGCGCTGTCCGCCGGAACACGTTCCAACCGTCTGCGTAAAGTCGGACATCTTTAACTGCGTCAAAATGGACTTGGCTTCATATTCCTGCACCTCATCCTTTTTCTCAGCGCTTTCCAACACCGTTTCCAGGATTGTTTTATGCGGATCCAGCTGCGGCTGCTGCACAAGACAGGAAATTCTTTTCCCCGGCACGAGCGTCACCGATCCCTCATCCGCAGTTTCCAAACCGGCAATCAGCCGCAGCAGCGTTGATTTTCCAGCTCCGTTAACGCCGACGATTCCCCATTTTTCCTTTTCATTGATCACCAA
Organism: Holdemania massiliensis AP2; assembly: GCF_000327285.1. Lineage (GTDB taxonomy): Bacteria > Bacillota_I > Bacilli_A > Erysipelotrichales > Erysipelotrichaceae > Holdemania > Holdemania massiliensis. Next base: position 488,235 of record NZ_HE998567.1, on the reverse strand, counting down.
GCTGACATGATCCAAAACCGGATCCGCGCCATAATTTTTCACTAAATTCTCTGCCGAACAGATCAATCGCTCCGCCTCCCCTCTTTATTCCAAACCAGCGCTGCATACCGCATCCGCCGCTTCACCGACAACCACCGCAAAGATCGCGCCTTTATTCATAATACAGGCCTGCTTCAGCTTTGCTGCTTCTTCCGGAAAATAATTGGCATTCTGCTGCTGCATCGCTTCCAAACTCGATTCAATTACCTTTCGGGCCTGATCAGGATGAGCGACTTCAAACACAGCAATCTGGTCCGCGCGGGTATCCGACGCCATTTTCAGCTGCTGCTCCAGCACCTCACCCTGTTCAAAGAAATAAAATGCGTCAATCTGATCCGCTTCCACATCAACCAGTGTCTGCTCAGGATCCGCTTTCTGACTCAGCTGATTCATAACTTCCGCCACGCTGCGGCTGCGGTTGTCCGCGGCCGGGCTCTGACAGCCCGTCATCATGAGCGCTGCTGCGATCAGGACACTCCATTTTTTCATGATTTTCCCTATCCTCCACATGTGTTTTCATATACTCTTTATAAATCGCAAAGCCTGCCGTATTCAAATGCACGCCGTCATCCGTCAGCTCCGCCCGCAGCTCGTTGTTTTCGTCGATCAACAGCGGGGACGGGTCGAGCAGATAGATCTGTTTTTCCTCAGCCAGCTCCTCAAAGATAACGTTGTATTCGTCAATCTTCTGCGGCGTCACGTCTTTCTCAGCGGCATATCCCTTGGCGCTGCAGGGATAAATCTTCTGTAACAACAGCACCGCCTCCGGCTGCAGCTGGCGCAGATGATCGATCAGATCGCTTAATTTCTGCTTAAACACCGAGCTGTACTCCCATCCTAATTCATTGTACCCCACAATCAGCACCAGCCGCTGAAACGGCTTGGCTTCCAAGGCTTCCCATACGGTCTGTTTTTCTTTCCCGTCACCGATTACTTTTTTGATCTGCCATTGGTTGATCGACAAACCGATCGAAGCCAGAACCTCGGCCTGTGGAAAAACTTCGTAGTCATAAACTCCGACAGCCCGGGAATCCCCCAGAAACGCGGTCTGAGCAAAAAAGGCATCCGCAACCGGCGCCGTTTCCGCCAGAGGCTCACGGAAATTAAAATCTGGAATGGTTCTATAACAAAGACACCCGGAGGGCATCGTGTTTTCCTTAGTAATGACGGCTGAATCCGTTGGCTGCATTGCACAGCCAGCTAAACAGAACGACAGGAGCAAACCTAAACGCTTTTTCATATACTCACCTGCCTCTTCTATTTTACAACCTTTTAAGCGAAGTGCAATTGTCGAATGATGAAAGCGTGATGAATTTGCTCGACTCCTTTCCGGAAATATTTTCCATGTTTTTTCAAGAGTGAAAAAAAGGATCTATTCAAACAGATCCTCGCTTTCACTTTCCGTATAATCCGGCAGCTCCGGCAGCTCGTTCAGACTGACCAGCTTAAAGCTGTCCATGAATTCTTCTGTGACTTCAAACAAGATCGGCCGGCCCGGCGCCTCGGAACGTCCCGCTTCTTTGATCAGACCCCGCGCCTGCAGCTTGCGCAGCATCATATCGCAGCCAACGCCGCGGATTTCTTCAATTTCCACCCGCGTGATCGGCTGCTTATAGGCAATGATCGCCAGCGTTTCCAACGCGGATTGGGACAATGCGGTATTTTTCGCATTGGCAAATAGTTTTTGGGCATAGGGATGAATTGCCGCTTTGGACACAAACTTAAACACGCCGCCGTAATCGACAACCTCAATCCCCCGCTGATCATCCGCATACAGCCGCTGCAGATCTTCCAGAATCAGCTGCGCTTCACTCTCGCTGACATCCAACACCGCCGCACACTGCGTCAGGGTCAGTCCCTCATCGCCGACAATAAACAACAATCCCTCAACGATTGTCAACGCTTGATTTTCCATCGTTAAGACCCCTTTCTAAACCAGATCGTTTCCGCATCATCCACGGTAAAAAACAACTGATGGGTATGCGCCATATCCAAAATCGCCAAGAATGTGACGATCGTTTCATGAATTTCGCGACAATCCTCCAATAACCGTTCAAAGCTGAACGTTTCCGGCAAATCCGCCAGCCGCGCAGTGATCTGCAGGATTCGGTCTTCCACCGAGATTTCCTTGGCGGTATATTTTGTTTCAATCGGGCGCAGCAGCTGCATCCGGCGCAGACATTTAGTCATCGCTTTAGCCAGCTCATACGGGCTGCCCTCAACCGGCTGATTCTCATTGGACTTGATCCATTCCTCCGACTCCATCGAGATCGGCTTGCTCAGCTGCCGCTGTCGATCCAGATAGAGCTGCTTGAGCTGCTCGCTGATTTCCTTAAATTGCTGATACTCTAATAAACGGCGAACCAGGCGGTCCTTCGGATCTTCTTCATAAGCATCGTTGAGTTCCGCTTCCTGTTTCCGCAGCAGCTTTTTGCTTTTGTATTCAATCAGCGTCGCCAGTTCGACCAGATATTCGCTGCATACTTCCAAATGCATTTCTTCCATCTTATTCAGATACAGCAAATACTGTTCCGTCAAAACATGAATATCCAAATCAAACAAATCCAGTTCCTTCTCCTTGATCAGATGCAGCATCAGATCAAGCGGTCCCTCAAACTGATCGACAGCGACTGTAAACGACACAAAAAACCACCTCTTGTTTTTCATTATAACAAAAAGTGGCTTTCAGCACTAGATTTTATTTCTTATCCATCGTAAAGTTGCCGAGAAACAGGCGCTTGAATTCTTTCCAGTTAAAAGGAATAAGCGGATAGAGATAGGGAAAGGGGCCGACCTGTGTTTGTAAAAGCAAAATCAGATGGGCCAGGATTCCGATCAAAAAGCCATGATATCCGCCGATCACCACCAGCACGATCAGCGCCAGCCGGACAATCTTATTGGCCATCGACAGCTCATAGCCGGCCGTTACAAAATTGCCGATGTTGACAATCGCGGTCATAATCAGAATTTCCTGAGTATAGGCGCCATAGGCAATCGGCGCATCTCCGAGCACAAAGACCGCCACAATCCCCAACAGACTTGACAACATCAGCGGCGAATGAATCAGCGACAGACGAATCCATTCGATCAGAAGGTCGGCGATCAGAACCTGCACGCCAAAGGTGATCGGTCCGGGAATTTCCGGCAGCGGCAGATTCAGACGGGTCGGATTCTGCTGCATCACCAAAACCATCCACAGCGGTAAAAGGTAGATTGAACAGAAAACGCCGGCCAGCCGGATTGCCCGCATGACCAAGGAAATGACCGGAGTCTGGGTGTATTCTTCAATCTGCTTGGTCTGTTCAAAGAAGGTTGTCGGCAGAATCACCGCGGACGGACAGTTATCGACCAGAACGATGAGCGAGCCTTGAAGCAGATGTATCGCGGCAATGTCCGGCCGTTCGGTATAGCGGACATGGGGATAGGGATTCCATGTCTGACCATACATCAGCTCGCACAGCTGGCGTTCGCTGGTCACCTCGGCATTGAGCGGCAGATGATCGATGCGGAATTTAAAATCCTGCAGAATCGAGGGGTGAATCAGATCGCTGATATACAAGACGAAAATATCGGTTTTCGTCCGGCTGCCCTTCTGATAGGCTTGGGTCACCAGCTTCGGATCGCGGATCCGGCGCCGCACCATGCCCAAATCCAGCATGATGTGTTCGATAAAGCCGTCGCGCGCCCCGCGGATGCTCTTTTCTACTGTTGGCTCACTTGGCCCGCGGGTGGGATAAGCACGCGTATCCACAATAAACGCATACGCACTGCCTTCCAGAATGACTAAGGTCTGACCTTGCAGAATTTTATCGAGCGCTTCCTCCAGACTGCCTGCCTGGGTCACCGTCGCTGGAAAAAAAGCCAGATTGCCTTTATCAAAAACCAAGCTCTCAACGATCGGTTCAATTGAAGTCGTACCGGTGACCCCGCCGACAAACACCAACAGACACTGCCGGTTGTTGACATTGACCGATCGGATGGTCAGATCAAAGCAATCTGTTTTCTGCCTTAACCAATCAACATTTTTCCAAGCTTCCGCTGAAAACGGGGTTTTATCACTCATAGCTTCGGTTTAAAGATCAAGGCGGCCAAAAACGCAAAATAAATGGCACTGGTAATTCCGGCTGCGGTTAAATCCAGCATGCCTAGCGGAATTCCCAGCAGTCCTTGCTGGGCTACGCCGTCCATCACGGAATGCATTAAGGAATGTCCGAAGCTGGTAATCGGCAATAACGCGCCGGCATGGCCGAATTCAACCAATTTGTCATAGAGATTAAAAAAGTCAAGAAACGCGCCGAGCACCACAAACAAGCTTGTAATGTGCCCCGGCGTCAAATTGGTATTGTCGTAAATCAGCTGTCCGGCCAGGCAAATCAAGCCGCACACGACAAACGCGCCGAAATATTCCATCATTCACCGACCGTCCCTTCATATACCACCGCGTGCGCAATGCACGGAATCGATTCCTTCTGTTGTACGATGACTGTTGATAACAGCGCGCCGGTCGCGACAACCATGATCTTATGCAGCGCCTTGGTTCTTAACAGATCGAACAGATACGCAATCGTCACCACCGCGCTGCAGGCGCAGCCGCTGCCGCCGGCGAAGACTTCCTGATGCTCGCGGTCATAGATCAATAAACCGCAGTCAATCAGCTTGTCATGCGGATCCATGCCCTTTTGCTTAAACAAATCAATCAGCATGCTTCGGCCGATTTTGGATAAATCGCCGGTCACGATCAGATCGTAGTCGTCAAAGCCTGTCCCGGTGTTCTCAAAATGCCGGCAGATTGTATCGAAGGCCGCCGGCGCCATCGCGCTGCCCATATCGTTGGGGTTGGTGAACTGCCAATCGAGAATCCGGCCCAGTGTCGCCTGCGTCAGACGGATCGGTGTTTTCTCCTTCTGGAAGATCATCGCCCCTGCTCCAGTCACGGTGTAGGTCGTCGTTTCCGGTTTTTGGACGCCGTATTCATTCGGATAGCGGAACTGACGCTCAGCCGTAGCGTTATGCGAACTCGTTAAGCCCAGAACCCGCTCAGCATGACCGCTGTCCAGCCACATCGCGGCGTTGGCGGCGATCAGCGTGGAATTGGAGCAGGCACCGTACAAACCGATAAACGGAATGTCGAGGTCACGGGCGAAATAATGGCTGGTCCCCAGCTGATTCAGCAGATCCCCGCCCAGGATCAGATCGAGATCACTGGTTTTCAATCCCTGCGCGCGCAGCGCGTGATCGCAAGCTTCAGACATCAATCGCCGTTCCGCCTGTTCATAGGTTTTCTCTTCACAGTAAATATCGTCAAACAATTTGTCGATCTTATCCTTCAGCGGCCCTTGTGCCTCCATCGGACCCGCGGCTGTTGCGCAGCCGCCGACAAAGACGGATTGAAAATGCAGCGTCTTCATAACAACGACACCACCCACCGCAGCAAGCCCAGCGTATACGCCGCGGCAATGCCGTACGTTAAAACTGAACCTGCCAGCTTGAACATGGTACTGCCGATGCCGTAAATCGGTCCTTCACTGCGGCCTTCCATCGCGCAGGACGTCAGGGAGTTGGCGAAGCCGGAAATGGGAATGAACAGTCCGGCTCCGCATTTCTGCGCGAGCTTATCGTAAATGCCCAGACCGGTCAAAAGCGCCGTGACAAACACGACCGTGATGACCATCGGACCCGCAGCCGCCTTGGCGTCTAAGCCCAGCAGCTGTTGATACATCGTCAGCAGGCCCTGGCCGATGATTCCCATCACCCCGCCGCTGACAAACGCCCACAGCGCCTTGCTTAACGATCCCTTTTTGGGTGCGATCCGCTTGGACGTTTCTTTATAGCCTTGTGTACTCATCAAGATTCCTCCTGTCTATCCGCTAGTATGGACAGAAATCACGGCGGCAAACCCGCTGACGCTGTACTTCATGCTTGAAACAGACGGCGGAACTCCTCAATGTAAGCAATGTAAAAATTATTCGGGATTTTTCACAACATTGACAGATCAACTGTAAGCCCTTACAATTAAATTAACAGAATGGCCGGTTTACGCCGGACCCGGTACTGAAGGAGGAAGACAGAATCCAGGAACATCAATGAATCTCATCTTGAAATTCATGAATGATTGAATCTTGATCGTTTTTTCTTTCGGCCGTCTGTTTCGGATTCAGACGCCTTTTCTTTTTTACAAAAAGGCTCTGGAAAGAAAGGAGCGATGCACGATGATCCAATTCGACCACGTTTTTAAAACGTACCGCAACAGCGAGGAAGCTGTCATTAAAGATGTCTGCATGACGCTGCCCAGCGGTCAAATCACCGTTCTGATCGGACCTTCCGGCTGCGGGAAAACGACTTGTTTAAAAATGATTAACCGGCTGATCAAAATCAGCTCGGGAACGATCACAATCGACGGCGACGATATCCTAAGCCGGGATCCGATTGATCTGCGGCGCAATATGGGTTATGTCATACAACAGACCGGCTTGTTTCCGCATATGACGATCCGGGAAAACATTGAGATTATTCCGCAGCTGCAGCGCCAGGAAAAAACGGCGATTACCCGCCGGACAAGCGAGCTGATGGAAATGGTCGGACTTGACGAAGCCTTCCTAGACCGGTATCCAACCCAGCTTTCCGGCGGCCAGCTCCAGCGTGTAGGGGTAGCGCGGGCCTTCGCGACCGATCCGGAAATCATCCTGATGGACGAACCGTTTTCCGCGCTCGATCCGATTACCCGCACTCAGCTGCAGGACGAATTGATATCTCTGCAGCATCAGCTGAACAAAACCATCGTCTTCGTCACTCACGATATGGACGAAGCCATCAAAATTGCCGATCAAATCTGCATCCTGAACCGCGGCGTCCTCGTTCAAAGCGGAACTCCGGAGGCAATTATGAAAAATCCGGCAGATGATTACGTTCGTCAGTTCGTTGGCCGCAACCGAATCTGGAGCCGTCCGGAGTTCATCCGCGCGCGCGACATTATGCTTCAGGATCCGCTGACTGCGCCCAAAGAACTCTCCTTGTATAAAACCATGGATTTAATGCGCGGCTGCAGCGTCAACAGCGTGCTCGTCGTCGATGCGCGGCACCATTTTGCCGGGATTGTCCGCGCTCAGGATATTCGCCGGCAGACCGATTTAAATCAGCCGGTCGGTTCCCTGGCCGTCATGCCGGCGGTTTGGGCGACACCTGACGAAAACATCCTCTCGCTATTGGCCAAGGTCAAACAGACCCAGGCCGCGCTGATCCCGGTCATCGATGATCAGCAGCAGCTGGCGGGACTGATCACTTCCAGTTCGCTGATCACCACGCTTTCGCAGCAATACATCAACTTTGAGGAGGCGGGTTTATCATGATGGAATTCTTACAATATTTGATTAGTCAGAAGGAACTGCTGATTCAATATACGTTCCAGCATCTGCGGATCGGCATGCTTGCGGTACTGGCGGCGATCGTCGTCGGCGTTCCGTTAGGCATCCTGATCGGCCGAATTCAAAAATTTTCCAAACCGGTAATCGGCTTTGCCAACGTCATGCAGGCCATCCCAAGCCTGGCATTGATGGGCTTCTTTATTCCGTTTATCGGGATCGGCGATAAAACGGCGATTGTCATCATCGCGCTGTACGCCCTGCTGCCCATTTTAAAAAATACGTTTACGGGACTCACCAACATTGATAAAACGATGATCGAAGCCGCCCGCGGCATCGGCATGACAGAAACGCAGATTCTGTTCAAAGTTCAGATCCCGCTGGCTTTGCCGGTCATCATGGCGGGTATCCGGATCGCTGCGGTCAATTCCATCGGCATGTGTACGATCGCGGCCTTTATTGGCGGCGGCGGTCTGGGCAAGCAGATCTATGCTGGAATTCAGATTATCAATACGCCGATGATTCTCTCCGGCGCGGTTCCGGCATGCTTACTGGCGTTATTGATCGATTTCTTGTTCGGCATTATCGAGAAAGCAATCGTTCCGGTCAGCCTGCGCCTCGCCTCCGCCAACATCGCCGCGGATACGGTGCGGCAGATGAAAAAACACCGCCGCCGGGTATTGGAACTCACAGGTCTGGTCGTCGCGCTGTTTCTGGGCAGCATCGTTCTGGACTCGCTGGATTTTTCCGGCAAGCGGCGGATTGTCGTCGGCAGCAAGGAATACATCGAGGTGCGGATTATTGATGAAATTTACGCGCAGATGATTGAAGCGCATACTGACGATCTGATTGTGGAGCGCAAGCCGTCGCTGGGCAGCACGATGATCGTATGGGAAGCGCTGAACAACGGCGAACTGGATATCGCGCCGGATTATACGGGGACCTATTACGCGACAGTGTTAGGCATGACGCCCTATCCCGGCATGGAGAAGCAGCAGACCTACCAGGATGTAGCGGAGGCGCTGGCCATCTATGATCTGAACGCGCTGGCGCAGCTGGGACCGAACAACACCTATGTATTTGCGGTGAAGCCGGAACTGGCGCAAAAATACAACCTGAAGAAAGTCAGCGATTTAGCGGGAATTTCCATCGATCTGACCGTCGGCTGTTCTCAGGACTTCTTTGCCCGCGATCTGGATGGGCTGCCGGGCGTCAGCCGCGAATACGGATTGAAATTCAAGAACACGCTGACCTTCGGCGCGGCGCCGATGTATATCGCGCTGGAAAACGACGAGGTTGACGTCATCGTCACGTTTGCGACTGATGGCTTATTGAAAAAATACGATCTTGTCTTCTTAGAAGACGATAAACATTTCTTCCCGCCGTATGTCATTTTTGGAATTTATAACCAGCGGATTCGCGATGAATTTCCAGAGGTCGTCGAAATTCTGAACCGGCTGGAGCTGGCGATCACCGACGCTGAAATGCAGGCGATGAATTATGACGGCGCGCAGAACGGCCGCGAGCCTTACGAGATCGCCCGTGAGTTTTTAATAGAAAAGGAACTGATCCCTTCCGATTCCTAAAAAAATAAAAAGTTAAAATTCCATGCCGGATTTTTAACTTTTTTCATGCTTCATCCCACTAACCATGAGTCAGGTTTCGGTCAGCTTGATTTTCAGTTTGTTCAGGATTTTCTTCTCCAGCCGCGACACCTGGACCTGGGATATGCCCATCTTCTTCGCAATCGCTTCCTGATTGTATTCCAATTCATAGCGCAGATAAATCAGATACTGTTCACGCTGCTCCAGATGTCCGATCTCCTTTTTTAACGCCAGCTTCATGGGTACATCTTCGCCGTGACGATCTTCCACCTTATCTTCCAGTTTGATCGTCGAGCCGTCTTTTTGATAAAACGCCTCGTCCATCGAAGCCAGAAACTGATTGGCTTCCATCGCCAGCATGACGTCATTTTCCTCTACCCCTAAATCCTCGCCAATTTCCCGATAGGTTGGTTCCCGCTGCAGTTTTTGAGCCAGATGTTCGCGGCTTTTCTGAACCTGCAGATAACGTTCTTTCAGGGAGCGGGATATCTTCATCTGCCCTTCATCACGAAAATAGCGTTTGATTTCACCGAGAATAATCGGTACGGCATAGGTTGAAAACATGACATTGTAGCTCGTATCAAAATTGTTGATCGCCTTCATTAACCCCAGACATCCGATCTGAAACAAATCCTGAGCTGAGGAATGTGTTTTGAAGCGATTGACGATCGACCAGACCAGTCCGACGTTGCGCAGCACACACTGTTCTCTAGCCTGTTCGTCGCCCTGCTGGGCTAGATGCAGAAGATCGAAGAATTCCTGCTGATCATTCATGAAACTGGAGCTGCTTGACAAGCCGGACGGTTGTTCCCTGGTTAGGATGGGACTGAATCTCAAATTCATCGGAAAAACTTTCCATGATCGTCATGCCCATTCCCGACCGTTCCAGATCTGCCCGCGTTGTGTATAATGGCTGGCGGGCCAGCGTGATGTCCTCGATGCCAATCCCCGTATCCTGGACTTCAATGGTAACCCGATGGGTTTCATCATACGCTACGCTGATGCGAACCTGCCCCTCCTCGCAGCCCTGATATCCATGGATCATGCAGTTCACCACCGCTTCCGCCAAAATGGTCTTGATCTCCATAATCTCGTCGACGGTGGGATTCAGCGGCATCAAAAAAGCGACAGCGCTGGTTCGGGCAAACGCCTCATTTTCCAGCTTGGCGTCAAAGCTCAATGTCATCCGGTTCATACATGTACCTCTTTTCTATCGTTCTCCTTTTCCACCCGCATGATCTGGAAAATTCCTGACAAAGCAAACAGCCTGCGGATAGCGGGGGAAATATTCTTTAAGATCAGCTCGCCCCGATAGCCTTGGACCTGATTGTAGCGGGCTAATAAAAACCAATACCGGTGCTGTCGATAAAGGTCACGTCCTTGAAATCAAATTTCACTACGGGTGCCTGGACCCGATCTATTTCACGGATTACGTCAGCCTTGATCTTAAGAATTGATAAATTGTCCAGCTCTCCGCTGAAAGCAAAGATCAAAGCCTTGTCCTGATGAATGCACTTCATACTGCATCCTCCTTTCACATTTATTGTAAAGGAAGCCCTTTCGGTTGTGGAAATATCCGCTAAAACAAGTGTTTATCCGACATTCTTTTCATTCTGAACAGACTTCGGGTTAAGCTTTTTTCACAACAAAAACCGCAGTGAAAAGCTGCGGTTTTCTTCCTGTTATTTCGCTTTTTTTAAGGGTAATCCCGAATTTCTTCGGTTGTCAAAAATTGTCAGAACAGCACCTTTTTCCAGGTTTTTAAGAGTATATCAATGAAATCCAGCGGCAGAATGGCTTCTTCCGCCACTAAATCCTGGCCGATCTGCGACCCATCCTCAAAGTGCAGGATGATGCGGCCAACGGTTTCTCCCGCCTGAATCGGAGCTTTTTTCTTATCCAGCACAATCTCGGTATTGACCAAAGCGGATTGAGATCCTTTGGCCACAATGTGTCCGATGGCCTCCTTGGTGACTAACTGAACCTCATCCGGTTTGCCGTTATCAACTTTCATCGTCGTGACCGGCGTGCCTTTTTCCATTTCGATCTGATAGCCATACGTACTGAAGCCATAATCCAACAGTGCCGACGCTTCGCTGTTTCGGACATCGCGGGTCGGCTCTCCCATCGCAACGCCGATTAAGCGCAGGCCCTCGCGCTGAGCGGTCACGGTGATGCAGTACATGGATTGGGTCGTATAGCCGGTTTTCAAGCCGTCCATCCCCTGATAGGTGCGGATCAGCTTGTTCGTATTGACAAGCCAGAATTTATTCTCTGTATCCGCCCGGATATAGTCGTCATAGGTTGAAGTAAAACGCAGAATATCATCCTGTCCTTCCTGAATCAGAGCCCGTCCGATCGCTGCCATATCCTTTGCGCAGGAGTAATGATTGTCATCATGCAGTCCCGTCGCATTGACAAAATGGGTCTGTTCCAGTCCCAGCTGCTCGGCTTTTTCATTCATCATCGCGGCGAAATTTTCTTCACTGCCGCCGACTTTTTCCGCTAAAGCCACAATCGCATCATTGGCGCTGGCGACGGTGGATGCTTTATACAGGTCTTCGACCGTCATCACCTCGCCGGTTTCCAGAAAGATCTGCGAGCCGCCCATCGAAGAAGCATGAGCTGAGGCCGTGACTTCGGTATCCCAGCTTAGTTTCCCGCTGTGAATCGCCTCCACGACCAGCAGAAGACTCATCATCTTGGTCATTGAAGCCGGATACAGCTTAGCAGAGGAATTCTTTTCATACAAAATTTGTCCCGTTTCATAATCGATCAGGATCGCCGCTTTCGCCGACGGCGTAAGATCGACGCCCTGCGAGGTCGTCGCGTGGACGGAAACAAGAAATAAGGACAGTGCAATCACGATGCTGGCAAGTTTTTTCATATCGACACCTCATTAACAGTGTATGGAGAACAAACCAAAATATGAAAAAAGGCAGATTGTTTTTTCTGCCTGATTCTCAAAAATTTAATTTTCAGCTTCGGTTTTGCACCAGCGGTCCATCCAAGCCGTGATTTCCTGAATCCGCCGCACCCGGTGCGATGGCTTGCCAATCCGGCTCAGGCCATGGCTTTCGCCTTTGAACAGACACATGCGGACTTCGACGCCATGGTGAACCAAGGCGTTATACATCTGCATGCCTTCCTGCAGAAGACAGCGGTAGTCCTCAAACGAATGGATGAACAGCGTTGGCGTTTTCGCCTTATCGGCGTACTGCAGCGGAGATTGATTCCACACCTTCTGCACGTCGCTCCAAGGATCCGCTCCCATCTGATCGTTGTCAAAGGTAAATCCGATATCCGCGTAACAGATTAAGGATACCCAGTTGGCGATGCTGCGCTGGCTGGCCGCGGCGGCGAAACGATCGGTATGACCGATCATCCAGTTGGTCATGTAGCCGCCGTAACTGCCGCCGGTGACGCCGATCCGCTTCGCGTCAATCGCCGGAAACTTTGCCAAAACGGCATCCGCGAAGTTCATCAGATCGTCGTAGTCAATCGTACCGTACAGTCCGCGCAGTTCCGCGAAAGCGTTGCCCTTGCCGTTGGAGCCGCGCGGGTTGCAGAACAGGACAAAATAGCCCTGACTGGCCCAATACTGCATTTCGTGAAAGAACACCGTGCCATAGGCAGCTTTCGGACCACCATGGATATTGAGAATAGCCGGATACTTCTGATTTGGATCGTAATCCATCGGCTTCAGAACCCAGCCGTCCACCTGAAAATCCCCTGCCGGAATCCGCAGGGCTTCCGGTTGGGCTACATAACAATCCTTCAGCACAGACGAATTGAAGGCTGTAACCTGGCGATTTTGTTTTGTTTTCAAATCAAAGCAAAAGACTTCCGGCAGATTCTGATGTTCCATGGCAATCATCCACAGCTTGTCCTCATCCGCTGCCAGCGCCTGAATCGAACCGGCTATCTGAATGAGGGACTGCCAAGTTCCGTCTGCTTTCAGACATCGGATTTCATCTGTATGGCCTAATGTATGCACGCTGAGAAAGCCCAAGGAGTGCTGCTGCGACTGCTTTCCTGAACCATATTGACAATCGCTGCCGACCGCGCTGCCCAGACTTTCTTCATTTTCACAGATCAGCTCAAGCTGTCCGGTCTGCCGGTCAAGCCGATAAAAATAAGGATTTTCAACAGCACCGTAGCGTTTCTGATCACTCATCGCCACAAGCATCTGATCGTCTGAGAGCCATTGCATCTCCGCGATGGCAAACTGTCCCGGCGAAAGCAGACACTGCATTTTTTGACTGTCCAAATCAATTCGATACAGCCCTTCCTTTACCTGACGAACAGTAACAAACGGCGCTCCGGAAACCAGCAGCTCTTTGCGATTCGGACTGAGTACGGCGCGGGAAGTCTGAAACTGCGGATCGCACAGCGGAATTAAACGATCTTCATCTTCCTGATACAGAAAGAGCCGGCGGCGCAGACCGTTAGTATAACCGGAACCGTCTTGATAATATGGCTGCTCGCTGACGATCTGATAATCCGCTTTGGCTTTTCGCTTTGCATGCACAGCTTCCCGCTGTTCCTCATTCATTCTCCAATAATCTGGGGCGGCTAAATCAATCTGAGCCGTCAGCACATATACCCCCGGCTTCACGATCTGAATCTCTCGTACACGAAGCGGCAGCGTAAATGCCGAAACCGCTTCCCCGCCATCGGTGCGGATGCGGTAAAAGGTTGTCGTCTCCGCTTCCGGCTGAGGTTTCTCTCCACGGCTGGAAGCAAACAGCAAGGTCTGGTCATCATCCCAAATAAACAGACTTTCATGACCCTGGGTTAAGCATTTCGGCTGATCCTGATCCAGAATATACAGCTGGCTTACATAAGCATCATCCTGGATCTTCGTCCCAACCCAGGCCGGCTGACCTGCGGATGAAAGCGCGATGGCAGAAAGAAACTGCACGCGCTGAAAATGATCTATTGTAATTTTATGCATCGGCGTTCTCCTTGAGATAATGATCGAACCAATCCGTCATCTCCTGAATCCGGCGAATTCGATGATGGCGTTTGCCGATCCGGCTTAAGCCATGGCTTTCCCCTTTGAACAAACACATCCGCGCTGGTACGCCGTGATGAACAATCGCGTTATACATCTGCATGCCTTCCTGAATCGGGCAGCTGTAATCTTCAAACGAATGAATGAAGACCGTCGGGGTTTTGACTTTGTCGGCAAACTGCAGCGGCGACTGATCCCAGATTTTTAACATATCCTTCCATGGATCGGCGTCCATTTGATCCGTGTCAAAGGTAAAGCCACAATCATCGGTTCCGATCATCGATACCCAGTTGGCAATGCTGCGCTGACTGGCCGCCGCGGCAAAGCGGTCGGTATGACCGATAATCCAGTTGGTCATGTAGCCGCCGTAACTGCCGCCGGTCACCCCGATCCGATGGCAGTCGATCTGCGGCACTCGTTCCAACACCGCATCGGTGAAGGCCATCAGATCCTCATAATCGATCTGACCATACCGTCCGCGCAGATCGGCAAAAGTATCGCCTTTGCCGTCCGATCCGGTCGGATTGCAGAAGAAGACGAGATATCCGCGGGCAGCCCAATATTGCATCTCATGGAAGAATACTTCGCCATAGGCTGTTTTCGGTCCGCCATGGATGTCCAGAATTGCCGGATAACGGCGTGTTTCATCAAAATCAACCGGCTTTAAAATCCAGCCGTCCAGCGTATAGCCATTGCGGTCCAGCACAAAATGTTCCGGTTTGGCCACTTCGGTTTCCGCCATTAACGCATCATGAAAATGCGTCAGCGGATGAAAGGAATTCGATGGCGCATCCCAACGATACAGCTCCTGCAGATTCTGGTCTTTTAAACCGATCAGCCATAGCTGATCGCCCACCTTTTCAATTGCCTGCACCGCTCCCGGCCAGCGCAGAACCTCAGCACAGCCGGCTTCACTGATGCTTAGAATTTCATCCGCATACCGATCGGTATGCACCGCCAGAATTGACTCTTCCGTAAACAAGACCTGCCGGCCTGAGCCGTATATGACATCCGTCATCACCACGCTGGATCCGATATGCTCTTGGGTATCGAGCAGGCAAGAACGTTGGCCGGTCTGCAAATCAAGCTGATAAAGCTTCGGATTTTCCGTTGTGCCAAACGTTTTATTTTCAGAAGCGAAGAAGACAGCCTTTCCCTGATGCCAGCCAATCTGACGGATTCGCAGCTGTCCCTGCGGAATCAGACAGCGGCGCTGGCGGCTTTCAAGATCCAGACAAACCAGGCCATCCTGTTCTCCGCGCACAACGTCAAACTGCTTGACACTCATCAAAACCTGACCCGCAGCGCAGGCAAACTGACTGACCGATTCGAGCGGTTCGCTCAGAGCTTCAATCTTTCCCTCGGATAAATGAACCAAAAACAGCCGGCTGCGCGTACCCTCAATAAAACCGCTGCCATCCAGCACAAACGGCGATTCTGTGACGACCTGATAGTCTTCCTCCGCTTTGCGCTGCGCCATGACCGATTCCCGTTCCTTTTCACTGAGCAGAGCGAAATCCGGACAATCCTTGCGGATCTGCGCAGTCACAAGAAGCTGATCATCCTGAAGCTTTACCATCTGTTCAATCGCCAGCGGCAAACGGATTACAAACTGCGCTTCCCCACCGTTTGTTTTTATCCGATACAGGTCGGTCTGTTCGCCATAAGGGGAAGCTTCTTTCTGACCGGGGCGATGATGAGCCGAGAACAACAACGTTTGGCTGTCCTCCCAGACATAATCGATCACGCCTTCACTGCTCAAACGCCGATTCTTTTTCCCATCATGAAGAAACAAACTTTTCGCATAGCCTTCATCACGGCACTGGCATTCCAGATAGGCCGCACACGATCCATCCGGAGCGGCTTTCAAATTGGATAAAAAATGCGCCTGATCAAAAAAATCAATCGTTACTTTCTTCATCATTTAATTCTCCTCTTTCTTACAGAACTGATTCATCCAATCGGTTATCTCCTGCAGCCGGCGGATCCGATGCAAGGGCTTGCCGCCGCGGCTCAGGCCGTGACTCTCTCCTTTAAACAGGCACATCCGCGCTTGAACGCCATGATGGACAAGCGCGTTATACATCTGCATGCCTTCCTGAATCGGACAGCGGTAATCTTCAAAGGAATGGATAAACAGCGTCGGTGTGACGCATTGATTCGCCGCTTTTAATGGGGATTGATCCCAGATCTTATTCACATCGCTCCACGGCGTTGCATCCATCTGATCATTGCCGAAGGAGAAACCGATATCCGACACCATGTTCTCAGAAACCCAGTTGGAAATCGAACGCTGCGACGCTGCGCAGACAAACCGGTCGGTATGACCGATGATCCAGTTGGTCATGTAGCCGCCGTAACTGCCGCCGGTGACGCCGATCCGGTTCGGATCAATCTGCGGATAAGCCTTAAGCACCGCATCGGTAAACTGCATGAAATCGTCAAAGTCAATCGTGCCGAATTGGCCGCGCAGATCAGCAAAGGCATCGCCGCGGCCATCCGAACCATGCACGTTGCAGAAAAAGACGAAATAACCTTCATTGGCCCACAGCTGCATTTCATGATAGAAAATGGGGCCATAGGCAGCGCGCGGACCGCCGTGAATATCCAGAATTGCCGGATAGATCTTCGACGGATCATAATCCTTCGGTTTCAGTACCCAGCCCCATAACCGATCCGGAGTTTCGGCATAATCCAAACGCTCCGGCAAGGCCACATAATGATCCTGCAGCGCCGCCTGATTGAAATGCGAACACTGCACGAGCTCCCCGGTCTTCAGATCCGCCTGGTAAATCTCCTGCAGCTGCATGTCCTTCATCGCAATCAAATAGGCGGTATCCCCATGCAGATCAAAACCGAAGATCGCGCCGTCAAACGGCAGAACAACCCGGCGCTTCCCCTGCTTGTCAAATTGAACCAGCGGCGTATGATCGGCATCGGTCATCACGGCGTAGAAATCCTCGCCGGCCACCTTTCTTGTGGAACTGGCGCCGAATGCGCAGTCTGTTCCGACAGCATTGCCGAAGGTGGCGTCATTGCCATTCAGCAGCGTCTGCGCTTTCGTCTGCGGATCGATCAAAAACAGCTTCGGCGTTTCCCCCGCGCCATAGCGAACGCCGTCGCTCATCGCGCACAGAATCCCATTTTTGCGCCAATGCGCAAAACTGATCTGCATCTTCCCCGGTTCGATCAGGCAGCTCATTTTTTTGTCATTGAGATTGTAAACATACAGACCGTCTTTGACTTCCTTCACCGCCGCAAACTCTGCCCCCCAGAAAACAACGCAGTTTGTGTCTGCGTCAAGATCGAGACCGGACACCGCAAAGGTGGGCGCTGTCAGAAAATCAACAGTATTCTTTATCGGATCATAAACAGCCAGTCGATTGCGCAGGCCGTTCGTAAATCCTGCCCCGTCAAAATAATACGGCGACTCGCTGACGATCTGATAATCTTGTTCTTCTTTTTTCTTTTTTAACAGGGCTTTCTTTTCTTCCTCAGCCAATTCAGCCAGCCGGGAATACACCTGATGATAGCGAATAGTCAAAAGCAGTTTCCCATCACGCATCTTCTTAAAATTGGTAACGGTATACGGCATCGTAAACGCCTTTTGTGCTTCACCCTGATGAATATTCAGACGGTAAAAGGCTGTGCGTTCCTCGCCCGCAGCCAATGCTTCCTTATCTTTTGAATCGCGCAGGGAAACGAACAGCAGCGTCTGTTCATCCTCCCAGATATAATTGGATTCATTAAACGAGGTCAGCTGCCGAACGGTTTGATTTTCCAGCAGCCACAGATGGTTGTCATAGCCGTTATTCGCATTGGCCTGCGTCATGACAAATGCTGCGGTTTCAGCTTGCGGACTGGCTTGTAGATTGGAACAGAAACGATATTCAGTGAATTGATCTAAGCGGATTTTCTGCATTTTATTACCCCCAAAATATGGTATTAGTATAGCATGTTTGTTTCTGATTTTCCGCTGGTTTTCATTTTTTCTTCATTTACTTTCAACTCTTTTCATTTTGTTACATTATATTTTTTCTTTGATGTCCTCTTTTTTTGACTTCTCAGGCAAACCCCTCAGTTCTTCCCAGCCGTATCCATTTCAGTTTAGCTTACTGCTTCATAACAAAAGAACCGCACGATCAAGCAAGCTGCTTTGTCGTATACGGTTCCATTCGTTTTTTATGTCGACTTTATCTAGGAATATAAAACCTGAGATATAATTTAAGTCCATTATTTTTGATCTTCTGTGCAGACTTGGATTAAAGGATTGAAGAAAAACTTAGGATTGCGAATTGTTCGGATGCAGATGCGTCAATGAACGATTCAGATATTCTTTTGCTTTTCTCTCATTGCCTTGATTTTCATACATCTTCGAAATTAAGAATTCCGCTTTGGCTTTTTCTTCCCCTGTCAGCTGATCCAACAGATCTAAATCCTGTTTTAGATCTGCATAAGCATGATCGATCATCACCGCATAGTATTTCTTAATCTCGGCTTTCAGTTTTTCTGTACAGATTGACAAATTCAGCAGTTGATTTCCATACTGCTTTACTCTTGCTTTATCCTTACGGGAAACATAATAATAAAAGGCATTGTAATAAACGGCTTCCTTCTGTTTATCGCTGAGCCGGCATTGGTCAAAGCCTGCAAACCGCTGATCAATTTCAATCGGGTCTCCTTTAACCAGTGCGGCATTTAATTTCATGAAGTCCACATTGAAAGGATCGAAGACAAAACGGACAACCCGCTTTTCAATCAGCTGATCAAACTGAATAAAATCTCGTTTCAGCAGGGCGCTGGACAGTTGTTCAGCAAGCTGGCTGCGCATGCGTTTGGGAATCACGATGGACAGAACAAACAAACCAAGAATAATAGAAATAATGATCAGTTTAAACATGACGTTCTTTGACAAAAGCTTTCAGCTTCTGCTTCTCCTTTCCCACAATGATTTCATGAATTAAAGACCGTGAAAGAAACAACGCTGTCAAAACCGTAATCCAGTCGGCGCAGGGCTGAGCATAAAACACCCCGGTCTGCCCCAACGTCTGCGAAAGCAGAATTAACAGCGGAACATAAATAATTCCCTGCCGAAACAGCGACAGAATCATTGATTCCCTGCCTTTTCCCGCAGCCTGCAGCGTGATCGTAATCATGTAATAAAGGGAATAAACCGGCAGTGACCCGTTGTATGCTTTTAAATACTGAGCGCCGTAGATTCCGGCCATTTTTCCGCCTGTAAAAAGACCGACAAAGGGTTCCGCGAACATTCCAACCAGGATGATTGCAGCGAAGCTGTAACCGCTCAGAATTCGGATATTCCATACAACCGCATCCCACAGCCGCTGATAATTTCTTGCTCCATAAGTAAACGAAGCTAGCGGCAGATAACCATTGGCTACGCCCTGTATAAAGAAATTGACAAAATACATCGTAAACTTTCCAACATTACAGCCCGCTGCAAAGTCAACGCCATAGATAAATACAACTTTGGTGAAAACCAGGATCGCCAGGCTGGACATTAAATTCCGCATATAGACCGCAAAGCCAACGGAGAAAATCTCACGAATCATGGTCCATTCAATATGAAAATCAAACAATTTCCAACTGAGCGCGGTCTTCTTCGCGGCTAAGCGATACAGACAGAGAAACAAAGCCGACAGCTGCGCCGCGGCACTGGCAATCGCAGCGCCGACAACGCCTAAACCCAAACCGAAATCAAACATCAGCAGCGGGTCCAAAATGATATTCAAAATTACGCTGACTCCCATCACGATCATGGGATATTTTACATCTCCGACAGCTCGAAACAGCTGAATGCAGGCCGTATACAACGAGGTACAACCTGCAAAAAGGATCATGATTCCTCCATACAAGCGGCCATAATGAATCACCGCTGGATCCATCGTCTGCCAGGTAATGTATGGATTTAAGATCAGCAGCGCCGCCAAGGTAAACAAAATTGAGAACAAAGCAACAAAAGAAAGTGTCGTCCGGACAATCTCATAAGTCACATGTTCCTGCTTTGCGCCCAGCTGCCGGCCCAGATAACTGGCCGCGCCAATCCCAACCGCTTCCCCAATTTTCGTAATCAACAGGGTTAGCGTTGCAGAGAGCGAAATCGATGCCAGCATCGCAGTGTTGTTTAGTTGTCCGATATAAAAGGAATTGATCAGTTCATAGATCAGTGAGATTACGGAAACCATGACAGAAGGAGCGGCAAGCCGGATCATCGCCGTCCCAATCTTTTCCTGTTCTAATACATAAGTATCCGCTTTCATGGCCTTTTCATCTCCGCTAAAGCTAGACGATTCGATGAGTTAATAAAAATTCCTGATTGAAAACATCACCTTCACGCTGCCGATCGTAAACACATCGGCCTTCAACAAACGTAAACAGACAGCGATATTGATCATCAATGACGATCAGATCCGCATCCTTCCCGACTTCCAGCACACCTTTATTGGGATATCCATATACAATCGCCGGATTCCGACTGGCCATCCGAGTTGCATATTTCATCGCAATGCCGACATTTTCAACAAGATTCTGAATACCTTTCAGCACCGGCATCGTTGATCCGCACAGCCGTCCGGTATCCGATAAACAATACCCGTCCGCTGTAATATTGACCTCAGGAAAGCCTTCCATCATTCTGTACTTACCGACTGGCGCGCCTGATAAATTGGAGCAATCCGAAACCAGCAGAAAATGATTATACGGATCCCGTTTCATCCGAAACATCAGCTCCAGCATTGCATTGCAGATATGTTTCCCATCGCAGATCACTTCATTAACTAAATCATCGTTTAACAGACAGGCGCCAAGCCCACCCATATTTCGATGATGGATTCCGCTCATGACGTTGGCGGTATGGGTTGATACTGTAATGCCCCATCTGAAAGCTTCATTAGCTTCCTCAAACATCATATTGCTGTGGGCAAAGGCTGTCCGCACATTCACGCTGGTTAAATATTCAATGGCTTGCCGGGCATCAGGCAATTCCGGCGCCAAGGCTACTAATTTTAATTTGCCTTGGGCTTTTTTGACCATCTGCTTCAAGTCATCCAAACAGATATCCGGATGCCCGGTATCTATGCCTTTCTCACCGACTCGATTCAGATACGGACCCTCTGAATGAATTCCCAGCACTTTCGCCCCATCGACGACTTCATCTGCTAGTTTCGCCGCTGTTTCAAATCCATGAATATCCGTTGTCGGCAAAACTCCAGTCACGCCCTGTGAAGCCAGCCCCTTCAGATAACCGCGAAGTTCTTTCTCAACATCGCCTTCAAAGCCCATCGCACCATAACCTAATGTACCGTGATTGTGCGTATCAATAATCCCGGGCAGAATGCGATGATCCCCAACGTCGAGATCAATCGGAACGGGCTGATGATAATCCAGTATTTCAACAATCTTTCCTGCTTCCCAATGTAGAATCCCGCTAATGCAGCCTTGCGGCAAAGTAATTCTTGTTGAACGAATATACATATTCTTCTCCTTTCTGAGTCTTTCTTAGATCACGCTTTGAATTTATTAGATTAAGCCCTGCTTCATCGCTTTTGCTACATCATAATAATCAATCAGCTCCACCTGATTCTCGCCAACAAACGCCTTCATCAACGGCGAAGTGACAAATTCCAAATCTTTGCAGCGTTCAATCGACAAGGATGTTAAAGCGAACAGATCCGCATCGACATAGCCTGGATGTCCGCCGGCCATGACATATTCATGATTTAAGATCTCTTCTTTATATCTTAGAAATTTTCCCAGCGGGTCTTTTTTCAGCTGGGCTTTGGCATCAAAAACCTTCGATACCGATGCGTTGTTTTTCTCGTCTTCATCCTCAGGCAGTGAAAACGTTGTAAAAGCGAACTGCATAAAATCAAAGGCAAACGGCAGATCTTCTTCATCGGCAATTTTCCGGATGGCTTTAAGCATGGTTTCCGCCACGATCGAATGACCATTCAGATAGCCCGGTCTGCGGCCTGTCAGTTCAACAAACCGGTCATACTGAGCTTTGATCTCGGTATAGACTTCCTCATAAGGAAACAGTTCGGCCCGACCTTCTTCACTTTGCCAGCGTGGATCATGAATGCGTACTGACGAGCGAATCAAGCGGCCGTTTTCATCTACCAGATGCGGAATTTTCTCAGCTGCTGCGCAGGAAGGTCCGGCGACCAGGTTGAAATCAATCCCAAAACAAAAGTTCGGTCTTGCTTTAATAAACTCTGCCGCCCAGGGTGCGATTTCCATATTTGCAAACATTCCTGTACAGGTCAGGATTCCATTGTCAATCGCATCAATCATGCCGTATGTGACACCTTTGGTGAAGCCGTAATCATCGCCTTGAACTAAAAGTTTCATTTTTCTCCCTCTTTCTCAATTAAATCCCGATAGCTGATCAGCTCAACCGGATTCTCATCAATCCACTTTTTCAGCACTGGTGAAAGCACCATTTCCAAATCCCGGCAGCGTTCAATCGACAAGGATGTCTGCGCGAACAGCTCCGCATCGACATATCCCGGATGTCCGGCCGCAAACACATACTCATGCTGCAGATATTCCTCGGCGTGCTCCATAAAAAATTTCAGCGGATTACGCTTGACCTGATTCATCGGATCAAAAACTTTTGCGGTTGTCGCTTCGTTGCCGCTGATATCAACAGCCCATACAAAATTGAATTCCTGAAGTATGTCATTGGTATAAGGAATCTTCTCCTCTTTGGACAGCTGTCGGATTGCCTCAGTCAGGCTTTCATGGTTGATGGAATGACCGTTCAGATAACCTGGCTTTTTCCCTACCAGCTGAACATACCGATCAAACTGCGCACGGACTTCCAAATAACATTCCTCATAAGGGAACATTTCCCGCCTTCCGGCTTCACTTTGCCAGCGTGGATCTTTGACCGTAATGTTGGAGCGGATAAAGTTGCCGGAAGCATCGACGAAATGCGGAATTTTTTTCGGATCGGCACAGCAGGGCCCCGCAACCAAATTGAAATCAATACCCCAGCAAAAATCCGGCCGCAGCCGCATTTGAGCCGCCGCTAATTCTGCATTCGGGACATTCGCAAACAAGCCGCTGCAGGTCAAAACACCATGATCAATTCCTTCCAGCATGCCCCACATGACACCTTTGGTGAAGCCGTAATCATCTCCCTGAACGAGTAATTTCATTCTCTTTTTCCTCCTTTTTTCCTTTTTATAAGTTGTTGAAACGAATACGATCCAGTTGAAAGATTTGTTTTTCTAAGATTTCTTTGTCCGTTTAATGTCAAATGAACAAACAGAGAGCGCATTGGAATCGAAGAAACTGCAATCCCTTCGCTTGCGCTCTCTGTTCTATCTGATTAGAAGATATGAATTAAAGCGCCCAATAGGCCAATCACCATCGTTAACAGGATCAGATTGATCGGCTTCCAGCCCTTTTTAATCAATGCCACATATCCGAATAACAAAGCGATGCTCATAAATCCTGGGAAGATGGCATCCAGCACCGGCGCTACCTCCAAGGTTGCAGGACCGATATGCAGAATCAGATTCAACGGAACATAGACCATCTGGGCAGTCATTGCGCCAACCATCATAATGCCCAAAATGGATGCTGCTTTGGTAAAACTGGCCATTAATCCGGTACTGAACATCATGTCAATAAACGCTGTGCCGTACGTGTAGCCTAATCGGCAGAACCACATTTTAATGATCGACTGCGGCACGCCATAGATCAGAATAAACATGATCATGCCTAAGATATTTCCCTGCTGGGCTAATCCGATGCCAATACCGGCGGCAATGATGCGCAGGCAGTTGAAGAATAAGTTGTCAAACATGCCGGCCGTCGGGCCCATCAGCGCTGATTTTACACTGGAAATGGTTTCCGCATCGACCGATCCCTTTTCTTTCTTTTCCTTTTCCATCGCCCAGGCCAGACCGACAATAAACGAAAACGGAACGGCATGGGTGTTAAAAAACTGCTGATGCCGGGTATAGGCTTCTTTCTTCCCTTCCGGATCATCTTTATAGATCTCTTCTATCGCAGGAATTAAGGAGAAGGTGAATCCGTTGCCTTCCATGTTGACCATCGTAGCCGCCAAAAAGCACGTGTGTGAACGAATTTCAACTTTGCGAAGCAGCTTTTTATCATTTTCACTGATCAATGTATTTTTCATCAGAAAAATTCCTCCTCTTTGCTTTCTGGTTTGCCTTTGTTTTCAATGATTTTCTTTTCCAGCAAGAAGATCGTAATCGCAACAGCAGCGCCGATGACCGCAACCGCGACAGTATCCAGACTGACATATTTTACTAAAACAAACCCTACAAAGAACCAAATTACAGTTTCCTTGTTCATAATCTGCGATGTCAGAATTGCAAAGCCAACAGCCAGCGCCATGGAACTGACCGCACCCAGACCGGTCATAACCCAGGCTGGCAAGGATGCGATCGCCAGCTGCAGTGCGTCAACGCCGAAGTAAATGCAGCCAAACAGAATGACGGTGTTGAGCAGCGGCGAAATAAACGTAAAGATCCAGACGGCAATTTCATACTGCCTCACTTTATCTTCCTGCAATAGTTTTGTAAAAAAGCCCTGAACTGGTGAGAATAAGCCATACGGAAGCATCGTGACTGAAGCCAGAACCGTGCCGATTGGCATCGCAATGGCCACCGCCGATTCAATGTCAGCCCCGGTCAGAATAACAAAGGCTGTTGCAACATAGCTGGTCGTTGTGGCATCGGCCGGAATCGAGCCGCCGATCGCTGAAATCCCCATAAACAAAGATTCCAATGAAGCGCCCAGAATGCAGCCCGTCGTTACATCCCCTAACAGAATGCCTACCAAAGGACAGATAACGATTGGACGGGTCAGCGCCTGCCAGCCCAGGGCAGCCGTATCCAAAATTCCTAAGAGCCAGTAAAGAACACTGAGTTTCAATGCAGCGATTAACATCGTAATTCCCCTTTTCTATTTCTTTAAGATGGATGATACCTTGATGGCTGAAACATCCGGTGTAACCTGTAAAACAAAGTCATCGACCTTTTCATTGACCTTGGCGAGAATCGCTTTTTCATCATCAGATAAGGCTACAAACTGGGAGACCGTTTCCCGCACTTTCCCATCGCTGGCTTCCAGCAGTCCCCAGTTTCCAATATTCACCCGATGAATTCCCTCAACCTGTTCCACAACCGTCAGTAAGTCTTGCGGATTGGCAACAATCAGCAGAATATCATGCGCAGCTGCTTTGGGATTATGGAGCAGTTCAATCGCTTCCTTCACCGTTTTTACTGCAACTTTCATGTTGCCGGGGGCAGCCATTAACAGTGACTTGGCAATGATCGGATTGCTTCCAGCCTGATCGTTGGCAACGATAATCCGGTCAACAGAAATCACCCGCGACCATTTTGTAACGATCTGTCCATGGATCATGCGATCATCAAGACGGCATAACTTAATCATTGTTTTTCCTCTTTTCTTTAAAAAAATTCCCCATCTTCCAATTCCGGAGCTTCATCATAGAGTACAATCCGCTGTAATTGACGGGATTGTTCCGTCAGCTGATGCAAAGTTGTCAGCGACACCTCCGACTGCATGCAAAGTTCCAAAACTAAGGCCAGATTGACGCCCGCAATTAAATACGTATGAGGCCGTTCCAAATACAAATACATTTTCTGATTCACGCTTCCGCCATAGAGATCGGAAAGCATGACAACGGTTTCTTCGGATGGAACAGAAGCAAAATAAGCTTTTAATTCTTCGTCGATGTTCCTCTGATCTACATAGGCATCCAAAATCGTCAGATGCGGCTGAGGACCAGCTAAAATTTCAATTGCGGTTGCCATACCGCTAGCCAGATGACCGTGTGAACCTAATAATAATCGCAATCTATCGACTCCTCTCCTTCAAAATGTAAGCGCTTAACATTTCTTAAATTCATTTTACTTTTCCATTACTCAAGATTCCATCCGTTTTTTTTCACATAGTTAATGGAAATTTCATTTTTTCCGTTATCAATACTGGAAAATATTTACACGGAAAAGGCTCCGTTATGTTCGTTATAATGAAATGGAACTCAATACCCGATTTCCAACAACCCCAGTCAATCGAATTAAAGGAGCAGGATTATGAATAATCGTCAGTTAAGAATTCTTTATTATTTTTTCAGCAACCCCGCTCCCTGCAAATCCGGCGATATCGCAAAGCAGCTGAAATTAAGTTCGCGAACGATCCGCGATACAATCAAGGAAATGCAGCCAGCCTGTATGGAAAATGGATTTTCAATCTTTTCGCGAAGAAACTACGGATTTGAGATTCAGGTGGAAGATGAAGCTCTCTATCAGGCTTTTGCGGATCAGATCAATGTGACCTGCACCGTTCTCAATCAGATCAAGTACAATGAAAATGAAAGCTTCCTTTACATTGCCCGCAAACTGGTCTCGATTGATGACTGGGTAAAAATAGATGATTTAGCCGAAGAGCTCAACTTTTCCCGCAGTGCATTAAGCCCCGTTATTTCAGATATCACAACTTATTTTAAAAATCATCAGCTGACGATTCTGCATAAAAAAGGCAAAGGCATTAAGCTGGCCGGATTGGAAATCAATTTCCGGATGGCCATCATTCAGCTCATTGGACCGCTTCATCATCAGACAATTATCAAGCAGGATGATACAACGTATAACCTTTATATTTACTGTGATCGGGATTTATTTCTGGCAATCCGCAGGGAATTTAAAATCTTTATTTCCGGCAGCGGGCTCCATTTTACTGACGCGATGTTTATCTGGCTGTCTTTCTATCTGATGATCATGATGAATCGGCGCAGATATGGATATTGGATAACTGAAAGTCCGACTTTTTCCTTCTTGGATAAAACACCTTTTCTCAAGCCCAGCGCCGCGCTTTTTAGTCATCTTCATCAATGCTTTCCGGATTATTTTCATTCTGATCAAAATGAAGTTTATCAATTTGCGGCATTAATGATGGGCGGCGCGGACGTCGAAAATGCATGTGAATTTAATCAATCTATAGAATGTTCACCGATTGCGGATTCTTGTCAGCGCATCCGCAAAGAATGTTTTAATTTTTTAAATCAGCGTTACAATCTTCAATTTTGTGATTATCCTTCTTTCATGGATG
This sequence comes from Holdemania massiliensis AP2, assembly GCF_000327285.1. Lineage (GTDB taxonomy): Bacteria > Bacillota_I > Bacilli_A > Erysipelotrichales > Erysipelotrichaceae > Holdemania > Holdemania massiliensis. Next base: position 461,080 of record NZ_HE998567.1, on the reverse strand, counting down.
GGTTTACCACACACTTGGCCCAAATAATGATCAAACACTATTTTCATTTTGAAGCGAAGATCACCTTTGGCGGGGTTATTATCAATAAGTTTTCACATGTTTCCCCGTTAGCCAGTTATCTGGGTTTTGAAATGGCTGAACATTTGGAAAACAAGTGGCATTTTTCTCTGTCCAGTGATGATTATTTTCGTTTCATCAATTTTTTTATGACGTTTCTGCTGCAAATTCCTATCCCAATCCGGAAAAAACGGATTTTGGTGACCTCCGGCGCCGGATTAGCCTATTCGGCTTTTATCGCTCGTCAAATAGCCCGTGAATTTGACGCTTATATTGAAAAAGTTCGACTCTGTGAGTTGTATGAGATCCGTCATTTAAACTATTCTGAATTTGATATGATCATTACCAATTACGATTTCAGTACGCTTCCCCAATTTTACTCCTATGATCTGCCTTATTTTACAGTCAGCTTTGAAGAGCGAAATATTGAAACCAAGCTGCATTTAACTCAAGCTTTTTCTGACGTCTTTCTGATTGATGAATATTTTATCAAAGATGATAATATCTGTTTTTATGAAAACATTGAATTTTCAAGTCTATTGCAGATCTATCAATTTGTAGTCTATAAAAACTGCCGGACTTCCACAAAGTTTCAGAAATTAATTGATGAATTTCAAAAGATTGAAAAAACCATTGATTTCAAGATTATTAACGAAACGCTTTTGTTGATAGGAAATAAAAAAGATTATGGGAAAGAAGGCATTGATGTCTTTCTGTCTAACGGCAAATTCACGCATAAAGGCAATAAGATTTCAACCGTCATTTTCTGTGCTTTGGATTTTTCATCTTTATTGAAGCTGAGGGTCTCAGAAATTTATCTGATGCAGTTATTGACCCACTGCGACATGGAAATTTTGAAAAAAGAAAAAGCCAGCTATTTAAAAAAGCTGACCTGTGATGTCTTGATTCGCTTTAAATCCTAAAAACTTTTAAATGAGTATTGAATTTATCTTTCGTTCCCATTCCTGTAAAATAAATCCCTTTTCCTTTGTCTGCTTCTGACAAGTCCATTCACTCTGATTCCAAGCAGGAAAGAATGTATCGCAGTCATAACATCCAGGGATCAGACTGAGCCTGAGAGAGTCGGCATAGGGCAGCCATTGCGCATAAATTTCTCCGCCTCCGCCGATGACCAGTTCCGGATATCGGGGATGATTCTGCATCCAGGTTAAAGCTTCAGCGATGGATCGGACAACTGGAAAATCCGCAGTTTGCAGGGTCCGGCTTTGAATTAACAGCTGACGGCCCGGCAGCCGATGCCACAGCGGCTGTGCTGTCTTACGCCCCATCAACAACACTTTCCCCATCGTATAAGCCTGAAACTGATGCAGATCCGCCGGACAGAGCCATGGCATCTGACCGGCTTTTCCGATTCCGCAATGCTCATCCAATGCGGCAATCATTGTGATTTTCATTATTCACTTCCTTTACTTTCGTTCTTTTCTTATGCTGCGCTGATCTATGAATTAAGAAGAAAGCCAGGCTGGAAAGGCAAGCCTGGCTGCTTAATCAAGATTAATTGGCGACGATATTGACAACCTTGCCTTTAATGACAATGATCTTGCGGATCGTCTTTCCTTCGATAAACGGACGGACATTCTCGACCGCCAATGCTTTTTCTTTCAGCTGTTCTTCGCTGGCATCCACGGAAGCCATGAACTTTCCGCGCAGTTTGCCATTGACCTGAACGACGACTTCCGTTTCGTTTTTGACCAGCTTGCTTTCATCATAAGTTGGCCAGCTTTCGTAAGCGATGGATTCGGCGCCGGTCAGCTGCTGATACATTTCCTCTCCAATATGCGGGGCAAATGGACTCAGCAGTTTGACAAAGCCTAAAAGCATATCGCGGTTGATCTTTTCCACGCGGTAGCAGTCGTTGACAAAAATCATCATTTGGGAAATCGCCGTATTGAAATTCAGCGTTTCAATATCTTCCGTGACTTTCTTTACCGTGAAGTTGTAAATGTAATCCAGCTGCGGCGTCAGCTCATCCGTAATTTTCTCCGGCTGTTCCATGACTAAACGCCAGACGCGCTCCAGCCACTTACGCGCAGCGTCGACACCCTTTTCACTCCATGGCTTGCTGGCCTCTAACGGCCCCATGAACATTTCATAAAGACGCAGCGTATCCGCGCCGTACTTTTCAACAATCACATTCGGATCAACGACGTATTCCGGAAAGCGCTTGCCCATTTTAATGCCGTTGGATCCCAAGATCATTCCCTGATGAACGAGCTTCTGGAATGGTTCCTTCACAGGGACAACCCCTTTGTCATACAGGAAATTGTTCCACATCCGGCTGTAAAGCAGATGTCCGACCGCATGCTCCGGTCCGCCGATATACAGATCCACCGGCAGCCAGTGCTTCAGCAGTTCAGGATCGGCCAGTTCCTTTTCGTTGTGCGGATCAATGTAGCGTAAGAAATACCAGCTGCTGCCAGCGCTGCCGGGCATCGTGCTTGTTTCACGATGGCCCTTTACACCATCGATTTCAACCTGAACCCAATCCTGAGCTTTTTCCAACGGTGAAGCTCCGCTTTTCGACGGACTGTAATCCGTCAGATCCGGCAGGATCAGCGGCAGCTGATCGTCGCTTAAAGCTACGGTATCACCGTTGTCCAGATGAACGATCGGAATCGGTTCGCCCCAATAACGCTGCCGGGCAAAAATCCATTCCCGCAGCCGGTAATTGACTTTTCGCTCACCGCAGTGATGTTCACTCAGCCAGCTGATCATTGTCTCAATCGCATCATGCTTGTTTAATCCATCCAAGAAGCCTGAATTGATATGCACACCATCCTGTGTCCAGGCTTCTTCAGCGACGTTGCCGCCTTCCAACACCGGAATAATTTCCAGACCAAATTTCTTGGCAAACGCATAGTCGCGGTCATCATGGGCTGGGACTGCCATAATTGCACCGGTGCCATAGGTGGCTAAAACATAGTCAGAGATCCAGATTGGAACAGGCTTGCCATTGACTGGATTGATGGCGTAAGCGCCGGTGAACACCCCGGTCTTCTCCTTATTCAGCTCCGTCCGTTCAAGATCGGATTTTGTCGCGCACTGACGTTTGTATTCATCCACCGCGGCCTTCTGCTGCGGCGTTGTAATCTGATCGACCAGCGTATGCTCCGGCGCCAAAACACAGTACGTAGCGCCAAACAACGTGTCGCAGCGAGTGGTGAAGACTGTGAACTGTTCATCATGTCCCTGCACCTTAAAATCGACCAGTGCCCCAATCGACTTGCCGATCCAGTTGCGCTGCATTTCCTTGGTTGATTCCGGCCAGTCAATTTCCTCTAAGCCTTCTAACAAACGTTCAGCGTACTGCACGATGTCGATGACCCATTGGCGCATGTTCTTGCGCACAACCGGATAACCGCCGCGTTCACTCTTGCCGTCAATGACCTCATCGTTAGCCAGCACCGTCCCTAATTCCTCGCACCAGTTCACCGGCATTTCAACACATTTGGCCAGACCGCTTTCAAACAGCTGCTTGAAAATCCACTGCGTCCACTTGTAGAACGACGGATCGCAGGTCGAGACTTCCCGATCCCAATCATAGCTGAAACCGAGCATTTTCAGCTGCTGCTTAAAGGTTTCTATATTCTTTAATGTAAATCCATTCGGGTTATTGCCGGTTTGAATGGCGTATTGTTCCGCCGGCAAGCCAAAACTGTCAAAGCCCATCGGATGAAGGACGTTGTAGCCCTGCATTCGCTTCATTCGGCTGACGATATCGGTTGCGGTATACCCTTCCGGATGTCCGGCATGCAGGCCGACTCCGGATGGATAAGGAAACATATCCAACGCGTAAAACTTCGGCTTGGAAAAATCCCAGGCATCCGTCGCAAAGGTCTTGCGGTCTTCCCAGGTCTTTTGCCATTTTGATTCAATACTTTTGTGATCGTAACTCATTGATTTCATCCTTTCTCAAGCAACAAAAAACGCCCTCAATCTAAGGACGTCAGCGCGCGGTACCACCTTAGTTCACAGAAAGAATCTTCCTATGCCCTCTTTTTCCTTTAACGCAGGAATCACGGAATCCTTCTTTTCAGATTCAGCTCCAAGGCCAGTTCATTCTGATCTGCCGCCAGTTTTCACCTGCCACCGGCTCTCTCAAGGTCAGATTCAAGAATTACTATTCCTTTTCATCGCTTATTTAAGGATAGCAAAATTCGCATTTTAAGTCAATTAAATCTTGCCGAAATCAAAGGGTTTTCATTCATTTTTTCTTTTCTGTGAAAGGTTTTCTTCAGACAGCTTTTTTTCTTATTTATTCGAGGTAAAAATATTCCCGAAAGGCTTTTCAATTGATACCAAAACCGCTACAATAAGAAAATGAACAAGGAAATAAGCACACGCTTAGACAAAAACCAAGATTTGTAGTTGAACTTCCTCATCAATATGATATGATATTTATATGATCTAGTTTTCAAAACTAGATTATTGAAGGAGTTGATCTTATGTTTCGTTGGTTTAAGGATGTTCAGGATCCGATCAGCAGCTACACCCACTTTCTCGGCGCCTGCTTCGGCGTCATCGCTACCGCGGTGTTTATTGGAGCCGGGATCGCGAACCAACGATCGCTGAAAACCATTCTGGCCTGCTGCGTATTCAGTGCTTCGATGATTGCCCTGTACAGCGCTTCCAGCTATTATCACACATTAAGTTGGGATCATCCGCATCATACGTTGTTCCGCAAGCTGGATCACTCGATGATCTATGTGCTGATTGCCGGCACTTATACGCCGCTGTGTCTGACGTATCTGCCAGGTCAGGAAGGAATTACGTTTGCCGTTGTGATCTGGGCGATTGCCCTTGCCGGCATCATTGCCAAGATCTGCTGGCTGAATGCCCCGCGGATCTTGTATACGCTGCTGTATCTGGCAATGGGCTGGGCAGTGCTGTTTGACTGGAGCGGATTCTCCAAAATGCCTTCAGGATGTCTGATGCTGATCGCACTGGGCGGGGTCGCCTATACCATCGGTGCCGTCATCTACATGATCAAAAAGCCGGATCTGTCGAAGGCCTGGGGGTTTCATGAACTGTTTCATCTGTTCATTCTGCTGGGTTCCTTCTTCCACTTCATCGCTGTCCTGGTCTTTATTCTCCTTTAGCGTTTGAAATCCTTGTACAATCTAAAAAAGTAAAGAAAGAGAGTTCAACTATGATTCGTTTAATTTCTGATTCTTCCACATTGTATTCCATTGAAGAAGGCAAGGCGCTGCCCTGCGACATCACCCCGCTGTGCGTCACCATCAACGGCAAAACTTACCGTGAATATGAAGACATCGATGCCGAAGCTTTTCTGAATCTGATCAAAGCTGGCTACATTCCTTCCTCTTCGCAGCCTTCGATGGGCGAACTGGTCGAGCTGTTTGAAAAATATCCGGAGGATGAAATTCTTGTCATTTCTATGGCCGATGGTTTATCCGGCACCTACCAGACAGCTGAGGCTGCACGGCTGCATACCGAACATCCTGAACGGATTCATGTCGTGAACTCTCAGACCCTGTGCGGACCGCATCGTTATCTTGTCGATTTAGCCGCACGGCTGATTCACGAAGGCACGCAGATCGAAGAAATTCTGGATACGCTGCAAACGAAGATCGCAACGAGCCTTTCGTTTTTATTGCCGCAGGATTTCAGTTATCTCAAGCGCGGCGGTCGGTGCACGCCGATGGCAGCCGCGATGGGCGGACTGTTAAAACTGCAGCCGATCATGATTCAGGCGGAGGAAGGAAGACGGTTAGAAAAGTTCGGTGTTGGCCGCAGCTTTGATGCTGCAATCAAATCCGTTCTGGGTCATCTGGAAGAACATGTTCAAAAAGCCCGTGTTCAGATCAGCGTATCTCATGCTTTCAACAAAGAACAGGCAGAGAAAATTCTGGCGAAGGTCAAAGATCGTTTTCCTGAAGCTGAATGTGTTCTGTATGACTTATCCTGCGCGTTCATCACTCAGGGTGGACCGCGGTGCATCGCGATTCAGTCGATTGAATTGTAACGATATTTTCAGCCAACGGCGCTAAACTCAATGCGCCGTTTTTCTGTTCAAAAAACTAACGTCTCCATCGCTCTGCAGCATTTAATTTCTATTTCAAGAAGATTCAACTTTTCTTTCTGCTTCCTTCCATTCCAGAAGACAGATTCCAGGAAAAGGTTCATTCCGAATACGGCATGCATGAAATCCAACATCAGATTTCACGCAAATGCCCGGAAAACAGGACAAAAGATTGCGCTTTCAAACCAGTCGTTTTATAATTAATTTTGAAATGAGGGATATCACGTGAAAATTGGTTACAATCAAGTCTGCATCAATCCTACCTTCAGTTGTCTGCCGGTCGGATTTCTGACGCAGACCGAACCGCTGAACAAAGTACGCGGCGACTTATACGCCCGATGTCTGCGCATGGAAGACGAAAATCGGGAAGTGATTTTGATTACATTTGATTCACTGGGAATTTCGCAGGATGTTCAGGAACGGATGGAGGAATCGCTGCGGCAGTCGATCGGCGAAGACGCGCTGATCATCTTCAGCTGTTCGCATACGCATTATGCCCCTTCCTTATGCAATGCGCTGGGTTTTATTGAAGAAAATACCCCTTATCTTGAAAGTCTGGATATCAAGCTGCTTAATCTTGTGAGAAACTGTCGGATGAGTGAAGATGCTCCCCTGACCGTGTCCTACCAGGTACGCAACTTTACTGGTGTCGGCCGCTGCCGGTTATCCGGCGGCAGTGATCAATATGTTACCGCCGGCGTCTTAAGCTTCTTTAAAGAAGGACTGCGGATCGGCAACTTCTTAATTTATAACTGTCATCCAACGATTTCAGCCGAGGATGCTGATTATCTGTCATCCGATTATCCAGGCGCAGCTCTGGACATTCTGAAACAGCGGTATCCGAAGGAGTTCTTCCTCTTCTTACAGGGTCCCTGCGGTGATGTTTCAACACGCTTCACCCGTCAGGCTAAGAATTATGACGAGGTGATCCGGCTGGCGAACGAAATCGCTTCCGCTTGGGAAAAGATGATGAAGCTGACACCGCGGATGCAGCCGCTGAAGCTAGAGTGGAAGGAACAGAGACTGCCGATTCATAAGACCCTGAAAAAAATTGATCTGGATCAGATGGATACCTCAGGATTAAGCGACAAAGAAATCCGCGAGCTGCATACCGGTGCGAAAATGGTTGAACAATACCGCGGCATGCTGAGTATGCTGCCTGATGAGGTTCGCTTTACCCGCGTTAATTTCGGCCCTTTCCGGCTGATCTTTAATCCGTTTGAGCTGTTCTCAGGGTACATGCAGAATCTCGATTTAAAGAAAGATGTATTGGTCTGTTATTCCCAAGGCTATCTTGGTTATCTGAGCTGCCCTGATAATCAGGATATTTCTTATGAAACAATGATTGAAATTTTAACCAACGAAGATAAACATGCGGTAGCTGAGCTTTTGCGCAGCTGTTAAAGTGATTATAGAAAATCTTGAAATCCGAAGGATCGCTTCGGATTTTTTTATCCGCTGTTTTTTACAAAAAAAGCGAATCACAGAAAATATTTATCGTAAAACAATAAATATTTATTGATTTTTATGTTTCTTCTGTTATAATCAAAGCAGAAATGAGGTTGATAAGATGAATAATCGTAAATTGGCTTTTCTGCTGAAACTGTTTGTTTTCATTTTAGCTGCAATGGGACTTGTCGTTTTTGCACTTGCCATTCCAGAACTGCTGCACAGCTTAATTGAGTTTTACGGCCGAACCTTCAATGAAGAACTGCCGCTGCAGCTGCTCTCCGCTTCAGCCGCGCTCATTCTCTATATCGCGCTGTTCCTGTTTTGGCAAATCTGTACGCGAATTGGAAGAAATCGTTCCTTCTGTACGGAAAACGCGGATGGCTTACGTTGGATCTGCCGCCTGGCTCTGTTTGACACCGCGCTGTGTCTGCTCGGATGTCTGTATGCTCTGGCGATCAATATCCTGCATCCGGCACTGATGTTAGGCGGATTGGGATTAATGACGATGGGCGGGCTGATCGCTGTAGCCGCCTATACCCTGGCCTATCTGGTCACGATTGCCGAACAGATTCAGACCGAGAATGAATTGATGGTGTAGTGTTATGGAAATCAATGTTACTTTAGATGTCATGCTTGCCAAACGCAAAATGAGCGTCACTGAATTGTCGCAGCGCATCGGCATCACCATGGCTAATGTATCCATCTTGAAAAATGGCAAAGCCAAAGGCATTAAGTTTGATACTTTATGCAAGATCTGCGATGTTCTGGACTGTCAGCCCGGCGATCTGCTGGAATTTAAGCGTGAGGACTGAGCATGAGCGAGGCAAATGCAAAGACAGTACAAAGCGGTAAACCCACGGTTCAGTTTTCATGGACAATGGCCGCCCTTCTCAGCTTCCCCATGGCTTTCCTGTATGTCGGCTATGTGATGGGGTTTGCGGATTTTCGATTGATGACTTATCGCAATCCAGCCGTAATCCTTTTCACCTTGCTTTATATCCTGCTCGTCAGTCAGGGAGCTGAGCGGTCAGAGCGCAAAGCTAGTCCGGAAAGCCGGGTCTGGGCAGGCTGCCTGCTGCTCACCGCTGCTTCCTTTATGCTTCTATCAGCCCGTCAGCTTCTTAGCGCTGTGGCAAATCCTTGCGCTGCATCTGGAAGCTGTCTACTGGACGCTTTGCCGAACGCAGTGTTTGATCCACAATCAGACCAGCGGCAGCTTTCTTCTGGAATTCGTCTGGGGTGGTCTGGTTGGACCGATGCGGCGGATGTTGCTTCGAATTCATGTCTTAAGTACAGCTGTACGGGATTATCTGGCTCATCGCAGCGGTCAGAAGCTGAGTCCTGGATTGATTGGACTCTCACTGTTTCTAGCCGGCGGAATTGGAATGCTGGCTTGGAGCTTGTTAAGCGGCGCCGATCCGTTTTTCGCGGAAGTTGCAGCAGCGGCAGGTACTATTCTGTTCAGCGGAGTTTCACCTCAGATCATGCTTACGCTGATCCTCTCCCTGCCGGTTGGCGCATGGTTATTCGGCTTAGCCGGAGGATGTTTAGCCTCAACGAAACCCTTGTTTTCTCAGTCTCAATGGAAAACAAGCATGGCTCGAATCCAGGTTTTGCCTGCCTTCACAACAGCCTTAGTCCTCAGCGTGCTGTGTTTGATTTACATTTTGTTCTTTGCTGTGGAAGCCTTTGTTTATCTGCGCCTGCTGATCAGCGGAGCCATCACGGTCACCGTAGCCTGTCAATACGCCGTCCAAGGGTTCTGGCAGCTGTGCGGCATCGTGATCCTCAACCTCAGCGTGCTGGCGGCTCTGCGCAGCACCAGTGAAGTTCCCCTGCTTACCTCCAAACGGCTGCATGCGGCAGCAAAGTTGTTCTGTCTGTGCACACTCGCCTTCGTGCTGTTGGCCGGGGTTAAGCTGGGTATTTACGCGTTCGTTTTTGGTTTGACACTGCGTCGGATCCTGGCTGTCTGGGCATTGAATGTGCTCAGCGCAGCCACCCTGCTTGCTTTTCTTGGTTTGTTTCGAAGTGTTCCAGCTGCCCGCTGGACTGTCTTGTACAGCATCACTAGCTTTACGCTGTTGTGTTGTGTTCCATTGGAAAACTGGATTCCTCTGCTGTAATGAACTTTCTTTCAGCGTTGTTATCCTAGCCGATAAACATGAAAGCGTCCTCAACGAGTGATTAAGCTACTTTCGTACGTTGCTGATAAGTAGTTTAATTATACTAATCGGGTCGCAGATAATCTGCGACCTTTTGTTTATAATGCCTATGATTTAAGAAGCAAAGGATGCGCATTCTCGTGTTCACCCTCCGCCTTTTTATGTTAAGAAAGGAAATTGTTCAATGCAAGAAAAGCCGGATTGAACAACGGGAGCGAATCTACTACAATCCTTTAACATAATTATGGATGTTCATTACCACTTATAAAGATTTTTTCAAAAGGTGGTAATAGATTATTCACTTAACCAACGACAAATATCAATGATTTGTACCCCCCTTCATATTGATAAGTTTCGTGTCGTGTTCTAGCAATTAATATTTTTAATAAAACATCGCGAATATCCAAGAGTGATGTAATTTTACGAACAAATATTTTATCATCGGAAATACTATTACTGACCTGAATATAGATTTGTTCATTTCCTTTTTTACAACAAAATCAAGTGTGCCAAATACTGTCTCTATTCCCACTTTTTGAGTTTTTTTGATTTTCGGTAACAGAGCTTGATTTGAATTACCTATCAACTTTATTTTATTATCAATAAAATCATATGTTTGTATGGTTTAAGATAATAAATTGACATCATTGAGTGAGTGTGTTTATAATTGAAATGCAAAAGTTAAAGGAAAGGGTGAGCACAATGAAGTTATACGGGAAATTTTGTATTGAAGGTAGCTCCGAACAACTGTATATTACAAAACATTGTGCGGAGCCTAATATAAAAACATTTTATGAAAAGACTTATTCCTAGACTGAGAAGTAGTTTTTGACTTGTTCTTATTCATAGATAATTTTTTATACTCATCGCGTCGCAGACAACGTTTTATCTGCGGCCTTTTGTTTATAACTGCTATGCTTTAATAAACAAAGGGCGCACATTCTCGTGCTTACCCTTTGTTTTTTTTGCGTTAAGAAAGGAAATTGTCTCATGAAAGAAAAACAGGATTTAACAACTGGAAATGTATCGAAAACGTTAATCCTATTTGCCCTTCCTATGCTGCTTGCTAATCTATTACAATCCTTTTACAGTATTGTCGATATGTTGGTTATTGGCAGAATTGTAGGAGAAACAGGGCTTGCCGCCATCAGTAATGCATCAATGATAAGTTTTATCATCAATTCAATTTGTATTGGCGTTACCATGGGCGGCACTGTATTAGTTGCCCAATTTAAAGGAGCGAATGACGAACAAGGACAAAGTGAAACAGTCGGAACACTATTTACAATATCCCTCATCGCTTCGCTGATCGTTACCATTTTAGGATTACTCGTATATCAGCCTCTTTTTAGGCTGCTAAATGTACCCGCCATTGCGATGAAGGACGCTTGCGAATATATGCAAATTATTTGCTATGGCACTGTATTTGTCTTTGGCTATAATGCTGTTTGTTCCATTATGAAAGGCTTTGGGGATTCCAAGAGTCCAATTTATTTTATCGCAATAGCGACACTCGTAAACATTGTGCTGGACGTCATCTTGGTTGGATCTTTGGGCATGGGGACAAAAGGCGCGGCTTATGCTACCATTTTCTCACAAGGAGCTTCCCTTTTAATTTCAATCATTCATTTAAAAAGAAACAACTTATCTTTGATTTTAAGGTACGACACTTTGCGATTAAACGAGAAATGCTAGTCATTATTTTAAAAGTAGGATTGCCTACGGCTATTCAGATGGTAGTTGTCAATATTGCTTATCTTATGATCACCGGTATGCTTCAATCATTTTGGTGTGGCGGTGGCTGCCGCATCTGGCGTTGGATTGAAAGTCAACACATTTGCGGGTATGCCCTGTTGGGCAATCGGGCAGGCCGTTACAGCTATGGCTGGGCAGAATATGGGCGCAAATCATATAGAACGCGTCAAAAAGACAACAGAAATAGGACTGTACTTCAATATTATGATTACACTGATCGTAATCCTATTTGTTCAAATATTTGCCAGACAAGTCATTATGCTGTTTAACCCAGTAAACCAGGAAGTGATTGAAGACGGCATACTGTATTTAAGAATATGCTGCGGAATAAACAGCTTGATTTATGCAGTTATGTATACATTTGACTCCTTTGCCATTGGTATTGGCTCCGCCAATGTTGCTATGATAAATGCCCTTTTAGATGCGGTCATCGTCCGGCTTCCTGTAAGCTGGCTGTTGGCTTTCATCGTGAATATCGGATCTTCAGGTGTCTATATCGGACAAGCTGTTTCCCCGCTTTTACCCGCTATCGTTGGTTTGTTCTATTTCAAAAGCAGAGTTTGGGAAAGTAAAAGGCTGATAAACCATTCCGAAAATGAGAAATAGTGATGCTGCTTTATAAAAGCATAAGGAAGATAAATAAGGTTTTATATTCACACTACCTCTGCTGCATAACAAAACAGGCCTATCGCAATTTAGACGATACGCCTGTTTTGATTTGTACCCTGGTTGTCAGCTCCCCGGTTTCAGTTTGATGTGAACTGTTTTATAAACAGCTATTCCAGGTTCTGAAAATCCAGCGTGATTGTTCCATCCGCATTCTGCCGTACTGCTTCCTTATCCAGAAAGCGCCGCCGGGCATCTGCCAGATAGGCTTGCTGAGAAGCATAGAGCGGCTTAAACTGGGCCATGATTTCCTTGGCTTTTTCAGCCTCATTCTGAAGCAGCTCATCAGCGATAAAGACCAGTGCCTTGGCCGGCATGATGTAGGCTTTTTCCGGATCAACTATCTGAAAATCCTTGCCGTGGTAAGCCCCGATGGAGCCGCTGGAACCTGGCTGGATCGTCGGCAGCACCGCGGACAGATCGCCCATATCCGTACAGCCGGTACCCCATTGCGTCTGAATCAAAATTTCATCTTCGCTGACAATCCGCTTCATGGCAGCCAGCGCTGCTTCGTTCATCAGCTCGTCATCATGCATCGGGCAATAGCCGGGCCGATCCTGCAGCGTCACCGTGGCTCCCATTGCCGCCACCGATGCCGCAATCGCACGGTTGATCCGACGATTTGCCTGATCAATCGCTTCCAGCGAAGCACCGCGGACATAGCTTTCAATCTTGACTTCATCCGGAATCGCATTGACGGCTTGGCCGCCTTCGGTAATGATCGGATGGAAACGAATATGCTCGTCGTCACGGAAGGTTTCACGCAGAGCATTGACCGCCTGCAAGGCCTGCATTGCCGCATACAGCGCGTTGATTCCCTTATCCGGAGATCCACCCGCATGCGAAGCCAAACCGTGCACCGTAATGTTTTTAACAATGCAGCCATTGTTGCCATGCGCCAGTTGATAGACATGCTTCAAGCCTGGATCGTCAAAGGTATGAATCAGTACGCACAGATCGACATCTTCAAAATAACCGCGGTTCATAAATTCGACCTTGCCGCCAAAAAATTCGATCTTTCCTTCCGCCCGCAGCTTTTCTCGATATCCGACTTCGATCAGCTCCTCAGCCGGTACGGCCATTAACCGAATCGAGCCGCACAATCCATCCAGAACCCCCGGCTCTTTCAGCGCCGCCGCGGCTCCCACAAGACCCGCTGCCTGGGCATGATGGCCGCAGGCATGAACCGCCTTCGTCTGCGGATCACAATCCGGATGTTCCGCACAGATTAAAGAATCCAGCTCGCCCATGATGCACAGCTTCGGTCCCGGCCGGCCGGTTTCCAGATCGGCATAAAAGCCCGGAATGCCTTCCGGTTTGACCAGCTCATAACCTAGGTCGGTAAAAATCTGTTCCAAATAAGCGCTTGTTTTCCATTCTTTAAACCCGGTTTCCGGATATTTCCAGATCACTTCGGCCGTTTTGCAGATAAGCTGGGCTTGTTCCTCAACCGCAGCGTTTAAGACTTCATTTCGATTCATTCAGGTTTCTCCCCCATTCTTTTCTTTATTATATCGCTTCTGCTTCCCACAAAGAAGCCGCAATCCTCAATCAAGTTGAAAAAAATGATCAGATCGCTTACACTTAATCGAAAGAGAAGGAGAGATCAGCTCATGTATTGTATGGAAACAAGCTGGCCTGAGGTTCAGGCTTATTTTAAAACCAACGAATGCGTCATGATCATCACTGGAAGTCTGGAATGTCATGGCGTCCACAATCCGCTGGGTGTAGATACGCTGGTGCCGCAGGCCCTGGCTCAGCGGATTGAAAAGCAGAGCGAAATTCTGGTGCTGCCGGCCCTGCCGTTTGGCTACTGCGATTATCTGAAAGGCTATCCTGGCACGGTCAGTCTCAGCAGTGAAACACTGCGCTGCGTTGTCCAGGAAATCGTCGACAGCCTGCGCGCTCACGGTGCCCGCCGGTTTCTTTTTCTGAACGGTCATGGCGGCAATTTGCCGGCTTTGGAACAAGTCGCACTGCGGCTGAATACCCAGGGTGATCTGGGCGTCATTGCCAACTGGTGGCAGATGGCCAAAGAGATCGATCCGGCCTGGGGCGGAGGCCATGGCGGCGGGGAAGAAACAGCGGCGATGTTGGCAATTTGTCCGGAAATCGTGCATCCTGAACGATATCGGGATTCCATTTTAAAACCTGTCAGCGAAAACATTCAGACGACTGGCTTTAAAACTGTTCAGTTTCACGGTGTCACTCTGACGATGCCCCAGCCCGTTGCCGCCCTCTGCGATAACGGCTGGACGGGACCGGATCATCCGCAAACCGCAACTGCCCAATGGGGTGAAGCGATGCTGGAAGCCATCAGCCAGCTCCTCGTTCAGCTGATCAGCGAACTGAAAACCGTACCGCTGAAGGAGTGTTATGAAGACCAATAATCCCTTTCTCTATTCCGATGACAACAAGCGTTATCATACCTGGAACTATTATCTGCGCCATCAATTCGGAAAAAAGGTGGCCAAAGTTCCGTTAGACGGCGGCTTCACCTGTCCTAACCGCGACGGCACCTGCGGTACAGGCGGCTGTACGTTCTGCACCCGCTCTGGCAGCGGAGAGTTTGCCGGAGATCGGGCTGAGCCGCTGTTGAGCCAATATGCTAAAGGTCAGGCAATGATGCGCCATAAATGGCCGGACGCCGACTTTATCCCTTATTTTCAAGCCTATACCAACACCTATGGTCCCCTCAGCAAAATTCAGGACTGTCTTACCCCCTTCTTAGACCGGCCGGAAGTCGCAGCCATTGCGATTGCCACCCGCGCCGATTGTCTTGAACAGGAGAAAATTGACTGGCTCGCCCAGTGCTGTGCAAAGAAGGAAATCTGGCTGGAGCTCGGCGTTCAGAGTGTTCATGACCGCACCGCCCGGCAGATTCACCGCGGTCATGACTATGCCCAGGTCGTTGAAACCGTTACCCGCTTAGCCCGCACGCCGCTTAAAATCTGCGTTCATCTGATCAACGGACTGCCGGGTGAAGACGCTGCGATGATGTTGGAGACCGCATGTCAGATCAATCAGCTGCCGATCCATGCCGTCAAGCTTCACATGCTTCATCTGATGCAGGATACGCAGCTGGCTGACACATACATGCAGCAACCCTTCCCACTTTTGACACGCGATGAATACGTGGCGATTGTCGTGGATCAGCTGGAACGGCTGCGTCCGGAAATCATCATCCAGCGGCTGACCGGCGACGGCGCTGGTGAAGCGCTGATCGCTCCGGAATGGACAAAGAAAAAGACAATCGTCCTGAATGAAATTGACAAGCGGATGGCAAACCTCAATACATGGCAGGGAAAGCTGGTGTCCAATGGCCGATAACATCAATACTGTCAATCACCGTTGGATTCGGGAAGCCTTTGACCATGTTGAATTTGCCATCGATGCCACCTGCGGCGGCGGCAACGACACCGTTTTTCTGGCGGCGCTGGCAACCGAGGTACTGGCGTTAGACATTCAGGCGGAAGCGGTAACCAAAACCCGCAAAAAAGCCGCAGCGTTCCCCAATATCACCGTGGTGCAAGCCGATCATGCCGAGCTGACGCGCTGGACAGACCATCCGGCTGAGATTATTGTTTTCAACTTTGGATATCTGCCGCATTCCTGCAG
Organism: Holdemania massiliensis AP2; assembly: GCF_000327285.1. Taxonomy (GTDB): domain Bacteria; phylum Bacillota_I; class Bacilli_A; order Erysipelotrichales; family Erysipelotrichaceae; genus Holdemania; species Holdemania massiliensis. The sequence continues at coordinate 445,303 of NZ_HE998567.1, read as the reverse complement.
TCCGATGATTACAACCCCCAAGACTACCCTGCCCGCCCTGGATGCCGCGCGGTCTTTATTGAAACCCGATGGTTTGTTATCTCTGGCCTGCTATCGAGGTCATGCGGGCGGCATGGAAGAGTGGCAGGCGATTGTCAGCTGGATCGAACAGCTGGACTCCTCCTGGAGCGTCCGCACCTATACCGACGGACGGCCGCAAGCGCCGATTCTGTATCATCTGCGCCGGATGGAAATAAATCCTTTTTCTACGAAAAAAGAATCCTGACCGTAAGGATTCTTTTTAATTGAATACTATGATTTTACGCCGCAGCAATTCCTGCCAAGCGCAGAAATCACGTTGCCCGATCAGCAGCGCAATGCCCAGATTATTCTTAGGATCCAGCCGTTGATGAATTTCCTGCGGACTTAGCCAGACCGGATCCGCCATCATCGCCCGTTCCATCGGCGTCAGGTTTCTCGGCAAGAAGTCAGCTTCACAATGAGCCGCAAAAAACGTGCTGTGATTGCGCCGCTGCAGCCGATGATATTCATCTTCGATCCAGCCCAATTCAACCCAATCCCGCAGCACGGCGCCCAGCTCTTCGCGGGCTTCCCGAAGCATGGTCCGAACGGGATTCTCTCCCTTCTCGATTCCGCCGCCGCAGCTTTCCAGATGATCACGCCGGCCAAACTCATCTTCTCCCTTGACATGAATCATCCCGACTTTCCCTTGCGGATTGATGACAAATACCCGCGCTGTTTTGCGCAGGGTTAAAATCGGCTGTTCTGGATCGACTGTATCTTCAAAAACGCCAAGACACCGCATGCCTTCTCCTCCTTCTTCAAATCAAAAAAAGAACATCCGAAGATGTCCTTATCAGAATTGATTCGATCTCTTGGGGGGGATCTATTATTGTTTGAATGGGTGGGGGAAAAACAATAACAGATGAATCAATCCAGGTCCTTCGACCTGATAGAATCTTACTGAATTTACGCTTCGTTGTCAATACAAATTCTGAAAAAAGGCTTAACTAAACGGTTTTTATAGACACTTTACGGATTTTGTATAAATTTTATTTCCGACATTCCTGAATAAAAGATTCAAAGATTGCCCGATGACACGGATCAGCACTCAGCCGTTCCGGATGCCACTGCACGGCCAGAATCTGATCTTTTTCAATCGCTTCGGCCAGACCGTCCTCACTCCAGGAAGAAACGACAAATCCATCCGCAACCTGATCAATATTCTGGTGATGATAGCTATTGACCGCATGGCGTGGGCCAAACATAGCGTACAGCTTCGTCCCCTCAACAAACGTGTTGTCATGAAACGTTGCATCCATGGCCGGCTTCGGCACCGCCTTGTGCTGCTGATGTCCGGCCGCGCGCATCGCTGGATACTGGGTATTGAGATCCTGAATCAGCGTGCCTCCAAATGCGACATTAATGCTCTGAATCCCCCGGCAGATACCTAAGATCGGTTTTCCCTTGGCGGCAAACAGCTGAATCAGCCTGAGATCCAGCGTATCCAGGCGCGGATCTGTCAGCTCCAGCGAAGGATGTGCCGGCTGATGAAACAGCGCCGGATCCAGATCCTCCCCACCTGTCACCATCAAACCGTCAAAGCGCTCTGCAATCATCTTATAATCTTCATCATCGCCATAGGTGACCAGGACGGGAATCCCGCCGGCTTGCGCAATCGCATCAAAGTAAGTCTGATTGTCAAAGATTCGCGTCTGTCCGTCAAAATCGCCGCTTCGGGCAGTCAGAGCAATCATCGGTTTCTTCATTTCTTTATCCTCATTTCTATTCTTCTGTTTCATTATAATCAAAGATTTAAAAAAATCACACATTTTAACACAATTTCGACATATTTCGCCTATACTTCTTTGGTATATTTATACCAGCAAGAGAAAGAGAAGACCTCTTGCCTGTACGATAACCTCTTCTCCTACGAACTAACATAATATCCCCTTTAAAAATTATCGTACAGAACATTCTATCCCCTTATAAACAAGGAAAAAGGCCTTTTGGAACGGAGGCCTTTTTTCTTGGCTTTACTCATCGCTGCGCGCCCAGCGCAGCAGCAGCCAGGCGATCATCACCAAGGAAATCACCGTGCCCCAGCGTTCAATATCCACCACATAACCCAGTGAGCGTATACACCAGCCGATCAGCACACTGCGCAGTAACCGCGCGGTTCCATCGCTGAGCAGAAACGGAATCAGCGCCATCTGCGTCATGCCCGCCAGATACGCCAACAGAAAATCTGGGATCGGGGTTACCCCGCCGATAAACACAGCCAGCACGCCATAGCGGTCCATCAATTCTTTCCCGGCTGCAATCTGCTTTTCGCTGGCAAACTTTCTGAGCACAGCCTGCTGAGCCTGGCGTGCGATCTGATAGCCGATCCATCCGCCCACAGCTGTCCCCACCGCGCCTTCCAGCGCATACAGCAGCCAGCCATCCGGGTTTTTCAGAATCAGCGGAATCAGCACAACCTCCAGTGAAGGCAGCGGCAGAAACGCCTTGAAACAGGCATACAGTACAAGTCCGCCGTTTTTTATCCATTCCAGAACGCCGATAGGCATCCTCCTCCTTAGTCCATGAGTTCCCTCAGGTCTTCAATTATATGATCCGCAGCGAAGGAATATGCCGCCGCGGCCTGTCGGTCATGAACGCCGGTCGTCACTAAGATCGTTTCAATTCCGGCCTGAACGCCGCATAAGATATCCGTTTCCATATTATCGCCGACAATGACGACGTCCTCTTTCCGCAAGCCCAGATAGGCCAGAGCGCCGGTGATGATGGCTTCATGGGGCTTGCCGATTTTGACCGCTTCCCGGGAGCTGGCATATTCCATCAAGGCGACAGTTGAACCATTGCCGCAGTTGGCTCCCTCTTCACTCAGCAAAATCCGGTCATTGTTAGTGCCGACCAGGATTGCCCCCGCCAGCACCTGACGCAGCGCCAGCGAATACTTTTCCCAGGTTCCTTCCTTATCCAATCCGATAAAAACCAGATCCGCGTGATCCTGAACTAATTGATAACCATTGTTCAGCAGGGCTTCGCGCAGACCCTCAGCACCGACCATATAGGCCCGTTTCTTTTCCGGAAAGCGGCGGATCATCGTATCGCTCGCCGCCATCGCCGAGGTATAGAAATGCTTCGGTTCAATTCCCCGATAGCCCATTTTTAACATGTGATCGGCAGCCTGGCGCGGTGTCCGGCCGGAATTGTTCGTCAAAAATAAGAAAGGAAGATGTTCCTTTAAACAATGATCAACAAACACTTTCGCCCCTTCGATAATCGCCGTGCCACGATACATCGTGCCGTCCAGATCCAGCAGGTAGCATTTTTTTGTCATCTTCTTTCGCTCCTTTACTTTACCTTGGACAGCGTATCATAAAGTTCATCGGCTTTCAAGCAAAAGAAAAGCCGGATGAGCACCGGCTGAAAACTTATTTCTGCATTCCTTTTTTGAGCGGTCCGCGAACCTTTTTAAATATCAAAATCAAGACAATCGCCACCAAAGCAAACGCGGCGACCACCAGCAGGGCCGGATCACAGCCGATCGCTTCCGACAAACTGCTGCAGAACACCGGCATGACTAACAGGGAGATGCCCATATAGACGCTCATCGCTGCCATCTGACCGCTGGATTTCAGCTTTTCCGAAATGATCTCATCAATCATCAGCTTGGAGCTGATAATGATGATTGGAAAGGTAACCATCTGAAAGACGGCCGCCGCGATCATCCACCAGGGATTCTGGATCAGACTGTAAACGACAAAGCGAACGCCGAACAGCACGGAAGCGCCCAGCATCAGATTGGCCGGATCATATTTCTTCATTAGTTTATCACCGACTAACAGAATGGGAATCTCCATTAGCGACTGCAGACCCCACTTTGCCCCGACGTGAAAGCTGGTTCCGCCAATCGCCATCACCTTGTCGACAACGATATACATATCTGCCGTGCCCATGCCAAACAACACCAGCAGAATCAACACCAGCAGAATATAAGCTTTATTTTTAACCAGCTCTTTTAAATCCGCAAGCTTGACAACCTTGCCGCTGGCCCGCTTGGCATCCTCCTGATTCCAGGCAAAATAGAGCGCTGCCCCACTGCTGAAAAAGACCAAAACGGCAATCACTGGGAAATCCAGCCAATTTAACAAAATCGCAGCGGTCCAACTGCCAATCGCCCAGCCAAAGGCTCCCCAGGCATGGATCCGGCTGTATACCGGCTTGGTTTCATCAATCTGCAGCACCCAGGTATCTTCCAGCCCCTGCCAGGTTCGGGCAATGCCGCCGGTCAGCGAAATCATCGCCAGTAAGTACCAGAACTGCGGCCAGCGAAATCCAAACAGCACGACATCGCCGACAAAGAAGATGCCGAAGCTGATTAAGAAAAACCAGCGGCAGCCTTTAAATTTATCGGAGAGATAACCGAACAGGAACTGTGTCACCAGCGTTGAGATTGCCATGCCGGACAGAATAATTCCCTTCTGCACACCTTCAAAACCCATCGATACCAGATAGGGAATGGTCTGCGTCGTCCCGATCGCTCCGGCTGCATAAGAAAACAGAAACAGCCCGTTAAAACGGGCGGCAGTTGATTTTTTCTTCATAATCCACCTCGGATTTAGTGTTCCCCCACGCTTTAGTATCATTCACAGCCATTCCGTAAATTCCCCAGATTTCGCGATTCTTTTTACCGTAAGCTTATGATAAAATAGAGTGACGAAAGGAGTTCTCATGAAGAAAATCCTGAAAATAATCTTAATCGTGCTGCTTCTGCTTGCCGGAGCAGGCGTACTTTATCTGGACGCCACAGAGATCGCCCCCAAACAGATCCGCATCCGAACGGAAACGATAAGTTCCGAAAAGATTCCGGAAGCCCTCAGCGGACTGCAAATTTTATTTTTCTCCGACGTTCATTATAACGCCTTCGTTGACGAAGTCCGGCTGGAAGCTTTGATTTCCAAAATTGACAGCGTGGGAGCCGATGTGATTTTATTCGGCGGCGATCTGTTTGATCATCCTGCCAACCACTGGCCAGATGATCAGACGATGGATACGCTGAAAGGGGCTTTAACCCAGCTCAAAGCGCCTTTGGGCAAGTTCGCAGTCTTAGGCAACCATGATCTGGAATCCCAAAGCAGCGCAGACATGGTCAGTCATTTATTGTTTGAAGCGGGCTTTGAGGTGCTGAATAACCAATCCGTCAAAATCCGCAATCGGGGAACGCAGTCGATCTCTTTAGTCGGTTTGGAAAGTGAAATGCTGGGCAACCCAAATCCGGAAGCGGCCTATCAGAACATTTCTCCGGACAGCTTTACGATTGCCTTATGCCATACCCCGGATACGGTTTTGCAGCTGCCGCAGGATCAGACCGATCTGATGCTGGCAGGACACAGCCACGGCGGTCAGGTCTATATCCCCTTGTTAGGAACCTTTTATCGGGCTAATTATGCGGAGATTTACTATCGCGGCAAGCACCAGGTCGATGATATTCTCTTAGACATCACCAACGGTACTGGCACTACGCGCATGGATGTGCGTCTGTTCTCCCCGGCCGAAATTGTTGTTTATCGTCTTGTCCATGCCGAACCTGTGCCAAGTGAGGTTCCGGATGAGGATTCCGAGCCGGACAACAACGGGAATTCCACCGAGCAAGATCCGAATGATGCACCCGAAGAACCGCAGGATCAGCCGGAAGAAAACCCCCAGGAATAGCTTGTGACATAACCAAAAGATAAAGAAACGCAGCGAACGGATTTAGCGAACCCGTCAAAGCGTTTCTTTTTTCTTTGGATTGAGTGTAACAGCCATGATCCACTCCTCCGCGTTTTCCTTAACGATCTGAAATCCCAGTTTCTGATAGAGCTGAGCGGCATAATTCGCCTTCTGCACCGATAAGGACACTTGGGAATAACCCGATTCTTGCAGCTGAATCAACAGGGTCTTAAGCAGTTTCGTCCCGATTCCCCTGCCCCGATATTGCTCAAAGACAGCGATCGCCAGCGAAGGCGTTTGTTCGTCAAGATGTCCGTAATCGTTCATGATCCGCGTCCAGGCGCAGCCGACTAAGCCCCCTTCTACTTCTGCGGCCAAAGCAAAGTCGGCTATTCCTGTTCCAAAATTTTCAACATAGACCTGCAGCTCAGGTTCATGGATCACTTCCCGCTCAGGTTTTGGCGTTCCCGGCGGAACAAAAATCGCTTCATAGAGAAAATCTGTTAACTGCGGATATTCATCTTTTCTTAGTTCACGAATTGTCACTTCCATATTTTTTCCTTCTCCTCTTTTCTTCTGCGATTTTTGCTCTATGCGGCTTAAAACAAACAGGATTCAATCAGCTCTTTGCCTCGCAGCTGATCCAGCCATTGTGCCGGAATGCCTTCTATTCCATAAAGAATGCCAGCCAATCCTCCCGCAATGGCTCCGATAGTATCGGTATCCTCCCCCAGATTCACTGCCGTCAGCACTGTTTCGGCAAAGCTATGACTCTGGGCCAAAGACCACAAGGCCGCCTCCAGCGTATCTACAACATATCCGCTGGATCGAATGTCTGCTTCTTTCATTTGAAACAAGTGTCCTAAGCGCTCGAACGGTTCGTTCTCGGATAAGGACAAAATCACTGCTTCCAGACTTTCACCGGCAAGCAGGCACCGGGCACATTGAATGTAAATCTGACAGGCCCGCACGGATATCGCATGACCATGCGTTATCGCAGAGACTTTTTCAATCATCGCCGTATCCGCATTCGTAAAAGCCAGCGGCAGGATCCGCATCAGTGAGCCATTGCCGTTGGACTTAAAATCATCAAAGCCCCGGCCGCGGGACAACGCTTGCCCGGTTGTAAACCCGCAGTCAAACACAATTCCGTCAATCGCATATTTTCCATGAAAGAGCCAATTTTCAAAGGCTTCTTGAATTCTTTCCGGATCGACACGACCTTCGCACATCCGAATTGCATCACAGGTCGCCAACGTCATGCTTGTATCATCTGACCACGTACCTGGCGGCTGATGATGCGTTCCATAGCCGGTCATGGAACTGATATGGAAAGTATGCCGCGGCTGAAATTCTGCCGGTACACCTAAGGCATCCCCAATCGCCAAACCAACAATCGCAGAGCGAAGTTGATCTTTTGTCTGATTGTCCATCCTGACCTCCTTAAAAAGATAAGAAATAACTCAGCTTTAAGAATTAAAAGCCAAAACGGCTTCCATCTATTCTTCTTTGGTTTATTGCTTAGTTTAATTATACGCTATCTTGTATCCATTGACAGATCCTATTTTTGATTTTGCTTTCTGATCAAATTTTAGAAAAACGGCATCCGTGGAAAGGCATGCCGTTTTACTGAAATAAAAGTTTATTTTAAATGGGACTGCATCCAATCGGTGATTTCATTGAGTCTTCTCATCCGATGCAGCGGTTTGCCGGAACGGCTCAGTTCATGATTCTCACCCTTGAAATAGACAAGTTTGGATTCAATACCCAGATCCACCAAGGCTGTATACATCTGCAGACCTTCCGCCATCGGACAGCGATAATCTTCATCCGAATGAATAAACAAGGTCGGCGTCGTGCAGGCACGGGCGTATTTGAGCGGTGAATGTTCCCACAGCTTCTCATTATCATCATAGATGTTGCCGGCCTGCTGATCTGGACCAAAGGTCATGCCGATATCGGAAACGCCGTAGAAGGAAATCCAGTTGGCGATGCTGCGTTGGGAGGCGGCCGCCGCGAAGCGGGAAGTATGGCCGATGATCCAGTTCGTCATAAATCCGCCGTAGCTGCCGCCGGTAACTCCGACGCGCTGCTCATCAATCGCCGGATAGCGCTTGAGCACCTCATCGGTGAAGTCCATGATGTTCTGATAATCGCAGGTTCCGTATTTACCGCGCAGATCAGCGAATTCATTATCCCGGCCATCCGAACCGATCGGATTGCAGAAGAAGACGAAATAGCCTTCATTGGCCCAGACCTGCATTTCATGATAGAACACTTCGCCGTAAACCGTTTTCGGTCCGCCGTGAATGTCCAGAATTGCCGGATATTTCTGAGCCGGATCATAATCCTTCGGCAGCAGCACCCAGCCGTTGATCGTCGTGCCCTCAGAAGCCACGCTGACGCGCTGCGGCACAGCCACATACTTATCTTTTAACGCCGCTTCATTGAAATCTGAAATCTGCGTTGTTGTCTGAGTTTCAAGATCATATTCATAAATCTCCTGCAGCTTCTGACCGATCATGCCCGCGAACAGAATCTTGCCGTCTGCCAAAGCAAAATGATCGATCGAACCGGTCAGTTCAATCACTGGCTTAATGCAGCCGCATTCTCCCATCTTATAGCAATGCGAGCTGTCTTCGCGTGTTGTTAAAAAATACAGAGCCTGATCATCTGCCGCAAAACCGTTGCCGCCGCCATAACGGCAGTCAGAGCCGACAGAAGATCCCATGCTGTACTCATATTCTGCCCACAGCGTGACTTCGCCTGTCGCCGGATCGAGCTTATACAAATACGGGTTTTCGTTGTTGCCATGGCGTGTTGTAGTCGCCGCTGCCAGAGCAATCTGATCCTTGAAGAAACGAGCTTCATGGATTGAATATTCTTTCTTATCGTAAACGCATTTTGTTGTTTTGGTCTTCACGTCATACAGATAGACGGAGGCCTTGCGCTGCGGCCGGCTCGTATATTCCTCACCGGTATACAGAACCTGACCCGCCTTCACATCGACATCGCCGGTCATAAACAACGGCGCGGTGATCGGTGTGCAGGTATTGGCCTGAACGTCGACAACATACAGCGTATTTCTTAATTTATTGGTAAAGCCGCCGCCATTGGCCCAAAACGGAATCTCATCAAAGACTTCATAATCAACATTCTCTTTCTTAGTCTTCATAACCTGTTCACGCTGTTCGTCGCTCATCGCCGCAAAATCACCGATGGCTGCATCCGTACGCGCTTTAACCAGATAAAGATCCGCATCCAGCTTCCAGATTCCGCTCGCTTTTAACGGAACGGAAAAGGCTTTGACCGCTTCCCCGCCGTTTAATGGAATGCGATAATAGGCTGTGTAAGGTTCTCCGGCCTCCACTTTCTTTGCATCCTGACTGTCACGGCTGGCCGCAAACAGGATTGTGTTTTCATCCTCAAAGATAAAGCTGCTTTCCTTATCCATCGCTGTCAGCTGCACAAAACCCTGATCCTTACGGATCCAGATGTTGCTGGTGTAACCGTTGTTTTTCGGATCAGCCTGCCAGACTGTCAGAGCCGCCGCCGTTTTTTCCGGTGATACGGTCAGATTGGATAAAAAGCGGTAGTTGTAAAATTCATCACGTTGAATCTTGTCCATTGTTTATTCCCCCTTATTCATGAACGTTTCAATTTCTTCGGTTGTGTGCGGCAGCTTTTCGCTGAGATTCACAGCCCCGGTTTCGCTTACCAGAATGTCGTCCTCGATGCGGATGCCGATACCTTCTGCTTCCAGATACAGCCCCGGCTCAACCGTAATCACCATGCCGGCCGCTAACGGCAGATTCGCAATATTGACATCGTGAGTATCGAGTCCCAGATGATGCGATACGCTGTGGAAGTAATAATCGCGCACAGTCATGCCCTGCTCCAATAAGCCGATCGCCGCAAGCTGTTCGCCATAAAAGTCGACCAGCACCTGATTGAGTTGCCGCAGCGTGCGGCCTGGCCGAATCGCAGCGATCACCCGCCGCTGACCTTCCAGCACGATATCGTAAATCTGTTTCTGCCGCTGGGTGAAGCGGCCGTTTGCAGGATAGGTTCGCGTGATATCGGCACAATAATGACCGATTGCCCCGCCCAGATCGCACAGAACAAGATCTCCGTCTTCGATCAGCTCGTTGTTGCGGCTGTAATGCAGGATCGTTGCATTCGCGCCGGAAGCACAAATCGTCGGAAACGCATGTTCGCGCACGCCTTGCTTCATTAATGCAAAATCGAAAACACCTTCCAGTTCTGTTTCATTGATGCCCGGGGCGCAATGCCGCATCATCACCTTCACTGCAGTGATTGTCGCTTCCTGTGCCTGACGCATCAAATTCAGTTCATCCTCATCCTTGATCATTCTTAACTGCGCTAAAGCCGCATGCAGATTGACCAAATCCACGCTTGGATAATGCTGCCGGATATGACCGGCAAACTGATGAGCGGCATCATCCGGCTCTTCCCAGCTTTCCTTGGCCAGATCCAGACCGACGCTCATCCGCCGGTTGCCGCGGTTCAGCTTCATCTGACGATGAATGAAATCCAGCATCTCATCTTTAGGATAGACCGCATCGACATCCGCCTGCTGCTGGGCTTCCTCCGGCTTCATCCGGCCGCCGACCCAGCGGGCCTGCAGCGGATCAAACGGTTCGATAAACAGCACGGACTGCACGTGATCCCCGTTTTTAATCAGCGCCAAGGTCATCGCTTCACGATCCAAACCCGTCAGATAGTAGAAATTCCGGTTCACTGAAAACGGATACGCTTCATCCAAAGAGCGCACCGGAGCTTTTCCGGAAAAAAACAAAGCTAGCGAACCCTGCGGCATCGCTTCCATGACCCGGGTTCTGCGTGTTTTATAATCCATTACATTTCCTTTCTGCAGCGTTCAATCGCTGCCGCAATCCGCGGCAAATCCGCGGCTTCAATGCCCCAATGCGTCACCAGCCGATAAATACCGTGATCCGCATCGTTAATCAAAATTCCCTGCTCTTTCAGCGCTTTGACAAACCGCGATGAATCCGCCAAATTCGTTAGCCTGAAAAAGATCATGTTGATATCCAGCTGATCCTGAGCAACCTCCACGCCTTCCAGCGCTTCAAGCTTCTGCGCTAAGGCTTTGGCATTGGCATGATCCTCATCCAAACGCAGGCTCATCTCATTCATGGCAATCAATCCCGCCGCCGCCAGAAAACCGGCCTGCCGCAAGCCACCGCCGATCCGTTTGCGGTTGCGCCGCGCACGGGCGATCATATCCCGACTTCCGCACAGCATCGAACCGACCGGCGCGCATAAGCCTTTCGACAGACAGAATGTGACTGAATCCGCACAGTCCGCCAACGCTTTCACGTCAACGCCTAAGGCCACTGCGGCATTAAACAGCCGTGCGCCATCAAGATGGACGTTCAATCCGGCCGCTTTTGCCTCTGCATAATCCTGCTGCATAAGCGCAAGCGGCACAACTGTGCCGTTGGACAACGCATTTTCCAGACATACCAACGTGGTCGGCGGTTCGTGGATGTCATCGGGGCGGAGCGCCTTGCGAATGTCTTCCGGATAAATCCGATCATCGGCATTGTCAATCGTCCGTCCCATGCATTGACAGATCTGAGCGAGATGACCGACTTCATGCGTAATAATATGGCTGCGCGCCCCTAGGATCACTTCATCGCCACGCTGGGTCTGAGATTGAACGCCGAGCAGATTGCCCATCGTCCCGCTGGAAACAAACAGTGCCGCTTCCTTGCCCAGCCGCTGTGCTGCCTGATGTTCCAGCTCGTTGATCGTCGGATCATCGCCATACACATCGTCGCCGACGACCGCATTGGCGATCGCTTCGCGCATCTGCGGTGTCGGCTGGGTCACCGTATCACTGCGCAAATCGAGTATTTTCATGATTTCAACTCCAATTCTGATCTTCATTATAGAAAAAAATGCCTGGCTTTTAAAGTCTTTTCCCGGGTTTCCTTGACTTCTTGATGATCTTTTTTCAATTTCATCATGAAACATTTTTCAAAAGAGAAATTTCTTTCCATTTCGTTTCTTTTCCTGCAATCCACAAACTTTTTAAAATTCTTTCATTTTTCTGCCGAAGATTTTTCATTTTCTTTGGTATCCTAATTCATAGGAAGTGATAACATGCTGCTCAAATTCATTTTAATCTTGGTTTTAATCGGAATTCTGGCGGGCTTGGTGCTGCAGCAGCGGGTGCTGCAGCGCTGCCGAGTTTCAGAAAAGATCCGCAGACAGATTCAGATTTTCGATTGTTTGGCCTTTTTTGTCCTTATCGCCCGATTTATGCCGCTGCCCTTAGGCTCAACGGAGTTGGTTCAAATACTGGCGCTGGCCTGCCTGATTATGCTTGTGATCTCCACATTGATTCTGGTATTAGTCCAGCGCTGGTGCAGCGGAAAAACTGTCTGGGTACTCGGCTGGCTGCTCTGCAGCGCCCTTTTAAGCGCGGGCGTGGGACTGATCGGCTGGCAGCAGGCCCGTACCCTTGTCGTCCATGAAACACAGCTGACATTAACCTCACAGTTTAACCATGATGATCTGCATTTCACAGTGATCTCTGATCTGCATTTAGGCACCGCGATTCAAGGAAAGCAGATTGATTCACTGATCCGGATCTTAGAGGAAACGCCGGATCAGCCCGTGCTGATATTAGGGGATTTATTTGATGAATACACAACACCCTCCCAGCTGCAGCAGTTCATTGACAAAATCAACCAGTCCCAACTAAAAACAATTTATATGATTGCCGGTAATCATGAATACCATCAGCGTTTTCATGAAGCTTATTTCCAGCAGCTCCAAGCCAGCCGCATTCAGCTGCTGCGCGATCAGAGCATAAGCCTCGGCGAGCATCTCAAGCTGCTGCTGCGGCAGGATCGATCTCAGCCGCGTCAATCTCTTGATGAACTGATTGGCAATTCAAAAGAGGACTGGATTGTTTTAGATCATCAGCCGAAGCTGAAAGAGAAAAACCCGGCTGTGCTACTGCAATTGTCAGGCCATACGCATGCTGGGCAGGTTGTCCCGTTTTCCCTAGCTGTCAGAATAGCCTATCCCTGTGTTGTTGGTCATTGTGATACTTCACCGCAGGCTTTCGTCACCAGCGGAACCGGTACATGGGGCCTGCCGTTTCGCTTGGGAACAGACAGTGAAGTGCTGCGGGTCACACTGCATTTCAAACCGCAGAGTGAATGAAGCGAACTCTTATTTTATTCAAAATTGGCTGCTGCGTTCTGATCAAAGAATGTCAGCGGCCTTTTTCTTTGATCATCTCAAAGCTTCGATTCCGCGCTCAAGTTCTGGATTTTTGCACTTTTCTTTAATCCAGCAATGTTAAAATTTCAGATAAATTCGACATTACAGCGAGGGGATGAAAAACTTGAAATGCTTCGGCGGAAGTCGCGCCTGATAATACCGCTGCAAACAAAGTCTGAGCATTCTGGGCCGTTAGCGCATCCACTAGGCTATCGCCAACATACAGTGTTTTTGACGGTGTACTTGCGAACTGTTCCATCATCTTCAGCACACCTTGCGGATCTGGCTTGGGATTGACAACATCCTCAGCACCTACGATTCCATCAAAGAGCTTGGAAATCTGATTATGACTTAAAATTTGATTGATTCGATAATGATATTTTGTTGAGACAATCCCGATACAAATCTGTCGTGATCGTAATGAAACAAGTAAATTCTGTACCCCTGGATAAAGATTTGTATGCGCGACCATCACCTCATCTGCCTTTTCTTTAAAAAATTGGGCAAATGCTGCGGTTTTCAAGGGGTCATGACAGCCTGTTAGGCACAGAAAAGTCTCCGGCAGAGATAAACCGATAGTAGAACAAACCACTTGCGGTTCTGCAGGAGGGTAAGCCAACTTATTTAAGGCGTAATTGACGCTGATGACAATTCCTGAGCTCGAATCCCCAAGTGTGTAATCAAAATCAAATAGAACTGCTTTGATGTTCTGCATGAATTCTTCTCCATTTTCCTTTATCCTGCAACAAGAAAAGCTGCGTTTGGATAATCCAACGCAGCAAGATCATTTATTTATGCTTTGTTTGGGGTCAGGGCTTTGATGATCGAAGCGGCTGCCCGCTTGCCAGCACCCAGCGCCAGAATAACCGTTGCCGCGCCGCTGACCGCATCACCGCCGGCATAGACGTTTTTCATCGTCGTTTCCTGTTGTTCATCCACGATCAGACAGCCCCGCGGATTTGTCTGCAAGCGCGGTTCACTGCGAACCAGCAGCGGATTGCTGGAGGTTCCTAACGCCATGATCACGCAGTCGCAGACTAAATCCATCATTTCCCCGGTCGGCACCGGTGAGCGGCGTCCGCGTTCATCCGGCTCGCCCAGTTCCATCTTTTCCAGCTTCACGCCTTTCACAAAGCCTTTTTCATCCTTGTAAATTTCAACTGGATTATGCAGTGTCATGAAGGTGATGTCTTCATCCATCGCATGTTCGACTTCTTCTTTCCGGGCCGGCATTTCCGCCAGTGACCGACGATAAACCACGGTTACCTTCTTGCCTAAACGACGGGCGCAGCGAGCCGCATCCATTGCGACATTACCGCCACCGACGACAATCGTATGATTGCTTTGATAATACGGCGTCAGATGATCCTCACGATAGGCCTTCATCAAATTGACGCGCGTCAGCACTTCGTTGGCACTGAATACCCCAGCGGCAGTTTCGCCCGGAATCCCCATGAACTTTGGCAGACCCGCGCCGCTGCCGATGAAGACGGCCTGGAAACCATCCTCTTCTAACTCCTGCATCGTCAAGGTCTTGCCGACGATCACATTGGTTTCAATCGTCACGCCCAACTGCTTGAGCTGGTCGAGCTGTTCGTCAACGATCCGCTTCGGCAGACGGAATTCCGGAATCCCATAACGCAGAACGCCGCCGGCTTCATGCAGCGCTTCATAAATCGTAACCGCAAAGCCTTCCTTGGCCAGATCCGCGGCGCATGCCAAACCCGCCGGACCGGAACCGACAACCGCCACTTTTATTCCATTGGCCTGCGGCTTTTCCGGTACGCTTGGGGTATGATGATCTGCGACATATCGTTCCAGCCGGCCAATCGCCACCGCTTCTCCGCGGATAGCCCGAACGCAGTTCTTTTCACATTGGTTTTCCTGCGGGCAGACACGGCCGCAGATCGACGGGAAGCTATTAGTCTTGGTAATCACACCGTAAGCTTCATCAATATTCCCTGTCTTTAAAGCTTTGATAAAATCGGGAATCATGACCGAAACCGGGCAGCCCGCGGTACATGGATGATTGACGCAATGCAGACAACGCTCTGCTTCATTCATCATCTGTTCCTCGGTATATCCTAGCGCAACTTCATCAAAATTTGTAATCCGCACCAAGCCCTCCTGCAGCGGCATCGGTGTTTTTTCATTCTGCATATTCGGCATCTTATTTCACCTCCTCAAGGTGACAGCGGTGATCTTCCATATAGGTTCGATTGCGCTGCATCAGCTCGTCGAAATCAACCTGATGACCATCAAAATCCGGACCGTCAACACAGGCAAATTTTACTTTGCCGCCCACCGTGACCCGGCATCCTCCGCACATTCCGGTTCCATCAATCATGATCGGATTCAGACTGACCAATGTTTTAATGCCGGCGGCTTCGGTCACCTTGCAGACCATCTTCATCATGATGATCGGGCCAATCGCAATCACCAGATCATATTTCTTTCCCTGATCTAATTTTTCTTTTAACGCGTCGGTAACAAAACCTTGCTTTCCAGTGCTGCCGTCGTCGCTGATCAGCGTGAATTCATCGGCAATCGCCGCCATTTCCTCTTTCAGAATCACCAGCGATTCATCCTTAAAGCCAGCGATCAGATCAACATGCGCACCCCGCTGATGACAAGCTTTCGCACTGGGGTAAGCAATCGCACAGCCGACACCGCCACCGATGACGCAGATATTCTGCGCTCCTTCAAAATCTGTCGCCTGACCTAACGGACCGACCACATCACGGATCTGATCTCCCGTCTTTAGCGCACATAAACGCTTCGTTGATTCCCCGGCAGCCTGCACGATGACCGTGATCGTGCCCGCTTCCGGATCGGAATCGGCAATCGTTAACGGGATCCTTTCTGCTTTTTCGTCCTGATGAAGAATCACAAACTGTCCTGGCTGAACCTTTTTAGCGATCCGTTCTACTTTTAATTTCAGCAGCGTAATCTGTGGGTTCAGGACACGAGCTTCTAAAATATCAACCATATTCTCTCATCCTTTCTGCAATCCCTTTCATAATTTAAGTATATAGCGAAGTATCCCTGAATTCAACAAGTTCAATTAATTTCATTATTCACAATTATCATTTTAACGAAATTGTCTGACTTGGAATTCATTTATCTTGACAAAAGAAAAAGAACCAAACGGTTCTTTCTAAAGCAATCGGACTCCGCCTTCCGGACGGATAGATAAAACATGACAGCTGCCGGCACCGAAGCAATCGTCCATCACCTGCTGATAGGCGTCCAAAAGATCCAGCGGCACAAACGCCTGAATCGTTCCTGCCAAGCCGCCGCCATGAACCCGCCATGCCCCGCGGCCTTTCAGCACCTTTTCCGATAAGGCCAGCGCCAGTGCCAGAGATTGATGACGGATATCGCTTGGACTGGTTACATTCTGCAGATACATGAAGCTGGAATGACCAGATTCGATAACCAGTTCAAAGAATCGGCTGAGATCCTGATCCTTCAAAGCCTGTACCTGCAACGGAACCCGCGCGTCTTCCTCAAAGAAATGAATTGCCCTGAGTAGGGCCCGATCATTTTGAACCTGTGCGCGTACCGCCTGAATATGCTGGTAAAAATCGGCCGGATCCACCTGCCGCAGCACCTCGCAGCCAAAATACGCCGCCACCTGCCGCATTTCCGCCGGCATTAGGCCATATTCATCAGACAGATCCGCATGATCCTGCCGCGTATCGACCAGACACAGCGCGATCTGACTGTGGTTAAAATCAAAATCAACCTGCTCGACAAGAACGTTCTGCGGATCCTTGAAATCGATCGTCACGAAATTGCCGACCGAACACGCCATCTGATCGAGCAGACCGCTTGGCTTGCCGAAATAAACGTTCTCCGCATACTGACCGATCTTGGCAATCTCCTGGGCGGAAACCTGACCGTCATTATATAAATGTGACAAAATCGTTCCGATCAGCACTTCAAAGGCCGCGGATGAAGAAATGCCTGAGCCTTTCAGCACAGTGCTGTTGGACACCGCCTGGAAACCGCCGATTTTATAACCGCGCTGGACGAATCCAGCCAACACACCGCGGATCAGGGCTTCCGATGTATTCTTTTCTTCTGGATGGACAAAAAGATCATCCAACGAAACCGGTTTGATCGCAAAGCCTTCCGAATGAAAAACAACTTCCCCTTCCCGTCTGCCTGCGGCGGCAGCGGCATCCATATTGACGCTGGCGGCCAAAACCCGGCCGTGCTGATGATCGGTATGATTGCCGCCGACCTCCGTGCGTCCCGGGGCAGAAAACAGCGCGCAGTCCTGATCGTTGAACGCTGCCTCATAGGCATCAATAAGCTGGGAGTACCGGTCAATCTGCCGCTCGATCTGAGTCTGGCCATACAGACTGCCAAGCCGCGAACGGTTCTGATTCAGCAAAGCTTTAAGTTCTGTCTTGTTCATGCCTGTTCCTCCTGATCAAATTCAAACGCTGTGCAATGCTCCATCGTTTCACCTGGATGCAGAATGCAGGAAATCTTGGATGGGTCATTGACGCTGTTAGGATAATACTGAGTTTCAAAGCAAACCGCGCAATGCGGCGTATACTGTGCCCCACCGCGGCCGCAGTCACTGTTTAAGAAGTTCGCCGTGTAGACATGCATATCCGGCATATCCGTCAGCACCCGCATCGTCAGCGCGCCTTTGTGCAAACTGGCAACGGGCCGGAATCCGATCCCGTTGAGGACATAGTTATGATCGAGTCCCCCGGCAATTTCCAGCTGACTGTGATGCTGCTTCAGCACCTCGATAATGCATTGGGGTTCACGCAGATCAAAGACCGTGCCTTCGACCTCCATCGTTTCCGGACGCGTACAGCCGTTGGGATCCAGCAGTCCGATTTCATCGGCATCGACCTGAATCCAATGGTTTTTGAGCGACAGTGTTGAACCGCTGAGGGTGAAATAGGCGTGATTGGTCAGTGAGACCGGCGTATCTGCCGTACTTTCGGCCCGCGTTGTGATCGACAGCCGACAGCCGGCTAACGCATAGGTCACCGTCACGGTCAATTCTCCAGGAAAGCCTTCCTCCCCCGCCGGTGAACACAAACTCAGCGTCAGTGTATCCTCGCGCTGTTCGATGACTGTCCACAGCTTTGCGTCAAAGCCCTCCTGACCGCCATGCAGCGTATTGCCCTTATCGTTGCGGTACAATGAATAAACCTGACCGTTCAGCGTAAACTGACCATCCTTAATGCGGTTGGCCACCCGGCCGATCATCGCGCCCATGTATTTGACCGACTGTTGATAGCCACTGACCTCATCAAATCCCAGAACAGCGTCAATCTGCGCGTCTTTCAGCCACAGCGAAACCAGAGTTGCGCCATAATCACTGACGCGCACTCTGAGTTTTTCATTTTCAATTTCCAGCCATTGGGCCGAACGGCCGTCCTGCAGTGTTCCGAAATATCCCTGTTTCATCCTTACAGCACCATCTTTTCAAAAGCATTCTGAGCGGCTTTCTGCTCCGCCTTCTTTTTGGAGTTGCCTTTGCCGGTACCCAGAATAATTCCTTCCAGCTTGACCTGAACTTCAAACTCCGGCTTGTTGGACGGGCCGGTTGTATTAATAACTTCATAGGTTACCGTTTTGCGGGAATCCGACTGAACATATTCCTGCAGCTTGGTTTTATAATCGACGATAATCGGTTCTTCCGGATGACTCAAATGCGGCATGATCACCTCCGTCAGAATGTTGTCAATCGGCGCCATTCCGCCGTCTTCATACAAGGCGCCCAGCATCGCTTCAAACATATCGGCGATGATGGAGTCCCGCTCGCGGCCGCCGGTTTTCTCTTCGCCCACGCCCAGCTTTAAAAACGAATTGAGCTGCAGCTGCCGAGCATAGATCGCCAGCGCTTCCTCACAGACCAACTGCGCCCGAAACGTCGTCATGCGGCCTTCATCCAACGGCGGATCGAGCCGGAATAATTTATCCGATACCCACAGCTGCAGCACCGCGTCGCCCATAAATTCCAGACGTTCGTTATCGTGTTTCAGCTGCTTATGTTCATTGACATACGAGGAATGCACAAAAGCCTGCTCGATCAGACGGCTGTCTTTGCAATGAATTCCTCGTGCTTCAAGCCATTCGCATATTTTCATTTTTTTCTTCCTTTCTGATTCTCTTGTTTTATTATATCGTGATTAATCCATATAAGAAATAGCGGATTCATTTTCTTTCCGGATTTTAGTTAACAACGGCTGATACTCTGGATTCTCCGGGTTGTTTAAGATGTTGGCCGCGTCCTGCCGAGCGGTTTGAATGATTTTCGTATCCGCCACTAAATCGCCCAAAATCAACCCCGGTACACCGCTTTGGCGAGTTCCCAGAAGTTCACCCGGGCCACGCTGCTCCAGATCCTTCATCGCAATCTCAAATCCATCCGTCGTCTGTTCCATGATCTTCAAGCGCGCCAGACTTTCCGGATCTTTGCTGGAAGTCAGAAGAAAGCAATAGCCCTGCCGATTGCCCCGTCCGACCCGGCCGCGCAGCTGGTGGAGCTGGGAAAGTCCGAACCGATGGGCGTCGTAAATCACCATGCAGCAGGCGTTGACAACGTTGACGCCGACCTCGATGACCGTGGTTGAAACAAGAATCTGCGTCTTGTTGGCCTCAAAGTCATGCATCGCCTGTTCCTTTTCTTCACTGCTCATCCGTCCGTGCATCAATCCGAGCTTAGCCTTGCCGGCAAATGCCTTGCTTAAGCTTTCAAAGATATCGAGAACATTGCGACCGTCAAAATTTTCATTTTCTTCGATCGCGCTGCACACGATGTAGATCTGACCGCCCTGTGCTAACTGCTCCAGCAGCTGCGGCATGATCGGACTGAGCGTATTTTTCTCGATCAGCTGCGTCTGGATCGGCTTGCGTCCCGGCGGCATTGTCATGATCGTTGAAATGTCCATATCCCCATACAGAGTCGCGGCCAGCGTCCGCGGAATAGGCGTCGCGCTCATCAACAGGAAATCGACCTTTTCGCCTTTTTCTTTTAAGGCCTTGCGCTGCTGCACGCCGAAGCGGTGCTGTTCATCCGCAACGACCAATCCCAGCTTGGCAAACTCAACTTCCTTCTGAAATAAAGCATGCGTTCCGGCAACCAGATGCAGCGTACCGTCCTTCATCGCCTGCAGCACTTCTTTCTTTTTCGCCGCCGGCAGCGACGAACAGAGCACGTCGATTTTGATCGGCAGTCCGGCAAACAGCTTTTTCAAGGAAACGGCATGCTGACGAGCGAGAATTTCGGTCGGCGCCATGATCGCCCCCTGATGACCACTGAGCACGCAGGCATACAGAGCCAGGGAAGCCACCAACGTTTTGCCGCATCCCACATCGCCCTGAATCAGCCGGTACATGATTTTGTCACTGCCCATGTCAGCCAAGATATCCCGCACAGCCTTAAACTGATCCGGCGTCATCGCAAAGGCGAGATGATTCGCCAGCGCGTAGACCTGTTCCGCATCAAACTGCTTCGCCTTCTTCGTTACCGTTTCCGTCTGCTGGCGATGAATCATCTCCAGCACGAGATGGAATTTCAGAAATTCCTCATATTTCAGCGTCCGCGTCGCCTGATAGACTTCCTCCATGGAACGGGGAAAATGCAGACAGCGCAGCGCGGTTTTCTTGGGCAGCAGGCGATATTGCTTCTGCAGCGAGGGCGGAACTAATTCTTCAATATGAGATTGGGCGGTAAGGAATGTTTTTCTGATGATTTCCTGCATCATTTTCTGGGTCATGCCCTCTTTCAGCGGATAAACCGGCGTGACGCCCAACTGTTCCTGAAGCGGCTGGCTGTTATAGGTTGTCGCGGTGATCTTGCCCGCGCCTTGATAATAGCCGATCACCGTGATCCGCTGGCCGACGGACAAATTGCTTGCCCAAGGTCGGTTAAAGATTGTAATTTCAAAACAATCGTCTTCATTTTCCAGCTGGAATTTCGTCATGGTTTTGCCGCCGCGGATCCGCATGGACCGCGCCGGACGGACGATCTGCCCTTCCAGAATCACTTCGCTTTTCACCTGCCATTGTTCGTAAGGAACGACCTCACGGCACTGATAACGCAGCGGGACGCACATTAAAATTGCATCGCTGTCCGTCAGGCCCATTTTTTCTAACAACTCCGTTCGCTTCGGAGTCATTTTTAATTGTTTCAGCGTCAGCGCCATCCGTTCTTCCTCCCTTCAAACAGGAATATTTTTATTATACCTTATTTTTCAAGTCAGCGCCAAACGAACTTGAAAAAGCTTGTTTCTGCGAAAGGAAAAAAGCCAATTCTGCTTCCAATAAGTTCATATTGACGGGATGCTCGCGTCTCTGCTGCTTATCTTCTAATTTTTTTTGAATCGCTTGCAGCCGTTCGCCATATCAAACAAAAAAAGGAATCGTTCCACACGCTGTTTTAACGCGGAAACAGATTCCTGATCTTATTTCAGAGGATGATCGCTTACCCTTCGCGGTGCGCCGCCAGTTTTCCCGCCAAACGGCCAAAGGTGACTGAGCGGCCTGCGGCACAGCCTGCCAACAAATTCGGATAACTGCCGTCAAAGTAGCCGCCTGAGCAATCCCCGGCCACATACAAACCTTCGATCGGTTTTCCCTGCGGTGTCATCGCATTCATATTGACGTCAATCTTAATCCCGTCCAGCGTACAGATGAAGTAGCCGCCGCTCATGCGGACGCCTTCAAACGGTGCCTGACGCAGATGGGAAAGACGGAACGGTTCCTTACCGAAGTCCTCATCCTTTTGCTTATCCGCCAGCTCATTATACCGTTGTACTGTAGCTTTTAAGTTTTCCTGCGGAATGCCCAGCTTGTCAGCCAGTTCCTCAATCGTTTCCGCGGACACAACAATACCCTGTTCACGATACTGACTCATAAATACAGCTTCGTTGAATTCCAGCGGCCAAACGGATTCTGCTCCGTTGGCATGCGGGAACATCCGGCTGCAGCCATGGGTATCAAAGCGTTCCATATCCTGAATGTAATTAGCGTCCCACACCATCGCATACGTCATCTGCGGCAGATTAAACGCATCATGCAGAATATGATCATAACAGCCGCTTTCATTGGCGAAGCGGTTGCCGTTGAGATCCACCTTCAAAAACGGCTGCGATCCCATCCAGAACAGCACGCCCTGTTCATCGCATCCAACCTGATCCGGTTTGATTGCGCCGCGGTCAAACAACATCGCAGCATGGGTTTCATCCATTGCCGCCCCTGCCCACAGACAGGCTTTGATGCCATCGCCGGTGCTGCCTGGATAAGAATAATTGATATTCGTCATTTTCACGGTTTCCGGCTGCAGGGCATTGAGCATCTCTTTGTTCAGGCTGTAGCCCCCGGTACAGACAATGACGCCTTTTTTCGCATTGTAGCGGGCATATCCGCCTTCCACAGCGGCGATCATGCCGACGACCTGTTCACCATCTTTAACCAGGGATGTCAGTGCAGTATTGTAATGAATCGACAGTCCCAGACCGACGCCGTAATCTTTTAATATTTTGGCCGTGACACCTTCGGCCCCCTGCGTATCGCTCATCTGCAGGGAATGACCGACATCATAAATCGGATAGCGGACAGACTCGGTATGATTGTCAACCTCGTGGCGCAGCCGCAGACCGTTGGCTTGAAGCAGATCCGCATACCAGTCAATCGTTTCTCCGGAATGCTCTGCCCAGACTTTATACAGCCGCTGATCGCCATAACCATTGGACTGACGAACCATTTCCGTCATCACATCAAACGGATCCGGATTGTCGTTGTTTTCGATCTGCTGCCGGGAGTTCACCGCTGCCAGCGTATCGCGAATTCCTGAACCGCCATATTCTTCCCCGAATTTTTCAACCAGGATTGTATCGGCGCCTTCCTCAGCGGCGGCACAGGCGGCAAATAAGCCTGCCGTTCCCGCTCCAATGACAACGACGTCGCAATCGTAGGTCGCGACAATCTGTTTCTCATCAATCACTGGGGCGCTGCCCAGCCAGTCACTTGAGGTGCTCTGCGGTTGATCATCCAATCCAGGCGTCGGTACGGCGGTTTGTTCGTTTTCATTCGCACAGCCGCTCAACAACCCCGCCGCGGCGATGCCTAAGGCTCCAGCTGCCGTTCCTTTCAAAAAGGCCCGGCGTGAAATTTGTTTCTGTTTCATCATTTTCCCTCTTTTCTAATAGCCTTATCTTAGCTTTTGGGGCAGCCCCAGAGTCAAGAGGGTGATTTTGTGATTTTTATCCCATTCTTTTATAAATTTTTCATTCTTTTACTTCCCTTAACGCAAAAAGTTTGGGGCAGACCCAAACTTTCGTTCTTTTTAGGTTGTTCTCAGGGATAACTTATTCAGCGTCCTTCTGAATCAGACAGTACAACCGGATATAATATCCTTTTTCCTGATTGCGGATTTCCGGTCCCATCACGAAGCCGAAAATTTCCTGCTGCAGGGTGAAATGATGCTGCGCGGCATAATCGAGCATATCCTGAATGTCCGAGCGGCAGATCTTTAGAATATTCGTTTTGAATATCACTTTATAAAGATACGTTCCATCCGCAGTCTTATGCAGCTGATTGGAATGTTCCACAGCCTGAATCAGAGGCTTGCAGCTGTCGATATACAGCGGCAGATTCAATCCCAGCTGAACTTTGGGCTGTTCCTCATCAAGCTGATCCAGATCCAGAATCGTCATCAGATCAACATGCGGAAGATACTGCATCGCCTCACGGATTAACGCGTTATTCCGGCCCTTGGGATCAAAACGCAGATAAAAGCATTCCCCTTCCCATTTTAACTGCAGCTGATTTACTTTCTGAATCTCTTCCTGATACACCGATTGAATAAACTGCAGATAGCCTAAAGAAGCCTCAATCTGTTCCTTCTGCTGCTTCAACTCGCCAATGCAGCGATCCAAAAAAGCGATATGATCAGGAACCTGCTGACCCGTCAGCGGCAGAATTTCTTCCAGCGGAATTTTGGCCTGCTGAAATTTCTTGATCGACAAAATGATCGGGATCTGTTCCTCCGTGTATTCCATATATTGATTTTCTTGGTTGCGGGCGATCTGGATGCTGCCGTTCTTTTCCAGATACCGCAGTGATTCCATACTGATGCCAAAGGTTTTGGAAAACTGACTTCGTGTAAATTTCATAACACCCTCCCTTTGGTTATTCTGCCGAAAAGCGATGAACATCTGTATTTAATCATTGAGGAAGCCCTTCACTTCTTTGAATCTAAAAACACTTTGGATCCCGTGGCCCCTCTTTGGCCCTGATATTTCCCGCGGTAAGGATTCAGGGCTTTTTCATCGAGCTGGGCAAAGACCAACTGTCCGATCCGGCGGCCGGCGCATAACTCAATTGCACAGCGATTCGCATTAAATAATTCCAGCGTAATTTCGCCTTTAAAGCCCGGATCTACCCATCCGGCATTCTGGATAAACAATCCCATGCGACCTAATGAACTGCGGCCTTCCACAAAGGCGGTAAGATCATCCGGCAATTCAACATACTCCATCGTGGTGGCCAAGACAAATTGGCCGGGAAGCAGCGTATATTTTTCAGCTGTGATTTGCTTGTATTGGATTTCATCCTCTAAATTAATGATTCCAGAAGGCGAATCCTCAACGATGCAGAACGTGTTTCCGATTCGAATATCAATACTTGCGGGCTGGATTTGTTCTGGTTCTAAGTCCGTCACTACAAGTGAATGGTCGTTCAGCATTTTGATTAATGTTTTATCTGACAGTATCATTGAAATTCTCCTTTATGTCTTTTTTACGGTGCTTTTATTGTATCATTGAGATTGGAACTTTGCGATACTTTTTCCTACCGTCTGCCCTTCGCTTTCCGTTTAGAAAAAGCGCTTCGGCTAGACAAAAGGCAGCCCAATGGCTGCCTACGTTTTATGCTTCAGCTTCAACGCTTATTCAACACCGAAAATAAAGGCATAGACCGGCTGACCGCCAGCTTGAATGTCCGTTTCCACACCGAACTGATCTTCGATATAACGGGCAATCTGCGCCGTTTCTTCCTCGCTGGCATCTTCGCCGGCAAGCACGGTAACAATCTCTGAATCCCCATCAATCAGGTTATCCAATAACCGCAGACAAGCATCCATCTTGTTCGGTGTTGAAATCACGATTGACTTCTCTGCAATGCCCATGTAATCACCCGCCACAATTTCCATGCCGTCAAAGGTTGTATCCTTGATCGCATAGGTGATCTGTCCGGTTTTGACATGCTCCAACGCCGCTGTCATTTCCGCTTCATTCTCATCAGCGGAAACTTCCGGATTGAACATAATGCACGCCGACAGTCCCTGCGGAATGGATTTGGTCTGCAGCACACGAATATCCTGATCTTCCATCACCGCCGCAGCCTGCTGCGCAGCTAAGATGATATTCGAGTTATTCGGCAAAATAAAGATATGCTTGGCTTTCACCCGTTTGATGGCCGCCACAAAATCCTCAGTGGACGGATTCATCGTCTGTCCGCCGGAAATCACGACGTCTACACGGTACTCCTCAAACAGCTTTTTCAAGCCATCCCCAGCCGCCACCGCGATCAGCGCATAATCCTTTTCCTGAACCGGTTCCTCGGCTTTGGGCGGCAGCGTTTCATTCATGATCGTGTTGTGCTGTTCCTGCATATTTTCAATTTTCAGCTTGACGAATTCACCGTACCGCTGAGCGTAGTTCAACGCGTCGCCGGGAGTCAGTGTATGCACATGCACCTTGACTAAATCTTCATCCTGAACGACGACGATGGACTCGCCTAAGCGGGCCAGCGCCTTCTTCATCTTCTCTTCGGTAAATGTAACCTGCCCCTGTTCGCTTAAGCGCAGAATGAATTCAGTGCAGTAACCGAACTCTTCATTTTCCAATTCCATCGCCGCTTTGGCGGTGGTGCTTTCTTTTTCTTCCATGACAAACGGCCGGCCATCCATCGCCGCTTTGAAACCTTCCAAAATGACGACCAAGCCCGTTCCGCCGCTGTCCACGACGCCGACTTCCTTTAAGACCGGAAGCAGCTCCGGCGTGTTGGCCAGAGAAATCCGCGATTCATCAAGAATACAATTAAACACATCCTCGATCGTCGCCTCCGGATGTTCCTTCATGTATTGATCCCCGGCCGCGCTCGCTTCCCGGACCACGGTCAGAATCGTTCCTTCTACCGGCCGCATGACCGCCTTATAGGCAACCTTGCTGCCGTTGACAAACGCCGCAGCCAGATCGGCGGGAGCCAGTTCGCTCTTGCCTTCGATGGACTGATAAAAGCCTCTGAAAATCTGCGACAGAATGACGCCGGAGTTTCCCCGCGCGCCCATCAACAGACCCTTCGACAACGTCTTCGCCAATACACTGAGATCATCGGTACAGGCCTGCATCGCTTCTTTGACCCCGGAGGTAAACGTCATCGACATGTTCGTTCCCGTATCACCATCGGGGACTGGGAAAACGTTCAGAGCGTCGATCGCGTCATGGCGGTTGCTCAAATGAGCCGCTCCGCTGAGCAGCATTTCTTTAAAATCCGTTCCGTTAATTCTATTCATGATACCCTCCGATTAACCAATAACCCGGACACCCTGCACATAGACATTGACGGCTGCAAAATCCTGCTCCAGAGTTTTCTCAAGGACATACTTCACTTTCTTCTGTACTTCACTGACAACTTCAGAAACCTTAACCCCGAAGCCGATGACGATATATAGATCCAGTTCCATTCCCTTTTCGGTCTTTCTGACGACAACCCCGCGGGAATAATTTTCTTTTTTTAATAATTCGGCCCAGCCATCCTTCACTAACTTCTGGGAAGCCATACCGACTACGCCGTAGCATTCGCTGACGACGCCTCCGGCTAAAGTTGCGATCGCTTCCTGCGAGATGTTGATGTTGCCGTAGCTGGTTACACGTTCTATAGACATGAACGATTCCTCCTTCGCTTTATTTATTATATCAAACTATTTGTACTTTTCAAATTTTACTCATTTTCTGCGCCGTTTGTGTCAGAATTTTCATCTGAATCGCCTTCCGCCGGCGCGTTGGGATCCACTTCCCCCGGACACAGCTGGGTATAGGCAGACTTGGACATCTCGTCGACATAGATGCAGGATTGAGCCTTGTTGAGATTGGAAACGATGCTGTTGTACTCATTGAGTACGTCCATCGAATAGTAGCTGGAAAAAAACTGGTTGCCGTCATGCATGATCAAACGGATCATATTCGGGTCATAAGAAACCTCAAACTGCTGAATCTCGGAAATTAAGGAGATCATCCCCGCCGATACATTGCGGAAAGCCATCGCCAGATCCGCGCTTTGCTCCGCGCTTTGAAATCCGACGATGAGCGGAATCCGGGCAATCAGCCCCATCATCCTCTCATCCATTTTAACGATGCTGCCATCCTTCAATAAAATTTCAGGTTCTTCGATGTAGCGGTAGCCAACCGGCTCCCGTTCTTCAATTTCAATCACAATCTGATTGCCGCGCTCATGCCGCACTGAGGCTGAGGCGATGAGCGGATATTGCTGCAGTGCATTTTTTACCTGCGGCGTAAATACCGTCAGCCAGCGTGAATGGGCCGTGATCCCGGCCAGCTCCAGCACATCGCTGCGGCTTAAGCTGACGTTGCCCTGAACGCTGACGGTTTTGACCAACGCGGCATCGCTGAAATAATACGCTGTTCCCATGACGATCAGCGCGCAGCCGATGGCTGCTTTGAACAGCCGGCGTTTCTGGCGGCGAAAGTTTTTCTGCTGAGCCTGACGCTTGCGTTGTTCAATCAACAGATCGACCGAGGTCTTGTTATCCGGAGATGCCGGAGCGGGCTTGCGCATCACCAGTTAAACTTCTCCACTTCCAGAATCAGTTCCTCGCCATACTTACGGCGTACCTGATCCTGAATTTCTTCAACCAGTTCGATAAAATCCCGCGCCTTCCCCTGTTGATCGTTGACGATAAAATTGACGTGCTTCTCACTGACGGAAACCCCGCCGACGCGATGGCCGCGATAGCCCAGCTCATCAATCATCTGCCAGGCCTGACGATCCTTGGGATTGCGGAACACGCTGCCGGCACTCGGTTTATCCAGCGGCTGAGATTCCATCCTTCGCTGCCGCCGCCGATCCATCAGATCCCGGATTTCCGCCTGATCCTGTGTGGTTAAATGAAACCGTACCGCCAGAATCACCCAGTCGGGATGACTTTGAAAAATCGAAGTCCGATAGCTGAAACCGCACTCTCCCGGACTCAGCCATTCGCAACGTCCCTCACGCAGCACAAACACTTCGCTGACAACCTCAGCCATGCAGCTTTTATAAGCGCCCGCGTTCATAAACGCAGCGCCGCCGACTGTTCCGGGAATGCCGCTGGCAAATTCCAGCCCGGACAGCGAATGCTTCATCGCTTCATACGACAAAGCAATAATGGAACAGCCCGCCTCAGCGACAACCGTCTGTCCGTCAAAATAAAAATCATCATGATAGCGGTCAAGTTTTATGATCACGCCCTCATAGTCGTTGTCGGAGCATAGCAAATTGCTCCCCTTGCCGAAAATTTTAAACGGAATCCCCTGCTTGGCCAGCAGGCGAAGCACCTGCGTCAGCGCCAGCATTGTCTTGGGATAGACAATGGCGCGGGCATTGCCGCCGATGCGCAGCGTTGTCAGCGTCGACATCGAAACATTTTCCGCCACATCGCCATAGCACCGCAGTCTTTCCAAGCTGTCTCTCATCGTTAGAATCACCTTTTATCCTTGTTGAATCCAGTTGTAAATCTGTTCGTTTGCATCCGGATGGCCTAACCGCTTCGCCGCAGCACGCATCCCTTCCAAACGGATCGGATCAAAAATAACACCCTCTATTTTTGCGGTAATTTCCGCATCTGTCAAGTCTTTTTCTTCAATCATCAGCGCTGCCCCTGCCTCCTGCAGCGCTTTGGCGTTGAGCACCTGGTGGTTATTGGGAACATAGGGACTGGGAATAATGATCGCCGGCAGACCCAAAACCGTGATTTCGGCAGCTGTGGTCGCCCCGCCCCGCACAACGGCCAGATCGGCATTGACCATCACGCGCACCCCGTCGATATACTCAACAACTTTGATGTTTGCGCATTCCAGGCCCTGGCTTTGAACTTGTTGATAAGCCGCCCGGCCGGTGACATACAATACCTGATAGGCCTTGCCGGCCATTGACTTCAGGGCTTTAACCATCACGGCATTGACGCTTTCCGAGCCCAGCGAACCCATGACCACAACGATCAACGGTTTTGTTGGATCCAAGCCCAGCTGCCGAACGACCTGCGGATCCCGCTGGGCTTGCGCCGCAACGCTGGCCCGCGGATTGCCGAGAATCCGGGTTTTTGAAGCCGGAAACTGCTGCAGATTCTCAGGATAGCAGCCGACAATTTTATCAGCGTACTGCGCAAGAAACCGATTGGCCTTACCGGCATAGGAATTCTGTTCATGCAGCATCGTCGGCACATGGGCGAAATGCGCTGCCAGAATGACCGGGGCGCTAATATAGTTGCCAAAACCAATCGCATAATCCGGACGAAATTGCCGGACAATTTTACGGCAGGCAAAATAAGCATGAACCAGCTGAACGATCGCCTGCACCTTGGCCAGCGCTGAACCATTTAAGCCCTTGGCCTTGATCGCTTCAAAGCGATAGCCCGCCTTGGGAATCTCCGTGGCTTCCATCCGGTTGGCCGTACCGACAAACAGAATCTCCGTTTTCGGATCTTTTTCCTTCATCGCATCCGCCAGCGCCAGCGCCGGATAAATATGACCGCCGGTACCGCCGGTCGCAATTAATACGCGCATTTGCGTTTCACTCCTTTTTCCGTTTTCTTTTTTATCTGCCTTATTATAGCATACATCCCCCTTCACGCCCACCCGCATGTCGCTTATGCCTTCGCAATACTCATTAAGATACCCAAAGACGCCATAATCATAACTAAGGAACTGCCTCCATAGGACATCAATGGCAGCGTGATGCCGGTAACAGGGAACAATCCGACGACGACGCCGAGGTTGATCATCACCTGAATCGCAAATAAGCTGATGATCCCGACCGCAACATAGCACAGAAATGGATCATGCGCCCCTTTAGCGATCCGCACGCCTTCCAATATGATGAATAGGTAAATGACGATGATTAACGACGCGCCGATCCAGCCCAGCTCCTCCGCCGTGATCGCAAAGATAAAGTCAGTCTGCGGCTCCGGCAGATAGAAATGCTTCTGCATCGACCGGTTTAAGCCGGCTCCCAACAACCCGCCCGGGGCAATCGCAAACAGCGACTGAATAATCTGAAACCCGCTGCCTAACGGATCCTTCCAAGGATCAAGAAAGGAGATGATGCGCGCCATGCGGTAAGGGGCAGCCAGGATCAAAGCCGTTAATCCCGCCGCGCCCAATAAGCCCAGCCGCACGAAATATTTAAACGGGGCATCGGCTGCCAAAACAATTACAACGATACTGCAGACCATGACCAGACCGCTGCCGAAATCCGGCTGAAGCAAAATTAAGCCAAACCCCAGCATCGTCAGAAACAACGGGACGAGCAAATCTTTGCGCAGACTCTTGATCCGATCCTTCTTGGCAAGATAATCCGACACTGACAAGATCAGCGCTAGCTTGAAAAACTCAGAGGGCTGGATCAAAAAGCTGCCGACGCCGAACCAGCTGCGCGATCCGTTGCGCTGCACGCCCAGCCCCGGAATCAGCACCAGCGCCAAAGCGATGTAACAGCCGATCAGAATCGGTTTCTGTTTTTCCCGCAGCTTCTGAATGTTCAGCCGGCTGGTCAGATTCATCGCAAACAATCCTAAAACCGCAAATAACGCCTGACGCTGCACAAAATACCAGGGATTGTGATATTTAAACTCCGCCCAGTACACCGAGCTGGAGGCGATCATGATCAACCCGGCGGCTACCAGCGTCAGCACTTCGATCAAAAGCAGCCTGTTTTTTCGATGGAACATAAAAAAGTTTCACCTCCCGTACAGCGTATGCACGAAGAAAGTGAAACTTGATGTCAAATCAAGCGCCCGGCGACAGTCGGCGGGAAATCGAATTACCTAAAATCCAGGTCAGCTGCGGATTGGGAAACAGTAAAAACAAGCCCAGCGCAGCCCACTGCACTCCCAGCCATCCTGATGGCAGACACAGCTGAAGTACGACCGGCACAACCTGGCATTCGATCCAGAACAAAGCAATATAAATCGCCATGCAGCTGATAAAATAGACCGCGTGATGGATTAATTTCAACGCCATCCGCTCCTTTCCTTCAATGAAACTCAGGGTTCAACATCTAAAGAACAATTCAGCGTATCGAAACCTGCGCCGTTATTATATAATACATAGCAGGAGAAAACAATCGAACATCAAAAGGAGATTAACGATGAAAACAGCATGGGTGTTATGCGGAGGCGGTTCACGGGGAGCCTATGAAATCGGGGTGTGGCAGACCTTTCGGGCAGCCGGCATGACGCCGGATATCGTAACCGGCACCTCCATCGGAGCCTTAAACGGCGCGCTGATTGTCCAGCAGGACTACCAGGCGGCTCTCGACTTATGGGAAAATCTGCGGATTGATGATGTGATAAAGGACGGAATGGATCTGGAGCTCAGCGCGATCATGGAGAACAAACAGAAAATCGCGCCATTTCTGAAAAAATACGTCAATGCCAAAGGCGCTGACAACACGCCGTTAAAAGACAGGATCGCCCGGTTAGTCGACGAGCCGAAGCTGCGGCAGTCCCCGATTGATTTCGGTCTCGTCACGGTGCGCTATCCTTCCCTGCAGGCAGTCGAGCTGACAAAGCAGGAAATTCCCCAAGGTCAGATCAAGGATTATCTGATTGCTTCAGCTTCCTGCTTTCCCGCTTTTCCTGTCTACGAATTCGCCGGGCAGCAATATATCGACGGCGGCTATCAGGACAACCTGCCGATTGCCTTAGCGTTACGGATGGGAGCGGAACGGGTCATCGCCGTCAATCTGCATTATCAAAGTCCAATTCATCCAACGCTGGAAAAACTGCCGCAGGTCAAGGTTCTCAGCCCGTCGCGCGATCTTGGATCCTTTTTATCCTTTGATCCGATGATCCTGAAACGCAACCGTGAGCTGGGCGTGCTTGACGCGCAGAAATTTCTCGGCCAACGGATCGGTGAGCGGTATGTCTTTACTCCCCTGACCCCTTCGCTTCAAACTTTGGCCGAAGTTCTGGTGCGCGAGCTGACTTTATTTCAATGTCAGCTGGATGACTCCGATCATCCGTTTATTGATACGCTGTGGCCGCAGAACGTCCTGCTGGATAAAATTCTCAAAGCGCCAGGCGATTCGTTTGAAACGCTGTTTGTCCGGATGATGGAGCTTGCCGCTGAGCTCATGAAAAAAGAGGCTCAGACACTTCTCGATCCGCAAACCTTTCTTATTGAAGCCGCGAAATTTTTCAGCGCCGGAAGTCCAGCTTTGGAGACTGAGCGTTCCTTGTATCAGAGTTTGCTTCAACAGACAACCCGGCAGTCGTTATTGACGCTGATCGGCAAAGCTGACCGCATCCTGTTATGCCGCAGCCTCTGCGATCAGATGCTGCACCGTCAGAATTCCCTGCTTCAGCAGCTGCATTGGCTTGCGCCAATGATGGCGCAGGAGGTTCTGGTCAGCTGGTTTGCCGCCTTTTTGATTCGCTGGTTTAAGCTAAATCACAATTTCTAACCGCGTTAAATCCAAAAAAGAATCCGTAAAAAGGTCTGGCGGACAGAAGGGTGTTTCTTCTGATTCCGCCAGACTTTTAGATTAACGATGCAGGTGTTTCGGCAGCGGAATCCGCGTATAATATTCCACTTCATCCTCATGATCGATCCGCGCATGGTTTTTAAGCTGCACCCTGAGCGAAGCCGGATTATCCTTGTGACAGGACAGATAGACTTCATCCTCCGGAATCAGTTTCGCCGCTTCTTCGACGGCCAGCGCCAAACCGCGCGTCGCGTAGCCCTTGCCGCGGTGATCCGGATGAATGCCGTAACCGATATGGCCTGCCCCCTGGGCCAACGCTTCCGTCAGATAATGCCGAATCCGAAACAGACCGACCATCTGATCGTCGTCCCACAGAAAATACCAGGTTTCCGGAACATAATTTTCTTTCAGATTCCGCCCTTGAGCATGATCTAAAATCAACGGCAGCTCCTGGGTTAAAAAGGTTTCTTTTGAACAGCCGCGATAGGGATTTTCAAATCCGTTTTCATCCGGCGCGAAAGCCTGCAGAAACATATAGGCTGCTTCGCCGTCTGCGGTTGTCAATGGACGTAGTTCAAGCATTATATTCACCCTCTTTCTTTCTGACAAACTTTCAAAATCCTTGACTGAGGCTGTCGCTATTACGATTTAAACTGTTTTTCCAGCTGCGCCAGCCAGCTTTCTGCCTGGCGGTGCGAGTGCAGCCGAAGTATCGTCAGCTGCGGAAATTCCCGCCGCAAAGCCGTCAGATCCGGTCTTTTAAATTTTAAGATGTAGCCTACAAATTCCCAATCGAGCTTTTCCGCACAGCCCTCCGTCATGTCAGGACGGGTGCTTCCGCGATAGCGCCGCAGCCGTTGAAAATAGCCGGCGACACTGCGCCATTTGGGCAGATCATAAACGATCAGCGTATCCGCAAAGCCCAACCGCAGCGGCAGGGTACGGGCGAAGTTGCCGTCCATGATCCAGCGGGGCTGTGTTAAAGCCTCGGCTAACAGCTCATCGAATTCTTCGTCGGTACGCTGAACCCAGTTCTCTTTCCAGAACAGCTGATCCAGATGAATCGCCGGGATGTTTGTGGCGGCGGCTAATCGGGATGCCAGCGTACTCTTGCCGCTGCCGGGACAGCCGATAATACAAATTCGTTCCATGCTTTGCGCCTCCCCTCAACGCGTGTGTCCAGGCATCCATTGTACCTCAAAAAACCCGCCGTTGGGAATCTTTTTTTCCTCCACAAAGCACTGCATCAAAAGTCCGTGACAGACCACGATCAGGCATTCATAACCAGCATAGCGCGCCAGTGCCCGTTCCGCACGGAAACGCATCTGTTCCCACGTTTCCCATTGTCCTTTTCTTTCTGCCTCGGCAATGCCGTGCACGGCGTCAAATTCCGCTCTGGCCTGCTCGACCGTTTCAATCTGCGTATACGTATAGGTTAGATCCGGCAGCCATTCATGCAGTCCCACTTCTACGCGCAGATCCAGATCCAGTCGGCGGGAAAGAATCGCCGCCGTTTGAAGAGCGCGCGTAAATGGGGAAGCGACGATCAGCTGCCCCTGTCTCAGCCGCGGATCCTGTGCTGCCTGTTCAGCCTGTGTCCGGCCTAATACATCCAAAGGCGCCAGATCATTGCCGAAGCCCGGATATCCCAGCGCTTTGGGCTCAGAATAATCCGGATGACCATGGCGCACGAACAATAATTTCATAACGCAGCCCTGGCCTTGATGCCGAAACCCTGAGCTGTGATTTCGATCTGTTCCAAGACCTCAACGCGAACATCCGCTTCGCTCAGATCCTGACCAAAATACGGATCATCTAAACCGATGACCGTCATACCGGCGCGTTTGCCGGCCGTTACGCCGTTATACGAATCTTCAATCACCACGCACGCTGCCGGAACTATGCCCAGCTGCTTGGCACATTGCAGAAAGATCGCCGGATCGGGTTTGCTTTGCGGCAGATCCCGGCCGCTGACGATCAAATCAAACTGATTCTCTAGGCCGCAGTCGCGGATGACCGTCAGAATGTTGTCCATCGGCGAACTGGAAGCCAGCGCTGTCTGGATTCCATATTGATGACATTGATCGATCAGCGTCTGTACGTACGGTCGGTAAATTTGACGGTAATTCACTCGGATCTCCTTGCAGAATTCACGATATTGCCGATAAATTTCAGGGATATCCCGATCCGGATTCCACTTCGCGATCATGCCCCAATTAACATCATCCGTACATCCTAAACACTGCCGCAGCGCAATGCGGTCGGTTTGAATGCCGTTTTCCGCAAACCACTTCTGATCGGCCTGTTCATACACCTTTTCACTGTCGATAATAACCCCGTCCATATCAAAGATGAATGCCTGCATAACCTTACCCCCTTTTCTTAGCTATTTCCGATTTCAATTAAACACTTAACAAGCTTTGAAGATCATCAAAGCCGCGCAGAAAGAACAGCGCTCCCATGTAAACTGACCGCCGAAAATGGACTGAAGCTGCTCACGTGTCAGATACGTTTCCTCCGCATCCCACCGTGAGGCCGCCTGCCTGCGGCAAAGCTTGTACGCTTCCTCATTCTCAAAGGCAATATCGCCAATCAGAACCTGTCCCTGCGGTTTCAGATGCGCAGTCATTGCCTGAATCCAGTCGATCTGATCCGCCATGCCGCAATGGTGCAGCGCGTAAGTAGACACAATGAAATCAAACTGATCTTCGGCCAGAACGGCCGGCCAGCCATCGTTGAAATCATGAATAAACAGCTGAGCCTGCGGCAGTTTTTTCTTAACTGAATCGACCATGGCTGAAGCAAAATCAAATCCGCTGAGCACAGCGCCGGCTCTAGCCAGACGTTCGGTCAGAACGCCGGTACCAAAACCCGCGTCCAAGACCAAGGCTCCGGGATGCGCCGCAATCCGCTTTTCAATCCTCGCAAGAACCTCATCATAGCCGGCAAACGGATAGCTTTGTTCCTGTTGGGACTGTGCGACACTTTGATCATAATTCGCCGCCCATTGATTGAAACCTTCCTGATTCAGCACCATAAATATTTAATACGCTCCTTTTTCTGAGTGATTATCCTTCTGGATGGTAGTGACAGCAGCACGCCACAGCCTGCTGCCAGCGATGGTAATCCTGGTCTGCCTGCGCCGCGCTGGTCTGCGGCTCAAAACGGTGATCCAGCTGCAGCCCTGCCAGCGCTTCCTGCCGGTTTTTCCAGAATCCCACGGCCAAGCCCGCTAACAACGCCGCGCCCAGCGCTGTTGTTTCATTGATCTTGCCGCGCTCCACAGGAGTCTGAAGCAGATCACTTTGAAACTGCATCAAATAATTGTTGCGGACTGCCCCGCCGTCGACTTTGAGCGTCTTTAAGCGGATGCCGGAATCTTTCTGCATCGCTTCGATCACATCCCGAGTCTGAAAAGCAAGCGACTCCAGCGTCGCCCGCGCCAGATGCGCCTGGGTTGTGCCGCGGGTCAGCCCGAAGATCGCCCCGCGGGCTTTGTCATCCCAATACGGAGCGCCCAGTCCGACAAAGGCCGGAACGACAATCACGCCCTCGCTGCTGTCCACCGAGGTGGCCAAGGCTTCGCTTTCCGCGGCTGTTCGGATCATTTTCAAGCCATCGCGCAGCCACTGAATCGCACTGCCGGCGACAAAGATACTGCCTTCCAGAGCGTAGCTGACTTTCCCATTTACACCCCAGGCCAGCGTCGTGACTAAACCATGCCGGGAAACCACCGGCTGTTCACCGGTGTTCATCAACAGGAAGCAGCCGGTTCCATACGTGTTTTTAGCCATGCCTTCCTCAAAGCAGCCCTGCCCGAACAGCGCGGCCTGCTGATCCCCAGCAACCCCCGCCACTGGGACTTCCCGGTTGAAAAAATGCACCGGCGCCGTCATGGCGACGATTTGACTGGAAGGCTGTACCTGCGGCAGCATCTTGGCTGGAATATCTAATTTTGCCAAAATTTCCGCATCCCATTTCAGATCGAAAATATTGTACATCATCGTTCGCGAAGCGTTGGAATAATCCGTACTGTGACAACGGCCTTCGCTTAATTTCCAAACCAGCCAGGTGTCAATCGTGCCCATCAGCAGTTCGCCGTTTTCCGCCCGCTGACGTGCCCCCGGCACATGATCAAGAATCCACTTCACTTTTGTCGCTGAAAAATACGGATCGATCACCAGCCCGGTCTTCGCCCGGATCCACTCTTCTAAGCCTTCCGCTTTCAGCTGATCACAGATTTTATCCGTTTGGCGTGACTGCCATACGATCGCATGATAAATCGGCAGACCGGTCTGCTTATCCCAGACAACCGTTGTTTCACGCTGATTGGTAATGCCGATCCCTTCCACCTGCGCCGGATCAATGCCGCTGGCCATGACGATCTCGGCCATCACTGCCAGAACACTCAGCCAGATTTCTGTCGCATCATGTTCAACCCAGCCGGGCTTGGGAAAATACTGCGTGAATTCTTTCTGCGCCTGAGCACGGATCTGACACGCATGATCAAATAAAATCGCCCGGGTGCTGGTCGTTCCCTGGTCGATCGCCAGAATATATTTTTCCATTCTTTCCACCTTCGTTTCTTGTATAAGTTTACCTTGAAACCGCTGTCATTGCAACACAAGCTCAATTGAAAAGACCGCCCAGTTCATCCAGAACCGAACGATCTTCATGTTTGCCTCTTGGCTTTTCCCATTCCTCAATAGCGGATTTTATTGTGCACCAGCCGGCCCAAAATCTGTACTCTGCGGTCCATGACGTCCTTTAACGGTACGACAATCGGTTCATACGCGTCATTTTCCGGCTGCAGAATCATATCTCCGTCTTTATAAAAGACCCGCTTCAGCGTCACTTCATCATTTTCCAGCAGCACCACCGCGATCTGACCGTTATCGACAGAATTCTGCCGGTGGATATAAACGCGGTCGCCTTCCTCAATCCGGGCATTCTTCATCGAATCCCCGACAACGTCCAGATAAAAATACTCGCCGCCCCTCGCTTCATCCGGACTGACCCATTCGTAATCTTCAACGATCTGTTCCGCAAAGTGATCATATCCCGCTTTGACACTGCCCAAAACCGGCACCCGCACGCCGGACATTTCATCGCGCGTCAGATCCTGATTGATCAGCCGCTCAATCGTCAGATTGAAGAAATCCGCCAGCTGCTGCAGGATGCTCATCTTCGGCATCGAAGTGCCGTCTTCCCATTTCTGAATGGTTGTAAATGATTTATAACCGAATTTTTCTGCCAGGTCATTCTGTGTAATATGATACTTTTTTCTGAGATATCTCAGATTTTCCTTAAAATACATCGGAATCACCACCTTGGATTCATTGTAACGGAATCTTCCTGTTTTTTCAACGGCTTATCGGAACTTTTTTCAAGTATTCCAGGTTTATCCTTTAAATTTGTTCATGTAAGTCTTGATATTGAATAGTTTTCAAGTAAAATAAGAAACAGAGAGGAGCGATATTTTCATGGAAAAGCAGTATGTACGAGTCAATGGGAACTGGGAAGAGGACGGCAGCTTTATCCCGTTGTTTATTCTTTGGGAAAATGGGTTAAAATATAAGATAGAGAAGATCGTTCAGCGTTGTCCTGCGGCTTCCCTGAAAAGCGGCGGCGCCGGCCTGCGCTACACCTGTCTGTTTTCCCAGGGGCAGCGACGGTACCTGTACTTTTGCGAAAATCGCTGGTTTATTGAGAAATGAGGATGAAATCATGTGCGGACGTTATTTATTTTTTGATCAGAACAATGCGCGGATTCGTTCGCTGCTGGCGCTGCTTGAAATGCAGCTCGGCGAAGAACAGCTTTCAGAACTGAGCTTGGGCGAGGTTTTTCCCTCTCAGCTCACGCCGGTCTGCTTTCTGTCAGAACAGGCAGATGAACTGACGCCGACCCCGATGCGCTGGGGGTTTTCCCATCCGACGCAAAAAAGGCTGGTGATCAACGCCCGCTCTGAAACAGCACCGCGCTCGCGGATGTTCGGCGAAAGTCTGCGCCATCGCCGCTGTGTCATCTGTGCCAGCGGCTACTATGAATGGGAAAAGCCCAGCCGCAGGAAAATGTTGTTTACGATGCCGGACCAGACTCTGCTGTGCATGGCTGGCTTCTATCATGAAGAAGCGGATGGTCCGCATTTTGTCATCATGACCCGCCCTGCTTTGCCTGAACTGGAATCCATTCACGACCGCATGCCGGTAATTTTAAGCGAGGAAAATGCCCTGCGCTATTGCCGGGGTGAAGATCGTCTGCATTGCGTCAGCAAGCTGCAGGCCAGTCCGGCCGGATAAGCCAACAGGCTGCAGAAATAAAGGAACAAAGGATGTCTGCACAAAGCGAACTTCCATCCACAAAATGAAAAGGGGTGCTGATTTCAATAGATCAGCACCCTTTTCATTTTCTTTTTCGCTTGCAGCTTAATTCTAATTTGTTCGCTTACAGATCAAACAGCTGATCATGATAAGCGATTTTTAAATGTTCATAGGCTTTCGGCGTGGCAACCCGACCCCGGGAAGTCCGATTGATAAACCCGATTTGAATCAAATATGGCTCATATACGTCTTCCAGCGTCATCGGCTCTTCTGAAATGCTGGAAGCCAGCGCTTCCAGACCGACCGGTCCGCCGCGGAAACGTTCGATAATGCCCCGCAGATAGCGAATATCCACATCATCCAGTCCCAGGGAATCGACGCGCAGCCGATCCAGAGCGGTTTGGGCGACCTCCAGCGAGATCACGCCATGATTGAGAACCTGCGCAAAATCGCGCACCCGTCTGAGCAGCCGGTTGGCAATTCGCGGTGTCCCGCGCGAACGCTTGGCAATCTCCCGCACTGCTTCCGGCGCCGCTTCCACATTGAGCACACGGGAAGTCCGCGATACAATCTGGGAAAGCTGATCTTCATCATAATATTCCAGCTTATTGACGATCCCAAACCGATCGCGCAGCGGAGCGGTCAGATCTCCGGCTCGTGTCGTAGCTCCGACTAAGGTGAACGGCGGCAAATCCAAACGGATGGAACGCACGCCGGAATCCTTGCCGACTACGATATCAATGCAGAAATCTTCCATCGCCGGATACAGCACTTCTTCCACCATTTTCGGCAGCCGGTGAATTTCATCAATAAACAGGACGTCGCCCGGTTCCAGCGTCGATAAAATCGCAGCCAGATCCCCGCTGCGTTCAATACTGGGGCCGCTGGCCGTACGGACCTTGCCGCCCATTTCATTGGCCAGAATGTAAGCCAAGGTCGTTTTGCCTAATCCCGGAGGCCCGTACAGCAGAACATGATCCAACGTTTCATTGCGCTGCAAAGCGGCCTGGATAAAGACTTTTAAATTCTCTTTTAAACCGGTCTGGCCGATATAGTCTGCCAGCCGCTGCGGGCGCAGTGATGATTCATCTTCCCCAGCTTCCGGCAAGGCGGAAAGCAGCCGTTCCTCATCCATCCGTTATCCTCCTCTTTTCCGCTGCAGCAGATGCTGCAGACCTAGCTTTACATATTCGTCGGTCGTCTTATCCGGATGCTCGCGCATGATTTTAGACAAGCCGCTTAATTCGTTCTGTTTGTATCCCAGAGCTTTGAGCGCTTCCAATGCATCTTCGATCGCCTGGCTGGCAGTCCCCTCGTTCGTTTCTTCCCGGACAAGCTTGCCTTTGAGATCAAGGATGATCTGCGAGGCTGTCTTGGCCCCGATTCCCGGCATTTTCTTCAGCGCCGCAACATCGCCCTGTTCAATCATCTGCACCATCTGCTGGTAGGTAGCCGCCGCCAACATATTCATCGCCGTCTTCGGTCCCAATCCCTTTACTGAGATCAACTTGACGAAAAGATCCTGTTCATCCATAGATAAAAACCCAAACAAGCTGAATTCATCTTCACGGACGTGCTGATATGTAAAAACGCGGACTTCCTGGTTTAATCTTACCGTTTCCGGGCGGGAAAAGAACACTTTATATCCGATGCCCTGGTTCTCGATGATGATCCAATCCAAACCCACGGCAAATACCGTTCCCTTAATCATTGCTATCATGTTATCACCTGCCGTTTATTTTACCATAATTTCATGCCGCACACCATACGTTTATCCATCGGCGCTGCAATTCCCCCGCTGTCCTAATTCTGCCTTTTTAGATCCTACGTACTCAAGCAGCAATCCAAAGCCAAGATCAAGCTTCCGGCCGCCAAGCTTTTCCATTAAAAACGTCCTGGAAGAATGCCGGAAAGCCTTCTTCTTTACGTGAATTGGAAACCGGACCTAATCAAAAACTCAGAACGTTTTACAGCCAGCGAACAAAAGCGGTCTTATCCGAATCATTAAATCCGGCGTTCCGATAAAAATTCAACGTTTCAGGCCTTTTTGAACCGGTCGTTAACACAACTTTATAACAATTCTGAGCTTGAGCTATCCGCACGGCTTCCGCCAAACATTGCCCTGCCAGCCCCTGTTTGCGATATGCCGGCAAGGTGACAACGTTTTCGATGAATCCATAAGGACGCAGATCATGCGTCAAATTCAAAATCACGGTCAGCGTGCATGTCGAAACCACCTGATCTGCCGTTTGAGCGAGGATGATCGAGGTCCGCTCATCGCTGAGAAGCGTTTGCCAACATCGCGCCAGCTTATCCCGATCCTGGGGGATTGGATTGTCGCCTAAATATGTATACAGGGTTAATAACGCCCGCAAATCTGTTTTCTGTGCCAGCCGTAAAATCGTCATCAACTCAGCTCCTCTCTGATCAAAGGAAAAGAGGCGCAATGCACCTCTGATTGATTATTCAACAAAAGCAAATTGGTAATCCTGAATAAATACCAGATCGCCGTCTTCTGCCCCTTTCTGCCGCAGGGCTTCATCGACCCCCAGCTTGCGCAGCGACTGGGCAAAGCGGTACACCTGGGATTCCACTTCAAAGTCCGTCATCTTGAACAGCTTTTCGACCTTCGGGCCTTCCAAACGCCACTGATGGTTGCCCAAATTGGTAACGGTGAAATCCGGAGCCTTCGGTACGAATTTATACAAGACGCCCTCCTCCGTTTCCGTTTCGCCGGTCATTGGGAATTCCGGCGTTGTTTCCAGCAAATCAGCAACTTTGTAAAGCACTTCATCCAGACCCTCTGCGATCAAAGTAATGACCGGATAGACAGGCACTTGAGGATAGGCTTCTTTAAATCGTTTTAGGTTGTCTTCCGCACCCTCCAGATCCATCTTATTCGCCAATACAATCTGCGGCCGTTCCATTAACCGCAGCTCATATTGTTCTAATTCCTTGTTGATGATCCGGTAATCCTCCAACGGATCCCGACCGTCGTTGGCGCCCATGTCCACGACGTGAACGATAACCCGGCAGCGTTCAATATGCCGCAGAAACTGATGTCCCAGTCCTTTGCCTTCACTGGCGCCCTCGATCAGACCCGGCAGATCGGCCATGACAAACGAACGGCCGTCAGGAACCTGAACCATTCCCAGATTCGGCGTAATCGTCGTAAACGGATAATCCGCAATTTCCGGACGGGCTTTGGAAACGACTGATAACAAGGTTGATTTCCCTACGGAAGGAAAACCCACCAGTCCTACATCCGCCAACAGTTTCAATTCCACCTGAATTTCTTTGGCTTCGCCATTTTCTCCCTGCTCACAATACTCCGGCGCCGAATTGCGGGCTGAAGCAAAATGCCAGTTGCCCCGGCCGCCTTTGCCGCCTTTGGCAATGACCGCCTGCTGTCCGGGTTTGGTTAAATCGGCGATCAGTCCGCCTGTCGCCAGATCCTTGACCAGCGTTCCTAACGGCACCTTGACGATCACATCGTCGCCATCCGCGCCGTGCATCTTCTTGGGTTTTCCAACCCCTCCGTTGCCGGCTACGAGCTGTTTGGAATAGCGCAGATCCAGCAATGTTGATTTGTTGCTGTCAGCTTCAAAAATAATATCGCCGCCATCTCCGCCATCTCCGCCAGCTGGCCCTCCTAACGGAACATATTTCTCACGCCGGAAAGCAACTAAGCCGTTGCCGCCGTTACCGGCTTTCAATTTCATTTTAACACGATCTATAAACATGGAAAACGCCTCCTTTCTTCTTAGAATAACCTTGATCGTTATGCCTCAAACAAAAATCCCCAACCGGGGATTTTGTTGACTTACGCTGCAGGATAAACAGAAACTCTCTTCTTATCCTTGCCTACGCGTTCAAATTTTACAGTTCCGTCGACTTTTGCGAATAAGGTATCATCGCCGCCGCGTCCGACATTCACACCCGGATGAATCTTTGTGCCGCGCTGACGGTATAAGATTGAACCCGCTGTCGCAAACTGTCCGTCCGCTTTCTTAGCTCCCAGTCTTTTCGATTGAGAATCACGGCCGTTCTTTGTAGAACCGACACCCTTTTTGGAAGCGAACAACTGAATGTTCAATACTAACTTCATGGCTTACACCTCCTGTTTTTTAAGTTTTATAAATTCTGGATAACTCTCTGCAATGGTTTGCAGCTGAATCCAGGCTGTTCGGAGAATCAGCTGAGTCTTCGGATCCTCGGGATTTAAAACCCGAATTTTCAAAAACCCTTCCCGTGTTTCCGTTTGAAACGTCCCGGGAGCCAATTCATCCAGAGCATTATTGGTTCCGATCGTAATGCAGCTGACGCCGGCACAGACAAGATCCTGTCCCATTTCGGCGTAGCCTGCATGACCCTCCGCCAGCAAGGTTTCCACCTTTCCCTGACGTTCAGTCATCTTGATCCGAATCATAAAGTCTTAAGCTTCGATGGCTTCAACGG
Source organism: Holdemania massiliensis AP2 (assembly GCF_000327285.1). Classification (GTDB taxonomy): domain Bacteria; phylum Bacillota_I; class Bacilli_A; order Erysipelotrichales; family Erysipelotrichaceae; genus Holdemania; species Holdemania massiliensis. Next base: position 401,776 of record NZ_HE998567.1, on the reverse strand, counting down.
TCAGCTTCGTATACGGCTGTCTGTGACCCTGTTTGCGGTGAGAAGAACCGTCCTTGGCTTTGTACTTGAAGACCGTGATCTTCTTTTCCTTACCCTGTTTCTCAACTTTGCAGGTTACCTTAGCACCTTTGACATACGGCGTACCGATTTTTGTTGTTCTGTTGGCATAAAGCACAACGGTGTTGAAGACAACTTCTTCACCCGGCTGAACGTCCAGCTTTTCTACGAAAATAGACTGGCCGACTTCAACGCGCAGCTGCTTTCCGCCTGTTTCAATTACTGCGTACATGACTTGCACCTCCGTTCATTTATTCATGTATTTCTGAAAGAGACTCGCCAACGCAGGGGACAAGCTTTTGTCTTAAAGCCCTGTTATGAGCGGTTGCAGCCATCAGAGGGGCATACAACGTGATAATAATAGCACAACGGCCTTTTCCAGTCAATGTAATTTTACCGATCCAACCGCTGATTTTCAAGTTTTTTTTACTGTTGATTGACCTTTCAGGCCCGCCTTCCGGGACAGACGTTCGGGAAAGTGAACCTAATGACCCAGCCGATGGATTAACTGCGGCAGCATCAATTCAAAATTAACGCCATACTTTTTCTGCTGATCATGCTCCATCGTTTCGCGTATACAGGATACGGTGTAATCCGCCGCAATCTCAAGCGCTTCCTGCAGACTTTTTCCCAAGGTCAATGCACCGACAGTCGTGCTGGAGAAAATATCACCGGTACCATGGTAGCTGACCGGGATGCGATCATGAACATACGCGATTCTTTCCCCGGTTTGAATGTCCAGACCAACAACGCCGTTTTTTCCCGGCTGGAAAGCGATGCCCGTTAACACTACCGCCCGTTGGGTTCCCAACGCCGCCAGCTTGTTAAGCAAAGCCTCGATATAAGCTTCATCATAATCCTCCCGATATTCTGTTCCGGTCAGAAAACAAGCTTCGGTTAAATTTGGAACAATGATATCCGCCTTGGCACACAGTCGGGCCATCTGATGGGCAAAGTCCAGATCAAACAACGGATACAGCCTGCCATTATCCGCCATCACCGGATCGACAAAAATCAGATTCTCTTCCGTTTTAAACTGATCAAAAAAATCAGAAATCAGCTCGATTTGGCGTTTCGATCCCAGATAGCCTGTATAAATCGCCGCAAAATCCAGCTTTTCCTGCTTCCAATGCTGAGCAATCGGCTGAATTTCATCCGTTAGGTCATGAAACGTATAGTTCTGAAACATCGTATGGGTCGACAGCACTGCTGTCGGAATGATCGCCGTTTCCACACCCATCGCGGAAAGGATCGGCAGCGCCACCGTCAGCGAGCATTTCCCGACGCAGGATATATCCTGAATGGTCACAATTCGCTTCATATTTCTCGTCCTCCTTGAAGTCTGACGACTCTAAAAAGATTATAAACATCCGGCAGACCAAACACAAGCTTCTGCCTGCCCAATCTGCTTCTTTTTCTTGCTGCTGAAGGTGGATCAGGAATCAAAAGGAGGTATAGAAAGAGTTCGTATCCAATGACAGTAAGAGTTTGACTTGCAGCATTATCAAAACAAGAAAACTGCCCTGATGCAAAATCAAGGCAGTCTTTTTTCATCTAAGGTTCGTCCGGTTTAACGCGGCAAAGCTGATTCTTTCAGCAGCTGCGGCTGGCGATAAACCTGCAGAGCACTGTACGCCATCGCTTTGATCGCCGTATGCAGCGACGAATCGGCATTGACGCCATGCACAAAAGCCAGAAAATCTTCATTGTGAGCATAGACCGGCGGACAGGCACCGGTTTCAATTTCACAGTAAACCGTTGGGCAGACATGGGAAACGTTGCCGATATCGGTGGAGCCGGAAGCTTCATTGGATTCAGGAACAAAGTTCGTTACCCCCAGCGCTTCCAGATTTTCTTTTAACAGCTTCCGCAGCGGTTCGCTGTAAACCAGATCATCATAGGAATTCTCAAAATTGTGAACATTCAGGGACGCCCCTGTCATCAGCGCCGCGCCTTTGGCACAGTTGATGATCCGCTCAGTTAAGGTTTCCAGCGTTTCGCGGGTCTTAGCCCGGATATAAAACTGACAGGATGCCGTTTCCGGTACGATGTTAGCGGCTGCTCCGCCGTTGGTCACAATCCCATGCACCCGCGCATCGTTGGGCATGTGCTGACGCAGGGCATTGATCCCCGCAAAAGTCAGCTGCACGGCATCCAGTGCATTGATGCCCAAATGCGGATAAGCTGCCGCATGCGCGGCCTTGCCGACAAAATCAAACTGCAGCGAATCCATGGCCAGCGAAACGACATGAATATTGTTTTCAGCCCCCAAGTGCATCTGAAAGACCGCATCGATATCATCAAAGCAGCCGGCTTCTACCAGATCGCATTTTCCCCCCAGCGTTTCCTCGGCAGGGGTTCCGATCAGCACAATCGAACCGCTGAACTGCTCCTTAAACTGCGCTAACAGCACCGCAGCGCCCAGCGTCGAGGCCGCGATCCAGTTATGCCCGCAGGCATGCGCCTTCTGATCATGGTCAGGGCCATAGCCCGGCAGCGCGTCATATTCTGCCAAAAAAGCAATCTTCGGACCTTCCCCACAGTTCAGTTCAGCCCGAAATGCAGTGTCCAGCCCACCATACGGCCGCGTAACCGCAAAGCCATAGCCGCGCATCAGCTCACACAGATAATCAGCCGACCAGACTTCTTCACATCCCAGTTCCGGATGGGCGTAGATTGCTTCCCGCACCGCTTCAAACTGGGCAGCCATCTCATTTTCCCTAGCGTAAAGCGCTTCGCGCAGAACATCTAAATTCATTTCCATTGAGTGCACCTCCTGTTGTTAATAGCCGATCAGAACAGCGCCGATCAGCAGAACAATTTCTGCGGCAAATAACAAACCGAACAGCGGCGTTACAAACTTATACCACTTGTTGACCGGCAGTCCCATAATGCCGCACATCATGAAGACCGAAGTCGGCCAGAAAATATTCGAGAAGCCATCGCCGAACTGGAAAGCCAGCACAGCAATCTGGCGGCTTAACCCAACCATTTCGGATACCGGCGCCAAAATCGGCATCGTGACCACGGCCTGTCCGCCGCCGGACGGAATAAAGAAATTAATGATATTCTGCACAAACAACATGCCTAGTGCGCTGGCAATCCCCTGAAACTGCGCCAATCCCGTTGAAAGCCAGTAGACAATCGTGTCAATGATATGCGCATTGTCCATAATAACGGGAATTGCCCGGCTTAAACCAACGATCAGCGCCCCAAACATCATATCCTTCGCCGCTTCAATAAAATACTGCGCAATCTGACTTGGCGTAAAACGGGAGATTAAACCGATCACGATCATCATAATAATAAACAGAGCGGCGATTTCATTGATATACCATCCCAGCTGGATCGTACCGATCAATAGCATCACAACCGTGAAGATAAAGCATAAACCGGAAATTTTCTGCGTCATTGTGAAGTCTCGCTTCATCAGTTCTTCCTTCGTGCCCACTTCGCGGAAGTTCAGCTGTTCGCCCGCTAAAATGGATGTTTCCGGGTGCTTTCTGACTTTTTCCGCATACCGCCAGACATAAAGAATTGAGATTCCCATGAAAACAAGAAAGCAGAGTACCCGATAACCTAAGCCGGAAAACAGCGGAACCTGGGAAACTTCCTGCGCAATGCCGATCGTAAACGGATTGATCGTCGCCGCCGCAAAGCCAACGGCCACCGCAATGTAGACAATCGAACCGCCGACGATGGCGTCAAAGCCCAAGGCAATCGCAATGGAAATGAAAATTGGAAGCAGTCCATAGGTTTCTTCAAACAGACCAATCGTTGAACCCAAAACGCCAAACGCGATCATGCAGATCGGAATCAGAAGATGCACGCGCGTTCCAATCTTACGCAGAACCGCGCCGACCACGGCGTCAAAAGTTCCATTCTTCAACAGCATATAAACAAACGCATAGGCAAAGACGATGAAGAAAATAATCTGAGCCCCGTCAATAAAGCCTAACTGAATCGAAGTGAAAATTTCAAATAAGCTGCAGCCGGTTTTCGGCAGATAATGAAAAGAATCGGCAACAACGACCATTTTTCCGCTGGCTTCATCCAGCACACGGGTAAATTCCCCGGCCGGAACAACGTTGGCCAACAGGGCTGTAAGCAGCACCATGCCGAAGATAATAACGTAGGTATGGGGCATTTTGAATGATTTGGCAGTTTTTCTGCGCATACAATTTCCTCCTTGAATAAAAAAAATCTTTACATCCTAAAACATGTAAAGATCAATGGAAATCATCATTCATCCCTATATGCCTTAAGATAGTGCTCCTTTGTAAAATGGCATTTTTTACAAAGACAGTGACCTACCTGTTTGATAGGCCCCCAGCCGTTTCTGCGACAAAACGGCTTCGGCGGATCATCCTTTCCATCAGACGTCTATGGCTTTCGGCCTCAGTCTGCGTACTCTTAATCTCCGCACCTCTAGCTGTGATGATTCACAAGCATGTTTAGATTATCACATTCCCCCTGCGTTTTCAACCAGCGAATGCAGGAAAAACACGAAAAAAGGATCATAAAAGGAAAATTTTTTCAAATTTCCCAGTTCTTAGATCCTTCCTGTTTAAAAATCAGGTTTCCGAATCCTCGTCCAGCTGTAGCATCGCATATAAAATCTGACGAAATGGCCGGGCATGATAAGTAAACCGCTGCAGCCGATCCGCATAGCGCATGGCGTAGCTGTTAAGCAGACAGTGGACAATATTAGCTTGAGTTACGGCTTCCTGCTCACTTTGCGAAGGGAGATGGCGCTGAATCTGCCGCTGAATCTCAATCCGATAGCGCATCGACCATTCTGCGATCTGCGGAAAGCTTTCAACCCGATGCGAACTGATCAGCGAAGTCTGTGTGGAGTATAACGCTGCCGTGATCGGATCCTGGGCAAACTTCTCATTTTCGCTCATTAAGATATCCAGAAAAGCTTTCAGATTATCTATATGTGAAACTTTTTCTAAAGTCTGGCGAATATTATTGGCCGCGTATTCATCCCAGATCTCGACAAAGATTTCCTCCTTGCACGAAAAATGACGGTAAAAGGAACCGACAGCCACACCAGCTCGTTCCGTTATTTCCTGAATTCCTGTCTGTTCGTAGCCTTTTTCCAAAAACAACGCCAGCGCCTGTTCTTTCAGCTGCTGGTGCGTCGTGCTGTAACGGGCAGATCGCGGCATACTATCCCTCTTTTCTGAGCTTAACTATAGCTCAGCGAATTCTGCGTGTCAACCGCTGCGAAGATTTCAGAAATCAAATGTGAACTAAATTCACATTTATCTTGATAATCTATGCACAAGACGATATAATGAAATTACAAAATGTGAATCACATTCACAGAAAGGAGAATTATTCTTATGTCCAATTTATTCCCTATCCTCACCTCCCCCGGCAAGATCGGTTCGCTTGGACTGAAAAACCGCATCGTTCTGCCGCCTATGGGCACCGACGCCGGAAAAGACGGGTTTGTCACCGACGCCATCGTCAACCGGTATGCCGAAAACGCCAAAGGCGGCACCGGCCTGATCATTACCGAAGTCACCTGTGTCGATCCTCCGTTAGGCATCAATACCGCGCAATACATTGCCCTCAGCGACGACAAGTATATTCCGGGATTCCGCCGGATCACCGATGTGATTCACAAATATGGTTCAAAATGCGCGATACAGCTCAGCCATGCTGGCCGCGGGGCAAATCTGGATGTCCTGCATCAGCTTCATCAGCCGGCGGTTGCCCCTTCTGCCGTTGCCATGCCGTACAGCTTTCTGACCGGTCTGACCGGAGAAACGCCGCGGGCCTTTGAGCACGATGAAATCGTGGCTCTGGAAGATAAATTTGCCGATGCGGCCTATCGGGCAAAGCAGGCTGGCTATGACGCTGTCGAAGTGCATGGCGCCGGTTACTATTTAGTCGCGCAGTTTTTCTCAGCCACGGCGAATTTAAGGACTGACGAATACGGTGGAAATGCTTTCAACCGCGCCCGCTTCGCGTGCAATATTATCCGCAAAATCAAAGCCCGGTGCGGTGCGGATTTCCCAGTGCTGATCAAAATGAATGTTGTTGACGGCGGCTTAAACGGCGGCGTCAGCGTTATGGACGGCTTGCTGAACTGTTATTTAGTCCAGCAGGCCGGAGCCGATGCGATTGAAGTCATCGCCTGCGACTGGAGCGATGTCGCAACGCTGAAAGATATTCCCGCCGGCGGCCAGGCGAAAGGCATGACTTTCCCATTAGCCGGAATGATCCGCAAAGCAACGATTGCGGAAAATGAAGACCGCCCAAATCTGGAAGGCCGCGGTGTTCCGGCCATTACCCTTCCCCTGATTTCCGGCGGCCGGACTTATGATCCAGAACTGGCTGAAGGCGCCCTAGCGCAGGGCCTATGCGATTTCATCCATATGGGCCGGGGCTTGTTGACTGAACCGAATCGTCCGAACATGATCATGGAAGGAACTTGGAAATATGCCCGGCCATGTATCGGCTGCCAGAAATGCATGGACAATCAGCTGCATCATGACGGCGAACTGATCTGCAGCGGCAACGCCGTATTGGGTCATGATGACAACGATGCATCCCTTCCGGCAGCTAAAAAGATCAAAAATGTCATGGTTGTTGGCGGCGGTCCGGCCGGTATTGAAGCCGCCCGCGTCGCAGCGATCCGCGGTCATCATGTCACAGTTTATGAAGCGACCGACCGTTTGGGTGGCCAGCTGATCCCGGCCATCGTTCCGCCTTACAAACAAAATTTAGCTGATTATATTCCTTATATGGAAGTCCAGGCTGAATACCGCGGCTTTACAGTAGCGCTGAATCATCCGATTACCCGCGAGGAAGTGGCGCGCTTAAAGCCGGACACCGTCATTGTTGCGACCGGCGTTCTGCCTGCGGCTCTGCCGATTCCAGGTTTTGACAAGCCGTCTGTTATGAATGCCAAGGAAGCCTTGATGGGAAAGCCGACAGGCGAAAATATTGTGATCCTCGGCGGCGGCTCGGTCGGCTGTGAAACGGCGGAATGGATGCTGGAGGCAGGAAAAAATGTGACGATTGTTGAAATGAGCGATCAGTTAATGGGAAAGATGGTTGAAACGACCCGCTTCATTCTCAAAGCCCATCTGCGCGATCTGAACTGCAATACGCTGCTGAACACACGATGTGTCGAAATTCAGGATCAGGCGGTTGTCATTGAATCCGATCAAGGCTGTCAGACACTTCCGGCAGATAATGTTATCATCGCCGTAGGAGATCGCCCTAATGCCCTTCTTGCGGATCAAATTCAGGATCTGTGTGATGAAGTCATTACGATCGGCGATGCGCAAGGCATCGGCAGCGTCCTGGAAGCGGTCAGAACCGGCTATGTCGCGGGTAAGACAATTTAATGAATGCGTTTTAAACTAAAAAAGGAGATGCGCGTCTCCTTTTTCTTTACTTTCTTTTTTATCTGGTCTTATGCCTGAATTCGCTTTTGTGAACCGCGATGGTAACAGAATGCCGTCAGTCTGTCAGCCTGACATGCAGCACCTGCTCAAAAGCCGAATCCTTTGCCGTCAGTCCAAAGTCGGATTGATCCAGCAGAGATTCGATTTCTTCTGCCAATGGGGCAGACAGCTTCTGCCGAATTTGGGTTAACAGGCCTGCGGTCGTCTTTTCCGGCAGCTCGGCGAGCAAATACAACAGCTGATCAACAACCTCCACGCCATGCCGCAAAGCCAAGCTCAGAAACAACGCTGTTCCTTTAATATGAACGCTTTGCGCATTGTTTTTCAGGTCCGGCGTGCGGATTGGTGAAACCTGCGCGTAAAGAGCAAGCAGCCGATTCAATTTCTGCTTCAGCAGAGCTTGTCGATTCTGCTTCATTAAATAGCGCAGGCAGGCCCATTCTGCCCCGGTTTCATTCAGCCAGTCCTCCCATGATGAAATATCCGCGCCGGTAAACCAGAGATGACCGAATTCATGCGCCATGATACCGATCATCTGCTGGATATGCAATTCATCATACTCCTTTCCAGGCAGAATCCGCGTATAAAAAGTCCAGTCGCCGCGCTGAAAAGCACCGGAATTGCCATCGTCGTAAAGATTGAAAGAGATCATTTTCCGCTTCGGTAAACAACGGCTGCCGTAGGCCTGCTGGTAGTCGGCTAAGATCTGTTCTACTTCATTGAGCATCGTGGAAACCAACGCTGTTTCGGAGGCATCAAAATAAGTAAACTGAGCCACATTATTTTCCTGCACGCGCCGAATTGCCGGATCCATGATGACAAAGTGGCCGGGATCCCCAGCCAAACCCTGACTTCGCCAGCCCTGGATTGTTTCGTCCCATTTTCCTTCCAGCATGACATGACCGGGCCGGCCTTGATAGACAAGTAGAAAAGGAATCATGGAAAAGTTTCTCTGCTGAGGGAAATAGACGGAATAGAAATTCATCGCCAGTAATCCTGATTGGTGAACATTCGCCCACCCTTCAGCCTGGCCATGATAACAGAGAAGCACTTCGCCGGCCTGATCCAGCCGCGGTGTAATTTGACGCGCATTTGCCCGAAACAATAATTTTTCTGATTCTGAAACCGTAAAAGGAATGGGTTCATTTTGCTTGGAGAGGGTATCGATAAGCATTTGATCCGACAGCCAGAAACTTTCATCTTTCTCCAAGAACATCTGACATTGGTATGTGAACTGAGCATTTTGTTCTTGGATCCAAAGCTGATTGATTTTCATATTGATCTTCCTTTCCCCTTGAAGTTATCTCCACTCTATCATACACTATTCAGCTTTGCAACATAGTGTAAGATCATTTCATCGCTTTTTATAGATGAATGAAAAAAAGCCAAGATCCCTTGACTCTCTTTCTTTACACTTATCCTCTCAGAAATCAAAATAACGGACTGCGTTATCATAGCAAATATCCTGAACCAGCTTTTCCAGCAAAGCCCAATCCTGCGGCGCTTCACCATTCTCCACCCAAGTTCCCACCTTGTTGCACAAGATTCTGCGGAAATATTCATGCCTTGGAAATGACAGGAAACTGCGGGAATCCGTCAGCATGCCGACAAATCGTGATAACAAGCCAACCTCAGCCAGCGTACCCAGCTGTTTTTCTATCCCGCGTTTCTGATCGCAGAACCACCACGCCGAACCCAATTGAATCTTTCCGGGAATCGTTCCATCCTGAAAATTACCGGCTGCCGTAGCCAAAACTTCATAATCCTTGGAATTCAAACTATACAGGATCAGCTTCGGAACACCCTGCGATTGTTCCATCGCATCGAGCAGAGCATTGAGCTGAGCGGCAATCATCGGATCATCCGTACTGTCATAACCGGTATCCGCACCCAGTGTTTTGAACATTCGGGTATTGTTGTTGCGCAGTGCTCCGATATGCAGCTGCATCGCCCAGCCGCGCTGCACATATTCTCCGGCTAAAAAGATAAGAATAGCCCCACGATATTGCCGCAGCTGCAGTGAAGTCAGAGGTTGTCCGGCTTTTTTCAAGTCCAGAATCGCCTGAATTTCCTGATCCTTTGCCGGAGCATAAAAGTTTCCATCCAGGGCGTGATCGCTCAAACGGCATCCGTGCTGACCAAAAACATCCATTCGCTTTTTTAAGGCGGTTTTTAATCCTGACCACTGGCCGCAGTATTCACTCGTCAGGGCTTCCAGCCTGCCGATATACTCTAAATAATCAGGCTGATCCAAATTCAGCACGGGATCCGGCCGGAATGCCGGCAGCACACGAATTTCAAAATCATCCTTCAACCCACGATGCCAGTGCAGATCATCCAGCGGATCGTCTGTTGTGCAAAGGGTTTTCACATTCATCTTCCGCAGCAGATTGCGAGTTGAATACGCCGGTGTCTGAAGCAGCGCCTGAGTCTGTTGCCAAATTGCATCTGCATTTTCCGGACAGATCAAAGCGTCGATTCCAAAATATCGTTTTAATTCCAAATGCGTCCAATGATATAGTGGATTGCCAATTAAATCTGGCATCGTTGCGCACCAGGCGTTAAATTTCTCACGATTGCTGGCCTTACCGGTAATCTTTTCTTCATTCACACCGTCCGCTCGCATTGCCCGCCATTTATAATGATCGCGCCCCAGCCACACTTCGGCGATATCGGAATAGCATCGATCCTCATAGATGACCTGAGGTTCCAGATGATTGTGATAATCGAGGATCGGCATCTTCTGCGCCGCCTCATGATACAATCGCTTCGCTGTTTCATTCTGCAGTAAAAAATCTTCATCCATAAATTTTTTCATCTGTCTCACTCCGCTCTTTCTTCCAGTATACCGCATTTTATAAATGGAAGCATAAGGAATCTGCATACTGACCCTTTTTTTGTTCTTTCCGTTTTCTTGATTGATTCATCGCATGAAAACGGTCTGCGCAGCGAAATAGTCCATTCCTCATGCTTTCTTTTATGGCTTTCCATTGACAGCGCCTTGCTTCTTTTCTATCCTATATTTAAGAACTTCTTGAGAGCAAAGGTGAAATAAGATGAAACGCAGTCAAATTCAGCTGATCAGCGCGATGCTGATCTTCGGCAGTCTGGGATTATTTGTCCGGCAGCTTCCACTGCCTTCTGCCGTTATCGCTGCTTTGCGAGCCGGAATCGGAGCGGGTGTTCTGGGGCTTTACAAAGTGATCCGACATACACCGCTGCAGCTTCCAAAGTCATTTCAAGCGCGGCTGGCCTTGTTGATCTCTGGCGTCCTGCTTGGTTCCAACTGGGTCTTCTTATTTGAAGCGTACCGCAGAACCACGGTTTCTGTCGCTACCTTATGTTATTATCTGGCGCCCATTCTCGTTGCCTTTTTCACCTTGATGCGTTCGCGAACTTTTAACCGCCACTCCGGTATTCTTTTATTAAGTGCTTTAATTGGATTGGGTCTGTTAATCAATCCGGGCGCACAGTTGGGAAGTGATCCAGTGATCGGAATCAGTTTCGGGCTCATCGCTGCCCTGATGTATGCCGGAATCATTTTGATCAATCCCTATTTTAAAGCGGTCTCCGGACTGGACAGTTCCTGCTTGCAGCTATTGATCGCTGCCCTCATCCTGCTTCTGTATCTGTTCATTCAGCCGCCGATGATTCATTGGAAAGCCATCAACACAATTCAATGGGGGCTTGTGCTTGTGTTGGGGATTGTTCATACTGGAATCGCCTACGCTCTTTACTTCTCAGCGCTGCCGAAGCTGAACAGTACGACAGCGGCTTTTCTCAGCTATATTGATCCGATCAGCGCGCTGCTTTTTTCTGGTTATTTACTGCATGAACCCTTTACGATTCTCCAGATCGTGGGAGCCGTTCTGATTTTAGGCGTCTCGTGGAAACTCAGCCGGCCTTAATCAGTCCGTTTAAAAATCCAGAGGGAATATGAAAAGAAAAAATTTTCAGATTCTTTGATTTGTTTTTCATTTTCTTCTTTTCAAATTTTCTTGAATGCGGTACACTTAAAAACAGGTAGAAAGAAGGCATTGAACATGACAAAAACAATCACTTTGATCGAGGGCGATGGCATCGGCCCGGAGATTACAGCTCAGGTCGTCCGTGTTTTAAATGCGGCAGGGGCTCCCCTAAGCTTTGACCGGCAGAGTTTAGGCCAGAAAGCATGGGAACAGACCGGCAGTCTGATTCCGGAAGCCACGCTGCAGTCCATCCGCCGTAACCAGGTGGCGCTAAAAGCCCCCTGTACCACGCCGATTGGCAAGGGCTTCCGCAGCGTAAACGTCGGATTGCGGCTGGCGTTTGATCTGTACGCAAACATCCGTCCTGCTCATTCATTAAAGGGTATAAAAACCCGATATGATCAAGTCGATCTGATCATTTTCCGTGAAAACACAGAAGATTTATATATTGGTGAAGAACGCGTCGTGGATGCGGACACCGTTGAGGCGATCAAGCGGATCACCCGTCCCGCTTCCAAACGGATTATTCAGGCGGCATTTGATTATGCCCTCGCGCACCAGCGAAAAAAAGTTACCTGCGTGCATAAAGCCAATATTTTAAAGCAGAGTGATGGACTGTTCCTGCAGGTCTTCCGCGAAACAGCGGCTCTTTATCCGGACATCGAAGCGAATGATTTGATTGTTGATAATGCGTGCATGCAGCTGGTCATGCATCCGGAACAGTTTGATATCATGGTCATGCCGAATTTATATGGTGATATCCTTTCCGATCTCTCCAGTGGTTTAATTGGGGGTCTGGGATTACTGCCAGGGGTCAACCGCAACGAAGATATCGCGATTTTTGAAGCTGTGCATGGCTCGGCGCCGGACATTGCCGGGAAAAATCTTGCCAATCCAACCGCTTTGCTGCAGTCGGCATGCATGATGCTGGAGCATTTAGGGTATGACGAGCATGCGCAGCGGATTCATCAGGCTTTAGTGAGTGTGCTGAGTGAAACGTCAATCCGCACACGGGATTTGGGCGGTACAGCCTCAACAATCGAATTTACTGATGCCCTGATCGCCAAACTTTAGGTTTATTGGAAATGAAAAGAGAAGCCTTTATTGAGTTTACTCCGGCTCAATAAAATGGCTTCTTTTTTCGTCATCTTCTTTTGGATTTGGTGCTTCCCCAAGCTGTCTGAGGATGCGGCAGGGATTGCCGACCGCAACGACATTTTCCGGCAGGGATCGGGTGACCACGCTGCCTGCTCCTATCACAGTGTTGTCCCCAACCGTAACTCCCGGACATAGGATCGCTCCTGCTCCAATCCAAACATTTCTGCCGATGGTAATTGGCTTTCCCCATTCCACATTTTTCTCACGTAGCTCAGGTTCTAACGCATGGCAGGCTGTGACCAGCTGAACCTGCGGGCCGATCAACGTTTTATCGCCAATCGTAATGGGACAGACGTCCAGCAATACGCAGCCATAGTTCAGCATCACATCCGAACCCAAAGTAATGTTGAAACCATAATCACAATAGAATGGCGGCTTTACCCAGAAATTCCCCGTCGTGTTTACCAGTTTGCGCAACAGCCGATTGCGCAGATTAATTTCATGGAAAACTTTTTTGTTATACCGATGACAAATTCGGCCGGCTCTGTCCCGCAGAACAATCAGCTGCGGATCCAGTGGATTATAGTGTTCTCCGGCAATCATTTTTGTCTTTTCTTTCATTCAATCGGTTTTCCTTTTCTCATCATCGCATTGAACAGAATCAGCGCCTGTTTAGCTGCGCTTTCTGAATGTGCATGGTATACTTCCAGGCCGCTGTTAAAGGGTGTATCTGAAATCGCACGAATTGCCAGAAAAGGAACGTCATTGGCATAAGCAACATGCGCCACGGCTGCACTTTCCATATCGACACAAAGTGGATCCAGCCGTTCGATGATTGAATCCCGCTGATCCTGATCAATAAATTGATCGCCTGTAACGCCTCGTCCCGTCCGCACCTGACCTTGCAGATCAGCCTGCATCGCCGCAGCTTTAGCCCAGGCAGTCAGTTTTGAATCGCTGGCAAACCATGGATCTTCCATATAAGGATGATAATCCATCAAAACTCCCTGAAGGTCTACATCGTGATAAGTACACTGTTCCAAAATCACAACATCGCCAATCTTTAGGCGGGAATCCAATGCTCCAGCTGTCCCAATCATCAAGAGCGCCGAGATGGATTGATTGATCAATAGCTGAGCAGCGAGTGCTGCATTGACTTTGCCTACGCCGCAGCGAACGGCAATCACCGCCTGTTTTTGCCATTGACCGACAAACAATTTCAGTTTCGCCGTTTCAATGACGCTTTCAATTTGCATCTGATCGATCAGCGGCTGAATTTCATCGTCTGCCGCTGCAATGATTCCTAATCTCTCCAAACCTTTTCCCTCCCTTTTCTGCAGAGTTCTTGTTCACTTTATTTTAACTGTCTGACTGGTTTTTTAGCAAGGTTCTTTTACTCTCGGCTTGCTTTCTCTTCGTTCAATCCAAAGGTTTGACATAGCGGCATTGAGGAAAATTGGCGCATCCATAAAAGGATTTTCCGGTATTTTTTCCTTTTTTCGCCGTTCTTAAAAGCAGTTTCCCACCGCAGCGCGGACAAATCAGGGAATCTTCCCGTTCTGGACTCAGACAAATGTTATCCTGCGTTCTTCCTCGTAAAGACAAAGTTTTGATCATTGGAAAGGTCGGGACAAAAATGATAATTCCGGCGATGGAACGTCTTGATCAGATCAGGATCTTCCGCCTGGATTTCAGCTAAATAGCGAACCATCTCTCCGCGTGCCATCTTGACATAAACGCCCTTTTCACGAAGTCCTTGTGCCGTTTCTTCGTAGAACCAGCACTTGATAACCCGCACTGGCGATGCTGCATAGCGGCTGACGCTGCGGGCATGCTGAGCGCTGGCCAAATCAATGATGACTGAGTCTGTTTGTGTTAAATGTCGATATAGCCGATCTCCCCAAAATTCATACAAGCTATGAAAATCCGATGTTTTTAATGGTGAATCCATTTCTAAGCGATGGGGATGAATTGAATCCAAAGGCCGAAGCAGACCATAGAAACCTGAAAGAATGCGAACATGTTCTTCCATATAAGTCAGCTGATCATCCGTAAAAACATGCGGTGCCATCGTCCAATACTGAATTCCGTCATAACTTAAAAGCGCCGGAGTTCCCTCCTGATCCAAATCCATCCGCTGATATTGCTTCGCGGCTTCCTCCGCAATTTTGGGACTGCATTTCAGCAGTTTTTCCAGCTGTTTTGCCGACAATGTTTTCATGACACTCAAAAGTTTTCGGCTGTCTTCCAGAAAAAAAGGAAAATGACGGGGCTTCAGAAATACTTCATCATCTTTAATCCGTTTTGCCGGTGCAATGATCAGCTTCATCCTTAATCCCCCTTTTCTAAACTTAATTTTCCTTTTCGGAAAATTTCAGAAGATCCAGTGTCTTCTGATCTTTTTGTCCGAAGAAAGCCAAAAAGTATCTGCGTAAAAGACTGATTCAATTTAAATCCGACTCTCTTCTGATATATGAATAATAACATTCAAATTTTTATTCTTATTAACTTTATGATCCATACCGATCGCCTCATCCTGTTATGTAAACTTATTGAAAGGAAGAATGTCTTCTCTCAAACGAGTTTGAATGAACGTTAATTATATCAAAATAAAAACCTTCATTCCTTTACATTTTCTTCTGATTCCAACATATACTTATCACTTATCAAAATCAGACATAAATAATCTGACCTGAATAATTCTATATTTTTCAAATCAGTCTGTATGAAGTTTTGCAATCTCAGCAATCACTTTACCTGCACCCTGCAAAATTCCGTAACATCTCAATAAAACTATCAAGACGTTTTTCCAAATACTGCATTGTCAATAGAATATATCTTATATTTACGGCAAAATCTAGATATGCTTTACCCATACGATCTAATTGCTTCATTTCTTCTTGGTTCAGAAAACTCTTTGTAATTGTGGCATCACTTTTCTTGATTTTATCTTCAGGCACATCTGCCCATGTGGTTAATGCAGTATGCTCTTTTGTATGGTCTGCTCTCTACAATCAATTCAACAGCTGTATGCCCATATACTGTATAGTGCATCTTATTTTGAACCATTGCATAAAACTTTTTTGTAGTTACTCCTTAATGAGCTATATTTACTGTGAAATATAAGACTTTTGACCCGGCATCATGACATGATTATACTACTGAAATTCATGTCTTCCTTGACATCAATGCTACCGTTTCAACATGTCACGAGTTAAGCGCATGAATATCCTACCATCGATTTTAGTAACAGTTCGTTTATGGAAATATATCGAAAAATTAGAACTTATGAATCCGGCTATTTGATTGGTTTTCGCTTAACTCTCAAAAGAATTTAATATTATCTTCGGAATTGAATCATGAAATATAAGGCATTTGTTTTCATTATTATTTAATTTCTTCTATAACTACCGATATAAACAAGGTAATTTAATCCATATACAGATATACTATAAAGCTAAAACCTATTCCTTATTTTACGCTTTATATCCCTGCTTAATTTTGCTCCAGTATATCCTCAATCGAATTTCATCTATTCGATATTCTTAATGAATCTGCATTTTGGATAATTTGAACAGCCATAAAATTGGTTTCCTGCTTTATCCCCTTTTTTTGCAGTTCTTAGCACTAGAGGTGCCCCACACCTTTTGCAGACCATAGTCTCAAGCTTTGCTTTTGCCTCTTGCATTTCGTTTTCTTGAGTAGTTACAGTATTTTGCATATTTGATACTAATTCTTCATATTTAGTAATATAGTCATTACTCATGTCTTTATTTAATCGTAAAATATTTTCAGCAGTTTTCAGCATATCCTTTCTCGAAGAAGCAATTTCTTTTGATTTTGAAATCATCTCTTTCATAACTTTAATAAGCTGATCAGCTCGAAGAATCTGCTCTTTTATTTCTTTCTTTGCATATCGGTCATTAAGAATAGTCTTTGGATTTGCTAAAACTACCAGTGACTTATTGAAGTCATTAAAATATTTTCTAATCAATGCAGCCTGTAATACACTTTTATTCTCTGCATTGCATTCCTTTAGTATAGTCATATGTCGTTCATTTTGAGTAATTGGAGAATATATGCCTTCCTTATGTTTTTTTCCACCATACTCCATTACACGAATGAAATTTCCTTTTGAATCAATTTCAATATTTCCATATAGATTTTTACATTCAATAATAAACGTAATCTTTGATGTCACAACAACAAAATCAATTTGTGCACTGCGGCCATCTACTGTTTCAATATAGATATCATGCAATACAACCATATCTATATTGCTGTTTTTTAGTTCAAACAGAATATTATCCTCACCTATAATACCCGCTTTTGCAATAGCACACTCTTTCTGAATCTTATCTTTTACATCCCCATTCGCCTTGATAAGTAATCCTTCCAGCTTTTCCAGATATACCCGATTGTAGCTGGACTCTTTCAGAATCGTCACTTCTGATTTTTTAAATAATTCCATAGTTCATCTTTCTCCTATTCATTTTTTAGACATCAACACAACCTTTTCAGCATGGCTTGAGCGTGTAGTTTTGATAGCGATGTTAGAGCCTAAGTCCTTATTATTGCGGGTAATAAGTCCACAAAATCCGCTGAATTTGCATGAACAAGTCCAAGCCGAAATCCTTAGAAAATGCTTGTATTTCAGTAAATAGATCAAGGGTGATTTATGGCTTTTTCACTGTTTTGGACGTTCTCCCATCGGTAATCGGTCAACGGCATTTTCAAAACAGAGGTCTGTCCATGGGAGAACAGGCAACGGTTTCTATGTCCATAATTATATCATGAATAAAATGAGTTATTTTAGGTTTCAACTTTTATTTGGTAGCTTAAAATCAAATTTACCACCCAGCACTCCTGCACTAATTCCTGCAACCGTAACTAATGCCAAACTGATTCCGCTTACAAGTTTCCAATTGAATTCTCTTTTTTCCGTATCTTTTTTATAAGCTTTACTTTCGATTTCTTTTTCTTGGTCACGAATTTCTGTGTCTTTTTCATTAGCCATCTTAATAAATTCAGTTTCCCTGTTTAATACCTCCATAAGCATTTTTGGAGATAAGTTTGGATTATCTAAGCATTTGCTGTAATCTGATTGAACTTGTTTCACAAGATTGTAAAACTGTTTCCTACTATCTGATGCACTATCCATTTCTTTATCTGCGATACTGTAATACACTTTAAGACTCTCATCATCACTTTTAACGATAGAATCAATCATATTTTTATATTCTGCTAGAGTAGAGTTCACCAACTTTACAAATTCTGGATACTGAGCAAGAACCTCTTTTGCGACTTCTGGACGCAATTCTCCTAATTTTGACACGAAACTAATAACATCATTTTTAGATAAATTCTTAAAATTCGTCTTTTTCATCATTAAAAGGACATCTTTTTCTATAGGTGTATATTCCATAGTTAACCTCCTCGACAGTCGCAAACTAAATCCCAATTTTCATTCTAAATAATTTCCAAATAAATCGGAAGTAGTCAGTCATAATTTTTAATATTTACAGTAGCTATCGCCGATTGATTTGGTTTTCCTGTAACAAGATTTTGGGGTGCCGGTATCAGCATCATAAATCCTTCCTTACCATATCGTTGTTCATAGCCTTGTGCATATCTTTCCTCAGCAGAAATGTGCTGTACTTGTCCAATCACCAAAGATGTAACCACTTAGATCCTGTATATCTTTCAATGTACTTCCATATTGATAAAAGCTTCTTGAATTACTGGTGCGTGGATAGTTTTCGCATTAAAAATGCGTAAAATTTCCTATCGCAATTTTCATGAACACATCTCCCTTAAAACTATACTTATACACATCGCTTCAGTTATAAAGTTTTTCTTTACAACTGAATATCCTCATATCTCAACTATCAGGAAATTCCGAATAGTTCAAGTAAACAGTTCTACGAAATTTTCAAATAACTTATTTCTGCTGTTTTCCTTTTTCTTCCAGCGTTTTGATGCTTTCCAAATAGTCCTTTTCCACACTGCTAAGCGTTTTAGCTTTATACTTTTTATACTCGGCCTGAGCCTTTTCCATCGCCTGCAAATGACTAACCGTGCCATTTCTGATGAGAAGATTTTCGCCTGTGGAAGTTAAAATTCCATCCAGATGTTTTGCCCAATCCACCATTGTCATTGGAATCTCCCGTTCCGCTTGTCTTTCTGCAAAATCCAAATAACCAGATACTAACTGCCCCATGGCCCGCAGTTCTTTTTCATCCAAATAATTTTTTGCAATTTTTGCTTCCTTCAAAGTCGGTTGTTCCCCAGAAAATGACATCAATCCCATAAAGTCTTTTTCAGCATCTGCACGATGGTAAATCACCTCTGCTGCCGTTTCTCCAGAAACAGCATAGTGAATTTTATTCTGTACTCTCTTGAAAAACTGAACAGAAACTTCCGCTTTGGGATCATAGTCTATACTTGTAGCATAGATTTCCAACACCTGACGATAGAATACTTTTTCAGATGCCCGGATGTCACGGATTCTCTCCAATAGTTCTTTAAAGTATCCACCACCACCCAACTCCTTCAGACGGTCATCATCCATAGTGAATCCCTTGATCATATATTCTTTCAAACGCACTGTTGCCCATCGTCTAAAATTAGTTGCAATAGCAGATTTCACTCTGTATCCGAGAGAAATAATCATATCAAGATTGTAAAAGGGTATCTCTCTTGCTACTTCACGATTTCCTTCTTTTCGAACCTGTCGGAAATTCCGACGGGTTGAATTTTCATCAAGCTCACCTTCATCATAAATATGTTTTATGTGTTCCACAACATTGGTACGAGATGTTCGAAACAAATCTGCCATCTGCTGCTGGGTCAGCCACACGGTTTCATCCTGAACCTTTACATCAATATTGGTTAATCCATCATCAGATTGGTATATGAGAATTTCTCCATAACTATCCACTGTGGTATCCTCCTAATCTTCTCGCTTCACATATGTTAATTCAATATCATATCCCAATGCTTCCAGCATCTGCACAAAGGTTTTGTTTACAACACCGTCCTGCTTTTTGATAATACGGTTGACATACGGACTTGTCGTTTTAATCTGCTCTGCAAGCTGAGTCTGTGTCATGCCCTCCTCTATGCATTTTATCTTTACGTCCACTTCTATATTATTTTTTAGCATACAATTCTCTTCTGTCTAAGAAATTACACTCATTAGATAATTTATTATACCTAATTTCCATATTTTTTTCAACGCATCAAAAAAATAAGCAGCCTATCATTTCCACATAGTGCCTACTATTTTAATATAAATTTTTAGACCTTAGTCTCGATTTAAATCCCTGACTTAAGCAAAAACCCCAAATGATCCAAAAGTCATCTTCTCGCTTCTTATGGAAGATCCACAGATTAGCAATGTGCTTAAGTAGATTGATTTAAAAAAGGAAAATCCAAGGCGTACAATAACATGAAGAAGATGCAGTCATATGAGAAAGAGCTCTATAACAAGAATTACCGTTAATGGCGTACAGCGGCTGGATATCCGGTCGCTGTTTTTTCTATTCCTACCAATCGTTAAACAGTGAACCCAAAAGGTTCATTTTAGTATGTTATCTATTCCCTAGTTTCAACCCTGCATTGTGGACCAGTCCCACAAAGCCACTTTCAAGCATAAAAATAAAGGCTTTCCAGCTGCCAATCGTACTCATTAACGACAGCTCTCTGAAAAGCCTTTTGTTTACTACATTATTCTTATTTACCCCGGTTCACCTTTGACATCAAAACTACCGTCTCAACATGAACTGTCATCGGAAATAAATCTACGGGAACAATCGCTTCCACCTGATACCCTTCGTGAGTTAAATGACGCAGATCTCTTGCCTGTGTGGAAGGATTGCATGAAATATAAACAATTCGATCCGGACTCAGCTGACACAAAGACTTTAAGAATCGCTCATCTGCACCTGAGCGTGGAGGATCCATCAACACAACGTCGTACCGTTGTCCTTCCCGAGCTGCTTGTTCCATAAACAAGCCGGCGTCAGCCTCCACAAACCAAGCATTGCGAATATGATTTACGCGAGCATTCTCAATCGCATTTTTAATCGAAACGGGGTTTACCTCGACACCGACTACCTCTTTCGCCTTCTGAGCAGCGACTAGACTGATCGTTCCAATCCCACAATAAGCGTCCAGAACACGTTCCTGACCGGTTAAATTTGCCAGTTCCATTGCTTTATAATACAGGATTTCTGTCTGCTGCGTATTGATCTGATAAAAAGACTTCGCGGTAATGGAAAATCTGAGCCCGCACAGCTGATCCTGAATTTTCCCCGTTCCGCTCAACACTCGTTCCTGCTGTCCCAGGACAATACTTGTACTGCGGTTATTGACATTCATGACAATCGTTGTAATCTCCGGATGTCGGCTGCGCAGCTGCTGAACCAGTTGCTTTCGCGCTGGGAAAATCGGAGAAGCACACACAAGACAAACCAGCACTTCACGGCTGACATGACCAATTCGAATCAAACAATGACGGACTAATCCTGTTCGTTTATCTTCATCATACGGTTCGATCCTGAATTTTGTCATCAGTTCACACAAAGTATTTAAAATCTTTGCTGCCATCGCATCTTGAATCCAGCATTCTGAATAAGGTACAACCTGATGGCTGTCCTCTTCATAGATGCCGGCGATCACCTTGCCCTTCTTATTCAACGAAAACGTAGCAATCACCTTGTTGCGGTATGCCCATGGTTCCTCCATTCCCAGAATCTCCTGAACCTGTCCATAGCGGCCTAAAAGCGATTGTACCTTTTCCTTTTTCCATTCCAGCTGAGCTTTGTAGTTCACATGCTGAAGTTGGCATCCGCCACAGCGATCAAAGATCCGGCAGCGCGGCTTTACCCGATCAGCACTTTCGCTTAAGCGCATCGCAGAGATCACCTTAGGCTCTTTTTTGATCGTATATTCCAACTCTACCTCCTCTTGGGGAAGCAGATTTTCAATCAAAACCTTGTCATTTTTGATCTTAACAATTCCCTTGCCGGAAGCATCCAGTCCCGAACAGATTGTTTTTAATGTATAAGTAGGTTCCTTCTTTTGTTCTTTCTTCAGATCTTTCTTAGGTGCTTTTTTTAGTGCTTTATTCGTTTCTTTCTTTTTTTCCTTCATCGTTATCACCTTGTACATCATATCATAAAACAGTCCTGCTCGGCAGTGTTTAATTATCCCGATGTCCAGTGAGATATCGTAGATATTTTAAAAAGAAAGTGCTATCATGAGTTTAGAGATGAACTGAATCATCCCGGGCAAGAGAAAAGGAGGGTTTCGCATGAATCAAGAACAACTGAATCGTATGCATTTCGCCTCAGGCTTTATCGCCGCTCTGGACCAAAGTGGAGGAAGTACACCGAAAGCACTTCGGCTGTATGGAATTGAGGAAGATCAGTATGAGGGTGAAGAAGCGATGTTTGATCTGATCCACCAGATGAGAACTCGCATTATCACCAGTCCAGCCTTTACCAGCGAACAAATTCTGGCCGCTATCCTCTTTGAAATGACCATGGATCGTCAGATTGAAGGTCAGTATACCGCTGATTATCTGTGGGAAAAGAAAGGGATTCTTCCAATCTTAAAAGTAGATAAAGGATTAGCTCCACTGGAAAACGGTGTTCAGCTGATGAAGCCGATTCTGAATCTGAAGGCGTTGCTTGAACGAGCCCAAGATCGGCATATTTTTGGCACTAAAATGCGCTCAGTCATCAAGGAAGCCGATCCTGCTGGAATCCATGCTATTGTAGCCCAGCAATTTGAAATCGGCTTGGAAATTGCCAAAGCTGGCTTCGTTCCAATTCTGGAGCCGGAAGTTGACATCACCATTGCCGACAAGGAAAAATGTGAACTACTGCTGAAAGCTGAAATCCAGCAGCACCTGGCCAAATTAACAGAGGATGTCCGCTTGATGTTTAAGCTTTCGATTCCGACCGTTGATGGCTTTTACGGTGACTTGATGGAAGATCCGCATGTTGTGCGTGTCGTTGCCTTATCCGGCGGCTATTCCCGCAAGGAAGCCAACGAAAAACTGGCGCGCAATCCAGGCCTGATCGCCAGCTTCTCCCGCGCTTTAACCGAAGGTCTTAAGGCTCAGCAAACCGATGAAGAATTCAATACTCTGTTGAAATCTTCGATTCAATCGATTTACGATGCTTCTGTTCAATAATTTCGTTCCAGTACAATTTTAGAAAACAGCGTCAAGAGAAAACCGTTTTTCCTCAGCGCTGTTTTCCTTTTGTTCCTTTAAACATCACATATAAGCCTCTAAGCTTAACTTGTGTTCGATTTCCAACCTTTTATCGGGGCGTTTCGATATTCTTTTTTCCGATTCTGACTTATAATACCTACATTACCCTAAGGAGAAAAAAATGCGATTACAAGATAAAGTAGTATTGGTTACGGCCTCGACCCGAGGCATTGGTTTGGCTACCATCCAAGCCTGCGCCAAGGAAGGCGCAATCGTTTATATGGCAGCCCGTAATTTAGATCTGGCTCAGCAGCGAGCTGAGGAATTAAATCAGAAAGGTTATCGTGTCCACACGGTCTACAACGATGCGACCAAACTGGATTCCTACCGGACAATGATCGAAGAAGTGATCAAGCTTGAAGGGCGAATCGATGTATTGGTCAACAATTTCGGTACCTCCAATCCGCAAACAGATCTTGATATTAAACATACAAAATGGGAAGATTTCCAGTCGACGGTCAATATCAACCTGGCCAGTGTCTATGTCAGCAGCCAAGCTGTCATTCCGCATATGGAAAAGCAAGGCGGCGGCAGCATTATCAACATCAGCTCGATCGGCGGCCTAACCCCGGATATTGCCCGAATTGGATATGCGGTCAGCAAAGATGCGATCATCTATCTTTCTAAAAACATCGCTGTGCAGACAGCCCGCAGCAACATCCGCGTTAATGTCGTTTGTCCAGGACAGACCGCAACCGACGCCGTGATGAACAACATGTCCTTGGAATTTCAGGAGTTCTTCCTGCGCCACACACCGATCAAACGGATGGGCAAACCGGAAGAGATTGCCGCGGCAGTTGTTTACTTCGCCAGCGATGAATCTGCCTATACAACGGGGCAGGTTATGGCTGTTCATGGGGGCTTTGGCCTGCCAACCCCGGTCTTCGCAGACATGATTGATTTAAGCGCTGAACAAAAGCATTAACAAACCAGTTTCACAAAAAAAAGCTGAGGGAAACAGGATTATATCTGTCCTCCTCAGCTTTTTCTTTGCCTCTTTATTACTTTAAGATTACTTTATTTTCCCAGTGAACTTGGTTTTTTCAGCGCTAATATCTTATCCCGAAGCTCACGATAGCGACGCGTTGTTTCCGGATGCATCTGAGCCTCCCGCACATCATTGCCGAAAGCACCGCGGCTGATCATCACAATCGGCGGGAACTGAATTCGCTTGAATACGGATCCCTTCATCGTCCGCAATACCCATTCTAAATCCTGAATAAAGGCTTCCGGATCATCCAGACCATAATAACGAATCCAATGGCCCATTTCACTGTCCTGCAGCGTTCCGTTGAGATAATCTCCCATGATTTCCTCGACCTGTGCGCTTGGGTATTCTGTCAGCTTGCCAATCAGCCAGTCATGATAAAACCACTTCATCGGATCCCGCTGATCCGTTTTTAATTCCGCAGACGGCGGGAATTCCCAGATCAGTGAATCGCCATGAATTTCCGGAAGCAGATTGTCCGGAATGATCGTTTTGCCAAATGCAGCATTGATTTGTTTCGCTAAATCAAACAACTGCACCTTCGTGCAATCCGCAATCGGCGAGAGCGCACCGATGGCATCGCCATACAACGTGCAGTAACCCAAGGCCGCCTCGACCTTGTTGCCGTTGTTGACGATCACACCGTTTTCCATCGACGCAAAGCTGGACAACAGGTGACCACGCAGGCGAGCCTGGATATTTTCAAGCGCCAGTCCCTCAGCCTGCGGATAGCCATAGTCCTGCAGCGTTTCCACCGTTGCATCCACAATCTTCTCAATACTACCCTCGCGGATGGTTATGCCTAGCCGATTTGCCAGAGCCTTTGCGTTGTTTTTGGTCGTCAGACTGTTATAGCGGCTGGCCATGTTGTAGCCAACGACCCGCTCCGCTCCTAAAGCATAAACTAATAGTGCCGACGTAATACTGCTGTCCAGACCGCCGGACAAACCAACGATCCATTTCATCTTCGGCGAAAACATCTGCCGGTCAAATTCGCGGACCGCACAAACCAAAGCCGTCATCAGCTTCGATTCAGACTGACGGGAAATCGTCTGATGCTCATGCAGCGAACAGGTTCGGCATTCTGCTTCAAACGTATCATTCAATGAAATCTGACGATCGCCATTTTCTCCATAAATCGTGCTGTCGCCGTCAAACACCATGACATTCTTGCCATTATTCTGCATACCGCAGGCATTGACATACACCAGCGGCACAAAGTGTCCCGACGCTTTTTTTGCATGGGATTTCACCCGTTTATCACGGGAGTGTTCCTTATTGACTGTCCATGGCGAACAGGACAGATTGATGATCAGATTCACATCCTGACGCAGATAAGCTTCCGTCACATCCAGTGCATAATCATCGCTCCACAGATCCTCGCAAATCTCAACGCCGATCCGCCACGTTTTCCCATCCTTTTCAAACAGAAACGGACTGATCATGGAATCAACGGCTTTTTGATTGCGCATCGCAATCTCAATTCCGGAAAGAAAATAACGGGAATCATCAAAAACGCGGTAATCCGGATTGAGATGTTTGATATAAATCCCATCCAACGCATCCTTTTCTTTCTTCACCCATTTTTGGTTGTAACAGAAATACGCGGCATTGCAGCGAATCGGACGACCGTCACGGCCGCAGACTGCCTGCCCCAGCGGTTTATTCCATAGATTACCATAGAGAATCCCAATCCCCTCGGACAAGGCCAGAAGTTCATCATTGAAGCTGTCCAGATTCCGACACCAGTCCAGATCCAGCCATTGATCCTGCAGACAGTATCCGCTCAGTGCCATTTCCGGAAAAACGATCAGATCCGCATGTTCAGCTTTGGCCTGTTCAATCATACGGCGCATAGCTACCAGATTCTCCGTCGGCTGTCCTTGCTTAACCTTGATTTGTCCTAACGCAATTTTCATAATTCAGCCCCCGTACTGCTTCTTTAACAGATTGTTCCGCCGGTAATCTTCACATCTTCCTGATGTTCGATCATCGCTTCAATTGCTGCAGTCAATCCTCGGACAATCGTGTCCAGTTCCATCGACGGCATCGCTTTTTTTGATGCCGCCTGCGATGGCAGATACGGAATATGAATGAACCCGGAGCGCTTGCCCGGAAATTCTTTTTCAATCAGATAACGGACGCCGTAAGTCACATGATTGCATACAAACGTTCCGGCACTGTTGGAAACCGAAGCGGGAATGCCCGCTTCCTGCATCGCCTTCACCATCGCCTTGATCGGCAGCGTTACAAAGTAAGCATCCGGCCCATCGGCATAGATGAGCTCATCCACCGGCTGATTGCCTTCATTGTCGCTGATCCGGCAATCATCAACATTGATGCCGACCCGCTCCACTGTAATCTCTGCCCGTCCGCCGGCCTGACCGATGGATAAGATCATATCCGGATCTTCTTTGAGAATGGCCTCGCGGATGACCGCTAACGACTTATGGACAACGGTTGGAATTTCCAGTTTCATAATCTGCGCTCCGCCGATCACCTCCGGCAGCCGCTTAACAGATTCAATCGCCGGATTGATGGACTCTCCGCCAAAAGGGTCAAAGCCTGTCACTAATATTTTCATTGATCTGTCCTCCTTGTGTATTTTTTACTTCAAAATCTGCGATTTTACCCTACGCAAAGATGCTGAGAAATACTTGAATTTAGAAAGCCAGCACCAGCATGAGGATAACATGCACGGCGATCATCACCAGCGCCATCGGCAGCTGAGCCTTGATCACCGTATACTTGTCCTTCGTTTCCAGCACGGCTGCCGGAACAATGTTGAAATTAGCGGCCATGGGCGTCATCAGTGTCCCGCAGAAACCCGCCGTCATGCCCAAGGCCCCGACAATCGCCGGATCTCCGCCCTGCAGAATGACAAACGGTACACCGATTCCGACGGTGATGACGGAAAACGCCGCAAAGGCATTGCCCATCACCATCGTAAACAGCACCATTCCGGCTACATACACAATGACGCCGAGAACAATACTGCCCTGCGGTACCACATTCGCCATGATGCCGGAAATGACTGCCCCGACGCCGGCTTCTGTAAAGACTGAGCCCAAAGCACCTAACAGCTGCGGCAGCAGGCTGGCAGCCCCCACCGTCATCAACAGCCGCGCAGTATCATCCCGCGTATCCGCAAACTTCGGCCTAGTGATTGCCACACCGATCAGATAAGCTAAAATCGAAGCTAAACCAATTGCCAGAGCGGATGGAAACGACACGCCTCCTTCCGCAACAGTGAATTGAAGCTGTGACAAGATGAAGGTCACCACAGCTAAAATCACACCGGCAATCGCTAACTGCCCAGCCTGACGCTGCGCTTTGCGGGCTGCCTGAGCTTCCAGCTTCTTTGCACCTACAAACTTCAAACCGGCCCAGACGATCAAAACCGCAGCCGGAATCAAGCCCCAAACTAACGGAAACGAAATGACCGGGGAACTGCCGGAAAATTTCAGCATCGACAGCACCAGGGCGACAACGCCGATCGTGATCGCCGGCAGGAATATCTTGTTGCCCAGCTTATCCGCCTGCGCCTTGCGGAATGCCGCTTCTGAAGGAACAAATTTCCCCATCTGCACTTGTTTGGCCGCCGTCAGACAGCCCAACACCAGAAGCAAAGCGCCTGTCAGAGCATAGGGCAGATAAGGCCCTAGAATAAAGATTAAACCTAGGATTGTCCAAAAAGCAAACGTACCGATCCGGCACTTCTCGTTCTGCAGCCCGCGCCACGCGGCGTTAAAGCTGACCAGTCCGCACAGGCAGAAAATGATTTCACTGCCCCAATTCAGCACTGTTTTTAAATCCATTATGCCTGCACCTCCTTTTTCAGCTTGCGATCAGCCAATAAGACCTGGATGATTGTAAAGAGGGTGACAACGATTCCAACTGGAATGGAAGCCTGCGCAATTGAACCCAGCGTTACTTCATATCCGGCCGCAGCCAAAGTCCCCTGAATTAACAGAACGCCGCTGTTACCTAAGAAAATGTTCTGACCGAAAAAGTTGCCGTAGTTTTCAACCGCGGCGGCCAGACCTTTAATCCGTTCACGCTGCTTTTCATTCAGCGGTTTTTTGATGGCGGTCTGCCCTGCCGCTTCACTCATCGGCAGAATCAGCGGCCGGACAAACTGCACATGACCGCCTAATCGAATTGACATCACCGAAGCCAAAATTCGAACAACCATATAAATAGACAAGACCTTGCCGGCCGTTGCGTTTTTGATCTTGCCGATCAATTCCGCGGCCCTCTCCTTCATGCCGTAGCGTTCGATCAAGGCAATCGCCGGAAAGCTGATCAAAAAGATCGACATCAGACGGTTATCCACAAACGATTTCCCCATAATCTCCAAGATCTGAATAAAATTCAGGCCTGAGACCAGTCCAGTAACTAAACCAGAGATTAAAACGACCGCAATGACGTCCCACTTTAAGGCAAATCCAACCACAATGATCAGAATGCCGATTAATTTCAAGTATTCCATAATCCATTCCTTTCCCTTTTAGAGTATTCCCATTATACCAGATTTCCCTCAAAGCTTGCATTGAAAATTTTCATGCGTTTCAGACTGCATTTTGCAGTCTGTTTTCAACGGAAGATCTGCTGGACGAGAAACATATAAAACAATGTACCGCAGCCGATACTCATCAGACTGTTCTGTTTCCAATGATGGATGAAGCCGGTCAGCGCCAGTGCCAGCAGTTCCGGCGTCCCATGGTACGGTCCCAGCCACGAAGCAGTACGCAGGCCATACACCACCAGCATCGCCATCATCGCCATCGGCAAGACCTGCCCCAGATAAGCAATCGTTTTGGGGATCGGCTGACCGGGGCGAAACGCCGCAAAGGGCAGCCAGCGTGTCAGGAAGGTGACCGCAGCCATCAACAAAATTGAAATCAGAATAGGATTCATTGGATCAGCCCCCTTCGCTGCAACGTTCGCCGCACGCCCAATAAGCCCGCTGCAATCATCACCAGAGCCGGCAGAATCATGCCGTCAGCGCCGAAGAAAACAAGCGCGGCCACGGCACTGATCAGTCCAATCCCCGTGGGGATCGGCGTATTGGCCGATTTCAGCTGATCCAGGCAGGTAACAAAGAACAGCGCGGTCATTGCAAAGTCAATTCCTGTTGTATCAAAAGGAATAACCGAACCGACCGCCGCTCCGATCAGCGTTCCCCAAATCCACCACAGCTGATCCAGCAAGGTAATCCAGAAATACAGCCGCTGCGGCGCCGCCCTTTTCTCCAGCTTTTTCTGACATAACAAGCCGTAGGTTTCATCGGTCAGTCCAAAAATCAGATACAGCCGGCGAAGGCCGCGCTCGCCAAATTCCTGCAGAAATGAAAAACCGTAAAACAGATGCCGCAGATTGACGGCCAGCGTCATGAAGATCACCTGCAGCGGACTGGCCGCTTGGGCGATCAGCGAAATTCCGACAAACTGCATCGAGCCGGCATAGACAACAACGCTCATTAACACAGCCCAGCCCCAGCTGATCTGGTGCTGCTGGGCAAGCAGACCGAAAGCGATACCCACGACTAGATAGCCGGGAAAGACTGCCAGCGAGGCTCCCAAAGCCTCTTTTTTAGTTTGATCCATCCTTTATCCCCCCTTTTTCGTAAAATGAATCGGCTTTGCTCGGCCGAAAAACGGATCCAAGCCGCAAATAGAGAAAAAGCGGAAGTTTTGTCTTATCCCGTCCGCTTCCTGTTTGTGAATGCGTATCTTTTTAAAACATCAGGATCGTATTCAGAATCATCATCAAACAGATGAAACTGATCAAGCCGATCACCATGATTTTCTGAAATGTTTTCTTCGATTTCGTCATGATGGCCTCCTTACAGTATTGCTAGTGTACCGCAAAGCCGGTTCGCTGTCAACAATCCTGCAGTCCCCGCGCCCCGATATCATGACGGTAAAACAGCGCATCGCAGGCAATTTTTTCAATTTCGGCATACGCCGCAGCCTGCGCCTGCTTCAGCGTCGGCCTCTGCGCAGCGACAAACAGCACTCGTCCGCCGGAGGTCACCAGCTGTCCGTTTTCGATCGCCGTTCCCATATGAAAGACGGTCGCATCCACTTGCTCAAGATTGCTGACCTTCGCACCTTTCGTTGAACTTTCCGGATACCCCTGACTGGCCAGCACGACGCCCAGCACCGGTTCTTTCGACCAATGCAGCGGCAGGGTCTGATGCTGCAGCACCTGCATGCAGATTTCATAGAGATCATCCTGCAGGGCGATCATCAGCACTTCCGTTTCCGGATCGCCGAAGCGGACATTGTATTCAATCGTTTTCACGCCGCGCTCCGTCGCCATGCAGCCGGCATATAAAATTCCGGTAAAGGGACAGCCTTCCTGTACCATGGCCGCCGCCATCGGCTTAACGATCTTTTCAATCGCTTCTTCAACAACGGCTTTGGACAAATGCGATACTGGTGTATAAGCGCCCATTCCACCGGTATTCAGCCCCTCATCATGATCAAAGGCCCGCTTATGATCCTGCGCGATCTCCATCGGAATGACGGTTGTCCCATTGACAAAGGCCAGCTGGGAGAATTCTTCTCCCTCAAGATATTCCTCGATGACAACGGTTGCCCCAGCCTGATCGAACAATCCGCCGCACATCATCTCTTTTAAAGCATCCTGCGCCTCGGCCTGGGTTTGGGCAATGATTACACCTTTGCCCGCAGCCAGACCATCGGCCTTCAGCACGATCGGCATCGGCTGCTGCTCAAGATATGCCTTCGCCTGATCATAATCGGAGAAGCTTTGATAAGCTGCGGTTGGAATCGCATATTTTTTCATCATGGCTTTGGCAAAGGCCTTGCTTCCCTCTAACCGCGCTGCCGCACGGCTAGGACCAAAGACCGTCAATCCCGCGGCCGCAAAGGCATCGGCAATGCCCTCACATAACGGCACTTCCGGTCCGACAAACGTCAGATCAATTGCCTGAGCCTTCACAAACGCAATCAGCTTGTCAAACTCCAGTACGCCGATCGCCACGCATTCGGCAACTTCCGCCATCCCCGGATTACCCGGAGCGGCATAGACTTTTTCAACCTGCGGACTCTGCGCAAATTTCCAAGCTAACGCGTGTTCCCGTCCGCCGCTGCCGATCACCAATACTTTTGCCATACCTGTTTATTCCTCCACCAGCATTTTTAATGTTTCCGGATACAGGACATGCTCGATCGCATGCACCTGCGCCTCAATTTCTTCCTTGCTCCACTGCGGCTGCACGGCAAAGGCCCGCTGCGCGATAATCCGGCCGCCGTCCATCGACGCATCGACGTAATGAATCGTCACGCCCATAACTTTAACGCCATAATCAATCGCCTGCCCGATGGCATCCTTGCCTTTAAACGCCGGCAATAGCGACGGATGAATGTTCACGATCCGCTGATCGTAAGCCTCTAACATTAATGGAGAAAGCAAGCGCATATATCCGGCCAAGGCGATAAAATCGACATGATGCGCCTGACATTGCGCAATGATTTCCCGTTCATAATCCGGCTTGGACGAATAGTCCTTCGGATTGAACGCAAACACGTCAATGCCGCGCTGCCGTGCTTTTTCGATGACCGGGGCGTTTTGTTTATCCACGACGACCAGCGTCAGTTTCGCTTTCAGCTGACCGGCCTCAATCGCATCGGCAATCGCTTCAAAATTCGTTCCCGTTCCGGAAGCAAAGACCGCGAGGTTCTTCATTGAATGTCAATTCCTTCCTGACTGGTCACCTTCCCGATCACCGTTGCCTTTTCACCCTGAGCAGCCAAAATTTCCAATGTGGCCTCCGCATCCTTCGGATCCACAACGAGAATCATGCCAATTCCCATATTGAAGACATTGTACATTTCCTTTTCTTCCATGCCTGAGAGCTTCTGCAGAACATGGAAAATCGGCAGCACTTCCCAGGTTCCGCGATGGATTTCAATGCCTAATCCCGGATTCAGACAGCGCGGCATGTTCTCATAGAAGCCGCCGCCGGTAATATGGGCGATGCCATGAACATCCACGCTTTTCAAGACTTCCAGCACCGGACGAACATAAATCCGCGTCGGACTCAGCAATGTATTTCCCAGGGAGTCCTGCAATTCGTCAAACTTCGTGTTCAGATCAAGCTGATTGTCTTTTAAGACAATCTTGCGGACCAAGGAGAAGCCGTTGGAATGGACACCGCTGGAAGCCAGTCCAATCACGATGTCACCGGCCTTAGTTTTCTCTCCGGTAATCATCTGGGATTTCTCTACAGCCCCGACCGTAAAACCGGCGATATCATAATCTTCTTCGTCATACATATCCGGCATTTCCGCCGTTTCCCCGCCAACCAAAGCACAGTTGGCAAGCACGCAGCCATCAGCTACCCCCTTGACAATCTGTTCAATTTTCTCCGGATGATTTTTGCCAACCGCAATGTAGTCCAGGAAAAACAGCGGCTGGGCGCCTTGGGCGATGATATCGTTGACGCACATCGCGACGACGTCCTGTCCAACGGTATCATGCTTATCCATCATAAAGGCCAGTTTCAGCTTCGTCCCGACTCCGTCTGTGCCGCTGACCAGCACCGGCTCTTTCATGTTCAGCGCACTCAGATCAAACAGGCCGCCGAAGCTGCCGATGCCGCCCATCATGCCGAAGCGGCGGGTTTTTTCAATGTGTTTTTTAATCAAACGAACCGACTCGTATCCAGCCTCTAACGAAACGCCGGCCTTTTCATACTGTGTACTCATGCTTTTCCTCCCTTGCCCCGGATGTAATTTACCCCGTTGGCGAAAATATTCTGTTTCTTTTCTCCGTCAATATTTTTAAAGACATCCGTAAAGAAGCGTTCGGAATGACCCATTTTTCCTAACACCTTGCCGTCTGGAGAAACCAGACCTTCAATCGCCCAGTCTGAGCCGTTGAGGTTTGCTTTCGGATCCATCGTCGGCGAGCCGTTTTCATCGCAGTATTGGAATGCCACCTGGCCATTGGCAAACAGCTGATTGATCATCGCTTCGTCTGCGACCAGCCGGCCTTCGCCATGGCTGACCGGAATCGAATACACTTCACCGCACTCCATTCCCTGCAGCCATGGAGAGCAGGTGCTGGCAACCCGGGTTCTCACGACACTGGAAATATGCCGGTTAATATGATTGCGGGTCAGCGTCGGACTGGTTTCATTGAGTGTGCGGATCTCGCCATACGGCAGCAGGCCGGACTTGATCAGCGCCTGGAAACCGTTGCAGATGCCCAGGATCAACCCATCGCGTTTCAGAAGCCGGCTTACCGCGGCTTTAATCTTCTCATTCTGTAAGATGTTCACAATGAACTTCGCCGATCCATCCGGTTCATCCCCGGCTGAGAAGCCGCCTGGGATCGCCAGAATGTGACTGTTGTCCAACAAGGCAGCCATCTGATCAATCGAATCGAAAATCGCCTGTTCATTCTGATTGCGGAAAACGAAGATGGTGACGTTTGCCCCTTCTTCTTCAAAGGCCCGGCGGGTATCATATTCGCAGTTGCTGCCTGGGAAAACCGGAATCAAAACGCGGACTTCCGCACTCGGCTGTTCACAGCGATACGGATGCGTACTTGCTTTATCCCGCACTGGCAGTGTCGTGGCTTCGCCCTTGCTGTAAACCGGATAGAGTGCGCTGAGCGTTCCCATCCAGGACGCCAGCACTTCTTCCTGAGTCAGTTCCAATTCATTGATTCGATACAGCGGCTGGGCGATGACCTGACCGATCATAGCGGCGCGTTCATCGTTAAATTCCGGCGTGACCTCCGCCACGATCAACCCCGGCTGCAGCTGCAGCAGTTCGTTGCCGCCGCTGATTTCAAAGCCGAGACGATTGCCGAAGCTCATCTTGAACAGCGCTGCCAGAATACCGCCCTCTTCTGCGACATAGGCCGATTGAATTGTTCCCTGACGAATTCCTTCACGAACCGCCTCAAACATTGTTTTGTAGCTGGCTAAATCCGGCAGACCCTCAGCACTGATCTGCGGCTTGAAGGCAACCAGACGATTGCCCGGTGTTTTTAACTGCGGCGTGATGATGTTGCGGACCGAACCATCCGAGCAGGCAAACGAAATCAGCGTCGGTACGACATGCTTGTCATTGAAGGTTCCGGACATGCTGTCCTTGCCGCCGATCGCCGCTTTCTGGAAATAATCCTGCACCTGCATCGCCCCCAAGAGCGCTTCAGTGACTTTACCCCAACGCTGTGGATCCTGATTCAGTCGTTCAAAATATTCCTGGAATGAGAAATGAATCTTTTCAAAGTCTCCGCCGCAGGCAACGGTCTTAGCCATCGATTCCAGCACGCTGTCCATCGCTCCGACATAGGTCGAATATTCCATAATCCGCGGATTAAAGCCATAGGTCAGAATGCTGCAGGTTGTTGTTTTGCCGTCGAGGACCGGCAATTTCTGCACCGAAGCCTGAGCCGGTGTCAGCTGCGTCTTGCCGCCATACGGCATCAGCACCGTCGTGGATCCAATCGAGGCGTCAAACATTTCGCCCACCCCTTTCTGGCAGCAGACGTTCGGCTGAGCCATCATGGTCAGAATCGCTTCCTTGCCTAACGGCGTATCCGTGCCAAACGGATTCGCTCCCTCCAAGGTCGCAATTTCAACATCGGCCTGCTGGCGGACACCGCTGGTATCAATAAACTTCCGCGCCAGATCGACGACCGTCTGATCATTCATCTTCATGATTAAGCGGCCGGTATCCGTCACTTCTGCCACGCGGTATGCTTCCAGATTTTCTTCCGCGGCCAAGGTGATGAATTTCGCTTCATCCGCTGCTGAAACAACCACTGCCATACGTTCCTGACTTTCGCTGATCGCGATTTCCGTTGCGTTCAGACCGGCATATTTAGTCCGGACCTGATCGAGATGAATCTCAAGCCCATCAGCCAGTTCGCCGATCGCTACACAGACGCCGCCGGCTCCGAAATCATTGCATTTTTTAATTAAACAGGTGCAGTCCGGATTACGGAATAACCGTTGAATCTTCCGCTCTTCCGGCGCATTGCCCTTCTGTACCTCACTGGCGCAGACCTCCAACGATTTTAAATTGTGTTCCTTGGAAGAACCGGTAGCGCCGCCAATGCCGTCCCGTCCGGTTTTGCCGCCTAACAGAATGACAACATCGCCCGCCTGCGGAGATTGGCGCACGACATTTTCCGCTTTGGCCGCACCGACCACCGCTCCGACTTCCATGTGCTTGGCGACATAGCTTGGATGAATGATCTCACGGACATGCGTTGTCGGCAGACCGATCTGATTCCCATAGGAGGAATTGCCATGCGTGGCTTTTTTGGAAATGACTTTCTGCGGCAGCTTGCCGGCAATCGTTTCATCCAGTTTTTCCAAAATGTTGCCGCAGCCGCTGACACGCATGGCCTGATAGACGTAGCTGCGTCCGCTTAACGGATCACGGATCGCACCGCCGATGCAGGTAGAAGCACCGCCGAAGGGTTCGATTTCGGTCGGATGATTGTGTGTTTCATTTTTGAACATCAAAAGCCACTTTTCAGGCTGTCCGTCATGATCGACGTCAATAAAGACGCTGCAGGCATTGATTTCTTCGCTGACCTCAACTTCCGGCGATTTGCCTTGACGGCGCAGATCGCGGGCATTGATCGTTGCCATGTCCATCAACGTCTGCGGCTTTTCATCCCGACCGCAGGCTGTGCGCAGCTGCAGATAACGCTGGTAGGCCTGCTGAATCTGCTCGCCAAACCGCTCTGTCGTAATCTTAACGCTTTTCAGACAGGTTTCAAAGGTTGTATGCCGGCAATGATCCGACCAATAGGTATCCAAAACGCGAATTTCCGTTTCTGTCGGATTGCGCTTCTCTTCGTCGCGGAAATAGTGCTGCACCAAGGTCAGATCGGCTTCGCTCATCGCTAATCCCTGCTCTGCGACAAACGCGGCGATCTGGGCGGCATCCATCTCAATAAAATGCGGGAACTGCTGCAGCGGCTTAACATCAACGTTCTGATCAATCGCCAGCTTCGACAGATCCTTCACGCGGGATTCAATCGGATTGATGACATAGGCTTCGATTTTCTTCAACATTTCATCGCTGACTTCCCCTTCCAGGATCATCAGCTTGCCGGTCGTGATCCGGCAGTTTGACGCGGGATTCAGCAGCTTGACACACTGCATGGCACTGTCGGCCCGCTGATCATACTGCCCCGGCAGCGTTTCCCAAACGATAACCGACTTGGCTTCCAGATCCAGCGTTTCATAGAGCGTATCGGTCATGACTTCAGTAAAAACGGTTTTCTTGGCCTTAGCATAATCTTCGCTGTCAATATCAAAGATATCATAAATATTGAACAGACGCAGTCCCTGCGCCTGAAGCTGCAGATTTTCGCTTAATTCATTCAACAGATCCTGCGCCTCCGTACGGAAGCGGTCTTTCTTTTCAACAAAGATGCGCTTGTTTATTAAACTCATGGCTTTCTCCATTTCTAAAATTTCATGTTTTCTAAGACGTTCTTCTTCATCTGAGCTTTATGATCTTCGATCTTTTTATGCATTTGTGGATCAAAAGCGCCCAGCATCGTTGCGGCCAAATAAGCAGCATTTTTGCATCCGGCTTTGCCAATCGCAACGGTCGCAACCGGAACACCGGCCGGCATCTGGACAATTGAAAGCAAACTGTCTAATCCATCGAGCGTACTGGTTTTCATCGGGATGCCGATGACCGGCAGTGTTGAGCAGCCGGCAATGACTCCGGCCAGATGCGCCGCGCCTCCCGCTGCCGCAATGATCACCTTGAGACCGCGATCATAGGCGGTTTTGGCATATTCGATCGTTTCATCCGGAGTGCGGTGAGCGCTCAGTACAATCTTTTCATACGGAATACCTAAGGATTCCAAGGTTTCGCAGGTTGATGAAACGTTTCCCTCATAATCGCTCATCGAACCCATAACAATCCCAACAACTGCTTTTTCTTCCATTTTCATACTCCTCCTTGAATTTAGAAATAGAAAAAGACATCAGAGAACCTCCAATGTCTACAAAACAAAAACAAAAAAGCCTTCGTTTTGTAGTCTTGCCGTTTACGGCAGCAAGGTAGAAACTTGTGAGCCTTATTCCCACGATTATACAAAATCATGAAGCCGTCAAAAAGAAAACACAGGTGCAAAACACCCATGCTTATTCTTGATTTTTATGAAAAGTATCCTTCATGGAAATGCCTGTTTTTCTCATTGCTCACCAGTCACCTTTCACGCGGATATAATACCATAAACAGGCAGGCAAAAAAAGGCTTTTTCTTTGGTTTTGTTGAGATTTTACTTAAATTTCAAAGGATCAGGCAGACGACTGGCAGAAAATCAAGAAAGTCAGCATTCTCCCCTTATCTTTTCCTCGTCTTCTTTATTCGCATCGCTCCCTCATAGCAGCAGGACCCTTTCAAATTCATTTGAAAAAGCGTAACAAAAAAGCCGGAGTTTAACGCTCCAGCTTCATTCTGCGGTATTTCTTGCCGATTGCCGCTTTTAAACGGCGGGTTATTTCTTCATTCTGTTCTTTCTTAAAATCAAAGGTCAGCTGCGTTAAGGAAGTTTTGCCTTTTTTATCCGTTTCCTTGACGGTCATGACGACTTTACACTTATTCTTAACTTCCTTCACATCATATTCTGTGATTGCTTCAAACGGAACTGAGCTGCCCATATACATGAATCCTTCACTGCCCAATCCGTCACTAATCAGTGCGAACATGATGATCACCACGGCCATCAGCACGGAACGCAGAATCGTCATCGGACTGAAATCGAGAGCTAAAAACGGCAGAAAGCAAAGCGAAGCCGCGATCAGAATCATGATCCGCGACGCCGTCCAGAAGCAGCAGTAAATCTCAATCGCTTTCTTCTGACGCAGCAGAATCCGAATCAGCCAGACGCAGGCAGCGGCAAAAAAGACAAGCAAAATTAAATTAAATATTTCCATAGGTTTTCCTTCCTTACTTTAATGCTTTTAAAGATTGAATCCGATCTTAAAGCAGCTCAATCCCATTGTCATGACACAGCTTGCGCATGATCTGCGGCCACAGTGAAGCCTGAACCTCACCAATATGAGCTTTATGCAGCAGCAACATACAGATGCGGCTCTGTCCGATGCCCCCGCCCATGGTTAACGGCAGATCCCCAGCTAATAATGCCCGATGAAACGGCAGCACGGAGCGTTCAGGACAGCCGGCTTTGTTCAGCTGATCGATCATGCTGGCCTCATCCACGCGGATGCCCATTGACGAAATTTCCATGGCTCTGTCCAACACCGCATCCCAGATCAGCAAGTCACCGTTGAGCTTCCAGTCATCATAGTCCGGAGCCCGGCCATCATGCGGCTTTCCATCACTCAGCCGATCACCGATCTGTTCGATAAACACTGTACCATATTCTTTCGTGATCGCATCTTCACGCTGTTTTGCGCTCAGCGACGGATAACGATCCAACAGCTCCTGAGAAGTAATAAACGTCACTTTTTCCGCGATGATCGGCGTGATCTGCGGCACCTGTGAACAGAGTGTTTCTTCCGTTTCCTTCAAACTCCGGACGATCAGACGCACGGTTTCTTCCAACTGAGCTAAGGTCCGCTGCGGACGCAGGATGATCTTTTCCCAATCCCACTGATCCACATAGATCGAGTGCAGATTATCCAGATCTTCATCCCGGCGGATCGCATTCATATCCGTATATAGTCCCTCACCCGGCTCAAACGCGTATTGTCGCAGGGCCAGCCGCTTCCACTTCGCCAGCGAATGCACGATTTCCGCTTCAGTCTGTGTTTCCTTCACATCAAAATGAACCGGACGTTCAACCCCATTCAGGTTGTCATTGAGACCGCTGGAAGCTTCTACAAACAGCGGGGCGCTGACACGAATTAAGCGCAGGTTGTCAGCCAGTTTCCGCTCAAAGGTATCTTTGACCAGCTTGATGGCAAGCTGGGTTTCTTTTTGATTCAGCAGTGAGCGATAATGCTCAGGCAGTATGCAGTGTTCTATCGACATGGTATCCCCCATTTCAAAACTGTCTTTTATTATACCAGTATCCTGACTGGAACAAAAGTAAAAGACAGGAAATTTTCCTGCCTTAATCAATCTTCTGAACAATTTCCAAGGAAACGCTGACGCGTGTCGGCTGACCACACAATTCCAGTTCCAACACCGCCCGACGCTTATGCCGATCAATCTTAACGATCTGCGATTCGAAGCCTTGCAGCGGACCCTCGGTAATGATGACCTGATTGCCCTGAATCAGACCGGTGGAATGCTCCAATACTTTATTTTTGCCCAGCAGACGTTCAAGATATTCTTTTTCCTCGCTGCGCAGCGCTGGGGTCCCTTCTTTATCAAATTTAAGTAGCTTGACAATTCCGGTTTTCTGCTGCCGCAGTTCTTTAATCCGCTCATCCATCGCGACTTGTCCCAGCTCGCTTTCGATAAACAAATAGCCTGGAAACATCGTTTTCTCTACGAGTTCGGAGATTCCCTGTTTTCTGAACACGACTTTCATCTTAGGAATAAAAGCCTGAAGACCCTGACTGAGAAAAAAATCTCGGATTTTCTCTTCCATTCCGCTGCGGATAAACAGTACATACCAGTTCATGCGCTCTCCCCTTTCGACAAGAATCTTTTAAAGGATACAAAGTTCACTTTAAAAAGTCAAGGAACAAACTGTATTGTTTCCTTTTTCACAAGCTATGCACTCTGTTTCACTCTCATCCAAAAGAAAAGGCGGCCTACTCTGCCGCCAAGTACGAATTAATAACCAAGATCTTCGTTAATGAGTAAAACATGAATACGTCCCGGCACATGGGAACGCTGCAATGTCACCACAGCTGAACAAATCCGAGTTGGCAATTGACAATCCACACAGGCTCCAATCTTAGTACACGGGTTATCCTTATTTAAGCGAACACAGTTAGCCGGCGCTGCGATCGTTTTCACCCGATCTTCCGCCGCTTTTAAATCCCTTACAATCTTATTGGCACCGGCGATCACTAAGACATGTTCAGGACCATAAATCATTGCCGCAACACGATTGCCGTTGCCGTCGACATTGTATAATTCACCACTGAGCGTGACCGCATTCGTGCTGGTCAAAAAATAATCGCAGGACAGCGCTGCATGATAGATTTCATGCGGATGTTCACTGTGATACCGATCTAAATACTGAATCTCCGAATTGTTCTCCAGAAAGTCAATGATTCCCATTTCAAACAGCGTCATCGATCCACCGACACTGACCGACACCTGGTCTTTCAGCAAGTCTTTTAAATATTGCAGACATGCATCCTGAGATTGAAACAAATCGACTTGAAACTGATGGTCCTCCAGCTTTTTCTTTGCCTGCAGCATCTGCGTCCAACGCAGTGTTTGTGTGTGTTTATCCATTTATTCCACCCTTTCCTGCAATGATGCTTTTAATACTTCTATTTTAGCATCACTTACGCCAATCTTTCTTAAATATTTTTCAGCTGTCCCATACATTTTTCTTAGATGTTCCAAAGTCCGAATCATATTGGATTTCGGTGATCCCAATAAAGCATCCGGATCCTTAACACCCATCTTTTGCAGCATCTCCATCTGATCCTGTAAATGCGGATACAAGTTAAACGCCGAAGCGGCATAATCCTCAATGATCAGCGCTTCTTCAGCCCCAGCCAGATCCAGCAAAAGCATCGCTGTCACCCCGGTTCGATCCTTTCCTGCAGAACAGTGAAACAAAATACAGCCTTCTGTTTCTGCCATCGCTTCAAAAACCCCACAGAGAGTATCCTGACTGTGATCCAGCAAGCCGATATACACATCCCCCATATTGGATGGAAAACCCGCCGCGCTCATCCCTGAATTGACTTGATCCAACAACGGAAAGCTCAAATGCGGTACACTAAGCTTGGGATCCGGCGATTGTTCCTGTTCATATTGCGAACGCAGATCAATCACCAGAGAAAGCCCTTTGTGTTTTAATAATTGCCGATCCTCCAACGTGATTCCGCACAGAGAATCACTGCGCAGGAATCGATTCTTCCTTGTCTGCATGCCTTCTTCCAACGGATACCCACCCAGCTCACGTGTATTATGGGTTCCCTGAAGAATAGGTTTATTGATCATTTCAGCTTCTCCTTTCCGCAGTAATTTTTTAAATTACTGACTCTGCTTTTAGTCTTGATACATACAACTTTATCACTTCTTCCCCATTTCTTACAACTGAATTTGACAAAAACATCCCCAGACTTCTATCCTTAATATAATACAAAAAAGTATTCACTGATCCCCTAGACAAAACAAGGTGACCTATATGGCCACCTTAACTTTATTAATCACGTTGAAATAGATCTCGTGTATACACTTTCTCCATAACCGTCTGAAGTACATCATCCACTCGATTGGCAATGATAGCCTGACTCCTCTGCTTGAACGCTTCGAAATCATTTACGATCTCACTGCCAAAGAACGTACTTCCCGCTTCCAATGTCGGCTCATATACGATCACCTTCGCCCCTTTGGCTTTGATCCGCTTCATGACTCCCTGGATTGAACTCTGTCGGAAGTTATCACTATTCGATTTCATCGTTAAGCGATAAATTCCAATTGTCACTTGCTTTTCTTTGCTTTCATCCCAACTGCTGTTCTCATCATAATACCCTGCCATCTTCAGCACTTGGTCTGCGATGAAATCTTTTCGGGTGCGATTGCTTTCAACGATAGCTTCAATCAGATTCTCTGGCACATTAGCATAATTAGCCAACAGCTGTTTGGTATCTTTCGGCAGACAATACCCTCCATAACCAAAGGATGGATTATTGTAATGACTTCCGATTCTTGGATCCATACACACTCCATCAATGATCTGTTTCGTATCTAATCCCTTTACTTCTGCATACGTATCCAGTTCATTAAAAAAAGACACCCGCAGTGCCAAATAAGTATTCGCAAACAGTTTCACAGCTTCCGCTTCGGTAAAGCCCATGAATAACGTTTCAATCTTCTCCTTCAGTGCGCCTTCCTGTAATAACTTCGCAAAGGTATGCGCAGCTTCCGTCAAACTTTCATCTTCCAA
The DNA here is from genome assembly GCF_000327285.1 of Holdemania massiliensis AP2. Taxonomy (GTDB): domain Bacteria; phylum Bacillota_I; class Bacilli_A; order Erysipelotrichales; family Erysipelotrichaceae; genus Holdemania; species Holdemania massiliensis. The sequence continues at coordinate 359,872 of NZ_HE998567.1, read as the reverse complement.
ATCTGTCCCCACAATAATTCGGGATGGGTACAGATTATCATATAATGCCTTAGATTCCCTTAAGAATTCAGGACTGAACAAGATCTTCTTGTTTCTTAAGCTTTCCCTTAATTGCTTAGTATAACCTACAGGCACCGTAGATTTAATAATGATAAACGCATCCGGATTAATTTCCATGACTTGATGAATAACCGCTTCCACTGCCGAAGTATCAAAGAAATTCCTCTGACTGTCATAATTCGTCGGTGCTGCAACGACAACATACTCTGCTTCTTTATAAGCTTTTTGAGCATCCAACGTTGCGGTCAAGTTCAATTCTTTTTCTTTCAGATACTTCTCAATGTATACATCTTGAATTGGCGACTTTCTCTGATTGATTAACTCTACTTTTTCAGGAATAATATCTACTGCCCATACTTCATGATGTTGTGCTAATAATGTGGCGATGGATAACCCCACATATCCAGTTCCAGCTACCGCTATTTTCATATGTTCCTCCAATAAAAAAAGAAGTTCCTACTTCCCTAAATAATACTCTTTATACCACTGTGCAAATTTTCTTAGTCCTTCTCTTAAACTTGTGCTCGGCTTAAATCCAAAATCGCGTTCTAATGCCGTTGTATCAGCATAAGTGATTGGGACATCCCCAGGCTGCATCGGCACTAATTTCTTATGTGCTTCAAAATCATAGTCTTTCGGCAATACTCCTGCTCGTATCAATTCTTCCTGAAGTATGGTTACAAAATCAAGCAGATTTTCTGGATGATTGTTTCCTATGTTATAAATTGCATAAGGAGGTAAAGGTAACCCATCTTCTCCCATCTGTTTCTTAGGTGGTTTTTGCATCACCTTAATGATTCCTTCCACAATATCATCAATATAAGTAAAATCCCGTTTACAGTTTCCATAATTGAAGATCTCAATGGTTTCCCCTTTGATCAGTTTATTGGTAAATCCAAAATAAGCCATATCCGGTCTTCCTGCAGGCCCATAAACAGTAAAGAAACGCAGCCCGGTGGATGGAATGTTATAAAGCTTACTATAAGCATGAGCCATCAATTCATTCGATTTCTTGGTAGCTGCGTACAATGAAACTGGATTATCAACTTGATCTTCGGTAGAATAAGGTACATTTTTATTAGAACCATATACCGAGGATGAAGATGCATAAACGAGATGTTGCACACCAGATTCTCCATTATCGTAGCTGTGACGACAGGCCTCTAAAATATTGTAGAAACCAATGAGATTGGATTCTATGTAGGCATCTGGATTAGTGATCGAATACCGCACCCCAGCTTGGGCAGCCAGGTTAATTACAATTGAAGGCTTAAACTCTTGAAAGACTTTATTAACTAAGTTCTTATCCGCAATTGACCCCTTTATGAAAGTCCAACGACTATCTGGATATTCAGCAGCACAAGCTTCAATTCGTTTTAAACGATATTCTTTTAATGATACATCATAATAGTCATTCATATTATCTATACCAATAATGTCAACAAGTGAATGCATTCGCAGTAACTTAAGAACTAGATTTGAGCCTATAAAACCTGTAGCTCCTGTTATTATAAATGTTTCCATATTTATCATACTCCTTTTTTATTTAATATCTAATTAAGTTTGTGTATTCCTTATCGACTTTTGCGTTTATAATTTATCAAGAATAATAATCCACAGACAGTATATGATATAACAGAAGCTATTGATGCTCCCAAATAATCAAATGTCGGTATCAAGAAATAGTTCGCAATTATATTTGCTAAAACAGAAATAAACAGGTATGCACATGCTGTTGATTGATCACCATTTGCAATAAATATAGGCTGTAGTATTTTGAAAAAAGTCAAAGATAAGCAACCAAAGAATAAAATTATTGTTACAAAATATGCATCTAAATACACCTTTCCGTATAAAATGCTTATTGCAAATTTTCCAAACAATAGCCAAACTACTATCCCTAAAATTAAAATGCTTACAGAAACTTTTATTATAGAATAAGTAGTATGATAATCAAACTTTTTATTTGAGGCGTCTCCAAAAAGAACATCTTTAAAAGCATCTGGCACCATTAAAAACATAGAAGCAAAATTTACACCAACACTATAAATTCCAGTCGAATATGAAGAAGACATATTTCTAATCATTACTGTATCAATAGAATAATTTAAAGTTATAAGCACCATTAATATCATTGTGACAAAACCAACTTTATATATCTCCCTTATAACTCTTTGATTTAACCCTTTTAAAGATGGTTTGAATTTATAAATATAACAAATTATAACTATTCTAAAAATTTCAGCTATCCCATAACATAAGAAAACATTTCTTAGCGAACATATCTTCCCCAGAAAAAGAATACCCAAGAATATTGCATAACATACATTAATAAAGACTTGAATTATATTTCTTAAGACATTTCTCTCTATCACAGCAATCATTGAAAAAATTGACTTTAAAACTGAAATTGCTGTAAAAATAACAATTACTTCTCCATAATCAACATGAAATAATTTGACAGTTATCATCCCCAATATAATTACAAGAAAGCTTTGAGAAAAAGCCAAGAAAATAAAAGTATTTCTTAGGTACTCTTTACCTTGTTTTTTTAAAGTTGCATAAGTTTGTCCTAGTCCAAGACTACATAAAATGTATAGTACTTCTACTATCTTCATTACATAAGAGTACTCACCTTTACTTATAACTCCTAGACCTCTATTAATAAAAATTGTAATTATCAATTCAGTTAATATAACAATTATTTTACAAGCAATGGCAACCCAGTAATCTTTTTTTAATTTCATATTTTCAACCTCACCGGTTTAATTTTTGAAATTTGTTCTATCATTACTACTATGAAAAGAACTAAACCAATTTGCTTTACTATCGCAGCTAAAATTGTCCCCAAATCCATTCGAATTGAATAAATTATAACAGTTATAAGATATAAATAAGCAGAAAACCAATATATACTTCTATTAAAATTTCTATAAAATATTTTAATGATAAAACCAACTATACAACTAATTAATATAACGCCAACAATTCCTCCAGTTACATAACCTTCGCCTATGAGTGTGAATCCATATTGGACTGTATTTCCTAAGTAAAAGGTATTTGTAAACCACGATGTTACACTACTTATATTAGGTATAAATATAGATAAAACGTCTGACACATATCTTTCAAAACCCAGACTGTATTTCATTCCACTATTAATAACAACTTGTAAATTTGTTCCTGCTGACTCAAATTCGCCTGAGAACAGTCGTAAAATTATATTTTCTGTGGAATTATTTATAACACCAGTAGAAAGAAAATACTTATACTTGTCTGAAAGAATAAGTATGCCTATTGCTAAAGGAACAAGCATTATTAAATGTTTTTTCTTTAACTTCCCTGTAAAGCATAAAAAAATGACGCTAATTATTAAAAATCTAAAGATAAAGTCTCTTTCACCAGAATACATTGTAATTCCTAGCAATGATAAGCCTGTAATTATCAAAGTTATAAATGATATTTTATTAGTATTTATCCATGCACTCACTATCAATAAAGTATAAAGCATTGTTAAAATCAAAGGAATTCTAAAAACGGCAAGTAATATTAAATTACCACTAGCATATATACTTGCTTTTCCAGCAAAATCACTTCTTCCAAGGAACAAAATAGCTCCTAAAAGAATAAAAATCATTCCTGCATATAAAATTTTATTAAATATGCCTAGGTTAATATTGTGTTTTTCACGAATTAGTTCATTTGTATTTTTTTGGGGGCCGATACAAAACAAAATTACAAAAAAAGCTAAAAGTTGTATAACCATTAATTCTTTGCTATACGCTGCTCGAAGATTTTCTTTTCCTAAGTAAGTTAGTATAGGAAATCCAATACTATATAAACAAAAAAAAGCCGAAAACCAAGTATAAGGGTGCATTAAATCCAGATCACTCATTATTATAGCAACAGCTGAAAAAGCAACTAATCCTAATATATGAATAAGTATTCCATCAGTACTCATTATCAACACTTCAATAGCCATAAAACTGAGTATTATAACTATGTATTTTATGAGGATGTCTTTTTTAATCTTCATTTCAATCGCTCTCCAATTTATTGTGAGTAAATCTATATAACATCAGAATTTATAAAGGTTTCCAAATCTAAAAAACTATCATAGTACAAAGTGTCGTTACTTATTTCTCCGTTATGAGTATATTTTTCAACAATAATTCCTGACTGTATATTATGATAAGATTTAGATGTAAGAAGTATTTTTTTGTGAAACGAAAGTTGTTCGAATTCATGTAAATGGATCTCATTACATAAATTCATTTCACTGAATTTGACAATTAGATTATCAAAATTCAGTCTTTCTGCTCTTCTCATCCATTTATTATAAGCCTCTTGTTTGGTTTTATAATGTAAGAAAACAATTTCTATATCATCATTTATAACACCTATAGGAACATTCATTTGCTGCTTTTCTTCCAATATTTGTGCATATTTAGATTTATATGCGTCTATAATTTTTATTTCTGAATTTATCGATATTTCTAAATTCATCAAAAACTTTATATATTCTTCAGCAAAAAAATATAAGCCAATGGTTGGAGATTTATATTGCAAACCATATCTTCTATAGACACTCCCACCCCAACAATTATTTGATATTATAGAAAAGTCTGTATTGTTCAATTTATTTCTACGCTTAGTACTAAGAAAAATATTATCTATTTTTTCAGTCATTGAAATCATTTTATCAATTGTGAATCGACGAATCATCGTTTGTTCCATATTTTATTTCCTTCAATTCATCAATAATTATTTTAAAATATTGATTTCTCCTTCCATTCAATGTTGATTCTAAATAATCCTTACTGCGTTCAAAATTATGTATCGCATATTTTTCTAAACCCTTGGAAAGCATATTAACAATCACTCTTACAATATCATTACTAGAAGCAGTTTTAACAATACAGTCTTTATCTAATAATTCTGGAGTTCCAGCAATATTCGTCCCTATGCAAGGACACCCTCTACTCATTGCTTCTATTACTGCTCTTGGCAATCCTTCTTGTAAACTCGGTTGAATATATATATCAACTTTATCTATTTGGCTAAATATTTCCTCTTGTGTTAACCATCCTAAAAACACAATTTGATTTTCAACTTTTGCTTTTACAGCCTCATGTAATAAATGTTGTTGATTGCCATTCCCAGCAAGATAATAAGTAACTGTAATTCCTATTGCTTTTAATTTTCCCATTGACCTTACTACAAACCTTTGACCTTTAGATGATAAGTCGATATCTGCGCTAGTCATTATAGCCAATTCCTTACAATTATCTTTATTTTTATTTTTTTAATCTGTTAATCAAAATATCATTAGAAATTTCATTTATTGTAACATTTGAAGCATTAATACTTTGATTTTTACATGGATAATGCTTCTGTAAGTATTTTTCTGTTACATATATAGCATAGTTAGCATTATATGTAATGCTTTTAGTACTTAAATACATATATGGTGCAATGACCTTACCTGAAACACCATGATTCCAATAAGATGCCCAACTGTCACACATTAATTCTACTAAGTAAGATTTATTAACTTTTTCTGCAATTTTACACGAACGAATTGCAATTATAGAAGGTAAACGACCTATTACTAAATCACAATTTCTAATTTTATTCTCAATATCTTTATCATATAGTCCTATTAATGCACTATTAAGGCTCTTGATTTGAATTATATCCCTAATAAAATTAACCTTTACCATACTCGATTCCAAATTAGTAATTTCAATAAATCTTGAGCAAAGAACTACTTCTCCGAAAGCATCCGAATAATGCTTATAAATAGAATATGCTTTCGACGTGAGATAATACTCTCCATTACAAATATGACATCTAAACTCAGACGCAATAAACACTCTCATTTCATTCTCCATTTTTTTATTAATTAGATAACCTTATTCATATTTTCTTTTGAAATTAGAAACAGATGAATTCTTACTGTTACTTATGTTCCAATAAAAATCTATCACTTTAATAGTATTTTTAACATCTCAGCTGTGCAAAAGTAATTATATTATCAGTTATATTTAATATAACCAAAACAAATCTAATATTATGATCCTAATCTGCACTAATTCTTATAGTACATGTGACAACTATTCACTATTTAAGTTTAATTCTATTTTCCTAAACTAAAAAAAACAAAGAACTCTCTTATTACTATGCATTCATTCATATATAAAAGTAAATTATATTTATATTGAAGTTATATATTTACTTCTTAAAATCATTTAAACGCTTCCTACAATTCGCTTTATTTCTTCTATATAAGTATTTACAACTAGCTCTCTGTTGAACTCAGTTTCCATTTTTTTTCTAGCTTTAAGTCCCATTTCTCTCTTACTTTCATATGGTAGATTAATAAATTTTTCCACAGCTTTTATCATTGAATCTACATTTTTTTGTTCAAACAAATATCCTGTTAAACCATCTTCAATTCCCTCTCGAACCCCAGCTATATCTGCCCCTAAGCAAACTCGCCCCATAGCACTATGTTCTAATACAACATTGGTCATTCCTTCATAATAGCTAGGGTGAATAACTGCGTGCGCTAATTCAATATATGGTTTCATATCAATTTTAATCCCACCATATTCAACTATTCCTTTTCCTGCAAGGTCATTAATTTTTTTTTCGTACCTTTTATCATCATATTCACCATAAATAATAAACCGTGTATTAGGATATTTATTCTTTATTCTGGTAGCACATTCTAAAAACTCATTGATACCTTTTATAGAAACAATACGCGCTACAAAGTTAAATATTATTACATCATCATTTGGATAGGGTTTAAGTTTAAAAACATCTAAATTCACACCTGAGCCCGGTATACTTCTGTAATAAAGTTTGTAATCAAAAAGTCTATTAAAATATTCTCTTTCTTCATTATTCTGATACATAATACATGATGCCTTTTGAAATCCTATTTTATAAAGAATTGGCATTAACTTTCCCAGCCAACCTTCGTTATTCATTATCCCTGCATTATTTGTTATATACGGTATATTTAATAGTCTACATACAAAACCACCATATATAGATGATTTTGCTGTATACGTTAATACAATTTTAGGTTGCTCCATTTTAATCACTTTAAAATAATTATAAATCAGTTTCATATCATTTATTGGATTGGTCCCTCTACGATCTACTTGTATATCTATAAAGCGACAACCTTGATTAATAAAATAATCCATCTTACATCCATAAGGACAAACTAAAATAACTTCAAATTTATCTTTAACTAATTTCATTATCAATTCACTTCTGAAATTGAAAAAATTATTATCTTTTGGTGATATTAACAATATTTTTTCCATATAAATTCACTTTCTTTAAACTAGTAAATAGCTTTATAACAAATTAAATTAGTTCTTCTTATTTATACTTTCTTTTTTAAGCTCTATCAAAAGTGCAGGACACATAGCAATCATGATAAATAAAAAAGGTAATGATGCAGCAATCGAAATTGTTTGCAATGGTTTTATGCTCCCTACAGATAATAGTACAAATGCCAATAGTGCCTCAATTATTGCCCAAATTATCTTTTTAAAAATTGGAGGATTAGGATTTCCTTCTGAAGTCATTAAGCTAAGTGAATAAGTAGCTGAATCTGCTGAAGTAATAAAAAATATTGCTAACAACACTATAACAAGAACAGACATTACTTTTACCAAAGGATACTGTGAAAAAATAATAAATACAGCCGTTTCAGGTAAAGCAATTATATCTTTTAACTCCATTAGATTCCAATTTGCAGAAGCGTTTAAAGCAATAGTCCCAAACACAGATAACCATATAATTGTAAAAATCGTTGGAACGATAACAACTCCAATTATAAATTCTCTTATTGTTCTCCCCTTAGAAATCCTTGCAATAAACATTCCGACAAATGGTGTCCAAGCTATGAACCACGCGAAATAAAAAACTCGCCAATTCATTATCCAAGTATTATCTCCATAAGGATTTATCATTAAGACATCTCCTATGAAGTTTTGTATATGCTGACCAACTCCGTTAACAAATGTATCGAAAATCATTGTTGTTGGACCAATCATAAAACCAAGGAATAATAAAATGAAAGCTAAATACGTGTTTATTCTTGAAAGAAATTTAATTCCTTTATTTACACCAGAGACCGCGCTTGCTAAAAAAATACAAGTTATAACAAAAATAATAACAAACCAAGTTTCTTTTTGATTTGGGACATTCCAAAGAAAATTTAATCCTCCAGAAATTTGTGAAACACCTAAGCCCAATGAAGTTGCAACCCCAGCAAATGAGACAACAACAGAAAAAACATCAATTACCTTACCAAAAATTCCTTTTGTTGCTTTTTCACCTACAAGCGGAGTTAATAGATCACTTATTTGTCCTCTTTTATTCTTTCTAAATTGAAAATACGCTAGTCCTAAGCCTACAATTGCAAAACATACCCATTGAGTAATACCCCAATGTAAAAAACAGGTTCTAATTGAAAAGTTTGCTGCCTCAATTGTCCCAGGTTCTATAGGATTAGGAGGTGCAATATAATGTGACAACGGTTCAGCTATACTCCAAAACACTAACCCTATCCCTGTTCCACCACAGAAAAGCATTGCATACCAACTAAAATTACTATATTCAGGCTTACTATCATCAGCCCCTAGTTTTATATTTCCATATTTTGAAAAAGCCAACCACGTTATAAATACACACAAAAAGAAAATAAAAAGAAGATATAACCAACCGAATTTGTCACTAACAAAAGTCATAACAACACTTGAAACAGCATTTAAACTATCATTGAACAAACTGCCATATGCAATTAAAATAACAGCTATAATAATCGATATAAAAAAACAATATTTCTCTTTATAAATCTAATCATTCCCCTATATCTCCCTTTTTTCTAATTCCATTAGCCCAATTTTTCAAAATTTCCTAACATCTCGCGAAAAGGATCCAAATCATTTTCATTATAGTAGAAACAACACTCTGTCTTTTTAAAATCTGATATCCACTGTGAGAGATCAATTTTCTTCGAATTCACTCTTTTCATATAATCAACAGGCTCAACCATTGCCATGAAATTATTAGGAATTGGTTTATAAACATCTTCAGGAATTTTTTTATTAATTGTGGATTCAGCCCACAAAACTGGAAGTGACATGCCAGCATAAGTCGAGGCATAACTCCATGTTGAATTTCTAAAATTGATTTCACTAAAATAATAATTGTCATTATTATCAATTAAAAATTCAATAGAAAAAATACCTTCAAAACCTATTTCTTTTAACATTGCTTTTAATGCAATTTCCATCTCAGGATTATCAAAATTACTGACTGTCATATATGGGCTATAATAACCTGGAATTTGATAATTATATTTCGAAGCTATGGAAATAAACATATCTTCTCCAGCATTAATTGAATAACCATCTAAACATAATTCGTTCTTTTTTTCAATATACTCTTGAAGTAAAACTATGGATGATGATATTCCATTATATGCCTTTATTAACTCTGCTTCAGAAAAGCATATATGGACATCAGATTTCCATTTTCCACTGTTAGGTGAAATGGACTTTGTTATAATTGGATATCCAATACTGTCAGGAATTTCTCCTCTTGACACAACAATTGAATTCAATATTTTTAATCCATGTTTCTTAGCTAATTCAAGTATATTCTTTTTATCCATATACTTTGCAATCTGTCCCTTATCGCCTGCATTAAAGAAATAGAAATTATCTTTTAGTTCATCATAATGTTCATCCAAATATCCCTCTGTTTTATCATCACAAGTAATAACAAAAGGTTTATATTTATATTTTGAACTAAAGTTTTTAACTAAGATATTAAATCCTTCTTCTACATTTTTAACTTTATAACATTCTTTTACATATTTACTCTTCACGGTAAGGTCAACTTTATGTTTAACTGCTATCAAAACAGGATTGATACCTGCCTCTCCTAAAGATCTAACTACCCCCAGTGGATTATAATGATCTAAAGCGAATACAATAAACACATGATCTTTAATCCCATTTTCCATAATTTATGCCCCTCCTTTAAGTCTCATCTTCATAGATTTTTTTATCAAATAAAACCGTTTTGGCTAATAAGAAACAGATTCGTATATCTTGTAAAAATGAAATATTATCTACATAATCTGCATCCATATTGAATTGAAGTTCTCTATCAAAAGAAGCTCTGTTATTAATATCTATCGTACAGCTTAATCCAGGCCTTACCTCATAACGTTTACAAAAATGAGAATTATCTATATAAGGTTCAAATTGTATCGGTAATATTGGTCGCGGTCCAATTATTGACATTTGTCCTTTTAGGATGTTTACAAACTGTAAAATTTCATCTAAACTCGTCTTTCTTAAAAAAGCGCCTATCTTAGTAATTCTACTATCTGTAGAAAGTGTAACGATTCCGTCTTTTTCAGACATATCCTTGGTCATTGTTCTAAACTTATAAATAGTAAATTCTTTTCTGTCTTTCCCTAATCTTATTTGCTTAAAAACAATTGGGCCTTCACTATCTAGTTTTATTGCAATAGAAATGACAATTATCGGTATGAAGAGAACTATTAAAGCAATTAAAGCAATAACGAAATCGATTGTATACTTAATATAATGTTTATACATTAAAATCACTCTTTTCAATTTGCTTCAAATACAATTTCAAATGCTTCTGCATAGTTTAGTCCAGATTGACAACCACGATAAGCCGCAAGTCCTTCATACGCTTTAATAGATCTTGGATGTGGAAATGGACGCATAACCCCTTTATAAGCTTGTAATGCTTTTATTTTAACATTTAATCCTTCGTCACCAATTTCAACAAATCGATTAGGAATAAATCTATGTGATGAAGAATCTAACGACCATTCTGTTGCTGAAGGTGTCTCCATATACATAAAAAGTTTTAAACGATAAGCAACTTTCTTTCTTTGAAAATATCTACACGCGGCTTGCACTGCATAGCTAGTAATTACATGATCATTATTAGTATCAGCAGGATGATGCGTTATAATTGCTTCTGCACTAAAATCATTTATGCAAGATTCTATGAATTGAACTAAATCAAGATGAGGAACGGTATTCATTTTTATATTAGGGAAATTGGCATGATAAACCGTTTTCACTCCAAGAATATTCATCGCTTCCTTTTCATCTTCTAGTAAAGTCTCAGATAAATTAGACCTTGCTTTAACTTGACTAGACATGATAGCTATCGCAACATTGTTTCCTTCCTTAATTAATTTATGAATTGTACCTCCAGCTGCATCAGATTCATCATCCGGATGCGCAACAACAAATAAATAATTCATTATATCCCCCTTCAAATCAAATCACATGATATTTTTACACATTAGAATATATTAAGCTTTCACTTGTTTACACTCACTAAGTCTCTGAATTTTTCTTTCTTCAATCTCATCCTGTTTCTTTTCAGGATGATAGGTTGGGATAATCTCAGAAACTAGCTGTTTAATTGTTGCACTGTTTGTGTAACTGGCTTCTGATAAGATCTCGATTTGATCCATAAACTGTTTCACATCAAAAGCAATGGGCTTTGCGATATGAATCAATTGATTCGGGGTTGTTTGTAACCCTTCTTCTGCCATTAGTTTCTCTTCGTATAATTTCTCACCGGGTCTTAAGCCCGTATACTCAATCTGGATATCCACATTCGGCTTATAACCCGACAGCTTAATCAGATTTCTTGCCAATGTATCAATCTTCACCGGATCTCCCATATCTAAGACGAAGATTTCTCCTCCCTTGGCATAGGTTCCGGCTTGCAAGACCAAGCTCACAGCTTCCGGAATCGTCATGAAGTATCGAATGATATCTGGATGTGTTACCGTCACCGGTCCGCCTTCTGCGATTTGTTTCTTAAACAAAGGAATTACTGATCCGTTGCTTCCTAATACATTCCCAAAGCGCACTGCCACAAATTCCGTTTTGACTTGGTTTTGACAGATCTCTTGGATTGGATTCCACGTATGCGACCAAAGCTGAGGAAGAAGCTGATAGCTTCCGGTCTGACTGATTTGATTCATACTCTGAATCACCATCTCACACAGCCGCTTACTCGCTCCCATGATATTCGTAGGATTCACTGCTTTGTCGGTACTGATAAGGACAAATCGTTGACAGCCATTCTTTAATGCGGCATACGCTGTTTTATACGTACCGATGACATTGTTTTTTATGGCTTCATTGGGGCTTCCTTCCATCAATGGGACATGTTTATGCGCTGCCGCATGATAGACGATATCCGGTTTATATGTTTCAAAGACACTATCAATTCTTCGGCTGTCCCGAACAGAGCCAATTAAAACAACCAAGTTTAACTCTGGATATTTCCGTTTCAATACCTGTTCAATGTCATAAGCATTATTTTCATAGATTTCAAAGAGAATGAGTTGTTTAGGATGATGGCCTGCGATCTGACGGCATAATTCACTGCCGATTGATCCGCCTCCACCTGTAACTAAAATAACTTTCCCTTTCAAGTGTTCAAAGATTTCATCCATATTAACTTGAATGGGTTCTCTTCCCAAGAGATCTTCCACGGCTACTTCTTTCATCTTAGAAAAAGCGACATCGCCATTGACCATCTGATAGATTCCCGGAAGCATCTTCAGCTCACAGCCGGTTTCTTTACAGATATTTAGAATATCGCGTTTTGCTTTTGCTTTGGCACTCGGAATTGCCACTAGAATCTGTTGGATTTGATACTTCTCAACGTTAGCTAAGATATCATCCCGGCCTCCGACAATCGGAATCCCATCAATGAAGCGTCCCCATTTATTTGGATTATCATCAATGATGCATTGAACCTTGCCTACGTCAAACTCCGTCCTCTGAACATCTCGTAAGATCAGTCGACCCGCATCCCCCGCTCCAATTAACATGATGTTCTTTTCCTGTTTCTTTTTAGCCATTTTCTCTCTTCGGCTTCTTTCTAATAAAACAAACCGATAAGAGAAACGAATTCCAATGGTTAAACAGAATTGGATAATCATCCCAAATAAGTAGTAAGACGTTGGCATCGGCTGAAAAAACGTCATAATTCCTAAAGCATGAAGAATTCCCGTCACTATCGTCGCAGCTGTGACTCTTAACAGTTCACTGTATCCCGCAAAACGCCATAAGCTGCGATAGAGCTTTAAACTGAAAAAGATAATTAAACAGATCACCGTATAAATGGGCACGAATTGCATCCATGCATTCAAATAAATTAAAGGAATCCTTGTAAACTGACAATCAAAGCGAAACCATAAGGCAAGCAGATACGCTAAGTTTACAGTGATAGCATCATAAACGATCAGGTACAAAGAGATCACATGCCAGTGTTCAATCTTTCGTTTTCTTTCCTGCATCTTTTCTCTCCCCTTCCCTCAACTAAAAAACGACTTCTGTCAAAACCACAAAAATCGTTTCTTCTTTTTCTCTATTTCTTGATATTCCACTCTGATTTCTTCATTGACCAAAAGCTTCCCTGGATTCTCTTCGGTCAATTGCTTTGCGACTCTCATCCCGAATTCTTCTTCGAGTAAGTCATAAGCTTCCTTTAAAATTAAAGGACGGTATTTATTATGCGCATCACTGGCAATAAAGCTGACAAATCCATGTTCAATCATAGAAAACAAGATTCTCTTCGTTTCCTTCTTAAATAAACTATTCTGATTTGACTGAAGTAAATAGCCTTCCTTCAACCAGCGCAAGCAGAAATTAGGATTATCTTGAACATAGCGATATCGCTCAGGATGAGCGATAATAATCCAATACTTCAGAGATAATTCATAGAGAATCTCATCATATTCCTCTTTATAATCGTGGAATGGAAACTCAACGAGAATCGTATCGGATTCTGCCAAAGTTAAGATGTCTCCCTTTTCCAATAATTCTGGCAAATCCGGGTGAATATAAAGCTCATTCCCTAAGTGAAGCTTAATTGAACCTGGATACGCTTGTTTTAGTTCATTGAATCGTTTCACTAATTCTGAAGCTTTTATCCGATACTCGCCATTCTTCATGAAGTGGGGTGTGGTAATTAACTCTGTAATCCCATCTTCTTCTGCTTGTTTTAATAAAGCTAAAGATTCTTCTATACTCTGACTCCCATCATCCACTCCAGGCACTAAATGACTATGGCTATCGATCATTTCTTCTTGCCGCTTTTCTTATTCAATGAACTTAACAAATTCGTTTGTTTCTTTTTACTCGGAGCTTTCTTCTGACTGTCACTGTAACGATAGCCATAGCTGTTATAGTATTTCTTCTGAACTGGCATCATGGTCATCACAATCCCAATGACGTTGACTTGGGTCTGTTCTAACTGATCCTTCACTCGCAGTAATTCCTTACGGTCATTTCGATTGGAAGCGCAGACAAGAATTGTCCCGTCACAATAACTGGCCGCTACCACACCATCGGTGACTAAGCCCACTGGAGGGCAATCTAATAAAATCAAATCATACTCTGCTCTTCGTTCATCAATAAATACTTTTAACGCATTCGACTGAATGAACTCCGAAGCAAATGGAATCTTTGTCCCCGCTGTAATCACATCCACATGTTCATAAGGCTGTAATACAACCTCTTCAAACTCGGCCTGATGACCTATAATATCCGAGATTCCTTTTTTATTCTTTAGTTTCAGCTTCTTATGGATCGTAGGCATTCTTAAGTCCAAATCAATGACAAGAACTTTCTTTTGAAGCTGAGCATAAACCATTGCCAAATTTAAGACACAAGTACTTTTTCCCTCCTGTGCCGTTGTGGATATAATATTAATTACTTTCATATCCTTATCGAAATTGCGCATTAAGATATTGGTTCTTAAGGTACGATAGGCTTCCGATGCAGGAGCATCTGGATCCGTTAATGTAATCAATTCATCTCCTACTCTTAACATTACTCTGTCCCCCCTGCATTCATATCTGGAATCAAACCAATAATCGGATAATCAAAGATCTGTTTCATTTCTTCTTCGGTTCGAATATTCCGATCATTCAATAAGAGATACACCACTATACATCCATCAATGACACAACCTAATAAAAATCCAACTAACGTATTTCTCATTGTAGAAGGACTGGATTTCTTCTCAGGTACTTTGGCGGAATTCAGAACAGTGACATTTTCAATATTCATAATGGAATAGATTTTATCCTGGAACACACGGACAACTTCATTCGCAATGGTCGCAGCTTCTTTAGAATCTTTAGAAGTAACCGCAACCGTGATAACTTCTGTATCTTTCACTGAACTGATTTTGACAATTTTCTGATACCCTTCTGTATCTAAATCATCTAACTTCAGATTTTGAATGACTTCATCACTAATGGCTTCACTCTTTAGGATTTCACTGTAAGTATTAACTAATTTTTGTGATGTCTGAAGATCATTATAGCTAATCTGTTGACTGTCTGGATTCGACTTCTGGACAATAATCAGCTTCGTTTCTGCAGTATATTTCTTTGGTATCAAAAACAGAGTTACTAAGGCGGCAACGGCAGAGGTTGCTAGGATGATCAAAGCGAAAAGTTTGAAATGCTTTTTAATGATTTCAAACACCCGCGAAAGATCAATTTCAATTTCGTCGTTTTCGTTCATTTTCTATATCCCCTTTATTCTCTTCTCTATAATAAAGAACCCTATCTTCAGGATCCTCCGAATTGATTTTGAATATTCTTTTCTAATTGAACAATGGTAGAACTTGGCTGATAACTCTCATCCTCATAGATATTCCAATGAAGTTCTTTCGCTAAGTCTTCGTAGTTTTCCATCATATAAATTGGGCTGAATCCATTGTATTCAATGACTTTCTCAATCGAATCCATCCCTTTCGATGGAATTTGGAATTGATCAATATGCTTTAAATCAAAGCTTAACAAGGAAGTGATATCATTTTTGATTTCGTTATTCGTTAAGTTGGTTTCCACATAAGGAAGCATTTCATCCACGATTTCCATTAATTCAAACACATTCTTTTTAACTAACTTCTCTAAGATTTTTAATATAATATCATTCTGTCGATCCATCCGATGAAAATCATCGTCTGTTTCTCTAATTCTACAGTAGTATGTTATTTGGGCTCCATTTAAATGATACACTCCATTCTCTTCTCTCGCCCCCTGATCATACATCATTTGAGATAAGAGTCCTTCCGGCAATACTAAATCAATTCCACCAATTAAATCAACTAAAGTTTCTAATGCTTCAAAACTAAAACCGACATATTGCGTGATATCCAAGTCAAAGTTATAATTCAACATTTTTACTGCCAGTTCTGGCCCACCTCGCCAATGCGCATGATTCAATTTATCATAATCATTGTAAGGTTCTGGAATCCAAATTAAAGTATCACGTTGAACAGAAGTGATCTTAATCTTTTTAGAATCAAAATCCAAAGAAACAATCTTTGTGGCATCAGAACGTTCCATTTCATAGTCATTCCATTGCGCTTTTCTGGCATTATCCGATCCAAATAAGGCGATATTCACAATGCGATGATTTTTGACTTGATCTAAGACTTCTTGGCTGACTAAAGCGTCTTCGTTAGAGAGTTTTCTAGAACGGATCGTTCTGTTCAATAAAGAATCAATATAGAGATTTCCACCCAAAACTAGAATTAAGATTAAAGAAACAAGAACACCTATTAGTATCAATAAGATCCTTGTTTTCTTGTCTTTTTTGTGGGTGTTTTTCTGTTTTTTCAATCTGTCACATCCTTTGGTTTATATAAAAAAGGTAGGCTTCGCCACCTCAAGCACACGATGAGTTTGTAAAAGATGATCTCGGATGAATTAAAAGTGCCGCAACAACTATTTGTTTTCTATCCAATTTTTTCGATTACTTCTAAGCCTACGATTAAGGCTATCGTTTGACCACATAGCTGGACAGGCAATGTCGCTAGGCGTTGATGGCGTTTAATCTTCTGAATTTCTTTTTCATGACCTTGTAAAGGACCTTTTAGGACGTGGAGTTCTCGTTGTCGAATTACACCTGTTGAAAATCGTAGAATCCTTTGACTGTCTAATAATTGACTTAAACAAGCTTTCTCCTTATTAGATAAGGAATAATAAGTATCCGATTCTAATCGAATGAGTTCTGATCCCGATTTCTTTAAAGCAAGCCAGTCATTCAACTTCTGGGTAAATTGCGGTGGTGATTCCGGATCGCAGACCATAACCGTCCCCGGAAACAACAGTCGTTGGGTTATCTCTGTGAATTCCCCTTTTTTAAAATACATTTCTTTCTTTGGGATAAAGGCGTCAAAGCCTGAATTAATCAGGATCTGTTTTACTTTCTCTTCTTCAAATCGTTCAGTTTCAATAAAATACCAGTTCAACCCTTCACCCCCTTTTAATAAAAAAATGACCGCTTCTCTCGCCACCTGCGAAGTCGTCAACAAGCCTGTAATTTAAAGTAGACTTTTATTGACATTAAAAAGTGAGCCATTTATAATGAATAAAGGCTGAATAAACATGTTATTTACAGTAATTTCCAGCTCTAGTTTATCAGTCAAAAAAAGTCTAATTTTTTTTACACAATTAGAAGAAAAAATGTCATCAACGACAAAATTAATGTCATGAATGATTAGTCTTTATTTCTGTGAATAACTTAAAAAATAAAAAAAGAGCTGCAACGCTTTTAGGTATTTGCGTCACAGCTCCTTCATTAAACTATATCTAATCCTATTTTAGTACATAATGGCTGAGTTTCCCATTGCCTACACTCTGCAGTTTGCCTTCTTCACATAACTGCCGCAGCAAACGAAAGGCTTTTGTTGACCCCGCTTTTAATAATTCTTCTACATCTTTTCTAGTTACTTGACCTTGTTTTAAGGCTATTTCTAAGATTCTATTTTTTTGTTTTTCTAATATACCTTCGAATTCATCAGAAGATTCTAATCTCACAAGTTCACTGAACTCATTTCGGTTTGGTAAAGTCACTCGGAACACACCCTTCGCTGTTTCAAAGACAGGATGTCTTTCTTCGTTATGATAAGCGCGCTGGATTTTGTTAATTCCCGTTCCATAACTTTCTATTAAACGCATGCGATAGAACAAAGCAGCCAAATTTGGATTTCTTGATTGCGAAACACCTAAGAAAATCGATTTCATTTCCAGTCCAGGAACTAATCCACCCAGCGATACAAATTCAATCCGATCATCATAAATATTAATGATATTACTTCCGCTAAATGAGTAATCTCGATGAACAATACAATTTAATAGAGCTTCTCTTACGGCTTCTTGAGGATAATCACGTTTATCCATACGATCTAGTCCAGAGAATGTGGCTTTGGTTTTATTCACCAAATCGATAAATTCGTAGACTTCCTCCAGCTGCTTTAAAATTGATCCGAAAAACTCTTTTCGATCCCTGAATACGGCTTTATCCATTCCTTGAAATAAAGCAACTTTTATCGTTACTTCACATTGGTCAGAAACCAAGTAGGCTAAATTTGTATACAGTCCATCATCTCCAATTAGTTTTAAAGTTTTCATTTTAGATGAACTGAAATCAACTGATTTTTTCTCTAATTCTTTACTCAGTGTTAAAAAGGTAAGTTCTTGAGTCAAACTTCTTAAAGCTTCATAGGATTTTCCGCTACTTTGAACAATCATCTCGCGAATTCCTTCATCTGTCATCGGTTGTGAGGAACTTCCCTTCCGGATATAGACACCGATTGGTTTCAAGCCTTTCTCTTTAAGATAATAAGGACGATTGATCCCTGTTGACACATGAACTTCAATAATGAATTTACCTTCTGTTTTCTTCGTTTTCACAGTCACAAAAGGCATGATATCCGGAGCTATGGAATCTTTCAATGAATTCACAATTTGAAGCATCACAGAATCGGGATCCACCACACCTAAAACACTTCCATCCTTGCGGATTCCGATAAGAATGGTTCCTCCTTCTGCATTCGCAAAAGCAATCACTTCTTTTCTTATATCCGAAGTGTATTCCTGTTTAAACTCCAAATCGTGGTTTTCAAAGTCAAACATGTCACGGCCTCATTTCTTTCTCTTTCTATCCTATCAGAGAAAGAAAGAAAGAGCAAGAACAAAGTTCAGCGAGTCCGCAAAAAAACTGCAGCACTTTGAATTCATGCTGCAGTCTGTTTCTCTGATTCTTAGAAATGTTTTACGCGGTCTTCATACTTCGCGTAGATCGCATCATTGTTGAAGCCATCGACGTTCTGACTCTGGAATACCGGCAGTTCACAGCCTTCAGCCGCCAGGATCTTCAGTGCTTCATTGACGATCGTATCCAGAACAAAGATGCTGGAGATTGTGCTGCCTGGGCCGGTTGCAACGCCGCCGACATTCATCAAAGCATCGCCATCTGGAACACAGTTGTCCAGAATGCAGTCAACGCACTCAAACAGACGCTTGCCGCTAGGATGACGGCTGGTTGTGTTCTGCGACTGATGCAGATTGGTTAAAGCGATAGAATAAACGCCCTCTTTCTGGCAGCGCATCGCCATTTCTACTGGAACAGCGTTACGGCCGGAGTTGGAGATAATGATCATGATATCGTCTTTGTCAATTTTATACTGATCAAAGATGACATCCGCCAAACCGGAAACCTTTTCCATGGCACCGCTGCGGCGAGCGCCGAAGTTAGTCAGCGCATCCGGATCCAGAATCGCATTGACATTGCCCAGTCCGCCGGCACGGCAGAACAGTTCAATGCCGATCATGTGGGAATGACCTGTGCCAAAGACATGGATGATGTGGTTATTCTTGATGTTGTCGGCAAACTTGACTGCCAATTCCTGGATTTTTTCCTTGTTAGCATCATCCACCGTGTGCAGCAGCTCATCAACCTTGTTCATGTATTCAAAATTGTACATTTTAGTACCTCCCTTTTCCTTAATTAAATACGGCCTGCGTATTTCTGTCTTAATTCTGCATTGTGTCTGCGGTTTTCTTCGGTTTCTTCACTCAGCAACAGCGGCAGTTCCACGCCCTTCTCACTTAACAGCCGGCAGGTTTCTGTCGTGATCGACTGAGCGATAAAGGCACCAGTAATCGAAGAAATCGAGCAGATCTTTTCAATCTTGCCAGTTTCAATCAGCGCATCGCCCTGCGGACCGCAGTTATCAATGACCACATCGCCCATCTCATACAGCTTCTTGCCGCTTGGATGACGGCTGGCTTCTGCACTGGTATGCTGCCAGCTGGTCACAACGATGACCTTGTGGCCTTCTGCCTTCGCTTTGATCGCAAAGTCAATGACGACGCCGTTGATTCCGGAATTCGAGATGATAATGAAGCTGTCCTGCGGACGGATGTCATACAGGTCGTACAGTCGATCGGCAATATCCGCACGGCGTTCAAAAATATTGTCCGGATCTTTAAACTCCGCCAGCGTAACCTTGCCATGCAGCACGAAATCACTGGTGACGATCGTATGGAATGGAACTAAAGAGCCCGGACGGCCTGCCAGTTCCATGCCAAATCCAACAGAATGCCCGGAACCAAAGACATGCACAACGCCGCCCTGAGCAATCGTTTCCGCGCAGACCTCTGAAGCCTTGCGGATATTGTCCATTTCTTTGCCTTCCAGTACATCGACAACTTTCAGCATTTCCTCATAGAACAAATCCATTGTAATTTCTTTCATGAGCGCACCTCCTAGGAATTCCAGCGTCCCAGATAGACATCTGAGATTTCGCGGTTATGGACATCGGCACCCTTCACATTGGCGCTCAGCAATACCGGACAGTCATGGCCTAATCCGGTCAGATAGTGATAAGTTTCAGCACACAGCATCTGTGCAATAACGTTGCCGGTCACTGTGGAAACCTGATTGATCTTCTGACCATTTTCCAGAGAAACTACCATATCCGGACTTGGCGCGCAGTTATCCAAAATCAGATCTGCATAATCCGTCAGTTTCTTCCCGGATGGATGACGGGAAACCGAAGCCTCCGCTTCCGCCTTTGACGTCACCACGATCAGCTTGCGGCCCATTTCTTTGACTTTCTTTGCAAATTCAACGATAACACCGTTGTTGGCCGGATTGGAAATCAGAATGAACATATCGTGATCATCGATATTGTACATATCCCACAGTTTGTCCGCCAAATCAGTGCGGTCGTTAAAATCAGGCTGGTTCGCTTCTTCCGGAGAAACGATGCCGCGCAGCAATAAATCCTCCATTTTGATCTGGTGGAACGGCATCAACCCGCCGGCACGATACCCCAGTTCCATGGAAAACGCCAGTCCATGTCCTAACCCGAACAACTGAACAAGACCGTTTTCCAGCATGCAGTCGCCCATCATTTTGGCAGCCTGGTAAATCGGCTCTCTCTGAGTGTTTTTAACCTCTTCCAGAGCGTGTTTGGCAGCTGAGAAAAATTCTTTTGCTTCAGCCATACTGAAACCTCCCTTTCACGCAGAATCACTCCCGCGAATGACCCTTTACGCTGACTTTATGATAGCTATTTTCTGGGACAGTGTCAACCGCTTTCACGATGTTTTTGGATAATTTAATCAATTTGTCACATAATATATAGAATAAATAATTTGACGCTGGAGCGGACAAAATAAAAGAAGAACCTATCTGTCGATTCTTCTATTCCATATGCCGTTTTATAATTAAAGAAATGATGGAAGCCGCCAGTTTCGGATCTTCATTGCAGACGATGAATTTATATTGATCCACCAGTTCCATCTCCCGGCTGGCCTTGCTTAAGCGTTGCTGCACGATTTCTTCCGGCTCAGTACCGCGACCGCGGATCCGTTTTTCCAGCTCTTCCATGCTAGGCGGGATGATAAAGATCGTCAGGGCATCCGGACATTTCTCCATCACCTGCTGACAACCCTGCACTTCGATTTCCAGCAGCACATTTTTCCCCTCGCTGCGCAGCTTTTCAACGTTTTTTAGCGGTGTTCCGTAATAGTTGCCGACAAATTCCGCATACTCCAGCAGCTCGCCGTCCTTAATCGCCTGTTCAAAGGTCGGACGGTCAACAAAGTTATAATTGACACCTTCCACTTCCCCCGGCCGCATCCCGCGGGTCGTCATGGAAACCGAATACGCTAAATTTAATTCCGGATCCTCAACAAACTCCTTCAGAATCGTCCCCTTCCCGACTCCGCTTGGTCCGCTCAGCACGATCAGCAACCCCTTTTTCATGCTTCCTTCCTCCTTTTGCCTTAGTTTAA
>NZ_HE998567.1:59135-335455 GCF_000327285.1 Holdemania massiliensis AP2 | reverse complement strand
ATCTGCGGACTCAGCGGGAGAAAAAGAATTTGCTGATCTCCTGCCATTCGCAATACAACCGCATCAATCTCACCGACCGCGCCTATCCGACACCGGAGGAGCCGTCGCATTTTGTCATGCTTCTGCGCAAGCATCTAGAAGGCGGTTTAATTCTTTCTATCGAACAGGGCGGCTTAGACCGTTGGTTAGTGATGGAGGTTTCCCTACGCAATGAGATCGGCGATAAAGTGTTCCGCAAGCTGTACGTCGAATTAATGGGAAAATATGCCAACGTCATCCTGGTTGATGAAAACAACCGCATTCTTGACGCCTTAAAACGGATTCCGCCCTTTGAAAACACCAAGCGAACGATCCAGCCGGGCGCGCAGTTTACCCTGCCTGAACAAGCACCCAAGCAAAATCCGTTTACCGCGCTGACCGTGGATTTCCAACAGCCGCTGCATCAGCAGTTTGACGGTTTTTCACCGCTGTTAGGTCGGGAAGTCGAAGTGCGGATGCACCGCGGTGAAACGTTTGCCGAGATCATGAAACAGCTTGAAAGCAGCGATTCGCTTTTCATCACTAACACGCCGAAGGAAACCCAGTTTCACCTGATCCCTTTAACCCAGTTTGAACAGCCGGCGAAAGCCTATCCGCTGATGGAAGGCATGGATGTCCTTTATTATCATAAGGAAGAAAAAGACCGCATTCGTCAGATGACCGGTGACTTGTTTAAATTTGTACGCAAGCAGCTCAAGCATTACCGGCAAAAGCTGCCAAAGCTCAACGATGCGCTGCAGGAAGCACTGGACTGTGAGAAATGGCGGGAGTACGGGGATTTGTTATACGCCTATGGACAAAACATTGCCAAGGGTACCCCATCCGCCACCTTGACCACTTTCGATCAAAGCCAGCAGGTTAAAATTGATCTGGACGTGCGCTTTGACGGCCGCGGCAACGCCAAGAAATGCTTCCAGAAGTACAACAAAGGCAAAAAAGGCCAGGAGCACCTGTTGGAACAGATTGCCCTGTGCGAGCAGGAAATTGAGTATTTTGAAGGTTTGGAGCAGCAGCTCGAGCTGGCCAACTTCGAAGATGCCCGCGAGATCCGTGAGGAACTGGCAGCGTTGGGCTATATGAAACCGATTCAATCCAAAATCCGCCGCAACCGCAAAAAAGCCAAAGCTCTGCCAGCAATTACCACAATTCATCTGGCTGACGGTGTGACCTTGTATTTCGGCAAGAACAACCTGCAGAATGAAGCGCTGACATTCAAGCTGGCGCGCAAGAATGATCTGTGGTTTCATGCCAAGGATTTCCATGGTTCGCATGTCGTCCTGGATTGCGAACAGCCGAGTGAGGAAACGCTGCGCTGTGCCGCCATGGTTGCGGCTTATTATTCCAAAGGCCGCTATTCCAGCAGTGTCCCGGTCAATTATTGCCCAATCCGCAATCTCAAACGGGTTCCCGGCGCCAAGCCCGGCTTTGTTTCACTGACCAGTTACAAAACCATCTATATTGATCCGGAAGAAGCAGTGATGGATTCCCTGCTGAAAGAAAATCAATGAAAACTACACGCTACTGTCTGACACTGCCGTATCTGGAGGTCGTCAAAAAATTAAAATATGAACTGCGCTGGGGCTGTATCCGCGCCCAGCTGTTAAGTCAAGTGGAAGTCAGTCCCCAGGTCATCATGCTCCTTTTAAAAGTACCGGATCAGACCGAGAACACCGTGCTGATCATCGATCATCTGCATGCAGAAACAGAACTGCGGATCGTTGAGCCGGAAGATCAGGGCTGGGATCAGATCTTAGGCAAACTGTTTCTCACCTTTCGCCTGCCGCCCAAAAAAGTCAATTCATAAAACAAAAACAGCTCCACAATGACATTGGCATTCCTGTCGATGATGACTTGCGATGGATGATGACTTAAAAGAAAGGACGGTGAATCCTCAGATTGATTTGACAGAATGGATGGACCTGCTAGAGCGGCAGATCCATCGATCCTGATTTACGGCGTTGATATACGGCTAGCTGACTATGCTTGCAAGCCCTCATTTTTTATCAGCTCTAAGTCAAGTGATTTCTGCATCGAAAATCGGAAAATCTGTGAGCTTGAATGGTTGTTTATCGAAAGGAAACAGGAAACGGAGGGTTCAGGGGCGATGATCTGGGCTGGTCTGATTATCCAAAGGCATGGAGTATCAGTAAAAATGGGTGGTAATCCGTTTGAATCATAAAATATCTTAAATTTGTTAAAACTTTTCGCTGACAGGGCTGATCCTTCCTGTACAAATTCCGGAAACCCAGGATCACTTCCTGATCACTGGCATAAAAAAAGAAGACATTCTCAGAAACTGATGTTCTGTTAAGTCTTCTTTTTGTTTATTCTTTTTTTGAAATTATTGAGCTGCCAGCTGTTTTGCAGCTACATAGGCCATAACGCAGCCCTGTGAGATGCAGGCTCCGCCAGCCCAATAGCCTGCTACACCGGCAGAACAGGTTCCGACAGCGTATAAGCCGGCGATGGGTTTGTTATCCTGATCCAAAACCTGAGCCTGTCCATCCGTAAGCAGACCGCCGCGGGTTCCACAGGTTCCTGGTACATACCGGCAGCAATAAAACGGCGCCTTTTCGACCTTGCCCAGAGTTGCCGTCAGCGTGGTAAACTGAGAAAAATCGGTTCCCGGCAGGGCCATATACGAATTAGACTGCAAAGTACGCAAAGCATTTTCGCTTTCTCCGCGATGCCATTGAAGATCTGCTCCGGCATCCACATAACTGTTAAACGCTTCAACCTGCTTAAGCAAGCCGGCCGGATCAATTCCCATCCCTGCTGCCAGTGCTTCCAGGCTGTCATAACGCTGGATGTAATCCGGCAGAGCCTCCACCGTCGCACCGCCCGGCAGTTTAAATTGAGAAGTATAGTCCGCGTCACAGATAAAATAACCCGGAATGTTCTCGTAGTTTAATGTCCCGGTATCATAAGCGCTGAATGCCCGGCTGAAAACATCATATTCGCGACTTTCATCGGCAAATCGTTCCCCTTTGGCATTCACGCAGATCGCATGCGGAAATTTCAAATAACAGGCCCAATCCGCCAGCGCGGATGTTGCCATAATTCCATAGTTGCGGTCATCCCCGGGATTCCAAACCGGATTGTCGTAGATAAACGGAACACCCATAACCCGGTCCATCAAAGCCAGCTGAGCTCCCAATCGGGCTCCCATCTTCTGTCCATCCCCGGTATTATTACGGCTGGAACAGGAACGATACAGCGGAAAGGACAGATGATTCCGACGCATGGCTTCATTGTAATCAAAACCTCCAGTTCCAAGAATTACACCTTTGGCCGCTTTGATCCGTAAAGTTTTCTCACCCTGCCGAGCGATCACTCCGATTACCTGACGGTTTTCATCGACGATCAGCTCCTCGGCTGCCGTCCCCATCATCAGCTCAATCTGATCGTGGGTATCGATGTATTCCCGATATTGTTTCCACTGAGCGCCTGCCATCAGCATCTGATTGTCCTGATCTAACGGAAAGGCGGAGCCGCGGCCAACGACAATGCTTTCCGGATACCGGTCATAATAATCATTATGAGCACCCGAGTGGATGAACCTGGACCAGCCTAACGCTTGTCTTGTCCAATCGCAGTATTCTTGAGCATGATCGACAAACGACTCCATCACGCTTAAGCTCATACGATCCTCGCCTACAGCCTGCATATAGGCCAAGCACTTTTCCCGGCTGTCCCCGTTATTCTCTTCTTTAAAATCATTCAGAAAACCAGGCAGCGCATAACCGCCTCCGGAAGTCGTTGACGTGCCGCCAAAAATGTTTTCATCCTTTTCTAAAACCGTGATGGATGAAATCCCCATCTCACAAGCCGCAATCGCAGCGGTAATAACAGTCCCCGTCCCGACGACGATGATCTCGGTTTCCTGATCCCAGGTCAGTTCGCTGCCTTTTTCAGCAGGCGCGGTAGTAGAATTGCAGCCGGTGATCAGGGACAGACCGGATAATCCGATCACTCCGACAGCGGTGCCTTTAAGAAAATCTCTGCGTGAATATTCTTTCATTTCTTTCGCTCCTTTTGTTCTCATTTTATCAAGTTCGGCGAAAGCAAAACAGAAGCAAAAATAAACAGCTTCCGTCATGAGAATTGATCAACTTACAAATTTTGTTTCAAATAGCTCGTCAGTTCCCGCGCCACCTCGTCATATTGTCTTTTACGCATCGTGAATGAGGAAGTGCGCAGAAAATAAGGAAAGGTAAATCCCTGGGTGAACGGAATCAGACGGATATCCCGCATTTGATTGAGCACTGTATTTTTATCATGACAAGCCATGACACCCCGGTTTGCTGCCAATAGAGAATACAGATAAATCGGATCTTCCGTACAAATCTGATGTTGTTCTAATTCAAATGGCATCCATTTCTGACCTGTATATTCTAATTTACCATAACCCAGGGTGGTTGTCAGAATTGTCTGACTGTGAAAATCCTGGGCTGTGATCTGCATTTTCCCTGCCAGCGGGTTATCCCGATGCACCGCCAACATCAGCGGATATTCCGCAATCTGCTCGCTGGTAAAGTTGAGATTGGCTTCACTGGGCATGGTCGTCAGGCAAAAATGCAGCTGTCCCTGCTCCAGCATTTCATTGCTTTGCCGGCCGCTGAGAAATAAAATCTCCCCTTGAATTTCGGAATGAGCCTGAATCCAGCTTTCCAAAAGGATGACTTCCCGCTGATCTGCCCAGCTAACAATCCCAATTTTAATTGGGAGTCGATACTGACTGGAAAATTCCCGCATTTCCTTTTTGATTTTTTCGAATTCTTCAAACTGATGAGCAATCCGACTGTAGAAGAGCTGGCCTTCTTTCGTCAGCTCAACGCCGTTCTTCCCTCTTTGCAAAAGACTGAATCCAAGCTCAGTCTCCAGCTGAGTCAAAGCCGAGCTGATCGTCTGTCGGGTGATGTAGAGTTCCTGAGAAGCCTTAATGATGCTGCCGTAATGAACAGCACAGACAAAGTATTTTAACTGCTGGATTTCCATTCTTCTGTCCTCTTTTCTGTTCGTTTTTTTGCCATTAGACGGAAAATAAATTGCCAGATCGCAAATTTAGCCAGAGCGTTTATTCCATAAAAAAACTTTACCTAAATTTCCAATACAGGTCAAGCTCGAACTGAAAAAGCCTGACAAACACAAAAAATGAACCTTTTCCCGAACAGGATCATTTCCAAGGTTCATTCTTGCTTACATAATACTTATAAAATTTCCAGCAGCTGCCAAAGGTCGTCAATCTGCCACGTTGGCTTTTCCTTTAGCGTCATTGACTGATGTTTCCGATTAACCCAGCATGTATCCAGGCCTGCCGCCTGACCGCCGGCGATATCCGAGCTCAGGGAATCCCCGATCACCAAAATCCGGCGCGGATCTTTTTCCGCAATCGTCCGCAGCACCGGCTCAAAGAATTCAGCCTGCGGCTTCTGCACGCCCAGCTCATCCGAAATGAACAGATGCGTAAAATACTTCGCCATATCCGCCCCGGCTAAACGCTGACGCTGCGTAGGTCCGTCACCGTTGGTAATCACGTCCATTTCTACTTTTCCCTGCAGCGCTGTCATGATTTCACAGGCACCCTCAATCAGATCATAGCCCTGCATCAAAAGCTTTCGATATGCCCGGGAAGCGACTAACCCATCGGCGCCGACCCCCAATTCATCAAAGGTTCGCTGAAACCGCGTGTCCTCAATAACCTGCTTGCCAATCAGTCCCTGTTCGTAATCCGACCACAGCTGATGATTGATCCGCCGGTAACAGGCAAGATGCTCCGCGGTTGCCCCGACACCGAAATCATCCAAAATCCGGCGCAGAGAGCGATCCTCATTTTTTTCAAAATCATACAGCGTGCCGTCTAAATCCCACAATAACGTACTGTACCGCATTATTTTAACCGGCCCTCATTGGCTAACCGGCGCAGCTGCTTAACCTCAAACGGTTTCATCAGCCGGTATTCGCCGACGTTTAAGCCACGCACCGTAATCGGCCCCAAAGAACGGCGGTGCAGGCGGCGAACCTCATATCCGAAGACTTCCAGCATCCGCTTGATCTGACGGTTGCGCCCCTCCTGAATCGTTAATTCAAACGATGTCTGTTCATGGGCAAAATCCTTATTCGTGACCCACAGCTTCGCCGGTAGTGTCTTGATTCCATCGTCCAGAACAACGCCCTGTTCCAGCTGTTTGATCTCCTCTGTCTTCAAAATCCCGTTGATCGTTACCTCATAAACCTTGGCGATATGATAACGAGGATGAATGATTTCATTGGCAAATTCACCGTCATTGGTCATGATCAGCACTCCGGTCGTATCATAGTCCAGCCGGCCTACCGGAAACACCCGCTGCGGCACATCACTCATCAAATCGACAACCGTTCGCCGGGCATGCTCATCATTGAGCGTACACAGCACCTTTTTCGGCTTATTCATGACATAATACACTTTATCTTCGCGCGCAATTGCTTTGCCGTCAACTTCGATCAAAGCTCCCTTGCGTGGTTTTACACCTAATTCCGTTACAACCTGACCGTCGACCTTCACACGCCCCTGCAGAATCAATTCCTCTGCTTTGCGTCGGGAAGTCAGACCGCTGGCCGCAATAATTTTTTGCAGTCGATCCATAATTTATCTCCATCCTTTGCTTTCTTATTTTACCAGACAACCCTGGGAAAGAACAGAGAAATCGGCGTTAAACCAGGAATTGCAGCGTCAGCCAGATCCCCACGCCGATGCCGATGACATCCGCAAACAATCCAATCGGCAAAGCGTTTTTAATTTTCTTGACGCCTACGGATGAAAAGTAAAGTGTGATAACATACAGCGTCGTATCCGTCGATCCCTGAATCACACTCGCCATTTTTCCTGCCAAAGAATCCGGTCCCAGCGTTTTTAAGATATCGACGAGAATCGCCAGCGAAGCGCTGCCGGAGATCGGACGGAAGAACGCCAAAGCAAAGATATCAGAAGGAATTGCCGGAAAAATCTTTCCTAACTGCTGAGCCATGACCGTAAACAATCCGCTTTCTCGTAACAAAGAAACGGCAAACATCATCGCTAACAGGCTGGGAAACAGCGTGACAAACAAGGACAGGCCCTCCTTCGCTCCGCCGACAAACGCGTCATAGGCGTTAAATTGGCGAAGCAGGGCAAACACAAAGATCAGCAGGATTAAAACAGGCAGAATATACAGACTACTTTCCACGGTAATTCACCCACCGATCCAGAGCCAGTCCTCCGATTGAGGCACAGCAGGTTGCCAGAATGGCCAGCGGCATAAAGTCAGTTGGATTCAGCGCGCCGAACTGCGCCCGCAGCGAAACGATTGTTGTCGATAAAATCGTCACTCCCGCTGTGTTCAGGACTAAAAAGGTCACCATCGCCCGGCTGGCTGTTTTCTTATCCGGATTGTGGCGCTGCATGCATTCCATCGCTTTTAAGCCGCTCGGCGTCGCTGCTGAGCCTAACCCAAACACGTTGATCGTGATGTTGGCGGCAATATACCCCAACGCTTCCGGATCATCGCGCAGATCCGGAAACAGAAAACGCAGCAGCGGCGAAAGCAGTTTCTGAAGCATATTCAACAGCCCCACTTCGCGCGCGATATTGAGGATTCCGCTCCAGAAACAGGTAGCTGCCACTAACGGCAGTGCCAATTCCAGGGTTTCCCTGCCGACGTTGACAATCACCTGATTGACAGAACTGACCGAACCGGTCATTAAGCCATAGGCCAGGGAAGCCATGATCAGTAAGATCCAGATCAGATTCATACACACCACCTCCAGAAACAGAAACGGCGGGGCGGCTTGACTGCCGCAAGGGTCTTGACCACCGTATGCGAGGGATCCGTCCAGCATAGCGTCAGTTCATTTTTAGTTTTGTCCAGGGTCATCGTATATTGTCCCTGTCCCGCGTCTTCCTTTTTTACAACAACCTCAAACGGTTCATCCAACTGGGCATAATAGCCTTCCTGTTCGATTTTTCCCGCAGGCTGCAGCGTGATCAGTTCACACGTTTCCATCGCCCTGCGGTATTTCTGTTCGTGAAATGTCCAGCGATCGGGTACCGCTAAGGTCACGACGATATACTCCAGCTGTCCGTTCTGCGCCGCTGTGACCAACGTTTCTCCGGCTCTGTTGGTAAAACCGGTCTTGCCGCCGGTACAGAACTCAAAATTGTTCAGCAGTTTGTTGGAATTTTTCCAGCGGGATCCCCATTCACTCGTATAATACTGGGTCGCAACAATTTCACGGAACTGCGGAATCGTCATCGCATACTGCATTAACAATGCCATATCGTAGGCTGTCGAATAATTTCCTTCTTCTTCGACATCCATTCCATTCGGATTGTGAAATTCGGTGTCCTTCATGCCCAATTCCGCCGCTTTTTCATTCATCATTTTAACGAAGCGTTCGACCGATCCCCCGCCGACCCGATGCGCAATCGCCACCGCTGCGTCATTGCCGCTTTTGAGCATCATACCGTAAAGCAAAGACCGCATTGAAACCTGCTGCCCCTTTGCAATCCAGATCATACTGCCGGTCACGTTCGTCACTTCATCGCCGATGATCCACTGATCGATGTAATCTCCATTTTCCAATGCGACCACCGCCGTCATGATTTTCGAGATCGAGGCGATCGAGCGAACTTCGTGTTCATTTTCAGCTTCCAGAACATTGCCGTCATTGCCGCTGATCACAATATAGGAACCCTCGGCAGCCACCGAGGTCCAGAACAAGCTCAGCGTCAGAAAAAATACCGCAATCTTTTTCATACAGCGCCTCCTGTTTGACAGTGTATGTTTTAACCCGATGATCAAGAATCAGCACTTTTCTCCTTGATTAAAAAAACGGCTTACGGATTTCGGATCAGCGTTAGATCAAAGCGGCCGATAACCCGCTTAAAAGTTGAATTCAGCTTCCCAATCGAACGTTTCTGACGCTTCCAGACTCATCGGCCAATGAGCGCACCAAGCCGGTACCCGCGGCGTGTCCAGTCGGTCAAAGCTAGGCGTATACGGTTTGAGATCCAGAATCGGCGAGCTGTCATGGGCATCAATATAGGCGATTTCAATCAGTCCCCGCGCCGCATCCACATGCAGAATTTCAACGGTTGTCAAACCAATCGGATTGGGTCGGACCGGCGAACGGGTTGCGAAAATCCCCATTTGTTCAGGTCCGTTCTTATACGGCTGCGGAGTCTGGAGCACAGTTCTGTACGGATCACTGTCAAAATCACTGAACCACCATAATACCTGCAGATGACTGAAGCCTTCCAACCCAAGCAAAGCGGGAATGAAAGGTTTGTCTAAACAGAGAAAGGTGCCCTGAGCACCGCAGCGGATTGTGCCGATCGAATTAACTTGATAAGTTTTCATTTTTATTCCTTCCTTTCAGGATAGCTCTACGATAAACCCTGACAAGGTGTGAGAGTCAAGCTGAAAAAACAAACTCCCGATGAAAAATCACAGCGGGAGTCCTTCGTCTGTTTTTCTGATCGGAATCTGAATCTCCGTTAAATATTGCTGGGGATCCGTTTCATTCCACGGACCTCGATGAACAATTTGACGATCGGGTCCTTCGATATGATAATCGTTATTTTCCAGCCATTGGGCTAAGCTTAAATAGGTTTCAGCAATCAGGGAAAAGGGACCGCAGACCCAAGCACAGGCCATTGCCGCTGTCCCTGCCACTTCGCGGAAGTGAAAATTTCCCTGATCGCTTCCAGCTCGTTTTACAGGCAGGCACAATTCAACATCTACGTTTTTCTCCTTGTAATTTTCATCATGATACAGCGAAAACGGCTGACCGGCGATTTCAATTTGTTCTGTCTTAATGAAGGCGGCAATTTCCTTCCACAGTTCGCCCTCGCCATAATAATCAGGAAGCACCCGGCGCAGGGACAGCGCAAGACAGGCCGGAATGGATTTGACCGCAACGTTGAGCAGCTCCGGACGGTCCCCTTTTTCAAGCTGTTCTTTCAATCTTTCCAAGCGTTTGAGCTTTGCCTGTTCGATGCGGATTCCCTGCTCAATTTCAGTCTGTTTTTCAGCGATCCTGGTCAACGGCAGAGAATCTGTCCGATCCATCCACGCCGCAATTTCAGAAATTGTAAAACCGCAGTCCCGTAAAGCCAGTATTTGATTCAGCTGCGGAATCTGCGCAGACGTATACATCCGATACCCGTTTGTCGGATCAATGGTCGCTGGTTTCAATAGCCCCATCTCATCATAATAGCGAAGCATGCGGATGGAAATTTGCGTCAGTTTGGAAAATTCACCTATTTTCAGCATTTCCTATTCCCTCTTTTCAGAATTTATTTTTTTCCAGCGTTTTTTTTGCACGCTCATTTTTTTCGCAGCGTCCGCAGCGGGTACAGCCATTGCATGTCGGCTGACCGCCGCAATGTTGACAATGCGGACCAAAATAAGGCTGATAAAGACGCTCCGGCGGAATTGGCCCATATTCATCTTCCAGTTTGAAAACCTGCGGCTTTCCCGGGAAGCTGACGCCCGATTTCCAGGCCATTTCACTTTGCAGCCTTTTGGACGGCAAAGAATACATTCGTCCGTCCTTGAACAACCGCGAACCCGTTTCAATAAAATTAAACGCCACTTCCGCTTGACGGCATTGGGCGGCAAGCGCTTTAACCCAATCAAAGTCGCAAGGTCGGGCACCTTCATAGTTTTCCCCGCCGCAAATCACCTGTTCAATCTGACCGCAGCTCAGCCATGGCGATAAATCAACCGGCCCGATAAACGGCGCGCACATGACGCCTTTATGCCGAAACGGCAGCTTGATTAACCACGGCAGCCGCTGATCAGCACGTTTCTGGTTCTCAGCCGTCACATTGAAAAAAACATTTTCCCACCCGTCTCCCCAATCCTTCGGCAGACAAGCTTCGACGCGTTCCGGCCGCTTTGTCAGCAGATAAAAAATGACATCGGAACGCTTTTTCATGATCTTCCAGGCTTCTTCACGCCAGGGATCCGCTTCTGCCAGAAAAAAGTCGGAATTCATGCATACGCGCACCCGTTCGCCGCTTTGAATCTTGAAATGACCGCGGCGATCCTTTTTCAGCGGCATGTCGAAACCATTTTGAACCCGGCGAATCTGCGCCCCATCCTGGCCGCGCTGACGATCCAAATAAAACATATAACAATGCTCGCAGCCTTCGCTGATTTTAATACAGCCATGCCATGGATTCCAGATATCATGCATCCGTATCTCCCCTTTGTTCCTGTTTGTTTTCTTCATTGTAGCGAAAAGTTGAATTATTTTCAAGCTTTAATCCTGTAAAGAAAAAAGAATCCTGACCTGAAATCAGAATTCCGCTTATCCCAAGAATCAGTCACCGCTGGTATCCAAGCCAGCCTCAGACTGTCCTGTTATTCTGCTTCAAACGCTGCTCAGCTCTCGATCAGCTGACGGCGCGTCCAGCGGTCGCCGCGAAAGCGCACCGCAAAAAAGGCTGAACGGACAAACCAATCGCAGATCATGGCCAGCCAGACGCCCACAACACCCAGTCCCAGACCTAAGCCGAAAACATAGCTTAACCCAATTCGGCAGATCCACATCGAAGCGATCGAAACGCTCATCGTGAAACGAGCATCATTGGCTGCCCGCAAGGCATTGGGCAGCGTAAAGGAAACCGGCCAGATGACCATGACAAAGAACCCATGGATAAACAACAGCTTAAAAGCAATATCCAGCGTTTCCGGCGACAAATGGTACAGCTTTAACAGAACATTGGCCCCGAGCAGAATACAGATATTTAATGCAATCGAAGCCATATAGGCCCATTTCATCAGTTTTTTGGTATAATAACGGGCTTCCTCGATCTTCCCCGCGCCAACGCACTGACCGACAACGGTCACCAGACCTAAGCCGATGGCGGCTGCCGGAATGACTTCCATCGAAGCAAAGTTATTGGCGACCGCATTGGCCGCAATCGAGGCTGTTCCAAAAACGGCAACTAAGCTCTGCACAAGAATCTTGCCAATCTGAAACATCCCGTTTTCCAATCCGTTAGGCACGCCGATCTGCAGGATGCGTTTGATCATCGGCCAATCAAAACCGAGATGGAAATACGAATCCAGCCGGATCTGATCCTGACGATGCCGAAGCATCACCACAATCAGTACAGCACACACGATCCGTGAGATCAAGGTTGGAATCGCCGCGCCTTCCACGCCCATGCCAAAGCCATAAATCAACAGAGCATTGCCGGCGATATTCAGCGAGTTCATAATCAAGGAAGTCACCATCGAAATCCGCGAATTGCCCATCGCCCGATACAGCGCCGCACAGGAATTATACAAGGCGATAAACGGATAGGACATCGACGTGATAAACAGATAGGTCTGGGCACTGGAGAGCACCTCCGGCTCCACCTTGCCGAAGATCAAAGAAATCAGCGGCTGACCAAAAAGCAGAAAGGCCACCATAATCACCGCCGAAATCACCGTGGTGCATAAGATTAACTGCTTGGCTGAAAAGCATGCCTGCTCCTCCTGTTGACGGCCAAGATACTGCGCCGCGACCACCGCGCCGCCGGTCGCCAGCGCCGCAAAAATATTGATGATCAGAATACTGATTGAATCGACCAGCGAAACACCGGATACGGCAGCTTCTGAAACACTGCTGACCATCATGATGTCCGCCATGCCGACCAATACCGCCAGGATTTGTTCAATCACTAACGGAATGATCAGTTGTTTTAATTTTTGATTGGTAAACATTGCCTTCCCCCATTCTCTGAACTCGTCTGATTATACGCTTTCTTTGCAGAAAGTTCAATTTTGTTTTTCTGTTAATAAGCAAGAAATGAAGCAGAAGAAAAGCTGACGGCGGTCAGCTTTCTGTTTAACCTTGCGTTTGATTTTGTCTTCGGATTCGATTCAGCAGTCCGCCGGCTTGAAGAATCTCGATTTCGCGCGCCGTACAATGATGCTCTGCGCTGAAGGTAAAGCCTTGGGAAGCATCCGTAATCGTTAACGGCTGACCTTCCGCCAGTGCTTCACAATTGACTTCCAGCCTGTCCATCGCTTCAATCCGCTCATAATCCTGCGGGTCTTCAAAAACCAGCGGCAGAATGCCGGCATTAATCAGATTCTGCCGGTGAATCCGGGCATAGCTTTTGGCGATGACCGCTTGAATTTTCAAGTACATCGGCGCTAACGCAGCATGTTCGCGCGAACTGCCCTGGCCGTAATTCTCCCCGGCAAGGATCCAGCCTCCGCCATGCTTCAGACACCGGTCATGAAACTCAGGTTCGATCTGACTGTAACAGAACTCACTGATCTTCTCAATGTTGCTTCGATAAGGGAGAATTTTGGCTCCCGCTGGCATGATGTGGTCAGTTGTGATGTTGTCGCCGACTTTGATCATCACCAATTTATCGATCCTTTCGGCCAACGGCTCCTTCGCTGGATACGGCTTGATATTGGGACCGCGCAGAATTTCCCGCTGCGGATCACAGCTCGGTTTTAAAAGCATTGAATCATCAATTAGATACGCCTCAGGCATCTCGGGCTTGACATAATCGATCGTTTCAGCGCTGCAGACAACCCCGGCGATGGCACTGGCGGCGGCCGTTGCCGGCGAAACCAGATAAATCCCCGCGCTCATCGTTCCGCTGCGGCCATAGAAGTTTCGATTGAAAGTGCGCAGCGATACACCCTCCGTCTTAGGACTTTGACCCATCCCAATGCACGGCCCGCATGTTGCTTCCAACAGACGCGCACCTGCGGCGATCAGATCATCCAAGGCTCCGCAGCGGCTGAGCATCTGCAGCACTTGTTTGGAGCCGAAGGAGATCACCAACGAAACATCCGGATGCACGGTCTTACCTTTGAGTATCCGCGCCACCTCCAACAGATCGGTCAAGGAGGAATTCGTACAGGAGCCGATGGCAACCTGGTTGACCTTCAATCCTGCAAGCTCTTCAACCGGCTTCACCAAATCTGGGGAATGCGGACAGGCTACCAAGGGTTTCAGCGCGGCACAGTCAATTTCAAGGATTTCGTCATATACTGCATCCGGATCCGCCTTCAGCTCGATGAAGTCTTCACCGCGTCCCTGTTTGATTAAAAATTCATGGGTATTTTCATCGCTGGGAAACAGTGAAGTCGTCGCCCCCAGCTCAGCTCCCATGTTGCAGATGGTGCTGCGCTCCGGAACGCTTAAATCAAGAATACCGTCTCCCGTGTATTCAAAGATTTTGCCGACGCCGCCCTTCACGCTCAATAGCGACAGCACTTTTAATATAATATCCTTAGCCCCAACCCCATGCGGCAATCGGTTTTTCAGCCGGATATTGACGATTTTCGGCATTGTTAAGGCAAACGGCATCCCGGCCATGGCACAGGCAACATCCAGTCCGCCCGCCCCGATCGCAATCATCCCCATCGCTCCGGCCGTCGGCGTGTGGGAATCCGATCCCAGCAAGGTTTTGCCTGGTTTATCAAAACGTTCCAGATGCACCTGATGACAGATGCCATTGCCCGGCCGCGAGAAAATAATGCCGTACCGGTCGGCCACCGTGCGGAGATATTCGTGATCATCCGCATTTTCAAAACCATTTTGCAGCGTATTGTGATCGACATAGCTGAGGGAACACTCGGTCTTCACCTGTTCACAGCCCATCGCCTCAAACTGTAAATAAGCCATTGTCCCCGTCGCGTCCTGTGTCAGTGTCTGATCGATTTTGATTTCAATCGGCATTCCGGCTTTCAGTTCGCCGCTGACGCGGTGTGCCGCCAGAATTTTTTCTGCCAAAGTTTTCATCCAACCCCTTCTTTCATAGACTTTATTATATCAGCTTGGCCACGCTTTTGAAAGTCTTTACACAAAAAGTAAAATGTTTTCTTTTTGGTGTCATTTCTTTCATTTTTGTAGTAAACTAGAACCATTGAGGTGAAAACATGAACAGTGAGCTGCAGAAAATCTTCCAGGATTCAATCCCGGAAAACAAAATCGACAACGAATTATATACTAAATATGATGTCAAAAAAGGCCTGCGCAATGAAGACGGCACCGGCGTTTTGATCGGCCTGACCCGGATTGCGGATGTCGTCGGCTACAAACTGGTCAACGGCAAAAAAGTGGACGATCAGGGTGAGCTGTATTATCGGGGAATCCCGATCACACAGCTGTGCCGCAATTTGGATCAGGATGAGATTTGCGGCTACGAGGAAACCTGCTTTTTGATTTTATTCGGCCATCTGCCAACTCAGCAGGAACTTTCCTTATTCACCAGTCAGCTGCGCAGCCGCTATACGCTGCCGGAAGGTTTTCTGGCGACCAATATTCTGCGTTATCCCAGTATGAATATTATGAATCAGATCCAGAAAGCGTTGTTGATGCTGTATGGCGAAGATCCCCAGGCCGATGACATCTCTGTGCTCAACACCTTGGATCAGGGACTTTCCATCTTGGCAAAAATGCCGGCCATTCTTTGTTATTCCATGGCAGCCAAGGCGCATTTCTTTGAAAATAAGAGTTTAATCGTTCATCCGGTTCGCACGGAGTACTCCATCGCTGAGAATATCTTATCCTTGCTGCGACCCGATCAGCAGTTCACTCACCAGGAAGCCAAGATTTTGGATTTGATGATGGTGCTGCATGCAGATCATGGTTCCGGCAACAACTCTACGTTTGCCAACATCGTTGTCGCTTCTACCGGCACGGACATTTACTCAGCAATGGCGGCCTCAGTAGGATCACTGAAAGGTCCGCGCCATGGCGGCGCCAATATTTCTGCCAGAAGGATGATGGATGCGATCCTTGCTGAAATCGGCTTAGAGGCCAGTGATGAGCAGTTGACCGCCCTTTTGGAAAAAATCATGGACAAACAATTCTTTGACGGCAAAGGTCTGATCTATGGAATGGGCCATGCGGTCTACACGCTTTCTGATCCGCGCAGTGAAATCTTAAAGAAACAGATTGAAATTCTGGCGGAAGAGAAAAACTGTAAAGAACGGTTTGTATTTTATCAAAGAACAGAGGAACTGGCGAAACAGGTTATCTATCGACGCAAAGGTATTCATGTCAGCAGCAACATCGATTTCTACAGCGGCTTAGTCTACTCGATGCTCGATATCCCAGAAGATTGCTACTCCCCGCTGTTTGCGGCCAGCCGCATGGTTGGATGGCTCGCTCACAATATCGAAAACAAGCTGTACTGCGATCGGATTGTTCGTCCAGCCGGCAAATATGTCGGTACCTTAGCCGATTATATCCCCATCGACCAACGGAAAAGCCGCTGAATTCCAGCGGTTTTTTTGACAACTTTCCGACTTTGTCAACAATCACAGACAGTTTCGCTTGACTTTCTCTTCCGGCTCTTTATAATTTATAAATAGTTTACAATTAAACCAACTGAAGGAGCTGAATCTATGAATATTCTAATCGTCACGATGATTGCCGGACTTGGTGCTGGGATTGCTACCGGTTTGGCAGGACTATCGGCAGCGGCAGTCATCACCCCGATGCTTGTCACCTTATTGGGCTTTAACGCTTATGAAGCGGTCGGCATTTCACTGGCCTCCGACGTCTTGGCCTCAGCCGTCTCTGCGTATACTTACTACAAACATAAGAATCTTGACATCCGCAACGGTCTTATCATGATGATCTCCACTGTGCTGTTCACTATGGTGGGCAGCTGGTTGGGGTCTCTAATCCCGCAGACAACCCTGGGCAGCTTCTCGGTGTGGATGACCATGCTTCTGGGTGTCCGCTTCATCATTAAGCCTGTCATGAGCGCCAGCTCCAAGAATCAGACCCGCACCGCAAAACAAAAAGCAGTTTTGTCGTTAATCTGCGGTATCTTTATCGGTTTGATCTGCGGCTTTATCGGGGCCGGCGGCGGCATGATGATGCTGCTGGTGCTTGTCAGCGTCTTGGGCTATGATTTAAAAACAGCGGTCGGCACCAGCGTGTTCATCATGACCTTTACAGCGCTGACCGGGGCGCTCAGCCACTTTGCAATCAGCGGCGTCATCCAATGGTTCCCGCTCATCAGCAGCGTTTTCTTCACTTATTTAGGCGCCATGATCGCCGCCCGCTTCGCCAACAAAGCAGAACCGAAGAAGCTGAATCAGGTTACCGGCGTCGTGCTGTTTGTTCTCGGACTCTTTATGCTGGCTGTTAAATATCTTGGCTGAGATTGCGTGTAAAAACTTAAAACAAAGAGTAAAGCAGCGAACGGATTGTTTTATAATGAACAATCCATCCGCTGCTTTTGTTTATCCCCTGCTTTTTATCCCTTCAGTTAGTTTTCCAGCAATCTTTTTCTTACCCGTGTAAAACTGAAGCGTCCACGCTTTTCAACAATATTCAAAATCCAATGTTTCGTTTATGAACATGTTTGTTTTTAAGATCAGTGTAAATAGCAGCCTTCTGGCAGATTTTGTTTGTAAAACAGCTGGACGACTTGGCTGTTTGATAATAAATCGACTGGGATATTCTTATCATAGCTCAAACTTTGATTATCATGAAAACGCACTTGCATCGTCCGTGACTCATCGTCATTCCAATCCTCATATTCATAGTAATTAGAATCCTTAAAATGCCCATCCAATGTGACTTTCATCCATCCGCGCAGCTCATTGAGGACTAACGGATCTTTGACTCCCGCTAATTCGATGTAACAGGATAAATTTTCCGGAATCATCCCTCCTTTATTCGGATAAACATAGAATTCCAACGCAACTTCATTCATCCGCTGAACGCTCAGCCGTTCATACCTATAACAAAGGCTGCGGTAAGCAAGGTTGACTCCCCTAGCTGTCAAGATCAGGATTAACAGGCAAAGCACTTCCTTCACGGTAACTTTGAATCGCTGCTTCGCCAGCATCAAGCCGCCAAAATAAAGCAGGCAAATTAAGAAAACGGCATAGAATAACCCGGTCGCCCATTCCAAAATCGGTTTCCATGTCATTACTAACAAAAGCAGAAACGTATCCAACCGGATCAAAAACACAAGCATCCTCCGTGAGCTTGACAGTCTTCCCGCCTCTTCACTGCGGAACCGGCTTACTTTAAAAAGAAGACAGAGCAGTGCAAGACTTCCCATCAGTACGGCAATCCCGTATTCCAGCCCATTGCCCAGCGTGTTGCCGCTCCATCCATAATCCATCTGCCATACCGACTCACGCATCATCTCAAACATCCGCTGCCAGGGTGAGAGGTTTCTCAGCCAGACCGGCGCTGTATAGCCAAACTGCATATTCATTTTTGTTAAATAGTGAATCGTGTTGATCAAAAATGTCGGCAAAGCTAAGCCGTTAGCAAAAATAATCACCGCGTCAAGCAAGGTATGACAAAAGCTGAAGATCAGCAAATTCAATGAGGTCACTAAAAACAGACTTGCCGTCCATGCCAGAACAAGCTGAAGCATGCTGGAAAAGGAGAGGCTGTGGCGGCAGATCAGCGCAAACAGGAAAAGCAGAGAGGGAATCAGAACCAGGAACTGGACGCAGCCAATCCTTGCGATCCATAGGTTTTTCTGTTCAATCGGCAGGCTGCTGTAAAAGTACGCCGACTTCTTATGATACCGGCTGAGTTCAAATAAAAAGGGTACGCCGGCAGATAAAAGAAATACATAGGCCGGCAAATTATCCAGGTTGATCAACCCGGTTACAAAAAAGCTTCCGCCGATTAAAATGATCCCAAAAAGCGGCAAGGATTGTTTTATCAGATATTTAAAATATTTCTCCGTCATCTTCTTCCTCCCCTTTCCACGATGAATCTGTCATTAAGCTGAAGTAATCTTCCAAGCTAAGCGGCTGGACGTCAGCCAAAACCGGCGATAATTGCGCCATTACGCGGCGTAGGGTCTGTTCGTTTGCACGGACAATCGCATTCCAGCATTTCCCGATCTGTTGGGTCCGGATGATTTCCAAAGCTTTAAAATCAGGTTTGCATTCTTCCCGGAACACCAGCTGGATCCGGAATAAATGATTTTCCAACAAGTCTTCCTGAGCCACAATGGACTGATCCTTCATTAAGAAACAGTGGTCGCAGATGCCTTTGATCTCCTTCAAACTGTGTGATACCAACAATAAAGCCATCGACTTGTCGCTGATCCGATTTGTCAGCTCTCGCACAAGATAACGCCGGACATTCCAGTCCAGCCCGTCATAGACTTCGTCAACCATCAATAACCGCAAGTCCAGACTTAAAGCAATTGAAAATAAGACTTGTCGTTTCTGTCCCTTAGACAAAGAATAAATTCCATTTTTCTCTTCTAATTTGAAGTGATTGAAATGACGCGCCAGCTCTCCTTCGTCCAGGGAATAAAAAATATCAAAGAATTCTTTCATTTGACGAATTGTCCCAAACGGATGAAAATCAAAATCATCACTGATCAGAAACAACGCTTTCCGATTCAGGGGCTGGTGAATCAGATCCTTCCCATCCAATTCGATCTGACCTGCTTCTGGAGTTAAAACGCCGGCGATGCAGTTGAGCAGCGTCGTTTTTCCCGCACCGTTAGGCCCTGCCAGGCCGCAGATCTGACCCGCCTGCACATTCAGGCTGCACTCCTGCAAAATCTTTTTCGTCCCAATCGACTTGGTTACCTTGTCAACGATCAACATCATTTTTCCCTTCCTTCCTAATGATTTCAATCAGCTCTTCAGTGCTGATCTTCAGCTTGCGGCATAGCTGAAGCAGCTGCCGGACTTCCGTTTCCACACCGCTGACTTTTGCGCTTGCGGGCAGCCCGCGGACAAACACCCCTTTTTTTGGCAGCGTATAAAGAATGCCTTCCGCTTCCAGCTCCTGATAGGCCTTTTGCACAGTGTTGGGATTGATATTCAACTGCTGGGCCAGCGAGCGCACCGAGATCAGCTTTTCATCCGGCTGCAGTACTCCGGCTTCAATGAACCGCACGATCTGACGTTTGATCTGTTCATAGATCGGCTCATTGCTTTGCGTATTGATCAGAAACAAGCTTCCGCCTCCAGTCTGTATGATCTGTACTATCTGTATTAACTGTATTATAAGCACTAAGAAATGTCAATGTTTGATTTAAACTTTTCAATGTTGAAACGCTTTTCTTTTTCCAACAGCCTTGTATAATCTAAACAGAAGGAGAGGTTTAATCATGAAAATATTTGCCAATCATGCGCATGTGTTCCGCCAGGATCAACGGCCGGATGGAACGGTCAGCGCTTTGCTTGAAGTCATGGACAAAACAGGGATTGAGAAATGTGTCTGCTTTGCGCCGTTTTACGAATGGGGTCTGGATTATAACCCGAACCTGTGGATGGCGGAAGAGCTGAAAGCTCACCCGGAACTGACAGGTTTCGGTGTCGTCGACATTCATGGTCAGGATCTGACAGGTCAAATCAAGCAGATTCGTGAGCTGGGATTCAAAGGCATCAAGTTGCATCCCGCCTTCCAGAAATTTGCAATTGACGGACCTGAAGCTTTCCAGGTTTATGCCGCAGCTCAAGAAAGCGGGTTGTTCTTGTCCTTCCATACCGGTGTCCATTGGCATCGAATTCAGGATTATCAGCCTTTGTTGTTCGATGAAGTCGCCTGGAATTTTCCAGATCTGAAATTTTCTATGGAACACGTCGGCGGGTATTGCTTCTTTAACGAAGCGCTGGCGGTTATCCTGAACAACCGCGCGGAAGAATCAGGCAAGTGTAACATCTACGCTGGGCTGACGAGCGTCTTTGACAATGACCGCAACCGCTTCTGGTATTTAGGCCAGGAAAAAGTCAGGACACTGCTGCATATGACCAGCGATGAATTGTGTTTATTCGGACTTGATTTTCCTTACAATGATGCCGGAAAAATCACAGCAGCCATTGAAGAAATCATGCGCCTGCCGATCGATGAGGACGCCAAGCAGCGGATCTTAGGCGGCAATCTGGCGCGGGTTCTGGGCGTTGATTTTTAAGTTCTAGACAAAAAAACTTGGCTTGTAAACGGTCCTTCTTATGAAAGACATCCTGCCAAGTTTTCTTTTGCCTGAAACGTTACGGTTCGATGATCGCAAACTTCTTATCAAAATCTGCCATTGCTTCCGTCAACTCGCTCAAACATTGCGGATCGCCGTCAATCTGGATCCGCTTTGCCTGCAGTTCTTCGCTGCGGGAAAGAATCGCCGCCAGCCCCCACCGCGGCATCGTCAGCGTAGGATTAGTTCAAGACTGGCTCAGTCAGGGAATAAGCAGGATGTCGGTGAAGCGATTGACGTCATCGCTCAGGCAGTCCATGAGAATATCTTTCGCGCTCCCTGATCAAAATAAAAATCCGCCGCGATGAATTCTTAATTTTCAACGCGGCGGATCCTTTTTTTATTTTCGGCGGTGGATCTGACGCTGACGCTTCGCTCTTTTCGCAAGCGCACGACGGTGTTTTTTATCAGCCCGACGTTGTAATATGAAGACGGTGGCCAATAAGATCAGCAAGGCAATCACGGCGATTAATGCCTTAATCATCAGCTGCGGCCAATCCAGGCCGTTCTGAGCTATTGTCATGACTTCCACTGGCGGTGTATCTTCATACTGGTTGACAGTCTGACGGCTGGTCAGCACAAACTGCCCCAGCGCTTCACTCGTAAAGGTCAGCGTTAAAGCACTCTGGGTCGTCGGCATCTGAATTACATCGCCGTCCTCCAAGCGCCACACCGTGACTTTTTTGGAGCTGTCCCAGCCTTCCGGCAGACTCATTGTGATGCACAGCGGCGTACGCAGCGTCAGCGATGAATCATAATTTTTCTGTCCCGAAACAGTAAACCACTGTTCAATCGCCGCGCCGTTGCCGCTGGCAATCGTTTCGGCCTGCCGCTGCACTTCATC
The DNA here is from genome assembly GCF_000327285.1 of Holdemania massiliensis AP2. Taxonomy (GTDB): domain Bacteria; phylum Bacillota_I; class Bacilli_A; order Erysipelotrichales; family Erysipelotrichaceae; genus Holdemania; species Holdemania massiliensis. Next base: position 313,598 of record NZ_HE998567.1, on the reverse strand, counting down.
CTGCGGCTTCGCCTGCGTGAGGGTCAGCTTATAGGTGTCCTTAATCCATTTTTTCTTTCCTGGATCGGTTTGCGGCAGCGCCAGACTTAATCCCGAAACGGAAAACTGGCTGTCCTTGGATTTTAAAATCAAAGAGCGCTGGTTGTCCAGCAAGGGTTTCAGCAAGGTGTCCAGAGCGCGGATCTGCGCAATTGTCCAAGAAGTCACTTCTGTCGTATCCAACCGCTGTTTCAGCTTAAGCAAATCGGTTTTCTGCTGCTCTGTCACTGCGGCTGGATCAATCGCCTCGATCAGGGCGTCCAGATCTTCCTTCAGCGCATCCTGCAGCTGATTCAATTCCTCAGACACTTCAATTTCATAGCTGGTTGATACGGTACCGACGCTCACCGTCACGGTCTGGACTCCCTCGCTGTTCAGATCAAAACCACTGACCATCGAACTTGTTAACGGCAGCTCTTCCTCAGTCCCATCCATATACTTGACCTGAACCTTCCCCTTTTTCAGATCAATTCGTGAACCGGCGGCATACTGCTGCTGCGGCAGGGAAACCATGGAAATTTCCTGAATTGCTTTATACTCGGCAAGATAGACTCCGTTGTTTTCCTGCCAGCCGACAAACACACTGTTTTCTTTTGTAGGTTCAGGGGCATAAGGCTCACTGTTTTCCAGCAAATCGATTTCAATGCGGCTGCCGCCCTGCGGGAATGTTCCCTCGCCGGCATCAAAAACAGCCGTTTTCAGCTGCAGCGTATTCAGCCGGTCAGCATTGAGAATGACATCGAAGCTGGAAGCGGGAAGATAGCCGATGCATTCTTCAAAACGATAGGTATAATCCTCGGCCACTGCCGCTTCACTCTGGACCTTGTACCAGCTGCCTTCGCCGTTTTCGATCTTTTCCAGCAGCACAAAGGCCAGCGGCGCCGTTTTGCCTGTGGAATACAAAACGGCGGAAGCAGATGAAGGTTCGCTATATATTGAAAGACTGACATTCTGAGTATGAATACCCAAGGTCAGCTGATTGAGATCCTTCGAACCCATCGTTTCATCCAGCTGCATGTAATAAGACGCGGCTTTTTCTCCCCAATATGGATCGGAAGCATAGCTGACATTCATCCCGCTGGCTTTATCGCCAAAGAAGCCGCCGTGATACTGAAACTTCTTTGGGTTGAGATAGCTGGCGGATACATATGTTTTCGCATGCGACAATATTGAGCTGCTTAATTTGAAGTAGCGCTTCGCATTGGCTTCCACATCGCTGTCATACGCCGCATGTCCAAACAGATTGTTGCGCGTAAAGCTTAACGAGCTGCGTCCGCTGGCGGATTCGTTCATCGACAGCGCCAGCATCATCAGCGCATTGGAGCCATACAGCGACTGCGCCTGTAAGAAGGCCCCTTCTTCACCATAATACAGCGACTGATTGAGCGTATCATGAACGGAATTGCGGTCGCGGTCCTGATAGGATACAATCGACTGATCGATTCCCAATGTTTGCTGAAAATAGGCTGTTAATTCGGCTTCCGTATAGTAGGAAAGCGAACGATGGGATAAATATTGATAATAGAAATAAAAAGGTTCCTGTGAATTGATTGAAGCCGCGGTACTGCCCTTCTGATAATCCTGGAGCATCACCGCCGGATCCTCATAAAAATAATGACCATCGTAGCTGTACAGCTGCCCGTAACTGCTGAGATTGGCCGGTACCGGACCTAAATCAATCATCGTCGCATACCGTGAGGAACTCTGACTTTGACGGATCTGATGATACAGCCGACCCTCGCGAACAGTATAACTGCTTAAATTTCCCGCTTCAGACAGCGGTACCAGCGTCACCTCCGCCAGCTTTGCTTTTCCGCGCACTCCGGAAAGTTTGAATTCCACCTGCATTTTGGTAAAATCCGTATCCAAAGCCGCACCATCTGCCCCATAACAGCCGTTGAGGTATCCATCGTTGCCAGTATCGGCATCTTTGTATTCCGTATTAACCTTGCATCCCTCGGATGCGAAGAAGACGATTCCCTGATCCACCGCGATCAGCTTGCCGTCCTGCCGCACGCCCAGGTTGACGACGCTTTCGTCATGACGGTGCTTTGCATAATAATCCGCGGCGCTTTTCAGCGTGCTGAACGTCTGCAGCACAGCTTCCTGTCCATCGCGGTAATCCACGATCTCGACCACTGTCGTTTCCGCCTTAAGCGGGGTTATCGGCAGCAGCAGGCAGCACAAAAGAAACGCCGCCCGTTTTCTTCCTAGTTTTAACATTTTCGACCTCCTGAAAGCTTGGGGGAACTTGCTTAGTTTTATTGTAAAAGTTTTAAGCGCTGAAAGCAACACCCCGCATTCTGCCATTTCTTTCAATTTTAAAACAAAATGAATTTATTTCAGCGTTTTTACCCTTGTCCAAAGTAAAAATAAAAACGCCGCTTATTGTTGTAAGCCAGCGTTCTCAGCAGAGCTCTCGACGTTTTCAGGCCGCCATAACGGTTCACGAAATCGAACCGGGCCTAGTTTTCCTTTGCGCAGTTCTAAAATAACCGCAGTGGCTTGATGGGTGCGGTGATCGAAGACCAGTGTTGCTTCCCGTAAAGTCAGCGGTGATTCTGACAGCGCGGCGATGATTTCAGCCAGCCGGTCGGCCCGGTGCACCATATAGAACCGACCCTTGTCTTTCAGCAGGCGCCCGCCGGCAGCAAATAATGTTTCCAGCGTACAGCTCGCTTCATGACGAGCCGCTGCCAGAAATGAATTTTTATTGATAGAATCGGTATCCGGAGTTTTAAAATAGGGTGGGTTGCAGACGATAACATCAAACGGCAAATGCCTGAATTCAGCCAGATCTGCACAAATCAGCTCGGCTTCCAGTCCGTTGATCTGCATGTTTTCCTCCGCCAGCGCCAACGCTTCAGGAAACAGATCAACGCCGGTCAAAGAAGCGGGTGAAAAACGGGATGCGTACAGCAGCAGCGCTCCGTTGTTGCACCCCAGATCCAACACACTTTCGCCGCTTTTAACAACCATCTGCTCGCCCAGCAGCACCGTATCCGTATTCATGCAAAACATATCCTTACGCTGCCACAATGGTAATTTCAGCTTCGGCAAATAATCCAAACGCCGATTCTCCTGCGGCCTTTCCATTATAGTTTGATTTTCCATTCTGCTGAGCGCCGGATTCTAAACCAGAACCGGGAGCCCTTCCCCTCCTCACTTTCAACAGCGTATTCCGCATGGTGGCTGTCCAGAATCGCTTTGACGATCGCCAATCCCAGTCCTGTACTGCCGCCGGCCGCGCGCTGATATTTCTTGTCAATTTTGTAATATCGGTCCCAGATATAAGGCAGATCTTCCTTCTTGATCCCTTCACCTTCATCTTCCACTTCAACCTGAATCCAATCGTTTTTCTCAAACGCCCGGATCGTTATTTTTTTACCGTCCGGGGTATGCTTAAAGGCATTGGACAGGAAATTATAAATCACCTGACTGATCTTGACCTCATCCGCGGTCATCGTCAGTGAGCGCGGACATTCGATTACCAGCTGGTAATGATGATCGTCGATCATGACCTGACAGAGCGAAACGATATTCTGAATCTTCTGATTCAAATTAAACGTTCCCAGTTTCAGCTGATAACTGCCTGACTGCATCTTGGACAATTCCGCCATATCCGTGACCAGATGATCCAGATAATCCACCTCTCTGACGATGACGTCCAGATGCTCATCGCGCTTGGCTGGGATATCGCCGGAGATATCATGGATCATCTCCGCGTAAGCCTTGATCATCGTTAACGGCGTTTTGATATCATGCGAGACATTGGCAATCAAGTCGCGGCGCAGCTCGTCCACCTTGCTCAGCTTGTGCGTCGCATCATTCAGCGTATCAGCCAGCTGATCGATCTCACTGAAATAGCTGCCTTCAAAGTGAATATCATAATGGCCTTTGGCCAGCTCATTGGCGGAGTGCTTCATCTGCACGATCGGCCGCGACAGCTTTGTTGAAATAAACAGCGAGATGACAATCGATAAAAACAACGTGATCAAAGCCAACGCAAAAAACTGATCCTGAAAGATCGTCAGCGTCGAATCCAGAGGTTCCAAAGGACTGTTGACAAACAGATAGAAATTGGCCAAGTTGGCCTGCACCATCTTGCCATAGAGAATCATTTCCTGATCGCTGCGCTGATTGGCTAAAACCTCCGACAGCTCCCCGTCGCTTAATATCAGAAGCTCACGCATCGCCTGGCCGTTTTTAAGCGGCTGCAGCTGCGTTGAGCCGACGGTCATCGTCTGATTGAAGATGCAGGAATCGCCCAGCGAATCGGAATTATAGACGACGCTGCCGCTGTCATTATAGACGACAGCACAGACGTTATTGTTGATCGCAAACTGCGAAGCCTTCTTGATCGTCGCCTCATCCAGCCATTGATTATCAATCACGTATTCCTGAATCGTCGCCGCAACCTCCTTGATCGCCGAGATCTTGTTGCTGCGGTAATACGGTTTGATCAAAAGCAGCTGAGCGCCGCCGACCAAAGCTAAAAGTCCGGCTGCAAATAACATGAAATACAGCCAGATATTAAACTTTATGCCATGAAAATCAAGCTTCAAACTTATACCCCATTCCGCGAACAGTCACGATAAACTTGCGGTAGTCTTTTAAATTGTGCCGCAGCATTTTGATGTGCGTATCGACCGTCCGGTCATCTCCGAAATAATCGTAATCCCAGACTTCCTCAAGCAGCTTCATCCGCGACAGCGCGATATTTTTATTCTTGACCATATATAACAAAAGATCAATTTCCTTCGGCGTCAGGTTTGCTTTCTCACCGTCGACCGTTACGGAACGGCCTTCGACGTTGATCTGCAGGCCTTCAAAGCGCAGAACTTCGCTGTCCTTGGTCTTGAAACGTTCCAGAATCACTTTCACGCGCGCCATCAGTTCCTTCGGTGAAAACGGCTTGACGACATAGTCATCGACGCCTAACTCAAAACCGAACAGCTTGTCGTATTCTTCCTGCCGGGCGGAAAGCATGATGATCGGAATCGGCTTGATCTTCTTAATTTGCTTGCATGCGGAAAAACCATCCAGCTTCGGCATCATGATATCCAGAATCACGCAGTCGAAATCTTCCTTTTCCACTAATTCCAGCGCCTCCAAACCGTCGCTGGCTTCGGCAACTTCATAACCATTGATCAGGGCATATTCCCGAACGACCTCGCGGATCATCTGTTCGTCATCAACTATAAGTATTTTGGCCATGTTCCTCATCCTTCCTTATGGTCAACAGTGTACCGTTTTATTGTGAATTCTGCGTGAAATCCGGATTCAGCGGCTGCAGCCGATTGACAAGACAGGAGTCTTCTTTATCCATTTTGCCTTGGAAATACACGTATTGTCCTTTGTTGAGAAAGGCCGTGCTGCGGGCATAGATATTCGGCATGATGACCAGATCGATCTGGGCCGTTTCATCAACACCGACGGCAAACGCCATCAGATCGCCTTTTTTCGTGCGGTGCTGGCGGACGCGCTGCAGATAAACGAAACCTTCAATATAACCGCCTTTGGCCAGCAGCCGGATCAGCGGTTCGGTCTGAATCTGATATTTCTTTTTGATCTGCAGAATCGGATGCGAGCAGAGATAAAAGCCTAACGCTTCCCGCTCCCGTTCGCTGCGTTCAATCGGATCTTCCTTGGCCATGACCATCACCGGTTTGGATACCAATCCCAAATCGATCCGTACCTGCCCGCCGACCTCAATCCGCACCAAATCGCCGTAACTGATCGCTTCTTCCAGCGACAGCCGCAGACTCTGCCGGTTGGCGTGGAACTCATCCAGCGCCCCGGCATCAATCAGCGCTTCGATCATCTTGCGGTTCAGCCGGCGCGTCAGCATCCGTGTGACGAAATCATAGTAATCCGCAAACGGCCCCTTTTCCTGCCGTTCCGCCAACAGCTGCAGACAGGCGGCCGAGCCGATATTTTTAATTCCCAATAACGGATAACGGATCGCGTTACCTTCAATGAGATAGCGTACGTCGCTGGCGTTGACCGAAGGCCCTAAGATCTGAACCTGATGCCGCCGGCATTCGTCGATATACTCAGCCGTTTTCCCTTCTGCCCCAATCACACTGTTGAGCAGCGAAGTATAGAATTCCAATGGGAAATTAGCTTTTAGATAGCTCAGCTGATACGCCAGCAGTCCATACGCGACGGAATGTGATTTATTGAAGCCGTAATTGGCAAATTTCAAGATTAATTCATAGACCTCGTTGGCCAGCTTTTCATCATAGCCCTGCTGAATACAGCCGCCGATGAATTCCTTCTGCAGCGACTGCAGTTCCTTCAGCTTTTTCTTGGACATCGCCCGCCGCAGCACATCAGCCCGGCCCAATGAGAACCCGGCCATCTTCTGTGCTGTCTGCATGATCTGTTCCTGATAGATCATCACGCCGTAGGTGCTTTCCAGAATTGGCTTAAGATCCGGATGCAGATAATGCACCGCCGACGGACTGGTCCGGCAGCGCAGATATTCCGGAATATTTTCCATCGGGCCGGGACGGAACAGCGCAATCGTCGCGACGATATCATCGAAGCATTCCGGCTGCATTTTGCGGATCAGATTCTTCATGCCCTCCGATTCCAGCTGGAAAATTCCAACCGTATCGACTTTTTTCAGCAGCGCATAGGTCCGAGCGTCATCTAGCGGAATTTTCATGATATCCAAAGGCTGCCGCTGATTGACACGCTGGACAATATCATCAATAATCGTCAGATTTCTTAGTCCTAAAAAATCCATTTTAATTAAGCCCAGTTCTTCCAGATGCTCCATCGTGTACTGCGTGGAAAGCAAATCATTTTCAATTCGGATCGTCGGGCAGATCTGATCCAGTTCAGCGCGTGAGAACACGATTCCAGCGGCGTGAGTCGATACATGCCGGGGCAATCCCTCAATCCGCAGCGCGGTTTCAAATAATTCCTGATACCGCCGATCGGCATAGACCATCTGATGAAAGCGCGGATTCTGCTGGATCGCGGTCTGCAGCGTCATCTTAATGCCAAACGGCACCGCTTTGCATAACATATCCACTTCCCTCAACGGGATTTCCATCACCCGTCCGACATCCCGCAGCACCTGCTTTGCCCCCAAGGTACCAAAGGTAGCGATATGTGCGACATGCTTCTCGCCATACTTTTCAGCGACATACCGAATCACTTCATCGCGCCGATTATCCGGAAAATCCGTATCAATATCCGGCATCGAAATGCGCTCCGGATTCAAAAAGCGTTCAAAAAGCAAGCCATACTGCAGCGGATCCACATGCGTAATCCCCAATACATAGGCAACCAAGGATCCCGCCGCACTGCCCCGTCCAGGGCCAACATAAATTCCAGCTTTGCGGGCAAACCGGATAAAATCCCAGACGATTAAAAAATAGTCTTCAAAGTGCATCGTCAAAATAACGTCTAGCTCATATTTTAACCGCCGCCGGTAAGCCGGATCCTCCGGCAGTCCCTGCCGCCGTTTTTTTAATCCTGCCAAGCACAGTTGGGTTAAATACTGCTTTGAAGATACACCTTGCGGACAAGGAAAAGCCGGCAGCGTCGTCTTCGCCAGTTCCATCGTCACGTTGCAGATCGAGGCGATGTGATCGCTCGCCTGCAGATCCTCAGCGTCATACAGCTGTTCCATTTCCGCCGGCGTGCGCAGATAACGGCCATTGACTGACGGCAGCGTTTTGTCATTGATCGTCTTGGACAGCCGAATGCCATTGACAATCTTAAACAGCTGCGCATCCTCAGCCTTGCCATAATAAATTTTTGACAGCGCCACTGTCGGGATATCCTGAGCGCCGCACACCTGCTTCAATAAAATATTCTTTAATTTCCAGAATGACGCATCATTGAACGAAATCGCCATATAAAACAGCGGAAGCTGCGTTTTCAGCCATCCCAGCTTATCACCCAATCCACGGCGATCTTCCTGAATCAGCTCGCTTTCAGCAAAGCCGCCCTCGCCATAAACAATCAGCACCCAGTGATCCAGATGCGGCTGAATCTGATCCAGTGTCAGCTGCGCATTATCCTCGCACAGGCGGCTCGATACTTCCATCAGCCCGACATAGCCTTCGTTGTCCCGTGCCAGCACCGTCATCGCCACAATTTCTTCTTCAATTTTCACCTGGATTTCCAAGCCAAAAAGTGGTTTAATCTGTTCTTTCTGACAGCACTTCCAAAACTCCATCGCGCCGTGCATGACTTTCTCATCCGTACAGGCAATCGCACCATAACCTGCCTGTTTAGCCTGAGAAACCAACTGCGGTATGGTCAGAGTGCTGTTTAATAACGTATAACAACTTCGTGCATGCAGATGAACGCTCATATTCAGCACTCCCTTCTGTGTTTATTTTACCATAAAGCGGCCGCCTCAGCCACTCTTACCCTTTTTGCCTGACAGACCGCCTGTATCTTCACCGGATCATTCCACTTCGTTTTTTATTGGTCGCTCTTTCTCTTGAGTTAATTGTGAACCTCCCATAAGCTAAAGACTTATGGGTTTTCTGCTTAAATAATTATAAAAGAGAATGAGTTTGACGTCAATTTCGAATTGAATTTTTTTCTAGTTCCCTCATTTCTGAAATTAAATTTTTTACCATAACAAAGCTTGTAATCAAAAAAACGCTCTCTTAAATTTACTTTTTCTGACAGACTTCCCCTATTTCTACCTTTTCTTCTTTGTTATTAACCTTTGATCTTCTTTGAATGTACGACAAACCGCCTTTTCTGTCTGTGGATATTAGTTTACTTCTAAATCAGATCGCGTTAAAATTAAGGATATAAGGAGTGAAGAACTATGAAAATAGCCTTTGTTACCGACAGCGGCATCGGAAAAACCGCAGCCGAAATGGCGGCTGACGATATCATCAGCCTGCCGCTTCAGATCAGTGTGGACGGCCGCAGTCTTCAGGATATGGAAGACATTGACAAGGATCAGCTGATCACCCTGCTTCAGCAGCAGAAAGCCATGGCAACGTCCCTGCCGGCTTTGGGGCGGATTCAGGAATGTTTTGAAAAACTAAAGGCGGAAGGTTATGAGCTCATCTTTGCCGTTCCGATCTGTAGCGGTCTGTCCGGCACAATCAGCGCAATGCAGACTACAGCAGCGCAGTTAGACCTGCCGATCATCACGATTGATACGCATGTCACCGCCGTAGTTCAGGAATATCTGATCCGCACAGCGAAGCAGATGGCGGAGGCGGGAGCTTCGATGGAGGACATTCAGGCAGCCTGCCAGCAAGTGATCGACACGACCAATACGCTGATTCTGCCAAGCGACATGCAGCATTTGAAACGCGGCGGACGCTTGACGCCGCTGGCCGCAACTTTGGCCGGATTATTAAAGATCAAGCCGATTCTGGAGATTAATCAGCGCACGATGGGGCGGATTGACGTCAAAGAGAAAGTCAGAACCTATACCCGCGCGCTTGAACGGGCTGTGCAGATCATGAAGGAAGACAGCATCGACGAGCACTATTCCATTACAGTCGCGCATGTCGACGCTCCGCAGACCGCCGAACAGCTGGCTGCGATCCTGCGGCGAACCTTCCCGAAGTCAGAGGTTCAGATCATTAAGCTTGTCAATGTCGTCGCCGTTCACACCGGGCTGAATACCCAGGCGATTCAGTATTTCAGAAAGCTCGATTAGCCGCCAGCTTTGACGGCTTTTCTGTTGGCTTAACGTGAAGATCCTGTGAAGATTTCATGTGAAATCATGTGAAGTCTGTAAACACGTGTTTACAAGATTGCGAAATTCTGTATAATAGTTTGCATGAGGTGATAAAGATGGAAGAAGCTATTCGCATCGTATTGGAAGATTTGTTTGATCTGCAGCCGCTGATGCTCAACCGTTCCATGGGAATCGCGCAGAATGAGAATTTCAGCCCTGTTCAATTATATGTATTGTTTACCCTGCAGTGCCGCGGTGAAATGACGCTCGCCGACTGCTGCCGGCAGACGCTGATTTCCAAACAGCAGCTGTCCAAGCTGATTGACGGTTTAGTCACACGGGGGATCGTAGCCCGCAAGCCCAATCCCAGCAACCGCCGCAGCATTCTGATTTCAATCAGTTCCCAAGGCAGCGTGATTCTGCAGGAATATAAAGAGAAGCAGATTCGCCATTTGACCCCGTATTTCGCGCAGCTGAGCGAAGATGAGCTGGCTACGCTGCACCACAGCTTTCAGGATATCACGCAGATCATGCGCAAGCTTCATTATAAGGAGAATACTAACCATGCTTGATAAGATCAAAAACTCGCTTTACCGGTTTATGGCCGGACGTTATGGAACAGATTCGCTGAACAATTTTCTGTTGTTCGCGGCGATCGCCGTCATGCTGATCAACATGCTGACGCTGCGCAGTCCCTTTGTGAATTTGCTGGCCGATGCTTTGATTTTCCTCTCCCTGTTCCGCACCCTTTCCCGCAACATCTGGAAACGCCAGAAGGAAAACATCAAATACATGGAACTGACCCGGCCAGTTCGTTCCCGCTTCTCGCTGATCAAGAAAAACGCCAGTGATAAGGAGCACAAATATTTCAGCTGTCCGCATTGCCATCAGACCGTCCGCGTGCCGCGGGGACACGGCAAGATTGAAATTACCTGTCCGCGCTGCAAGAGCACCTTTGAGAGAAAGTCGTAGGGCAAAGTATGGGATCAATTGTATACTTTTTCATTCTATTAATGATTCTGCAGTTTCTTTCGCCGCTGCTTTATGCCTATCCCCTAGTCGGACTTCTGTTATGGGTCGGCATCATCGCTTGGTTTATTTACCGCAATAAAAAGCAGCGTGAAGCTTTCTACAAAGCCCAGCAGCAGCAACAAGATTACTATCAGCAGCAACAGCAGCAGGATTCCGCCTACTCGCAAACCTCGCAAAGCCGTCCGCATGTTGATGAAAAAGATGTGATCGACGCGGAATACACGGAACGCGAAATTAAATAACAGCGCTGCTTCATTTCTGCATAAAACAAAAAGCAAAGCTTAAACAAAAAGACAGTCCGCAGTTCTTCGGATTGTTTTTTTTGTCTTTTTCCTGCTGACCTTTCCTTTATTTTTGGACTTCTTTTGTCTTTGCGGCAGATTCCAAGCATTCAGTTTTTATCTCTGTCCCCCTCAACAGACGCATTTCTGCTTATTTTTCACCTTGGGCTGGCATAGAGGCTCAGGCAAATTCATACACTTCAAATAGCTAAGGGAGGAAGTTATGGAAACGACAGAAATTTTGAAAAACATCGGTGAAAGAACTGGCGGCGATATATATTTAGGCATTGTCGGACCAGTACGGGTAGGCAAATCCACTTTCATCAAAAAGTTCATGGAACAGGCCGTCATTCCGTATGTCGAAGATGAATACGAAAAAGGACGGATGATTGATGAACTCCCGCAGTCTGGAGAAGGCAAGACGATCATGACAACCGAGCCAAAATTTGTTCCGAACAACGCCGCGACAATCGCTTTTGACGACGGCTTTACGGTCAAGGTCCGGCTTGTCGACTGCGTTGGTTTTGTCATTCCGGAAGCCAAAGGCTATAAAGATGAAAACGGCATGCGGATGGTGCGGACACCTTGGTATGATGAGGCGATCCCCTTTAATGAAGCAGCCAAAACCGGTACACAGAAAGTCATCCAGGATCATTCCACGATCGGTATTGTCATCACGACCGACGGTTCAATCGCTGATCTGCCGCGCGAATCGTATATCGAAGCAGAAACGGAAGTCATCGAGGAATTAACACAGATCGGCAAACCGTTTATCATTATTGTCAACTCAAAAGATCCGGCATCCATTCAATGCCGAAGCGTCGTCGACAAATTAAAGGAAAAAACCGCAGTTCCCGTTTTAGCGATGGCGGTCAACCGGCTGGATGAAAACGATATTCACGTCCTGCTGCGGGAAGCGCTATATGAATTCCCAGTTTCTGAAATCAACGTTCAGATGCCGAAATGGGTTTCCGTCTTAACCGACGAACACTGGCTGAAACAAAGCGTCAACAGTTCGATCGAAGAAAGCATGAAGGCGATCACCAAACTGCGTGAAGTCGAAGGCATTGTCGATATTCTCAATGAGAATGAATATGTTGAAAAGGCCAATCTGGCGACGGTGGATACCGGAAAAGGCGTTGCTGTCGTTGATCTGGAAGTCAAAAGCGGTCTGTACAATCAGGTCTTAAAGGAAATTATCGGACAGGATATTACAGATAAAGCTCAGCTGATGCAGCTGATGCAGGAATTTGCGGAGGCCAAGCGCGAATATGACGCCATCAGCAGCGCCTTGAAGATGGTCAAGCAGACCGGCTATGGTTTTGCCTCCGCTTCGCTTCACGATATTCAGCTTTCCACTCCGGAAATTGTCAAGCAAGGCGGACGCTACGGCGTAAGAATCAAAGCGGTTGCCCCTTCCATTCACATGATTAAAGTCGATGTGGAAAGCACGTTTGAACCGATTATCGGCTCAAAGGAACAGAGTGAGGAATTGGTCAGCTACCTGCTTCGTGATCAGGAAAGCGATCCGCAGGCAATCTGGGAATCCGATATTTTCGGCCGCAAACTGGCGGATATCATTAAGGACGGCATGAACTCTAAACTGTCCATGATTCCGGAAACAGCACGGGTGCGGCTGCAGGGAATTCTGACAAAGCTGATCAATCGCGGTAAAGGCAACGTCATCGCCATCGTTCTCTGATCTTCCCTTCGTTAAAAAGGAAGTTTAATCTAAGAATATGATCCCTCTTTCATAGACAACGGGAATCAATAAAACGTTGTATGGAAAGGAGGGATCTTTTCTAATGAGAAAGAAAAGCAAACGTAGAATAATTCTCTTTCTGCTATCTGATATAATAAAAATGACGAAGTGCATATCGTAACACTTCGCCAAAAGCCTAATCGATTTGAGCAAATATGCTTGATTAGGTCTACTTAAATAGTCTATGCATCATAACGAATTCTAAACACTCATATGGGCTTTCCAATCTATCGGCAGATTCATAGCTGCAAGATTAATTACGCTGTTATTGTTTTGAATCAGCTTATCAACTTCTTCTGCAAATTCTGTCCATTCTTTATTTGATGATCTCAGATATTTCATTGCCAATAAAATTTGATACAATCCATTATGCAAAGGCGGTGGCGTAATCTTATCTGCATCTAAAATTTCAGGCGTAGTATGTATTGTTCTATTATATATTCTGGAATTATGAGCACACATATTACGTAATACAGAGACTCCCTGTACCCATGAAGCAAACATTTTTTGTGAGGGAGTTACCACATTTCCTTTTTTTGAGATGTACTGGTAATTAGCTGCTAATATTGAATATACACTTCCTGGGCCTGTTTTTAAGTTCTTAATTATCTTCGATAAAGTTCCAAATGAAAGAACTTCTACCCTTGCCCATACAGGCACCTCACCTTCATGTTTATCAAAATTATGTCTAATGAATACATCATTAGACCGGGCAATCTCTGACGCTATTGCAGACATGTTTTGCCAATACATCTTTTTTTCTTTAAAGATCGACGAATCCTGCAAAATCAATGCGTCTCCATGCACAAGTAAGGCTTCAACCAACCGTACCCTCAAAGCAACTTCAATCTTCGAAATCATCGAAAAAATCAAAATCGATATTTCTTGATCATACTGATACAACTTTAGAATGTCATCAAACTTAGTTCCAGGAACATACTTTTTCGTAGAATTATCATACAAGTGAAACGAATACCCTCGTAAACGATAAAACCCAATAGACTTTAATGCTTCTTCAACATCTTTATAAGAAGTAATCGTCATCCCAGCATTAATATATGATTGTACCTGCTGCGTTATCGTTAATATTTGTTTCGGATATTGATACATAAAACCTCCCATAAATGAAAAAGTCCCACCGGGTTGCGCATGAAGACCAGAGGCGTAGTGGGATCTGTTACTTTTATTATACAGATTTAAAATCAGTTATCAAGAATTCTTCCTGAAAAGTTTTTTCTTTTCTGTTCTGCCCCTCTGTGTGAAATAAAAGCATTCTATCTTTGACTACTTCAAACTATCCGCTTCGTGCTCAGGAAAGCGCTCCGCAGGAGATCTGGGAATCCGATATTTTCGGCCGCAAACTGGCGAATATCATCAAGGACGACATAAACTCTAAACTGTCCATGATTCCGGAAACAGCACGGGTGCGGCTGCAGGGAATTCTGACAAAGCTGATCAACCGCGGCAAAGGCAACGTCATCGCCATTGTTCTCTGATTTTCCCTTCGTTAAAAAGGAAGCTCAAAGTCCGGACTTCTTTTTCTTTATCGCCTAATTTTAAATTCGAATCCATGCACAGAGCAGCAGAATTCTCCAGTTTCTGCCAGCGTGAACATCAGTTTTCCCAAGCCTTCACATAACCTTCATGTTTCAGTCAATATGAAGTCACATCGCCAGTTTAGAATAAGACTCGTAAAAAGAAAGAGGTGTGTTAATGATGAATGAAAATCATGAAAATCCAATCCCAGAAGAAAACCACTGTGAACATGAAGCCGGCATGACCGCTGCCTCACAGGAAAATAGAAGCGCCAATGCCCATGCTGAAACCAAAGAACACGAAAGCTACGCCCATGTCCATGTTCAGCCGGAACCGGATCCTGTGCTCAAAGAGCTGGCTAAACAGCGTAAATCCATGAAGCGAACGATGGTCACCGGATTTCTCTGCTGCGGCCTGTTGGCAGGCAGCATTGGTTTTGGCGGCGGACTGTTAGCCAATCAAATGAACAATTCCTCCACAACGTTGTACCGTTCGACCGGCAGTAAAGTTGAAGTTCAGCCCGTTGCCGCCGGCAGTGAAATGAGCGTGGAACAGGTAGCTGCTTTAAATCAGCAAAGCGTTGTTGAGATTAAAACTGAAAAAGTGACCAACAGCAGCTTTCTGCAGCAGTATGTTCAAACCGGAGCCGGCAGCGGCGTCATCATCTCCGAAGACGGCTATCTGATCACCAACAACCATGTCATCGACGGTGCTTCAACGATTCAGGTTCGCACCAGTGATGGAACAACGTATGATGCCGTTTTAGTCGGCACGGACAGCAAGACCGATGTTGCCGTGCTGAAGATCAATGCCAGCGGCCTGACGCCGGTTACCTTCGGTGATTCCGACAATCTGAATGTCGGAGAAACCGCTGTCGCTATCGGCAATCCGTTAGGTGAATTGGGCGGCACTGTGACCAACGGCATCATCAGTGCCAAAGACCGCTCGATTACCTTAGATAACCAGCAGATGACGTTATTGCAGACCAATGCTGCGATCAATCCGGGCAACTCCGGAGGCGGACTGTTCAATTCCCGCGGTGAACTGATCGGCATGGTTGTAGCCAAATCCAGCGGCAGCGACGTCGAAGGTTTAGGCTTTGCGATTCCTTCCAATCTTGTCAGCAAGATCGCCCAGGAACTGATTGCTAACGGTTACGTAACAGGCCGGCCGGCGATGGGCGTGACGGTCTTGAGTATTGAAAATGCGCAGACCGCAATGCAGTACGGAGTCAACAGCCTGGGGGTTTACATCACGGATGTCGAGAGCGGTAGCTCTGCAGAAAAAGCTGGTTTGCAGGCCGGTGATCGAATCATCTCCCTCAACAATCAGGTCGTAGAGACTTTTGCGGACCTCAGCGTGGCCCTGGACAATTACTCAGTCGGAGATACCGTAGACATTATGGTCAGCCGCAATGGCTCCACCGTTACTGTCTCTTTGACACTGCAGGAAAAGAAAAATACGACTGTACCGCAGAATCAAAACGGCGCAACACAATCCAATCCGGAAGTTCCGTTAAACTAAAATTAATTTCTGCAGCTGAATCAGCCTTCCGTTAATAGCGGAAGGTTTTTTTATATGGAAACTCTTCTTTCACCCCTGATTTACCAATCTATGTTCGATATTTATAATTCATTATCCATTGAATTTCTCACTAAAATGTAAAATATTTCAGAGGCAAACACTTTTTTCGGGGAAGAAATTCAACTTTTTTTGTTTTTTCGCGGGGCTTTTTGGAAAAATTTGCAATATTAAAGTAGAAAGCGAGGAACAATGATGCAACAACTGCTGCTCAACGAGTACTTTACATTCACAAATGATCTAGTTTTTAAGCTGGTTATGACCAGCCTGCCCCATGCCCTGGGCAAAGCGGAAAGTCCAGCCCTGGTTTTTTCTATCGATTCGGAAACTCTCGAATCCAAAGATTCGATCGGAATCGGTCTTCGGGTTAACGATTCCCTATTTCTTGGAGCTCAGCCCGTCACTGCCTGGCGGACTGCCACATTGCGGACAAAAGATCTTGCCTGTGAATTAATGGCTGCCCAGTCTCCTGCCGTTAAAAATATCGAAGACCTCTCTCCGATTGTCGCTGTTTCCTTTGTTCAAAGCAAAACGAGCTATTCGAAAAAAATGACTTCCCGCACGCTGCATTTATCAGATTTCGGCTTCATCACGCCCTTTGAAGATAAAATATCCATGGTCATCATTCCGCTTCCCACGGAAGAAGAACACTTTGAACTTCCGCTTTCTCAAGAAGATCAATGGCGATGGTTCATCAAAGAAGCCCGGCCGCACACCCTCTCTTCCATCATAAAAGCTTTATTCAGCCAGGATCCGATTTTCAAAGTGCTTCAGCAGACTCTGGATTTTCTCAGCGATCAGGAAGCAATCCGTGACTTAGCAGAACGGCGGTATCGGCGCATGCAGGAAATCGTGCAGGTTGAAGAAAAGGCCGCGATGAGAGCCTGAAATAGAAAGTGAGGAATTAATTTATGTCTCAGCCTTCCCTGAATGAGTATTTCACCCTGACCAACGACCTTCTTCTGAAAATGATTTTAAGCGGCTATACGGCCCAGCAGGATCCGTTAACCGGTGAAGTATGTCAGATTTCTGTCAGTTCCCAAACGCTTAAATCCGCCAAATCGATTATGCTGCCCATAATCCTCAACAATTCTATTGGAGCTAGTCTTCAAATTATTACCGCCTATCGTTCTCTTTCTCAACGAATCAAAGATGCTGTGCTTGAACTGATCCGGCTTCAGAATGCGGATAAGCGCAATGCTGTCGATACGTTGATGGTCATTACTTATGTTCAGGCTCCGCTTTCCCGAACCGGTCTTCAAAGGCTATGTTCAATTCAGCCCAATGAGCTTGGATTAAGCTCTGCTCTCGCTGATAAAATTCAGTTGAAAACAATCCCTTTGCCGACTGTCAATGATCCTTTTCAGCTGCCGCTTTCCGCCGAAGAACAATACCGCTGGTTTATCAAAGAAGCCCGGCCGCACAGTCAGTCCGTGATTGTCAGACAGCTGACGCGGCAAAACCCGATGCTCGCTCAGCTGCAGATTTTTCTCGATTATCTCAGTGATCAGCCGCTGATCCGTGAACTGGCTAAAAAGCGGTATCTGCGCATGCAGGAAATCATCCAGGAAGAAGAAAAGGCCGCGATGAGAGCTTGATCTCATCCCGACCCATCCATAACAAAGGCTTCATTTCCATTTTTTCGGTTAAGAAAGACCTTGTCCTTGAATTAAGGTAAAATACAAAATAATTAAAATCACAACCGGCGCCACATATCGGACGATAAAACTCCAGAATTTTTCCAGTTTGAATGGTTTCTGCGCCTCGCCGCGGATTTCCTTCGCGGCCTTGGAGGCCCCCCAGATCCAGCCGACAAACACACAGAATAACAGTGCACCTAAGGGAATCATCAGATTATCTGTAAATTTCTCCATGACCGCGTTCATCGGCAGCCACTGCAGTCCATGCTTCCAATCCAGCCACGGCAGATTCAGCCCGCGATCCGCGTTTTGAGAAAGTGAATAGCCGATACTGAACAAACTCATCGGCACAGCCAAAAGCAAGGTCGATTTCAGCCGGCTCCAGTGCAGCTCTTCATTTAAGAATGCTGTACAGCTTTCCAAAATGCTGATCGCGCTGGTCAGGGCTGCCAGAAACAATAACAGAAAGAATGCTAAGCCAAACAACACACCGCCGGGCATCATCGCAAAAACCTCCGGCAGCGCCATGAAAGCAAAGCCGCCGCCCATTCCCAGGCCTTCAGCCCCCATTGTAGCAAAAACCACAGGGACAATTGCCAAGCCGGCTAAAATCGCAACCAGCGTATCCAAAAAACAGATCATCACCGCACTGCGCAAAAGATTTTCTTTTTTGGGAACATACGAACCATAGGTTACCATGATCCCCATTCCGACTGACAAAGAGAAAAAGGCCTGTCCCAAAGCCGCGACCAGTGTATCACCATTGATCGCCTCCGGCCGGATTTCAAACAGATACTTAACGCCTTCCCAAGCGTTCGGCAAAGTGACTGCACGAAGCATGATTGCAATCAGCAGCAGAAACAAACACGGCATCAAAAACTTACTGAACTTTTCAATTCCGCTGGAAACTCCGCGCACAACAACAAAAATGCATACGCCTAAAAACAAAGCTCCCCACAGCAGAGGCTGTACCGGTGCTGAAATAAACTGTACGAAGAAATCCTGGAACGGTGCTGCCGTTGCCGGAAAGTGCGCACCGGTTAAATATACAAAAACATATTTCATTACCCAGCCGCCGACAATACAGTAATAGGATAAAATAACAAACAACGTGATCACACCCAGTGCGCCGCAGAAAGTCCAGCGCCGGTTCAAGCTGTGAAATGCGCCGACGACATTTTTCTGCGTTGCCCGCCCGATGGATAATTCCGCCAGCATGACCGGCAAGCCGATCAAGGCGACGATCAGTACATACAAAAGCAAAAACGCTCCGCCGCCGTAAGCTGCGATTTTGCCTGGAAACTTCCAGATATTGCCTAAGCCGACAGCACTGCCTGCCGCGGCCAGAATAAAGCCCAGATTACTGGCCCATTGTCCTCGTTTAGAATTCATTTCCTGCTCCCCTTTTTAAACCTTATTTTTCATTATATCAAAAGCAGCGTTAAATTTGAATGAAAAACTGGCTTTTTTGATTAGGCCGCTTTCCTTTCCCTGCGCTTTTCCTGCAGTTTTACTTTCCGCAGATTAACCTGAACTTGTTTACTTCATCCGGTAAGCAAGCCGACTGTCCCGCGAAATCAACCGTTTATCCAAAATCCAATGAATAAACGGGTAAAATCCGATATACTGAGAACAGCCAGACCTCAAACCTAAGGGAGTGATGAACATGAAAGTTGAAATTCAGATTGACGAAACCTGTACCGAATGCAAAATCATCCTCGTTGCCCGGCAGCTCACCGACGAGATTCAGATGTTGATTCAGTCGTTATCGGAAGGACCGGCCGTCTATCTTCCCGGATTTCAGAACGAGGAGCTTATTCTGCTTCATCCGCGCGATATCCTGCGGATTTATGCTGAGGAGAAGAAAACTATAGCCGAAACTGAAAAAGGCCGATGTATTATCCGGCTCACTCTGCAGGAAGTTCAAACACGGCTGATTTCCGGCAGTTTCGTCCGGATATCCCATTCCGAAATGATCAATCTGGACAAAGTAAAACATTTTGATTTAAGCTATTCCGGCACCATCGGCGTGACAATGGTCAATGGTGAGAGAACTTTTGTTTCACGGCGTTACGTTTCAAAAATTAAGCAGACATGCGGAATATGAGGTGAAATGATGAAAAAGAAAATCATGATGACTGCGCTAATGGGAGCGTTAGCGGGTGTTGCCCTTTCTACGCTGATCACCCTTGGCATCTCGTTAATGCACAACAACGGACAGTATTATCCAGTCGTTCCAGAATTAATCTTACTTTGCAAAACCGAAGTCAGCGCGATGCTTGTGCAGACAATCTGTTCCTTGCTTTACGGCGCGATCTGGGCGTTAGCCAGTCTGATCTGGACAATCGAAAATTGGAGTTTGCTAAAACAGACGCTGGTGCATCTGGCGGTCTGTTCATTCGGGACGCTGCCGATTGCTTACTGCCTATGGTGGATGCCGCACAGCCTGCCTGGCATCGGCTTTTATTTCAGCCTGTTCTTTCTTATTTATGCCCTGATTTGGTTTTGGCAGTTCACCACGATGAAGCGCAAAATCAGTCAGCTCAATCAACAACTAAATGTTCGCGGAAACACCAATCAAAAAGAACTGTGATCAGCAATGACCGCAGTTCTTTTTCTCCTTTTCCTTTGTTTCGTTACGCCGCATCCGGGTTTAAAAAATCCGGATTCACGGTCATTGGATCATGCTGCCGATAGGCCTCAACCCCTTCGACAAATGTGCTCATCAGCTGATACTGCTGATCCACGACAATCAGATCGGCGTCCTTGCCTACTTCAATCGCACCCTTGTGTTCAAGCTTGAATAGCCTGGCGGGGTTTTCCGAGGTCATTTTGACAATCTCGGTAATCGGCTTATTCAGGATTTCCGCCAGGTTCTTTACGCCGTAAAGCATGTTCTTAGAGCTGCCCGCAATCGTTCTATCCTCTAGCAGCACCAATCCCGCTTCGCTGATCGTCCGGCGATGACCACGAATGGTATATGTGCCGGACGGCATCCCGCTCATCGGTCCGGAATCGGAAATCATGATAAAACCCGACATCGGTTTAATCCGGAACATGATTTCAAGCATCGGCAGACTGATGTGAAACAGATCGCAGATCACTTCGCTGTAAATTTTATCAGAAAGTAGAGCTGCGCCATACGCTCCCGGCTCGCGCCGATCCATCTGCCGCATCGCATTGCCGGTATGGGTGGAACAGGATAATCCCTGCGCTATCGCCTGATTGTATTCATCATAGGTTGCAACGGTGTGGCCCCCGCTGAGCAAAACATTCTGAGTGCGGCAGAAACGGATCAGTTCCCCTTGAGGATCCAGCTCCGGCGCCAGGGTCATATAACGAATTTGTCCATGGCTGGCTTCCATATAAGCCTGCATTTTAGCGATGGAGGGCGCTAACAGTTCCTCTGGCTGAAAGGCTCCGCGGCGGTTGGGATTCAGAAACGGCCCTTCCATATGAATGCCCAGCATTCGGGCTTCTTGGTTCAAGCCGTGACGCTGATCCTCAATCGCCTGAGCAATGGCTTTCAGATTTTCCATTTCCGCAGCGTTATGATCCCCAGCCGTCACCAGATAACTCGTCACGCCGATCGCAGCCATCAAATGCGAAAGCGCATGGAAATCCTCACGCTTGACGGAGAGTGCAGAATAGCCGTAATACCCATGGGTATGGATATCAATCAGTCCCGGAAGCAGCTTATACCCCTGCCAATCTTGATCCCATTGCGTATCCGTGATTTGTTCCGCAGGCACGATTTGGACGATCCTTTTATTTTCGATGACGACTAATCCGTCGATTACACCGGTAGGAGTTACGATTTCATTGCAGCGTATTTTCATTCTCTGACCTCCTTCTCATGAATCCAGTTTCCGGCAGAACTGGGAAAAATGCTTATTCGTTTCGATAATATCGGTTTTCTTATAGACCAAGCGGCCCTCGACCCAGGTTTCCTGCACCTCATAACGATCGTTGACAATGAAGAAATCAGCGTCTTTGCCGGCTGCGATCGACCCTTTTTGATTCTCCATGCCCAACAGCTTCGCTGGGTTCAGCGACGCCATCCGACTGACAATATGGGCTGGGATGCCCAGCTTTTCAATCAAATTTTCCATCCCGTACAAAACAAATTTGGAACTGCCGGAAATCGTTCCGTCATCCAAAAGGATCCGGCCGTCCGCATGCACATTCACGCGCTTGCCATAGGCGAAATACGTGCCCGGCGCAACACCGGAAAGCGTGTCGGAATCGGAGATCATGATGAATTTGTCAAAGTTGTTTTTAACCCGGAACATGATTTCAAGCATCCGCGGTGCGATATGATAGAAATCACAGATGATCTCGCAGATAACATCCGGATCCAGTAAGGCCGCTCCCAGCGCTCCGATATCCCGGCGGTCAATCTGACGCATCGCATTGCCGGTGTGAATTGAGACCTGAATGCCCTCGGCAATGGCTTTCTGCATCTGCTGATCACTGGCGAGGGTATGTCCTGCACCCGCAACAATGTTATGATCACGCAGCCAGCGGATCGTTTCATCAACACCCTCAATTTCCGGCGCCAGCGTCATATAGCGAATCTTTCCCCGCGCAGCCTGCCAATAAGCCTCGCACTTTTGGACACTGGGCGGGATAACCTCGCCGCGCGGCGTCGCATTGTGCTTATCCGGATTAAAAAACGGGCCTTCCATATGAATTCCCAAAATCCTCGTTCCGGATACTCCCTGCTCCAAAGCCCCGGCAATCGCGCTTAACATGTCCATCTCATGTTCCTTCCAGCCTGTAGTTGTCGCCAGAGTCGCGGTAACACCGATAGAAGGCAGAATTTTAGATAATCCCTGAATCTCCTCAGAATCAATCGTCTTGGCTGACCAGCTGTGATAACCGTGGCTGTGCAGGTCGATGATTCCCGCAAAGATCCGCTCATCCCCAAAATCTTTCGCTTGAGCGATCTGTTGTGAAGTCGGATGGAGAATCAGCTCGGTCATCTTCCCTCCGCTAATCTGCAGTACGCCTTCCACTGTACCCTGTTCCGTGACGATATGACGGCTGTAAAATGAACTTGTTTCTTGATGCAAGATTTCCAACTCCTTTCTCAGTTGTTTCAATCCGTGCTCGATCCTTGAACCGAGGACGACCCCTCTATCGATGCGCGGATTGACTTCATGGCAGTGGGAGATGCCAATTTCTCTTTGCCCGCCGCTGCCGTTCTTTTGTTTTTCGTAATTCCGCTTGCCACCGATCGAGGTGAAAGAATCCTCACTGATTCTTATTGAAGAAGCGGCCCGGATAAAACGAGCCGCCAGTCGATTAAGATTATTATAGCAGACCGATCAAGGTTCCGATCAGACCGAACGCAAAGATCGCTAAAATTACCGTATTGACTTTGACGCCCTTGCGAATCGCGCCAAAGGCACCCAGAGTCAATAACAGCGGCAGGATTTTCGGCATAATCTGGTCGAACACGTCCTGCAGCACCAGCGTCGTTTCCCCAATTTGCGCACTAAAGCCGACATTGAAGGTAACCATCGTTGCGATCATGGCGCCGACTGTCGTCAGGCCGATGACCGTGGCCAGCTTGCTCATGTGCGAAACCAGACCGTTTTCATACGAAGTCTGGATAAACTTGCTTCCCAGCTGATATCCCCATACCGTACAGTAATACCGGATGATCAGATGCGGAACATTGAACAGAAGCAGGAATAAAATCGGACCGAGAATGCTTCCCTGCTGAGCCAGCGAAATTCCAACGCCGGCAGCGATCACGCGGAAGGTCCCCCAGAAGAAGGAATCGCCGATTCCTGACAGCGGTCCCATCAGTGAAACCTTGACAGCATTGATCGTGGCTGGATCCATGTCCTTTTTCTGCGCATATTCCTTTTCCATGGAAGCCGCCATGCCTAGGGAGAACGTACAGATATTCGGGGTGATATTGAAGAAAGCGGTGTGCCGCTTTAAGGCCTCTACCTGCTCCTGCGGCGTCTTGCAGTACAGCTTGATCGCGGGGAACATCGCCCAGGCAAAGCCAAGCGCCTGCATCTTTTCATAGTTGAATGAGCCTTCCAGGGCAAAGGAACGCCAGAACAGCTGATGAATCAGTTTTTTCTCTTCGTGCTTCATTTCATTACTCATTGAAGAACGCCTCCTCTTCACTCTTGGCATCCATTGGCACGGCAGTACGCTGGCCGCGATTGGCGCTGATATCCTGGACGATCATAATAACTCCAATGGTTAAGGCAATGCCGGCAATCGCGATGATCGGCAGATTCAGATAAACGGACAGGATGAATCCGAAAAACAGGAAGACGCACAGCCGGTTATCCCAAAGCATATTCATTAACAGTGCAAATCCGACCGCCGGCAGCATCTGACTGGCTGCGCCCAGCCCGGTGATGATGATCGCCGGGATTTTCTCAACCAATGTCTGCATCGCACTGGCGCCAAACTGCAGTGAAACAAAAGCGATCAGACCGTACAGGCCGGCATACAGGGCGCAATGGCCGAAATGGAAGCGCGTGATTTTTCCAAAATCGCCGGCCTCGGCAAATTCTTCGACCTTGTGCATCGTTGTTGCACGGAAGAAATAAACGAGATACTTGACCATCTGCTGGAGAATGCCGATCGGAACTGCCAGCGCCAGTGCGATCTCCACGCCCTGATGCATGCTCATGGCAAAAGCCGTTCCCAATACTGAACCCATGTTGGCATCCGACGGCGTTGCGCCGCCGATCGAAACGACGCCTAAGAAGATTAACTCCAGTGCAGCCCCCATCATTAATCCTTGTTGTAAATCGCCTAAGATCGCACCGACAATCGGCGCCAGAACGATCGGCCGATTGACCATCACGTTGCCGCCGATATCGCCGGCAGCCTGGCCCAGTGCCGCTACCAGAGCGATCAGAAGTGCTTGAATCAAAGTCATAAACAGCCCTCCCTATTTTCTGACGTTTTTCAACGCCTCTTTGACCTGAACTTTGTTGCTTGTCGGAATCATCTGAATTTCAAACGGCAGTCCGGTTGCCAGAATTTCTTCGATCGCCGCAATGTCTGCAGCGTCAACATAGACTTCCTTGGTCATCATCATCCGATCCCCTTTGTCAATCCGGCCGCTGTTGCCGATATTGACACACTCAATCACAGCCTTGTCTTCGATCTTGTGCAGCAGACGCGCCGCATCAATCGGATTTTTCATCACGACCAGAATATTCATGCCTGTTGCCCGCGGATCATTGATCAGCTTGGCCGCTTCATCGATGGTCTTGATCAGCAGCTTCAGATGTTCCGGAACCGCCAGCTTCATCGCCAGACTCTGAATCGGATCGTTGACTAGTTCATCATTGGCCACGATAATACCTTTGATGTTTAACTGCTTCGTCCACATGAACACCACCTGGCCATGCAGCAGCCGGTCGTCAATTCGCAGCATCTTAATCATTTTCACTCCTCCTTTCTTTTTTGATTTCTCCGGATCATTCCGGTGAATTCCATTTTCATAACGGTTTAAAACAATTCGTCTTCGGCTTGCGGACAAGCCAGAACGGCATTGCCGTAGATCATGCCCTGCTGGGCCTCCTTCAGCGCCGCAGGGATCACTTCCGCCAGCGGCTCTGGGCTCAGGCACAGCTGCAGCACCAGATTCAAATTCATACCCGCAATGATATGCACGCGCGGATCCTGCGTCAGGCCTAACAAGGCGTTGTTGACGCTGCCGCCCCACAAATCTGTGAGAATCAGAACCTCGTCCGCCGATGTTTCAGCCAGCCCGCTTTCAATCTGACGCTTCAAAGCATCAGGATGACTGCCCGGCTGCAGGGACAATACCCTTAAGCCCGGCTGATCGCCGATGATCATCTGGGCTGTATCCGCCATCCCCGACGCCAAAGCGCCGTGGGAGGCTAGAATGATTTCTCTCATAATCCTTCCTCCTGCATGTTGCCTCTCGTCAAATCCTGCCGATCATTTTCGATATAATCGTAAAGATAAGAAATCTCATCGATCGGAACGGTGACGTTGTAGTTTTTCAACAGCGGCGCAAAGCTGATGTTGACCTGGTCGATGAAGTCGCTGTGCGCGCTGATAAACGGCGTCAAATCAGCCAGCGATTCAATCGCTGTGCGGGTGACCAGCCGTTCGATCAGAAAGCTGACGTGAATATAAATGCCGACTAACGTCCGGCTTTGAAAGCGCCGCTGCATCTGCCGCTGCAGTTCACTGACCGCTTCATAGACACAGTCCAACAGCCGCGCCGGATTGAGAATCGTCAGATTTTCCATTAAGCTTTGTAGCGAGAAGTTCTTTAACAGCTGCTGCTGAAACAACTCCAGCTCCGCCTCATTCAGTTCCCCATCCAGCGCTTCATTGAGCGGTTCCATTGTCCGGAAGCTGACGATATCCTCTAACGCCATCGTGTTGACGTTTTCCGGATGAAAGCCTAACGGACCGATTAAAAGCAGAACCTCGTAGCGATCAAACAGCGATGCTCGCTGTGCCGCAGACTGCAGCGTCGCATAATCAGCTTCAATAAAACGGATGTTGAGCGGCCGGGGGAGCGAGCGGGCAAACAGCTCTGCCAGCTTGCCGCTGATCTTAATTGAAATATCGCTGGTAAACACAATCGCTTTTTCTTTCTGCTTCCGCATCAGAATCCGATAGCGGCACTGATAGCTCTCACAGGCTGATTTCAAAATCGTTTCCAATTCTTCCCCGCGGCTTAAACGCATTCCGATATCCAGCGCCAAACCGGTGGAAATGTTGTTGATGATGCCGACTTCCATCATGCAGTCCAGATGTTCGGCAAGACCTTCCAGCGAACCCATGTCAACGAGCAGAATCAGCGAACGCAGATAGGAATGAAATCGAATGAAATCGTTCAGTTTCTTTTCGATCGCTTTGACCTCGGTATCCAGCGGCATATCCAAAGCATCAAATATCCGTTTTCCTAAAAGCTGATTCGCCGCGTCCGCAATGCTGGAAGCCGTGGAGTAGCCATGACTGATGATGATGCCGCAGCTTTGCCGGCGCAGCGGTTCCTGGTTGTAGAACCTCAGATTCAGCGTCAGAAAGATTGTGTTTAACGGCTGTGATTGCATTTCCAGGCCGGCGCAGAGCTTTTCGATCAAAGCCTCCGCCAGCGATGCCGCTTCCGGAAGCTGTTGGCGCAACGTGTTCAGGCACAGCTGAATGGCTTCCCGCCGCTGACTTTCCCACAAAGCCAGACTGGAATGAATTCGGGCTAAGGCACAGGTCATGCGGGCCAGCACAAAGCTGCAGTTAGGCGGCAATGTCAGCCGCTGGTCAAGATCCAGAGCCTCCAGCTCATGGCGGATCTGCGCTTCAATCCAGACTAATCGGCTGTCCTCTTCTTTTGTCGCAAAGATAATCGTATCGTAATATTCCCGCATCCGCGCCAGTCCCTGATCGAGAAACTGAGCGAACACATGGTGGTTGTTATAATAATCACGATGGCTGTCCAGCAGATGATCAAACAGCTTTAAAATCTGATCGCTGCCATCCTGACGGCGAAACTGTTCAATCGCCAGCGGCGTTGATTCAGCCGGTCTCAGCATTTGCCCTAACGGCAATCGGCTAAACAGCTCAGGCGGCAGATCCATGGCTTTTAAAACCAGCACGGAAGCCTGCGGTTGTTGGGAATACGCCGCGGCGCACATCGTTTTTAAGCCATTGTTCAGCTCAGCCAAATTCAGCTCCGGCAGATCGGCGCTCAGCGCTCCGAACAATCGGGCGGACATGCGGATCTCGCGTCCCAGTTTTCGCTGTTCCTTCAGCAGCAATTGGATGACCAGTTCTTCCCTCTCCTGCACCGGCCGGCGGGAAAAGGCGGGAATCTGGCAATGCACCGGAATGTTCAGCAGAAGCTCCGGCTGCAGTGTTTGTGCTGCACGGCTGGTCAGCGAAAGGATAAAACGGGCGGTATTTTTCAGAACCGGCTGGGTTTGATGCGCTCGTGTATAGCTGCCGGAGCGGATCAGTTCAGCCAGCTTCAGCTGACACTCCGCACTTAATTGATCGGCCTCGGCCAGATAGACAACCCCATCCTGCGCTTTTTCGATCAACCCTTCTGTAGGTTTTCCTTCCAGTTCCCCGCCAAACAGCTCAACCAGCTGACGATGCTGGGACATTTCCCGGCTGATCGTCAGGCGTACAAACCGCGCTGAAGAGGAAATTGCATGCTGATCGGCAAGAAATTCAAATGCCGACTGGGCAAGAAAACGTTTTCCGCTGCCGCGCTCCCCTTCCAAAATTACGGTCAAACCGCTGGGATACTGCATCGCTGATTTCAGCTGGGCAATACAACCTGCCAATGAACCTTCCGCACCCACCACCTTTTCAAAATTCCGGCCCTGCGGTGTTTTCTGATTCAGCACCTGCATCAGATCGTCGAGATTGAAATATTCTTCATCCATAAACGTAACCTGATACTTTGTTTCCAGCTCTTCACGAGCCAGATAATACACCGGACGGGAGCTGATCTTAATGCACACATGCTCTTTGCACAGTTCGTTCAGATACTGACTCGTCAATGTCCGCGACAGATTCAATTGCTCGGCAATCTGTTTCGTCGTTCGTTGCTCCAGCTGGGTCAGTCCGTAAATCCGGGTCTGGTTTTTCAGCCAGATGAGAATCTCTTCTTTCGTTTTATTCATTCTCTCACCTCATTCAGATCGGCTGATGGCTTCATTATAGGATATTCACCCAAAAAATCTTTAGATCCAGTAAGATTCAACACTGCCGGCTCAAATATGGGAAAATCTGACACTTCAGATCCCGGTGTGATGAGTGTCGAAACTCTGTTCAGCTATAAATAGAAAGGATGACTCATCCGAAATATCAGCACGATCACGTCTTCTATGATACCGAAAGTCCCTGTCGTTGTCGCGGGTTCCTGCAAAGCCGTAATCAAAAATGACAAATAAAAAAACGCTGGAAAACAAGCTTTATGTTTCCAACGTTATTTCGTTTATGCCTGACGGATATAGGCAATCGCACTGACACCCGGTCCGGTATGGGTTCCGATTACGCTGCCGACGCCGCATACCTGCGGACTGACAATCGCTTTTTCATCCATGAAGGTGATCAGATCTTCAACCGCTTCCCGATTTCCGGTATAACCAAAGATTGGCTCAAAAGTAAGATCCGGCATTCCCAGTTTTTCCATCTGCTGCCAGAACAGCTGCAGCGTCGCTTTCTTGCCGCGGGCCTTGCCCAAAACGCTGATTTTGCCTTCCGCCAGCGTGATCATCGGATGAATTCCAAGCAAAGACCCGGCAAAGCCTGCGGCCTTGGACAGCCGTCCGCCTTTAACCAGATATTCCAGCGTATCCACCGCCGCCAGAATTGTAACGCGTTCCTTGAGCTGTTCCAGCTGCTGGGCAATCTGCGATGCCGGCTGACCCGCATCCCGCAGCCTGATCGCCTCGCGCAAAAGCAGCTGTGTTCCGATCGTCGCCGATAAACTGTCGACGATGTAAATCGGTTCATATTCACAATAATCCTTGGCCAGCTGGGCGGATTGATACGTGCCGCTGAGCTGACTGGACAACGTCAGCACAACGATTTCTTCACCGGCTGCTTTGGCCTTTTCAAATTC
The DNA here is from genome assembly GCF_000327285.1 of Holdemania massiliensis AP2. Classification (GTDB taxonomy): domain Bacteria; phylum Bacillota_I; class Bacilli_A; order Erysipelotrichales; family Erysipelotrichaceae; genus Holdemania; species Holdemania massiliensis. The sequence continues at coordinate 284,440 of NZ_HE998567.1, read as the reverse complement.
GGTCAGAAAATCATTCGGTGAAGGCTGCGAAGTGGTTGGCAGCTGATCATTGCTGGTCAGCTTGGTATAGAATTCCTCCATCGTTAAATCGATTCCATCACGGTATTCCTCCTGACCAAACAGCACCTTAAGCGGTACAACGCCTAAGTTGAGCTGCCGAGCTGCCGCGGGTGTGACGTCGGTGGTGGAATCAGTAATAATACGAACTGTCATATCGGTTCTCCTCCTTGAGATAGTTTGAATATCAACATAAAAATCTAACCCATTATAACAGCGTATATCCGCCTTGACAACCCCTTTTCACAAAATAAAAACGGCATTTCAAACAATTATTTGAATGAAAGCCGTATCATTTAGAACTCGTTTTCAAACAGTTCGAGAATTTCCTCGCGGCTCATTGCGGCAATCGATCCGTCAGAGCCTTCGATAACCGATTGCGACAGCTGCTGCTTCTGCTGCTGAAGCTTGCTGATTTTCTCTTCCACCGTTCCCTCGACAATCAGCTTGACAACCTGCACATTGCGCGTCTGACCGATTCGGTAAGCACGGTCGGTGGCCTGGTTTTCAGCCGACAAGTTCCACCATGGATCATAGTGAATGACAATCTCTGCCCCCGTCAGATTCAGCCCGGTCCCGCCGGCCTTTAATGAAATCAGAAAGACCGGTGTTTTATCCCGATTAAAGCTTTCCATCAAATCAAAACGCTGCTGCTTCGGCGTTGAGCCGGTTAACAGATAAGTGGCGATCTGCCGCTTTTCGCATTCCTGACGCAGTTTGTCCAGAATCGTTGTAAACTGGGAAAACACCAAAATTTTCTTGCCGGAATCCACCGCATTTTCAATCAGTTCCATACAGGCTGCCAGCTTGCTTCGCTCGCCCCCGTATCCCTCAAATACCAGCCCCGGATCACAACAGATCTGCCGCAGCCGCGTCAGCATCGCCAGGATCATGATCTTGGAACTGCCGACGTTGGCCGGTTGGTCTAGCGTCTGCGCCAGCTGCGTCTGAATCTGCTGCAAAGAAGCCTGATACAGCTTCTTTTCCGCTTCACTGAATTCGATTTGCAGCACGGATTCCGTTTTCTCAGGCAGCTCCTTTAAAACATCCTGTTTGACTCGCCGCAGAATAAACGGCGAAACCAGTTTCTTTAACAGCGTCAGGCGTTCTTCATCCTGATAGCGCACAATCGGCAGTTCATAATTTTCCTTAAACTGAGCGTAGCTGAACAGATACCCCGGCATCAGAAAATCAAAGATCGACCACAGTTCTGCCAGTGAATTTTCAATCGGCGTTCCAGTTAAGGCGAACCGATGGCGAGCCTGGATCTGTTTTACTGCCTGGGCGCTCTTGGTGCGCTGGTTTTTGATCGCCTGCGCTTCATCCAGTACCAAATACTGAAATTGCAGCGGTTTAAGCACCGCTTCATCGCGCTTGACATAATCGTAAGAGGTGATCAGAACATCGACCTGATCGGCCAGTGCCCACTGATCCTGACGCTCTTTTAATGTTCCATGAACACAGGCGCATTTTAACTGGGGCGCAAACCGCCGGATTTCCGCCTGCCAGTTGAGGATCAGCGAAGCTGGAGTAACGACCAGACTGCAGCCGGCTTCGTTGTGCAGCTGAGCATCCAGGAGCACCGCGATCATCTGCAGCGTCTTGCCGATTCCCATATCGTCCGCCAAAATTCCGCCGAAGCCATAATGCGCAATCGTTTTCAGCCAGCGGAAGCCTTCCTTCTGATAGGTCCGCAGGATCTTCCGCATTGACGGCGGTACGTCAAATTTACTCTCTTCGATATTTTTGAAATCACGAATCATCGTCTTAAATTCCTGATCGCGTTCCACCTTGATTTCCGGCGTACTCATCAAACGTTCATTCAGCGCCAGCGCCCGATAATTTTCCAACGTCAGCGAACCTTGCACAAGCTGCTTTGGATCGACCTGCAGCGCATCCAGCATCGCCAGCACCTCTTCGGTCTCTCCCTCGCCGATCGCAAAGTAATCGCCATTTTTTAACCGAACATATTTTTTCTTCTGCTGATAGCCGCGGAAAATTTCTTCCAGCTCCTCAGACGACAGCTGCGGGCTGTCCAGCTGCAGCTCCAGCAGTCCGGAAGTCAGCCGAACTCCAACGGAGAACGAGGCGTGTGAGCGAATCTGGACGTTTTTCAGCGATTCACAGATATACACCTCGGCCAGATCCATCAGCTTACCCACCCCTTCCGCCAGGAAGCTGAATTCCTTGGTTTCGTTTTTCTCAATCCAGGCGATCTGGGTCAGCGTATCAATCCGGGTTACATACTGCCGGATAATCGCCCGCACCTTTTGTTCTTTACGTAGATTGCGGTTATCCCGATTGGTCAGCGTATCGAAGCCGATGTATTCGTTATTGCCGTAACAGAAACGGATCGTAATCATGATCGTGTGCGGCGTCGGTTCGTCAATATACACCCGTGTGACTAACGGATCCAGGCGAACCGGCAGATCTTCCATGCCCAAAACCGGAATCAATTCACTGATCGGCTGCAGAACATTGTAATAGAAATTCTTGATCTGTTCATGACTGATCAGCAGCTTGCCGCCCTGCTGCAGCCGTTTCAGCAGCGGTCCGCACAGGATTCGATAACGCGGCAGAAGCCGAATCAGCGTTCCGCCGACATACACGTAGTCCGCTTCATTGCTTGCAAGATACCGGTATTCGTGGGGTGTGATTTGCAGCTGATAGTCCTGGTTCTGGCTTTCTACCTGCAGCGTGAACTGCGGATTCTCCTCAATCATTACCATCGGCCGGCCATCTGCCATCATCACTGGATGATTTAAAAACAGCTCATAAAAATCATCGACGCTGCCGCCGACCAGATTCACATAGCGCGGACTCGTTCCGAAACTTTTCTGCGGATCATAATTGCGGCGGATAAACCGCAGGATTCGCTGCGAACCTTCGTCAAACGATTCCGGAACATGCAGAAACTGCAGCTCCTTGCCATAGCTGACAATCGCCGCTTCATTCATCCGCGCCAGAAACTCACCGAGATTTTTCAGAATGTATTTTTTCTTGCGGCCGATCCGAAAGCTGACCAGCAGTTCTGAATTGGAAAAGATGACCTCCGGAAGTAATCCGACCGGATCACTCTGCAAGAGGGTCGGATCATCCAGCACCGCCGCATTGACATACGTTTCGATCAGCTGTTCGCTCTGCGAAAACATCTGCCGACGGCGCAGCTGCTGGATATAATCCGCGGCATTCTCACGGTAATAGTAGGGAAAATGATCAATGGTTCGCTCCTTTAAAAACATCAAAACTGCCCCGATGTGCGCACAGGCTTTTTCGTCCTGAACACAATACGGACATTCGCAGCTGAAGCGCAGCAATTCACCGGTTTGCCAATGAAGCGACAGTTTGATGTGCTGCAGATACGGATAGACAACCGCTTCAACTTCAATCAGCTGCAGCGTGCGGTATTCTACCGCGGACAGTGACTGGATAATCGAACGTTCCTGATGATAACGGCGGGCCAGATTCCACGTTCGCTCATCAAAATATTGACTGAGCTGAGTTTCATCCAAAATCATACGCCTCAGCACCTCCTTCTCATTCCATCAGAAAAAGCCCCGCAACGGGCTTTTATTCAGACTTCAGTTCCCGGGCCATCAGCAGCTTAATCGCCTTTGACGGCTTTTCGCCTTCATAGAGAACGCGGTAGACCTGTTCGGTGATCGGCATGCTGATGTGTTTTTTTATGGATTCCTCATAGATGACCTTGGCCGCTTTCACGCCCTCAACCGTCTTTTTATTGGTTTTCCAGAAGATCTCCGCACTGTCCTGCCGGCCGATCTGCACGCCGGCTTGGAAATTGCGGGAATGCTGGGAGGTACAGGTGACAATCAAATCTCCGACCCCGGTTAATCCCAAATAGGTTTCGGCCCGTCCGCCCTGGGCAATTCCATAACGCGACATTTCCGCCAGGCCGCGCGTCATCAGCGCCGCCCGGGCGTTGTCGCCTTCACCTAAGCCGGTAATAATGCCGCTGGCAATTGCCATGATATTTTTGATCGCCACGCCGGTTTCCGAGCCGATCACATCCGTCCCGCGGTAAACGCGGAAATATTCATTGGAGAACAGCTCCTGAATCTGGCGAGCGGAGGCTTCGTTTTCACACACTGCATTGACAGACGTCAGCTTGCGCAGAATGACCTCTTCGGCATGCGAAGGTCCGATCAGCGATACGACGTCGGTCAACGTTTGCGGCGTAAAGCATTCTTTAATCACTTCACTGAGCCGCTTATGGGTTGTCGGATGAAAGCCCTTAGCGACATTGATTACGATGACCGGATGATCCAGCACCGCGGCGGCCTGCCGGCTGACTTCTTCAACCGCACCGGTCGGCACCGCTAAAAGCAGAATGTCCGCGGACGCAACGACAGCGAAATCCAGCGTCGCTTCAATTGCCGGATTGACCAGAACCTCGGGAAAATACTTGGTGTTCCGGTGAAGCTTGAGATCCGCGATTTCCTCCGGGCTTTTGCCCCAGACAACCACGTCATGATGATTGTCCGCCAGCACCTGTGCCAGCGCTGTGCCCCAGCTTCCGCTGCCCAATACGCAAATTTTCATACTGCGCCTCCTTTAGTCCTTACTGCGGGCGATGATCCGAATCGGTGATCCGTCAAAGCCAAACGCTTCCCGCAGCCGATTCTCAATATAGCGTCGGTAAGAGAAGTGCAGCAGCTGCGGATCGTTGACAAACAAGACGAAGGTCGGCGGAGCCACCGCCACCTGCGATGCATACAAAATCTTTAACCGCTGTCCGTTATGCGTCGGTGCCGGCGTTGTCAGCTGAGCGTCCATAACAACTTCATTTAAGACGTTGGTCGCAATCCGCAGCTGCGAATAGTGATAAACATCCTCAATCATCGGCAGCAGAGTATTGACGCGCTGATGGGTTTTCGCGGAAACAAACAGAATCGGCGCATAGCTCAGATAGACAAACTGGGTGCGGATCTGTTCCGTTACCCGATTCATCGTTTTTTCGTCTTTTTCCACCGCATCCCACTTGTTGTAAACAATGATGATCGGCTTGCCTGCTTCATGAGCATAACCGGCAACATGCTTATCCTGTTCGCGGATACCGCTTTCGCCATCAATGACAAACAAGACGACATCGCATCGTTCAATCGCGCTCATCGCTCTTAGCACCGAATACTTTTCAATGTTCTCATACACTTTGCCGCGCTTGCGGATGCCCGCCGTATCCACGACGACATAATGCTTGCCATCCTGTTCAAACGGCGTATCAATGGCATCGCGGGTCGTACCTTCAATATCCGATACAATAACCCGTTCTTCCTTTAACAGGGCATTGACTAAGCTTGACTTTCCGACATTTGGACGGCCGATCACCGCAAAGCGAATGCCTTCCAGCTCCGGCTGCTGCTTCTCGGGAAAGGCTTCAATCAAGGCATCCATCACATCGCCGATGCCGATGCCGTGCGATCCGCTGACCGCAATCGGCTCGGATAAACCCAGCGCATAAAATTCATAAATATTGCCCTGCAGCGTCGCGTCGTCAATCTTGTTCACAGCCAGAACCACAGGCTTGCCGCTGCGTCTTAACATACGGGCGATGAATTCGTCGTCCCCGGTTACACCATCGCGGCCGTTGACGATGAATAAAATGACGTCGGCTTCCTCGATCGCAATTTCAACCTGAGCTTTTATTTCTTCCTGAAACGGCTGATTTTCCAGCTGAATTCCGCCGGTATCAATAATGCGGAAATCCTGGGTCAGCCACGTTCCTTTTCCATAAATCCGATCCCGGGTTACGCCCGGCGTATCCTCGACGATTGAAACACGTTCGCCCAGAATTCGATTAAAAATCGTTGACTTTCCGACATTCGGACGGCCAACGATGGCAACCACGCCTTTAATCATGGCTTCCCTCCTTCATTTTTTCCTCAACTAACCGCTGGATTGCTGCTACAACTTCATCAATGGTCATCTCTGAGGTATCGATGCCCACGGCATCCTCAGCCTGGCGCAGCGGAGAATTCACACGTTCCGTGTCCTGTTTATCCCGCTGAGCGATCTCCGCGACCAGCTGTTGATAGTCTGAGCTGATTCCCTTCTGCTGATTCTCCAAGAATCGCCGCTGGGCCCGCGCCTGGGGCGAAGCAGTCAGGAAGATCTTAATTTCCGCATCCGGCAGTACGACAGTGCCAATATCCCGGCCGTCCATAACGACTCCTTTATCGCGCGCCATTTTCTGCTGCCGCTCCACTAATTTCTGACGGACTATCTTCCATGAGGAAACCTGGGAGGCGGCCATTGAAACCGCGTCCGAACGGATTTTATCCTTCATTTCCTCACCGTCAAGGAACACCTGTCCCTGCGGGGTTAAGCGAATTTCCGTCTGATCGATCAAACTTCCCAGCGCCGCTTCATCGTCCAATGCGACGCCCTGATTTAAAGCTTTGTAAGCGATGCAGCGGTACATCGCCCCGGTATCCAGATGGATATAGTCACACTCGCGGGCCAATCGCCGGGCAATCGTACTTTTTCCGGCGGCACTGGGCCCGTCGATCGCAATGTTCAATTTCATTAAATAATTCCTTTCTGAAGCAGGATCCAGTATACGACGATGCCTAAAACCACAAGCAGCGCCAGGATCAGCAGGACCAAAATAAAGTTCAGCAGACGATTGGTATAGGAAACTGAATCGTTCATATCGTTCAGCTCATCTTCATAGTCATCCATCTGCGCCCGCAGCTGAACAGTTTCACTCATCAGCTTTTCGCGCAGTTCTTTTTCCTCCTGCATATGCGAACGCAGTTTGCCGAAGAAGCGGTGCGGCTGGGTTTCATCATCATCCTCCCAATCCTCATCGTCCTCCTGAGTTTCATCCTCCTCGTCGTCTTCGTCATCATGACGACGGCCGAACAGCTTCCAACGCGGCTTCTTCGTTTCTTCCTCGTCTTCGTCATCCCATTCGTCGTCTTCTTCCTCGTCATCCTCCTCAAGGATCGGCTGACTGTCTGTAAATTCTTCCTCCTCGACCGGCGGTTTCATGCGCCGCGGCTTTTTGATTTCCGGCGCCGGTTCCAACGTTTTCAGCATTTCTTGGCTGTTGCCGCTCTGATCCAGCAGCTGTTTGACCTCCAATGAAATCGTGTTGCGCAGCGTATCATCTTCCGGCAGCACAAAAGAAGGAATATCCATATCATCCAGCAGATTATCCTTACTGGTGCTAACCATTTTTTCCTCAAACGGACGGATTGAGCTCTGCTCACGCAGCTGCTTCAAAATATTGACCTGCGTATCTTCGCTGGCCAGCAGTCCGCGCTGCTTGTTGTACTCCTTTACTTCGCTGATGTATTCGTCAAGATATTCATTATTAAAAGAAGAGGTTGCCGTCCCTGCCTTCTCTTTCTGCGTTTCATCCGCAAAATAAGCTTCGCGGCGCAGATGGATCGGATCATGGTTTTCTTCTTCCTTCACTTCCAGCTGTTGGGTTGCAGTGGTATCCAAACGGCTTAACCGTTCAGCATAAGCGGAAATCCCCTTTGTACTGATCTGCGATTCCGCATCGTTCTGCAATTCCTGCCTCAGTTTTTCATATTTAGCCTTACGCGACATATTCTGCATACACAGTGCCTCCTAATCTTTTTCATTATATCAAAAATTGACCTCAGTTGCGAAGAAAACTGACGGTTTGCCCGGATTCTTTTTTGAAAGCGCCTGCCGAATGAACAGGAATGTTCCTTCAAGCCTATTCATCATGCCGTTTTTTCAAATCAGATGCGGTCCACCCAACAAACCTATACAGCAAAGAAAGAAAAAGCCGGAGCGTTCCCGGCTTCATGCTTATTACAACAAACGCTGACACAGCCCTTTTCGGTTTCCCGCTGATTCAGCCTCCGTCCCCACGCCTGTCCGTATCTTAGCGGTGCAGGATCGGTGAAATATGCTTATACAGTAAGAAGACCATCAGCGATGTCACAATGCCCTTAATCAAGTTAAACGGTGTCGTGCAGAACAGCACCAGCGTAAACGCATTGTTGACAAACGGAACAACCTCGGCCCCCATGGAAATGATCGCTTCCAGCGGCATATGAAAGAAGAACGAATACGCCGGCAGCATAACAAAATAATTCGTCAGACCGCCGACCAGCATCAGCGACAGTGTTCCGAAGATCATGCCGATCAGCGCGCTTTTCAGATTTTTATGCCGGCGGTAGAACCAGGCGGCCGGCAGAATAAACGCGCAGCCCATCACAAAATTCGCCAATTCCCCGACATAAGCCGTACCGGAACCAAAGAACAGACAGCTTAGGAAGACCTTCATCGCCTCAATCGCAACCCCGGCCAGCGGCCCCATCGCAAAACCGCCGATCAAAACCGCAACTTCGCTGAAATCCAGCTTATAAAACGGCGGGGCAATAAATGGAATCGGAAAATCAAATTCCATCAGGATAAAGGCAATCGCTGCCAAGATGCTGACCTTAGCCATGGTTTTAATGTTGAAAAATTTTCTGTTTGTCATCGTTTTTCCTCCTATTTCTGACAACTTTCACTTTTTATGCCGAAGCGACAAAAAAAGGTTTCAACAAAACCTTCGGGGAATCACTCTATGAAAAAGAAAAAAACATTCTTTCATCCAGACTGTACTGTCGCCACTGGAATTTCACCAGTTCAGCCAAATTTGGCTCGCGGGGTTTACCGCCGGTCGGGAATTGCACCCTGCCCTGAAGTTTTCATCGTCTTTATCATAACCTTCACAAGTCTATTTGTAAAGACATTCCACAAAAAAAAGCAGCGGAAAATGAAAAAAGATTTGATCACTCTCTGACCAAACCTTTCATGACTGCTTAAGCGCGTCCGGAATATTTGCCGTCCGCCGTGTTGATGACGACCATTTCATCCTGTTCAATAAACAGCGGAACACGAATTTCCAAGCCCGTTTCCAGCTTCGCCATTTTTGAAGCGGATGTCGCTGTATCACCCTTAACAGCTGGTTCGCATTCAACGATCTGCAGCTCGACTTTATCCGGCAGAATAATTCCCAGAATTTCGCCTTCATACATCGAGATGGTTACGTTATCGTTCGGTTTCATGAACTTCATTTCCCATTCCAAATGATCCTTCTGGATTTCAATCTGATCATAGGTTTCATTGTCCATAAAGACCAACGCATCGTCGGTATCATACAGATACTGCATTTCCCGCTTGTCGATATGAGCCTGTTCAACCTTATCGCCGCCGGTAAAGGAAATTTCGTTGATGACTCCGGTACGCAGATTTTTAACCTTGACCTTAACGATCATCTGACGCATCGCAGTTTTGTTGTGCTGAATATCCAGAACGACAAAAATATTACCTTCATTTTCAAATGTTGTTCCTGGTTTTAAATCATTGACAATAATCATTACTATTCACCATCCTACCTAGTATATTTTATAGGAATAGCCGATTTTGTCAATGATTTCCCGGCTGCGGGCGACGATTTTCCAGATGGATGCGATTGCCGAAGCGGCGGTTGCATCCAAAACTGATCGTAGAAGCGATCGTTGCAAAGCTCAGATAACACCATTGATCAAAATCCAGGCGTCCTCCCAGAATCAGAAATTGTACTCCCAGGATCACAGCACTGACAAAGAAATCAAGCAGTTCCACTGTATTTTTAGATCGATACATCAAAACCCAGGAAACAAAGAACAGCTCAGCACCGTACACACAGGTCAGAAAAGCGGAACTTCCTGAAGGCAGAAACTGCAGCGTTTCCCCCAGCAGCATCAGAATCAGAAAAAACACCGATGCGATCAGACTGTCAATGAATTGTTTCATCATTTCACCTCATCTCTATCTCATAGTTTGTCACTTTCCTGTCAGTTTCATCCAATCTGAGCACAATTTTTTCAAATTCTGTTCGGATTTCAACTGCACCCTGTGACCACGCTACATCCGCTTGAATTTCCGGCCGCCAGCCATCGCAGCGGTATTGTTGCTGCAGCTGACAGCGAACCCAGCGGAAGATCGGAATCAAGCGTAGATCCTGCTGCTCGCTCAGTTGCAGCTGCTGCGCGACATCCATTTCCGCCCGGAGCTGAAGATAGCCCAGCGACACCCAGGCACTGATGATCAGAAACCAGGATAAGAAGAACAGACTGACAAATCCCCGTTTATTGAGCATCACCGATGATCGCCTCCCACTCACCCGTTTCGCTTACTAACCGCATCCAGATCTGATCCTGCCGCTGTTCAAACTGAACCGAGATGACCTGATCGAAAAAAATCCAGGTTCCCGGCTGCACCAGCAGCCAGTTTCCGCTCTGGACTAACCGTCGGTTCTGACCTTCGGCATAGAATGCGAGCTGATCATGGCTGACTTCGATTTGTTCGCTGCCTAACAACAGCCGGCGCAGCTGCTGCAGCTGAATCTGATCCTGGGCTGAACGCATCAACCAATCCTGCCTGCTCAACAAATTAACGATCACAGGAATCAACGGCAAAAACAACGCAATGATCCACAGACTGAGAAGCAGATCGATCAGGATGCTTCCGGCTCGGATGGAACTAGCGGATCGAGCGTTTCGACTGGAAGCGGCGTGCATCTTGGACATTCCCCCTTTGCCTGCAGTGCCTCAGCTAAACGTTGATTGCTTTCCTGACGCTGCCGCCTGACAATTTCATCCAGATGATACCGGCTGCTCAGCAAGCCGCCAACTAAAAGCAGGCAGGCTGTACACAACGCAATGGCGATCAGCGCATCGCTTAAAAGAAAACCATGTTTATTTTCCAACGATTCGCCCTCCCGCCAGCTCCATCACAAGACAACGCCGGCTGAAACACAGCGTTCGAGCCTGATCAATCCGCCCCTTCGCATTGTAGTGTATGCGAACCGGCACAAGGGGGTCCGCACTAATTTGGGCATTCAGTTCCCGGTTTTCACGGATCGCCTGGGCTTGGTACGGCAAAACCTCAGCGATAAACTGGCCCGGACTTAAGTCCGGCTCTCTGATCAACGGTATAGTTAACAGCTCGCAAACCGACAGAACCGCCAGTGCCAACAACATTTCGACGAACGTCATCCCAGCTTTAGCGGACATAGGCCTGACCCTCGCGAATCTCCAGCTGTTCGCCGCCGGAGCATTCCGTCTGCTGCTTTGTTAACAGACCGGCTGAAACCAGATCGTTTATTCTCAGCGGCAGCTGACCAGTATCCAGCTTGTACTGCAGGATTGCCGAATCGATCACTTTCAGCTGCGCAGCACAGCCCTTTTCATCCACAATTTTCATCACCCGCTGAATATTCGGGACAGACAATAAAAACAAGATCGCCAATACACTGACAACAATAATCATCTCCAACAATGTAAATCCTCGTTTCATCTTAATTCTCCTTTCCCAGTGCTACATCTGACTCATGATGGAAAGCGGCAGAAGCAGGATCTGATAAACGATCAAAATCATCCCGGCAATCGTTATGTATGCAAACAGCTGCAGTCCTCGGGCCATGAAGCGCAGCTGGCTCAGCAGCTGACCCTGGCGAACTTCAACATAGCCTTCCAGAAGCGGCTGCACCTGTCCGCTGCGGGAAGTCGTGCGCATTAACTGCATTAAAGAGGGATCCAGATATTCCGTACCCAAGGCTGTTTCCAGACTTTCTCCTGCCAAAAGCGCCTGCTCGACATGCCAGCTCATTAGTTTTAGGAAAGGCTTTTTCGGCAGTTTCTGCAGCACGGTCAGTGTGGTCTGGGTCGGACAGCCTTCGCTGAGGCAGCAGGAAAAATAACGGGAAAAATCCAAGCCCAGCCACCTTCTTAAAAACCGGCCGCGGCGCAGCTTAATTAACAGTACATACGCGCTCAGTCGGGCTGTCGGCCGGCGCAGCCAGAAACCAATCAGCACCCCCAGCATCAGCAGCAGCATCAGCAGAATAAACAGGCCGTAAAGTCCATGATGCAGAAAAAGCATACCGCCGGCATCCCGCTCAAAGGATTGAATCAAGCTGATCAATACCGGAAAGCAAAGATGATTGAATAGGGCAAGCCCGACCAGACTGCCTGCCGCCAACACCAGCGGATATCCCAGCAGCCGGCGAAGCTGAGAGCGGTTTTCTATATACAGCTGATGCAGCCGCAGGGATAAAGTCAGAGCCCGATGGGGCGGCATGACCTGCGCCATCGTTTCAAAATCGGCTGCAATTCCTGGCGGCAGCGCTGGAGCCAACAAAGCCACAAAGCCTTCGCCTTCCAGCATCCGCTGGCGAAGCGCGGCGATCACCGGATGATTCTTCGGTGTTTCGATAAAGGTCAGGCTTGTCTGCCAGCTCATTGCACTGCCTAAAAGAATCGCCAGCTGCTGACATTCAGAGACCGACAGCGTCCCATTGTTTGTGAGTGATGCGATTCTTGAGCAGCAGATCGTCCAGACGCTGCTGCAGCGGGATAAAATGATCCGGCATCTGACCTTGACGAAGCTGTGCCAGCTGCTCGGGCAGAAGCACTTCATAGATACACATCCTTCCCTTTTGATTTTTTAAGGACACCAACCGCTGACAGCTGACTCCGACAAGCATTTCCATCAGCTGAGTTTCACTGACTCCCAGTTCGATCATCCGTGTGATCGCTGAATGGGCTGAGGAAGCATGAATGCTGGTCAAAACCAGATGTCCGGTCAGTGCGCAGCGCAGTGCCATCGCCGCGGCCACCGGCTCCCGAATTTCACCGATCATGATGACGTCGGGATCGTGCCGCAGCAGTTGGCTGATCCCCTCATCATAGCCCAGATGCTGACGTTCATTGATCTGAATCTGCACGAAGCGTTCCGAATAGATTTCAATCGGATCTTCCAGCGTGAAGATCTTGGCTGGACTTAATTCGTTGAGCATGGCATACAGCGTGGTCGTCTTGCCGCTGCCGGTAGGGCCGCTGACGAGGAATAAGCCGCTGCGGCGTTTCAGTCCCTTTTTAAGCAGATCGGTCTGCTTTTTGTCGGAACAGCACTCAGCCAATGTCCAATCCAGTGTACCGTTAAGAATCCGCAGTACCCCGCTGGTCAGCATCAGACTGTGCATGACCGCAAACCGCAGTGCCAGCATCTTGCCGTCAACCTCCATTTCAAACCGTCCAGTCTGCGGCCGGCTGCGGTCACTCAGCTCCAGATTAGCCCGGTATTGAAGATAGCGGAACAGTTTTAAGTCCTGCGGCTCGTTTTCGATATCCTTGATCTGAATACCGCAGCGCATTTGCAGCGTTACTGTTTCATTGCGGATGGAAAAATGCAGATCGGTGGCGTGCTGGTTTATTGCCATCCGCAGCAAAGCAAGTAATCGTTCTTCCATATTCTCTCACCCCCTACATCTTCAATATTGCGCATTTTTCAAAAAAGCCCCACAAAAAATAAAAAAAGCTGAATTTTCATCAGCTTCTTACTCATTTCCGCCAATAAGCGCTGCCATCGGCCGTCCGTTCCAAAAATCCATATTCGATCAAAGCCCGGCGTAAATAGACATGATCCGGCCAGATCCGCTGGAGCAGCGTATTGATCTGTTTTTCAGTATAGCGGACTTCCGGTTTGAAATTCTCCGCAATTTGCGCCAAAACCGCAAGCTTGCGCTTTGCCTTCGCCGGCATTTCCTTTAATGCCCCCTGCGGGTCAAAATACGTTTTTAAAATTGTTTCTTTCTCCTTTTCCGTCAATTCATAACGTTCATCCCGCATCACGGCAGCCGCATGGGCGTCGATCAGCGCTGTATCACTGAGCTGCTGGATCGAATGGCCGCTGTTCTCATTCAGCAGGGTCATCATCATGACAAACAGCTGCGCCTGTTTTTGTTTTTCCCGCAGCTTAAACCGATAATTGCGGATTGTTGACAAGGTAACACCCTTCTCTTTGGCAATCTGCTGATCACTTTGTCCGCAGGCAAAAGCCTGCAGCATTTCCAGCTGCATCGCACTGATGCCTAACGCCTCGGGCCCTAACTTCAATAACATAGCCAATGGCGAACCGTGCACATTTTTTACATGCGATTTCATCTTTCGTTCGCCTAAGACCCAACGTTCATCCTGTGCGTAAATTTCCTGCGTATAATACCGCTGTCCGCAGAATAAGCATTCTGCCTCGTCTTCCACAATTCGATAACCACGGCGCATCTCTTCTGCAGAAGCATCCCAAAGTTCTTGTTTTTCCATCATTTCACTTCCTTCTATATTTTATGCAAACATTATACAACAACATCTACTTTTTATATAGATAATATTTAATATATCTACAGCAAAAGTAAAAACGCCCTAACTTTCTTCAAAGAAATCGACTAATTTGGTTTGCCATATCCCCTTCGCAAAACAAAAAGCATCACCCTCAAAGCGATGCTTTCTGTGTAATCATGATCGATGTGTCCGCAGAAACGGATTATTCATCAGTTCTTTTTCCAACACCGTAGCTGCGCCATGCCCCGGATAAAGCCTCAGCTGCGGATTCAGGGTACGAATCATTTTCAGCGTCTGCCGCATCTGAGAATCATTGCCCAACGGCAAGTCTGTCCGTCCAATGCTGCCTTCAAAAATGACATCACCACAAAAGCAATCCTGACCGATCACGATCAGCACACTGCCCGGCGTATGTCCCGGCGCTTCAATCACCTGGAATTCGATTGTTCCTAATTTCATTGTGCCCTCAATCAAAGGTCTGGTCTGACTGCGGACATGAGCCGTCATTTGCGCCATACTGTTAAGTGTTTCATCTTCCAGCAGAATTTGATCCTCAGGATGCACATATACCGGACAATGAAACTGCCGAACCAGTTCATCGACGGCTCCAATATGGTCAAAATGGCCGTGCGTCAAAATAATTGCCAACGGTACACGCCCCTGCAGACGATCCAGGATTCGCTGGGCTTTGCCTGTCGGATCCATGACCAGCACGGTACCCTGATCTTCCAGAATGTAACAGTTGGTCGCAAATGCACCGGAGGGAATGGTTTCTATTTTCATCCTATATTCCTTCTTTCACCTTTCTTGCTTCTGATCTTCAAATCCGAGCTCAAATTCACCCACTTTATTAGAAAAAGCTGTAACTTGCAGCTGAATTATCTGATTAAACCTGCTATTTCCTTCATAAATTAAGAGAAATAAAAAAAGCCAGAAACCGGCTTCTTTTATTTTTTCTCCTTGTGAGTCGTTTTCTTATTGCAGCGTGGGCAGTATTTCTTGATTTCCATCTTTTCAGGGTGTTTTCTCTTGTTTCTTGTCCCAATGTAATTTTCTTCGCCGCATTCAGAACATTTGAAAGTAATTGCGTCTCTCATGAATATTCCTCCTAATAATGCTAAACAAGTATAACATAGTTTTTTTAAATTACTATCTTTTTTCAAAAACCTGTTAATTCTTGGGTTTTTAACGGTTATTGTACCGGATTGCCGTTTCCCTGCGGATCATTGGGATCCTGGGTTGGCGGCAGTGCCTGGTTTTCATCCGGCACGTTGAGATTCGTATCTTCATCTGTAGATGGACTGTCATTTTCCGCCACATCATCCGGGTTATAAATCGCTTTGGTCAATTCATTAGTAATCCGCAGGCAGAGATTGCTTTGCGAACCTCCGCCGGTAACCCAGGCATTCGGAATCATGCAGGCCATTGAATACTGCGGATTTTCTGCCGGAGCATAAGCAACCAGACTGTTGTTGGTTGTGTCAACCGTAGTTTTTACCCCATCTTCGCCGGTAATATTGATAAACGATTCAGCAGTTCCGGTCTTTGCCGATATCGTTACCGGCAAATCAGTCAAACCATAACAAATCCCGCCGTAAACGCAGGCGTTAAACCCTTGGCGAACCCGTTCCAAAGCTCCTGTATTTTCAAGGGTTGACTGCACATTGACATAATTTTCGTAAACTACATTCTGAGTTCCCGGATCAAACGCCCGGCGAACCAAGCGTGGCTGAATCTTTTTCCCGCCGTTGGCAATCGTAGAAACATACTGCGCCAGTTCAATCGTCGTATAGTTATCCAGCTGTCCAATCGCAAAGTCCAGGGTATTGCCGGCATTGGTAAGCTTACCTGGAATATAACCAATGGCTTCGTTCGGCACATCAATTCCAGTCAATACGCCCAAGCCAAACTGACTGTAATAGCTGCGCATTAACAAATACGTGTCAGCATTGATTTTCAGCGGATTGTTTTCAACATAAGTGCCGCCGCCCAAACGGATTGCGACATTAAACATAAATACGTTGGAGGACTGAGCCAAGGCCTGGACATCATCCACCCATCCCAGCGTTTTCCAGGATTTCTTAATCGGCGTATCCTTAATTTTAATATAGTTATCCAAAATCTTTTCGCCGGGCTGAATTACCCCCTGATCCAGCCCCATATAGACCGTAGCCCCTTTCACCACGGAACCCGGGGCATAAGCATCCGCATAAATACTCGTCGGACTGGAGCTGATCGTACCATCGGCATTGCGGATCATACAGGACATGGCCAGGATATCTCCGGTATTCGGATCCTGCAGAACATACATGATCCGATCCATGTACGGACGCAGCGGATCATTCTGATATTCAAGCAGCACCTGGGACAAAATCTCATCCAGTTTCTGCTGCAGGCGTGCGTCGATCGATAATTCCAGATCATACCCCTTCGAGCCTTCATTGACCTCGCTCAGATAACCTGTTCCGTTTTCATCATACGCCAGATCATATACCGAACGCTTGCCGCTGAGCAATCCTTCATATTGTTTCTCCAAGCCAGACCGGCCTACCTTCTCATTCCGAGAATAATCCAGAGCCAGATAATAATCCAGATCTTCCGACGGCAATCCCTGTTTGGAAGTCGTTACAGTCCCCAGCACTGACTTCAGCATAGATCCGAACGGATATTCCCGATCCCAGTCAAAATCCACGTTGAAGCCCTGATAATCTTCCATGTGTTCAATCAAAAATGCCGCTTCTTCAACAGTAACATCACTTTTAATAATCTTGGTCTGTCCGCTGGAAGGCATATCCATGGCCTGTTTGACGACATAGGCTCGACGCAGATCCGTGTCCAGCGTCGCTAAATCTTCCTCCGTAATCCGGGCCAGTTCCAGATAATAGATATCATTGTCATTCAGATCCCCTTTGTAATACGCCGCCATTTCTTCTTCGGTGATCCGCTCGGCATCAATTTCCTTTTTATGCAGACTCAAATACAAATCCTTTAAATCCCGTGTTCCCAGCTGCGTTTCATCGACTTCAAAATCATTTGAAAAGCGCCGGGCCAGTTCCCATTCTTTTTCATCTTTAATCCCCTGCGGCGGGAAATAAGTGATATTCAGGCGTTGTTTATTGCCAACCAGCACCTGTCCGTTGCGGTCCAGCATTTCTCCCCGCGGCGTCGTGACCGTTTGATAACGACGGGTATAGGTGGCGAGCTTCTGCGCGTAATCCTCTGTTTTCAGCATTTGAATGGAATACAGGCGCACAACGATAGCGGCCATGCCCACGCACACCGCCAAGGCAACCAACTGAAAACGCCGGGTAACAATCTTGCTTAAATCCAGCGCTTTCCGCAGGTGTTCGCTGCTGCCTTCCCAGTGCAGTTTTTTATCATCTTTGGTTTTTCTTGGTCCAAGTAATGGTTTATTTGTCATGCACGATCTCCTCGTATGCCTTATTATACCTTATTTTTTTCTGCGTGAAATGAAAATTTGCACGGCAAGGATGAAATCCTGTTCACGCCCTGCTTCTATGCCTTAACTTTTCTTGCCTTAAAGAACACAGAAAGCTGCTGACTCTCATTTCTACGCTCTCAATTTACTTTCTCAGCCAACAAGGATGCTTTTGCCTGCGTCCCGACAGATTCCAACGATCTATTTTATTCGTTTTTTGGTATTGGAAGGCTGATGAATGATCAGCACATCCTCGGCAGCGATCTGCGTATTGCCATCTGGAACCATCAGCGTTTCATCCCGCAGAATCATCATGATCAAAAGCGCAGGCGGCAGCTTTAGATCTTTGATCCTGCGTCCCTGCCAGGAATGTTCTTCCTCAATCAGCATCTCCGTCAATTCCAGCTGTGCCGGTTCTGTGACTGCCGGGGCAATAGCAATGACAACATCACCCTGTTTAATGATCGTCTGTCCATGCGGGACTAAATTCTCGTTTTGCCGGCGGATCATGGCCAGCAGAACATCCCCAGGCAGCTTCAGCGACTGCACCGACTGTCCAATCCAGGCATGGCCTGAACGGATATCCAACTGAATCATCTCAATCGCTGGGTCATCTTTGTAGTCATTAAAGGTTTTCAATACATCAGCACCGGTATCAATCATCTCTAATTTGCGCGCAATCCAGGGCAGCAGCGTCCCCTGCAGACTGATTGAAAGCAAGACCAGACAAAATACAACATGGAAGACATCATAACGTGTATACGCCGGACTCACTGTCACCATGATTGCAAAAACAATCGAAGATGCCCCGCGCAGACCCGCAGCACTGACTAAGACCATCTGCCGCCACGAACCCGCAAACGGTTTCAACAACAAGCACACGGCAACCGGGCGGGCAACCAGCGTCAGAAATGCCATGATCAATAAAGCGGGAAGGATCACGGATGGCAGCTGCGATGGAAATGCCAACAGACCTAACAGAAAGAAAATCACGATCTGCATCAACCCTGTCACGCCGTCAAAGAAATGGACAAGCGACCGTTTATTGCGAAGGGATGCATTGCCCATCAGTATTCCAGCCAGATAGACGCAAAGATATCCATTTCCTCCGCCATAACTGCACAGCGCATAGGTCAGCAAAACCAAACCGACGACAAAGATGGAATCAAACCCTTCGGTCGCAAAATCAAAGCGATTCAGACAAGCAATCCCAACTTTTGCGCATAACCAGCCGCTTAAACCGCCGATCATCAGCTGCTTGACAAGCATCCAGGCGAAAGTTTCCGGGCTGCCCTGTCCCGCCATCATCGTTAAAAGCATCACTGTCAGCATATAAGAAAATGGATCATTGCTTCCACTTTCCAATTCCAAAAGGGAGTCGGTATTCTCTTTTAAGGCCAGCTTCTTGCTTCGCAGAATTGAGAACATCGAGGCCGCATCCGTGGAGCTGATCACCGCTCCGATCAAAAAACTTTCCTGCCATTCCATTCCTAATCCCCAATGGCAGAACACACCGGTCAATGCCGCTGTCAGAAAAACACCCAGCGACGATAATAACAGCGCTCCCTTAGCGACTGGCCGCGCCTGTTTCCAGCGTGTTCCAAAGCCGCCGTAGAACATAATATAAATCAAAGCTGCAGTACACAGCTTCTCCGCAAACGCATAATTTTCAAAGGGAATGCGGAATAATCCGTCGCTGCCGAAAACCATTCCCAACAAAATAAACAGGAGCAGACTCGGCACTCCCAGCCGTAATGAAAGCTTATTGCAGAGGATGCAGATCATCAGCACCCCGCCGCACAAGATTAATAAAAGATTGAAGTCGATAACTTTCCCTCCTCTTTAGCATCGATCCGAAAGCAAGCAGATATCCTGATTCGTCAAAGCCTTTTTAATATTATACCATATTCAATTTCCCATGGGATCGCTACACCCGACATCTCTTCCCCATCTTTTCCTTTTCTTTCTCCTTCGTGTCCGATTTCAAATTTATGCTATAATAGAAACGAGGTGAATTTCATGAAAAAAAGAACGGAAACCCGCCCTATTCAGGTAGGAAATCTGCAGATCGGCGGTCAAAATCAAGTGATCATTCAGTCAATGACCAATACAAAGACGAAAAATGTAGAAGCGACAGTTCGGCAAATCCAACAGCTGTGTGAAGCGGGATGCCAGATCATACGCATGGCAGTCTACGACCAGGAGGATGCCCGGGCGATCAAACAGATCAAAGCTCAGGTTGATGTTCCACTGGTGGCCGATATTCATTTTGATTATAAATTAGCTTTAACCGCGATTGAATCGGGCGTCGATAAGATCCGCATCAATCCCGGCAACATCGGGGCGCGGGAAAACGTTGCGGCGGTAGTGGAAGCCTGCAAGCAGCATCATGTCCCTATCCGCATCGGCATCAACAGCGGTTCTCTGGAAAAAGCAGTGCTTGAAAAATATGGCCGGCCATGCGCTGAAGCAATGATTGAAAGTGCCCGCAAACATGTCGAAATCCTGGAAGAGCTGGACTTCCATGATATCTGCTTATCCTTTAAATCCAGCGACGTTATGTTGACGATTGAAGCCTATCGACTGGCCGCTGAAGTCTTCCCTTATCCGCTGCACTTAGGGGTTACGGAAGCTGGTACCTTTACTTCCAGTGCGATCAAATCCAGTGCAGCCTTGGGTGCTTTGCTTATGGATGGAATCGGCGATACAATTCGGGTATCCGTCAGTGCAGATCCGGTTGAGGAACTGCGCATCTGCAAGCAGTTACTGCGCTGCTTCAATCTAATTGATCGAGTCCCGAATTTAGTCAGCTGCCCAACCTGCGGCCGGATTCAGTACAACATGATTCCTATCGCCGAGGAAGTCGAACGGTTCTTGGCAACGATTAACGCTGATATCACCGTGGCGGTTATGGGTTGCGCTGTCAATGGGCCGCAGGAAGCCAGCCGGGCTGATATCGGCATTGCCGGAGGGAAAGAGGAAGGCCTGTTGTTTAAGAAAGGACAGCTCATCCGCAAAATTCCGCAGGATCAAATTGTTGAAGTCCTGAAGGAAGAAATTTTAGCCATGATCCAATAGCTGTTATGCCGCAATGAAACTGAATTGCGGCATTTTTTAAGGAGGGATATGAAATGAGCGACGTTTTATGCCTGGGCAGCTGCGTACTGGATCTTTATGCTCAGGATCGAAAACCGACGGTCGGGGGCGATGCTGCCAACCAAGCCATCCTTTTGACGAAATTAGGCCTGTCTGCAGCTTGCTGCGCGCTGCTAGGGCAGGACGAAGAAGCAGACCTGATCCGCAGTCAGCTGAAAGCGCAGGGCGTCGATATTCGTTGGCTGTCCCAACGACCGGATCAGATAACGACACATTCGTTCATTCAGCTGGATGAAAATGGGGAGCGGCAGTTTACCGTGACCGGGGAAGCTCACCGCCATTTCACCCTGGCTGACTTTCCATTCAGGGCTTTGCCGGTTTTCAAAATTTTATCCCTAGGTTCCTTATTTACCCTGCATGAACTAGAAACCTCCGGTCTGCTTTCCATCTTTCAACAGGCTCATGCGCACGGTTTAACGATATACAGCGATACAACCCGTGATCGGCACCACAAAGGACTGGCCGGCGTTGCACACCTGCTTCCTCTCATTGATGTTTTCATGCCGTCATTCGAGGAAATCCGGCCGTTGTGCTCCCGCTCTCAGCCCGATGAGATGGCGGAAGAACTGCTTCACTATGGCTGTCCGACTGTGGTTTTAAAAATGGGTGCGGCAGGTGCGGCGGTTTATCAGGAAACCCAAAAGTGGAGCTGTGATGGCTATCCTGCAAAGGTGATCGATACAACCGGAGCTGGGGACAGCTTCTGCGCCGGCTTTATCGCCAGCCGCGCAGCGGGACTGTCTTTCCCTCAAGCCTTGGATAATGGCTGCTGGTGCGGAGCGCAGACCGTTCAATGGATCGGCGCCAACACCGTTCCATTGAACAAAAGCACGCTGCCCTGGCCGCTGATCTGACGTCTTATCCAATCCTTCTCCAAATTCTAATAAGACTAAGAACAAACCCTTTCCACGTTAAAGATTAAAAAAACAGGAATCTCATCGGCATGGTGACTTGCTGCATGAATTTCCTGTTTTTTTTATTTAGATCAATCCGTCAAAGTTTTCTGGCAAGATACAGATCCAGTGTGTCGTAGATTCGGATCTGTCCGCCGACTGACTGCAGCCCCTTTGCCATCGCCTGTTCAAAAGCCAGACGTGTTGCTTCCGGCAATGCCCGGTGATCGGAATACGTGTTCAGTAAGCCTATATAGTCCTGAATATCCAGAGTTCTGACGCGATGGTAGAGATGCGCCTGCACGGAATCAAAACCAGCTTTGATCAAACGATCCGTCCAAGGCTTTAAATCAGACTCATCAAATTCCTTCAATTCCTGATCAGACGGACAAAATTGTTGATAAACCTGGCGATTAATCTGATTGGAACAATCATCGAAGCGATTGGGATAGGGATGATTCCAAAACAAAGCCAAACATCCCTGGGGTTTAAGCAAACGCCTTACTTTTTCCAAAGCCTGCGGTTGTGGCAGCCAATGGAAGGCCGTAGCCGAATACAGCGCATCCCAACTGTTTTCCCTGAGCTCTAAATCCATAAAATCACCTTGAATCACCTGAAAGTTCGGTGCCTTCTGAAACTTTTTCTCCGCAAACGCAGCCAGCTTTCTGCCAAGTTCCACAGCGGTCAGCGAACAGCCTGTATCTAAAATCGGCTGGGTTGCCTGTCCCGTTCCAATCCCGATTTCCAGAGCCTGGCTGTGCGGGCCAAGATGAAAACTTTGCAGCACCTCTTTCATCAGTACCTCAGGATATTGCGGCCGATAGCGTTCATAATTCAGCTCATCCTCATCGAATTTTAATCGCAGCTCCATTCCTCAATTCCCCCTTTATGCCTTTATTGTAGCATAAACGCTTTTATTCTCCTTACCCTTTCGTTCGTTTTTTTCCTGCTGAATCCATTACTTCTTATCTTTCCGGCAACGCCCAGAAGGCTTCCCAATCCGTCGTCGTCATCGTGTTTTTGGAATAATTTGTCCCCTCCGGTACCAACATTACCTTTTCACTAATAAATCGTCCGCAAAAGGCCGGCCGTTCAAATCGAAACGTATTCTTTGTCATATAATTCCGATAATTCTCCAAATCAAAGGGTTTTCCATTATAATTAGCTTCCGGATTGGCATTCAGCGGCTGTCCTTCAATCAAAATCGAGCGCAGCGCCTCCACATTAATATAGTTTCCCTGATCATCGCTGAGCATTAAATTGTAAGTTGGATCCAGAAAAACCCATTGATCCAACGATTCACTGTACGCCTGAACGATGACATGACAATCACTATCCCACTCACTCGCTGACAGACACCAAATCGGTACGGCTTTAACACCGTAGCTGCGCAGGATTCCGCTTAAGAGCACGGAAAGATTGTTGCAGTTTAAGCCATTTCCATCGTCCGCAAAATTACCGACATTGTCAAATTGAGATTCACCTCGGTACTGTGAATTTGAAACATGATCATATTGTTCGCAAACCCAAAATAAGGCCGCTTTCATCAGATCCGTATCGGTCTTATCCCCGAGAATCGTATCCAGCTGATGCCGATCAAGCCATGCTGACGCTTCCGAATCCTTTCCCAGTTCAAATTGATACGGCGGCACCTGACCATCGGCAGGAAACTGCTGATAGTTCGCTAACAGCGCAGATTTTTCCTCCAGCGGTGCAAGGACGCTGAAATTCAACAAAGCTTGGGTATCCGGCTCAATCCACGTTAAGTCCACTGTTAACTGCTGGTCTTGCGACTGCAGCGCTCCTTGGTAACTGTCGCCTTGTTTTTGCAACTCCAAAGTAAACTCTTCGTCTCTAAATACGAACGTTAATGTTCCTTCCTGTTCCTGCAACTGTTGAATCGTTCCATAGCGTCCAATCTTCCCCA
Organism: Holdemania massiliensis AP2; assembly: GCF_000327285.1. Lineage (GTDB taxonomy): Bacteria > Bacillota_I > Bacilli_A > Erysipelotrichales > Erysipelotrichaceae > Holdemania > Holdemania massiliensis. The sequence continues at coordinate 260,815 of NZ_HE998567.1, read as the reverse complement.
ACCAGCCATAGCCGGTGTTCATTAGAAGCAGTCGCTGATCATGATTGCCAATATATCCTGTACCTTCATAATAGCCAATCGGCAGTGATTCCAGCGAAACGGATGGATTGGTTCTTACTGTGCATCCGCTGATCAACAGACAAATCAATCCGATCATCATGATGATTCTTTTTGGCATTGTTTTTCCCTCCACTCATTCGTAACCAAAACATTCTGTACTATTCACAATGATACAGTATCATTAAATTACGAAAAAAACAAGACCTTTTCAAATCTGCATATGATTGAGTTCTTCCTGCGCAAGAAAGGCGTGTTCTGTGAAAAACACGCCATCGTTAAGCTTTCTATTGCCATGAAATCATCAGTTCTGTGCAATTTCTTGCTGAGAAAACCGTGACGTTTCCGCACTATTTTTCAGCTTTCAAACAATCTAACTTGTGCGGATCAAACACACCGTCCCGCAGCATTTCAATTTCGAGACCATAAGGTGCATGATCATCGACATACGGAGTTTCCAAAATTTTGACAACGCCGTCCAATCGCGGATCCGCAAACACCTGATGCAATGCGTCAAAACCAATTTCACCCTGTCCCAGATTCGCGTGGCGATCCTTACGGGCACCGCGGGTATTTTTGGAATCATTGAGATGAATTACCTTCAGCAGCGACAGTCCGATGACTTCATCCCATTGTTTCAGTACAGTATCCAGTTCGGCCACTGGGTATCCTGCGTCATGAATATGACAGGTATCCAAACAGAATGCAATCCGTTCCTTCTTGACAACCCCTTCGCGCAGCTGCCGCAGCTGTTCAAAATTCCAGCCTAGCTCACTGCCCTTGCCGGCCATCGTTTCCAAGCAAATGAATACATTATGCTCATCCTGATCCAAAGCCTGATTCAATCCTTCTATGATCTTAGCAAGCCCATCTTCTGCGCTCGCTTTGACGCTGGAGCCTGGGTGCAGCACTAAATAACGCGCACCCATCGCGGCAGTGCGTGCCAACTCCTGCTTTAGAAACCGTACTCCCAGCTCAAACGTATCCGGGTTTTGGACATTGCCTAAGTTGATAATATACGGGGCATGCACAATCACATTTTCTAAAGGAATTCCATGTTCCTTTAACAGAGTCTGCGCTTCCTCAATCCGCAGCTGATCGACCGGTTTGCGCAGCGTATTCTGCGGCGGCCCGGTATAAATCATCAAGGCATTGGCGTTATAGGACAACGCTTCTTTCACGGCACCGACGAAATATTCCGGTGCTTTCATCGAAACATGACAGCCGATCTTATTCATCATTGCCCTCCTCACGCTTCTGCCTCTGCTGGGCTTTATAGCGTTCTTTACGCTGCGCGCGGATCTCGCTCTGGATCATCGCCCGGCGTTCCTTACGCTGAATCTGCTTGACCAGCTCAGCTTTTTTCTTCTTGTATCCCGGTTTGACCTTTTCCTTCTTCCTGTTCAGTGAGCGCGCGATTTCCTTTTCACGCTGCTGACTCGGCGACATTTTGCGGCGATCTGTCTGCCGCTGCGCCTGCCACTGTCCATTTTTAAAGGAGCGCACTTCAAAATGCACGCCGCGTTCTTTCAACAGCCGGATTGCCCGCTCATCCTGTTCCTGATAGAGTGCGAAGCAGGTTCCTTCACGGCCCGCCCGGCCTGTTCGACCAGCGCGGTGAATATAGAAATCCAGTTCATTCGGGAAGCCCAATGAAACAACATGCGTAATCCCGTCAATATCAATTCCTCGCGCCGCAATATCCGTGGCCACAATGTAGCTGTGATCTGCATGTTCCAGCTGCTTCATCGCCTGCCGACGCTGACGTGGCTGCAGTCCGCCATGGATTTCAATCACCGGGACATTCGCATCGCGAAGAGCGTTAGCCGTAGCCGCCGCTTCTTCACGGGTATTGGCGAAGATCAGGCAGACATAAGGCATGAATCCCGGCAAGATCTGCAGAAGCGTTTCTGCGTAACTGCGGTGCTTGCAGGGAACAAGAATATGCTCAATCTTAGGGTCCATTTTCGTTTCCTGGTCAATTTTAATCGTCTGTGGTGCCTGCATGTATTTTTTTAGGAAAGGCTTTAAGCCTTGAGGAATCGTTGCGCTGAACGCCATCATCTGTAAATGACTGCCCATGCGGGAGGCAATCGCATCGATGTCCTCCAGAAAGCCAAATTCCAGCGTCATATCCGCTTCATCGACGATCAGAATGGAAGCAGTGTCTACCCGCAGCACTTCCTGATCTATAAATAAATCTTTGATCCGGCCAGGGGTTCCGATAACCAGATGCGGCTGCGTTTTAATCGAATCCGCCATCTTTTCCCGATCCAGCCCGCCGGTAATTAACCGCACTCTCAGTCGGGAATCCGCCTGCATCATTTTCTTAGCGCGGTTGTAAATCTGCATCGCCAGCTCGCGGGTTGGAGCGGTGATCACCGCCTGAACCTGCGGCAGCTCCGGTTTTATTTTTTCCATTAACGGAATTAAAAAAGCGTGGGTTTTGCCGGTGCCGGTTTCTGAGATTCCAATGATATCCCGACCTTTTAACGCCGCGGGAATCACCGCTGCCTGAATCGCTGTCGGCTCAGTGAAGCCTTCCAGCTCAATTAATTTCTGCGCACTTTCCCGCAGATGAAAATCGTTGAATTGTGTCATACTCTTCCTCCTTTAAAGGGGTGAAAACTTGTTTATTGTCGACTTTATTCCGATCGTTAAACTTCTCACTTTGCCCATCAATTATACAGATTTTAAGCCATTTGTGCAATTGTCACGCTGATTTTCCTCAATCTTTTGCCCCTTTTTCTTAGTTTTTTATCGGCTTTGAGATGCTTTTTTCTATTCACGACGAAAGACTGACCTGAATCAGCGTTTATATATTCCATTTTCCTGGATTTTATTTCACTTGCACCCAAATTAACGTTCAGGCTATAATGATTGAAGAAAAAGGAGTGTTTCATTTATGGAAATCATCCCCGTCATTCCCCGCGGTTACTGCAAAGGGGTTACCCAGGCCATTGCCCTAGCGCGCAAAACAGCCCGCGAAAATCCCGGCGTCCCGATTACAATGCTCGGTATGATCGTACATAACCGGTATGTTGTTGACGCCCTGAAACTCGATCATATTCGCTGTATTGAACAGGCCGGCAAAACACGGTTAGAGTTATTAGATGAAATCAACGAAGGCATCGTCATATTTACTGCGCACGGCATCAGTGAGGAAGTCGCTCAAAAAGCCTGGCAGAAAGGATTAACCTGTGTTGACGCTTCCTGTACGGATGTCAAAGAAACCCAGCGGTTAGTCCGGCAGGCAATCTGTGAGGGAGCCGATGTGCTGTATATTGGCAAGCGTCATCATCCCGAAGCTGAAGCGGTGCTGGCGATCAGTCCGCGTGTCCATCCCATCTATGATCTGGACTCGTTGGCTGCTTTATCCCTGGATAATGAAAAGATCCTGGTCACCAATCAAACCACAATGAGCATTCTGGAAATCGGCCGTCTCATGGAACAGATCCGGCTGCGCTACCCGCATGCTCAATTTGAAAAAGAAATCTGCAACGCCACACGGATTCGACAGGAAGCGATCCAGAAATTGAAGGATATTGATCTGTTGATTGTCGTCGGTGATCCCCAATCCAACAATTCCAACAAGCTCAAAGACATCGCGATCCAAAGCGGAATCCCGGAAGTTCTGCTGATCGAAACCGTCCAGCAGCTAAAACCTGAAAATTACCAAAACCGCGGCCGGATTGCCGTGACCAGCGGGGCATCAACACCGACCTATCTAACTCAGCAGGTTATCGGCTATCTGAACGAAGTTGCCCGCGGCAACACGCCGGAAATGCCGCAAATTGAATTGGATAAGCTGTTATAGAAAGCAAATTCGCAATTTAAACCTGGTGATTTTTTTACTTGACAATAAGACATATCATTCAGGTATTTGACAGTTTTCCCGCTTTCATGGGTTTTATTAATCCTTCTCAAAAAGCAAGCTCATCAAGTCTTTCTGATGATCTTGCTTTTTCTTATTATCAAGGTATGAATTTTCTTCTAAAATCTCTTGTTTTTGACCAAATTTAAGCCGATGTCAAAGACTTTTGATAGACAACCTCAACGCAAAATGGCATGCTTAAACCGAAGGGAGAACATCTCATGGAACTGAATACCAAACTTAAGGAAGCGCGATCCCATGCCGGATTGACTCAGGAAGAAGTCGCAGAAGCGATTCAGGTATCGCGGCAGACGATCTCCAATTGGGAAACGGGAAAATTCTATCCGGATATCCTCAGCGTAATCAAACTCAGCGATCTCTATGCAATATCGCTGGACGAGCTGTTGAAAGGAGATAAAAAGATGATTGAACACCTTGAAGAAAGCACCGATGTCGTCAGCAGCAATCGCCGGCTGATCGCGGCCGTCATTGTCAATGTCGCACTCATGATCATTCTGGTGACCTTCAACGGTCTGATTTCCAATAACCGCCTGTTGATCGGCATCAGCGCTGTGATTGGAATTCTGAGTACCGGCGTTCTGTTTTATCAGATCATCAAGAAATTTTAGGAGGAAAAAAGATGACTGCTTTATTGATTATTCTTGTTTTTGCCGTTTTATTAGGGGCGGCTTCCTTGGCGTTTCAGATTTATCAGCTCACTGAACTGGATGCCAGCTGCCGCAATTTAAAGCATCCGAAGTTCTGGGGTCTGTTTTCATTAAGTGGGAACAATGGCTCAGGAGGCTTGCTTCTTTATCTGATTGGCCGTCGCAAATACCCGATCACAATGACTTCAGCGCAGTGCCAAATGATGACATCCTACAAACAGAAAGCCGGGATTTCATTAGGTTTTATCGCTGTGAGTGCGATTCTGCTTATAGTTCTGGTTCTCTCGGGTGGCTTCCCATTTTAAAGTGACAGAAACCATATAGAACAGTTTTTTTCTTGACGGAAAATAAAAACAAAAACTGATCTATAAAAACAAAGCTCTGGCAAAGAGCTTCATTTTATAATATTCCAATCAACACAGCGCCTTAAACAAAACTTCGAACGCCATCCTTTTCTAATAAAATCTGACCATCATAAAACGGTGCGGCATAATTATATTCAAAAGGGACTAAGATCGTTCCATCCATCCCCAATACACCATAGTAGCCAGCCTGATCCTGGGCGACAATGCGGCCATGATCTGGCGGATAAGCCGTCCAGCGATCATGATCCGGATCTACTAACAGCAACGCCCGGTATTGACAAGGAATAATCTCTTCTCCAGCCGCGTTGACATAGCCCCATAGTCCATCCCGAGCGACCGGTATCAGATCGCCAGTGACCGCTAGACCATCTTCATAAATAGCGTCTGTCACAAGCTCTCCCTGACGATTAAAAACTCCCACACGATTCAGCCATTCATATTCGGGGATCCCTTCCTGGCTTTTAGAATATCCGCTGATCGCATGATATAACCCCAGCTCGCCCTTCATGCGTGAGCCGTCTAGGGAATAAAATGAGCCAGGACCATCATCGCCAGAAAAGACCGTATAGATCTTCTGTGTATCCATATCAGCATAAAAGGCTTTAGCACTAAGACCATGTTCACCAGAACACAAAAAGTAGGGTGTCCCTGAAACATACTTGAAGTCATAGGCACGTGCATCGCAATGCAGCTCCAAGGAATCCAAAATTGGATAAGCACTCCCCAGAATTTCCACCACAACTTCCTGATTCCGTCCGGCTACACCATAGCGTCCGTTCTTTTCCAGCACAACCATTCCTTCGACCAGTTCCAACTCGGCAGCGTGTTCTGGGAAACGATTAACTAATGGATAAACATGATCGAAGTCAGTCTCCCATACCGAAGGCAATCCCGGCACTGTATTATCCAGGATCTCCATCTCATAGTCTTCAATGATCCATGTATCCCATTCATCGCGATAGGCAGAATGATAATTTACTTTTAAGCTGGCATATTCACTCCCGACACAATCTTTTAGTTTTACAAAGTTCCCTGACTTCATTCGTTTATCGCCAACAGTGACAAGATATTGATTGTCACCCTCAATCATCCGACCTGTCCAGACACATTCTAAAACCACTTCAATCTCCCCTTCAATGACTGGCGTCGATGTCGGCTTGGGAGTTGGCGTCGGTTTAATCTGCGTTGAGATCGGCGTCGGATTGGGAGTGGCCGTCATCTTGGGTTCATCGTTCTTTCCGCAGCCGCTGATTAAAAATAAGATTAAAATTAGGATTGGAAAACGTCGCATTCTTTTTCCCTTCTTTCCCTGCTTACGCTTCTTTCTTTCATTATATCGAAAGTCTTCAAAAGAAAACGGTATAAAAGACAGGTTTCATGAATTTGTAAGATTTAAAGCAAACTTTATTTATTCATAAGTTAACTGTTCAAAATTCTGCATTCCCACAGGGCAACAGGAAAACAGCTAAAAATAAAGGATTAGCGAATTCGCCAATCCCTTCCTGAATCTATTTTTTATGTTTTTTTAAAGCCGTGATTTCCTCTTCGGTACAGGCTCGCCACTGGCCTGGCTCCAACGCTTCATCCAAAGTCAGCGGCCCCATTGTCAAACGCTTTAAGTAAGTGACTTCATTATCACAGGCATGCATCATCCGCTTGACCTGATGAAATTTTCCTTCCTGAATCGTCAGCAGAATCACCTGATCGTCAATTTGTTTCAGCACTGCCGGCTGGCAGATTTCTTCATCGCTAATTTGAATTCCCTCGTGAATCGCTGGCTCATACTGAGGATCCCAAGCTTTTTCCAAATGGACTTCATACGTTTTATCGACATGCTTTTTCGGTGAAAGCAGATCGTGAGCCAAGGCTCCGTCATTAGTGATCAAAAGCAGACCTTCAGTATCAATATCCAGCCTACCCACCGGGAACAAATCATTGCGGCTGCTTTCCAGACAATCCAGTACTGTAGAATAGCGGCTGTCCTCAGTCGCACTGACCACTCCCTGAGGCTTGTTCAACATAATATAAACCACAGATTCATAAGCAATGATTTCGCCGTTCACACACACCTGATCCGTTTGTTCATCAATCTTCAGATCATCCTTTTTAACACGCTGTCCGTTGATCTCCACCCGGCCTTTGCGAACCAGCTCTTTGACTTCCTTCCGTGTCCCCAATCCGGCGTGCGCCAGAAATTTATCCAGCCGCATCATCGGATCACCTTTCGCGTCATGCGACGAACCATCGCCGGCAGACTCATGTGGAATAAATGCTGCGGAAGCCGGAAAAACGCGGTCGTGATAAAGTAGGTTATCATACCCAAAATACCATAGGCCGCCAACTGCAGAACACCGATCAGCCGCGAAGCGTTGACTACAGTCAGTCCTGCCCAGCGCAGCAAAACAAAGCAGCCGTTCATCGCAATCAAACCGATTACAATCACACCTAACCGCCGCCAGACCCGGGCATACTGTACTTTATATTTCTGCTTGATCAAATTCAGATTCAGAAAGATAATGACCAGCGATGTTGCCACACTGGAAGTAATCGCCCCGCTGAATCCTGTATATTTAACCAAAGGGAAAAAGGTTGCCAGCTTCACGCCAAAACCGATGATCAGATACAGAATACTCTGACGCCGAAACCGCAGCGACATCATCAGTGAGCTGCAGATCGGTGAAAGCGTACCGGTTAACGCCAGCAAGGAACTCCATGCCAGCATTTCACTGCCCAGGCTGAGATTCCCTTTGCCATACATGATGTAATAAATCGGCGAAGCCAGCGCGAACAGACAGAAGCACAGCGGCGCACCAATATACAAAACCGTATCCAGACAATCCAGAACATTCCGACGCAGTTCTTTAAAGTTGCGGTTTTCCAGAGAAATTGTAACATACGGAACAATTCCGGTCGAGAAGCCCAGTGCCAGTACCTGCGGAATGGACGTCAGCTTGTTGCACTGCACCTGGATGATGCCTAACGCCAGCTTGGCATCCTCATAGCTGCTTCCGGCCGATGTCGCAGTATTGATGAAAAAGTTGTTATTCACAATGTTCATACTGTTGCCCAATAAAGCGGTGATCAAATACGGCAGACCGAACAGCAGCAGCTCCTGAAACAGCTCACCGACCTCTTTCGGCCGAGTTGTCTGATGCCGGGCCAAATCCTTAATCGGCTGATAATGCTTACGGTCATAAATCAGATAATAAGCGATAGCGGCGATAGCGGCCAGCGAAGTCGATAAGACCGCCATATAAACCGCAAAAATATTGTTCATATCCAGAATGTAAACAAAAAAAGCACCCAGCGCCAACAAGGAAATAACTCGGGTCAGCTGTTCCAGAACCTGAGAAAACGCATAGGACTTCAAATCCTTCAAGCCCTGATAAAATCCGCGGAACGAACTGAGAAACGGCACGCAGACAACCGCAAGCGAAAGGATCATGAAAACATTGCGCAGAATCGCAACATCCTCCGGCGTTTTCTTAGCTCCCAGCACCGAGGACGCCAATGGACCCGATACCATGATAAACAGCACCGCCATGACAAAGCCGCTCAAAAGCATCAAAGCCATCGACAGCCGGCGTACCAAAATGACTGTTTTATAATCTTCATTGTTGGAATACTTTGCGACCATTGCCGCTACCGCAAACGGAATGCCAGCTGAACAAATACTCAGCAGGATATCATAATAGGTATAAGCAACGCTGTAAAACGACATATTGGCTTCTCCAGCAATCGCAGTAAAAGGGACAACATAAAGAAGTCCCAAAGCTTTGGATATAAAGATCCCGGCCGAGCTGGTTAACGCCCCAGCGATCAAAGACTGTTTCTTACCCTTGGTCATGATTACTCACTGTCATCCTCATCCTCAATCGGAAGATCATCATGGGCGCCTTCTGTCTGAGGCTCCGCTTCCGGGGTCGCTGACTGATTTACAAAGTCTCCTATCAGCTGAAGATATTCGCGGGTTTCCTTTAATTTGGCATAATCCTTCCACAGCACCATAACGTTTAATGAAATTGTTGGAGAAGAGGTTTCACCGCTGGCCATCAAGCCTTTAACATACCCCAGTTCCGGATAGACCTGGTTGGGAATCAGCGAGTAATCTTCGTTTTCTAGCAGGCCGACTGAAGGCGCAATGACCGATGTCTGCAGGTAATCCACCGCTGCATCGACAACCAGCATTTCAACATCCACCATCGCCACCTGCGGATTATCCAAAATCACATAATACCGATAGGTGCCGTCAGGAAGCTGATTCATGACGACTTCGATATCATAAAAATCCGATTTTTCCTGAAATCGGTCCATATCCATAATGGATTTATAGTAAGCAGTATACAGCTGCATTTTCTCTGTACTGATTTGATTCGGATCCTTTTTGGAACAGCCGCTGATCAACAACAAAGCAGCAGCCATCAGGCAAAGTATCTGTCTGCGCATAAACAACACCTCCAGAGTATTATAACATAAGACATTAAGCTTACAAAAGAATTAATTCCGGCTTTTGTCCCTGAGCTGATAAAAATCGTGCGTGCAGACTTTTCAGAAGGGGTCTTACTGCATGAACATAAACATGCGTAAGAAAAAGAAACTGACGATCTTTCAGCCGGTTTCATCCCGCCGAAGCCATCAGTTCCTTTTTCTTTAGTGTTCGGCCTTTTTCTTAAAGGTCCGGCACAGTGTTTCATGGTCGCAGCATGGCTGAACACATTCGTCACAGCCAACTTCGATCTTCTCTGCGGTGCATTCGCATTGCGTGTTGTAAACACAGGTCTTGACATTGCAGCCGATCCGGTTCTTATTCATCGTCATCGCCTCCCGCATTTAGGCTTCCCGTCTTTTCGGATTTTATCCGATAGACGATCATTCCGCTGAAACTGTACAGCTGTTCGGGAATGACTGAAAAATGCGAGGTTGCCAGCTGGACTGATAAGACGTCGCGTTCGTCCAATTCCGCCAGAAATTCGTTCAGACTGTCGGTCAGATCGTCTTCATGCTGCTCATCGAACACTTTCACCTGAATCATGATTTTCACCCTGTTTCAGCATACCGGTTTAAACGGGTGAAATTTGTCTAAAGCAAGCTATGCTGCTGCATAAACTCCTGCAGCGCTTGTTTTTCCTGCGGTGAGAGCGGTACTAAAGGCAGCCTCACCCCATCTTCACACCATCCCTGCAAAGCAAGCATGGCTTTAATATCGGACGGTGAGGAAACTTGAAAGATCTGATTGCTGACCTGTTTCAGCAACTGATCCAGTTCCGTATTTTCAAGACCATATTGATAATCTTCCCAGATTTTAACGATTATGGGCATCACACAATGACCGGCAACCGAAACAATTCCGCTGATTCCCTCGCGCAGGCCCTCAAGAAAATAGCCATCTTCACCGCTGAGAATTTGAACCTGATCATTTTCCGTAAGGATGGCTCTGACCATTTCCATATCATGACACGCCTGTTTTAACGCTCGAATATTGGGAAAATCCTGGGCCAGCTGGAGCACAGTCTGAGCGCTCAGCGCTACGCCGGTTCGTTTCGGCACGTTATAAAGCATCACTGGTTTTTCACTAATTCGGGCGCAAGCCGCAAAATGCGCGTACAGTCCCTGTTGTGAAGGCCGGACATAATAGGGACAAACAAGCATGATCCCGTCGATCGGTTCTGTGTTGGCCCAGCGGATCATGTTCAGTGTTTCGGCAGTATTGTTGGATCCGCAGCCCATCCAGACACAAACCCGCTGGTCACTCTGTTCAATCACGCAGTGCAGCACCTGCTTTTTTTCTTCCAGACTTAAAGCACTGGCTTCAGCGGTCGTCCCGCATACAACAAATCCATCGCAGCCTTCCGCAATCAGTTTCTCGACAAGATTCCTTAATGCCAGCTTATCTATCTGTCCCGTTTCTTTCATCGGCGTGATCAACGCCGTCATGCAATGGCCCAATCTCATTGTGATCCCTTCCCTTCCAATAATAACGGCTGAAGCTGCCGGTCTTCCAGCGCCGCGCACAATGCGGCTTCGATCTGCTTCCAGTCGCTGACCAGACTGTTTGGCTTATGGACATAATCATCTTGTCCAAACGGCACGAAAAAGATATGTCGAAGCTGTTTTAAACGCAGAAGATTCACGCCGGAAAGCCCCAGAAAATCGTTGGAAGCAATCCCCAGCACCAATGGCTTCTGATTGCGCAGCAGTGCCTTGGCGGCCAGTGTAATCGGCGTGTCATAAATTCCCAACGTCAGCTTGTTCAGCTCGGTTGCCGTGATCGGTGCAATGATCATCGCGTCAAAATGATCAATCGGGCCGGTCCGCTCTGCTTCCTGCAAAGTCGTCATTACCGGACGGGTGCTCAGTGTTTCCAGCAGCTCCATACGTTCGCAGGCGGGTCCAAAGCGGGTATCGAGTTGGGCTGTGTTTTCACTGACGATCATCGTGATCGGCCAGCGCTGGACCATATCCCGCAGCTGTTCAATCACGGCGGCATGATTGCAGAAAGAGCCGCACATTCCCCATAACAATTTCATCGTTTCACCTCTTTCAAAATCACATCCGCCAAGATTTCACCGGCGCTCTGCCACGCCACAAGTCCCGGCAGCGGCGGAGCCGCGATCACCTGTGTATCTTTGCGCTTATAAACACGTTCATTGACCCCTGCGGCGCGAGAGGCAATATCAATGATCAACGGCTTGTCCTGCCAGAGGGCTACCATAGCATCGTTGATTACCTCCACCGGCGCAGTATTGATGACGACCGGCCAGGGCTGCTGAAACTGCCACTGCGGCAGACTGATGAAGTCATAAGGCAGATCCGCACACTCGGGATGAGAGTGCGCTGAAACAATTCTCACTTTGAGCTTCAGACAATCAAGCAACTGGGCGATGGCTCGTCCGCAATGCCCAAAACCGATCACATCATAGCGATATTCCACCAGGGAACGCGGTGTGTTTTGAATGATCATGGCCAAAATGCCTTCAGCCGTTAAGGCAGCATTGGCCGAGATGACTTCTTCCCGCGCCAGCAGCGATATCACCGTCTGCGGCAGTTTTTTTATATACGGTGTAATCACCCCTGTAAAAATTAAGGTTTCTTTGCGCAGCGCCGCAAAAAAAGCCTTCATGCAGTAGCCCCTTTTTTTCAATTCGATAAACCCATCGTCACTGACGCCCTGAATCGGCAAAATAACCAGATCGATTCTGCCTGCCATCCGTTCGATCTGTTCCATGTCTTTTTCACATCGGCCTTCCTGGACCTGAATCCCTGCCGACCGTAAACGTTGAATGATAATTTCCATACGCTGGTCATTCACAAACACGACCGCTTTCATGGATGCACCTCCTCTTGTATCCCATTCTATGACAAAAAAAAAGAAGGGTTCCTGATCCTTCGGCTAACGCCGGGAAACAGACCCTTCTTGTTTCTTTCTCTTGCTTTCGATGCGAAATCAATCCTGATTATTGGAAATCGCAGACGAAATAATTCTTCTTGCCCTTGCGCAGAATCGTGAATTCCTGATTAAACGCTTGGCTGCGGCTGATCGGCGTCATCGGATCGGTAATTTTCTCACCATTAACCATGATGGAGCCGCCGCTGATCCATTCCCGGCTTTCGCGTTTGCTTTTGGCAATGCCCGTCGTGACTAAGACCTCCATCAACGGCTGCTCATCCGTCACGGTAAAGCGCGGCATATCCGCAATGCCCTGTTTCAATTCATCCACAGTCAGATCCTTCAGATTGCCGCCGAACAGCGTTTGCGCGATCTTCACGGCAGTGTTGTAGGCTTCTTCGCCATGAATGAACGTGATGACCGCTTTAGCCAGCGCTTTATGCGCTTCGCGCAGATGCGGTTCTGTGCGGTTCTTTTCTTCCAGCGCCTCAATTTCCTCACGGCTTAAGAATGTCAGGAATTTCAGGTAATCGATGACCTTGCTGTCCTCTGAGTTGATGAAGAACTGGTACATCTCATAGGCCGACGTCTTGTTGATATCGAGCCAAATCGCATGCCCGTTGGTTTTACCAAACTTCGTGCCGTCTGATTTTGTCAAAAGCGGCATTGTGAAGCCATACGCTTCCTGGCCCGTCTTCTTACGGATCAGCTCAATTCCAGCCGTGATGTTGCCCCACTGATCCTGGCCCGCAACCTGCAGTGTGCAGTCCTTGTTTTCATGCAACCACCAGAAATCCATCGCCTGCATCAGCATGTATGAAAATTCCGTATAGGTAATGCCGGCGTCCAGACGGCGGCGCACGATGTCCTTGTTCAGCATGTAATTAATGTTGAAGTATTTACCGTAATCCCGCAGGAAATCAATGAAGTTGATGTCCTTGTACCAATCGTAGTTGTTGACAACCTCAAAGCCGAACAATTTCTGTGCCTGCTTTTTCAAGCAGTCAAAGTTATGCTGAACTTCTTCTTTTGTTACCATCGGCCGTTCGCTGTCCGGCTTGGGATCGCCGATCAGTCCGGTGCCCCCGCCGACCAACAGAATCGGATTGTGTCCAGCGTCCTTTAAACGCTTGCTGATGAGAAAGGACGAGAAGTGTCCGATATGCAGACTATCGCCCGTCGGATCCGTGCCGATATAAAACGTCATGCCTCCCGCGTTCAGCTTTTCCCGCAATTCCGGCGAGCTGATGTCTTTGATCAATCCCCGCCATTCCAGTTCTTCATAGATACCCATTTGATTTTTCCTCCTTCAAAATAAAAAAGACGCCCAGTCAAGGACGTCTTTGCGCGGTACCACCTTAATTCATATCCCCTATTTCATAGGATATGCTCTTCTTCATAACGCCGAAGTCCGCGTCCTATCTTTACCATAGGAGGCTCCGAGGTGTATTCCCCTTTTCCTGCTGCCTTTTCACACCCACCAAAGGCTCTCTTTCAGCATTCCAAGGCTACTCTTTCTCTTCCCAGCCTGTCAGAGCTATTATAGCCGCAGACCAGTGAAGATGTCAATCACAAAGTCGACTGCCGCGGTGTAAACAGATAGCTCAATTCAATTTCTTTATCAATATCGTCGGTATTTTCCTGCAGCATCTTCGTCATCACACGCATTGAAACCGCACCTAGGTCATAGGACGGAATCGCAAAGCTGGAGATCTGCGGCCGCATCATCGAATTGTACTTCGTATCGATGACACAGACAATTTCCATTTCCTTCGGAATGTCGATGCCGTTTTCCTTAGCCGCATTGACAACCGCAATCGCTTGGGAATCCCGGTTCGCGATAATCAGATCATGCTTATGATCCTGCAGATAATCCTTCATGAAATCATAGGATGTGCGGTATTGTCCTGGAATCTCCAGATATCCGTTGAATTCCAGGCCTTTGGTCGCATAGGCTTTCTTTGCCCCATTGATCATCTGATCAATGGAATAACCGTTCTTCCTATCCTGAATAATCGCGATATCGCGCTTGCCGCCCTCTAAGTATTTCATCACCAGCTCATACACAGCATTTTCAATGTCAACATAGACTGAGCTGATCTTGGAATCGGATACCTTGTTGCCGATAATGACGATCGGTACGTTGTATTTGGTCAGGGTATTCAATTCTTCCCGCATCAGCTTATCATTGTAAATCACAACCCCATCGACGCGGGACTTAATAATATTCTCAATGATATCGTTGATCTCGTTGATGCCTTCGGTCGTCGTGTGAAGCATGATGTTGTACTTATAAATCTTCGCCACATCAAGCAGACCGTTGATAATCTGTCCGGTATAGGTAAAGCTGGCTTCCGGGATGACCAGTGCAATCGTCGTCGTTTTCTGCAGAGCCAGCCCCTGTGCTATCGCATTCGGTTTATAGCCGAGTTTCTCAATGGCTTCCTCGACCTTTTGCTTGGTTCCGCCTTTTACCACGTTGCTTCCGTTAATAACACGGGATACGGTTGCCAGGGAAACGCCGGCTTCATTGGCTACATCATAGATTGTTACTCTCTTCATGCTCTGCACTGTTCTCCTTTTCTTCCTTGTTTTCCGGTGCGGCTTCTGGTTCTGCTTCCGCTGCCGGCTGTGGTCTTAACCAGTTTTTCAGCGCGTCGACCGTCTTTTCCGCAACGTCGATCGTCACATCCTTGGCTTTTTCAATATTCTGGTGGACTTCCGGCTTGCTTGTAAAGTCCTTTACAGCACGCTGACCCTTCTCTACCAAAGAAGCGGTTCCTTCTTTAATCTGATCCACCTTTTCCATCAGGTCTTCATTGCTTTTCAGCTCATCCAATCCGCTTTTAACACAATCGGATACTTTCTCACTGACGTCGCTGACGGATTTTTTAATGTCCTCTACGGCCTTGTTCAGCTTCGGATCCGTCTTGATCTCGTTAAACATTCGCTGAGATTCCGCAACCGCTTTATCCGTCATGGTCTTTACCTGACTCATCGTTTTCCGATATGAGTCGCTATCCTGAACCTGAGCTGTCAACAATTTCAGCTGATCGATGCCCTGATTCAGAATTTCAATCGCTTTTTTCGCGGCCGCTTCAATCTTTTCCTTCACCTCCGACGACTGTTCGCATCCAGCATCTTCAGCCTCGCGGTTGATCTCTTCGATCTGTTTTTTCAGATCTTCCACCGTTTTTTCAACTTCTTCGTCCACTCTTTTGTTTTCATCACTCATGTTCTGTTCCTCCTTCACTCTGAGTTTTGGGTTCTTCGCTTTCCGCTGGGGTTACCGCCACAGGTTCCGGCTGCGGCGCCGGCTTCTTCTTCGCTGAGCGCGCCGCGGCTGCCTCCTTGGCACTGTCGAGATTCCCGGCCATAAAACCAGCCATATTTTTGACAGCTCCCACAGCACTTTCCTGAACTTGATCAATCGTTCCAGATAACCTGACCACTGTATCCAAGGGCGCTTGAAGCTTGTCAATGCTTTTATCTACCCCCTCCATCGCGGATCCGGCTTTCTGAACCATGACCGTTAATTCCTTAATAAATGTGACGCAATGGCGCAGTAAATAAATTAGAAAACAAAGTGCAGCGACTCCCAGAATTGGAACCAACTGTACTGAAACTTTATACATGGCCGCCAACAATTCGTCCATCAAAATCACCTCGATTGTATTATACTCAATTATGAAAAGATTTTCAATAAATTTGATAGCGCTTAACCGGCTGTTTATTTATAAAACTTTACGGTCTTTCAAAAAAGCTGGAGATAAAAGGCTTTTTCTACCCTTCTGGGGAAAAAGGAAAATGTGAAAATTCGGCGAAACTTCTTCCATGTCTGCTTTTTTCAGCATTTTGTTTACTTTTTACAGTTCTGCCGCGATCCCATGAAAAAAAGATCCCGAATCCGTAAGATCAGGATCTTTCAAGCTTGTTTTCAAATCAGATGATATTCCTGAAGCAGTTCTTCAATCACTGTGCCCTGGATTTTTTTGAGGCCCTTCTTCTCAATCCAGTGAACCAGCCATGGTACTTTGATGTCTTCCAGCTTACGTCCATCCAGCATCTTGTACGTTGAATCCATCAGGACGCGGACATCATAGACAGAGTTGAAGACCTCCGGGACACCGCGGTCGACGTCTAAGAGTGTATAGACCGCTTCCATGCCTGTCCGAACAGAATATTCTGTTGTAAACACGGTATCGCGCACGGTATCGGCAAACTGGCCGATAAAGGCAAAGTTAACACAGCCTTCCGGTACGACCTTCGGCCGGTCCCCAGCGGTGCGCGGCATGAAGAAGGCCGTAATATACGGCATCATGCAAGGAATGCAGCGGGCGGAATTGACCGCCATATCATGGATTTCTTCCTCCGGAACACCTAAATGATACAGCCATTCCTCTGTGATTTCCGTCCCTGTGCATTCGCGCATCGGCTTCTTAATATAGTTGCCCGGCACATCGCCAAACAAACCATAAACCCAAACGACGAGCTGATCCTTCGGCTGATCTTTAAAATGCGGCTGGCGATTCAATGTATAGCTCATCAGCCAGTTGGAATCCTTGACCGTGATGATCCCGCCGGTAACAACCTTGCCGCTGAAAGGATCACGCTTGCAGATCTTCTGAATATACGGCGGAATGCGGCCGTCCAGCGTGGTGACGGTTGCGGATTCCCAATACGTCTTATCCGTATGCGTGCAGAATTTATCCGGGTGACCAAAGGCAGGATCCTGCGCCGCGATATTGCGCCACAGCTGCCAACAGCCCCCCTTCTCCGTATTAAACTGCGGGGCATGATCGTTATCACCCAGGCTGGAATTTTCTGTACAGCTGCCGTTAGTAACGAATACAAGATCGTTTTCTGTTAAGTCGATTGCTGTTTCTTTCCCTTCCCGGACGCAGACGATCCGTCGGGCAACTTTTTTATCTTTTGCAAACTCGAATTCAACATTGGTGACACACGTATCATATTCAAATTGTACGTGATGTTCTTCCAGATATTTCACCATTGGCAAAATCAGCGATTCATATTGGTTATACTTCGTGAATTTCAGGGCGGAGAAATCCGGAAGACCCCCGACATGATGGATAAAGCGCTGAATATACAGCTTCATTTCCAAGGCTGAATGCCAGTCCTCAAACGCGAACATGGTGCGCCAATACAGCCAGAAGTTGCTGGAAAAAAATTCATTATCAAAGACATCGGTAATCTTCTTATCATAAAGATCTTCATCTTTAGTGAAGAACAGCTTCATGATTTCCATCGCAGCTTTGTCGCTTAAGTTGAATTTTCCATCCGTGTGAGCATCCTCGCCGCGGTTGATCGTTGCACGCATCAGCGAATAGTTTGGATCATCTTTGTTCAGCCAGTAGTATTCATCGAGCACAGAAACGCCTTCAGTTTCTATAGATGGAATGGACCGGAACAGATCCCACAGACATTCAAAGTGATTTTCCATCTCACGGCCGCCGCGGATAATGAAGCCCTTCTGCGGATCCTTAATGCCGTCGCAGGCTCCGCCGGGAAGCTTGCCTTCCTCCAGAATATGAATATGTTCTCCCTTCATCTGCCCATCGCGAACCAAGAAACACGCCGCGGACAACGCTGCTAATCCAGATCCGACTAAATATGCGGATTTGTTGTCGACGCCTTCCGGCTTGCGCGGATGAGCGAATGCTTCGTAGTTGCCATTGCTGTAATACATAATCTTTATTCCTCCTATTGTTCTTTTTTCTAACCGTTATAAGCATACGTCTTTAAGACTTTCCCCTCTATAGACACAGAAACAGAGCTGTATAAAATTCCGACAAGCAGAAATATGTGTCCTGATTTTAGGCAAAATCGAACAACTGTCAAAATCATGTTTAATACGGCAGTATCCAATACCGGCGACCCTCTACGTAATCATGATTTCAGCTTAACAAATAAAGGCTGGCGGTTATCACCTTTGTTTGACGTCAATCCTGTTCCTTACGTGGACTGTCTTTCCTTAAATATCACTGAATATGACAATGCCCTTGATCCTACGCTGGCATTTGAGGCAGCACCGCAATTTGACTTAACCCGTAAAGCCGCTGAGAAGTATGCTGAAACAATTTGCGATACAGTTCAAAGGAATTGGATTTATTGGGCAGAACATGCAGGTCTGGGCCGAAGTGCGATTGAAATGATGCGTCCTGCGTTCTCCCTAAAACTGTAATCCCAGACTGCAATAGAAAAAGCTGAATCCTGTGTTTTGAAAACGTCAGATTCAGCTTTTTTGTACATTATTGTAATTGATTACAGCTTCTGTTTGACCAGGTCGCTCAGGCCATAGATATCCTTACTCGACATAAACAGATACACCGCCGGTGCCAGTGTTGCCAGCTCCGCTGCCCCCTGTTCATCCTCGCTTAAGATCTTAGAGCCTGGAATGCGTTCTTGAAGATACGTGATGTCGATATCGATCCCGTCTTCCTTGTCGTCAATACTGGTAAAATCGCACAGGTAAACCTCATCCGCTTTTTTCAAAGCCGCGGCGAAATCATCGGCGAAATGAAAGACGCGGGATACACGGTGCGGCTTAAAGATCGCGATCAGCTTTTTGCCCGGGAAGCGTTTGCGGGCTGCGTCAATCGTGATCGACACCTCCGTCGGATGATGGGCGTAGTCATCGACAAAGACATTCTCGCCATGCTTTTCGATCGCAAAACGCCGCTTTGTTCCTTTAAAAGAAGCCAGTCCCGGCTCAATCTGTCCAGCCGTATAGCCTTCCAGCAAACCCAGCGCAATGACGCCCAGGCTGTTCCACAACAAATGCCGGCCGACAAACGGCAGGTCGAAATGTCCCTGAAGCTTGCCCCGAAACAACACGTCGAAATGCATGTCTTCGCTGGTTTCTACGATGTTGACCGCCTGAAAATCATTGCCGTCCTCAACACCGTAATAATAATGCGTCACCGCCGGATCGATCCGCAGCGCTCTGACTTTCGGATCGTCGCCAAAAAGAACCAGTCCTTTTTTTACCTGACAAGCAAATTCTTCATACGCTTTTGCATAATCTTCTTCCGTTTTAAAGTAATCGACATGATCCAGATCCGCGTTGGTAATGATTGCATAGTCCGGATGATACGCCAGAAAATGACGCCGGTATTCGCAGGCCTCCACCGCCAGATACTGACTGTCAGGATGAATTTCGCCGGAACCGTCGCCGATCAAATGCCCCGTCGGTGCAATCGGATCCATCATCGCCGCCAGCATGCCGGTCGTCGTTGTCTTGCCATGACTGCCCGCTACACACAGACTTGTATAGTCTTTCATCAGAGCACCTAAATATTCATGATACCGATAACACGTAACGGTCGGATTGCGGCGGGCTGCGATAACCTCCGGGAAGTCTTCTTTGAAGGCATTGCCGATGATGACCGTCATTCCGTCTTGAATATTCTTCGGATCAAACGGCAGAATGGGAATCTGCCGAGCCACCAGCGGTTCTTCGGTAAAAAAATGCTTTGAAAGATCTGAACCGGAAACTTCCATGCCTAAATCGTTGAGAATACAGGCCAGCGCCGCCATGCCCGTTCCCTTGATGCCGATAAAAAAGACCATAACAACACCCTTTCTATGAATTCAGATCGTCGTCAAACAAGCTGAGATTCTGGGAAACCACCGTCTTGTCTGCGCCTTCCTCCTCAGATTTGCCGCTGATTTCCGATTCCTGCGGCTTCTGCAGCAATTCATCCAGCGACACATTGATCAGCGGCTCTTCTTTAACAACAGCCGCCGGTTTGTCCAAACGCTCTGAAATTTCTTCTACCTTGTCCTCCTGCGGTTTATCCATGCCGTAGATCGGGGAGATCACCGTTCCCAGTGAACTTTTGACTGGGCTGACTTTCTTCACCGCCGGCGTTTTGGCTGGCTGGCTCTTTTCTCCAAGCACACCAAAAATCGGTGAAATTACAGGTGAGAATTCATAATCTTCCTTGGGTTCCACACGTACCGGCTTTTTCTTGACGGGCTTTTCTTCCGCAATCGTCATTTTTCCCAGCTTGCTGGAAGGCTCCTTCTTCGCCGCCGGTTCTTTTTCCTTCTCTTTTTTCGTATCCAGATACACGGCTTTTACTTCCTGAGGCAGCGGCACAGACGGCTTCACCTCAGACTGAACTGACGGTTTGGCTGGATTAGCACGGCGAACCGGTACTGGTTCTTCCTCAACTTCATCGACTACTTCTTCTTCAAAAATGAGCGACATTAATTTTTTCATCATAGGGAATCATCCTGCCTTTTCATTGTATTCATCATTGTGAACATTGTTGCCTATTCACTCTCCGGCGACGTCTGCAAATCGCCATCATTCTCATTCAGCGGCAAATCGTCAGCATTGGTGCCGTCATCAAAGGTTTCACCGCTTTGATCAATATCCCCGCCGGTATGCGCCGGTTTATTGGGCATCATTTCTTCCAGACGCCCGTTTTCTGGAATTTCATCTTCAAACAGATTCAAATTTTCTTTGACATAGCTGATTTTCGTTCGTGTTGAATAAGCCTTCAGCACAGCCTCTTCATCCACCTCAGCCGTCCGTGCAATCTTAATCATTTCCTGCGCCAGCAGCGGCGCCGCGGTTTCATTGCTTAGTCCCGTAAAGGTAAAATAAGGGGTTTTGACCATCACCAGCAGCTGATCCTTCCCTGTTGGCAAAACACCGGCCGCATACTTCTGCATCCGCTTTTGAACATCCGTGAATTCGCCTTCCGCAACGCTCATCCACGCTTCGCCCTGCGGCAGCGCCACGCTTTGGGTCTGATCATAGAGCTTGACGTTAACAATCTCTGCGATATTCAAATTCATAATGAATTCCTGATTATCCATGACAAAGATATTCGAGGAAGCCGTCGAGCTTCGCCGGCCAATCCCCGGCTCGATGTAATAACTATACAAATCCTTCACGTTATCCGCGCGGACATTGATCGCCAGTTCACTGGCCTGCGTACAGGCTGCCTGAAGCCGACTGTCCAATCCTGCCTGCGCGGAACAGCCGCATAAACACAGGCCAAACAAAAGCAAGGTAAATTTGCGCATGAAAGACCTCCCTTCGTTTTGTTTATTCTATCATGTTTCCTGTGTTTTTTAAATGGCTTTCTTCTGCCAAACGGCGCGGTAAATCGGTTGTCCGAGATCCATGAATTTCTGTTCATACTCGGTAATTGCGTCTTCCGGATGGGGCTGGCGGCGAAAATCAACGCTGACCTCGCGCAGCTGCCAGTTTTCTCTGGAAAATTCTGTCAGTGAAAATTCAAACAGTTTGGGATTGTCTGTTTTCATAATGACCTGCCCCTGCTGATTCAGCAGCGCTTCATATTGCTTTAGAAAACGGGCATGGGATAAACGCCGTTTGGCATAACCGCTTTTCGGCCAGGGATCGGAAAAGTTCAGATGAATGACATCCAATTCCCCTTTTGCAAACCAGCTGCTGAGCTGATCGGCATCCTGAGCGATCAACGCCATGTGTTCATGCGGTTGAGCCAGCGCTTTTTTAGCCGCCACCGCCGCTACATTGTGTTCTTTTTCAATTCCAATCCAGCCCTCATCCGGGTTCATCGCTGCCATTTTGGTGAAATAATCGCCTTTGCCGCTGCCGATTTCAATCCGCAGCCGCTGACAAGCCAATTTCTCCCGCCAATGCCCTGCCCAGATTTCGGGTTTTTCTATAACAAAGTCAGCATTTTCCTTTAAAAAAGGTTCTGCCCAAGCTTTTTTACGCATTCTCATTCTCAGATCCTCCTTTGGAATAAAACAGCGGATCAGATTTGACCCGCTGTCAGCTTATTGTTCTCGTTTCCGGAACACGCGTTTCTCGCCATCCCGGCGATCCCGCGCGGCCCGCTTCGCACGCTGTTCTTCGTCCCAGCCTTCCGGCTTTTCCATCAGATCCCGATGGGAAACGTTGACGCGGCCTTTTTCATCAATCTCCGTAACGATGACCTGAATGACATCGCCCAGTTTCAGAACATCTTCCGGCTTTTCAACCCGCTTGTAATCAATCTTGGAAACATGCAGCAGGCCGTCAGTCCCCGGGAACAGTTCGACAAAGGCGCCGAACTTTTCTAACCGCACAACTTTGCCGTCATAAATCTCGCCGACCTTGGCTTCGCGAATGATCTGGTTGATCGTTTCCGCAGCCTTCATGATCGCGTTTTTATCGCTGTGATAAATGACAACCGAGCCGTCATCTTCGATATCAATCTTCACATTGTCGCAATCCGCAATGATCTGGTTGATCATCTTGCCGCCGGTGCCGATGACTTCGCGGATCTTATCGACCGGAATCATCATGCGGTACATCTTCGGCGCATACGGACTGACTTCTGCACGCGGTTCGCTGATCGCGGCCATCATGTTCGCCATGATTTCGGCGCGGCCTTTTTTCGCCTGAGCCAGCGCCTCTTCCAGGATCGCGCGGTTGATCCCGTCGATCTTGATGTCCATCTGCAGCGCCGTGATGCCCTTCGGCGTTCCGGCAACCTTGAAGTCCATATCACCATAGTGATCTTCCATACCCTGAATGTCCGTCAGAACAGTATAGTGCTCATCACTGGTCTTGATCAACCCCATGGCAACGCCGGCTACCGGAGCCTTGATCGGAACACCGGCAGACATCAGCGACATCGTTCCGGCACAGATTGAGGCCTGAGAAGAGGAACCATTGGATTCCAGTACTTCCGCGACCAGACGAATCGTATATGGGAATTCTTCTTCGCTCGGGATCACCGCCGACAAGGCTCGTTCGCCCAGTGCGCCATGACCAATTTCACGCCGTCCCGGCGAACCCATCCGGCCGGTTTCTCCAACGGAATACGGCGGGAAGTTATAGTGATGCATAAAGCGCTTAGTTTCAATTTCCGTCAGATCATCAATGATCTGATTGTCGCCCAGTGCGCCTAAGGTACAAGCCGAAAGCACCTGAGTTTCCCCACGCGTAAACATCGCGGAGCCATGAACGCGCGGTAGCAGATCGACTTGGGAATTCAGCGGACGCAGCTCATCCACAGCCCGGCCGTCCGGTCTGATCTTTTCTTCGGAGATTAAGCGGCGGACTTCATTCGCCACGATTTCAGTGCAGTAAGCACGAACCTGCTTCACCGTCTTATCCTTGATTTTTTCAGTTGGATATTCGCGAGCCTCAAACAGCGCCGCCATCTCATCGGTAATCTCATCGATTTTGCCATAGCGTTCCAGCTTCAGCTTGATCGAAACCGCTTCAATCAGACGGGCCTTTGCTTTTTCATCAATCTCAGCCTTGATTTCATCTGGAACAACGTCCAGCTTGATCTCCATTTTCGGCTTCGCGCACTTCGCGATGATCTGTTCCTGGAATTCACACAGCATTTTGATGTGATCATGTCCAAACATCAGCGCATCGATCATTTCTTCTTCACTGACTTCCTTCGCTCCGGCTTCGACCATGTTGATCGCATCCTTCGTTCCGGCAACGGTCAGATGAATATCGGATTTCTCGGCATCCTCCACTGAAGGGTTGATGATAAACTTGCCGTCAACACGGCCGACAATCACACCGGCAATTGGACCGTTAAACGGAATATCCGAAATGCACAGCGCGCAGGAAGCTCCGAACATCGCCGCCATTTCCGCTGAACAATCCTGATCTACGGACAGAACGGTATTGACGACCTGGACCTCGTTGCGGAAACCTTCCGCAAACAGCGGACGGATCGGACGGTCGATCATCCGCGCAGTCAGCGTCGCATGTTCGCTCGGCCGGCCTTCACGCCGTAAAAAGCCGCCTGGAATCTTACCGACAGAATACAGCTTTTCTTCAAAGCTGACAGTCAGCGGGAAAAAGTCTGAGTCTTTCGGAGTATGGTTGGCAGTAGCGGTTGAAAGCACTACTGTATCTTGGTAACGGACTACGACAGCTCCACCTGCCTGTTTTGCGATTTCTCCGGTTTCAATCGTTAGATTGCGGCCGCAGAAGTCGAATGTAAATACCTCTTTCGCCATTTGTTCACCTCATTAAATGTTAACCTTTACAATTTTATCACAGTTTCTGCGTAAATCATAGAATAGTTTAAGACAAAAGCCGTCATTTTTTGAGGTTTTCCCAGCCGCTGGAACCTTTCACTTCGATCAAACCAAAAGAAAAGCTCCATGAAGGAGCCGTTTCATTTGAATTTTACAGTTCTGTCTTCCACAGACCATGCAGATTGCAGTATTCGTAAACCGCCAGCGGTTTGCCTTCCCCAACCTCAAACACAGCCTTCGGCGCATCGGATGGCGTCAGATGGCGAACCTGAACCCCTTTGTCTGTTTCCAGCAGAATCCATTCAATATAATGCGCTTCGGTCATCGGATGTTCAACGCTGCCGACAACGACTTCAATCTTGCCACCTTGAGTCGTTACCGCCGGCAGATGTTTCTCCAGCGCCGCTTCGGTCGCATTCGCGACTAACTCCTGCATTGCTTCGCCGCAGCAGATCATCGGGACAGATGAATCGTGCAGAACATAGGTCATATTTCCGCAGTGGTTGCATCGTAAAATTTTCATTTCAACAGTCCTCCTTTTGACTTGATGAGCCTATTGTACTAAGGAAATTGAGAACCTGCAACGAATATGCTCACAATTTTTAGCGGCGGATGATTCCCGCTTTTTTTAGGATCGAAATCAAAGCAAACGCTTGTTTCCGTTCACGCTTTTTCCGGCCTTTCAAAAACCATCTGTCTGCAAGTTCAAGTCCTGCGAAGCGATTAAAATAAGCGGACTGCAGGCATTCCGTCAGCGTTCATAAACCAAGGATGATCAAAAAACGATCCCTGTTCTGGGTTAAGCCGCGATTTGATAGTCCTCATCCTGAATCTGAATTTGGTCCTCCCCCAGGATGAAATAGTGCGGATAATGGTAAAGCAGATTCTGATTGACAAAGGAAATCCCACCGATCAGCTGATTCACCTGCTCAATCGAAGTCCGCCGCATCAGATCAGTGATATAATTGAAATCTGTTTTCTGTGACTTGTATTCCTCGTCCGCAAAGCTATAGATCTTTTCTTCCGGAACAAAATGCGTAAGCCGGCTCAGCGGTTTTACAACGTTGCGGGCATAAGCCGGAGCGCTGACTGCATAGCCGTTCATGCTGAGCGGCGTGCCAATTTCCACAATCGCTTTTAAAATTTTAGCGCTGCCGATTACTTTCTGAAAATCCTCATCCTTGACATTGATGACAAATTTCCGGCCTTCCGCAAACTGGCGGATATGATATTCATTCTGGAAAAACAGGTACAGATGATGATTAAGAACCTCTGCCATTTCTTTTCTGACAGGCTCGTAACCGATCCAGCCGCCGAAATCGTTAACATCCGCGATTTTAATGCCATACATAACCTGCTTCATAGAAACTCCTCCTTTAAGATCTGCTCAAGCAAGATCTTCTTTCTGTCTTCATTATAATCCTTTTTCAGGGGTTTTCCATCGGATTTGATAAACAATTCACAAAATATGTCAAAAGATTCTCCCATTCAGAAAAAGAACTGAACTTAAGTCAGAAAAATCCCGACGCATTAATTTTGCGCGCCGGGATGATCAGACTCAAAAAGATCAAGTTTTGTTTGAGCAATCAGCAGCGTCTTCTGCGCATGCGTCAGCTTTTTAATCGCCGCTTCCTGCTTTAACGCCGTCGATTTATCCTCAAAAACCTTTGCATACGCGATTCTAAGCGGCGGATGGGAGCGCGTATATTTCGCTCCTCGGCCAGCGCAGTGGGCTGCAAAGCGTTTTTGAACATTCCACGTCCAGCCGGTATAATAGCTGCCGTCTTGACATTCCAGAATATACACCCAAGCTTTCATCATTCCACCGATTTCAGCGATTCCACCATCGGAATCGCACGCAGCTTCCGCTTCATCACCTGGTTGACAATCACCGCGAACAACATTGTGATCACCACAGAAATCACATAACTTTGCGGCAGTACGATCCGGCCGAACATGATGTTATCCAGTTCCACAACGACCATGATCGTCAAATGCAGCACCTTGCCCAAAGCCAAGCCCAACAGAGAACCCAGCAGCGTCAGGATAATATTTTCTTTATAAACGTACGTGTTGACTTCCTTGTTGTAAAAGCCCAAAACTTTCAGCGTTGCGATCTCCCTTAACCGCTCGCTGATATTGACATTGGTCAGATTGTAAAGCACGACAAAGGCCAGCATCCCGGCGGAGATGATCAGCACCAGTACGATATAATTCAAGCTGCGGATCATATTGTTGAAGTTATCCTTAATTCCGGTGTAAAACGACAGTGAACTGATATCTTCATTCTTTAACAGCTGCTGTCCGCTGAGCTGTTCCGCATTCGCCGCTGCCTCGTTCAGCTTCAGAAAAACCGCATTGCTCTGAGCACGCAGATCATAGGTTTCCTTGTATGCATTAGCATTCATATACACATAATGATTGAGATAATTCTCAGCAATTCCGGTAATCTCGACATTGCGGCGCAGCTGCTTCTCGTTTTCCAGCTCAATCGTATCGCCGATATGCAGATTCATATCATTCGCCATCTTTTCACTGACCACGACGCCGCTGTCCTTCAGTCTTAGTTCCTCATCCGGCGCCGTCCGAGGATGCAGGGAAACAAAATCGCGGAAACGTTCCGAATCTGAAGTCACGACCAACGTCACTTCGGTACTGTCGCTTCCCTGATAGACCACAGCGTTGGACTGATAGACGTCCAGGGCTTCACTGATCGTTTCCAAACTGTCAATCTCATCCAGAACCGCCTGCTTCTGGTTTTCATCGAGATCCTTCTGCAGCGATGCAATACCCTGATACTTAAAAATATCACCGAACTGCGAATTGACGATCCGACTGATCGAATCCTTAATGCCAAACCCCGCAACCAACAATGCAGTGCAGCCGGAAATGCCTAAGACGGTCATGAAGAAACGCTTCTTGTAGCGAAACAGATTGCGGGCGGTAACCTTGGAGGTAAAGGAAAAACGTTTCCATAAAAAAGTCATCCGTTCGATCAAGATTTTTTTACCCAGCTTCGGCGCCTTCGGACGCATCAATAGCGCCGGTGTTTCAATCAGTTCCTTATAACAGGCCGCAAACGCTGCCAAGGTTGTCACCAGCACCGAAGCCGCGGTTGAGCCGATCATTAACGGCAGCTGCGGCGTGAAGCTGACCGGCGGCAGCACGTACATCATCAACCAAGCCGTATAAATAATCGCCGGGAATGCAAACAGTCCTACAGCCAGACCAACCAGACTTCCGGTTAGACTGGCAAAAGCGGCATAGAACACATACTTGAATGCGATCTGGCTGGTTGTGTAGCCCAGGGCTTTCATCGTTCCGATCTGCGAACGCTGTTCGTCTACCATGCGGGTCATCGTCGTCAGGCAGACTAACGCCGCAACCAAAAAGAAGAAAACCGGGAAAACCTGCGCGATCGCAGCCATGCGGTCAGCAGCGCCTTTATAATCCATATAGCTGTAATGGGATTGACGATCAAGGATATACCACTTGCCCTGTTCGATCTGTTCAATTTTATTTTTAGCCAGCACCAGCTCCTCACGGGCATCCTCCAGCTTGGCCTCACCTTCGGCTTTGTTCAAAGCGAGGTCAATTTCACCCTGAGCAGCTTCCTTCTGACCTTGTTTGAGCTTAGCTTCTCCCTCGGCGATCTGCTTATCCGCATCGGCTTTGGCCTGGATCAAAGTTTGGCGCTGCTGCTCGATCTGCGTATTGGCCGAAGCAATCTGTTCATCAATCGTTTTGAGTACCGTAGCAGATACTTCAAGTCCCTGATTGATCAGATCCAACTGCGCCTGCGCCGCGGCAATTTCGGCTTCTAACTGTGTCAGTACCGCCAGCTGTGCCTGCAGTTCGCCAATTCGGGCATTGATCAGAATCAATTCACCAGGGATTTTTTCGAGTTCTGCCGCTTCCTCATCATTGAGCGGCGGATATTGATCGGGATCGGTTTGATTGAGTGCTTTTTTGGTTTCCAGCTCGATCTGCCGCGTTGTCAGATCCAGCTGTTTCTGCGTCTGTTCGTCTAATTCCTGCTGCAGCGGAGCCAGCTCGGCTTGCTTTTCCGCCAGCGTTTTCTGTTTTTCAGCAATTTGCCCTTCCAGCTCTGCTTTTTGAGTCAGCGCCTGCGCGTTGGCAGTTTCATATTCTTTTTTCTTCTCCTCATATGTCGTGACCAGAGCATCGATCTGCTTTTGAATCATCTCGATCTGGGCTTCACCCTGTTTCAGCTGCGCCTCAGCCATCGCCTTGCTGGAAGTCAGTGTGGCCTGCCCGATGATCAGCTCATCTTTGCCATCCTGCAGCTTCTTTTCCGCTTTTTCAATTTCCGCATTGAATGTGGCCAACGCTTCCTCGTATTCCGCTTGGCCCTCCGTATATTCCTGCATCGCCTCATCAACAATCGCCTGCCGCCGCAGCTCTGCACGCTCCCCGCCCAGCGTCGTCAGCGTTTCACTCAGCGGTTCCAAATAATCAAAATAAGCCTGTTGGTAACTATTGAAGGGCTTGGCACCGCGGGCCGTCAGATAGACATCAGTGTAAACTTCCATCTTGAAATCGCTTTGAGGAACATAAACATACGTATCCACACTGCCGGAGCCGATCGAACTTGTGCCTTTTTCATAAGAGAGATAGTACGGCGTATTGACCGTACCGACGATGGTAAACGTATCGCGGCTGAAGCTGTCCGTCAAAGCATCCGACATTCCGCTTTCAATTCGGATCGTATCCCCGATCTTCATCCCGGAAACAACAATTTTGCCGTCTTCAATAACACATTCACCACTTTTTTCTGGCAGCCGGCCGGCGGTGACAACCAGCTGATTGATATAATTCGGATCCTGCGGATCCTTATGATTCAAATCCAAGGCATGCACTTTTAAGACCAGTTCTCTGGAGCCGATGCGGGTGATCACATCTTTTGTATAGCTCGCCTGAACCCCTTCGATCCCTTCAACCTGGCGCAGCTGCCGTACATCCTCCTCTGTGATCCCAAAATTGGAAACCACGCGGTAATCCATCAGATTGTAATCATCAAAGTAGCGGTCAGCCGAATATTTCATATCCGGCGCAGAAGCCAGGATTCCGGCAAAAAAAGCCACGCCGATCGCCACAATGCCGAAGATCGAGAAAAACCGGCCCTTGGTTTTCCGAATCTCCCGCAGCGTATCCTTGAATAATGGACTGCGCATCTTTACCACTCGATCTGTTCAACGGGTTTCGGATGCTCGTTGACCTCTATGGAGCGGATCTTCCCGCTCTTGACGCGAATCACTTTATCTCCCATCGGTGTCAGGGCCAAATTGTGCGTGATCACGATCACCGTCATCTGCTGCTGACGGCAGGTATCCTGCAGCAGCTTCAAAATGGACTTGCCCGTTTGATAATCCAGGGCTCCGGTCGGCTCATCACACAATAACAGCTTGGGATTTTTGGCCAGCGCCCGCGCGATCGCGACCCGCTGTTGTTCCCCGCCTGAAAGCTGGGAAGGAAAATTATTGCGGCGCTCCCGCAGTCCCACCGCTTCAATCGTCTGATCAACATCCAGCGGATTTTTACAAATCTGAACGGCCAATTCAACGTTTTCACGGGCTGTCAGATTCTGCACCAAATTGTAAAACTGGAAGACAAA
Organism: Holdemania massiliensis AP2; assembly: GCF_000327285.1. Lineage (GTDB taxonomy): Bacteria > Bacillota_I > Bacilli_A > Erysipelotrichales > Erysipelotrichaceae > Holdemania > Holdemania massiliensis. Next base: position 230,808 of record NZ_HE998567.1, on the reverse strand, counting down.
GCCGATATCGTAGCGCCGGTAGGTCGTCAGCTGGCGGGCATCCATCTTGGACACCTCTTCTCCATCAACCATGATTTCACCGCTGGTGCAGGTATCCATGCCGCCTAGAATATTCAAAATCGTACTCTTGCCTGCGCCGGAAGCGCCGGCAATCACGACAAATTCACCTTTTTTGATCTGAAAACTAACGCCGTCCAACGCCGGAATTTCAACTTCACCCATCTTATATACTTTCCGCACATCCCGGAACTCAATAAATTCACTCATTCCTGATCTCCTTTCACAGCAGGCTTAAACATGCTTAAAAACAAATCAAAATAAATCCGCAGTACGGCGCAGAGCTGGTTTTGATCCAGCTGTACGGCGTCGGAAAAAACTTCGCGCACCCCTTGAAACAAGGACGCCGAAAACATTCGGCACAAGGCGCTGAACTCAGCTTCCCGATGCTGCGGAAACAGCGCCCATTCCTTTGCCAGCACCTCCATCAAAGACAGCAGCCATCCGGATATCTGTTCGCTCAAGTCACTGTGCAGCATTAAAATCCGCATCTCCTGCGGCATCTGAACAGATAATTCTGTCAGATCCATCGCTAGCTGATCTGTTTTCTGCCGCAGCTCACTCATCGGCAAACCGACGCGGGAATGCGGCTGATTCAAAGAAATTCGATCATCCGTCAGCCGCCGGACCAGCTGATCCAGCTGCATCAGCGCAGGCAGGGTAATCGCTTGAATAAGCTGATCCTTCCCTTTAAAATAACGGTATAAATTGCCGACCGTCATTTCCGCCTGGGCCGCGATCCGACGCATCGAAGCCTCTTTGTAGCCATAGTGCAGCAGCTCCAGTTTGGCGGCTTCCAATATTTTATCCCGCTGGGCTTCTTTTAGTACCTGCGCCATAGTAAACCTCCGTTCATTATTTTACTTATTAATAATATACGGTCGTTCACTGATTTTGTCAATCGTTTGAAAATAGACAGATCCCCTACCTTGTCTAAACGATTATAGACGGTTCGGCGTAAGAGCGCAGACTTTTTGCATGAAGTTTCATATGATGCACTGCATCTGGCGCTGCCCTTATAAGTGAGATCAGATCACGCTTTCCGTATCGTGACAGGTTCATTCAGGCCAAAAAAGGTGACGCCATCCATGTTTAGCGGCACCCCTTTTACTTACAATTTGACTTTTTCTGATGCTGATTGAAGCCCATCCGGTTATTCTCCCGCAAACTGACTGTTATAAAGCTGAGCATAAAAACCATTGTAGTTTAACAGCTCACGATGGGTGCCTTGTTCAACAATTTGACCTTGATTCATCACAAGAATTTGATCTGCCTGTTCAATGGTTGACAGCCGGTGAGCGACGACAAAGCTTGTCCGGTCTTTCATCATCTGATCAAATGCCGACTGAACCAACAACTCCGTCCGCGTATCAATAGAACTGGTAGCTTCATCCAAAATCAGAATTTTAGGGTCGCTGACCAGCACCCGGGCGATACATAACAACTGTTTTTGCCCCTGCGAAAGTGAGACGGTTTCATCCAGCAGCGTATCATAACCCTGCGGCAGCTGCCGGATAAAATAATCCAGATGGGCTTTGCGCGCGGCTTCTTCAACCGCTTCCAACGGCGCGTCCGGATTGCCGTAAGCAATATTTTCCCGAATCGTTCCGCAAAAAATCCAGGAATCCTGCAGCACCATGCCGAAATTGCGGCGCAGTTCACTGCGGCTGAGCGTTCGGATATCCCAATCATCAAGCCAAATGGATCCGCTGCGGATTTCATAAAAACGCATCAGCAGATTGATCAATGTCGTCTTGCCGCAGCCGGTTGGCCCAACAATCGCAATTTTCTGCCCCGGTTTGACGGTCAGATTGAAATCTTCAATCAGCGGTTTGCTGTCATGATAACGGAAAGCGACATGCTCCAGTTTCAGTTCGCCCCGGCATGACTGCAGCCTGCCCCGATCTGCCTGATCCTTTTCCTGCGGCAGATCAAGGAGCCGAAAGACCCGCTCGCAGCTGCTTAAGGAAGCTTGCAGCTCGGTGACGACCCCGCTGATTTCATTAAACGGTTTGGTGTATTGCGAAGCATAGCTCAGAAATGAAGTCAGCTGACCAACGCTCATCCCACCTTCAAGTGCTGTCAGTGCCCCGATGATCCCAACTGCCGCATAGGCCAAATTATTGACAAAACGGGTGCAGGGATTGGTCAGGGAGGAAATAAACTGAACCCGCGTTCCCACGTGATTAAGGCGCTCATTGATTTCATCAAACGCGGCTTCCGAGGCAGCCTGCTGATTATAGGCGGCAACCAGGCTCTGGCCACCAATCCGCTCCTGCGCAAATCCGGACAGTTCTCCCTTAATTCTTGCCTGCTGCTTAAACAACCGGGAACTGCGGGAAGCGATCAAGGACGCCACCCCCAGCGACAGCGGCGTGATCAGAACAACCGCCAGCGTAATCATAGGATGGATGGAAAGCATAAAACCCAGCGTCCCCACGATGGTGATTACCCCGGTAAACAGCTGGGTAAATCCCTGCAGCAGACCATCGGAAATCACATCGATGTCATTGACCAGCGTATTCATAAAATCTCCCTGCTGCGTGCCGTCCAGAGTCGCCAGCGGCAGCGCGTGAAATTGCCGGAAGCATTGTACGCGCAGATCCCGAACCGTCCGATAGCAGCAGGCATTGGTGCACAGCGTCATCAGCCACTGAAAGACCGCCGCGAGAATGAAAATGAGAACTAACCGAAACAGAATCTGCCCGACCTGCATAAAATCTACCTGACCGGCGGCCACCATCGCGTCGACAGCCTGACCGATCAGCACCGGAGCACTTAAGGTCATTGCGACCTGAAGCAACGCGAAGCCTAACGCCCCTGCCAAAAGCAGTCCGTAAGACCGGACGTAATGCAGTAAACGCCGCAGTAAGTCTGTCTGTTTCATCGCTGATCCTCCCTTGTCTGTGAACGAACAATTTCCTGATAGAACTTGCAGGTTTCGAGCAATTCTTCATGCATACCCTGGCCCACCAGCCGGCCTTGATCCATGACGAGAATGCAGTCCGCATGCCGGATGGACGCGATCCGCTGGGAAACAATCAGAACCGCCTGGGCTGGGGATAAGGTTTTTAAAGCGCTCCGCAGCCGGGCGTCGGTTTGATAGTCCAGCGCGCTGGTGCTGTCATCCAGCACCAACAGCTGCGGATGGCCGACTAAAGCCCGCGCGATGCATAAACGCTGCCGCTGACCGCCGGAACAATTTTTACCGCCCTGGACCAGCATTGTATCTAACCCCTGCTCCATCGCTTCCACAAAAGTTTTGGCCTGAGCGAGTTCCAGCGCCTGCCACAGCTGCTCATCCCCGGCGGTTTCATTACCCCAGCGCAGATTCTCACGGATCGTTCCGGAAAACAGCACTGCTTTCTGCGGTACGATCCGGATCTGCTTCCGCAAATCCGCTAATGAATACACCTGAAGCGGTTTTCCGCAGAAACGGATGATGCCCGAGGTGGGATTGATTAACCGCGGCAGCAGCTGCACAATCGTACTCTTACCACAGCCCGTTCCCCCGATCAGCCCGATTGTTTGACCGGTGTGAATTGTGAAGCTGATCCCTTCGACAGCACTTTCACCTTCATTGTAGCCAAAGCTGACCTCCTCCATTTCCAACAGCGGATCTTCCGTCGGCGTGCAGACAGAGGTTCCGCCGACGATTTGAGCTTCTGTTTTTAATACAGCTTCAATCCGGCCGGCAGAGGCAGCGGCTTTGGTGAAGATCACAAATAAATTGGCCAGCACGACTAAGGCCAGAAACATCTGCGTCATGTAGTTGACCAAAGCGATCAGACTGCCTGGGCTGAGCACCCCGCTGTTGATCTGAAAGCTGCCGCAGTACAACAAGACGACAATCCCCAAATTGATTACGATCTGCGTGGCCGGATTGAACAGACCGCTGATCCAGCCAACCCGCATCGAAGCTTTATAACTTGCCTGCGCTGCCTGATCAAACCGCTCTGTTTCCAGCTGCTGGCGGGAAAAGGCGCGGATGACGCGCTGACCTTCCAGATTTTCCTGGCTGATTTGTGAAACGCGGTCCAGCTGACGCTGCACAGCCTTAAAGAAATAGGAAGAACAGGTCATCAGCACGCCTAAAACCATGGCGATCACAAGAATGGCGGCGAGGAAAACCAGTGCCAGTTGACGGTCAATCATCATCGCCATGGTCAAAGATCCGATGACCAAAAACGGCGCGCGGATGGCCAGACGAATCAACATCGCAACAGCCTGCTGGACTTGATTGACGTCATTAGTCAGCCGGGTGATCAGCGAAGAGGAGGAAAATTGGCTGACTTGTTGGGATGAGAGTTGATTGATCTTGTGATAGACGCTTTTGCGCAGGACCGTTCCCATCCCCTGCGAACAGCGCGCAGCATAATACTGACACGTCGCGGAACAGACAATCCCGACTACCGCAAAGATCACGATAACGCCGCCCCGCTGCAGTATATAAGTCCAATCCTTCTGGGCCATGCCGATGTCAATGATCTGCGCCATGACCAAGGGGACGAGCAGCTCAAAGATGGCTTCTGCCAGTTTAAATAACGGACCGAAAACCAGTTCTTTCTTAAAATATCGAAAATAGGAAACGATCGTTTTCATAAATTTTTCTCCCTTTCAGACTTGATTATTATACCAGCGCTCTTGATATAGAAAAAATATTGTTTTACTATATTAAATATACATAAAACATATAGGAGGATAAACATGGAACTGCGTCAGCTTGAATACTTTGTCACCGTCGTGCAACAGGGCAGCATTCTGCAGGCCGCAAACACGCTGAATTTATCCCAGCCGCCTTTAAGCGTAGCTATGAAGCAGCTGGAACAGGAGCTGGGCACACCTCTGTTTTACCGCGGGCCGCGGCGAATTCAGCTGACCGCGGCCGGCGAACGTTTTTACCAGCGGGCCCAGGACATTCTGGCGCTGAGTGAGGATACCCGCCGGGAAATCAGCGCTTACGCCCAAGGGCAGGCCGGCGTCCTGCGCTTGGGGGCGGTATCCTCTTCAGCAGCCTCCCTATTATACCCGCGGCTGTTTCGTTTCGCCGCCCAGCATCCGAAAATACGCTATCAGATCGACGAAGGCAATACCTTTGAACAGCTGAACAACCTGGCAGCCGGATTGGTGGAAGCGGCAATCGTGCGCACGCCGTTTCATGATCCCTCAGTCCATGTGCTAAAGCTGGACGCCGATCCGCTGGCCGTGGTCATGCGAAGCGAGCTGGATTGTTTCCCCCAAGATCAAATATCCATTCGTCAGCTGAAAGATCAGCCTCTGATCTATTACCGCCGCTTTGCCGCGCTGCTCGGTGAAGAATGCGAAAAGGAAGGCTTTCTGCCTTCCCCGCTCTGTCTGAATGATGATGCCCGAACCTCGATTCAATGGGCGCAGGCCGGCCTCGGTCTGGCCATCGTTCCCTACTCCGCCGCCGGTTTTATCGATCTGTCAACAATGCATGTCAAACCGCTGGACTGCCCCCGCTTAGTGACTCAGACTTGTCTGATCTGGCCCAAAAAACGGCCGCTCTCCGCACCCACCGCGCTCTTGATTGATTTTCTGACTCAGGATTCCAAAGTTGAGGTATAGATGGCCTGAATGTCGCGCAGAATTTCCGGATGCCGGAATTCCCGATAATACACCATGTTGATTTCCCTCACCATCATCATGTTTTCAATCGGCAGAGTCACCAGCTTTTTCTTCTGCACCTCGCTGCGGCAGGCATTTTTCGAGATAATCGTAACTCCCATATTGGAAGCAACCAGTTCTTTAATCACCACGACACTGTCAATTTCCATGATCACATTGAAATCATGAATACTTAAATTCTGTGAGATCAAATGACTTTCAAATAAACTGCGGGTACCGGCACTTTGCGAACGGAGAATAAAGTTTTCGTGCTGCAGTTCACGCAGCGACACGCTCTGCTTCTTCGCCAGCGGATGGTTCACGGACACCGCAGCGCACAACGAATCGGTATCCAGCAGAATCGAAGTAAAGTGCGGGGCCGTGATATTGCCCTCGATAATGGCCAGATCCGCTTCGTACATCTTGAGCTTACTATAAATATTATTTATGTTATCCGTAATAATATTGATATGCACATTCGGATGTTCATTGCAGTATTTGGCGAACAAAAGCGGCACGATATTGTTCTGGGCGGTTGGCGTGATGGCCAGCGTCAGGCTTTTTACCTGACTGCGGACATCGCTTAGCGCCTGCCGCAGATTCTCTGAAAGCGCGTAAGCCCGCCGTGCATATTTAATCAGCACCTCCCCTTCCGGAGTCGGCACGAGCTGACGGCGGTTTTTATAAAAGATTTTAATGCCGAACTCCTCCTCCAGCAGTTTAATATGGTGGGTAATCGCCGGCTGCGTCAGCGACAGCTGTTTTGCAGTTTTGGTATAATTGCCGCATTCCACCAGGGCTAAAAGCGTTCTAATCTTGGGATCAATCATCAGGGCATCCTCCTATTATTAAATATTTTTATAATACGCAAAATATTCATAATTTGATTTTATTCTCTCTGGTCCATATAATCAAGTAGAAAATGACAAGGGGGAAATCAAACGATGTTAAGTTCATTCAATTTACAGCCCAATTCTGAATTGGGATTGTGTCTGGCCATTATCTTACTGAGCGGGTTTTTATTAACCCGCATCACCAAGCTGCTGAAGCTGCCCAATGTGACAGCTTATATTTTGACCGGCGTACTATTGGGACCGTTCTGTTTCAAGGTGATCCCAACCGCCGTCATCAGCAGCCTCGGCTTTGTCACCGACGTTGCCCTGGGCTTTATCGCTTTCGGCGTCGGACGTTACTTTCGGTTTCATGAACTGAAGCGCAACGGCATCAACATTTTAATTCTGACCTGCTGTGAGGCACTGATTGCCGCGGTGGTTATCATCTTCGTCATGATCGTGATCTTCCGTCAGCCATTAGCCTTTGCCTTGCTTTTGGGAGCCATCGGTTCAGCTACCGCACCGGCTTCGACGATCATGACAATCCGGCAGTATCAGGCCAAAGGTGATTTCGTCAATCTGATTCTGCAGGTTGTGGCGCTTGACGATGCTGTTTCAATTTTAGCATTCAGTGTCTGCGCCGCGATTGCTGAGGCGCTGGTGCAGCGTTCCGCAATGAATATCATGGTCTTTATCGAACCGCTCATCACCAACGGCATGGCGGTTGCAATGGGGATCGGCTGCGGCTTCGTCATGCATAAGATGATTACAGAAAAACGTTCGGATGACAACCGCCTGATCATCGCTGTTTCGATGATTCTGATCATGAGCGCTTTGTGCACGGCCTTGGATGTTTCACCGTTATTATGCTGCATGGCGATGGGTGCTGCCTATCTGAATTTATCCAAGGATATCCAGCTGTTTGATCAGGTCAGCAGCTTCACGCCGCCGATTATGACGATCTTCTTTGTCGTCAGCGGCATGAATCTGAACATTCCGGCACTGCGCTATGTCGGTTTGATTGGCTTGGGATTCTTCTTCTTCCGCATCGTCGGCAAACTGGCCGGTTCGTGGATCGGCTGTTCCTTGATTCAGGCCCCAGCTACGATCCGCAATTATTTTGGCCTAGCGTTAGTTCCCTCTGCCGGGGTTGCGATTGGCCTTGCGGCGTTAGGCCAGCGGATTCTTCCGGATGAATATGGAACATTGTTATCCACCGTCATTCTGTCTACGGCAATTCTCTACGAAATCATCGGTCCGCTGTGCGCCAAGACGTCTTTGATTCTTTCCGGATCCATCCCAAGGGAAAATCTGCATTCATCCCATCACAAACATTCTCATCAGGCTGCCGCCTGACTCGCTAACCAAAGTAAAGGTCAACGGCGCAAAAGGTCGGTTCTTACTCCTAATCAGTAAAATAGACATCAAAAGGAACAACTTAAGAATGAGGCGTTCACCGCTTAATCGGGTTGTTCCTTTTTACATGGTTTGCAAAAGCTTCTTTAACGGAATAAGAATTCAAATTTTCGGGTTTCATCGCCGATCTTCTTATTGCCTGGGAACATCAGGCGGCAATATAGCGTTCATTTCTTGACAAATTTGAAAGCTGCAAGGATTTAGAAATACAAGCTCTGCTTTTGTCAGTCTTTTTAAGGACTTTGCTCTTCATGCTGTATTCTTCTGAATCTCGGATTTATTTTGCCCTTCTGCAGAATCCGGCAGCAGCACAGCAAAAACATCAGCTTCTGAGCACAGCGTATGCAATGATTTTTTATGCAGCTTACTGCTCTCAAAAAGAAATACGGATCTCTTTGCGTTTTTCATCACGTATTTTCGCACCTCGATTTGAGCCTGGCTGGAGTCTGAAATCACCCCGTCATCAGAAAACGACTGCGTCGAAAAAAACGCAATATCCACATTGATTTCTTCAGCCGCCTGGTTCGTCATCGCACCCGTTAAGCACATATCCTGTTCGCTATAATTGCCACCGAGCAGCAACGCAGGAATATGATACTCCGCCGCATAAAGCAGCGATTTAACTGAGTTGGTAATCAGCTGAATTTCTGTATATTTTTTCAGAAATGGAATGATATAGGAGCAAGTAGACGAGCTGTCCAGAAAAACGCTAAGTCCGTTGCTTAAAAAACACTCTGCTTTTTTCCCTAATTCCCTTTTTTCAGCTTCTCCAAGAAGTGCGCGCTGCGTAATCGGCAGTTCACCGTCTTCAATTTTAGAAACTGCTCCGCCGCGGTACCGCTTTATCATCCCTATGAGTTCCAGCTCGGCAAGATCGCGACGTATCGTCATCGGTGAAACATAAAACGTCTTTGCTAATTGATCAACGCTGACCTTGCCAAGCTGCTGAACTAAATCAAAAATCTGTTTCTGCCGTTCTTCCATTTCAGTCTTCCTTCCTGTTCGCAAAAATGTTTATTTTTCAACAAATCAAACATCTATTGTGTTTAATTTGTTCAGTGATATGATAATGTTCATATAGAAACAATATTATCAAACGGAGGTCAAAAATGGAAGTCTTTATTCAGCTCACAGGAATCCTCGGTATTGTAATGAACATTATTTCGTTTCAGTGCCAAACGCATAAGAAAATCTTATTCTACCGTACGCTTAACGAATTTCTATTCGCGATACAGTATTTTTTTCTCGGCATCTATTCCGGCGTCCTTGCCAATTTATGCGTCTGTCTCCGAAACCTTATTTTCAGCCGCTGTGTTCAAAAAAACAAATCGACTCAAATACCGATCGTTGTGTTTTGCTGCCTTTTTCTTATCTTAGGGTTGTCCACATGGGACGGCTTCAGCAGCATTATGATTATCTTCGTAAAATTTCTTTCTACACTGGCCTATGGCAATAAAAACCCTAGAATACTGCGAATGATCACACTCGCCGCCAGCACTGGATGGCTGATATTCAACATCATCGTTCAGTCTTACGCGGGCATTGTGTGCGAAGTCATCAGTTTGTCTGCGATTCTGATTGGTATACTGCGTCTGGATTATCCCTTGATAAAACAAAAAGTCAGTTTTTTTACATCGACATCCCGGCGTTGATTTTCTGAATCACAACAGCAGTTTTATACTCAATATACCTAAATTCCAGATTAAATCGTTTCCATCCTATAAAAAAAGCTATAACGCTTATCATGGTTCAGAATTTTCTGAAACTCACAAATTCGTTACAGCTTTTTTAATTACTTTCTTAAACCTAAACGCTGAATCAGTTCACGGTAACGGTTGATATCCGTATCGCGCAGGTAAGCTAAGAACTTTCTTCTGCGGCCGACCATCATCATCAAACCCCGTGTTGAATGGTAGTCTTTCTTGTGTTCCTTTAAATGCTCTGTCAGACGATTGATCTGCGCTGTCAGAACGGCAACCTGAACCTCAACGGAACCTGTATCGCCTTCAAAACGAGCGTATTCTTTGATGATTGCAGTCTTTTCTGCTTTACTTAACATGTGTTTTCCTCCTATATCGTTAAGACCTGATGAACCGCGTGTGCCGACGGAGTCATCGCGCATCCCAGTTCAACAGCGTGTTAATCATAGCACAGCAAAGCGGCTTATTCAAGAATTATTTATCGCGGTTTGCATTCATTTCCGCATAATCCGTTACATTTCCTTTTCCTTTTTCTTTAGATGCATACATGGCTTGATCTGCGCTTTCAATCAGCGCTCTGACGCTTGTTCCGGCCTCAGGACTGCGGGCAACGCCCAGACTGGCTGTAAGCTGAAGATCGGGCATCGACGCAAAGCGCAGCTGCTGAATCTGATCCAATATCTGCCGGGCTTTTTGTTTTCCCAAGCCTGCATCCTGAAGACCATGAATAAACATGATAAACTCATCTCCGCCTGTACGCATCAGAATATCATCACTCCGAAACAAGCGCTTCAGAATATCCGCAAAGGCTTTCAGAACCTGATCACCCGCGGTGTGGCCGTACCGATCGTTAATTTCCTTAAAATTATCCAGATCCGCCATGATCAGAATTCCCCGCTGATCTTGCTTCAGCTGAGCTTCGATCGCCTCTTCTCCAGCCTTATTATAAAGCTGGGTCAGAACATCACGCTGCGCCTGCTTTAAAAGTTGTTGCTCCCGACTGTACTGACCGGTGATATCGGTCAATTTACCAATAATTTTAACGAGTTCTCCCTCGCTGAATACCCATTTATATTGACAGGCAAACTGACGGAACGACCCGTCTTTCATCGGTAGCCCCACAGATGCACTAAAGATCTGTTCCTGCATTTCATTAAGCTGCTGCGGCGAATATCGCCTGCGGGGAGGAAAATCTTCAAGATGAATCAACGCCTTAATTTCCGGATTTTTTGAAGCCTGTCTGATAATGCGCTTATCCTGTCCGAACTGGACGTTGGCATTGGATGTAAACTCAATCTTATCCTGATTCAGATCATACTCGAACAAAATCGTATCCAAAAACTGAGCCAGCATCGTATAACGCTGCTGATCCAAATCAATCTGTCGGCGTTTGCGAAACAGCACGCTCACCAAACTCAGACACAGCAGCAAGGTTGCCGCAATCAAAACAACCCCGGAAATTAAGACGATGTTGAGCATGTGATCGGAACGAATTAGCACATCCGGCGTCTGGACAAAATTAATGAGTACCCAATCCTGCGCCAGCGGCGAAACCGAATAGAAAAACTGCCGGCCTTCAGCCTGAAAATAGTAAGCTTCCCCCCTAGGCTGTCCTAATAATTCCTGCATCTTCCAGACAAAATCATCCGGCAGAGAAAGTGAAGTCAGGGATGTCAAAAGATTTCCAGTGGAGAGGAAATCAACATTGCTGGAATACAGAATTGTTCCTTCCGGCCGAACAACCAAAGACGTAACTTTTTTAAATACTGGGCTATTCATTGCTAAAGCGGACAAGGTTGAAGCCTCAAGCCGTGTCCACAAAACGCCCTCATGAGAACCCTGGCGCGATATTGGCTGGGCGATCAGAAAATAAAGTCGGTCTTCCATCTGCAAAAAGCCCAGCGTCACTTCATCCTGAGTCTGAACCGCTTGCCAAAAGGCTGCCGCCGGTTCCGTTCCCTGCTGTATCCATTGATCAATTTCGTTTTCTGTACTGTATTGAACTTCATAATACCGATTGCCTTCATTCATGGCGGTCAAATAGGTATCCAGCCACGGCTCTTCAGCGGAAACTTCCACGGCACTCAGCACGCCGGCAATGCTTTTTAAAGTATGCCCGGCATCTGTGACAACGCCATGAAACTGCCGCCTCTGACTTGCTGAATAGGAGTCAAGATTTTCCAAAATCAGGGTATTGAATTCCTGCCGCAGCCGGCGCTGCTGATCAACAAAAATACCACAGATCGTCCCCACAAAAAGCAAACTGGCCAAAAGCATCAGACTGCTTGATCGTTGCGTCAGTTTCATGGTTCAGCCTCCCCCCGTCTTTTTCAGGATACAATTTACTATGTTAAACATGGCAAATCACATCCTTTGTTGATTTTACGCAGTCCCTCAGCTTGATTTCAAGATTATTTTTATTATAAAACAGCTGGTTATTTAAATCAATCCAAGATAACCTCGCGGCATGTAATTTCACATTCATTTCAGTAAAGTCGCGCGCTTGCTGATGATTGTCTTCTTGAAGCTGTCCGCAGGGACGCGTATAATAAAGCCAGAGGTGATACAATGAGTAAAATAGCATGGATCGGAACGGGAGTCATGGGCAAATCCATGGTTTCCCATCTATTAAATCAAGGTGATGAAGTGACGGTTTACAACCGGACAGCGGCAAAGGCTGAAGCATTAAGAGAAAAAGGAGCCCGGGTGGCCCAGACTGTTGCCGAAGCGGTAAAGGATGCCGACTTCATTTTCACGATCGTTGGTTTTCCAAAAGACGTAGAGGAAGTTTACAGCGAAATCTTCAAGGCCGCCAAGCCGGGAGCCCTTGCTGTCGATATGACGACCTCCTCCCCATCCCTGGCTGTCCAGCTGCACACGTTGGGACAGCAGCATCAGATCCGCGTTTTGGATGCCCCGGTTTCCGGCGGTGACAGCGGAGCCGCAGCGGGAACCTTATCGATCATGGTCGGTGGTGAAGAAGCTGATTTCAATGCCTGTCTGCCTTATTTCAATAAGATGGGAAAATCAATTCTTCTCATGGGGCCTGCCGGCAGCGGACAGCATACCAAAATGGCCAATCAAATTGCCATCGCCGGGACAGTCAGCGCTGTTGCGGAAGCAATCGTCTATGCGAAAGCCAACGGTCTGGATCCAGAGAAACTGCTCGGCGCCATCAGCAAAGGTGCGGCCGGCAGCTGGCAGATGAGCAACAACGGCGTTAAAATGCTGCAGCAGGATTATAACCCAGGTTTCTTCATCAAGCATTTTATTAAAGACATGCGATTGGCGAAAGAAGCGGCCGCAGCGCAGCATGTTGAGCTGCCGGTTCTGGATATTGTGCTGTCCATGTACGAACAAATGCAGGACGAGGGAGATGGAGATTTGGGAACTCAGGCAATCATCAAGCATTACACAAAATAAGGTTCCGGTTGACCTTCGGCCTATGCTGAAGGTCTTTTTTAATAAAAAAAGGAATTTCTTAATCCAGAAACTCCTCCAACACTGTATTTAACAACGCCATTCCGCTGTCCGTCGCCGCTAAATGTTCCTCGTCCAGATGCAGCCACCCCTGACGGAGGCCGTTTTGGATGGCTTCAGAATAAACGGAAGTCACTGGTGTTTGAAAAATCCGCTCAAACTCAATTAAAGACAAACCGGCAGCCGTACGCAGATTCATCATCACCATCTCAAACATCTGATCCTCGCGCGTCAGCTCAATCTTCTCTGCGATCCACCGGCCTTGGAAATAGTCCTGAAAATTACGGGTGTTATCATAACGGAAGGCCCCCAGCTTGCCGCTGGCACCTAGTCCAACGCCATAGAAATCATCATACCGCCAATAATGCAAATTGTGTCTGGAAGCATAACCGGCAAAGGCGAAATTCGAGATTTCATAATGCTGATAACCCGCCTGTTTCAGAACTTGCACAGCTTCAAAATACATACTCGCTTCAGTATCCTCATCCAACGGCTGCCGGCCTGTCCGGCCAAATTCACTGTGTTCCTCAATCGTCAGTGAGTACAGCGAGCAATGCGGGATATTTAATGACAAAACGCCCTGCAGCGTCGCCGTCCATTGTTCTCTCGTCTGTCCCGGCAGACTGTAAATCAGGTCACAGGAAATATTCGTCAGACCCGCCTGCTGCAGCAGCCGGATTGCCTGACGTGCCTGATCAAAAGTATGGCGCCGGCCAATCTGCTTTAATATTTGATCATCACAGGACTGCAGGCCGAGGGATATCCGATTGACGCCTCCGGTTAACAGAATGTCAATCAGTTCAGGCTTAATCGCCTCCGGATTGGCTTCTATCGTCACTTCCAAGGCGCCTTCCGTATATGGTTTCAGCATATCGAGCAGCCGCCGCAGCTGACCCAGGGACAAAGCGGTCGGCGTTCCGCCGCCGATATAGACGGTTTCCATCGCCTGACGCGGCACCCGCTGCTCCAACTCGCCGGCTAGCTGCGTTAAATACTGATCCGCAAGCCCGGCATGATAACGCACACGGGTAAAATCACAGTATGCGCAAATCCCCTGACAAAAGGGAATATGAACATACAGCGACTGATTCTTAAAGGTAGCGGCGGCGCACATCGGCAAATTTCTCCCGAATCACTTCGTCAACATCCCATCCCTGATCAATACAGATCGACATCGCATACATCAAGACATCGGCGATCTCACTTTTCACTGCATTCCAATCCGGAGTTTCCTCCCGTTCAACAAAGCATTCCAACAATTCTCCCGCTTCCGCAAACACCGATTTGGCCAAAATCGCGGGCGTATCCGTTTTATCCCAGCCGCAGTCTTTGCGCAGCTCTTGTATTTCTTTGATTATACTCATCATCCTTCAACGCTCCTTTCCTTGAGGCTTCCTTTTTATTTTGAGCTTTAGTCTGAGGACTGAGTCAGCTTGATCCCCCAGCGACACTGGACAAAGAAACAAAAACCAAACTGAAAACAGGCGGTTCCGCCTGTTTTATTTATCGTCATCCATCGACAAGACCGCCATAAAGGCTTCCTGCGGAATTTCCACAGAGCCGACTGCCTTCATCCTTTTTTTGCCCTCTTTCTGTTTTTCCAACAGCTTTTTCTTACGCGAAATATCGCCGCCATAACACTTCGCCAAAACGTTTTTACGCAATGACTTGATGTTGGTGCGGGCAATGATCTTACCGTTAACAGCGGCCTGCACCGGAATCTCAAACTGCTGCTTCGGAATCAGCTCTTTCAGTTTCACCGTAATGGAATTGCCGCGGGCATACGCGAAATCACGATGAACGATGATGGATAAGGCGTCGATCAATTCGCCGTTAAGCAGAATATCCATCTTCACCAAGTCACTCTTTTTGTATTCACTGATTTCATAGTCCAGAGAAGCATAACCCTTAGTACAGCTTTTCAGTTTATCAAAGAAATCAAAAACAATTTCACCTAGCGGAATCTCATATTCCAGCGTATTGCGGTGGGCATCAATGTAATGCATATCCTTATAGATACCGCGTTTGTTCTGACACAGCTCCATTACCGCTCCGATATACTCGTTCGGCACCATGATGCCGGCCTTAACATACGGTTCCTCCAGCCGGTCAATCCGCTGAACCTCCGGCAAATGCGCCGGATTGTCAATCTTCATCATGGATCCGTCCGTCATATAACAATGATAGATAACGCTGGGCGCTGTGGCAATCAACGACAGATTGTATTCCCGCTCCAGCCGTTCCTGAACGACATCCATATGCAGCAGACCCAGAAATCCGCAGCGGAAGCCAAAGCCCAGCGCCTGGGAAGTTTCCGCCTCAAACTGCAAGGAGGCATCGTTGAGCTTCAGCTTCTCCAAAGCCTCGCGCAAATCATTGTATTTCGCAGAATCCGTCGGATACAGCCCGCAGTAAACCATCGGATTCATTTTGCGATAACCGGGCAGCGCTTCCTTAGCCGGATTGTTGGCCTGCGTGACCGTCGCCCCAACACTGACGTCCTGAACCGATTTGATGCTGGCGGCAAACCAGCCGACTTCACCGCATTCCAAAGCGCCCAGTTTCACTTCCTTCGGATTGCGTACACCGCATTCCAGCACTTCATATTCAGCCTGATTATTCATGAAACGAATTTTGTCGCCAACCTGAATGCGGCCTTCTTTAACCCGGACGAAAACAATAACGCCGCGGTAAGAATCATAGATGGAATCAAAGACCAGCGCTTTTAACGGAGCGTTGGGATCTCCGGAGGGCGCCGGAACTTTCTTTACAATTTCTTCCAGTACATCCTCCACATTCAATCCGGTTTTCGCCGATATTAACGGAGCCTCCGCGCAATCCAATCCAATAACATTTTCAATTTCTTCTTTAACGACCTCCGGCTGCGCACTCGGCAGATCAATTTTATTGATAACCGGCACAATTTCAAGATCATTGTCCAACGCCAGATAGACATTGGCCAAGGTCTGCGCTTCAATTCCCTGCGCCGCATCCACAACCAGCACCGCCCCTTCGCAGGCCGCCAGTGAGCGGGATACTTCATAGGTGAAGTCAACATGTCCGGGGGTGTCAATCAGATGGAAAACATATTCCTCGCCATCCTTCGCCCGATATTTCAGCTGAACTGCATTCAGCTTAATTGTAATGCCGCGTTCCCGTTCCAGATCCAGAGAATCCAGAATCTGATCCACCATTTCTCGATGCTGAACGGTATCGGTCATTTCCAGAATCCGATCCGCTAAGGTCGATTTGCCATGGTCGATATGGGCAATGATCGAAAAGTTTCTGATCTTCGACTGATCCATTGCCATTCCTCCTTAAACTTCTGTCCTATTATATCAAAAGCCGATCTCAAAAGAAAGCAGAACCTTTTCATCCCTCCTTAGACGGAGGTGAAATTCTTTATTTCTGAATCTGAAATTGAGAAATTTTGGATTCTTCTTCCTAAAGATCAGTCTGTTTTTCTTCAAATGAAAAACCGGCTTTCATCCCCGGTTTCATCATTCTGATTCTATTTCCTGCGCCGCTTTTATTTCAATCCCGATGATGAGTCCTATATCGCTCAACATGTCGCGGCAGCGTTGCTGCCTTGGATCTCATTTCCGGATCGGCTTGACTTCATGTCCGCGGGGGATCGATGCCCGCCCCTGCCGTTAAGCCTGTTTTTGGCGGTTTCTCCCTCCCCCGCAGAGATGGGGGAATCCTCGCTTATTTCGTTGAACTGACAGGTTCAAAACGGCAGCCGATCAGCTGCTTGCCTTTGCCATTGTAGAAATCTTTGGCGCTGACGCGCTTTTTGCCTTCCATCTGCAGCTCCGTGATGACAATCATCGCCCCGCCAGCCGCCACCAGCATCCCCATCCCGTCAAACCCGAGAATCGTTCCGCTGGGCTGCTCGGTTTTATCCTCACGATAGCGCACGCCCCAGAATTTCATCTTCTGTCCAGCAATCACACCATAACCGACCGGCCAGGAAATCAATCCGCGGATCTGATTGTAGATCTGCCGGCCCGTCTTGGAAAAATCGATCTGTTCCTGTTCTTTTGTAATATTCCAAGCGAAGCTGACCTGAGTTTCATCCTGTGCGATTGGCGTAATCCGACCTTCAAGATAGTCCAAAAGACATTCCTTTAACAAGTCAGCGCCCGCCGCCTGCAGCTTATCATGGAGCATTTCCGTCGTATCTGCCTCATCAATTGCAACTTTTCTGACAGCCAGCATATCTCCGGCGTCCATCTTTTTTACCATCTGCATAATGGTGACGCCGCTTTCTGAATCGCCTTGAATAATCGCGGTATGGATGGGCGATCCCCCACGATATTTCGGCAGCAGTGACGCATGAACGTTAATGCAGCCATGTTGGGGCGCGTTCAGCACCGCTTCCGGCACCATCTGGCCGTAAGCACAGGTCACGATCAGTTCCGGATGCAGATCCAGGACTTCCGCATAATCCGTCCGAATCTTCTGCGGCTGCATCACAGGCAATCCCAGCTGTTCAGCCAAAGCATGCACCGGGGTCATCTGCAGCTTCTGCTGGCGGCCAACCTTTTTGTCCGGCTGGGAAACCACACCGACCAGCTCCACAAAAGGCAGCTGCGTTAAGGCCTGTAAAATCCCGCAGGCAAACTCCGGCGTGCCCATAAATAAAACTCTTGTTTTCAAGAGGCATCCCTCCTCACTGGTTACGTCAACGATTATACCATAAACCAAGAGAAGTTGCGCAGCTCATTGTCCAAAAGCCGAAGCGATCATGCGGACAGAATCTTCAACAACGCGAATCACCATCTCAGAAATATTCGCACCCAGCTGACCCGCCGTATTTTCCTGAATCTGATACATAGAGGCTCGATGAACCGGCGGCTCAATGACCTCCTGCTTCTCAATCTGTTGATTAAAGGCCTCGATGCGCTGCTGAATTGTGGATTCAGGCTGTTGCTGATTCAGCGTACTGCCGATACTGACGACGATTAAAATCAAAAAGGCATCCAAGAAAAACCGTTTCATTCAATCCCTCCGTTCGTTAGCGCTTCGACTAAAATCCGCAGCGAATTGCGGACTTCCTCAGTGCTGTTTTGATCGGTTCCCAATTCCAGCAGCACCATGTTTTCCGCCATATCCTGATTGTATACGGACTGCCGTTCAAAGACTGATCTCATTATACCGGGCATCACCTGGTTGATTTTGTCGGTTAATTGCCGGGAATGCGCCATAACGTGTGCGGCATTGGATGATTTCATTCCGACCACAAACATCATTTTGGCATAAGTCACGCCATCATTCTCAAAAACCGAAGCGGAGCGGGGAGCCGAATCCCGATGCAGGTCGATGACCAAATCAAAACCGCCGTGCTCGGCAAACGTATCATTAATATGGCGGCGGGAAATTGTATATAATTGGTTGTATTTTAAGCCTTCTTCTTCAGCTTCCCGCAAAAAATTCCCGGTTTGAAAATAAACATAGTAGCCCTCTTCTTCCAGCATTTTTGCCAGCTCCATCCCAATTTCATAGGTTGTAGTGCCGTCGCTGTACGTTTCCGACTGATGCGTGTTATAGATGTAAACGGATTTCTTTTCCGGTTTTTCTTCTTTTTCAAATTTAGGTACAAACGGTTCGTTGATCACGACTTCGTCAATCCGTTCCACCGCTTGTTTAAAGTCCGGCAGCAGCGCCAACTGTTCTTTGATTGAGATACGGTCCAGATCGATCACCGGATGCAGGATGGACTCCAGCACCGAGGTCTTATTCTGCGAAAGCAGATCACCCAAACCGGTAAAGAATGAAGTGACCGCCAGAAAGGCCAGGATCAGCAATAATTTCAGTGTGATTTTCAGCTTTGTTTTCAAGAAAAAATCCCCCTCTCTTTCCGCAGTTTATGCGAAGGAAAGGGGGATCATGACTTACATCTGGGAAAAACGGGGATGCAGCACCTGATTGATCGCAGTGGAAATGACTTCCGTCAAGTGCTTGACTTCCTCATCCATTTCCTTGGGCGTTACGACCATCTGATAAGATTCCTGATAATGGATATGTTCCATGACTTTCTGATAGTCGTCACATTGAATCGTTGAAAGCACCTGATCGATCAGCGCTTCAATACTGACAACCGTCGCCACACCGATCGCAACCACCGGCGCCTGGACTAATTCTTCATTAAGCACTTTACGATGATTGCCAACGCCGCCGCCGGGCTGGATACCGGTATCGCTGATCTGAATAACGCGGTTGATCCGTTCAATAGACCGGGTCGCCAAAGCATCAATGGCAATGACAAAATCAGGCCGAAACTGACGGGCCACAGCCTGCACAAATTCCGCGGTTTCTAAACCGGTCTGGCCCATCACGCCCGGCACGATCACCGCGACTTCACTGGTCCCCTGCGCGAGTTCTTCTTCCTGCAGACGATGCAGATGGGCTGTGACAATCACCTGCTTGGCCGCCATAGGCCCTAACGAGTCCGCCGTAATTTCCTGATTGCCTAAGCCGACAATTAAAGCGCGGGTACCGCTGAGTTTTAAGCCGTCGATCACCTGTTTCAGACAATCGCCGGTTACCGCAATCGCTTCTTCCCGTTGTTTTGCATCATTCAGATCATCCAGTTCGATGGTAATATACTCACCTGGCTGCTTCTCAATTTCCTCACAGGGATGATGAATGGAAATATGATGGGTTGTAATCCCGTGGTAACTTTTTTTAGTATGGGTAAAATTCTCATTATCCTGCAAATCCAGCACTTCTTCATAGGCCAGATCCGTTCTGTGTTTGCGCATAAGCTCACCTCAGACTTAGTATGGCCTGAATTGCTTGAGATATGCCGTTCATTTATGCCGAAATGATAGGCTTCGCTCCACCTTCTTCCTTTGTTTCTTGTCACCTTTTTCCATTAGTGTTTGCATTTTCACCTTCCTTTTGTTATAATTCTTAAGGTATAAATGCGGAGGAGGTGTCAGAATGCCAAACATCAAGTCTCAGAAGAAACGTTCGATTACTAATTTAAAGAGAAATGCAGCGAAAACTGCTGAAAAGTCCGCGCTGAAAACAGCAATTAAGGAAGTCCTGGTTGCCGTTGAAGCGAAGGATAAGGAAAAAGCAGTTGCGGCGTACAACACTGCAAATTCTTTATTAGATAAAGCCGTTACCAGCCATCTGAAGCACAAGAACTATACAGCACGTCAGAAGGCTCGCTTAGCAAAAGCGGTCAATTCTCTGTAAGAACGAAAAGATCCCGTTGCGGATCTTTTTTTTATACTCTTTTTTAGCACGGATTAAGATAGTTAAGAGCCTGTCCAGACTGATCTCATTCGTGGATGATTCTTAAAACATTCTCTCTGCAAACTGCCATTGCCCGACGAATTTCCGATTCCACGGTAAATTCTCCTTCCCCTTCCAGCGCTTCAAAACTCAGCAAATTTCTTTCTTCTAAAATTGGTTTCGTAATTTCAAATGCAGCACGGACCTCGATCAGCTTAGCCCGTCGACGCAGAAGATCAGGACTGGCCTGCATTGAAAGAAGCCGGACCTGACCGCCCGTCTTGATCATTCGCTGACGGTCCGTCTTACGATTGTTCTTAGTCCAGAAATTAAAGCCGAGCAGGCCGTTTTTTTCTGAATCACTTCGTCCAGTTGGTTTTTAAGCTGATTTTCAAGTATTATGGATAATTGGGCATAAGCAGAAGCTGGATAATCAACATCATATTGGCCCTATTGCCGCCAAACTTCCTTATCAACCGACGGTCTGAGAAAACCCTTTTCTCCAGCCGTTTAGCCCCGGTCTTTCTTTCTCATATTTCTTCATTGATCATCATGGTCTTCCTGCAGCTGCTGTTTAAAGTGATCTAAAGCCTGAGTATATTTCTTCGTTGAACGAACCAAGGAAATCATGGAAAGACTCAAAGCGATCAGCATAAACAAACCTTCAAACGTCAAATGACTGAAAACAACGACGGTTAAGATAAACACACTTGCGATTGTAATGCCTGTCTGCCCCCGCTGCAAAGACTGCATCCAGATTCGATAGCTTTCTAAAAACAAAGCATAGGCCGCCCCGGCCAAAACAATCCAAAGCCAGTCCGGCGATGCCCTGCGTGAATCAAGAAACTGCGCCAGTACAGGGATTGCCATGCCGATCATACCGTTATAAATCAAGCGTTCAATCATCGTTTTCTCTCCATTCCTATCGCTTTGCGAAAATGCGGGGCATAGCTGCGGCTGACCTCCAGCTGGGTCCCATTTTTCAAGATCAACGTCAGCCTACCGTTAAAACTGGGGGCAATCTGTTCCACCTTTGCCAGATTGACGAGATAAGATTTACTGATCCGAATGAACTGCCGCGGATACAACTCTTCCTGCAGCTGATACAGCTTGCGGTTTAGCTGAAGGCCTAAGTGATCTGTATAAGCAAAGGTTTCACGCTGCAGTCCTTCGATATACAAGACATCGGATAAATCCACGACATAGGTACGTCCGGCCTTTTGTCCAGTCAGCGTCATGCCCTTCTTTTGCAAAAAATGATCGTTGAGAAAAGTGATTAATTCATCAAGATCTTCCATTTGAAATTGAATGCCGATCGAATTATAATCCACACCTTTTTCAACCAAAGTTAAATCCAGAGCTTCAAAGGATTGAAGCCGCTGCCGCAGCTGTTCCTCATGGTCCGGCCGGCAAATCAGATTGATCATGGCTGCTTCACCAGCTCTATCGTTTCTTCATAGAACTTCTTTCCTTCCGTATCGCTGACCCAGACTGTGATTTCGCCGCGGACCGCTTCCGCATCCGTAAAGTCAACACCCCAGCCGGAACGGCTCATGCTTACCGTTTCTCCCAATCCCAACGTTCCGGAAGAAGCACTCTCAACCACAGCTTGTCCCTGCGCATCAAACATCGTGATCCGATAGTTTAAATTGCGATAACGCAGAAGATTGATCTGAAGCGTGTTCCTGGCGATAACCTCCGCGCTCGAAAAATAACCATAGCCTGCCGCCAGATTGTAAATTTGAAAGTAACGGCCTTCTCCCGCAAAGGTTGGGATCATCGTGGGTTCACAGTTCAAAGTCTGCGCTTCCAAAACCTGATCTCCTTTGCGGATTGACCAGCTGATTGTCCAGGGTTTTGGCTGACGATCCGCTAAATTGAGGCCCGGGTGTTCGCTGAGAATCCAATAACTGCCGGGCTCCGTCTGACCATCATCCAATGCTTCTTCAGTTTCATAGACGATCTCCCCCGTTTCACTCTCAGTGATTTTCAATGAAACCGTAGTATCTTGATAAGTTTCACTGACCGGATAGGCCAAATTGATTTTAACCTGTCTGCCTTGGATCACAATCACATTGCTCAAGTGTTCATCTTCTGTTCGATAGACCCAGACTGCAGGCTGAGAATTTTTAATTTCTGAGCGGATTAATCCAGTCTGCGTTGCCGCAAGCAGGATTGCTGCTGCAGCGAAAAGCAAACCGGCCTGAACCGGTTTCCAATGGACTGTTCGACTCTGTTTCTGCACGAAATAGAACTGTTCCCTGAAATCCAAAGCTCGTGAATAGACTTTATAAGCACAGATCAGCTGAAAGAATGACTGCATAGACAGCCATTGGGCATTCGCACGGGCAAGCAGCACCACGGCAAACATCAAAGCCAGCCATACCATTAAATTTTGGAAGCGTCGGCGAACGATGGGTTCTGTCGAACTGGCAAAAAAACCGGCTGCCAAACATTCATATCCCATGAAGAAAACCAACGGCAGCATCCGCTGGACTAACGCCTCATTCCATACCAGCTTCATCAGCATGCCCGCCAATAACAATAAGCCGGCCCCGGCAAATAATCCCTGCCGCAGATTCCGTGTCAAGTGAATAAAGCCCACCGCAGCCGCCGCAAACATCAGCCACTGCAGCGGGGAGACCGGAGAATCCCATTGCAGCAATAAGAGTGCCAATCCGGCGCCCACCATCACGATGGACTGCGGACTGCCGTTCATCGCTGTTTCCGCTCCCTGAATTTCCTGCCGCTGATATTTAGAATACGTCAGTATCCACAACAAGCCGGCTGCGAATAGGATCAGCGTAATCAGTATTGTTATTCCCATTCTGGCCATATCGATCCCTCCCCTTCAGTTGAGATTATTGTACCTGACTCCTCACACGTTGACTATGAATTCTGTGTAAGTGGTCATCAAAGAAACATAAGTGGTCGTTTCTATAAGAATTAATGTACTTCTTTCTCGAATATCTGGAAAAGAACACTTCTATTATTGCAGATTCCAAATTCACAGAATAGACGTTCGATTTATTTTTCGTATAAAATAGAAATAGGAAGCGGCTTCATGTTAAAATAAGATTATCTATTATGGTTAAGCAATTTCATTTTGAAATGATATGGGGGGAATAATTGTGATTCGAGTTGCCATCTGTGATGATGCGCCCTATGAGCTGGAAAAAATCAGGCAGTTAGCTCAGGCAATTCTCAAAGAAAGAAGGACTGAGGCTTATATTACAACCTGGACTTCCCTGCAGGAGCTTCAGGATCAGATTTTTGACGGCCAGTTTGATCTGCTTTTACTGGACATTCGATTTGAGGCTGAAAAACAGACGAGTCTGGAATTGGCTCAGAAGTGTTCTGTAATCGCCCCTGAATTACAGATTATTTTTATTACCGGATATCTTCAGTATTTTCCTGACGTCTATCTTTGTCAGCATGTTTACTGCCTGTTAAAGGAAGACTTGGAAAGACGGCTGCCCCTCGCCATGAATAAAGCGCTGAACGTTCTGCAGGGCAGACAAATCGGGCAGGATTCCTTAACGGTCATGATTAACCGACATCCTCGGCTGATTCTGTATCAAGATATCCTTTACCTGGAGAAAGACCGCCGCAAAATCATCTTTAACTGTCGGATGACCAAAGCGGGTTCACAGAAAAGCGATTCGCTTGAATCCACGATGCAGATCATCACCTATGCCGTATTTGATGACTATCTGCCAAAGCTGCCGCAGTCCTTTGTGCAGACCCATCGTTCCTACATCGCGAATTTGAACTATGTCAAATCCGTAGAAACCAAGGGGCTTATTTTATTCAATGATGCGTTCATCCCGATCTCCCGCAGTTATAAAAAAGCAACGATGAATGCGATTATGAAACAATTCTTTGACATCGAGTCCGCGGAATAACAAAACCGCGGTTCTTTTAATCTGTTTCACACAATTTTGAATCTTCTTTGTTCAGCAGCACTTCTGCGGTTGTAGTGCGGGCTTGTTTATTCCACCGAGCCTGTCCATGGTAACGCTCAGCCAGCTGCGTGATAATTTTCTTCCCGTTGCCCTGAATCAGCTTCGGACTGGAATGCATTCTGCCATTGGTATTTTCACAACGGATTAAAATCATCTGCTTGTGCTGGGTAATCGTTAAATGAACAAAAGCCTGCGGACTGTCCTGCGCCGCTTCCAGGGCATTTTTTAATAGATTTGCCAACAGTGTGTTCAGATCAAAATCATCGAAGCCCGAAGCGAAAGAAGCCTTGATCTCCACCGTAAATTCAATATCTTTTGCATCAAACTGACGCTGAAAAGACGCCAGCAAAGCGTTGACAGAAGGATGATCACAGTATAAGGAATTCCGGATAGAACCAATCTGATCATAAGCTGCACGAATCTGATCGACATTCCATTCGGATGCCTGGGACTGAACGGATGCCCACACTTTGTTCATGACGCTTTGCTTTGCATGCAGCTCCATCAGCTGAGCCTGAATTTCAAGATTGTTTTGATGTTCAAGTTCAGCTCGTTCTTTCGCTGTTTTCATTTTCAGCAGACTCCGAATTAAGAAAAACGAAGCGCCCTGCACACAAATCCAGGATACGATCAGAAAACCTGTTAAGTTCACAGTCATTTCATAGGCATAGATCAGTTTATAAGATAAGAGATAGATCCAGCCGGCATGAATGGCCAGCAGCGGGACCAAGCGCGCCTGTTTCTGCCAGTCAATGTTAGGAAAGACTTTCTTTTTCAGAATCAAGATCAAACCAAAAAGAAGTCCTTGAATTCCATCCATCACCACGAAACCCACAGTTCCAAAAAACGAAGCTTCTTCAAACGCGAGCTGATCGAAGCCGCTGCCGGCCAGCATGATCAAAATCGCCAGCATTTCTGAAATCACCAGGCACAGCACATGAAAAAGCACAGCAAACAGGGTATTCATTCGCGTATCCTGGATCATCAGCCGCAGGACTAGATAAAGCATGATTACGGTAAACAGCGTTCGTACCAGATTGACAGAAAAGAAATCCGCAAACAGAAAAAACAGAATATAGTTGATGATGGCATTGATCGTGATAGCCAGATACAGCTTGGGGAAAAAGGCATTCCGAGGTTCTTTGGAATGCAGAAATGTCCCATGAAAAGCCGTCCAAATTCCAAATAAAATGAGATGGTTAACATAGAAGAAAGGATTGTCATTCAGCATACGTCAGCCTTCTTTCTTCAGCATCACTTCCGCCACGGCCAGGTTCTGCTCCTGCTTCATGCTTCGCACTCCCTGATACCGCTGCAGAATTTCATCCATGATCATGAGCCCCTGTCCCTGGATTCTTTTCTTAACCGGACTGGGCTGTTCAGCAACACTGTTGCAGCAGCGGATCATCAGCAATCCGGCCTTTTCCGTAAGCTGCAGCGTCACCATCGGATTTTCACTGTTTTCGGAAGCTTCAACAGCGTTTTTCAGCAGATTCGACAGCAGCGTATTCAAATCATAATTGTCAATCCCCTTCAACAGCTCCGCTTTGATTTCAAACTGCATTGAAATTTGTTTTTCCTTTGCTTCGATAAGATAAGCATTCAGCAAGGCATTAACGTATGGATTAGCACAGATCAGATCTTCACGAATCTGCTTCATTTGATGCTGCAGCGTACTTAGAGTTTCAAGCTGATCATCCAGTCCTGTCATCTCTTTGAAGACGGCATTGATAACATCCTGCTTCTCGGAAAGTTTCCGCAGCTGAATTTCCAGCTCCGCATTCATCTGGCGTTTCGCTTCGAGTTCCTGCTTCTTTCGTTTCTGACGGATAATCCGGCGGGCAATGACAAAAACTGCAGCATCAGTCAGAAGCAAAAAGAGCAAGGACTGAACCAAAAGCATCGTACTGGCTTCAACGATATAGATCAGTTTATAAGAAAGGATGTAAAGCCATAGAAACTGGCAGATTAAAAGCAACGTGCCGATAGTCGTATATTCCCCCTCCGTTGTTCCCTGGCGTTTTCTGACAATTCCTAAAGCCAGCATAAAAAACAAAAGGCTCATGATATCGAGCAGAACATACGAATAGACATTCATATAGAAGGTGCCTTCATAGGCGCTGCGGCTGAACTGCACCCCGACCAGGGTGATCAGCATGGTTACCATTTCAGCGGTAATGGAAAGCAGCTGCTGGGCAAACAGGGCAAATACTGTGGCTTTCAAGCCGGCCCCTTTTACCAGATAAACAACAACACCGATCGTCGCGGCCGATACCGTCATCCGAAAAACAGCATTATCCTGCTCGCTGCCGGGAATTTCATAGATCTGGATCAAGACCAGCACTGCAGCTAAGATCGCCGCTGCCAACATCACATAATCTTTCCGATAGCTTTTCCGAACCGGCAGAAATTCATTGTAAAAATAAGCCCAAGTCATCATCAAGGGGATGTGATTCAGATAATACAGCGTTTGATCCAGCATCAGCAGTTCACCTCGTCAATCTCGATTGAATTTACAGCGGCTCTCAGTAACCGCAAGCATTCCTGCATTTGCGCATTTTTAGGAGCGGGTACCTCCAGATGCAGCTGCGGATCAAAGCAGATCGTCACTTGCTTCCCAGCATAAGGTTCGGCCAGTCCATGCAGAAGTTCCAGCAGTCCGGTAAAATCAATCTGTTGGGGAACCTGACCTTTTACTGCCAACGTGCATGTATCTTCATGAAGCTGATAATACTGGATTAAAATATCCAGCATGACATTCCCCGTTTGATAAGCCGGCAGCTGTGTCTGATATTGACTCAGAATTTTCTCAGCATAAATTTTCAGCTCTGCTTCCTGTCCCTGCTCCTTCAAAATCTGCAATGTCATCAAATGATTGGACAGATCATGATAAAAGTAACGAATGTTTTTCTGCTGCATGACCGCAAACTGATAAAACTGATAGTTCTTTTGATTCAGTTCTGTCATCCGCTTCAATTCGAGTTCCGCTTCGTTGTACTGCATGACGCTGCGGATAATTTCAAAGATGCAGAAATCACCAACCAGCGTAATCCCGATCGCAAACGAAATGATCACAAAGATCTCAAAGATCGCCATTTCCTTCTGGACGCCGAACACGGCTGCCACCAAAACGATCTGGCACAGGAAAAATCCGATTAAATACAAGATTGTTTTTTTACTATTCATGCTTTTCCCCCTCATGTTGAACAAACAAAAACTTTTATTTCAAGCTTCTTTGCAGCACCCCTGTTTACTTTATTGTAAATCAAAAAGTCTTTGTTGTCCATTTGCGTCAAACGCCTGCAAAGAGGAAGTGATTATCAGCATTCTCTTTTTATCTCACAAAATTGGAAGCAGTTCGGTTCCATGAAAGGATAATCGAAAATCAATTCTCTACCGGTTTTCTTAAGGAGTAACAAATCCGTTTTTTGGAAGAACGGAAAAGAAGACAAAATGAAAAGGAAAGAGCATGAGGCCCTTTCCCTTAATCAGATGACTTTCGATTTAAAATGATATGATCAATTTCTTCCATTTGGCACAGAATTTCTGTCCGCTTTGCCGGATCTTCAATCTGCTCGGCTATTCGCTGCAGTTTCTCTCTGCGATAACGGTAATATTCATGTAAAACTGGTTCCTGATTTTCTAAGAGCAGCGGGCCATAGCGCAGCTGAACTTCAGTATAGGAAACCGGTTTTTCCGCTTTACGAAAACCGGCAATCTGGTAGTAGTGGCGGTCATGCACAAGCTTTTCCGTTACAATTTCAAAACCATGCTCCATAATCCAGCGGCGCAGTGAAGCGACCTCGCGATTCACCTGCATTAGAATCAGCTGAAAATGGGCAAGCCGGTCAAAATCATTTTCAAGGATTGATTTGGCGGTCATCCACCCCATTCCGGCAATCACGGCCACTTCGGCATCGGCCGGCACTTTTTCCAGTCCCGGCGTCAGAATTAAAGCAATCTGTGCCTGCAGCCCTGCTTCTTCAATCGTAGCACGGGCATGCTCCAACGGCCCGACTCCGATATCACAGGCATAGGCTCGCGGGATTTGT
This sequence comes from Holdemania massiliensis AP2, assembly GCF_000327285.1. Taxonomy (GTDB): domain Bacteria; phylum Bacillota_I; class Bacilli_A; order Erysipelotrichales; family Erysipelotrichaceae; genus Holdemania; species Holdemania massiliensis. The sequence goes on along the minus strand of NZ_HE998567.1, from coordinate 202,429 downwards.
CCGGAAGACACCAATTCTACCGGTAAAAAAGCATGGTCAGTTCCAATATCCGCAACGATCACGCCGGCAGGAACACAATCGGCAATCGCCTTGAGTCGCAGGCTTAACATCGTTCTTAATTCTTATCGACGAAATCCCGCAGCCGCTTCGAGCGGGTCGGATGTTTCAGCTTCCGCAGTGCCTTCGCCTCAATCTGACGAATACGTTCACGGGTTACGTTGAATTCCTTACCGACTTCCTCCAACGTCCGCGTCCGGCCGTCATACAGGCCAAACCGCAGCCGCAGCACTTTTTCTTCCCGTTCCGTCAAGCCCTGCAGAACATTGTTGATCTCATCTTTCAGCAGCTGATTGTTGGCATACTGATCCGGCGACATCGCGTCTTTATCCTCGATAAAATCACCCAGGTGGGAATCATCTTCCTCACCGATCGGGGTTTCCAGCGATACGGGTTCTAAGGCAATCTTCTGAATTTCGCGTACCTTATCCGGCGTAATGTTTTCCATCTTTTCGGCAATTTCCTCTGCCGTCGGCTCCCGGCCCAGATCCTGAACAAGCTGGCGCTGTACACGAGTTAATTTGTTGATGGTTTCTACCATATGTACCGGAATTCGGATCGTTCGAGCCTGGTCGGCAATCGCACGGGTGATCGCCTGACGGATCCACCAGGTTGCATAGGTCGAAAACTTAAAGCCCTTGGTGTAGTCAAATTTTTCAACAGCTTTGACCAAACCCATGTTGCCTTCCTGAATCAGATCCAGAAACAACATGCCGCGGCCGACATATTTTTTGGCAATCGAAACGACCAAACGCAGATTGGAAGAAATCAGAATGCGTTTAGCCTCTTCATCACCGGCCTGAATCCGCCGGGCAATTTCCGGCTCATCTTCCGGATTCAGCAGCGGTACCCGTCCGATTTCCTTCAGATACATCTTGACTGGGTCATTGATCCGTACATAAGGAGAACTGCTGTAAGTTTCGCTGAGGTCGACTGGAACTTCAACGTCTTCAACTTCCGCATCGAAATCCTCGCCGGCATCTTCCGCTAAAAACTCCAGATCATCGCCGATATCCTGGGTCATCGCTCCGGCTTCAGGAATATCGATATTTTCCAATTCCTCGATATCGTCATCCTCACTGATATCGATGCCTTCGGCAGCGAACCATTCGTACAGGTCATCCATATCATTATCAGTCAGATCCAGATGCTCCAGAGCATCCATGACATCCTTCTGATAAATCACCTTATCGGCAAGATAGGTCTTTTTAAATTCTTCCTTTAATTGATCCAACGTTTTGTAAACTGGCATTTTTGTCTCCTTAGTCTTGGTGTTTTTCTTCATCAAGGTACCCCCTTAATTCTCTTTGCAGCTGCATCCGTTCATGGAGAAGGGCAGCCTGGCTTTCCGGATTGCTGATCCGCAGGATCTGTTGTTTCAGATCATTTATTCTTTCTTCCAGCATACACCGCTGCAGACGGCGGACTGCTCCCTCCATCACTTCCGGTGTAAATTGTGGACACTCCCATTCTGAAAGATCCAGAACCTTTTGTCTCAGCGCTTCCTCATCAATCGTACTGATGAAATCCGCAAGCTGCAGCTGAGGATGGGACCGGCTGTAATCCAGGATCATCATCGCCAGCTGCTGATTTTCTTCATTGAGCAGAAAACCGAGTTTTTCTTTGAACATTTCTACAGCATCGCGGCTGGTAAGCATTAGCGCCAGAATCAGGTGTTCTGCATTAGTCTTACCATCTCGCGACGGATTTAAACGAACTGGAACTCTTTTTACCCTGCTGGACGGGGAATCTTCTGTTTTCAAGGCAGGAGCTGCCCCCAGATCCAGATGAAATCCGGTTAACTGTTCCAGCTGATGGGCAAAATTCTGTCGGTCAAATTCATCGGTGAGCTGTTTAATCTCGGCTTCAACTTTGAACGTGAATTCCTTTTTCTCAGAATAATTTTCCAGATCGTAGCGGCTGGCTAAATACTGGAAAACAAATTCCATCCACGTCAGCTCTTTGCGGGTCATGGCCTTCAATTCTTCCGCGCCGTGCCGACGCAGAATCTCATCCGGATCCAATCCGGTTTGATTGTTGACAATGCCCACCTCAAAGCCGGCCGCGCGGGCCAGCTGCGCCGCCTTGTAGGTCGCATTCTGTCCGGCTTTATCGCCATCGTAACAGAAAGTCAGATGGAGCGAACATTGCCGCAGCAGCCGCAGCTGCTCAGACGTGCAGGCTGTGCCCAGCGTTGCGACAACATTGTCCATTCCCGCCTGGGAAAAAGCCAGCACATCGGTGACTCCCTCGCATAAAAGCACCCGCCCTTCCTGACGGGAGGGCTGTTTAGCACGATGGTAGTTGAAGACGGTATGACCTTTGACGTAAACATCGGTTTCGGTCGTGTTGATATACTTGCTTTGCGCTTCCGGATCCATGCTGCGGGCGGTAAATCCGATCGGATTGCCGAGTGAGTCATGAATCGGAAATGTGATTCGGCTGGAAAACACATCGTGAAGACCGCTTTCATTCAGTCTTACGACATTGGAAGCCACCATATCCTGTTCGTTATAGCCCTTGGCCTGAAGAAAACGAAGCAGTTCATCCCCAGGACCATTCCAGCCGATCTCAAACTTTTCAATCGTAGCTTCGTCGATCCCGCGCTGGGACAGATACTGACGCACCGGCGTTCCCGCCTGAGCCCCCAGCTGATAATGGGTGTAGCGAATCGTTTCCGCCAGTACCTTATATAATACGTCTTTCTTCGGATCCACCGGCGTTTTCAATGCAGAGGGATCGAAAGAAAGCTTGTAGCCGCTAATCTCTGCAACCTTGGCAACGGCTTCAGGAAAGCTTACTTTTTCATAATTCTGGACGAAGGTAAAGACGTTGCCGCCGGCGCCGCAGACGAAACATTTATAAATCTGTTTGTCTTGAGAGATCGACAGCGACGGATCATGATCGTCGTGGAAGGGGCAGACACAGGCCATCGAACGGCCTTTTTTGACTAACGGCAGATAGTGTCCGATGACTTCCGCGATATCCGCGCTGTTTCTGACCGCGGTGATTTCTTCCTCGCTCAGACGCATCATCATCCCCCCCTGTTCTGCTCATTCAATCCGAATCAGAATTTCAGCGCTGCTTGGATGTGCGCTTCCAATTCACTGATCGGCAGACGCACCTGATTCATACTGTCGCGCTCACGCACGGTGACACAGCCATCCTTTTCCGTTTCAAAATCAATTGTGACACAAAACGGCGTTCCAATTGCATCCTGACGGCGGTAACGCTTACCGATGCTGCCGGCCTCATCATACTCACAGACAAAGCTGTCAGCCAGCTGGCCATAAACATCCTTCGCCTGCTGGGAAAGTTGTTTGGACAGCGGAAGAATGCAGGCTTTGATTGGAGCCAGGGCCGGATGCAGATGCAGAACAATGCGGGTATCCTTTTCATTGATCACTTCTTCATCATAAGCATCACACAGGAAAGCCAGCATCAAACGTTCAACACCGACTGCCGGTTCCACGCAGTACGGCAGATATTTTTCATTGGTCTGCGGATCGAGATATTCTAAGGACTCTCCGGAATGTTCCTGGTGACATTTCAGGTCATAATCGGTCCGATCGGCAATCCCCCACAGTTCACCCCAGCCAAAAGGGAACAGATATTCAATATCGCTGGTGCCTTTGGAATAGAAGGCCAGCTCTTCCGGCGTATGTTCCCTAAACCGCAGGTTCTCCGTTGTTAAACCGAGACGGGTCAGCCAGCTCATGCAGAAATTTTTCCAGTATTCATACCATTCGAGATCCTCGCCTGGCTTGCAGAAAAATTCCATTTCCATCTGTTCAAATTCACGGGTGCGGAAAATGAAGTTGCCCGGTGTGATTTCGTTGCGGAAGCTTTTGCCGATCTGACCGATGCCAAACGGCATCTTGCGGCGCATTGAGCGCTGGACATTCTTGAAGTTGACAAACATGCCCTGGGCGGTCTCCGGACGCAGATAAATCGTATTCTTTGCATCCTCCAAAATGCCCTGGAAGGTTTTAAACATCAGGTTGAACTGACGGATATCCGTAAAGTCATGACTGCCGCAATTCGGGCAGGCAATGTGGTTTTCCTTGATGAAATCCATCATTTTTTCGTTGCTCCAGCCCTCCGGCACTACCTTGCCTTCCGTCGCTTCTTCAATCAGGTGATCCGCGCGGTGACGGGTCTTGCAGTGACGGCAGTCCATCAAAGGATCAGAAAAGCCTTTTAAGTGACCGCTGGCTTCCCACACCTTCGGATTCATTAAGATCGCCGCCTGGATGCCGACGTTATTCGGATGGGACTGAATGAACTTCTTCCACCAGGCCCGTTTAATATTGTCTTTGAGTTCAACGCCCAGCGGACCGAAATCCCAGGTATTGCTCAGGCCACCGTAAATTTCGGAGCCCTGAAACACAAAACCGGAATTTTTTGCGTGCGCGACAATCGTCTCAAACTGTTTCACTGCCATGATCAATTCCTCATTTCTTTATTTTTATAGACAAAGTTTATTATAGTACAAATCAGCGCTTTTCGTCAATTGGATAAACGGTCCAGAAAGCGCCAACTTTCCAGCTTTACACCGCTGTGTAGCATTAAAAATTCGACCAGCAATTCCGCATCTTTTTTTGTCCAGGGGCCATAGGGTTGAAGCTGCTTAAAGTGGACAAGCTGCGCCTTGTTGATCAGCCGGAAACGTTTTAACGCCCCGACCTCCATCGGCCGGGCATGCACCATCACTGCGCATTCCGCGCACAGAAATCCGCCGTCTTCCACGGAAATCGTCTGGACCTGAGTATTCGAGCATAGGACGCATTCATCGACGATCGGCTCAATGCCTTCCACTTTCAGAATTAAGGCGGCAAACTGCGCCAGAATCAGATAGCTATCCGCCTCTTGATCCAACCGATCCAGACTGGCACTTAACAGATCATAGACCTCCGCCGCCGCATCCAGATCACTCTCGCCCTGTTCTAAAAGCTTATCCGCGATCTCACACATCACCTGGGCAATTGTCATTTTCTCCAAATCTTCGCGAATATACCGATGTGACGCCAACACCCGCGCGGTTTTTAGTGAAAACAGCGTCGCCTGTTCCTTGTACTCAAACATCAGTTCCGACAGAACAAACGGCATACACGATACAGCATTCTTGCTCGCCATCTTGCGGATTCCGCGGCAGACAAAACCCAGCTTGCCATGTTCCCGCGACAGCACCGTAATCAGCGCATCGTTTTCCCGATAGTCCTGCTGCTTCAGAATTACCGCTTCAATTCTAGCTTCACTCATCCTCAAGCTCCGTTTGGATATAGCCTAACTGCTGCAGTTTTGCACGCTTGTTGCGCCAGTCTTTTTCAACCCGCACAAACAGCTCCAGAAAGATCGGTTCCCCCAGCAGTCCCTGAAGCTCTTCCCGCGCCAGCATCCCAATCTGTTTGATCATTCTGCCTTGTTTACCGATGATAATTCCCTTTTGCGAATCTCGTTCCACTAAGATCATCGCATGGATGATCAGATGTTCGCGGTTCTTGCGAATTCGTTCGATCACCACGGCTACGGAATGAGGAACTTCTTCTTCTGTCAGCATCAGCACTTTTTCACGAATGATTTCCGCCATGATGAACTGTTCTGGATAATCACAGACCTGATCCGCCGGATAATACTGCATGCCGTCGGTCAGATCATTTTTGGTCACTTCAATCAGCTGATCCAGGTTGTTCTGCGTCTTGGCGCTGATCGGAATGATCTCTTTGAAATCCATCCGTTTCTGCCATTGAAGCAACAGCTCGATCAGCTGTTCTTTTTCCAAAAGATCAATTTTGTTGAGGATCAAGTACACCGGCAGATGCATCTGCCGAAGCGTGTTCAGCACAAATTCATCGCCGCTGCCAAAGGGAACCGAGCCGTCGACCAGATAGTAGATCAAATCCACCCCCGCCGCCGCAGAATAGGCTTCCTTATTCATCTGGGTCCCTAGTTCATGCTTGGGTTTATGAATGCCCGGCGTATCCACAAAAATAATCTGTGAATCGTCATCCGTGCGAATGGCCCGGATCGAATTGCGTGTCGTCTGAGGTTTAGGGGAAATGATCGCCACCTTCTGCTGAACCAAAGCGTTGAGCAAGGTACTTTTCCCGGCATTGGGCCGGCCGATCAGCGCGACGAAGCCGGACTTCATGCCAGATCCTCCATGCCAAAGCTCATCGGCAGCAGTTCGGCGATGGTTGTCGTCATGGTTTCCTTGCCGTTGGACAGGATGATCGGGGTATCGCTGTTCAGCAGCTCGCTGAGCACCTGACGGCAAATTCCGCATGGCGTGCCGATCCGCGCACCATCGCTGACAATCGCGATCGCTTCAATTTCATTTTTGCGGTATCCATAGGAATAGGCGGCAAAAACGGCACTGCGTTCAGCACAGTTGGTAGCCCCATAGGAAGCATTCTCAATGTTCACGCCGCGAAAGGTGCGGCCATCCTTGCATAAGACACACGCTCCGACATGATAGTTGGAATAGGGAGCATATGCTGATTTCATCGCCTCAAAAGCTTCTTTAACTAAATTTTCGTACATTTTATTTCTCCTGTTCTATCTTATTAGATGGATGACAACCAGCATCAGACCGACGATCAGCGCCGTAAGTGACGCAAACAGCACTGCCGCCGCAGCCAGATCTTTAATCGTTTTGATCCGGGGATCGTGATTGGGCTGGACAAAATCACACAGTTTTTCAATCGCGGTGTTCAGTATTTCCGCGGTCACCACCAAGCCGATCAGCGTGATCACCAACGCCCATTCCCACCACACAAAGCCCAGAACAATGCCGGCTAATCCGGTGAGCACGGCCAGTCCCAGCTGCAGTGCGATGCTGCGGTCCTGTGCGGCACAGATCAAGCCTTCAATCGCAGGCCTGAATTTTTTGATAAAAGTCCGCATTAGGATCTTGGCACCAGCGGATCAAGAATTTCATGCTGAAGCTCAAACATGATTTTTTCCTCATCCGGCTGCATGTGATCATAACCAAAGCAATGCAGAAGGCCATGAGTAAACAGAAAACAGATTTCTCGGCGCAGGGAGTGACCATAGTCCTCAGCCTGAGCCAGCGCAGCTTCAACATTGATGAAGATGTCGCCTAACTCCACTTCGGCTTCCTCGATTAATTCAAATTCATCCTGACTGTCGCAGGCCGCAAACGAAATCACATCCGTCGGCCGATCCACCTGCCGATAGTCGCGATTGATCTGATGGATTCGTTTGGATTTGACCAGAATCACTGAAATCGTATAGTCGCCTGGCTTATCTAAGACTGTCAGCGCATGCGCTGCAATCTTCTCAAAATCCGCATAATATTCTTTCCATTGCTTTTCCCGCGTTTTATTGACAAAAGTACAGGTTATCATCGTCTTCACCTCTTGATTTTTGCATTGCTATTATAGCATATTCTACCTCTTTTCGACTGAAAACAAACTGCTTTTCCTGATTTCTTTCACAAGTTGGACAGGCAGAGAAATCGATGTTTGTCAGTTTTTGTCTATAAATGTTAAATTTGTGTTAAAACTTTGTAATGATTCTGTTAAAATAAACATGAAACAAGAGAAAAGAAAAAGAGAAGAAACAGGAGAGAGAGAAAAACAAATGAATATCGTAGCGACGGAAATGATCACGCTGGGAGATATCTCGTGGGACATGATCCTCGGCGGATTTGCGCTGTTTTTGTTTGGCATCAAGTTTATGGGCGACGGATTAAAAAATGTTGCCGGCCATAAGCTCCGTGAATACATCGACAAATATACCTCCAATCCCTTAATGGCGGTGCTGGTCGGGATTGTCGTCACCATTGTCGTTCAGTCTTCTTCGGCGGCGACAGCGATTACCATCGGTTTGGTCCGCGCAGGTTTAATGAAACTCGAACAGGCGGCCGGAGTCGTCGTGGGCGCCAACATTGGAACAACGATGACCGCGTTTCTGATCGGTTTAAAAGTGGAACAGTTTGCCATGTACTTTGTATTCATTGGGGGCATGATCATCTCGTTTGGAAAGAGAAAGAAAACCCGGTATATTGGCGACATTATTTTGGGCTTTGGTTTGATGTTCTACGGCTTGAAAATCATGGGCGATTCGTTAAAAATGCTGAAGGATCTCCCGGCCTTTATCGAATTTGCCAAAGTGATGTCGGAAAAACCGGTACTGGGATTATTAGCCGGAACGGTTCTGACAGGTTTGATTCAAGGCTCTGCGGCAACGATCGGCGTTGTTCAGAAGTTATATGAATCTGGTGCGATGACCTTGAATGCAGCGATGCCGTTTGTCTTCGGCGCCTGTATCGGAACGACGGTTACCGGTGTATTCGCAGCCATCGGCGGCAGTTTGGCGGCCAAGCGAACCGCAGGTCTGCATACCTTGTTCAATGTCATTGCGGCGACGATCGGCATGCTTTTTCTGCCGTTTTACATCCAGTTTATCAATTGGATCTCAGATTTACTCCTCATACCGCCGATGATGCAGATCGCGGTCGTACATATTCTGTTTAAGATCGTTGGCGTTATCGTTTATCTGCCGTTATTGAACGTCATGTGCAACTTTATCAAGAAATTGATTCCCGGCAATGAACCGGAACGGATCGAAATCAATCTTGACGATATGGATGCCGGCATTGCGCATCAGATGCCGACGGCCGCCCTGGCCATTGCCAAACAGGCGGTTTTGAAAATGAGCACAGTCGTTGACGCGGCCGTCGACAAGGCCCGTGATTTTATGAATACCCGCGGCGGTTCCGATGAAAAAGAACTCGTGAATCAAACGGAGGATTTAATCAATTCGATTGACACCAAGATCACCAGTTATCTGATGAGCGTATCCAAGGAAAATCTGAACGATCGGGATATGCAGGACTTCAATCTTCATCTTCAGGTTATCAAGAATCTGGAGCGCATCGGTGATCTGTCCGTCAACCTCGTTGAGTTCTTCGACATGGTGCATGAAGACAAAAACGATTTCAGCGACGGAGCTAAAAAAGATGTTCTGGAAATGTTTGAATTATTCAAACATATGCTCAACACCTCGATCTCCATTTATCGCGATGAGGATTATGCCTTATATTCAGCTTTGATGGAAGATGAAAATTATATGGACTTATTAGAGTACAAAGCCCGGCAGAAACACTTTGACCGAATGGCCCGCAACGAATGTGCGACCTCTGTCGGCGGCAGTGTTTACTGCGATATCTTGGGTAATCTCGAACGTATGGCAGACCATTGCTGCAACATCGCCCGCTGCTCAATTGAATCCTCCTCCAGCAAGGAAGCTCCTGTCCTTGAACATCATTGATAAAAATAAAGAAGCTGATTTTTCCGGCCCTGCCGAAAAGAATTCGCTTCTTTTCTTTTTCAAATACAATTCAGAATGATCAAAGCGGATCAGACTTTTTCCTTTGTCAAAATCTCAATCCGCTGCGGCATTGTCCATTCCGGATGAAACTGAAACGTAAACATAATCTGTTGGATCAAATGAATATCCTCATCCCAGTCCTCTGCAATTTCTGCCGCGCTCATTCCCTGATGCATTTTCTTCTGTACACTCCGAATCAATTTCGCTAAATATTTCTGCCGTCCTTCCCGCAAACCTTCCTCTTTGCCATCAGCCAGCCCGCTGCGCCGTGCTTGATTCAGCTGCTCCTGCATTTCCATCATTTGAATATTCCGCCGTGTTTCCTCTATGTATTCCATCATTTCCGCAGGAATTGCCATCATTCTTTCCACCGCCTTTCTGCACCCTTCATTCATTCTCGTTATGGCATGAATCCATTTTTCCTGGGCCGGATCACCCGCAAATTTGAATACGGCCATCCATTGTTCATCGGGCCGCAACAATGAAACTTCTTTCTCTTTTAGCTGCAGCGCTCCTTCTATCTCCATAATACTCAGCTGAAAATAATCTGTCAAGTCTATTCCTGTTTTCGCTTTCATCTCAAAAAGATTACCGACATGCATATCCTGTTGTGCGAAAACTTTGAAATCCGTAATCATGATATTCCAGACTGACATCAGATCATCCGTTTCCTTGCCGCGAATCGACTGACCACTGAACAATCGGGCAGCATAGTAAAGCAGACGCAATTCTTCTGACTTCGCTTTACGCCGCTGCTGCATTTCGAGGTTAAAATTACGATTTCCGTTTATAGTCCCCACAATATCATAACGAATCGCTTTCTGCGCAGAGAATACGACAACTTCTTCATTGGGATTTAAGTTCACTTCCCGAATGGGATAGCCAGTCTGCATGGACTGAAGACAACTATGCAAAGCAAGCCGGTTATCCGGATGAGCCATCACAGGTTTAAATACCCAGTCCGTAGTCAGGGACAGCCGGTTTGTTTTCTGAGGCCTGACAAATTCAACACAAGGTTTCAGCTTTTGTTTTTGCATACAATCACCTTCACCTTTAATATTGCTGACTTTCTGGAAATTCCTTCCTGATTTTGTCAATTTTTTTGTTTTTTTGCTTAAAACAGACCGCCGTGTTGAAAGTTTTTACATTAATCCATTTTCATCTGGATCTGTACTGCATCAAGAAATAAAAAAAGCCGGCGGAATATTTCCTGCCGACCCTTGAATGAACAATGATAACTCTAATGATAACGCGCCCGGAGCCAACCGATCAAGGCGCAAAGCACCAAACCTGCACTGATCCAGCCGTAAAGATGGAATAAATCAGTATAGAAGAAATTAGTATAGTAATTCCAGGCCACCCCCTGCAAACGATTGACAACCACGATCAATACTGGAATCTCCAGAAAGGCAATCAATCCAGTCAGTCCACAGCTCTGACCCAGATTGTCCAGAGCGGAAAGCTGCGGCTGCTGCTTTTTCTTCCGGCTGACTTCATACCATGTCAACGCCAGAGCAGCCAAGGTAACTCCTGCGGCAATCCCGCCGATCATCAGCGAACGCTGCCGGCTCAGTGAATCGGAAATCCCGGTTTCAATTTGAATCGGCTGTTTGATCCATGTCATCTCCGGAAACTCCTGGCGCAGCTGATAGATCAGCTCAATCCAATCTGAAGGCTGTTCCGCGAAAAACCACAGCGTCGTCTTTGTACCCGGCTGATCAGCACTGTTGTAAAACGGTTCCACCTGAACCCTTGCGCTTTGGATCATCGTCATCTGCGGCATTGCTGAATCTTTTCGATTGGCTGTATAATACATCGCCTGAGCTTGATTGAAGCTGATTTCAGGTGTCCCGGAAATCGGAAATAAATCATGCAGCGGATTTTTCATTCCGCCATAATAATAGGCTGAATTCCCATCCGCACTGGATTTCACTTCCATGACCGCCAGTTTGCGGGCATTCAGACGATCTTCTTCAGAATCATCGTTTTCCTGTCCGACAGCAAGCAGCTCCGCCATTCTTTGCCGCTGCTGAGCCTGCTGGCCTTCTGTAAACTTGACTTCGTAACAGGCCGCAGCATATCCGGATACCGCCCATTGCATCCGCGGCATTTGATCCATCATCTGTTTTTGAGCACTGGACTGGAATATTTCAATCGTCGCAATCAAGACCAATGTCAATCCCAGCAGAAAGAGTTTTTTCATGTTGTCCACCTCTTGAGTTTACCCTCAGTATAACGAACCTATGGCAAATATGTCAATGTTCTGCAGAATATTTTCTGAATCTGACGCTCATGTGAAAAGCTAAATTCCGCCCATGCCTTTTCCAAACCGAGAAATCAGCTCTGCCATTTCATGCCCTATCAAAATTACACCAAAATTGCACGAGCCGAAAAAAAAGCTCGTTTCCAAGAAAACAAGCTATTTTCGCTTCTTAGCCAAAATCAATATGCTGACCTTTAACCTGATAAATTAAATGCTCGCAGATATTCTTTGTATGATCGCCGGAACGCTCGAAGTTGCGCAGCATCGCAACCAACGGTACAAGATGCTTCATAGTCATCCCTTCCTGCAGTGCAGATTCAATCTGTCCAGTCAGCTGCTCAAACTGAGCGTTGATCTGTTCGTCCTGCTGCGGAATTTCATAGGCCTGCTGAACATCTTCCTGCTCGTAAGCACGCATCGCATCATCCAGCATGGCTAAAAATCGTTCGCCAATGGCGGTTGCCTGCTCAGCGACAAAGGTCGGCTCCGCCGGGCCCTTTTTAATGACGAACTCCGCAACATTTTTCGCATAATCACCGATTCGTTCCAGATCGGAAGCAATTTTGATCCCGGCGATCACCTTGCGCAGATCACTTGCTACTGGTGACAACAGAGCCAGGACAGACTGAGCTTGATCATTGACTTCCTCTTCCATATGATTGACAAAGTCATCCATGCGAATTAACTGCAGCGCTTTTTCCTTATCGCCGGTGTGGATCACTTCCAGAGCCATCTGATGCATCAGTCTGACTTTGCGGTACATCTCGATGATTAAAGCCTGGAATAAAGCCAGGGATTCATCCATTTTCATTGTCTGTTCCTCCTTAATTAACCGAACCGTCCGCTGATATAATCTTCCGTCCGCTTATCCTTGGGTTTGGAAAAAATCGTAAGCGTCTTATCAGTTTCGACAATTTCTCCCAGCAAGAAGAAAGCCGTATCATCGGATACACGCGAAGCCTGCTGCATTGAATGCGTGACGATAACAATCGTGTACGTCTTTTTCAGCTGTTCGATCAGTTCTTCGATCTTCGCGGTGGCAATCGGATCCAATGCTGAAGTCGGTTCATCCATCAAAATCACTTCCGGTTCCATGGCAATCGCCCGGGCAATGCATAAGCGCTGCTGCTGACCTCCCGAAAGCGCCATCGCTGAGTCATGCAGACGATCCTTGACTTCTTCATAAAGCGCCGCCGATTTCAAAGAGCGTTCAACGATCTGATTCAAAAGCTTCTTCTCTTTGACGCCCTGACAGCGCGGTCCATAAGCGATATTGTCATAAATTGACATTGGGAACGGATTGGGTTTCTGAAACACCATCCCTACCTTTGTCCGCAGCTGGACAACATTCATTTTTTGATCGTAGATATTCTGTTCCAACAGATGAATTTCACCTGTGATGCGGCAGTTTTCAATCAGATCATTCATCCGGTTCAGGCAGCGCAGAAAGGTGGACTTTCCGCAGCCGGAAGGACCGATCAGCGCCATGACACGATTCCGTCCAATTGTCAGGTTCAGATGTTTCAGCGCCTGATTCTCCCCATAGTACAGATTCAGGTCTTTCACTTCAAAACAAGTTTCCATAATGTCCTTTCCTTTCTAATGCCAGCTTTTCTGAAGCCGGCGGGTCAAAAATTTTACCGCTATATTTAAAATCAAGACAAAGATCAAAATCATAATGGATATCGCGCAGGCCAGTTCAAAGTTAGGCTGCTCGCCGGACATCACAGACCAAATATGCACCGCCAGCGAAGTTCCCTGCTTCAAAAGACCCGGCTTATCGTTGATAAAGGTACCCATTGTATAGATCAGCGCCGCGGATTCTCCGACAACCCGACCGATACTGAGCAGGATCCCGCTGAGGATTCCCGGCATCGCACAGGGCAGCGTAATCTTGAAGATCGTCTGGGTCTGACTGGCACCCAAAGACAGGGAAGCATCGCGCAGTCCCTTCGGTACGACCAGCAGCGCTTCTTCAGTGGAGCGGATAATCGTTGGCAGCAGGATGATCGCCATCGTCAGTGCACCGAGCAGAATATTGGTGGTCTTAGCGCCCATCAGAGCGGTGATCGGAAAGAGGACACTGACTCCCATTAAACCGTAAACAATCGACGGCACGCCGGTCAGTGTTTCAATCCCAGTCCGAATGAGCATGTTGATGCGGTTTTTTTTAGCCATTTCACTGAGATAAACAGCACTGGCAATGCCGATCGGCAAAGCGATGAGCAGTGATACAAGAATCAGGTAAGCAGTCGTGATTATCGAACCGCGGATCCCGCCGCCCGGTGTCTTGATAAAAATCGAGGTCAGCTTCACAGCTTGCTGATCCAGCGTTTGAGCAACTTCAGCGGCTGTAGCCGATGCCAGCATGCCGGTGAAGTCCGCCGTTCCGGCAGCCTGTGAAAAATCAATTTTCTCAACCTGCAGTCCAGCAGACAGGGCTACCGGTTTGCCCTGTGCTGCTCCGGCACTGGTATCAAAAGCACTCTGCAGCGGGGAATCAGCCGCAACCGTTTCGATCAGGACCAGCTGTTTTTTCTCATGGGAGAGATAATCGACGAAGCCAATCCCCCATTTTTCACTCCAGGCTACACTTTCATCCAGATCCTGCGGCCGCGGATAAAGGCCAGGTTGATTGACTGTTTCATCAAAAGCGACGATCTTGCTTACAGACCAATAATCATTGCGCAGCAGATCCGTATTCATCAGGGACAGGCCGTTGGCAAAAATATAGTAGAACAATGCCGTTAAAACGCCGACGGCCAGCAGACTGCTGAACAGGGTGAGAAATTGCAGAAAGCCGTCGCTGAGCTTCCGCCGGATCAGGTTGGTTTTCAATTCATATTCCCCACTTTCTTTTTAATCAGATTCAGCACCAGATTGGAAATCAGAATGACCGCCATCAGCACCAGGCCAACGGAGAAACGAATATCGTAATCCAATCCGGTTGTTTCCTTTAAGCCTGCCAGCATTGTGGAAGTCAGTGTCCGCGTGATATCAAACAGATTGAAGGTCGGTCCGAAAAGCTTGTTGCCGGCAACCATCGCCACGGCCGTTGCTTCCCCAAATGCCCGGCCAATCCCTAAGATCGCACCGGCAAAGATCCCAGATTTGGCACTGGTCAGCACCACTTTGAAATGGGTCTGCGTCGCTGTTGCCCCTAAGGCCAGTGAGCCCAGCTCCAGATCCCGATCAACGGCTTCAATCGCAGTAATCGAAAGCGAAGTGATCGTCGGAAAGATCATGATGGCCAAAAGCAGAATGACCGCCAGTAAGGAACTGCCGCCGGCCGTACTGATGCCGGAATACGCCGCCAGGGTCTTAACTAAGGTTGTAATCACTCCGGCTGCAAAGACGCCGTAAACGACACTGGGAATCGAGGCCAGCAGCTCAACTACCGTTTTCATGAATGGTTTTATCGGTTTCGGCGCAATTTTGACGATGAACAACGCCGTCAGCACTGAGATCGGAAATGCCAGCAGCAGCGCGCCAAACGCAGAGATCAGCGTATTGATGACGATGAAGCCGACGCCGTAAACACCCTGATCCTGCCGCCACAGTGTCCCGAACAGGAAATCCTTCAGCGACACCGTACCATAAGCATAGTTAGGAAGAAACGGCTGGATTCCCTTCATTAAAATAAAGAATGTGATCAGAACGATGCAGCTGCCGGAAATCAGCGCCGCCAGAAAGAACAGCGTCCGCACGGCGCGGTCAGTTTTCTGTTTGCGAATGGCCTGACCAGGTTTGATCCAATCTCGCAGATTTTCTTCCATAAAATCACCCTTCCTAAAAAAATCAGCCGCTTTCTTCAGCCCGTCCGGCCAACAAAGCGGCTTACATCAGAATGCGTTCAATTCAGCTTATTTTACTTCTTCCCAAGAAGTTGTTGTTCCCGTGAAGATATCATGAACCTGCTGCTGTGTCAGATCCGATACGCTTGTATTGGCCTGATTGACAATCGTGACGACCGCATCGATGCAATACTGACCCGAAGCCATCGCCGCCGAAGTGTCTTCATCTCCGCTCTTGAATGCCCGTGAAGCAAAGCCGATATCCGCACGGTTGGCGCCGTCTTTTTCCGAGCCGAGAACACGCTTGTAGCCATCGCCCGAACCCGTCTGATTCATTGTGAACTGGAAGTTGCCCGCCATCGGCTGGAAGGCTTCCAAAGCAGCTTTCAGCGTCTTTTCTACGGATGTGGACCCGCTGGTTGCAATCGAGATCGACGAGTTGTCCTGATTGACAATCGGATGCTTCGCTGCCAGCTCTGCCCAGGCTGTTCCTTTCGTCTTATCGACAACACCGCCGGCCTTTTCCACCACCAGCATACCTTCCGTTGAATTCTGCATGAAATCCAGGAAAGCGGCGATCAGTTCTTCTTTTTCTGTGCTTTCATAGTCGCCTGCAGCCCGGGTTGTGAACATAAATGGCCGCTGCATGCCATAGGAACCATCCAAGACAGTTGCTTCGCTTGGCTCAACCCCTTCAAAGTTCAGGGGTTTAACACCATTGGCTGCAAAGTCGGTTGACAGGGAAACATAACCGATTCCGTTAGCGTCAGCCCCCACTTTGGTGGCCATATCGCCATTGCTGGAAACTTCAATTGCCGAAGAGGTCAGCTGCTCCGCAAAATCCCCGGCTTTTTCAAACGCTTCGCGGGTACCGGAAGTCGCATCCCGTGTGTAAACATGAATCGTTGCTGCGGAAGCCGACGGTGTAGCCGTCGCGTCACCTGGAGTATCAGAACCTGATGGAGTGCTGCAGCCAGCCAGCATAACCAG
This sequence comes from Holdemania massiliensis AP2, assembly GCF_000327285.1. GTDB lineage: Bacteria > Bacillota_I > Bacilli_A > Erysipelotrichales > Erysipelotrichaceae > Holdemania > Holdemania massiliensis. Next base: position 185,968 of record NZ_HE998567.1, on the reverse strand, counting down.
CGCTGCAAGCAGGAAAATCGTTAATTTCTTCATTTCATTCATCCTTTCTTGAACAGTTTCCAGTGTACAGCGCTTCAATTAATAGAAAATGAAGATCGCGTTAAGAAATGGTTAAAAAATAACAGAATCCAAAAAAAATCATGATCGCCAAAAATCAAAGATCACGCAGTTTCTGACTGAAAGGGGCTGTTACTAATTTTGATGCTTTCAAGTTCTGAGGGATGATTTCCAGCTGGAAAAGGATGAAAATTCATTTCTGCCTCCCGTGCATGAACACAAAAAAAGTCAGGCGCCTTACGCCTGAACTCTTGTTTTATTTCGATGAATTGACTGAAATGGGTGCACTTGATGAATGTTCTGGATTCTCTGACAGCGAAACGGGCAGGCTGATCTCAAAGCAGGTCCCCCTTCCAACTTCGCTGACAACTTCGATTTCTCCCTGATGGGCAGTCACAATCGCCTTTACAATCGCTAATCCCAATCCGCTGCCGCCGCTGGCCCGCGACCGTGATTCCTCAACGCGGTAAAAGCGTTCAAAGATTCGATCCAGATGTTTCGGATCAATCCCGCAGCCGTCATCCCGCACCGTCAACCGCAGCCGGCCATGATGCATTTGCGCTTTCAGCCAAATATGTTCCGGCTGGCTGTGAACCAGTGCATTCATTAACAAATTGGCCAGCGCCTGATGAATTTTCTGTTCATCCAGCCAGAAAACCTCCTGCGTCAGATTCTCCGCTTCAATGCTGACCCCTCGCTGTTCAGCCTGCGGACGGAGTTCCTTGATCAAGCTCTCAAATAACGGCGTCAGTTCACAGGCTGAAGGGGTGAGCGCCAGTGTATTCATCGACAGCCGCGACAGTTTCAAAAGATCCGCCACGATCATTTCCAGCCGCTTTGCTTCTTTCTCAATCTGCAGATGAAAATCCTTCATCGTTTCCGGATCATCAAAGGTATCTCGGTTGAGGATTTCAATCATGCCCTTGATCGCGGCAATCGGGGTTTTCAGCTCATGCGAAGCATCGGCGATGAAGCGTTTCTGCATCCGCTCCTTTTCCATTGCCTGAGTGATGTCCTGAAATACAAGAAGACAGCCGTTAAACCGGCCATTTTCATGAATCGGCACGGACAGGCACTGAAAATCAATGCCATTTCGATGCAGGTTGCGGACGATCGCATTTTCGCTTAAATACGCTTCTTTAAGAAATAGCCGAACTTCCACCGCGATCCGTTCATCGCGGTAATTGATTTCTGCTTCGCTTTCCTCTGTCAGAAATTGGCTGAAGCCCTCATTATACAATGTCAGATGACCATAGGAATCCATCATCGCCAGCGGAGAAGGAATGTTGGTCAGAATGGTCAGAATCTGCTTCTGTTTCAATGACGCATCCTTGGCTGAACTGCGAACCTGCGTTTTTAACGATTGTTCCTTCGTCCGCATTTTTTCGCGCAGCTGATCCTGGCTGTGCCACAACAGCGCCGCCGCAACCAGGCCCAATAAAACTAAGGCGCTCCACGCTTCCAATAATCCCTGGGCGCAGAATAAGGACAGGCCGGCAACCGTCAGAATCAGGATCAGAATTTCTGAGGTTTTCATTCCTTACCGATCCTCTCAGCCTTCAGCTTCCAGCTTATAGCCGACACCCCGCAGTGAGGAAATCCGCACCCCGCTGCCGGAAAGCTTGCTGCGAAGCTTAAAAATATGAACGTCGACAATCCGCGTATCGCCATCATAGTCAAAATCCCAGATCTCATTGAGGATATTGTCGCGCGAGAGAACGATCTGCGGATTGCGCAGCATATACTCCAGCAATTCAAATTCTTTCTTGGTTAAGCTGACCGGCTGGTTGTTGACACGAACCTCCCGGCTGCCCAGATCCATCGTCAGACCGCCCATTTCCAAAACTCTGCGGCTGGTTTTGACGATCCGCTTGACATGCGCCTGGATTCGGGCCAGCAGCTCGCGCGGAGAAAAGGGTTTGGTGATGTAATCGTCGACGCCGGCGTCAAAGGCTTCCAGAATATCTTCTTCCTCATCGCGGGCTGTCAGCATCATCATGACGCTGTCAATTCCCTTGCCGCGAAACAGCCGAACCAGTTCGATTCCGCTGATTTCCGGAAGCATCCAGTCAATGATCATGATGTCAAAACTCTGACTCAGCCCTTTCTCTTTGGCACTGGCACCGTCAGCACAGCCAACAACCTCATATCCGGCGTTTTTTAAATCGTAGCTGATCAAATGACGGATGCTGTCTTCATCTTCAATTAACAGAATGCGCGGCATGGCTTACTCCCCCTTTTCTCCATAGCGGTCAATAATTTTCTGTACCAGCGGATGACGGACGACGTCATCACTGCTGAGCTGCAGGACGCCGATTTCCTCGATGCCTTTTAACAATCCTACGGCATCCATCAGTCCGCTGCGCTGAGACTTCGGCAGATCCACCTGGGTCAGATCGCCGGTGATGATCATCCGCGACTGAAAGCCCAGCCGGGTTAAAAACATCTTCATCTGCGCCGGCGTTGTGTTTTGCGCCTCATCCAGAATAATCACCGCGTCATCCAGCGTCCGGCCGCGCATATAAGCTAACGGCGCAATCTCAATCGTGCCCTTTTCGATCAGCCGCTCGGTCGTTTCCGCGCCAAGAAGATCATGCAGAGCGTCATAAAGCGGCCGCAGATACGGATCCACCTTTTCCTTCAGATCACCTGGCAGAAATCCCAGACTTTCTCCCGCTTCGACAGCCGGCCGGGTCAGAATGATCTTGTGAATCTCACCCTTTTTCAGCATACTGACGGCATAGGCTACGGCTAAATACGTCTTGCCGGTTCCTGCCGGACCCACCGCAAAGACAATCGTTTTCTTCTCCATCGCCTCAATGAAGCTGCGCTGACCTTCAGTTTTCGGCGCAATCGCCTTGCCGCTGTGGGTGCGGGCCAGCACCTTGGATTTTAAATCGCCCAGATCCACCGCCTGCTGCTTGCGCTGCGTGCGGACTAAGTATCGAATTTCCTGCTCGCTGATCTGTTGGGAACGCCGGATCATTTTCAGCATTTCCTGCAGCGTTTCGGCCACTGCCTCAGGATGTTCGCAGCGGATCGTAAACTGATTATCACGGAATACAATGTCCGCACCATACAGTTCACATAAGCAGTTCAGGTTGCGGTCTTCAAAGCCGATCAGTTCCGCGGCTTCCGACGCGCTCAGATGTTCCATTGACAGGACATGAGTCATGGTTTTCCTCCTCGAATTTAAGGTCGTGTCAGATCCTCCAGCAAGGTGTAGTGGATCTTCATCGTTATTGTACCCGCATTCCTGTCAAAAAGTAAAACATTTTCTTTGATAATTTTTTCATCCGCCTGTAACTGCTGGGCAATCTGACCGCGGCAGTCCATTAACAGACGAAAAAACGCCAGGGCATCGTGCAGTGGAAAATCCGGCGCTTCCTGCAGTGTGCTTTCCACGGTATACCACGTATAACCGTAGACCTTTCCCTTAACATACAGCGGCTGCGGCACTTCAAACGCATCTTTCAGCTCATTGTCAATCAACAGATCACCGGGGTGAACAATCTCGTTGATCTTCACTTTCTTTTCGCCATGCTGAACATCAAAACGGACGACCATTCCCTCTTTTTGAGCATAGATCGGCTCGTTGGTCAGCTGCGGTGTTTCAACATATTCTTTATCCGTAAACTGCAGCTGGATCCGCGAACCGGTGCGGGTCACTTCGGTCCAGCCCAAGCGGTCCTCAAAACTTTCCTTGATCAGAAATTCAATCGTTTCGGCCAGATTCTGATCCGTCGTAAAAAAGGGAACGGCATAGCCATTGTCGGCGAGCTGCTGCTCAATCTGCCGCTGCAAAACAGGATCGGTACCGCTGACATCGACCTGAACGATGCAATGGGAATAAAAAGTCCACAATGCAATGGACAAAGCCACCGAAAACAGCCGCAGCGGCTGATGAAACTGATGCAGCAAAAAACCGGCAACACCGCTGGTCTTTACCCGCTCTGCCGCTTCAAACAAGCTGAGAATCCGACGCCGGCTGGTTACCGGTGACCAGAAAACCAGCCCCTCTGGCGTCTGTTTCAGTTCCATGACCTCAATATCCTGTCGGAAGCACTGATTCAGAAAAAACGTCAACGGTATTTTCAGCCGCCAGCAGTCCATGCCAAACAGAAAAGGAAGTCTATTCCGCATCGAACTTCACCCGCCTGATCTGTCCGGACAAGATAATTTCATCGGCGCTGAACACCCGGATATGAAGGCCGCTGCCTTCGACGATCATTCTGCCCTGTTTGGACTCGGTAATAATTTGTTCGGGGCTGACGAGGATCAGCCGCTCAAAGTCTTCGATCATGGCCTGTTTTTCACTGACTGTGATCATCGCGCACACTCCTTCCTCTTTTGTAGATTATGCGCGGGATGCCTCAAACATGAAAAAAGCGTCCCCTAAGAACGCTTTTCACCGGACTGTACCCCATCCAGGTTATTCTAATTTTATTAATTCATCGTTTCCGGAGCTGAAAGCATGGAGAGCCCGGCCGCCAGTTCTTCACTAAGCTGCTCTGTTAAGATCAAATGCTCCACGCTGACAATTTGAATTCCCAGCCGCTGAGCTAAATCTGCGAGAATAAATTCATACAAGCCATGGTTGACCTGCAGCCGGGCTGGAATGCCGGCAGTCAGAATGAATTGACGCAAACCTTCAACCAGCGCCGTACATAAATCCTCACGCTTGCGAAAATTAAATTCCACATGCGTCTGATGACGATTGGAGCAGACCAGCACCAGCATACGGAAAGCAACGGCACTGCCATGTTCCGCCTCCAATGGATCAATCAGACTGACGACATCCAGCTGTGCTGTTTCGCGGGTATGCTTAAGCTGACTGAGTTTCTCGGCCGCCACTTCATCAATCATGCAGGCTGGACCTTCGATCCGGACAGCCCCGGATTTCGGCGTCAGACGCCAGCTCTGATCACTCAGCTGAACAGCCTCCAGCCATTCCTCATCCGTCGTTTCCCGACCTGAATACTGCTTTAGCACCCCGCTCAGTGCTTCTACAAGCAGACGGGTTTCCTCAATCCAGCGGGAGGAAGGCCGAACTTCCAGAAGTCCACAATGAATATCATTGATAAAGACCTGCAGGTCCCCCTGCTGAAACAAAGCAACTTCGGCTTCCTCCGCATTGAAAGGCCGCCACATGATCCGCCTTGACGCCTGGACTGCCATATGATAGGAATCTTCCATCGCCAGCGAATTACCGACCAGCTGATCCCAGTCGTCATCGCAGATTTCCAATACGGTTTCCTCGTCCATCTGCAGCAGGGACAGACAAACCTGCGCGTCAAACAGCGGCAGTTCCAGTTTGACATTCAGCATTTCCCATTGTTTATCCCGCCATTGCTGATAGAGATCGGATAAAGCTTGCTTAAACTGCTGAAGCGATCGGCTTGAACTTTGCATCGCTACATTCCTCCTTGATCTTCTTAAGGTTCCTCTTCCACCCTTTTTCCTTTATTATGACCGGATGACAGTCATGCGTTTCTTCTATAATAAAACAGCTGCCCTAATATGACAAAGCGCTTTCTACTTGAATACTGATTTTCTGACTTCATCCAACTACGAAAAAAGAAGCTTGCGCTTCTTTACTTTGAACGTCTAGCCTTTCTTGCAGCCTCCGACTTCAGTTTACGACGGACGCCTGGTTTTACATAAAACTCTCTTTTGCGAGCCTCAGCAAGGGTTCCGTTGCGAGAAACCTGACGCTTGAAACGACGTAATGCGTCATCCAATACTTCGTTCTCTTTTAAGACAACTCTTGGCATACTTACCCTCCCTTCTGATGCAAGCAGATATATTATAACCAAACCAATGAAAAAAAGCAACCTTTTCAGAACGATTTAAAGAATGTTTTTCACAAATTTTCATGGCGTATTTCCTACATCTTCGTCTAGCCTTCTCCCAGCTAAAATGACAGCGCTTACATGCTGAAAAATCTGATTCTCTTCGCCGTCGATTGGGATTCTACTGCCAGTCGGTTGTAAACTTTCCGATGATCGCTTATGATGGAAGAAAAGATGGAGGACAAACCCATGCAGAATATGAACGAACAGAAAACCGGCAGCCTGATCCGCCAGCTGCGCTTAAAGGAAGGCTGGACCCAAAAGGAACTTGGCAGCAAAATCGGGATTTCAGACAAAGCCATCTCAAAATGGGAACGCGGATTATCGTTTCCAGACATCACCCTGCTGCCTCGATTGGCCGATGTCTTTCATGTCACCGTCGGCGAAATCATCAGCGGTCAGCAGCTGAGTGAGCCGGCGCTCGATCCTGAAGTGTTCGATTCCGTAGTTGCCGATACCCTCGTTTATTCAAAACGCGATACCTTTTCCAAAGGCAAACGCATTTTCTGTCTGATTTTTATCCCGCTGCTTCTGACAGCCATGCTTATATGCGCGATCATTAACCTGGCCGTCAACCATCAGCTCAGCTGGGCTTACTATCCGATCGGCGCGCTGCTCATCGTTCTCAGTCTGACGCTGGCGCTGCTTCTGCCCCACGCTCATCGACTGGAAATATTGATGGGAACCCTGGAGTTTTCACTTATGATCTATCTGGCGATGATCGAAAAACTCAGCGGGACTCAAGGCTGGCTGATTTCATTGGCCTTGCCGATCAGTTTAGTCAGTGTCGTCTGCCTGTATCTTTTGCTTAAACTGCTGATGATTCTCAAGCGCAAGTGGCAGATTCTGTCCTATTCCATGCTGATTCTGGCGCTGGGGCCGCTGCTTTCCATCAATCAGATTCTGCGCCTGAATGGTTTGCGGCATACCCTGATTTCCGACTGGATTCTCTTAGGCTGCCTGCTGGGGGGAGCGTTGCTCTTTTACTTCATTGATCTGGCCACACGGCGATAAACAAGTTCGATTTTCCATTCTTAAAGGATCTTACTGACCGCAAAGCAGACAAAAAAGAGGAAGTCACTGACTTCCCCTCCAGCACCGGGATCTTCCCGGTATTTTTTATGCTCAGCCTAAAATAATTGGTTCTTCAAGGCTTAATATCCAACAGCTTCTTGACCGGCCAATAAAGCTACTCCGCTGGAAGTTCCAATCCGATCCGCACCGGCTTCAATCATCGCTTTCAGATCATCAAAGCAGCGCACCCCGCCGGCAGCCTTTACCTGGCAAACATCCCCCACGGTCTGCTTCATCAGGCGGACATCCTCAACAGTGGCCCCGCTTGTCGAAAAGCCAGTTGATGTCTTCACAAAGTCAGCTCCGGCTTCCATACAAGCCTTGCATGCAAACACTTTTTCTTCATCACTCAGCAGGCAGGTTTCTAAAATTACCTTTAATACGTGTTCGCCCGCCGCTTCCTTGACCATTTTGATATCGTGAACAACACCATCAAAATCCTGATCCTTGACTTTTCCAATGTTGATGACCATATCAATTTCATCCGCGCCTTTGGCAATGGCATCGCGGCATTCAAAAGCTTTGGCTTCACTGGTCATGGCCCCCAATGGGAAGCCGATAACGGTGCAGACTTGAACGTCACTGCCTTCCAGCTGCTGCTTGCAGAATTCAATCCAGCAAGGATTGACGCAGACTGTCGCAAAATCATGGTCGCGGGCTTCGGTGCACAGCTTTTCCAGCTGACTGCGGGTACTGGCAGGTTTTAACAGGGTGTGATCAATGTACTTATTCAACGGTTTCATCTTCCTCTTCCTCCTCCGTTTCAAAATAATATTTATGCAAGGCATCGCGGGCAGCTGCCGGATCACTCATCCACGGCTCCCGTCCAAACTCACGATAAATAAACGTTTCATCGCCTTTGCCTAAAATCAAAATCGTATCCCCAACATTGGCAACTTCGATCGCCTGACGGATCGCGTCGTAACGGCTTTCAATGATAATCCGATTAGTTTTCTCAATTCCGGAAGCAATTTCCTCGGCGATCTGAATCGGATCTTCATCGCGCGGATCATCCTCGGTCAAAATGATCAGATCACAGTATTTATCCGCCAGCTGGCCAAACACCGGACGTTTCTTCGTATCCCGCTTGCCGGCTGACCCGAAAACAGAAATGATCCGTTTTTCCTTTGGCGTAATTGCGGAAGCAAACTTGAAGATTTGTTCCAATCCATCCGGAGTATGAGCGAAATCCACGATGATATTGAAAGGCTGTCCTTCCTCAATGCGTTCCATCCGCCCTTCGATCTGCGGAATGGTATTGAGCTGATCCAGGATCTGTTCTAACGGCAGGCCGCCTTCATGCAGCGCCGCGATCACCGCAAGCAGATTATACAGGTTAAACATCGCGACCAGATTGGTCTGGACAGGATATTCCTGTCCCTCATACACCAGCGTAAAAGCGGTTTTATCGGCATTGAGCTGAATATCTTTAGCTTCATAATCGGCCTTTTCCAAGACCCCATAGGTCACAACATGAGCTGGACAATCAGCCACCACCGCCATGCCATGTGGATCATCCTTGTTCGTAATCGCCGTACCCTCGGGTTTCAGCTGGTCAAACAGCCGTTTCTTAGCTTCAAAATAGTTCTCCATCGTACCGTGATAGTCAAGATGATCATGCGTCAGATTGGTAAAAATCGCGATATCAACATCCACGCTGTCGGTGCGGTGCTGTTCCAAACCGATGCTGCTGATTTCTAATGCGCAGGCTTTCATTTGAGCCTCTGCCATGTCATGCAGCGTTTTCTGCAGCGGAACGATATCCGGCGTTGTCAAAAGCGGCGGCAGCTTGGTATCCCCGTATTCAATCGAAATCGTACCGATGTAGCCACAGGCATAGATTGGGTTAAGCAGATTGCGGATCATGCAAGCAATTGAGGATTTTCCATTTGTGCCGGTTACCCCATATACGACCATCTTTTTCGACGGATACCCATAGAAACAGGCAGCAACCTGATTTAAAGCTGCGGTAACGTCACGGACTTTAATATAAATGACATTGGTGTTGTTGCGCTTGATATCCTCGCTGTGAACAATGCACACGGCACCGTTTTTGATCGCGGCGTTGACATATCGGTGACCATCATGGATCATCCCTTTGATGCAGAAGAAAATGGCGTTGGGCAGCACATCGCGGCTGTCCACCATCAGATTTTCAATTTCAATATCCGGAGCGTTGTCAAATAATGCAGATAACTTCATTTTTCCTGACCTCCTTGCGCCTGGGCCACCAGCTGATCCCCGATCATATGCGTACAACAGACGCGAACCAGCTGACCACTGGCCCATTGCCCTTCAACCTGAACCGGCAGATATTCACTGCTGTGACCGAACGAAACACCGTTTTCACAGGTTTCAATCAGCACGTCAACCGCCTTGCCGATCCATCGGCTTTTGACCTCGTAATAGCTGCTGCGGGAAAAATCGCCGACTTCCTGAGCGCGCTGCTTTTTTATATTTGCCGGAACCTGACCGCTCATCCGCTGCGCCGGTGTACCGGTTTTCGCCGAGAACGGAAAAACGTGGCAGAAACTGAAGCGGATCTGTTTCAAAAACGCCATCGTTGCGGCAAACTCCTCATCACTTTCCTGAGGGAAACCAACGATCAGATCGGTACTGATCGAAATGCCCTCAATCCGGGCGCGGATTTCTTCAACACGCTGCAAAAACTGCTGGGTCGTATACGGACGGCCCATACGTTTAAGCGTTGCATCACAGCCCGCCTGCAGCGGAATGTGCAGATGCCGGGCAATCTTCGGCTGTTTTTCCATCAGTTCCAATAGTTCATCGGTAATTTCTGTGATCTCAATCGACGAAATTCGAATTCGCTTTAAAGACTCAATGCTGCCCATCCCGCGGATCAGTTCTGTCAGGCTGGTGTTTCTATCCTTCCCATAACGACCGGTATGTATTCCTGCTAAGACAATTTCCTTATGCTTCTGCGCCAGCCGACGAGCTTCCTGCAGCGCCTCATCCAGCGGCAGCGAGCGCTCCCGGCCGCGAGCATAAGGAATGATGCAGTAGGCGCAGAATTGATTGCAGCCATCCTGGACCTTTAAATACGCCCGCGTCTGATGTTCAAATTCATCCAGCGGCAGCATCTCAAACTCGGCCGCCTGCCGCACATCCTGGATCGGTACGATCGGAACCTGACGCTGCTGCAGCGCCTGGTCAATGAGCTGGGGAAGCTTATCCTTGCCGCTGGAGCCAATCAGAAGATCAATCTTCTCCTGTTCGCTCATTTGTTCGGCATGGATCTGAACATAACAGCCTACGGCGCACACCAGAGCATCCGGATTCTGCCGTCTGGCCTGATGGATCTTCTGCCGGCTCTTGCTGGCGGCGGTATTGGTCACCGCACAAGTAAAAATGATGTAAACGTCAGCCTTCTCCTTAAAGTCCACCGTTTGATAACCACGCTGCCGCAGCGCCTGAGCGGTACTTTCCGACTCGTAGGCGTTAACCTTGCAGCCCAGTGTTGAAATTGCGACTGTCGTCATGAATTTATCCCCTTCCATGATGGATATTATATCAAACTTTTTACCCCCAAGGTAGTCTTTTAACGGCGGTTCTTCGCCGCTTTCAAAGAAAAAGGCCTTACGGCCTGTGAATTCGGGCAATTTTGCTTTTCAGCTTCGGCAGAACATATCCGCTGGCACACAAGGCATCACGGATTTGGACAGGATCCTGGCTTAATACCGCAGCCGCTAACGGCGCACCCTGAGCTGGATCCAGCTTTTGTCCGGTACAGACCAAGGAAAGCGGCAGCTCCGTTTCCCTCCCGTCAAACGCGAAGATTTCCAGACAATGCACCCGCCCCTCATACACCGCAAAACCCAGTTCATTCTGAAAGATGACCTGTGGCGAAGCAAAGCCAGCCTCATAAGGCAAGCGTCCGTAGGTCAGCGGATCCACGATTTTATCCGCAAAGTTTTTATACATTTTGAAAAACTGCGGCAGTTCCAGGACCGCGGTTTCATGATCGTAAAGCGCATTGATCAGCGGATCAAAAAACGGAATCATGATCAGCTTGCCCTCACTGCTAAACTGTTTCATTTCGGAGATCGCCGCCTGAATTTTCGGTCGGACAAATTCATTGCGTTTGGGATAATCAAGCATATCCCAGATATCCAGCATCTCACGGCGGGTCTGCTCGTACAGTTCTTCAATCTTCTGTTTATTTTTCAAGCCTTCCTCCAGGATGCTCAACGTGTAGACATCCCGTGCGGTTTTCACCGTTCGATCCAGCTGATACGGTTTAAGCAGGGCATTGATGCGCGCGGTTTCCTTGCGGACTTCAGGAAGCTTGAGCAGTTCCTGATCGTTGGCCTTGCGCAGAATTTTAATGATTTTCGGATTCATCGTTTTATGCCTCCATAACAGCCGCTGCCAAACATACCGCAGCAATGGCAGCCGTTTCCGCACGCAGAATCCGCTTGCCTAACGAGCAGCAGCGAAAGCCCTGCGCCTGCAGCTGCGCAATCTCAGCGGGGCTGAATCCGCCTTCCGGACCGATGACGATCGTTGTACTGCGTCCTTTTTCCAGCAGCGTGCTGAACAATCCGCCCTGCAGCGCTTCATCTTCATATGCCACGAAGTTTTGTTCGCTGAGATACTGATCCACCTCTCTCAGAGCAATCGGCAGGCAGACCTGCGGAATCTGCGTACGCTTGCATTGCTGACTGGCTTCCTGCACAATCTTCTGCCACCGCTGCTGCTTTTTATCGACCTTTTCCCCATCCAACTTTACCACGGTGCGGCTGGATTGAAATGGTACAATTCGGCTGACACCCAGCTCCGTACATTTCTGCAGCAGCCAATCCCAGCGTTCACCTTTGATCAAACCGGCCACCAAAGTCAATGAAACAGGAAGCTCGCGGTCTTCCTGGATTTGTTCTAAAATCAGAATGCGCCCGTCTGTGTTCAATTGACCGGAAAAAACCTGGCCTTGTCCATCGATCACCCGCAGGATTTCGCCTTCCTTCATCCGCACCACGCGCTGCAGATGATGACGCTGCTGCGCATCCGGTTCAACGAAGTTCTGGACTTCTGCTTTCTGTTGTATAAATATCTGCTGCATGTTATCACCGTGCTTTATTTTACCAGAAAACACACACAAAGGAAATGAAAAACCCGTTTGCGCGGTATAAAGTAAAAGAACAGGTAAGAACACAGCGGGAACCTATGATCATCTTAAGCACACTTTCCGTGCGTTCGCATAAAATCAGATACAAAAATAGCGGACAGAAAAAGCTATAGGTTCAGCGGTCTGACCGACTTCTTGGCCGCAGTTAAAACCAAAATAAAAGGAACAGTAAAATTATGCCGTTCACTGATCATAAGTTTACCGTTCCTCTTTTTTGCTGATTATGCTTCATCCCAGTTCGTGTAAGAACCTTTCTGATTCCATTTCCAGCACACTGTTTTTTAAATAAGAAGGACTTTAATTTTTGCTGTCTTCCGTCTGTTTTGAACGCGGCAGGATTAAGTTCAGGACAATCCCGACGCTGGCTGACAAGGCTGTACCGGACAGCGTGACCAGCTTGCCTAACGGCAGAACCGCACCGCCTAAGCCGATGACCAGCATCGCCGAGGCAATGATCAGATTACGCTGCTGGCCAAAATCAACCTGATTATCAATCAGAACCCGCAGACCATTGGAAGCAATGACACCGTAGAGAATAATCGACATACCACCCAATACTGCACTTGGAATAGTAGAGATAAACGCTGAAACAATCGGTACGCAGCTTAAGACAATCGCGATGCAGGCGGCACCGACGGTAACATAGACAGAGGAAACCTTAGTCATTCCGATCACTCCGGTGTTTTCACCATACGTTGTATTTGCCGGACCCCCTAACAGCGCGGAAATCGAAGTCGCAATGCCGTCGCCCATCAGCGTCTTATCCAGCCCCGGCTCCTTTAAAAAGTTGCGGCCGCAGATCTTGCCTAAGACTGTATGATCGCCGATATGCTCAGAAATCGTAACCAGCGCTACCGGCAGAATCGCGAAGGTTTCCGGTCCGAAATACAGATGATACTGCTTGAATCCTGGCACCGCAAACGGCAGGATGAACTCCGGCAGCGACAGAAACTGACGGGATTCGATGACTTCCATAACGGGTGTAAAATCCACAATGCCTAACGCTAAGGCAAATAAATAACCGCCCAGGATGCCGCACAGAAACGGAATGATTTTGAAGAAGCCTTTGGCTTTGGTGGAGATGAGCGCTGTAAGAATGAACGTGAAGACGGCGGTCAGCATCACTTTCCAGCTTCCCCCGGCAACAAAGCCAGCATTGCTGACGGCGTTGGCAGCTAAGCCCAGGCCGATAACCGCAATCATCGGACCGATGACGATCGGCGGAAGCAGCTTATCAATCCAATCCTTGCCGATAAAGCGAACGATGATGGATACAATGACATAGACCAGACCAATTAAAATCAAACCCGTCTGTGCCGCGCTGACATCTCCGCTCATCGCGGCAACGGCAATCTGAACAGCACTGATGTAAGCAAAAGAAGAACCTAAGTAAACCGGAACTTTAAAACGGGTGATGCAGCTGTAAATAATCGTACCGATTCCGGAAGCAAACAAAGCAACGGAAATCGGGAAGCCGGTTAATACCGGAACCAGGATGGTGGCGCCAAACATCGCAAAGACATGCTGGAAGCTCAGCAAAATCCATTGTGCCGGCTGCGGTTTTTCGTTGACGTCGAGGATCATTTCTACTCGCTGTGACATAAATACCCCTTTCCGGGCTTAATAAAAAGCCCTTTTGATTTTTGCAAAAGGACTTTCCCCTAAGTGTAGTTCAGCCTTGCGATCTCTCTGGATCCGCTTAAAAGCCCTATGCGGAATTTATTATAACACAAGTCAGATCGGATTTCATTAAATTCATCGGAAAAGCCCCAAACTCCATCAGGAATCGATTTCATTGATCTGTTCTTATGAATAACAGAACTCAAATCATAGCATGAAAGTCAATGCCGCAGCGGAATTCAACATCGATTAATCCGTTTATGAAACCCACGGATCGGACTGAAATTAGTAATTTTCAAGCAGATAATAGAATTCATCCCGGCCGTCTTGCTTGGCCTGAGCTTTGAATTTCGCAATATCACCGCTGTTTAATTCATAGACGATCATTTCAAAATACTGAATTCGCTGATCGTCATAGGCTTTTTGAGCCAGCGGCAGAACCTGATCATGGGACAAATCGTAAACGAGATTGGACATGATTTCTATGTTTTGATTATCATACGCCCGCACAGCATACTCGGCCTTCTGCTGACTTGACAGATCATCGCAGAGGTTCATGAAAACATCTGTTCGGTTATCATTAAAGGCTTGTTCTATGAGCGTCTTTAAATTCTCAGCACTGGCATAAGAGGACATGCGGTACAGAATCTCCATGCGATGATCTTGATATGCTCGTTTAAGCAGTTCATTGGCTGTTTCGGTTGAAATTTTCCAATTGATGCGATCAAATAAACCATTTTGTTTTTCTTCATAAGCCTGAATAGCCAGGGTATTCATTAATGCCTCAGGCAGATCTTCATCAAAGATAAACAGATAGTCCTGAATCCGCTGATCGTCAATGACGCGCTGTGCATATTTTTCGATGCTCTCCTTGGATAAATCATAGTATAATTCTCTGAAATAGTCGGGACGATTATCCGCATAGGCTCTTTCAGCCAAGCTCTGCAGCTGCTGTGAAGTCAGCCGGCGCACGATGATCTCAAAGAATTCCAGCTGACTGTCCGCATAAATTCGATCCGCCCATTCCCCCAGCTGCGCCGTTGTCAGATCATAAGCAGCTTCTTCAAAATAATCAAGACGGGCATCGGTATAGGCTTTCTCAGCCCAATCCGCCCGCTGCTGAACAGGCAGCGAATAGATCGCCATTTCATAATATTGAATCCGTTCATCCTCGTAGGCTTGCTGAGCCAGGGTCTGAATCTGATCCTGCGGCAGTTTTTGTATCAGCAGATCAAAAGCATCCTCAATTTGATTCTGATAGGCCTGTGTGCAAAATTCAATGACTTCTTCTTCCGATAAGGAATCGGCCAGAACGGCAAAGTAGTCCATTTCTTTAGAAGCGTAGAAAGTCCGCGCCATCTTCACAGCCGATTCAGCCTCCAGTTTTGCGGCAACTGCGCGGAACTGCGCCATTTTATTTTCTTTATGAAAACGCGCGGCCAGCTCCTCTGCCGATTCACTGTAAGGCCCTTCGATGGATGTCAGCAGCGGTGTATTGGAAGCTAAGGTACTGTTGCTGCGAACCAAACGGGCATGCTGCTCAGTCACAGCCTGCCGCACAGCTTCCATCTGTTCCTCATTTTCCATCACCGATTTCATGCTTTCATCAAAGGCCACGCTGACTAAGGAATCTTGATAAGCCCGATTTTTCTCGGTATTCTCTGCCCCGGCCCAGTTCAAGGTGACGATATAGCCTTGTGTATAAACGCTTCCGGAAAAATAGAAAGTTCTTTGATTGCTGGTTGATGTTGTCGTTGTTGCCGCCGGGGCAGCAGAGGGGGCAGGCGCCTTCCAGCTGATCGCTGATCCGCAGAAAATTCCGCTGGCAAACAGCACAGCGCCGGCTGCCATCGAAATAAGCGTTCGGGACGCCGTCGATTTTTTCTCATTCATAATCGCACTTAACCTTTCTTTCAATAAGCTCAGATTCTCATTTAACGTAATTGAAACGATCAGATCCCCATAGGTTCCCTTGTCCTTCAGGGAATGGATCAAGGTATCTCCATAACACCGTTTCTCCTGTGCTGAAAGCGGCTTTAGGACTTGTTCATCACAGGCCAGTTCACACAGGCTTTCCATATGCTTGCCGATCAGACGGACAAGCGGGTTAAACCAATGCAGGCAAACAGCCAGCTGAACAAGCCATTTAGTAAAGATATCCCCACGCTGATAATGCGTCAGTTCATGCCGCAGAATCATCCGCATTTCCTCTTCACCGCATTCTTCGCTCGTCAGAATAATCTGCGGATGGACAACCCCCGGCAGCATTGGCGAAACAGCTAATTTATTGATCGAGATGGGAATAGTCCGGCGGATACCTTTTTCCTGACGTACTTCGTCAAGAATCTGCAAAGTTTTGGGATTAGAAGCTGGAAAGCTGCCGGCGCGAATAAACCGCAGAAATCCCTGATAACTCGTCATTCGCCGCACCATTAAGACAACCGCGATGCTGAGCCACAACACCCAGGCAGCCTGAACTAAATCATCAAGCCAGGCAGGCGTCTGAAAATGCCAGGAAGTTTGGGTTGAAAGGGATTCTGACGTTGATGACAAGTCTGGCAGCGGCTCATTGTCAATCTGCGGGAATATAGTTTCAGCAGGCTCACGCCATTCCTCCCGATGAGTTTCCGGCTGAGCGACGAACGGCTGCGGCTGCCCTTTCCAGGTTTCAGCGGTAAACAGCGTTCCCATCAGACCGGAAACGGGAGAAACTGGAATTAACAGTCGCAGAATGATAACCAGCCATAATCCATACCGAAAGCGGAAACTGAGATGATTTTTTAATAGTTTTTCCAGGATCAAGACAATACCCGCCATGCATACTGCAGAGATGGAAACAGAAAGAAAACCGATCAGTACCGTATTCATTTCAATTTTCCCTTCCCTTCTTCCCAGAATTTCTCCAATTCTTCCACTTCTTTTTTATCCAGACACTGCTGCCCAAACAAAGAGGTCAGCAAAGTGCTGACATTACCTCCGAACACCTGATTCACAAACTGAACTGACTGGACTTTCAGATATTCTGCTTCACTGACCTGGGCGATGTATAAGGCTCCCCGGCCTTCTTTCTGACTGATCAGCATCCCCTTGTCAATCAATCTGGAAATAAAGGTTCTGACGGTTGTCCGCTTCCAGTCCTTTCCAGTTTGATCAATCTGATCCAGCAATTCGCTGATCGTGATCACCCCGCCATGATCCCAAATCAACTTCATAATTTCCTTTTCGGAATCTGACATCAATTCCATTTTCGTTCACCTCTTTTTATTACATTGTGTAGTCAATTATTATACTACACTTTGTAGTCATTTAAAGCAAGCACTTTCAGCATAATTTTAAGCATCTTTATCATTTTTTGTAAAAAGAGAACAGAAAAAGGATCCAAAGGCCTTCCTTGGATCCCACGCATTGTTTCATTTACTTCCAGCGTTCTTCATACCAATTCGGTGTTTTCAAACGTTGATAATCCCCGTTTTCAAACAGGTCATGATAAGGAAATGTCTGGGCTGAAATCAGAGCCTCCTTGACGATGGTATGGGTTTGAGGATCTAAAGCCTCCGTTAATCCAAAGTGATCCAGTATCGCGGCAACATTTTCATTTTCCAAATCATACTCAGGCACTGCAAAATTAAAATTATAGAATACGACTCCGCCTTGACCCGGGCTTGTATAATGAACCAAGAAGAAGTCTTTTGGATACTGCTGAATGTCAAAATAATCTCGAATGTTCATGGCTTCCAACCAGTTTTTTTCTTCATTCAGCTTCATGGATTCCAGCTGGCTCACATTCGTAATAATGAGCAGCCGCTGAACTTTCCCCGCTTTCACACTGAACTTGACTGAACGATCCGGCTCCGTGTACCAATGATAACTTACTGAAGAACAGCCAGTCAGGATTACACACAGAACAATCAGGAAGAATCCTAAGCTTAACTTTCGCTGCCGTTTTCTCTTCATCATGCCCTTACTCCTTCTATTTCCTTACGATATACCAGACATCATTTCCTGTAAATCCACATTTTCGATAAAATTTTTCTGGCGAATGTGCGCCATCCAGTTTCCCACTCACCGTTGCAAAGCGTGCTTGGTCTTTCAGATTGAGCAGCAGCTGGATCACAAGATCGCGGCCAATTCCCTGCCATCGAGCCTGAGGCAGCACTTGAATCCATTCCAGGCTGATCTCCTGGGTTTCCCTATCCAGCGCAGCAATGCCGCAGGCCAGCGGTAATCCAGTTTGCTTATCCTTTGCCAAAAGCCAGCCTTTAGGATCAAAACTAGCCTGCTTCTGCAGCTGCAACAGCTGCGCTTCGCTGACCTGCAGATCCGCGTAAGCTGCATTAATCATAGCGGCAAAATCGGCAGTCTGCCTCGGTGCGATCAGCAGCTCGGCCTTGGATTGGATACAGGACGGCATCCAGTCCAAGCGATGAAAAAGGCGAAAATAACGAACAGCCTGCCGCCTTTTATCGATATCTATTTTTCCGATTTCTTCCTCATGGATAACTTCAACACCTGCCGGCAACTCATAATCAAAGCATTTCCAAAAGGGTATTGCAGAAGTACGGCTGGATTTTGAAGGTATTCAGTCCTCGTCAGAATCGCTTGTTTTTCTTTCTTCAGCATCATAGCGCGGTCATTGCACAGGTTTATCCTTGAGAGGACAATTTCGGATCTCCGCCTGCATTTTATTTTCATACATCGCCTGATCTGCCAGTGTAAACCAAGTTTCCCAATCTTGAAATTTCAGATCATATTCAGCAAGACCAACACTGACTGAAATCTGATAATCCCTAGCCGCTTCCCCGAATGAAATCCGGGCTATTTCTGAACGAAAGTTCTGAATCACCTGTTGCGCCTGCGCTTCATTGATCCCCCGGAACAGAATCAGGAATTCATCGCCGCCAATTCGGCAAGCCCAGCCATTATGACTTTCAGCACATTCTTTCAACGCTTCTGACAAGGCCAGAATAACCCGATCCCCCACCAAATGACCATAGTTATCATTCACGGTCTTAAACTGGTCAATATCCAGCAAAGCTATCGTCAAGGGTCTTTCTTCTTTCCAGTCGGAAATTTCCCGTTTCAGCTCATGTTCCATAAAACGCTTATTGTAAAGTCCAGTATAGGAATCATGGGTAGATAATTCATTCATCTTATAAATAATTTCTGTCAGCATCACATTGTTCTTTTGATCATGATCCGCAAATAACAAATTATCCGTCACCTCCTTGATCAATTCCAGGGCGTAATGATCTCCTAACTCTTTTAACGGTACAGATTCGATCAAAAAGATCCGATGATCCTGAGTTGTTTCCATTTTTATAATCGACCGATTTTCATCCACAGCTAATCGGGACACACAATTTCGGCATGCGCAATTACGACTCCATACCTGATAACAATGTTCCCCGGTTGCCATCAGATGCGATTTTTTCCACTCATAAACCTCGTAAGAATCAACATCAACAATCCGATAGTATTCAAATAGAGGATATCTCTGCGTTTGCTTTTGGATAAACTGTTCCGCTTTTTCTAAATCAAACATAGCTTTACTTCCTTTCCGACATACTGGAATAAATACCAACTTATTTGTTTCCAGCTATCCTTGCACTCAACCAATTTATTCAAAGGAAATCCACGGTTTATGCGATTGACCCTGACTTATTCTTTATTTACAGCTGCACAGACTTTTTCCTGGAGCTGTAAATAGTTGTCTTTCCGTTATTATTATAACATTAATTCTATCGGAACATTAGTGGTTAGCTCTTATTTAACACTATAACCAAAAAAAAGGATGAGCGCTTAACACGCTTCATCCACATTTCTTTTCTTAGCTGGCAGAATGATTTCGAAAGCCATTATAATAATTCCTCAGTCTTTGATATTTCGAAGTAAATTTACTTTCTTTCATAAAGCAAATTTTTCAATTCTCAGAACTTAATCTGAAGGTCCTGAGGAAATGACAATCGTTATTTTATCATTTTTATCAATAAAACCTGCACCTGGATAGTCAATAAGTTCACCTCTGGTTACATCACTTGTTTCGATTGTTATATTAATATTTCCAGCTGGAAAGCCTTGACCTGTTAAATAATTCATAATGTTGTTCTTAGTTCCTTCAGGATCATTTGCAACAACCTTTGTCGTTAAGTCAACAATTTGGATTTTGCTCGAACCTAACGAAATCGTGTAATTAACAGCTGTTCCTTTCGTGAATTCACCAGTGTCATTACTAATGATCGTTCCTGCTGCATAGGTATCACTGTATTCTTCAGTTTTCGTGCCTAATTTCAATCCATTATTTGTAATAAAACTATTGAATTCATTAAATGATTTACCTTCAAAACTGCCAACATTCACAGGTTTCGGTGCCGGCCCCTTCGAAACAAAGCAGCTTACTTTCTTCTCAGAACTAGAAGCCGAACAGTCATAGGTAATCCCAGAAGCAACTGTTTCGTTATAATCGCTTCCTTGTTCAACAAAACTCCATCCTGCACCGGAGTTATTAGCATTTTCAATAATTTTCCGAGCATCAGCTACAGTTTTGTTATTAAAATCGCTGGCTGCTGGATTATATAATCCAAGTGAAACCTTATACCAAACAGACGAGCCTGCAGCCTTGCTTCCAGTCTCATTTTCAACAATTAATCCTGCGGCTTTATCTGAGTATACGGTAGAACGTGTTCCTAAATTTAAACCTAGACTACTAATATACTTCTTAAAATCATCTTCACTAGAACCTGCTTTATTCTCTACAGTTACTGATTTTCCTTTGGAAATCTGAAAGTTTACTGTCGTTCCCGGAGATAAATACGTTCCAGAATCATAGCCCTGAGAAACAATTGTTCCGACGGCTTCCGTACTTTCTACTTCGCTGTAAGTAAACGTCAGATTGGCTTCCGAATTGTTTACCTTCTTCTTGAAGTTCTCGGCATCTTCCTTTTTCTTGCCAATGAAGGATTCCAATTTAATCTTTCCTAACGAAACTTTGACTTTGACTGTGCTTCCCTGTTTAACATCCCCTTTTTCAGGTGTATTGGAGATAACATAGCCATATTCAATTGAACCGCTGTATGCCTCACTGAATTCTCCGACCAAACCGTTATCATTCAGCCATTTCTTTGCTTCATCCTTGCTCATCTTCGCCAGAGATTTCATCGTCACCGTTTTTCCCAAGGATAAGGTTACTGTAATCTTATCGCCGGTTTTAATTGTTTCTCCAGCTTTTGGATCCTGCGAAATCACTTTGTCTTTAGCGATCTTATCACTAGCTTCTTCTTTCCAGTTGATGGTCACCTTGTTAGCTTTCGCCCAGTTTGTAATCTTCGCCTTTGTATAATCACTGAAGTCCGGAACAATAATCTGTTCGCCTGTTCCATCCTCGCCTTGGGATATCGTAAAGATCAGCATTGTGCTGCGCTTAACAACGGTATCCGTTACATTCACTTTAATGAATTTGCCTTTCTCGATCTTTTCGTCAACAGCATATTCATAAGTTACATCCAATAGTTTGTTCGTTTCCACAAACTTTTCGATTTCTTCTTCCGTCATGTCCTTAAAATCCGGCAGCGTAACTTCGACATCTGGATCCGGACCTTTGGAGAATACAACCGTCAGAACGCTGTCTTTGTTCAGCTTCTGTTCTGAGGCAATACTCTGCGAAATCAGTTTATCCTTATCTACAGTGTCACTGAATTCGTAATCGATTACCAGCTGACTGTCTGCCAGCTTTTTCTCAGTTGCCCATTGTTTGATTTCTTCAACAGTCTTCCCCGAGAAATCTTCCACCTGAATCGCTTTGCCAGGCAGCGTCAACAAAACGACAACGGCTGCAATTGTTGCAATGGCTAATACGCCGACAGCACTGAGCAGCGCGATCGTCTTTTTATTCGTAAAATCTATATTCATATTGCCCTCCTGTACGCTAACAAGTATAACATAATTTTAAACCCTAAAGAACGGCCTTTGTAGACTTTCTTTGGAAGTTACTGGCTTGAATTCTTACAAATTTTTGAAGTCATGAAAAGATTTTCGTGTTATGATAAAAATCATCACGAGGAGGAATGAATATGGAAACTGAACAACTGATTCAGCCAGTGGCGGCTTCATTGAACATTGAGCCATCCCAGGTACGAAATACATTAAAGTTATTAGAAGAAGGCAATACAGTTCCTTTTATCGCGCGTTACCGCAAAGAAATGACAAAAGGACTGGACGAAGAACAGATTTTATTTATTCAGCAGCAGGTCCAGTATCTAAGTAATTTAGAAAAACGCAAAGAAGACGTGCTGCGGATCATTGAGACCCAAGGCAAGCTGACCGAAGATTTACGGAAGCAGGTTCTGGCCTGCACCAAGCTTTCGCAGGTAGACGATATTTACCGTCCTTATCAACAAAAGCGCAAAACCCGCGCCACCGATGCGGCGGCCAAAGGGCTCACGCCGCTGGCGGATTGGATTGCTTCCTGTCCACGTTCGGGTGATCCAGCAGTTCAGGCCGAAAAGTATGTTAACGATCAGGTTCCCACAATCGAAGAAGCATTGCAGGGAGCTAAAGATATTCTGGCAGAACGGATCAGCGATGAAGCAAAACTGCGCTGGAAAATAAAAGAACAGATTGAACGCTATGGGTTTATCCTCTGCAAGGAAAAGAAAAAACATGAGGATGAAAAACAAGTTTACAAAATGTACTATGACTACAAAGAAAAAATCAGTACGCTAGCTAATCACCGCGTCATGGCTATCGACCGAGCCGAAAAGGAAAAGGTCATCACGGTGACGCTGGACTACAACCAGACCTTTCTGATCAACTATGCCATCCGCGGCGTCACGCATGAGCGCATGACCGTCTGCCAGAAGCTGATTGAAGAAGCTGCCGAGGATGGCTTAAAGCGACTGGCGTTTCCCAGCGTTGAACGGGAAGTCCGAAGTGAACTCAGTGAAAAAGCCCAGGCTCAGTCCATAGAAATTTTCTCAATGAATGTTGAGCGGCTGCTTCTTCAGCCGCCGCTGGAAGGCAAGATGATACTGGGTGTCGATCCAGCATTTCGAACCGGCTGTAAGCTGGCGGTTATTGATTCAACCGGCAAAATGCTAAAAATCGATGTTTTCTATCCACATCCGCCGGTGAACAAAAAAGCCGAGGCCAAGGCTAAGCTGTTATCCATCCTGAAGGATTATCCGATTGAAGTCATCGCGATTGGCAACGGCACTGCCAGCCGGGAAACGGAAAGCTTTATCGCTGATGTTATCCAGAAAGAAAATCTGAGTGTCGATTACACGCTCGTTTCCGAAGCCGGCGCCTCTGTCTATTCCGCCAGTGAATTAGCCCGAAAAGAATTTCCGGATCTGCACGTCGAACAGCGTTCCGCGGTTTCAATTGCCCGGCGGATTCTGGATCCGCTTTCTGAATTGATTAAAATTGATCCGAAAAGTATCGGCGTCGGACAGTATCAGCATGATTTACCGACCAAAGCTCTGAACGAACGGCTGGATTTTGCCATTTTAAAAAGTGTTAACCGCGTCGGCGTCGATGTGAATACTGCATCCAGTGAACTTCTGTGTCATGTTTCTGGTCTGACAAAGGCTTCCGCCAATGCAATTGTCGCCTACCGCAATGAACACGGACGTTTCTATAACCGCCGTCAGCTGTTGGAGGTTCCAAAATTGGGCGTTAAATCCTTTCAGCAGGCTGCTGGATTCTTACGCATTCATGATGGCGAAGAGCCGCTTGATCAAACACCGATCCATCCGGAAAGCTATCAAGCCGCGCATCGTTTATGTCAACTGTTAAGCATCCAGCAGTTAGGCAGCGATGAGTGCCGGGAAAAACTTAACCAGCTCAATCTTGAAGAAACGGCTGAACAGCTGAACACAGATGTTTATACGCTGCAGGATATGATCGAAGCAATTTCCCAGCCGCTGCGCGATTACCGTGAGCAGTTTGATGGTCCGATGCTGCGGCACGATGTGCTCACCTTGGAAGATCTGCATTCAGGCGATGAGCTGGAAGGTGTTGTCCGCAACGTAGTCGATTTCGGTGCCTTCGTGGATATCGGTTTGCATGAGGACGGCTTAGTTCACATTTCTAAAATGGTGCAGGGACGGATTTCCCATCCGAGTGAAGTGGTATCGATCGGCGATATTCTCAAAGTCTGGGTCTATGGGATTGATGCTGAACGCCACCGGGTTCAGCTGACTATGATTGATCCTCATCGTTAATTTCATCACACTGTCTTCATCGAGTGGTTTAGAAGCTCGGAAGACAGTTTTTTTCAGCAAAGAAGTTTAATCCTATATTCATTTTTTTCTGCTTGACACACTGTCTGATTTCAGATAATATACAAACAGACCAACCGTCGGTTTATAAGGAGGAGTTATGGCACGAAATAAACATCCGGAACAAACATTAGAGAAAATTGTAGAAACGGCCGCCCAACTATTTGTTGAAAAAGGCTATGAACAAACCAGTATTCAGGATATTCTGGATGTTTCCGGGCTTTCCAAAGGCGGCCTTTATCATCATTTCAAATCCAAAGAACAGATTTTTGGAGCCGTGATGGAAAAACGTATTCTGTACGTCAACAATCTCTTCCATGAATTAATTCGTGATACACAAGGTGAAAATGCCAGAGAAAAACTAAAGAAAATACTTTATAGGCTGGCTATTGACACCAAAACTCATTCACTGGACCAAGCTGTTGCTTCTCACGTTGAGCCTTATCTTATAGTCGGAGGGATGCAGGGATGTGTGCTGCACGATGCACCGATTATTGCAGAATTAATCCAAAAAGGCAATGAAGACGGTTCACTGCAGGTTGATCAGCCTGAACTTTGCGCAGAAATTTTCTCATTTCTGCTTAATTACTGGACAAATCCTGTCATATTCAGCCGAAAGCCGGCAGAAACTAAAGCTCGGCTTGACTATCTTCAAACCATGATGAAAAAACTAGGTTTGGATATTTTAGACGACGCGTTGATTGCGGTATTGTTAAAAACAATGCATGCAAACAGCTGTCTGGATCAATCACAACAGAAAAGACCATCTTAAGTAAAAAAGGCTGGATCAACAGCCTGTTTCTTAGCCAAAATAAAAACCGACGGTCGGTTTTATATGCTTGCATTTCAAGTTTCTAACCAATTTGACAGCCGCATTATTTTCAATAATCCATGGAGGTAAAACTATGAACCAGGAGAAAAACAGTTCAGTCATCAAGAAAAATTCAAAAATCCCATCAGATTTAACCCGTTCTGTCCTCGATCGGACATGGAAAGCTACAGCCAGAACCACAGCGTTCACACAATCACTGATCGAAAAATCGAAGACCCTGCGTACCCCTTCTCCAGCAGTTGACAGAATCGGAACGAAGATCGGTAGCATCGCCAGTGTCGGGTTGCTTTTCGTGGGATCAGTCCAATTTCTGATTAACAAACCGTTATGGGGATTGGGAACCGTTTCTTTTGGCATGATTTCCTTACTCTCTAACCGATATCACGCTCATAAAATAAAAGTACTAAAATAATGTAATGTTACTGACATCAGAGATGAAATATTTTATTTCGCAATTATTTCAGTCTCCCTTTCCATTCCAAGCAAGAAAAAATGCAGATTCAGATTGCTCTGTTTCTGCATTTTTTTCGTAGAATCATCCGTTTGGAGTTTCACTGGCTTCTACAGTAGGTTTAGGAACATTCGTTTCCTCAGGAGAATCAGTTGGATTTCCCGCTTCTTCATTATCATTTAGGTTCTCTGATTCAAGCGAGATGGGTTCAACATACCAGCCTTTTAATTCAAATTCAATTTTGTATTTATTTTTAGTATTCCGAGTTGCCTTAAACTTTTTCTCACTGTCAACTGACGGCAGTTTAATAGAAGCCCTTGACTTCAAATCAAGCAAATCAACATATGAATCTGTTTCAACCATTAGCTTTAATTCAAAATTTCCATCTTCTAACTCTGACATAGGAACTGCAAACTCATACCAAATATGACTATAATCATAATTTCCACCTTTTTCTTCAGTCATATCCCAGCTGTAATCTCCTTCAGTCAGTGCCGTAAGTCCATCAACTTGATAAGAATGAATTTTGCCTGTTTCTTTGTGAATCAAGTACAAAGTATATTTTGGATGTTGTTCAGCTGAAAAATCACCATTCCAAATGAATCCTGCGCCTTTGATAATCAAATTTTCATCATTTTCAGAGAAAGCAATTTTACTCAGATACTGATATGATTCACGTATTCGCGGTAATGGCTGTTTTCCTTCAGGAAGTTCAATTTTATAATTACGAATCGCTAATTCAAAACGATTTGAGAATTCATACTGTCTTTTTAACTCACCAAATTTACCATTACTGAGCGTAAGTACACCACTATCTTTCATATTGCTTAAGCCATATAGTTTTCTAGTAAATTCCTTACCATCAGAGATCGTTTTAATCGTGAAACTGTAATCTCCGTCAGGAAGATCAGAAATATCTACATCGCCTTTGTAATAACCGTAACTGTAATCAAAACCAAGCTGGGTGTGATTATAGCCTAGATTCAAGTTTGGATCGCCTTCATCTCCAACATAACTGGTTAGATCAAATGTCTTAATCACCTCATCACTGTCAACACGTGATACTAACAACTGATGTGAAATCTGTTCAGGTGAACCTTGATGTCTGCCTTCTACAAAGGCTATTCCTTTAATTGACAACTTTCCTTCTTCACTTAACGTAAATCTCTGTACTAAAGTATTAAAATATTCTTGAATTACATGAGCTTTCTTTGTTACCGTGACTCCGCCGTTTTGATTTTCAAAAACATAGTCAAACAATAATTCTGAGCCTGTTTCCGGCAAAGTTATATCAGACAAAGGCTTAGTTTCATCATAAGTATCATGAATCGTTCGAATGTATAATTTATAAGTTCCAACATCGGTTAATAATAAATCAAGTGGTATCTCACTTTCTGCAAAACCTGCCGCCTTATAATTCTGATCCGTATACTCTGCCTGTGTAAGATTATACATTTGTTTGTTTCCGTCAGCATCTTCAATCACCAACTGATGGGTAAGCTGTTCTACATTTTGGACATACAATCCTGGCTGGTAAGCATAGCCCTTTATCGTAAGTTTGCTTCCATTTAAACTTAATTCGGTGATTTTCTGTACAAAATCCCCTACTGGTTTATTACCCTCTGCCTCAATAATCCCTAGAGGAGTAATTTGATCATTACGCAAATATCCGACACTGTTATTCCAATCATAGTTTTCAAAACCTTTGCCATGTAAGACTAAAGAACCATCAGCACGAACTCCATTTGGTGTCGGAAAGCCTATCCACCCCTGATTATTCGACTGTATAATAATAGAATAGTCTTTCATATAGTTACTTTGACTAAATGATGCGTTAAATAGCGTAGATGAATTTGCATCAGAGTAACGCTTAACACTAGCATTTACTTGATTAATTAATCCAAGGTCATATGTTCCATAATCAATTAAATCGCCATTATATCCTGCAGCGAACTTGTCAATTGAATAAGCAAGTGCTGCAACTTTTAAACCCCAGTATGGATCAGAAGCATACTTAACGTTAAATCCTGCCCCTTTATTACCAAAATGATATCCAAAAAAGCGCCAATTCTGAACATCCATATAACCCCGTAAATTTATCCCCATTTGTTCCTTTATGCATTTTTCAATGGAATCAAAATATTCAGCTTTATCTGGATCACTATCAACAGCATTCCAGCCAAATAAATTATTATATTCTTTGGCATATTTACTGGTTCCCCAGGCGGATTCTAATAACCCTAAACAATAAACTAAAAGAGCATTCACTCCATAGGATTCCTGATTGGATGTAAAAATACTACCCGTACCATACATTTTAGAGCTGTCCGCACTGTATCGCTGAGCAAGAAAAGCATCCAAAGTTTGACCTGAGATATTGGTTTGACTGCGTAATGGAAGCATTTCATAATAATTATAATATGCAGCATGTTGACCATTATTCATTACTTTATTCTGAAAATAGGGATCAGAATATAAATGATGCATATCGTTAGTATAATATTTTGATCCAACTGTCATCCAGTCCTCTGCAGGACCAATTGTCTGAGAATAATCCTGCGGAACTCTGGAACTATTTGCCCAATACGACCAGACATGATAAACCAAATCTTTATAATTTCCATTTTGGACAACTTCATAATAGCTTTGTTTTGGATTCACCCAAAACGGAGATTCCCACGGAGTTCCGTCATTATTTCCTCCAAGCTGAATACTTAAGCCACGGGTAACGAACTTCATAGGAATTAAGTCAACTTGATCCAAATTAATAAATCCATCGAAACCTGTCAAATTCACCCCTATTTTACCAGTTCCATTACTTGGATTATAGCTTGCGGTTTGTTGATAAATCATCTCTCGATGACTTGTCACATAAGTTTCTTCTCCTGACGATTCATATTGTGTAATTGTCACTGTTGAATCGGCTACTCTTTTAACTACATCACCTGTTTGAGTTACATTTGATCCTCTGCGATAAGAATAGCTGGCAACTAATCCTGAAACCATAGCAATAATTTTCGTTGGAGATTTACTTGCTGGATGACGAACAACAGCATCAATACCATAATTAAACATCGTATTCAATGCAGAACCTAAATCATTATGACAACTGATCTCTGAAAATGTACCATTATCATTGACCCATGAAACCTCATAATTTCCACATGCCATTGGATATGTTCCTTCCGCAATTACTTTCGTAACTGGTTTATCGGAGGAATAATTCTGGATAAGTGTCAGTGCTACAAAAACTGACAAAAGAAATTTAAGCGCCTTTTTCATATTCTTCCTCCTACAAATTTACCTTTACATCAATCCAATTTTCTTGCCCTTTGATTTTAAGCTTCAATGTACCCCTATAGGATATCGCTTCTTTATCAGGGTTATAAGTAACAATAAATAAAACACCGTTATCTTTTTCCTGAATGGATTTACCTATAATGTTTTCATACTTTTCAGATTCATAGTCTGCCTCTAACGCATCAAATTCATTTCCGTTATCGAGCACATAACGAGCAGATTCTATTTCCAGTTTATCTCCCCAAAGACTAACAGCTTCTACTTTGAAGACATAAACAGCTGCCGTAGATGGAATACCACCATACATAATTTCTCCATTCACTCGTCGATATACTTCCTCAGATGCAATCTGAAAAGCAACATTTACCTGCATCTGATAAGTCTTGCCGTCGGTGATCACATCTTCCGCGACATAACCCAGCATCTCGCGCGTCCCGCTGGCTTCTTTCAGATTTAATTTGAGCGGATCATTGCTGCCAAAATCAATGTTGACGGCAGCACTCTGCGCCGTCTTGTCCCGGATCGGCACAAAGATATTGGCAACATAACTGTCTTCCTTGGAAACCAATTCGAACCAGACATTCTGCTTGCCGATATAGAGTCCGTTTTTATCCAGCTGATCTAAGTAACTGTCAATTTCATTCAGCTTGATGCCTTCATCGGTCGTGAAATGCTCCAATGAAATATTGATTGGTTCCTGGGCTTTAACCCGGATTTTGGCGATCGCAAACTGAAAGTCCAGTTCGTCAAAGCGATAAACGGTCGCATTCACCAGATCAACTTCAACGGCATCCAAACCTTGTGTTTCCTGCGGCTTTTCCTGTCCGCCCTGTTCAGCCAGCACCGGCTTTTCCGTTTCTTTGGGCAGCTGCGATTCCGAGCGATCTTTTACAATCATTCCGAAATAGATCGCTGCGGCGGCAAAGAGTATCAAAACGATAGCCAAGCCGCCGGCCAGCAGCATCGTCGTTTTATTCTTCATTTTTCTCATAAGTAACATTACCCCAGTCTAATGGTATTCTACCATAAACCGGGGCGCGTTAAAACCTGTTTTTCCTTACCAATATTAACCTTTCATCAATTCAGCAAATAAATGCCGGCATAACAAGATCACAGTCAGGATCGTCAGGTAGTCTGCAGCCGGCTGGGCCATAAAAATTCCCAGCTGACCCAAAATTGTCGGCAAAATCCAAATAATCGGGATGTAGAACAATCCCTGCCGGGCTATCGACAGGAAGAAGGCTGAACGTTTCTCGCCCAGCGCCTGCAGCAGAACCGCCGCTATATTATACGCTCCCACCACCGGCATGGAGACAGCATAACCATACAGCATCATCCGTCCCATTTCAATGACCGCGCCGTCCCGCGAAAAAATCTGGACGATCTGCGGCGCCAGCGCGATATACAGAACGGCCGCAAAACAGCCGTACACCGTCACCCAAAGCAAAGCACTCTTTAAAGCCTGACGCAGCCTTGAACGATTTCCGGCTCCATAATTATACGCCGCGAACGGCTGGAACCCCTGCGCAAAACCGATGATCGCAAACATGACTAAATTCAGGCACTTCTTGGCAATTCCAATGCCGGCCAAAAAATCCGTACCATACACACTGGCCTGCATCGCCAGGCAGCTGTAGGTGACGCTGGGCAGCGCCTGCCGGGCAAATACCGCTACACCCAGACTGACTATTTCCTGCACCGCCGTTTTATCCAGCATCCACACCCGCGGATTCCAGCGCACAGCCTCAGCTTTAAACATTAACCGCCACAGCAGCATCGCTAACGAAATGCACTGCGCAGCCGCCGTCGCCCACGCTGCCCCGGCAATCCCCAGATTCAGACCCCAGTCAAACATGAAAATCGGATCAAGAATCAAATTTGCAGCAACGCCGGTAAAAATTGCCGCCATCGGGAAATTTACATCCCCTTCGGCCCGCAACAGATGGACAATCGTCAGTTTGACAATCTGGGAGAACGCGAAGACCAGAAGGATCGTCACATACTGTGCCGCATACATCGTCACATCGCCTTCCGCTCCGAACATCCCCAATAACGGCCCCAGAAAAACGATGAACAGAATCGGCAGAACGATTGAAATCAAAACCACCAGCGTCATCGTTGTCTGTACAATCCGGCTGACCTGTTCATGATGTCCCGCGCCTAACTGCCGTGAGATATAGCTGCCGGCACTGACGCCTACCGATTCACCAAAAGCATGCGTCAGCATCATGACCGGCATCGCTACGGTAGTCGCTGCGATCATCGCAGTGTTGTGCAGCTGCCCGATGAAAAACGTATCGGCAATATTATAGATGGTTGTGACCATGGAGGCCAGAATGGAAGGAACCGCCAGACGGATCAGCGCTTGCTTAACCGGCATGGAATCGAGAATTAATGATCTGTCGGCATTTTTATTCATCGTCATAATATCATCACCGAATTAATTATCATGCAATCATCAACGAATGTCAAATTTTGTCGTCTCTTTCGTCAACATTTCTCACTTACTAATTTACTATCGTAAACTAATGTGATAAGATGTTCACAGATATTTTATTTTACCAAGGTAAATATTTTATCTAAATAAACTTTTAGGAAAGGAGAACTTATGAGTTACAAAAAAGGAATCTCACGTCGTGATTTTATCAAAGGTGCTGCTGCCAGTGCCTTTGGTGTTGCGGCTGCAGGGCTTTTGGCCGGATGCAGCAGCGAATCCACGACTCCCTCTGCCACACCTGATGCTCCAACCGCTTCTGCCCCAGCCGGACGAATCACCGGTTATTCTGGACCCGGCGACTGGTTAGGCGAAGCTCCGGTCATTACCGATTACGCTGAAGAAATCAATGTCGATGTCGTGGTGGTCGGCGGCGGACATGCCGGCGTACAGGCTGCCTTGGCCGCTGCGGAGTCCGGAATGAAAGTCGCTGTGCTGGAACGGATGGAAGAAGATATGTTCACCTGGTATGGCGAAGATATTGGAGCGTTCAACTCCAAGCTCCAGCAGGAAATTGGTTTTGGCACCTATGATCTGGGCGAAGTCGTCAATGAATTTGTCACCCGCTCCGGCGGACGCTGCTTCCCGGCCATTGTCAAATCGTATGTTCACAATTCAGGACCGACGCTGGATCATATGCTGGAGGTCGCTAAAGAAATGGGTGTCGATCCAAAAGCCTACACCTATGATAATACGCCGGATGGTTGGCTGATCATGCAGGCCAATATGGATTATGCCAAAATTCAGGCAGGACAGGATCTGTACGATTGCCTGCGGTATGACTACCCGATGACTCCGGGCACCAAGACATGGGCGGCGACCGCGCAGTTTATGGGACAGTACAATGACCAGCCAATTCAGGGCGTTGCGGCCAACTCCGTTCTGCCGCTGATCAATCAGGCCTGCATCGACAAAGCTGTACAGCTGGGAGCGCAGTGGTACTATGGTACCGAAGCCGTGGTGCTGCTGCAAAATGAAAGTAAAGAGATCATTGGGCTGGCCGGCAAAGCCAGCGATGGCCGCTACATCAAGTACAACACCACCAAAGGTGTCATTCTGTGCGGCGGAGATTACGCAGGCAATGCCGACATGTGCTGGGCGCTGCTCAACGAATATATGGAACGCTTTGAACGGGCGGGCGGCGAACAGCCGGACTTCTTCTCCTTCATGGGCGGTCGCAAGGGCGAAGCCGTCAAAATGGGCTGCTGGGCCGGCGGAATGATTGAACCGGCGCCGCGCGGAAGTATGCTTTTAGGCGGCGGACCGAGCGGACCTTGGGGCTGCAATGCGATGCTGTGGCTTAACAGCGAAGGTGAACGTTTCACCAATGAGGGCAATCTCTCCGCTGCGCAGACGGCCTGTGCCCGTCAGCCGGAAGGGACGCTGTGTTTGGTCACCGACAAGAAGTGGCTCAAATCCGTTTGTGCTTCCGGCCTGGAACATGGCGGGCCGAATGCCGGACGGCCGCAGTATTATATTGATCTGATCAACGATATGGATGCTTTAATCAGCGGACCGGAAGGTGGCACTGTTCGCGGCTGCACCGTTGCGGAACGGATGGAATCCACGGTCATCAAAGCTGATTCTTTGGAAGAACTGGCGGAGTATCTGGGTTACAGCGGTGAAGCAAAAGAAGCCTTCCTGGCTTCGATTGAAGCTTACAACCGGCTGTGCTATGCCGGAAAAGACACCGATTTTGGTAAAGATGCTTCCTGCATGATTCCAGTGGATGAAGCCCCATTCTACGCTGTCAAGAGCGCAAAGAATGACAAACCGACGCCGATGATGGTGACGATGTCCGGATTGGTTACTGATAAACGACAGAATGTGCTGGACATGAGCGGAAAGAAGATCAAAGGTCTTTACGCGGCCGGCAACTGCCTGGGCGGACGCTATGGATTAGGCTATTCTACGCCTTGCGCAGGCAATTCCATCGGCATGGCGGTAACGCATGGCCGGCTGGCAGGTCAGTTCATCAGCGAAGAATAATGACTTACGACGGATAAGTTTGCTTGTCCGCCGTTTTTTTATAAGAAAAAGCCGCAGGCTCAGCGTTCTCTGCTTTGCCTTCGGCTTTTTAATTATCTTATAAAACTGTCCAATCAGGAATTAAACTGTTTTCGCGGCTTCCATCAAAAGATCTTCATCCCATTCCTGCGGTGTCCAGGCCAGCTCGATGTCGCAGCGAACTCCCCGTGGCTGATCCTTGTTCCAGGCCTTGCGGCGGCTGATCGGATAGTCCAACTGAAACTGATCATCAAACACAACTGAAATCAGATTGCAGGTCTGATATCGTCCGCTGCTCATCCTGCCAACAAGCGTACAGCGGGCGGATTGAGAAGCCAGCTCTGCCAGTTCTTCCGCAGCACCGGCAGTCAGAAAATCAAGAATTACAACCGTTTTACGCTCTGCATTAACGGGATGGATCAATTCTTCCTCATCCACTCCCCAATCCGCCTCTGTTTCCAGAATCCAGCCCAGACCGGCTTTGGCTTCGAGTTCTTCAATCATTTCGCTGATCATCGGTTCCAGCTGCGGATCTGATTTCATCGCTTCCAGCTGTTCGATGCGCCGACGGCAGTTCTTCTCAGTATAATGGGTCAGAAGTCCCTGACCCTCCATCACTTCCGCAATCGACATCGGATGATCAAGGATATATGGCAGCAGACACAGCATCGAAGATTCCCAACCTTCCTCGCAGTGTCGTAAATCCAGAATCACCTTCTGAGCCTCTGCCAGAGCAGCCTGATGCGCAGTCACCAAAGCTTCCAGGGTTTCGTCAATCCGTTCAATCCGCAATACCGCACAGCCTTCTTCTATCGCAAATGTATTCGTTTTCACGATTTCCCTTTTTGGAAATCGCCGCAATGTCAATTCATGAATCTGGCCGTTTCGCCGCACTGATATCCGATCCGCCATCTTTAAAAAGCCGGTCCAGAGCTGACGTTCCTTTTCTTCCGCGTAAAAGATTTTCTTATTCAGCGTTTCGGTATAAAAGCTCAGCGGCTGACCGTTAATCGCAACAATTTCATCCTTTGGCTGCAACCGGTCTTCTTCCCTGACCTCGCTGATCGTCAGCACTGCGCCTGTCCGACGGGTGAAAAAGCCATTAGTAAAGGGTTGATAATCAGAATCTGGACGGCGCTGAAAGCGCAGATTGCGGTCTGTCGTCTCTGCCAGATATTGATTGACCTGTCGGAAAAATAAATCCTCATTCAGTGTCTTCTGCATAAACGCCGTGCCTATCGTATGGACGTAAGGCCGCGGATCATGATGATCCTGACACATCACAAAGCCGGCGTAATCTTCTTTTAGAGTATGGACAATTTCCTGAAATAATTGATCATAGCGGGGCATAAAACTCCTCCTTTAAACACCGGCTTCATTGTATCACAGTCCGCGGAAGCCAACAAGGTTTACTATAGTAAATTATTTAGGAAGCCTTTTTCTGCTTTCTGACCTTCTCATTTTCATATTCTTGGGGATCGTGTCTTTTGATCTTCATCGAAGCTCTTTCGCCAAAGACTCCGAATCCACAAAAAGACACCGCATCAATTCCTGCTTTAACCGCAGAATTTCCTTATTCTTTCTCTGCTTGGAATGGATCAGCAGATTGATCTGACAGGTGGTATTCGGTCCGGCAACAGGGATAATCCGATAGCCGACAACTGTTTTTTTGAAATAGGAGAGATTGTTGGAAATACCGATTGTATTCTTATCCTGACAGGCGATCAGGGTCGCGGTTAAATTCACAGTATTCAATACGATATCCGGTTTAAAACCCTGTGCCAGACAGGCCTGCATAAGAATGTCATAATTGCGGAAATAGCGGTTGACCGTAATGATTTTTTGGCCTTGCAAATCCGCAATGGATAATGTATCACGTTCAGCCAGCGGATGATGGTCATCCACGATCGCTGCCAGAGATCCCTGAAGCAGCCTTGTGGAATCAAAGCGCTGTTCATCAACCGGACCGAAGGTCACCGCAATGTCCAGCTCACCGCTTTCCAGCTTTTCTTCACAATAGGAATCCCAGGCGTCGATCATGATGACATCGCCATGGTTAGTCAGAAATTGATCCAGCCTGCGATGAAAGTCCGGAAACGGAATATCCACGCCCATCGCGATGCCGATATGAAACAGCTTATTTTTGCGGCGCTGAATTT
Organism: Holdemania massiliensis AP2; assembly: GCF_000327285.1. GTDB lineage: Bacteria > Bacillota_I > Bacilli_A > Erysipelotrichales > Erysipelotrichaceae > Holdemania > Holdemania massiliensis. Next base: position 150,702 of record NZ_HE998567.1, on the reverse strand, counting down.
GACCGAGCGAAAGCTGCAGGTTTTCCCACTCACCGACGATCAGTTTTGCGCTCCGGTAAAGTTCCTCTCCATATTCTGTCAGTTTTGCCGCAAAACGATTTTTTTCGAACAGCGGGCAGCCCAGCTCGGTTTCCAAATTTTTTAATGACTTTGAAAGTCCCTGATAGGAAATAAACAATTCATTGGCCGCCTTGGATAAGCTTTTTGCTTCGGCCACTTTAATAAAATATTTCAACTCGTTAATATTCATAAGTCTATTGTAAATGAAAACGGCGCTCGTTTAAAGCACCGTTTATCGTTATTCCCCGCAGGCTGTGACAGCTGCATTTCTAGCCATGTGAATGGAATTGCCGATCGCCAGACCGCAGCTTGGATAAACATTGGCAAAAACACCGGTTAAAGCAACTTCTCCAGCTGCATACAAACCAGAAATCGGTTTGTTATCCTGATTCAGAACACGACCCTGAGCGTCGATCACTAGGCCGCCGAAAGTCGCTGCCGCAACTGGATAGCGGGCAAAAGCATAATACGTATCACCTTCTACAGGAATCATCCAGTCCGCAGGCTTTGCGAAGTCTTCATCCGGTCCCTTGGCACATAAATCGTTATACCGCTCAACGGTAGCTTTCAAAACTGCCGGATCCACTTTGATCAGTGTAGCGAGTTCTTCTAAACTTGACGCTTTAACGGCATTTTCCAGAGTGACACCGTATTGAACCGTTGGATAAGGTTCAGCGCATACGCCGTCCTTAGTCGCTGTAATATAATAATTCACCGCACTGTTTTCACGCTTAAAAGCTTCGGCAGAAACCGATTGATAACTGTGTTCGTTAGCCAGCCGCTTCCCCTGCATATCCACAACTAGGCCGGAAGCTGTGCTGCCAGTTTCACCGGTATTGAAATCGACATATTGCAGCTGCAGACCGTTGGAATCAAAGATCTGAGCGCCGACTTCACCCGCCATCGTCAATCCATCACCGGTACTGCTCGCAGCGGAATTGAAGATCGGATTAAACGATGCAAAGCGCGCTGTCATTTCCGGGTTGGAACCATAGCCGCCAGTTGTCAGAATCACGGAATGCGCATAAATTGTCACGGTTTCTCCGCTCTGATTGACAGCCTGAACGCCGATGACCTGGCCCTGTTCATCGGTTAAAAGCGCCTCAGCACGGGTTTCCAAAAGCAGCGTGCCGCCCTTTTCCAGCATGGATTTCGTTAACGGCACGGTAATCCCGCCGCCGATCCCGGAAGCGATTTCGTTTTTCGGGCTGGTCAAATGCAGCCGATTAGGCGTCAATGTCGGCTGTGCAGTTGTCACATAAGTGACCTGGACGCCTTGATCAGCCAGATAATCTAAATCTTCCGCAATATGCTCAGCATAGTCCCGAATCATTTCCGCATTCAGCAGCTGATCTTCATCATAGCTCATTAAAAACTGATTGAGATCCTCCGCGCTGTCTTCAATGCCGTTGGCCTTCTGTGCTGAGGTTCCCGCGGCAAAGATATTCCCGCCGCTTTGAACTGTCGAACCGCCGGTAATTCCCATCTTTTCGACCAACAATACGGTTTTGCCTTCATCCAAGGCCGTATTCGCCGCGGTTAATCCGGCAGCTCCGCCGCCGATGACTGCGATATCCACTGTATATTCCGCCTCTGTCGGATTTGCCTTCGGCGCCGCTTCACTCATCGCGGTTTCACTCGCTCCGGCCTGGGTCAGACAGTCGCGGACCCCCGCCTTGATCGCGGATGATGTTACGGTCGCTGCCGAGACATTATCCACGTTCAGTGTTTGATGTTCAACGATTCGCTGCGGCAGCACCTCAACCGGTGTCATTACGGAACCATATCCGATCCCATAGGTTTCCGTATGACTGATGATTTTTACCTCCAGGATCGAAGTTGAATCCACGGTTGTTTCCACAGTCATTTCACCATTATGACCGGCGACGACAGCACTGTAGGTACCCTCTGTCATCGCCGTTGTGCTCTCAGTTTCTCCATTTTTCTTGCCGATGGCCTGCTTCACCGCAGATAAAATGGCTTTGGACGTCATTGTTGCTCCAGCGCAGACATCGACGTCGGCACTGTTGGCTGCGACAATTTTCTCCGGCAGTTCCTCTACTGCCCGAGATCCTACACCTTCAGTTTCATCAGGTGCTACCACTGCCACGGATGTCATCTTGTCGGCTTTGAATGTGACTTTGGCGGTTACCGTTCCGCCGTACCCCTGTGCTGAGCCCTCAAAGGTTTCTTCTTGGACTGAAGAACAGGCCGTGACGGACAGAATCATCAATAAAGCTAAAAGACTGGTTGTTATTTTTTTCATTTTCCTTCCCTCCAAAGTCATGATAACATTTTCACATTGCATTCTCCATCAACAGAAAGTTCAATTTTTTTAACCTTTCGATGAACTTGTCCTTCCTTTGCGACGTTCCTCTTAATCTATTTTGCCTTTCATCAGCTATAAAAAAGTATATCCAGTAAGATTGTTTTCATTTAGAGACAAGGACTCTGCCTTTGCATAGAACTTTACCAACAAGAAAGTGATGCAAGCATCACTCTGAAAGTCTAAACCTTCAGAGCCCCTCTCTGTTTCTTGCCAGGAGAGTATTCCTGCAGATCTGTTCCTTCCTCCTCTCTCTCGCTTCACAAGATGAAGACTTATAATGATGAAAATGAATTTGATTTTTTAAATGATCTCGATGTAGCTCGCGAAAGCTATATCACGATGAAATGCATCCATTGTGGACATGAGGAAAATATCCCAGATTTTGTATATGGTGAAGAAGCTGACTTTTTAAAAGAGATTGGAGAAAGTGATCCTCCTTGTTTCCAATGTTCCAAATGTCATCGTGATACTTTATATCGTAAAAATTGAATTAATTTACATAGGTACCCTTTCTAACATCTTAATATTTCTAATCCTTACTTGCTGGTTTTTATTGTGCCTTTTTGGCACTTTTTCTCTTCTCGGCTCTTTAGAGTACTTTCCCAGTTAACAAAAAAAGCAGCCTATTCACGACTGCTTTCCTCGTTTAGTTGGTTATTCAGTAATCCCGTCCGGATTCTGCTGCTGGAAATACCAGGAATCCTGGCACATTTCATCAATGCCGTACTGGGCACTCCAGCCCAGCAGCTTTTTAGCTTTGACTGTATCCGCATAGCAGGTAGCGATATCCCCTGGCCGGCGCGGCATGATCTTATATGGAATTTCCTTACCGCTGGCTTTGGCAAAGGCATCCTTGACCTGCAGCACAGAATAGCCGTGACCGGTTCCCAGATTGACGGCTTCCACTCCTTTGTTTTTCAGGACATATTCAACAGCCTTGATGTGCCCTAACGCCAGATCGACGACGTGGATGTAGTCGCGCACGCCGGTACCATCGACCGTATTGTAGTCATTGCCCCAAACCCGCAAAAATTCGCGCTTGCCGGTGGCAACCTGAGCGATGTACGGCACAAGGTTGTTCGGAATGCCGTTTGGCGTTTCTCCCAACAGCCCGCTCTTATGCGCGCCGATAGGATTGAAGTAGCGCAGCAGCATGATGCTCCAGTCCGTATCGGAAACGAAGACATCGCTTAAAATCCGTTCGATCATCAGCTTTGTTGAACCGTAAGGATTCGTTGTCGATAACGGGAAATCCTCTGTGATCGGTACCTTATGCGGATCACCGTAGACTGTGGCGCTGGAAGAGAACACGATCTTCTTGCAGTTGTGTTCCTTCATGACCTCACACAGAATCAGCGTGCCGGTTAAGTTGTTGTGATAATAGGTCAAAGGGATCGTTACCGATTCCCCGACCGCTTTCAATCCGGCAAAGTGAATGACCGCTTCGATCTCATTTTCTTCAAAAACCTTTTTCACCGCCGCTTTGTCCAGCAAATCATTTTCGTAGAAGCGCGGACGTTTTCCGGTGATCTTTTCAATGCGATCCACTACGCCTTTGCAGGAATTGACCAGGTTGTCAATAATGACAACATCATAACCCGCGTTGATCAGTTCCACTGTTGTGTGGCTGCCGATAAAACCGGTACCGCCTGTGACTAAAATACTCATGCTGATTCCTCCTATTTGTTCTATGTCTTCCTCGCCTTTGAGGAGATGGAGCTAAATAAACAACCGCATTAAATCCTGCCAGGTCACATACACCATTAAAAGCAGAACTAGGGCTACGCCGACCGCTGTAATTCCAGCCTCCAGCTTTTGGTTGAGCGGCTTGCCGATAATCATTTCCACGATCACCAGCAGAATTCGCCCGCCGTCCAAAATCGGCAGCGGAAGCAGATTGAACACGCCGACATTCAGCGATAACAGCGCGATCAATAAAATATAGTTCTGCAGCCCCAGACTGGCCTGCTGCTCCGTAACCTGATAAATGCCGACCGGACCGGACAGATCCTCAAATCCGATGCCCTTGACCAGACGGGTCAGAGCTGTGATGAGTTCCTTGACGGTCTGCCCCATATACTGAGCGCCATAGTAACCGCTGTTGAGCAGTGTGGTTTTGACCTGCGTTGCCGGGGGGATTTTGATACCGACCAGCCACGATTGCTCCTGCTCGTCATACACTGGAGCTACCGTTTTTTCCAATGTTTCCCCGCCGCGCTTTAACGTATAGGTTACCGGATCGGTATTGTCCATCGAATACGTCAAAATCTCATAAAAGTTGGATGGCTTGACGACCGTACCGTCAGCGAAGACCACTTTCGTAATTACATCGCCTTCCGCAAAACCTGCGGCCTCCGCCGGTGAACCGGCGACCACGCCGCCGACAACCGCTTTGGGAGCAATGTTGTAGCTGCCGTTGATCAAAATGATTGAAGCGAAGATCAACCAGGCCAGCACGAAGTTCATGATCACTCCGGCAAGCATGATGATGATCTGCTTCCAATGCGATACGCCTTTGATCGTCCGCTCACGCGGCACGCCTTCAAATTCGCTGCCTTCCTCGCCCGCCATCGCAACGTAGCCGCCGATTGGCAAAGCCCGCAGCGTGAATGTCGTTTCCTTGCCTTTATAGGACCACAGCTTCGGTCCCATCCCAATAGAAAATTCACCGCAGTAAACATGGAAACACTTGGCAGCGATCAGATGGCCGCATTCATGGACGATGATGATCACGGACAGCAGGATGATAAAATACAAAATTGCCATTGCTTAGGCTCCTTTCAGATGTGATTTCACAAACTCACGGGCCTGATGATCTGCCTCGAAAATCGCATCCAGGGATGGTGAATCCGTGAAAGCGAGAGTTCGGCAGGCGTCGATCACCAGCTCCTCAATGTCTAAAAATGAAATTTTCCCCTCACGGAATGCAGCGTTGGCTTCCTCGTTGGCGGCATTCATGACCGCCGGCATCGTTCCTTGTTTTCTTCCTGCTTCATAAGCTAACCCAAGCAAGGGATAGCGAGTAAAATCGGCTGGGGCAAAATGCAGTGTTCCGATCGCAGCCAGATCCAGCGGCTGGCTGTTGATTAACGGCAGACGGTCAGGATAGCTTAATGCATACTGAATCGGCAGCCGCATGTCCGCTGTTCCCAGCTGGGCGATCACCGCATGATCCTGATATTCAACCAGCGAATGGATCACGCTTTCCTTATGAATCAGCACGTCAATGTGATCAAAATCCACATCAAACAGCCAATGCGCTTCGATAACTTCAAACCCCTTGTTCATCATCGTCGCGCTGTCAATCGTAATCTTGGCTCCCATCGACCAGTTTGGATGCGCTAAGGCCTGCTTCACCGTCACACCCTTTAACTGTTCACGGGTTAAATCCCGGAAGCTGCCGCCGGACGCGGTGATGATCAAACGCTGAAGCTGATCCCTGCGGTTTCCCTGCAGGCATTGGAAGATCGCGGAATGTTCGCTGTCAATCGGCAGCAGTGCTACCTGATGCTGACGGCAGGCCGCATTGACGAAAGCTCCGGCGACTACTAACGTTTCCTTATTGGCCAGCGCGATGTCATGTCCTGCTTCAATCGCTTTGAGCGTTGGCTTTAAGCCGACAAATCCGACTAAAGCGTTGACCAGCACATCGTAGTCCTCCCGCTCGCTTAAACGAAGCAGTCCCGCCTCGCCCCAAACCCATTCCAGATTTGGAAATTCGCGGGTCAGCGTCAGACAATCCGCTTCCTCCTGAACACAGACCGCTTTTAAGTGCGGCAGCTGTACAATTAGTTTTCGCAGCTGTGCCAGATTGCGTCCGGCACTGATTGAAGTGATTTGAAAAGCCTCCGGATGCGCCGTACAGACGTCCACGGTCTGCACCCCGATCGAACCGGTTACGCCCATTACACAACAACGTTTCATATTACACCACCATCGCTAAAATCAGCGTAAAATACAACAAATTAAATAACAGACTGTCGATCCGGTCCAAAATCCCACCATGTCCCGGCAGAAAAGATCCGAAATCTTTGATACCGACATTTCGTTTAATCAGACTGAACGCCAGATCCCCCAGCTGTCCGACAATCGCCATCGTCGCTGCGCCAAACAGCGCAAGGCCCATCGACAGCTCCGGCAGCATGGTCAGCGCAAAGACAAACGCGCCCAGCATCCCGCACAGCCATCCGCCGATGGCGCCTTCCACCGTTTTCTTCGGGGAAATACGTTCGATCAGTTTATGCTTGCCAAAGAAATAACCGCTGAAATATGCACCAGTATCTGTCAGATAGGTGGCTAAAATCACATACATCATCAGCCATGAATTCTGAGCATAAATCGAAATAATCGAGCGAACCGCCATCGTAAAGATCGTCAGCATCGCAAAAACCAGCGTAATGTCGTTTAAATCCAGCTTGGGATCGGCAATCGCCGCGGCAAACAGCACCACCATCGTCAGCGCCAGGCCAGCCCCCAAGAACTGCGGACTGATCAAAGCCAAAGCGATCATCACGCCAATCATGGCGATCATGAGTAAATTCTTACGCGGCGTTTTCAGACAATGCGTAATTTCATACGCTCCGGTGACCAGGCAGAACAACATCAACAGATCGATCAGCGTTCCGCCTAAAATCAACGGCGGCAATACCACCGCGATGATCAGCGTGGCGGTCAGGATACGCTGTTTCACTTGACGCCTCCAAACCGCCTGTCCCGCTGTTTAAACTGATCCAGACACTGCTTCAGTAGCTCCGGTGTGAAATCCGGCCAGGCTTCCTCCACAAAGATCATTTCTGCATACGCAATTTCCCAAAGCATAAAGTTGGAAATCCGATACTCTCCGCTGGTGCGGATCAAAAGATCCAGCGGCGGAAATTGTGCACCCATCAAGTAGTTTCCAAACTCCGCATCGCTGATCGAATCGCTGGCTTTGCCCTCCCGCACATCCTTGGCATAGGCCTGTGCCGCCAATACAATTTCCCGGCGGCCGCCGTAATTCATCGCAAAGTTCAGGATCATACCGGTATTTTCCCGCGTATCATCAATCGCAGCCTGAAGCACTTTTGCCGTATCTTTAGGAATCTGATCCATTTCCCCGATCATCGTGATCCGGATGTTCTTTTCCATCAGTTCCTTTAAAAAGCGTTTAAAGAAGACCGACGGCAGCTTCATCAGATAACTGACTTCTTCCTCCGGACGTTTCCAGTTCTCCGTCGAAAAAGCGAACACCGTCAGCACTTCTACGCCCAGATCATTCGCCGCAATCGCGATATTGCGCACATTCTCAACGCCCTGGTAATGACCGGCGGTGCGGACCTTGCCCTGTTTTTTCGCCCAACGTCCGTTGCCGTCCATAATAATCGCTACATGTCTAATTTTTTCTTCCATACCGTCGCTCCTTATCAAAGAAGCTCACTTCAAGGTGAGCTTTGCCGTTACACTGTCATGATTTCTTTTTCTTTTTCAGCAGCGACGGCTTCGACCTTCTTAATCATTTCATCCGTCAGCTTCTGAATTTTTTCAAGGCATTCTTTTTCTGCATCTTCGGTCAGCGTTTCGTCTTTTTTCGCAGCCTCGTTTGCATCCCGACGCAGATTACGGACCGCAATCTTCGCTTCTTCCGACAGCTTGGAAACCTTCTTGCATAATTCTTTCCGAGTTTCCTCCGTTAAAGCCGGAACATTGATGCGGATGACAGAACCGTCATTCTGCGGATTCAGACCCAGATCGGACTTATTGATCGCATGCTCAATCGCTTTCAGCGAACTGGAATCATACGGCTTAACGACCAGCTGACGGCCTTCGACAACCGTAATCGAGCTGATCTGGTTAATCGGCGTCGGACAGCCGTAATAATCGGCTTCCACTCCGGCAAGCATGCCGGCATTGGCCCGTCCTGTGCGGATGGTTTCCAGATGTTCGCTGAAGGTGTCGATCGCTTTCTGCATTTTAGAGCGGCTGTTATCCAGTATTTCTTTCATCATCGTAAGGTTCCTCCTGTTTATTCTACGATTGTTCCAATGCTTTCGCCCATCACGGCGCGCTTGATATTGCCTTCCTGATTCATATTGAAGACGATCAGGTCGATGTGATTATCCATACACATCGATGTTGCGGTCGTATCCATGACTGCCAGGCCTTTTTGGATCAGATCCATATACGTTAACCGGTCATATTTTACCGCGTTTGGATCTAATTTAGGATCTGCGGAATAGACGCCGTCGACGCCGTTTTTGGCCATCAGAATGACGTCCGCTTTGATCTCCGAAGCTCTTAATGCCGCCGTCGTATCCGTTGAGAAGAACGGGCTTCCGGTGCCGGCGCCAAAGATCACAACCCGGCCTTTTTCCAGATGCCGGATCGCGCGGCGGGCAATGAACGGCTCCGCGACCTTATTCATTTCAATCGCCGTCTGAACACGGGTCGGAACATTGATCTGTTCCAGCGAGCTTTGAATTGCCAATGCATTGATGACTGTGGCAAGCATGCCCATATAATCGGCCTGAACACGCTCAATTCCCATTTTTTCCGCCATTTTGCCGCGGATGAAGTTGCCGCCGCCGACCACAATCGCAATTTCGACGCCCAGATCCTGAATTTCCTTGATCTGGCTGGCCAGTGATTTCAGAATTTCAGGGTCAAAATTGGTTCCTTGTCCGGACAGAGCTTCTCCGCTGAGTTTGAGCAGGATGCGCTTGTACATAGTTATCTCTCCTTTTTCATCAGAAACGAATTCTGTGACTGCTTCTTTTTCAGACGTTATTTTATCATATTCGCCCATGTTTTCCTAGGGTCTGACACCAAGTTCATCAAATTTAAAGAATCTGACACCCGCATAAAAGTGTATGTCGTACCGATCAGCTTTCCGACCTTTTTCATCCCGCAAAGTTTCTCACTTTCTTTTATTGTAGGCGATTTCCAACGGATTGAAAAGGACAATGCTGAATTTGTTGACAATCTTTTTAATTTGTCGCCTCCGCTGCCTTCCATTTCATCCGGACTTTGCTTTAAATGTGGAAAAGACGGCTGACGCCGCCTTTGATCACTCAGCTTCTTCCAGCCGCCGGATTCCGGAGAACATTGAGATACCGGACTGGAGGGAGAAAACCGAATTCACTTCCCCAGGTTCTTCATTGAAGGCACCCTGATCCTGTCTATCCTGTATCGGCCGATCACCTTCCTCCGGCTTTTTCAGATCGGCCGGAGGTTGATGATCACGCTCCGCTTGTTCATCAGGCTGCGGACGTTCTCCCTGTGGACGGCCATCTTCAGCCGTACCTGTTTGCGAATTTTCTTCTTTACCAAACGCTCCGCCCTGCGGACGCATTCCCATGCCCAGGGTTGTCTGCGAATAGCCAAGCGCATGGAGTTCATCGGTTGACTGCACAGAAGTGACAAGTCCGCCGAGATCCTCTCCCTTCACGCTTGAAGTCTGCGCCAGCGTATACTCCTGAGCGTCAAGCTGCGGTGAGGAATAGATTAAAATTGTATAAGTATTCTGTGCATTCAGACCGACAGCCGGCTGTCCATCGTTGTCTGCCAACACCAGCCAGTCCGCTGCCGTCAGAGTTTGAGCAAAGCTGAAGACCGCGACATTCTGCGTTGAAGCCTCGTCGATTTCATCAAACATATTGCCCGTTGCCAGCACAGTGCCGCCGTGAATCACAATCCCGTTGTCGGAATCCAGCCCGCTGTCCATGCTTGTTGGATTGGCCGAGGCAAGAACCATACCGCCGTTGATGACGATCCAGCCATTGGAGTCAATCCCGTCGCCTTCCTCACCAGCTCCGGCATCGCAGCGCACCGTTCCGTCATTGATCGTGATGACGGAAATGCCGTCTTCATTGGCATTAAGACTATCATCCGCGGAATGAATGAACCAGTTTCCGCCGTTAATTGTCATATGCATCGCCGTTTCAATGCCTTCATTGCTGGCCTCAACGTTCAGGATTCCATTGCCTTCCGTTTCACCGTCAAGGTTCATCGAGACTTTGGACTCAATCGCACCGTCGTATTTATGCAGCTTCTTCGTTGTGCCTTCTTGGTATATTTTCGTAACATAGGCACCCTTCACGTAGTTTTCAGTGTTGTCGGCAACGATCAGGTTAAACCCTGCCACCTGGGTATTCACCTCGCTTTGGGCCTGTTCGTCCGCACACTCATAAGCATGATAGACAATGATCGCCGGGGCGACCGTGCAGGTTATCTCCGCCTGATCCAGAATCAAGGTAACCACAGCAGCGGGATCGTTGTCGGCATCTTCACCCAGATCAACCGCGATCTGTCCTTGACTGAGTGTACCGCTGATCCGATAGGTTCCCGGCTCGCGGATTGTGATCACCGAATGCGCCGCCGCTTCCTCGGCAGGATGTTCATCCGCAGGGCTGCCTTCGCCATACGCTGTTCCCTGATCCGCTTCATAATAGACGATGTCATGGGACAACGTGACCGCACCGGTGCCGGTGATCGCCTGTCCATCTACCAGAATTTCTTGATCGCTAAGTGTTATGGACACGGCTTCTTCAGCGGTCTGGACGGGGGAAGTGGAAGGTGTTGAGGTCGGGGCTGTACTGCATCCGCTCAGAATCAGATACAGGCTGATCAGTGCTGGAAAAGAATGATGTTTCATAATTCACCTCGTTTTTGATGAAGATAGTATACCCATTTAAAACGAAGTCTGGGTGAACAACATGAGAATTTCACCTGAATTTTCCAAAAAAAGGCGTCTTTTGCCAACACTATTTTTGAAAGAGCCATTGTTTTATAAGAACAAAAAAAAGCGACTGATCACTCAATCGCTTTAGGGTGTGCTTATTTGCCGATCTGCTTGGCGACTTCTTCCGCAAAGTTTTCTTCGCGTTTTTCCAGACCTTCGCCGACAGCGTAGCGAATGAAGCTTTCAACTTCTGTATTCGCAGCCTTAAGAACCTGAGAAACCTTCTGGTTCGGATCTTTGAAGAACGGCTGGTCAACCAGGCACATTTCCTGCAAAGACTTGCTCAGACGGCCTTCAACGATGCCCTGCAGCACTTTTTCCGGCTTGTTGGCCAGGGATTCGTCATTCTTCATGATTTCCATCTGAACGACTCTTTCCTTTTCAACAACTTCCGCCGGCATGTGGTTGCGGGAAACATAGCTTGGGCTCATCGAAGCCACCTGCATCGCCATGTCTTTGGCAACCGCCGCGTCATCGCTGTTCTTTAAAACGACGCAGGCGCTGATCTTGCCGCCCATGTGCATATATGTTCCAAAAATGTCGTTGTCTGTCTTTTCCATGATTTCGAAGCGGCGCAGCGTAATCTTTTCACCGATTGTCGCTGTGGCATCGATGAACTTGCTTTCCAGCGTTGCACCCTTGACATCCAAAGCCAGAGCTTCTTCCAGCGTCTTCGGCGCAGCTTTGAGGATCATCTCTGCTGTCGTATTGATCAGGTCTAAGAACTGTTCGTTCTTGGCGACGAAATCGGTTTCCGAGTTGACTTCAATCAAGCAAGCCCGGTTGCCTTCGGCTACGACCCGGGTCAGACCTTCAGCCGCGATCCGGCCAGCCTTTTTCGCCGCTTTGGCGATGCCCTTTTCACGCAGCCAGGTAATGGCCTTTTCCATGTCGCCGTCGCATTCGGTCAGGGCCTTTTTGCAGTCCATCATGCCTGCGCTTGTTCTTTCACGCAGTTCTTTTACTAATGCAGCGGTAATTGCCATGACTATTTTGCCTCCTTTGCAGCTTCTGCCGGTTTTGCTTCAGCAGCTGGTGCAGCTTCAGCAGCCTTGGCAGCTTCAGCATTTTCGCGGCGCGGTGTGAAACGCTTGTTATCGCCATAGCGGTTGTTGCGCGGACGGCGTTCTTCGTTTCTCTGACGACGGCGGCGTTCGTTTTCTTCCGCCTGCTGTTCAACGTTGATGATGACTTCCTTCATCGTGATGTCTTCCGCTTCCTGATCTTCCTGGTAAGCATAGCTTAACAGACCGCCCTTGGTTTCAACGATCGCATCCGCCAATACGCCGATGATCAGTTTTACCGAACGAATTGCATCATCATTGGAAGGAATCGGGTAATCAACTTCTTCCGGGTTGCAGTTGGTGTCAACCATCGCAAAGACCGGAATGTTCAGCTTCTTCGCTTCAGCAACCGCGTTGTGTTCTTCCTTCGGATCGACAACGAAGATTGCATCCGGCAGTTTCTTCATTTCTTTGATGCCGCCTAAGAAGTTTTCCAGACGGGCTGCTTCCTTGCGGATCTGAGCGACTTCCTTCTTCGGATAAACATTGATCGATCCGGAAGCTTCCATTTCTTCAATTTCCAAAAGCCGCTTGATGCGCTTCTGAATTGTGCGGTAGTTCGTCAGAATGCCGCCCAGCCAACGCTGGTTAACATAGAAAGAACCAGAACGCAGAGCTTCATCCAGAACAACGCTCTGAGCCTGCTTCTTGGTGCCGACAAACAGAACCTTGCCGCCCTTTTCAGCAATCGCCTTCATCGCTTCATAAGCTTCATCCAGCTTCTGCTGTGTCTTGGCTAAATCGATGATGTAAACACCGTTTTTCGCTGTGTAGATATACGGTTTCATCTTCGGATCCCAACGACGGGTCTGGTGTCCGAAATGAACGCCGCTTTCGAGCATTTTACGCATAGATACAACTGACATTTTTAATTTCCTCGCTTTCCGTTATATCCTCCATCACTTCCAACACGGTCACTTGATCGCTCAAGCACGGAGCCGTGAATCCATGATGTGTGTTGTGCACCCACCTGAAGCGGATGCCATGTATTAATATACCATAAGGCACTTCCGGTTGCAATCCCAAAAGTGCCTTATTGAAGCCTGATTCAGGCATTTATTTGATTTTTTGAACGCTCATGGGAATGCGGATGGGCATCGTCGACCGATTTCTTGAGCCGATCGACGGTGATATGCGTATAAATCTGCGTCGTCGAGAGCGAGCTGTGTCCCAAAAGCTCCTGCACCGTCCTCAGATCCACGCCGTTGTCGAGCAGATGCGTCGCAAACGAGTGCCGCAGCATATGCGGATGCAGCGGCTGATTCAGTCCGGCATCCTGCCCCGCTTGGGCTAGGATCATCTGTACGGCACGCGGGGTGATCGGCGCACCGCGCTGGGAAACAAACACCACCCCATGCTCTTCTTTCAGATACAGCGCCCGCGACTCCTTTAGATATCGGATTAACAGTGTCCGCAGCCGTTTATAAAAGGGAACGATCCGCTGCTTGCCGCCCTTGCCGCTGACGGTCAGAATCCGCTCATCAAGATCCAGCTCATTCAGGGTTAAGGAACAAACTTCACTGACCCGAAGACCGCAGGCGTACATCGTTTCCAGAATCGCGCGGTTGCGCAGCGCCGCCGGATCTTCGCAGTCAAAGGAATCAAACAGCGTCATCATCTGATCAAACGTCAGAAACTCCGGAATCGTGCGGTTCAGCTTGGGTGAATGCAGCCCCCGCGTCGGGTTGACCCGCAGCCCCTGATAGCGGTTAAGATAATGGTAGAATGACCGCAGCGTTGACAACATCCTTGAAAAAGAACTGTCGCTGATTTTGCCGCGGGTAATCTTACCGCTGCGCAAAAGCGAAACATAGTCAAACATCAGCGCTTTATCGACCTGGCCGAAATCCGCGATTTCCTTTTCCGCCAGAAAAGCGGCGAAGCGTTCCAGATCCCGACGGTAGCCATCGGCCGTGGCAGCCGAGCCGCTGCGGCGGGCAACGATGAATTCGATGAATTCATCCACCCTGATCCTCAGCTGAGCCGCTGCCTTTTGCTGCGGGGTTACTTCGTGTCCCATGTCAGTGTGCGGCAAAACTGTTCCAGCTCCTTCAGCGCCTGGACGCCATAGGCTTCCTTGCGTTCACTCTTTTTTACTTTCTGAACTAACGGCATGATGCCGAAATTCGCATTCATCGGCTGAAAATGCTTCGGATCGGCATGGGTAATATAATGCGCCATCGCCCCGATCATACAGGTTTGCGGAAACGGTATCAGATCCAGTCCCAGAACCAGCCGGGCACATTGAATTCCAGCGTTTAAGCCGCTGGCTGCGGATTCGATATAGCCTTCCACCCCCGTCATCTGCCCAGCGAAAAATAAATCCTCGCGTCCTCGTGTCTGATATGTCGGACGCAGACAGGTTGGGGAATTGATATAGCTGTTGCGGTGCATGACCCCATAGCGTAAGATCACGCAGTTTTCCAGCCCCGGAATCATCTGCAGGATGCGTTTTTGTTCCGGCCATTTCAAATGCGTCTGAAAACCGACGACATTGTACATACTGGCGGCGGCATTATCCTGACGCAGCTGCACGACGGCATAAGGCCGGCTGCCATCGGGACGTTCCAGTCCTACCGGCTTCATCGGCCCAAACAACAGCGTTTTCTCCCCGCGCCGTGCCATTTCTTCAAACGGCATGCAGCCCTCAAAGTAAATTTCCTTTTCATGTTCGTGAATCGGCGCGCTTTCCGCATGGATCAGCGCCTCATAAAAAGCTTCAAACTGAGCCTTGTCCATCGGACAGTTGATGTAATCGGCCTCGCCCTTATCATAACGCGACTTGAAATAAGCCTTGGTGAAATCAATGCTGTCTTTTTCGATGATCGGCGCGGCCGCATCGTAAAAGTAGAACGATTCCTGATCCAGAAAAGCCTGGATCTGTTGACTC
This sequence comes from Holdemania massiliensis AP2, assembly GCF_000327285.1. Taxonomy (GTDB): domain Bacteria; phylum Bacillota_I; class Bacilli_A; order Erysipelotrichales; family Erysipelotrichaceae; genus Holdemania; species Holdemania massiliensis. The sequence continues at coordinate 135,643 of NZ_HE998567.1, read as the reverse complement.
AGCGCGTCGCTGGTCAGCGGCCCGCTGGCGATGATGCAGGGTCCCTCAGGGATCTCCGTCACCTCACGATGCACAACCTCCACCATCGGATGGGCGCTGAGTCTTTCGGTAACCGCCTGCGAAAACGCCTCACGATCCACTGCCAGGGCGCTGCCTGCCGGAACTTTAAACTCGTCGGCAACCTTCATGATCAGCGAATCCAGGCGCCGCATTTCTTCTTTCAGAATCCCGACCGCATTGGTCAGGGCATCCGAACGCAGCGAATTGGAACAGACCAGTTCGGCAAAGCTGCCGGTTTTGTGAGCTGGGGTCATTTTTCCTGGCCGCATCTCAATGAGCGTCACTGGGATATGGCGCTGCGCCAGCTGCCAAGCCGCTTCGCTGCCGGCTAAGCCTGCACCCACGACCGTCACTCTATTCGGCATCTTTTTTCTTTCCTTTCCGGCGGAAGGTCGGCTTCTTTTCCCCTTCAATATTTTCAATGTGGCGGCATTTCGGGAAATTGGAACAGCCTAAGAAGTAATTGCCGTAGCGGCTTTTCCGCTTAAGCAGCTCGCCGCCGCATTCCGGGCAAAGCTTGCCCGTCGGTTCCGGCTTCTCTTTTTCCGGTGCTTCAATTTTACGCGTGTATTTGCATTGCGGATAGTTCAGACAGCTGATGAACTTGCCGAACCGTCCCTGACGGATCACCAGTTCCCCACCGCATTCCGGACAAGCTTCGCCGATCTTTTCCGGTTCCATTTTTTCCATGTTCTGATAAGCGTTGTCGACTAACGGCTCAAATTTATCATAAAATTCTTTCAGCGACTGAACATGATCCCGATCGCCCTCGGCAATTTCATCCAGCTCGGTTTCCATGTTCGCTGTATAGCGGACGTTGATGATGTCATTGAAAAATTCTTCCAGCTTCTGCGAGGTCAGCTCCCCCTGTTCGGTCGGGAAGAAAACCTTGGTCTTGCTTGTTTCACTGGCCTTTTTCAGTTCGACGTAGCCGCGCTGCTGAATCGTGTCAATGATCATCGAATAGGTTGACGGACGACCGATTCCCTGTTCTTCCATTTCCTTGATCAGCCGAGCTTCGGAATAGCGCAGCGGCGGTTCAGTAAAATGCTGATTGCCGTTGAGGGAAACCGGTGTGCACTTCTGACCTTCGTTTAAGTCCGGAAGCAGCACATCCTTGCTCGATTCATAATCGGAAACCATTTTTAAATAACCCTCAAAGGCTAACTGCGTGCCGCTGGCATTGAAATCATAACCGTTGATTGACAGGACAACGCTGACGGTATTGGACTTGCTTGGGGCCATCAGCGAGGCCACGGCGCGGGCATAGATCAGCTTGTACAATTTGTATTGATCCGGACTTAGATACTTCTTGACCTGTTCCGGCTCATTGTCCAAACTCGTCGGACGGATCGCCTCGTGGGCGTCTTGGGAATTTTCATCATTCTTGATCTTGTATTTGCCCCAGTATTCCTTGCCGAAACGCTCTGTAATATAGCCCTGGGCAGCTTCGATAAAGACATTGCTCAGACGGGTGGAATCGGTACGCATATACGTGATCAGACCTTCGCTGTGATCTTCCAGTTCTACGCCCTCATACAGCCTCTGCGCCACCTGCATCGTTTTCTTCGCGGAAAAACCCAGCTTGGTTGATGCTTCCTGCTGCAGAGTTGAGGTGATTAACGGCGGCTTGGCTTCCTTTTTGCGGACTTGTTTCTTTAACGCGGAAACCGTCATCTCGCCCTGGCAGGCTGCCAGCGCCTGATCGGCTTCCTCCTGATTGTGAATTTCAGCCTTCTTCCCGTTGATCTTCGCCAGGGCGGCGCTGAATTCCTTGCCGTCCTCTTTGAACTTGGCATCCAGCGTCCAATATTCTACCGGCACAAACGCCTTGATTTCCTTTTCCCGCTCCACGATCAGCTTTAAAGCCACCGACTGCACACGGCCGGCGGACTTGCTGCGAATTTTCGATTTGAGCAGCTTGGACAGCTTAAACCCGATGATCCGGTCCAAAATCCGGCGGGTTTCCTGGGAATGAACAAGGTCCATATCAATCTTGCGCGGATGATCAAAGGCCTGAAGCACCGCATCCTTGGTAATTTCATTAAAAACCACACGGTTATCCTGATCGACGTCCAGCTTTAATTCGCTGGCCAAGTGCCAGGAAATCGCCTCCCCTTCGCGGTCGGGGTCGGTTGCCAGATAAACTTGATCGGCCTTTTTCGCCTTGGCTTTCAATTCTTTGACGGTCTCTTTTTTATCATCGCTGATCGTATAGGTCGCTTTGAAGTTGTCGTTGATGTCGACGCCCAGACCATCCTTTCCTTTGATGGCCAGATCGCGGATATGTCCCTTGGAGGAAACTACTTCGTAATCCTTTCCCAAGTATTTTTCGATTGTTTTTGATTTTGACGGCGACTCGACAATGACTAAGTTTTTCATCGTCATCCTCCTTACTACTGAGTCCTTCTCAGTTCCAATAACCTATATTGCCATAACTTTGCAGAAATTACAAATAACTTTTCAAAATTTCATCGATTTAACACGGTTTTTACAGGCTTGAGTCCATTGTCCAGGACCTCTTGTGAGCTGAGCGGGCTCCAATAGAATCTCTGCCCCCTGGCTGATCAGCAGATTGCAGCCTTCCCCTTCTTTATTCATTGCGGGATAGGGCAGACACCAAACTTCCCGATTCAGCTCCAGCGCTTCACTGACTGTCAGCATTGTCCCGCTGTGAAAGCCCGCCTGCATGACAACGATGCGATCGCTCAAAGCCGCGATCAGCCGATTGCGCCAGGGAAAATGATGTTTTTGCGGCGGTGTATGCGGCGGATATTCGCTAAGCAGTAAATTAGCCTTAGGCAGTTCCTCATACAAATCCCGATTATACGCCGGATATGGCCGATCCAATCCACATCCGGCAATGCCGATTGTTCCCCGGCACATTCGCAGCGCTGCCCGATGCGCCGCCCCATCGATGCCCAACGCCAAACCGCTGACGATCACCTCGTCCTTCAGTGCCGCGCAGCAGCGTTCCGTCATCGTCAAACCATACCGGCAGGCCTTACGCGAACCGACAATGCCCGTGGCCGGCAAATCTGCCAGGGACAGATTCCCGCGATAAAACAGAATCCAGGGCGGATAGCGAAGCTGTCGGAACAAGGCTGGATATTGAGCATCCGCCCAGGTGACATACTTTTCTGATATGGCCGGACAAGGCGGCTTTTCTCCCTGCTTTAATCCCAGTGTGATCTTTTCCCATTCTCCCTGATACTTTAACGCTAATCCTAATATTTGCTTCTGCATATCTTCACCTTGACCCTTCTATAAAGATATACGCAACATTTTAAAAAAGACTGTTTTTTTTACCAACAGCCTTCCTTTTTTACCGGTAAGCACATTTTACTCGGATCATTCCGGATTTTCAGCGGGATACGGGTTTACTTTCTTGCGCCTGAGATTCGTATCCGTTTTTCCCTTAATAAAATATCTGACTTCATTTCTTGTACTGCTTGATGTAAACCTATGTCTTCGCAGATCGTGCAATGCAAAAAATGATCCGATAATTCAGATCATTCCTGTTCTGTTGTTCTTTAAAGCTGCTTAATCCAGATTCAGTGCTAACTGGTTCATTCGCGCAACCGGGCCGTAGCTTTTTCGATAAAATGGCAGCACCCCGTATTTCTCCATCGCTTCCAGATGCGCCTTTGTCGGATAGCCTTTATGCTTGGCAAAGCCATACTCCGGATACAGCCGATCATAGCCCAGCATGATATGATCCCGAACAACCTTCGCCAAAATACTGCCGGCGGCAATCGACAGACTCTTCTGATCTCCCTTGATGATCGACAGTGTCGGTTTGGCACAGTTTAACAGCGGCATCGCATCGGTCAGCACGGCTTCCGCGTTGATTTCACGGGCGATTTCCTCCATCGCTTTCTGCGTTGCACGATAGATATTCAGTGCGTCAATTTCCTCAGGCGTCACAATTTTAATTTTGTAGCAGCGGGCTTCTTTCAGAATCAGTGAAAACAACATTTCCCGCTTTTTCTCGCTCAGGGCTTTGGAATCATAAATTTCTGAATTGGCATAGCCGATATCAAACACGGCTCCGGCGACCACTAGCGGTCCGGCAATTGGCCCCCGTCCGGCTTCGTCGATGCCGACGACATGTTTACCTTGATCCCAGAAGCTGCGTTCATATTCCAATCCAGCCTGATGGCTCATATTGGACGCTCCCAGCTGATCGGACCCAGCTTATCGTTGCGGATTTCGTTGATCACCATGTCGATCGTCCGTGTGAGATCCGCTTCGCCCTGCTTGTTTAAATGTCTTCGGGAAGCAGCGATCTGCGCTAATAAAACGTATGGATCCTCCGCCACTTCACTCAGCGCATAACGATCCTGCAGCTTCTGCGGCTCATGCGCACTCAGCCATTTCAGCGCGTAGACCACAACGTCTTCCTTGGGCAAAATTTCATCCCGGATCGCGCCTGTCAAAGCAAGATGGAACCCAACGGTCGGATCTTCAAATTTCGGCCACAACACCCCCGGCGTATCGAGCAGTTCTACGTCTTTGTTCAGTTTGACCCACTGCAGCGAACGGGTAACCCCCGGACGATCCGCGGTCTGTGCGATCTTCTTGCCCGCCAGTCGGTTAATCATCGTCGATTTTCCGACATTCGGCACCCCGACTACCATCGCCCGAATCGCCCGCGGACGGATACCGCGGCGAATCATCCGTTCAATTTTTTCCTTCATGACTTCCTTACAGGCCTGCGTCAGCTTCGGCACGAAAGAGTCATGAAGCAAATCGGCGGCGATGACCAGTGTTGTATCATCTTTCAGCTTTTCAATCCATTGCTGAGTGATCTCGGCTTCCCCTTTATCCTTTTTCGACAATACGATCAAGCGGGGTTTGGTCTGAATGATGTCATCCAGCATCGGATTTTTGGAAGACAAAGGAATGCGGCAGTCCCGCAGCTCGATCACCAAGTCAACCAGCTTTAAATTCTCCTGCATTTCCCGTTTGGCTTTGGTCATATGACCGGGAAACCACTGGATTGTCATATCAATGCACTCCTATCTGTTGAAACGGAAACAGCACGACCACATCTTTGGCTTTAATCTGTTCTTTCTTAAATGCCCCGTACCAGCGGGAATCACTGGAATACGGCCGATTATCGCCAAGCATGAAATACTCATCCTCCGCCAACGTGACCGGACCAAAATCCTGCGTAAAGATGCCGTTGGTACTCTGGCTGCGCTTGTAGTCCTCGTCAAAAAAATCTTCTTCTACAATTTCCCCGTTGATCAAAAGCTGATCTTGACGGTATTCAACGGTCTCTCCCGGCAGTCCGATCACCCGCTTCACCAGGTGTTCCTTCTTTTCCGGAACATAAATGATTGCGACGTCAAAACGCTTCAGCCCCTGCATCCGGTAGGTCAGAATATTCGAAAATCCGATAGCGTTGTTGTGCAGCGTCGGATACATGGAATCCCCGTCAACCCGAACCGGTCGAATCAGAAATCGTGTGCACAGGAAAACAACCACGATACTGATCAAAAGCATTTTGACAAATTCCCAGATCTCCTGTCCCCAGTTGATTGGTTCTTTTTTAATCTCATCCATGACTTATCCTCCTTGCGCCCAAAAACTGCGCTGCATAAGAAAAAGCCGGATAGCTCCGGCTTCGACTAGCGAATTTCTTTGATACGAGCCGCTTTGCCGGACAGGCCGCGCAGATAGAACAGCTTGCTTCTTCTGACTTTGCCTCGACGGACAACTGTGATCTTGTCGATAATCGGCGAATGCAGCGGGAATGTTCTCTCAACGCCAACGCCGCTGGACATTTTACGAACGGTGAAAGTTTCAGCGATGCCGCTGCCTTTCTTCGCGATAACCAGACCTTCAAAAGCCTGGATACGGGATTTGTCGCCTTCTTTGATTTTGACGTCAACCCGAACTGTGCATCCTGGACGAAATTCCGGAATGTCAGTACGGAGCTGATCTTTTGTAATTTCGTTGACTAAATTCAGATTCATACTTTTTCTCCTTTTCAAATACCTGATATATCCGATGCTCATTCATTCATGGAATCAGCGGAACATGGACGCTATTAAGCTGTATAACTATAACATACCCCTTCTGAAAACGCAATCCTTTTTATTCCAAATCCGGCTTGATTTCAGGACTTTCAAGCTGATTCAGCGCCTTGGCTTCCTCTTCCTCACGAACTTCATCGAGAAGCTTCAGTTCCTCTTTCGTAAACGCGCGGTGCTGAAGCAAATCCGGACGCACCTGCAGCGTCAGACGCAGGGATTCCTTCAGTCTGAACTTGCGGATATTCTCATGATGACCGGAAAGCAGAACCTCCGGCACCCGATGTCCGTCATAGTCCACCGGACGGGTATACTGCGGATATTCCAGCAGTCCGTTTTCAAAGGATTCATCAAGATGACTTTCTTCGGTGATCACCCCCGGCACCAAACGGGTCACGGCATCGGTGATCACCATGGAGGCCAGTTCCCCGCCGGTCAGCACATAATCGCCGATACTGATTTCCTCATCTGCATATTCACGGATTCGGGCGTCAAAGCCTTCGTAATGCCCGCATAAAAGAATCAGGTGTTCCTGTTTCTGCAGCTCGCGGGCCTTGGCCTGAGTGAACTGCTGGCCGGTCGGCGCCATCAAGAGCACCTTGCTGCTGGGCGTCCGGACGCTTTTCAAACAATCAAGCACTGGCTGGCATTTCATAATCATTCCCTGACCGCCGCCAAAAGGATATTCATCGACGCGGTTGTGCTTATCCTCGGTAAACGCCCGGATGTCGATCGCCTCGATTTCCGCCAGGCCTTTCAGCCGGGCCTTTTTAATGATCGACGTTGTCAGAAAGCCTTCAAACATTTCCGGAAACAACGTCAGGATCGTAATTCTCATAACAGCCCCTCGATCAGATCCAGCGTGATGGTCTGCGCCTGCAGATCAACCTGCTTGACGAAAACGTCAATGTAGGGAATTAATGCTTCTTTGCCGTCCGGTTTTTTCAGCCGAATCAGATTCTGCGCCGCCGAGGCTTCCATGCGTACGACTGTTCCTAGTTCATGCCCCTGCGGATCCACTGCCCTCAGGCCTTTCAGCTGGAAGAAATAATATTCCCCCTCCTCGAGCGGCGGCAAGGTTTCCTGATCGATGGCCAGTTCACAGCCTTTGTAGCATTCCACTTGATTGATATTGGTCACGCCTTCCAGCAGCACCAGCAGCAGTCCCTTGTGTTCTTTGACTGATGCAATCGTGACGATCTGATCTCCCTGAGGCATACAGATGGTCAGCGTCTGTCCCGGCGCGAAGCGTTCCTCAATAAAATCGGTATCCGGAACGACTTTTAATTCTCCACGAATGCCAAAGGTGTTCACGATTTTGCCGATGATCATTTTTTTCATCCCGACTCCTCCTTCTGCTTTGAAAAAAGGATGCAGGGCATCCTTCTTAATAAGACTCAAATTTTACCGAAATCCGGCGGTTTTCGATCCGAGCCGGCACGTTCATCAACTGCCGCAGTGCAGAAGCCATGCTTCCCTGGCGGCCGATCAGACGAGCGATATCCTCGCTCTTGGCATAGACCACTAACAGGATCTCGTTTTCGTTAAGACTTGGCAGCGACTTCACTGATACACTGTCCGGGTCTTCCACCATCGGTTTGACCAGGTTCAGTAAGACTTTCTCCAGATCGAGTTCTGCCATAAGTTACTTCGCGTTTTTTTCTTCGTGCAAACGCTTCATCAGACCTTCACCGGACAACAGATTGCGAACTGTGTCGGAAGGCTGTGCGCCGTTTCTCAGCCACTTCATTGCCAGATCTGCATCGATCTTGACCGTAGCCGGATTCGTTGTCGGATTGTAGTAGCCGATCGTTTCAATTGAACGTCCATCTCTTGGGAAGCGGGAATCCGCAGCAACTATTCTGTAAAACGGAGCTTTCTTAGCACCCATTCTCTTTAAACGCAGTTTAACAGCCATTTTTCTATACCTCCTGAAAATTACTTACTCATCATATCATAAAAAGAAAGCCTGTCAAGTGTTTTTCCTTTACAGGCTTATTTTTCTAACCGTTTTTCTGACTACCACTTCCGCCGGCGTGGATTAAGCGGAATATTCATGCCTTTTTTCTGTCCCATCAAGGCGTTCATGTTCATCTTGCCGCCTTTCTGCAGCTGGGCCATCTGTTTCATCATCTGCCGGGTTTTCTCAAACTGATTGACCAAAGCATTGACTTCCTGGACAGTAGTGCCGCTGCCGGCCGCAATTCTTTTCTTGCGGGAGGCACGCAGGATTCCTGGATCCTGACGTTCTTCTTTGGTCATGGAGCGAATGATCGCCTTGGAGCGGTTCATCTGCCGCGTGGTCTTTTCATCATCCATCTGCGATGCAAACTGATTGAGTCCTGGAATCATCTTCATGATGCCGCCCAACGATCCCAGCTTCTGAACCTGCTCGACCTGCTGCAGCATATCGTCCAGCGTAAAGGTGCCTTCCATCATCTTGCGGGCGCTCTTTTCGGATTGTTCCAGATCCATTTTTTCCTGTGCCTGCTCGACTAAGGTCATGATATCGCCCATGCCGAGAATTCGATCTGCCATCCGATCAGGATAGAAGACGTCCAGATCTTCCATCTTTTCACCTAAACCGATAAACTTGACCGGCACCTGGGTAATTGAACGGACTGACAGCACTCCGCCGCCGCGGGAATCGCCATCCAATTTGGTAACGACTAATCCGGTAACATTCAATTTTTCATGGAAAGCCTGGGCTACATTGATGATATCCTGACCGGTCATCGCATCGACGGTTAACAGAATATCATCCGGTTTCGCGATTTCCTTAATCTGAGCCAACTCTTCCATCAGCTCATCGTCGATATGCAGACGGCCGGCGGTATCGATCAAGACGATATCCGCGCCGCTTTCCTTCGCCCGTGCCAGACCCTGACGCACCGTTTCCACAGCCGGGGTTTCAATGCCTAACGAGAAAACCTCCGCACCAACTTCCTTGCCTAAAGTCTGAAGCTGTTCGATCGCTGCTGGACGGATCACGTCCGCGGCAATCAGCATCGGATGCTTATTATATTTCCGCTTCAAAAGCGAGGTAATCTTGCCAACCGAGGTCGTTTTACCCGTCCCCTGCAGACCGACCATCATAACGACAGTCATGCCGGATTCCTTAAAGTTCAGCGGTGCTTCCTTTTCACCTAAAAGCGCAACCAGTTCATCATGAACAATCTTGACGACCATCTGAGATGGATTCAGTGAGGTATAGACCTCCTGACCTACCGCTTTATCTTTTACATTGACTAAAAAATCTTTGACGATCTTGTAATTGACGTCTGCTTCCAGCAAAGCCAGCCGAACTTCCCGAAGCATGTCGTCCATGTTTTTTTCTGTCAGTTTCCCCTGGCCGCTGATATTTTTAAACGCTTTATTCAGCCGCTCTGTCAACGATTCAAATGCCATACTTGTTTCTTCCTTTCCTGCAAATTTCTTATCCGAGGTTTATTATATCAAGAAAAGCAAGGCAAAGCACTCTTTTCATTTCTTTTTAAACCAAATTCAGAAAAGAAGGCCTGAAAAACGGCCTTCTTTCGTTCAGTTTAAGCTTGTGTGACAATCTTTTTACGACCAACCGCCTTCTTTCAACCCACGCTCGTTCATTGAACAAAGTACGACAACATCTTTCGATCCGTTAATTGACTTCATATCCGTGAGAGATGCGGATTTCTCTATGTCCGTTGCTGCCGTTCGTGTTGTTTTTCGTCTTTCCACCAATCGAGGTGAAAGAATCCTTACTGACGCTTATTAAAATGCAGATGGAATTCAATCCGTTTGCCGATGCCGACAGCCCGGATCGTTCCGCCGTGCATTTCCACGATATCTCTGGCAATCGCCAGTCCCAGACCCGCACCGCCGGTAGAGGCACTGCGTGAAGGATCAGCGCGGTAGAACTTCTCAAACAACATAGGAATCTGATCCTCGCTGAGTTGCGGGCCGATGTTGGCAAACATCAGCTCCACCCCATCATTATTCTCTCGCATCGTAATCTCGATATCCGTGCCGCTGTCGCAATACGCCAGCGCATTGCGCAGCAGATTATCGAAAACTCGCGCCAGTTTATCCGCGTCGGCGTTGATCATGACGCCCTCCTGCAGCTGCAGTTTGCATTCTACCTGCCGTTCCTCAAATAACGGATAGAACTCATCCGTCAGCTGCTGAAGCATGATGCTTAAATTGACAGCTTCTTTGTTTAAGGTCTGTTTCTGCAAAGCAAACCGCGTGATATCAAAAAACTCATTGATCAGGCTTTCCAAGCGGTAACTCTTTTCCAGTGCGATCTGCGTATATTTCTCACGCAGTTCCTCGCTGATTTCTTTTTCATCATTCAATAAAGACAGATAACCGATGATTGAAGTCAGCGGTGTTTTTAAATCATGAGCCAGATAGACGACCAGATCATCCCGTTTCTGTTGTTCCTGCTGCTGTGCCTGTTCGCTGCGCAGCGTTTCAAATTTGATTGAATTCAGCTGATTTTCAATTTCCTTAAAATCCGTCGGAAGAACAACCAAGCCTTCATCCTTGTTAAAGACCTGATTGATTGATGTAATCATCTGCTCCAGATAATTGGATGTCTTGCGGATCGTAAAATAAATGACGACCATAATCGTTCCGGAAGCGATGATCAGCAGCAGCGCTTCCTTGTTGCGCACGCAGAATCGATAGAGTCCATTGTCCAGCGAAGAAAGGAAATTCGCAATGAAATCATTCAAAATCCCATCAGCCAACTTTAATCCGAATAAAAGCAATACGATGGCGCCGATAATCTGCAGGCTTAACTCCAGAAACAGCCGGATCTTAAATCGCCGCAGACTATTTTTCAATTTTATACCCCATTCCCCATACTGTCTTGATAAACTTCGGATTACGCGGTTGTTCATGCATTTTTTCACGAATCCGGCGAATGTGAACCATGACCGTATTGTTGGACTCAAAATACTTTTCCTTCCAGATGTTTTCAAACAGATCCTGCGAACTGATCACCTTGCCGCGGTTTTCGCACAGCATCTGCAGAATCGAAAATTCGGTCGGCGTCAGATTCAGCTTCTCCCCATACAGCGTGCATTCATGGGTGCTGCAGTTTAAGATCAGTCCCTGGAAATCAATGATATTCTCATCCCGTTTCTGGGAATTATAGCGCATATAACGGCGCAGCTGCGCTTTGACTCGGGCTGTCATCTCCACCGGATTAAACGGCTTGGTAATATAATCATCAGCGCCGATGGTCAGACCTGTGATCTTATCAATATCCTCGCCCTTCGCTGTCAGCATGATGACCGGATAATTATAATGGCAGCGGATTTCCTCGCACAGATGAAATCCGCTGCAGTCTGGAAGCATGACATCGAGAACCGCAAGATCAAATTTGCAGTCACGAATTAATTTCTTAGCTTCCGTTCCGCTGTACTCAACGGTTGTTTGGAATCCTTCGTTTTTCAGATAAACCGAAACCAGCTGAGCGATTTCCGCATCGTCATCCACGATCAGAATTTTCTCATTCATCTTTATCCCTCATTTCGATTTCAAGTATAGCCTATAAACGAATTTCCAACAATCTGCAAATTCTTACAAAGAAATAAACGTCATGCGCTCTGTTCAGCCAGCGGCGGATTATTGATCGGCTTAACCGAAATAAACGAAACCTTCTCCGCCACCACTTCTGCGTTGTAATACATCGGACCTTCTTTCGGCTCATAGTTGTGCGCCTGCAGCCGTCCCTTAACCGCGACGACAGAACCCGGCCGCAGCAAATCTGCACACGTTTCCGCAAGCCCGCGCCACAGGACAACATTGAAAATATCCTGATCGTACTCTCCATTGCTGTTGCGGAATCCCCGATCGACCTCCAGCAGCATCGTTGCGATTTTTGTCCCGGCGGCTGTCAGACGAATTTCAGGAATTTCTTTGACCTTTCCTACCAACACTGTAAAATTTAACATAGCTTTCCTCCTTGCTTTCCCATTATGGCGCAGACTAAAGATTCTGACAAATCGGCAAATTCGACCTTTTTTTATTGGTTAGCTGGACGTAAAGGGGAAAACTTGACAAAAAAAACGGAGAAGTCTAAATTCCCCATTTTTCTAAAATTTCTTTATTTTAATTCTGACTTACGCTTGAGGCTGTCCTTCATCCGGACTGATTTCAACCACGCTGCGCTGCTCAAACGACAGTGATTCAAATGCATCCTGAACCTGCTTCTGATCCAGCTGATCAATGATTTCCAGCGTATCGAAGAAGCTGACGCCATTGAACTGATTACGGATCATCGCCACGGCAATATCCTCCATGTTATTAAACGTCCGCATCGCTTCGCCAAAATACCGGCGCTTTAACAGCTGCAGCTGCTGATAATCCATCGCCCGTGTCTTCAACGCGTTCAGTTGCTCCTCGACAAACTGCGTAAAGGCCGTGGCATCTTCCGTTTCATTGTAGAACATCATCATCGCGTAGTCCTTGCCCAGATCAATTTCATAGCCGAAATAATCGTTAATGACCTCGTTGTCCAGCCACTTCTGATAATCCGGATTCAGGGAACTGAAATGGGATTCAAGCAGACAGCGAATCGCCCACTCCCGACGCACCCGCTCTTTGGCCGAAGTTGTTAACGGCGCAAATTTGTAAGCTACGCTGACCTTGCGAACCGCCACGTCCATCGGGATCACCGTATGACTGGACACGACAGCTTCCGGCTCTTCTTCCAGATAACGACCAACGTCTTTGGCCTCAGCAAATGACTTCGGCTTCTGATTTTCCTCAATCCATTCCAGCAAGGTTTCCGGATTCTGCGGACCGGCCACGATCAGCGTCATGTGGGAAGGATGATAGTTAAGCTCATAGCAATCCTGAAGCTGCTGCCGGGTTGTCGCATTGACGCTCTGCTCATCCCCACCGATATCGCGGTTAAGCGGATGCTTGTGATACAGCGCTTTAAACGTTTCAAAAAACAAACGGCTGTCCGGCATCTGCAGGTACATCTTCAATTCCTGATTGATGATGCCCTTTTCCTTTTCCACCGATTCATCGGTAATCCGCAGATCCTGAACAAAATCAATCAGCAGATTCAGCGGTTCCTTTAAATCTCCATGACTGGTCGTAAAATAATAACAGGTCTCATTATAGGACGTAAACGCATTGACATTCGCTCCCATCCGCGAAAAGTCTTCCATAACATCGCCTTCATCCGATTCAAACAGCTTGTGCTCCAGAAAGTGTGCAATGCCGCTGGGAAAATCAAGATGATTTCCAGCCTTATCGATCTGCCGGTAATCCAATGCTCCATAGGGTGTGGCAAAGACGACTGCCGTGCTGACAAAATCCGGCTTATGCCAGAAAATCAAGTTCAGACCGTTGTCCAGCGTATGGGTATACCACGTTTCATCAAATTGGGCATTAACAATTTTCTTCATGGACATCCTCCTTTTGAATCAATGCGAACACAGCTTTGCACTGCATCTTGGCAAACAGCTTCATGATCGCTTTGCGGTCAACTTGGCGGATCTGATCGCTGATCTCTTCGAGTTTCTGAGCCTGGCCTAAAAGACAGTTCTGGAATTCACGGTTGATCATCGAAACCGGATCATCTTCAGAAGCAAGAATGGAGTTGATCAGCATTTCCTTCGCCGTGCTGAGCATTTCCTCATCAAAATCCCCGTCGGCCATCCGCTTTCGCTGCTGCTCAATCAGTTCTTTGACTTCCTCCAGATGGGATCCATCGATGCCTGTGCTGACGCTCATCACCCCATCATAGGAAAGAATGCTGGAATAAATGGAATAACATAAGCTGCGTTTTTCACGGACTTCCTGAAATAACAGCGAGGTCGGCAGCTGGCCGAAAATGCAGCTGCCAGTTCGCAGCGTCCAGTAATCCGGACTGCTTAAAGCAACATGCGTCGGATACATCATGACTAACGCCGTCTGATCAATCGCACGGGTTTCCGATTTCTGCCGCAGCTGATCACTTTCCGTTAAATACTCACTCTTGATTTTAAGCTCCCGGCCCTTCAGTGGAAAAGCATGCTTCAACAGCCGCGTTACGGTGTCAGCTTCCACTTGGCCCTCCACAAAGATATCAATGCGGTCCTCACAAAGCATTTTTTCATAAGCTTCACTGACTTGTTCTAACGTGATCGCTTCCGCTTCCTTTAACGTTGGCAAAACGCTGATCCCCAGCGCCTGGCCTTCGCCTAACAGCTTTGCGCACTGCGCAGCGGCGTACGCCGCCGGATTGTCGCTGCGGCGCTGAATCATCGCTTTCAGATTGATCATGGCTTCCTTAAATAAAGCCTCGGACAGCTGTCCTTCGGTTTTAACGGATGCAGCAGAAACTCGGAGGCCAGCGCAATCTGCCGCTGAAGCAAATCACCGCCGACATATTTTTCATTTAAGGTCTTAATTCGGAATTCTAAAATCTGTCCCTGACCATACGTCGTTGTGCGGGCGGATGCGCTTGCTCCATACAGCCCGTCCAGGCAGCACGAAACTTCCCGCTTTGTCGGATATTTTTCACACCGGTCCGCCAGCATCAGAGCCAAGACTGTTCTGACCCAGCTGTCCGGGGTTTTCAGCTCATTAAAAAAACGGAATGACAGGATGACGTCCTTAAATTTTCCGGTTTCCAGAATATGAATTTCAACATTTTTGCATAGTGTTTCTGATCTCATCAAACGTTCCTCCTTTGTTACTTAGTATATCCCACTTTCCCGGCAAAAAACAGAAAATCTTTCCTGATGCCGGTCTTGTAAATCTGCTCGCAAAGCTCTGCCGGCGCTTTTAACCGCAGTTTTTTTCGCGCCTTCGGCTATAATGAAAGTTAAGGAGCTGATCATTGGAATAACAAATTCACCGTGAAGTGAAAAAACCCGGCAAAATCCAACGATTTCGTTTTCATCGTTTGAAAATTTTGTTATGATAAACAATAAGCAAAGAAGAAAAGAGGCCAAAGAGATGAAAACAGAACTTTTTCTCAGAGAAAAAGACGACCAGTCCTTGTTGGTCGTCGTCGACATGATCAACGGCTTTATCCATACCGGAGCCTTAGCAGATTCTAAAATTGACCAGATCACCCCGGCTGTGCTGGACACAGTAAAAAACTATTTAAACTGGAATTTCCCTGTCCTTGCCTTCCGTGACTGTCACAATGAAAACGCCATGGAATTTTCCAGCTTTCCGCCGCATTGCTTGAAAAACAGCGAAGAAAGTGAACTGATTGACGAGCTGAAGCCTTTTGCCGATCAATTTATCATTCTGGATAAGAATTCGACCAACGGATTTGTTCAGCCGGATTTTCTGGAAGTGTTCCAGCAGATGACAAATTTACGTTCGGTTATGATTGTCGGCTGCTGCACAGATATCTGCGTTCTGCAGTTTGCCTTATCTTTAAAAGGGTATATTAATCAGAATAATCTGGGAATTGAGGTCATTGTCCCAAGGAATCAAGTCGCAACTTTTGACGCTGAAAATCACAGCGCTGAAGATTACGGTCATTGGGCTTTGAAATTGATGGCCAACGCCGGAATTCATGTCGTTGGCGGCAAGGAGGAATAACAAATGCAGCCTGAGGATTTAATGCTTTTAACCGATTTTTACGAGTACACGATGGCCTATGCGTACTTTAAAGAAAACAAGCATGAGGAAATCGCCTATTTTGACATGTTCGTGCGGACGATACCGGACGGCGGCGGTTTCTTAATTTTAAACGGTCTGCATCGGTTTATCGATTTCGTTCAGAATTTTCATTACACAGAGGCTCAGATAGATTATCTGCGGCAAACAGGCTGTTTTGACGAGGATTTCCTGCATTATCTGAAAACCATGACAATGGACGTCGACGTCTGGGCAATTCCGGAAGGGACGCCGGTCTTTGCCAACGAACCGCTGGTTACGATTCGCGGCACCTTGATCCAGGCGCAGATTCTGGAAACAATTCTGCTTCTGTGCATCAATTACCCAACCTTGACAACCACTAAAGCCTACCGTATTGTTCGCGCCAGCAAGGGACGGGCTGTTCTGGAATTCGGAACACGCCGGGCTCATGGCTATGATGCGGCCGCGGAAGGTGCCCGCGGCGCCTATATCGCAGGATGCGCAGGTTCTGCCTGCACGATTGCTGGACAGAAATACGCTGTTCCCGTCAGTGGGACGATCGCCCACAGCTACGTTCAGCTGCACGACAGCGAGCTGGAAGCCTTCCGGAGCTATGCCCGAGTTTCCCCGGACAATTGTATTCTACTTGTCGATACCTATGACACGCTGCATTCCGGCATTCCCAACGCGATTAAAGTAGCCCAGGAGGAATTAATTCCGAAGGGTCATCGTTTAAAAGGGATCCGAATTGACAGCGGCGATCTGGCTTATCTGTCAAAGAAAGCACGGAAAATGCTGGACGCTGCCGGTCTAACAGACTGCAAGGTTGTCGTTTCCAATTCGCTGGACGAATTCTTAATCGACGATCTGATCATGCAGGACGCGAAGATCGATACATTCGGCGTTGGCGAAAATATGATTACCGCCAAATCCACACCTGTCTTGGGCGGCGTCTACAAAGTTGTCGCACATGAAAAAGACGGACAGATCATTCCGAAGATTAAGATCAGCGGCAATGTGGAAAAGCTGACCAACCCCGGTTTTAAGAAAATCATCCGCTTCTACGATAAGGAGAATCATCAGGCGATCGCTGATCTGCTGGCGCTGCGCGATGAGGTAATTCCGGAGGATGAATATGTATTATTTGATCCGCAGGCGCCATGGAAACAAAAGCGGATCAAGAACTATGAAATGCGTGAGCTGCAGGTTCAGATTTTTGATCATGGAAAATTAATTTACAACGTTCCGTCAACAGAAGAAGTCAAGAATTACTGTATGCAGCAAATGAATACATTGTGGGAAGAAGTCAAGCGGCTGCGTTATCCGCATCGTTATTATGTCGATTATTCCCGCAAGCTCTACGATTTGAAACAGGAACTGATTGAAAAAAACACAATAAAAATCTAATTTTCTCAGCAGGCTGTAACGCAAGGTAAAAAACCAAAACATTACAGCCTTTTACTATGAAGAAAAGAATAAAAGCAAGAAAACTAGAAAGAAAGTAGACGAACGACGGGTGGCCAAGAAAAATGGGTGAATAATGCAAGAACTTTATAAGAAAAGATCAGAATCCAAGTCTTCCGGCATGAAGATCATCGCAAAAAACCAGTCTGCCCTTCCATGGGTTTGTCTGGTTCTTTTTGTATGGAATTGGCTGTCAAAAATGCAAATACCGCGCTATCCATTCCCTGCGCTGCCCATTGTTTTAAGTCGATTCAGGATCATCAGTCCGTCCTAGAGGAAAGTGGAATATCAATCCAGTTTCAGGATGCCAAAACCATTCCGCTGGGATCATCCCTATTTTTTCATTTCTCTCCCTGTTTGTTTGATATAATCCGGACTTCATCACGAATTCACCGCTCACTTTCACGAAGATTATAGTGTTAGTCCCATTGGCTGCAAAGATCTTCTTTGCCTTCATCCCTGCTTTATCACAATCTGTTTTTGATCCGCTGTTTCTTTCTTTGCCACTGAACAAATGTTTGGGCAGTCACTCACTGGCTCGATAAGCCAAACATCATTCACCTGACGGCGTACAGCAGCACCGAAGCGGTAAAGGTGTCCGGGGTGCAGGTGAAGTCAGCCAGCCCACCGTAGCGTTCCGCCATCGCCCGGACGCTGTTGATGCCTACGCCTTCGGCGTTATTCCGGCCTGGCTTGCCGGACAAAAAACGCCCTCCCTCATGACAGATCACACCGCTGTAGCCGTTTTCCATGCGGATTAAGATTTGTTCCTCCCGAATCTGTATACGCAGCCGGATAAATCTTCGGTCGGCAGCTGCGTCCAGGGCGGCGGCCACGGCATTTTCCCACAGATTGCCCAGGATAACCGCCAGATCACTGCCCGCGATACCTGAATCCTTAGGCAGCGACGCGTTGATGAAAACCTTCACGCCCGCCTGCTTTGCCAGCGCTTCATAGCGGCGGCAGAGGGTATCGGCCACCAAGTTTTCGCACAGCGGCGGCTGGATCGCCTCGGCCATACTCCCTTCATAATCCTTAAGATAAGCAAGCGCTTCCTTGACCTCTCCCTTTTCCAGCAAGCCCCGCAGCACCTGCACGTGCTGTCTGCGGTCATGACGGATCCGCTTCATCTCCTCCGAGTGGCTCTCCAGATCCTCCACCCGCGCCCGCTGTAAATCAAGCTGGTGGGCAAGCTGGGCGCGGATTTCCGCTTCCTTTGCCGCGTTGGCCGCCTGAAATACGGCGGAAGCCATCTGGGAATAAGTCACAAAGGCACACAGGCAAATGATGATGCGAAAACCGTTGGCCATCGTGAAATTGTTGCTGACGAAATAAAGGTTGCTCTGCATGAAATATAAGAATACAAAAAACAGGGGAATGACCCACAGCCGGGAATGCTGTTTGGATTCAGCTGCCAAAAGCTTTTGATAAAGCTTTTGACAAAAGACCGCCAGCGGCAGGGTAATCAGCAGGCGCGGGATGCCGAAGCCTAAGATGTCGGCGATGGTAAACATTCCCTCCGCTAAAGCTGGAAAGAAAAGTCCGTATAGTAAATACGTCACAGCCTGACAGA
The DNA here is from genome assembly GCF_000327285.1 of Holdemania massiliensis AP2. Classification (GTDB taxonomy): domain Bacteria; phylum Bacillota_I; class Bacilli_A; order Erysipelotrichales; family Erysipelotrichaceae; genus Holdemania; species Holdemania massiliensis. The sequence continues at coordinate 116,920 of NZ_HE998567.1, read as the reverse complement.
ATTGAAGGGTCTGAATTGAGAGAAGCAGGACAAAGACCAGACGGCTCCAGCTTTCATTGCAGGCCCACCGCAAAAGAAGTATGCCGGCTATAAGCCACGCCGGAAGCGCAGTAAAAGTATAATCTATCGCGATAGGGAGCCAATCATTGACATAGAGCGCCGCGCCAAGGCTTGCGGCAGCCCCGAAAAGGGTCAGCGCTGCCGCCAGTCCGCACAAGATCGACGTCCGCACCCGCAGGCGTTCTTTGAGGACATAAAGACAAAAGAAGATGGTCATCGCTATGTCAATAACCCATATGAGATACTCGGAAAAAATCGCTTCCATTCTCATTCCTCCATCCGTGCGAACACATACGCCATGTACCGGCTTTTCAGAGCGGCGCGGCCATCCCGGGAAAGCGGAATTTCCCGCCCGTCCTGCATGAGAAGGCCATCTTTGTTCAACCGCTTCACAAAATCCATATTCACGATAAAGTAGCGGTAACAGCGCAGAAACGGATCACCGCCCAAGGCTTTCTCCAACGCGGACAAGGACTGGTTTACCGCCAGCTCGCCCTTGATGGTATGCAGCACGGTCTTGTGGCCATAAACCTCGATGTACTTAATCCCGGAAACATCGATATCCACTTCATCCCGCCCGACAATGACCCGCACCCTTCGCGTCGTGATCTGCATCCGGTTCTGCACCCGCCGCATCGCTTCGCAGAAGGCGTCCCAGCTGACCGGCTTCAAGAGATAATGGGCGGCCTCCACGTCGAAACCGTCCGCGTAATGTTCAGTGCTGGTCGTGATGAAGACCAGCGCTCCCCGATACCCCTTGCCCCGCAGGATGCGCGCCGCGTCGACTCCCAGCGCCCCGTCCATATAGATATCCAGAAACATCACGTCGGCACTTCTGGCCTCTCGGCTGTTCAGCAGCGCCCCGGCATTTTCAAACTCCAGATTGGCGATGGGCAGATGCTTTTCCTTCGCGTACCGGGCGCAAAACCCGAGCAGGATTTCCCGATCGGCCGCCCGATCGTCGCAGATCACAGCCATCATGTTTCTTCCTCCCTTCCGCAAGATGAATCATCGAATTGATAACTTGTCAAGGTCATTATATCATGGAAAGCGGCTGTCCTGCGGCCAATAACACCGGCTCAGGCTGCGGGGGAACGGCTTAGGCTTTTTCGATGGCCTCCAAGCGATAAAATTGCGATAATGAAATTACATAAAATCACGGGAGCCGAAAAGCGTCCTTCGTGAAACTAAAGGCTGCGCCCAAGGGGTACCCCTTGTCTTGCCTCCTGCCTAGGCAAGACAAACATCCCTCGGCCCGCTGTTTTATAGGATCGCCAGACGGCGCTCTAGCGGCAAAGGAGGAGAAACAAATGAACGGAATGAGGAAAATCAGGCTGATCACACGGATAGCACTATTTGTGCTGATGCTGCTGCCCATGACGGCCTTCGCTGAGGACGAGGGCTTTACATGGGAACCACAAAACCCACGGGTGGGGGAACGTGTGACTTTCACCGGGCCAGACACCGACAGCTCCCATGGCCAGCCCGTGACCCAGTGGACTTGGACATGGCCTAACGGCGCGCGGATAGTGAGTATAGATACTAACGTTTCTAACTATACGTTTACAACTGCAGGGAAAAATACTGTTAGACTGAATGTTATATATGACAATGGCCAAGAGAGAACTTTCTCTCATGACATCATCGTCAGCAAGTATCAGCCGAAAGTTGATATTACTAGCGGCAACGGCATCGCGGATTTCACAGCTAAAGTAGGGGACGTCGGTGACAGGAATGTCATATTCTACTTGCCACGCGGCATGCCCAAAAGTATTCAAGCGACGTATTCCATCGGACAGGTAAGTGTTACTGGCAAGTGTTATTCTAGCACATTTGGCGGAAACGACTTTCTTTGTGACGCTGCCAGGCTCAACAGCCTGCCGGCGGGGGATTATCCGATCAAACTATCCTCCCCGGGTAGTGATCAAGTTGAGGGGTTCGATCTCACCCTGGGCACAGCACATATCGAGGAGAAGTATCAGCCGAAAGTTGATATTATTGGCGGTGATGGCAGCGCGGATTTCACCGCTAAAGTAGGGGACGTCGGTAACAGGGATGTCGATTTCAGGTTACCACCCGACATGCCCAAAAGTATCGAAGTGACGTATTCCATCGGACAAGTAAGGGTTACTGACAATATTTCTTTTGGCCAATACAAACAGACTTTGGACAGTGCCGACCTCAACAACCTGCCGGCAGGGGATTATCCGATCAAACTATCCTCCCCGGGGAATGATCAAGTCGAGGGGTTCGATCTTACACTGGGGACAGCGCATATCGAGAAGTATCAGCTGAAAGTTGTAGCTATTAGCGGCAATGGCGGCGAGGATTTCACTGCCAAGGTGAAGGATGTCGGTGACAGGCACGTCATTTACAGCTTGCTCTGTGAAAAAGAAGATAGTGTCGAAGTTACTCATTCCATCGGATCATTAGCGTTTACCTGGCAGGTGAATTTTGGCGTAAAAGATGGAAAGAAGTTTACTCAATATCTCTCTGCTGCCGACCTCAACAGCCTGCCGGCGGGGGATTATCCGATTAAACTATCCTCCCCGGGTAATGAGCGAATTGAGGGGTTTGATCTCACTCTGGGCACAGCACATATCGAGAAGTATAAGCCGGTGTTCGCCGATAACAATCATTCAGCAAGATATGCGGGTGATTCTGCGGGCTTGCAGCTGATGCTGATAAGTGGTAAGGAGGGCTATCCGGAAACGATTTCGTATACAGTAACAATCAGCGATAAAGTATTGATGTCCGGTCAGATCAACGCCTACGATGATACGCCTACTTTCAGTGTGGGAGGACTGAATTTTATGAACCTGATTCCGGGAATCTATGACATCAAGCTCAAAAGTGAGGAAACAGAGCATAACCAATCTGTGCAGGCGAGGATCGGCACCTTGACTGTCGCGGGTGTGACAGGCGTAGAGATCATGCCATCGGCTTCCACCGTTGAAAAAGGCGGCACACTGCAGTTTGACGCTGATGTTAAGAACGTCAGTACTTCGGATTGTCCGGTTGAGGATACGGTCATTTGGGCGGTGAGCGGCAATCATTCAAGCAAGACGGTGATCGACGCAATGGGCCGCCTGAGCGTGGGCGCCGATGAAAGTGCGGATACCCTCACTATTCAGGCGGAAAGTGTCCATGAAAATGGTTTGTTGGGTAAGGTGAAGGCTAGTACAAGCGTTACGGTCCTGCCGCCCGCGGTCACAGGCTTAACGGTGAGTCCTGCAAGTGTTACCGTCAGTCAGGGCAAGCAGCACCAGTTCCGCGTCAGCGTAGCGGTGGTGAGCGGCGCAGATGACCGTGTTCAATGGACGGTAGAGGGCAGCCGGTCAGCGAAAACGAAGATCGACACAGCGGGGTTGATGACCGTCGGTCCGGATGAAAGTGCGGATGTGCTGACGATCCGGGCCACTTCGATGTTTGATACAAAGCAAAGCGGAACCGCGCAGGTAAAGGTCACGAAATCCCAGCCGGCGGGTGCCGATCCGGCTCCTGACCCCGTTTACAGTCTGACCATTCAGGCCGGCGCGGGCGGAACGATCATAACGGGAACTAACGGCAGCTACCCAGCGGAATCGCCGGTTTTCCTGCAGGCCCAGGCTGACGCTGGCTATGAATTTGCCGGCTGGAGCTCCTCAAACGGAGGCCGTTTTGCCAATTCAGGCAGCCTCAGCACAACCTTTACAATGCCGGCGCAGGCGACCGTGGTTACCGCCGCATTCCAGAAAAAGAACAGCGTTTCACATGCCTTGGATTATACCGACCAGACCTTGACCGATCCTTCCGGCGTGCGGGTGAGCGGCTTATTCACAGACGGCGCGGTTCTGGAGGCTGGAGATAAGCTGCCGCACCTTGAGGGAGATTGCGACGGGTGCGACGGCATCCGCGAGCGGCAGAAAAAAGGCGAGCTGATTATACTTTTTGACCTCAGCCTGAAATCGGGTAAGTATAAAGGTGAGCTTCAAGTAGAAATTCCAGTGGGAGAAACGTACAGCGGACAGACCGTTGAGATTCTCCACTGCCATGAAAAAGTCTTGGAAAGCCGGACGGTTACCGTCCAAAACGGCATGGCCGCCGGCACCTTCTCCAGCCTGTCCCCTTACGCCGTATTCAAGGTTCAGGCCAGCGCCGAAGTCACGGGTCTGCCCGAGAGCTATACGCTGATGACGGGAGAAACGGTGAGCTGGACGCCAGTCCCTGCGGGCGGGGTCTGGAGCTGTGACAGCGACCTGCTGGAAATGACCGCAAGCGGCGATACCTGCACCTTCAAGGCGCTGAAAGAGGGCACGGCTGCCATCACTTATACTGTGGATGATGCAGCTTTCACGATAACCCTGACTGTCCATTCTTCCGCGGCTTCGCAGCCGAACGCTTTAAGCAGTGTCTGGCTTTGGGCGCTGCTGGCGGCCGGGCTTCTGGGATGCACGGCGCTGGTGACGGTCAAAAGAAACAGCGGCAAAAAACGAAACGGATAAGTTGAAAAAACGGTGAGCTAGGACAGAAAAATTTGCGGCGAAACAGCGGCTCAACGCTAATCCTTGATCATGACCGGCCAGACCTGATCTCTTCTACGGGCGCCGATGATTGCGGAATAGATTTGCATGACTTAAAAAACGGTTCCCCTGCCTCGTTAAGGAGCTGGAAACTGCCCGCCGACAGAAAATACCGCCAATTTCATCGAATCTGGAAAAAGTTCTATATCCTCATTAAAGCCGTCGAAACTACGAAGATCGACGGCTTTTAAATTACAAAGTATACAATTAGAGTAATACAGAAACATTAGGAATGTCCTTGTTCCTTTTACGGAAAGAAAGAGCTGTGATCTTTTCAGTTTTTGTTCAGTTTGGGGCAGCGCTGGCATTTCTTATTCAATGAAGCAGACTGATAAAGCCTTGTTTGTCGCTTTGCCTGTCTGCCTTTTTATCTTTAACCCTGTTCGAGTGAGAATTATATTTTTGCTGACTGCAGTCACTTTCTTCCTTAATGGGAAAGAGCTATAAAAGTAGGACGGAACACACTTTAACGAAACAGGGTTAGTTATTGTTATCCAAGAAGAGCTTTGAAAAGCAAGATTATCTTGATGCAGAGGGATTAAGAAGATCCGGCATTCAGCGGTCCGCAGACCGCACTCATAAGCGGCAGAATGGTAAAGACGCCGCGTTTCAGCCGCACCTTTCTTTACAGACATTTTGATTTCTGAGTTAATTCATATTTTCTGATTCCAACCATTATTTCAGCCGGATCAGCTTTTTCAAGCCTGCCCTTTGAATAATTAAACAGGCTTGATTATGCAGCGGCAAATCTTCGCAATACAAAATCTTTTTACCGCGATAGATTTGCTGATGAAAGATTACGCAGGTGAAGCTTTCCTCTCCTCGAACAAACCGCCATGCGCTGACTTCCTCTTCCGGCAGTTTTCCTCGGCCTGGCTGAACGACTTCAGCCTGTTCCAACCGGAAATCATCGCCATAAAACACTTCATCCTGAAACAGCTGGCCGTGCAGAACTCCCTCACTGACAAAGACCGCGTTTTCCAGTAATTCGTTGTAGCGCAGCGAACATGGCCCTGTTTTCACGCTGAGCGGCAAGCCCTTATGGCGATAGTTGAGCTGAACATTTCCGTGCTTCAGCTGCCAATCCGGCTGCCTGCCATGAACCTCAGTCTGCGGATCCAGATGGATCCGGCTGACTACATTGTGTTCACCCTCACAGAAAATCTCATCGCAGATAAGCCAGCATCCCTGCGGCAGCATGATTATTTTACGAATATGCGTCATCTGCGGCTGTTGTGTCAGCACGCCGCCTTCCCAATACAATGCCTGCGGCGTATCGCGGACAACGGTGGCCAGCGGCCGCAGAAATTTTTGATAGGTCCAGCTGGAATCCGGAATGCTGCCCGGCTGATCATCCAAAACTACCGTATTGTGAGCGCTCATGCCTTTAAGCTCAACGCGGACGGGATGATCCTCACGGTAAGTAAAACGGCCTGGATCAATGACAAACGGGACACCGCGGTGAACAAGGGAATAATGCAGGTTATCAGAATGGCCGTGTCCGCTGCCCAGTTCTCCGTTAAGGACCATCATCCATTCCGCTTGCTGTCCAAAATCACTCCGGCGCACGGTGATGCCGCAGTCCTCCCCCGCATAAAGCAACGTCTTCGGAAGCTGCTTCGGTATCGTCTGCAGCTTGCGCCAGACCGGCATTCCGCCGTTGACAAGCAAATCGCTGTCGCACACGTCGCTGCCCATCGCATGCAGCTGTGGGTCGTCAAATAAAACAGCGCACCGATTCATGACGTCCTCGGCATTGACCCGATCCGAATCCCCAAAGGTTTCAATTTGATGATCCGGCATCATCATATGCATTAATGCGCGCGCCATCGCATGGACTTTATCCTGAATCCGCGAAGCGAGCGGAATCGGATAGAACCGGGCATACTCCAACACCCGCAGCAGATTGTTGAGAACTTCCACATGATACATGGTCGACTGTTCCCAAAGCATGCCGTCGGCGCCGATCTGAATCTGCATCTGCGTTTCCAGTTCTTTCAGCGCCCAGCGATAAATCTCATCATTTTCCGGATTCTTCCCCATCACAGCGCAGCTGACGATCACCCCGCAGGTCTGGATACTGCCCCAGTTGCTCAGCGTGTATTTTTCAATATAATTGTCTTTTAAATACGTCATCTGCTGATCAACACTGTTTAAGATCTGCCGCAGTTCTTCTTCGGTCAGTTTTTCCGACACTTCCAAAAGCATCGCGCATTCCAGCATATTGACGATCCGAATTCCCGTGTCCAGCGTTCGCGTTGACAGACTGTATTCCATTTGCGGATGCTGCGCAATCCAGTCCAGCAGGAAATCTTTAGCCTGATCCAGATATCGCGTATCCTGACTGATCAGCGCGGCTTTTGCCAGAACCGACCAATAATCCATGCGGTTCAGCATAAACGTCCATTCTTCATCTTCGTTGAATACCTGATTCCACTTCATTGTTTCCAAGGTATGCGGGGTCAGGCAGCGTTCCATATCCCATGGATGGTCAAACACAAAGGTATGCGCGCACAATTCCTTTCCCCGCTGCATCAGGATATCCCGTTCAGAACTTTGACGCAGCAGTTCGGAAACTTGCTTTAATTCCTTCGCCGTCATGATTTGACGCCATTGTTTTCTAATTTCTTCGATCTGCATAAATTTCCTCTTTCTATCTTCCGGAATGCTGATCCGGACAACTTCGTTATTTTTATTATACCAGAATCCGGCAGAGAAAAAGAAAATCCGGCTGAATTGTTTCAACCGGATTCTGTTTAACGCTTGCCTGTATCGTAAATTTCACCCGATGCCTTCGGCCCCACCGACTTGCCGGCAAAAATGACCAGCGCGATGATCGTCAAAACATACGGGAACATGCTGAAGAATTCTGTCGGCAATGTGGCCAAAAACGGAATATCCTTGGCATAAAAGCCCAGCGTCTGGGAGAAGCCGAAGAACATGCCGGCACCCAGAACGCCGAATGGATTCCACTTGCCAAAAATCAGCGCCGCGATCGCGATGAAGCCAAAGCCATGGACCGTAACGACGGTAAACTGAACGTCCTGGGTTAAAACCATGACGCCGCCCGCTAAACCCGCCAGCGCCCCGGAAACCAAAACCCCGAAATAACGCATTCTGCGGACGTTGATGCCCATGGAGGCAGAAGCCTGCGGGAATTCACCGCACGAGCGCATGCGCAGACCAAACGGTGTTTTAAATACAACATACCAGGTTACAAACACCAGAACAATCGTCAGATAGAACGTCGGATGCACCTGCTTGAAAAACATTTCACCCAGCACCGGGATATCCTTCAGCACCGGTACGTCAATCCGGGTAATGCCGCGGATAAACGCCGGCGTCCGCTGCTGATTGAAGAAAATCTGACACAGATAAACGGTGATGCCCGCCGCCAGCAAGTTCAAAGCGGTACCGGAAACGGTCTGATCGGCATTCAAATCAATGCTCGCATAGGCATGTAGCAACGAGAACACCATCCCGGCAATCGTGCCGGCGGCCAAACCGATCAGAATCGCGGTTTTGCTGTTGGCTCCGCTTGGATCCAGCACGACGACGACCGCCGCGGTGACAAAGGCGCCGACCAGCATGATGCCGTCCAGAGCAATGTTCACAACGCCGCTGCGCTCGCTGAACAGTCCGCCCAGCGCCGCGATAATAATCGGAGCTGAGATCATCAGAGTGATGGTAAACATGTTATAAAATAAACTCATGCCTGTTCACTTCCTTTCTCAGCGTTTTCCTTCTTTTTCGGCAATCGGTTCATAATGTAGATAATGCCGTTCTGCATGGCTACCAGCATGATGATCGTGGAAGAAATAATCGTCGCGATATCCTTCGGAATCTGCATCGACTGCATCAGCGGCTGAGCCACTTTCAGCAGGCCAAACAGCAGGCCGGCAAAGAAGATGCCGATCGCATTGCAGCCGCCGACCAAGGCTACCGCAATTCCGTCAAAGCCATAGTTTTCAGCCGTGTTCAGCACACGTCCGTAACCGAAGGTGCCTAAAACCATAATTGCGCCGGCCAATCCCGCCATTACGCCTGAAATCATCATGGCATAGACGACATTGCGCTCCACCTTCATGCCGGCATAGCGCGCACCCTCGGCATTGAAGCCGGTCGCCCGCAGACTGTAGCCGAACGTTGTTTTCTCGATGATGATATGATAGACGATGACTGCCAGAAAAACGACGAGAATACCCCAATGCAGACGCGAATTGTTGGTGATCTGCTTGAGAAAATCCGATTTGATCAGAGCCGAGGCCGGCAGATCAACGGTGCGGGTCTGTGTGGATCCCGGCAGTGCTTTTAAGATGTAGTTGCAGAAATACAGCGCCGCGTAGTTCATCATGATCGCCGTGACCACTTCCGAAATATTCCGCTTTACTTTCAGAAAACCCGGCAAAAATGCCCACAGCGCGCCGGCTGCTCCGCCGGCAATCAGACAGACGATCGCATGCAGCACCGGCGGCAGCGGGACAAGAATTCCGACAACGGTCGCTGCCAGCGCACCGACCATGACCTGACCTTCCCCGCCGATATTGAACAATCCTGTGCGGTAAGCAAAGCCGACCGCCAAACCCGTCAGAATCAGCGGCATCGAGAAGACGATAAATTCGCCGAAATACCGCGGATTAATCGGCCCCGGATTCAGGATATCAAAGCCGCAGAAGCTCTTGATGATCGCTGAGATCAGAAGCACCGGCGATTTGCCGCTGGCGATGACGATGATCATGCCGACTAACAAACCCAATAAAACCGCAATCAGCGGAGCTGTCAGTTTTTCTCGTTTCTTCATGCTTCGCCGACCCCCTTTCGGATTGAACCGGACATCATTAAGCCCAGCTCGTTTTCATCTGTTTCCTCGGCTTTGACCCAGCCTGTCAGCTCGCCGTTGAACATGACTGCAATCTGATCAGACAAGGCCAAAATCTCGTCCAGCTCTAATGAAACTAACAGAATGGCCTTGCCGTTATCCCGTTCCTGAACAATTCGTTTATGGATGTATTCAATCGCCCCGACGTCCAATCCGCGGGTCGGCTGAACGACGATCAACAGTTCAGGACTGCGGTCGATCTCCCGGGCGATAATCGCTTTCTGCTGATTGCCGCCGGACATGCTGCGGGTGATCGTTTCCCGTCCCTGACCGCTGCGGACATCGAACATTTCAATCAATTCATCTGTTTTCTTATCAATAGCCGGGATCTGCAAAAGTCCGTTCTTCGCAAACGGCGCCTGATTGTAGCTGTGGATGACCATATTTTCTTTCAGCTTGAAATCCAGAATCAGACCATGCTTATGCCGGTCTTCCGGAATGTGCCCCATTCCGGCTTCAATCCGGTGCTTAATCGAACTATGCGTGATGTCTTTGCCGTTGAGCAGCACTTTGCCGTCCTCGGCTTTGATTAAACCGGTCAGCGCATAGACCAGCTCCGTCTGACCATTGCCGTCGATGCCGGCGACGCCGACGATTTCCCCGGCGCGAACCTGCAGACTGAAATCCTTCACGCCTAAAAGGCCCTTGGAATTTTTAACCTTCAAATGATCGATTTCCAACACGACTTTTCCGGCCTGCTGGACTTGTTTTTCAACGCCGAAATCCACTTCCCGGCCAACCATCAGCTTTGCCATTTCCTCTTCCGAGGTTTCTGCTACCTGAATGGTTCCCATACACCGGCCGCGCCGCAAAACCGTACAGACATCGGCGACTTCCTTGATTTCCTTCAGTTTATGCGTGATTAAAATAATTGTTTTGCCTTCCTTTGTCAGATTGCGCATGATCTCCATCAGCTCATGGATTTCCTGCGGCGTCAGCACCGCGGTCGGCTCATCAAAAATTAAAATATCCGCATTGCGGTAAAGCATTTTCAAAATTTCTACCCGCTGCTGCATCCCAACGGAAATATTCTGGATTTTCGCATACGGATCGACATTTAATCCATACATTTCACTGAGCTGCTGAATCCGCTGCGCCGCCGACTTGATGTCCGTCGTATAAAACTTTGTTTTCGGCTCCATGCCCAAAATGATATTTTCCGTTACCGTAAAGCATTCAACCAATTTAAAATGCTGATGCACCATCCCGATCCCCAGGCTGTTGGCGACATTCGGATCCGTGATCTTGACTTCCTGGCCGCGGACTTTAATCGTGCCGCGGGTCGGCTGATACAAACCGAACAAGATCGACATCAACGTTGATTTTCCTGCCCCGTTTTCTCCCAAGAGAGCATGAATACTTTTTTCCTCTACTTGAAGAGTTACGTCATCATTGGCGCGGATGCCTGGAAAATCCTTCGTGATGTTGAGCATCTCTATCGCATAACTCATTATTTTCCCTCCATTAACTATTCAAAATTATAACATAATTCCTCAGGCTGTCGCCGTCTTTTTTGCGATTTTCACAAATAAACGTGACATCTGACACCCCGGCACTCTCAAAACATCAGCTTCTCTGTAATTTTAAAAGAACCGAAAAAACCGAACCTCTCGGGAAAAGAAATCCGGCTTGTCCAATCTGCTTTTCTTAGTTCTCTGCGGTTCTCAAAATTCTGAACAAAACCGCAGCTTCAGCTTTCAATCACCGACTTTAAATTCCGCCTGCTGATCACCGTTACAGCTAAGAAATAGACCAGATATAATGCGCAGAAGCAGAATCCGAAGCTTCCGCAAAGCCGCAGCACCTGATTTTGCCGAAACGCCGATGCTTCAGCATTCAATCGGAAATTGATCAGCGGCGCCGCTATCGTTAACAGCGCCAGTCCCATCCCAGCCGGAAGTCCCAGATGAAACAAGGTCTGAATGCACACCCACCGATTCAATGATGCACGATCTTTCCCCAAAGCATGCAGAATTTTCAAGGAGCGGGCCTGCCGCTTCAGATCCAAGATCTGTAAAAGCGACAGCGCAGAAAAGTAGAGGATCAGAAATATCAGGCAAAGACTGATCTGCATAAACCCCATATAGGTCTGCATGGATCCTTCAAACAAGTTTACCCCGCTGTCCAAAAGCAGCATGCCGAACCCGAAAGCCGATGCGGCAAACACCAGACAGACGCACAGCAGCGCGTTGAGATTGGTGCTGGTTTTCGCTCCGGTTGTCAATTCGGCAAGCCAAAGCAAACGATTGCCTTTGATCCGGCCTGATTTTTCAGCCGATCTCAGATGAGAAAAATAAGCGTAAAGACTTTGATAGAAAGTGATGATGCATGCCAGCATCGGCAAAGCGATTCCGCCGACACAAAGGGTCAGCAGCACTCCCTGCGCCGCCGCTATCCCGATCAAAAAGATCAGAAAAAGCGCAAAACTGATCGTAAAGCATCGCTGCCAGAACCGCAGATTTTTCCTGTGAATCGGATGATTGCGGCGCTTCTGAACAAGCAGCTGACTAATCTGCAGGCTTGCCAGCTGGCGGTCAATCCGCATTCCTGACAGCAGCTCGGCCAGAAAGAAGTAACCGCCGGTTTGAAGAATGCTTTTTCTCATCAATGAGAGCCAGGATGTGTTTGTCCTGATCTGCAGCAGCGGAGAAATGACCACGCTGAATAAACTGGCGCCGAGCAGCGTGCCGAGCAGAAAACAGCCGATACCAATCACGCACAGCTCACCCAGATAAAACCGCCGCAGCTTCCTGCGCTCCATCCCCAGCAGCAAGGTCACAGCCAGCGCTTGCGCGCGCTGATGGAGCATGAACGTATGAATTGTATTGATCAAAAGGAATAAGATGATCACGATCAGAACCGGCAGGGACGCAGTCTGAAAACCAGCCTGGATGCTGCCGAAAACGGCGATGCAGTTGGCCAGACACAGAATCGCGACCAACAGGGTTACCGTCAGGGCCAAAAGCAGATAGTCACCCCCACTGCGCTGAATATTGCGCCAGATCAGTTTAAGCGCCATGAACTGCCCGCTCTGTGACGTCTGTCAGCGTCTTTAAGATCTCTGTAAAATACGCCTGCTTGCTTAACGAACCGCGTTCAAGCTCGGTCTGAATGCGGCCATCCCGCATGAACAAAATCCGGTCGCAGTAACTGGCTGACATCACATCATGCGTTGCCATTAACAGCGTCGCACCGTAATCTCTGCGCAGCATGACCAGCATTTCCAGCAGCTGCCGGGCGCTGCGGCTGTCCAGAGCCCCGGTCGGTTCATCAGCCAGAATCAGGCTGGGATGCGAGGCAATCGCCCGGGCACAGGCACAGCGCTGCCGCTGTCCGCCTGAAACCGCGTAGGGAAATTGATCCAAAACTTCCGCAATTTCAAACTTTTCGGCCAGTTCTTCAATGAACTTCTGCGAATGAGCCGGCGCGGTTGAGCGAATCGCCAGCGCCAGCGCAATGTTCTCACGCAGCGTCAGCGTATCCAGCAGATTGTATTCCTGAAAGATGAACCCCAGATGAGTGCCGCGGAACTGCGCTAACTGGGGTTCAGTTAAAGCCTGCAGCGGCTGACCGGCAATTTCAATCGTTCCCTCTGATACGCGATCCATCGTGGCAATCAATTTCAGCAACGTCGTCTTCCCACACCCGGAGGCGCCCATAATCCCGATGAAGCTGCCTTTTTCCACTTCAAAGCTGACGTCATCCACCGCCAGGGTCTTTACTTCCTCCTCTGTATAGATTTTTCTGACATGCGATACGTTTAATACCGGACAGGAATGATTCCTCTTCCTTTGCGGCAAAGCTTGATCCTGTCCCAGCCATTGACCGATCATATCATAAAGAATCTGATCTGATTTTTCCTTATATTCTGCATCACTGATCCGCTCTGCCAACAGCAGTTCATTCAATGTAATCTTCAATAAACTGCACAACGGCAGCAGCAGCGGATAGTCCGGCAGAGATTTTCCCGTTTCCCATTTAGAAACGGCTTTATCACTCACTCCCAGCTGCGCTGCAATTTCACTCTGTGTCCATCCGCCGGCTTTTCTGCATGCGGCTATAAAACGGCCAATCTTGACTTGATCCATGACTTTGACCTCCTCGTCTGCCTTTGATTGTAGTCGAACAGCGGAAAAAAGAACACCTACTGACGGTAGAGTTGCCCCGAAGCTGGGCTATTTCTGCAGTGCCTCAGCACAAACTGATCGGAAACGCTCAGTCTGTTCTCGACTGACGAAAAAAAGGAGAGCCTGCGCTCTCCTTTTCCGTATCCTGCTTATTTCTGCAGCGCTTCGTCAACGACGATTTCGCCGGACTTGATTTTCGCTAAAGCGTCTTCCATCGCCTTAACGATTTCATCAGACAGATTTGGATTTTCCTTCGGGAAGCCGATGCCGTCATTGCTGGCGTCAAAGACCATCGTTCCGCCCTGGAACGTACCGTTTTTAACCTGATCTGCGAAATAGTAAGCCGCGGTATCAACGCGCTTCAATGCGGAAGTCAGAACTGCGGAAGTGCCGTCGGACATCAGACCGGCGTCATACTGGTCAGAGTCAACACCGATTGCCCAAACGTCTTCACCGGCTTCGCGGCGGTCCTTCGCTTCTTTGATCAGACCGTTGCCTGTTGCACCGGCTGCATGGAAAATAACGTAAGCGCCGTCATTGTACTGCTTCTGAGCCAATGTCGAGCCTTTGCCTGGATCATCAAAGGCATTCGCATAGTCGCTCAGCACTTCAATGCTTGGATCAACGCTGGCAACGCCCTGCTTGTAGCCTGCTTCAAAACGCTCGATAATCGGGTTTTCAACACCGCCGATAAATCCAACTTTCGTCATGCCCGCTTCTTTGGCTTTCATCGCTGCCGCAACGCCTACCAGGTAAGAAGGCTGCTGCTCTTTGAAGATGGCCGAAGCAACATTCGGTTTGTCAACTTCCGTATCAATGATAACAAACTTCTGATCCGGATACAGATCAGCGACTTCCTTCATCGCATCTTCAAACAGGAAGCCCGGAGCTTCGATCAGATCTTTCTTCTGGTCAGCAAAAGTGCTCAGGTTCGGGATGTAATCCGCATCGGCGGAAGACTGCAGGTAGCCGTAGCATTCTTCGCCCATGTTATTATCTTCAGCGAATTGAACTACGCCTTCCCATGTGCCTTGGTTAAAGGACTTGTCATCGATACCGCCTAAATCTGTTACTAATCCGATGGTAATGGTGCAGCCAGTGTTTCCACCTTCATTGTTTGCGTCAGCATCTGGTGTTGGCGTCGTTGTTGTTCCACCATTGTTGGAACAGCCGGCAACCATCAGCAGCGCTAAAGCAAAGGTCAGCAATTTTTTCATTTTCTTTCCCTCCATTGCTTTATGCAAGCTATGCTTACAATATAATATTAGACTTTTAAAATGCCATTTGTCAACTTAACCGGCCGTTTTCTTCAGACAATTCGATCAAATCAAGAAAAAAACCGGATTGATTCAGAAAATGATTCATTCCGGTTTCACATGTGATTTTTTAATTTTCTTCTTCGTCGTCCGGGATTTCGTTCTTTTTGATGTAAACATCCCTTGGTTTGGAGCCCTGCACCGGACCAATGATGCCGCGTTCTTCCAGAACGTCAATCAGTCTGGCCGCGCGATTATATCCAATTCCGAACCTTCTTTGCAGAAGTGAGGTCGACGCCTTCTGCGTTTCAATGACATATTCCCGAACTTCTTCATACAGCGGATCATCCTGAGCGGACATCACTGCCGTACTTTCATTGTTGTCCACACCTTCCAAACGGATGAAGGCGTCCTCATAGCGCGGCTTCATCTGCGCGGAAACAAAATCGGTAATGCGCTTGACTTCATCATCGGTAACATAAACGCCCTGCAGACGCACCGGACTGGGTTCGCCAATCGGGAAATAGAGCATATCGCCGTTGCCCAGCAGGCGTTCCGCCCCGACATGATCCAAAATGGTCCGCGAATCGATGCCGCTGGAAACGGAAAAGGCAATCCGGCTTGGAATATTGGCCTTGATAATTCCGGTAATGACATCCGTGGAAGGCCGCTGAGTGGCGACGATCAAATGAATTCCAGCCGCCCGCGCCAGCTGGGTAATCCGCTGAATGCTCATTTCCACTTCCTTGCCGGCGACAGCCATCAAATCGGCCAGCTCGTCGATAATCACAACAATATACGGCATGGGCTGCAGATTCGGCTGCGGCTCTTTCGCCAGTTTTTCATTGTAGCCGGCAATGTTGCGCACGCCGACCTGAGCGAAGACCTCATAGCGGTTCTCCATCATCATGACGATGACTTTCAAGGCCCGTGCCGCTTCGGCTCCATCCGAAATCACCGGACCGATCAAATGCGGAATTTCACGGTAAGGCGTAAACTCGACTTTCTTCGGATCAACTAAAAGCAGCTTCACTTCATCCGGCGAAGTCCGCAGCAGCAGCGAAGTGATAATCGTATTCATGCAGACCGACTTGCCGCTGCCGGTGGCCCCGGCGATCAGCAGATGGGGCATCTTGTCCAGCTGACAGAAAATCCCTTTGCCCATCAGATCCTTACCCAGCGCCAAAAGCAGCTTTTTGTCTTTCTTATCTTCCGGCAGCTGGCGCATCAGCTCCAGCATCTTCACCGGCGTCGTTTCCACGTTCGGAATTTCGATCCCGACCGCATTGCGTCCGGGAATCGGCGCTTCAATCCGGATATCCCTAGCCGCCAGCTCCATTTTCAGGTTATCGGAAATCGCGTTGATCTTCGATACTTTCACATTCGAATCCGGCCGGATTTCAAACTTGGTGACCGCCGGTCCGATATGCGTGGCGACCAGCTGCGCATTGATGCCGAAATTGCCCAAGACCTCGATCAGTTTCTTGCCCTTGATCGAAGCGGCGTTCTGATTCAGTACCGAACGCGATTTCGCCTGCATTTCATCCAGCATCGTCAATGCCGGCAGCGTATAGCCTACCGCCCCGGCCCCGCTGCCGATGGAAACCACCTTCGGCAGTTCCTCCTGCAGCGGCGCAGGTTTCTCTTTTTCCTCTTTTTTCTTTTCTTTTTTGACGATCGGCGAAGCGGACAGTTCCGCTTCGGCCGGTTCATCATCGGGCGTTAAGAAAATTGATTTTTTTTCTTTTTTCCCAGTTCCACACTTCCGATCACCCTGCGGCTTTCGCCGGATTCTTCCAGCTCTTCGATTTCCATCGGCCGCGGGGAACGCTTTGTCTTCGGCTTTTTTTCATGATGCAGCGCGCCGGTAATCGAATGCCACATCGACACATAAACTTCCGTCTTGATCATCAACAGCGCCGCTAAAGCCAGCAGCGCAAAAATCACCAGAACCGTTCCGGTCCGCGCAAACAGCAGTGAGCTGAGCGAGTACAGCAGGGCGCCTAAAACTCCGCCCTGGGCAGCGACGGTTGTCGGCGAGCTGAAATGTTCGCCGGTATGCGAAAGATAATCACTGAACACACGAAATCCGCTCAGTTGGGGATCCTGCGGAATCGCCGACCACAAAATCATCGCGATGAAGACGGCGGCGATCGCAATCAGCGTCTTAACGGAGAAAACGGGAAACCTCTGTCCGAACAAGACAGCCAGCCCCCCGAGTAAACACATCCCGTAGACGACTCCGTAATACGTTCCAAACAAATACCGTGTAATCGTTGTCAGAAATTGACCGACGATCCCCAACTGCAGCGCTGCGATCAACGTCACAGTGATCGCCGCCAGTGCAATCACATAGCGCAGGATTTCCGAATCCACGGTACTTTTGGCATTGTTTTTTTTCTTCTTCTGCTTCGTTTTCGCCACGGATCATCATCTCCTATTCCGTGACATTGATTTCGACAATCGCCGGCAAAATCATCGGCCGCTTGCCGGTTTCCTTCAAGACATATTTTACGATCCTGTCTTTCGCTTCCATCCGCACGGCCATATTTTCGTAACGTTTTTCCTTGACGGCATCCTCAACGGTTTTTTCAATAATATTGCCGATTTCCTTGACGATGTGATCCGCGTCTTTCAGATAGATCACGCCGCGGCTTTGGACATCCGGTCCGCCGATGACTTCCTTGGTCTTGTGGTTGACGACGATTCCGACGATAATCGCGCCGTCGGTGGATAAAATTTCCCGATCCCGCAGCACCATGCCGCTGACATCCAGATTTTCATTGCCGTCGATCAGAACATCCTCCAGCGTCAGCTGATCCGCTGTCGATTTTAAAATTCCATTTTCAAACTTGGCAATCTGACCATTGTCCAGAACAAGAATCTTATCCGCGTGATAGCCCATGTTCAAAGCGATGTTGGCATTGGAAACCAGCTGGC
The DNA here is from genome assembly GCF_000327285.1 of Holdemania massiliensis AP2. Taxonomy (GTDB): domain Bacteria; phylum Bacillota_I; class Bacilli_A; order Erysipelotrichales; family Erysipelotrichaceae; genus Holdemania; species Holdemania massiliensis. The sequence continues at coordinate 99,096 of NZ_HE998567.1, read as the reverse complement.
GGTATTCGCCTTTGATCGGCATGTAGTACGTCGGCTTAAACAGATACAGCATCATCTTCAGATCTTCAATCGAAGCGTGCATTGAATACACCTTGCGCCGATCCAGCGTCACCACCCGGACATTTTCCTTATACAGCTCATTTTCCATGTTCGTCGCTTCGCGTTCGGTTCCCGGCACAACCGGGGAGGCGATGACCACCGTATCCTGACTGTTCAGCCGCAGCATAGCATCTTCACCCAGAGCCACCTTATGCATCCGTCTGAACACATGATCGCCGGAGCCGGATACGATCACCACGACATCCTTTAAGTCATTGGTAAACTTGGCTTTGGGGATTTCCAAACCAATCGGCATCCGGTAATACCCCATCTTTTCAACCGCTTTTAAAATCGCCCGCAAATCGTCATCATAGAAGATCACCTTGCGGTTGTATTTATTCGCCAGTTCGATAATTTCAATAATGCGGTATAAATTCTGATGATAGGTCGTAATCAGAATGCGCCCCTCGGCATCCTCGAAGGCCGGCTCGACAAATTCGGTAATCCGATGATGCGGAGCTGAATGTCCTTCGCGGTCGGCTCCGACCGATTCGGTCATCAGAGCCAGAACGCCGCGCTTGCCAATTTCCGCCAAAGCCGTGATGTCGCAGGAAAAAGCATCGTTATGAATATCATAATCTACAATGTACTCGCTGGTATACACAATCGAACCCTGCGGCGTTTCAATCGCCAGGCCAAAGCCATCCGCAATCGACTGCGTCATGCCAAAAGTCCGAACCGCAATTCCGGCAATTTTAAAACTTGAATTGCGCTTAACGCGATGCACGCGGATATCGCGCAGGCCTTCCTTTTTCAGCATCTCTTCGATCAGCATCGCAGTTAACGGCGTGGAATACACCGGCGCCTTGACATGCCGAAGCAGATTCGGCAGCGCCGCCATGACATCGTCATGCCCGTGAGAAATGAAAATCGCCTGAATTCGATGCTGATTTTCAACTAAATATTTGAAATCCGGAATGATCCGCTCGATCCCTAACTGATCGGTAGATTCCGGATATTTTAAGCCCGCTTCAATGACAAAAATGGATTCGCCGACTTCAACCACATACATGTTTTTGCCGTCTTCATCCAATCCGCCCAAAGCGAACAGACGTACTTGATCCATGAAATTTCCTCCTATGATGTTTTCTTTATTATACCCTGCCAAAAGCTTCCTGACAACTGCGCCAGCCACAGGAAAAACGCTTTCAATTCGTTGAAAAGCGCTTGTCCAAGCCGGTTTAATCGTAAGATGATCCAGTTTTGCAGGGATGGCTTCGTGGGTAAACTATATCATACCACCGCTTGAATTTCAATCATTTTAACACTGGCGCTGATTCGCTTTCACCCTGCTTTCACCGATTACCCGGTGAAAGTGAAAAACCGGCAAACAAAAAGCCGCAGTTCCTTGGTTTAAGCAGCCGGACTGCGGCAAAGGTTAAAACTAAGCGGTTTGAGGTTGAGACTGCTCGACCTTTTCCCCGTTGAGCGACCAGGAATGAATTTCCGTAATCCGAACCTGAACCAGATCCCCCGCCTCCGCATGATCGGCGGTAAAGTTGACCAACTTGTTGGTTTCACTGTAACCGCTGTAAACCTGATCATTTTTCTTCGACGGGCCATCGACCAGCACGGTCACAATCCGGCCGAGATACGGTTCATTATTCTGATGGGCATAATACGCAATTTTTTCATTGAGCTGCTGCAGACGGCGGCTTTTGACTTCCGCGGGAACATTGTCCTTCATCCGTGCTGCCGGAGTCCCTGTCCGTGGGGAATAAATAAACGTAAAGGCTCCGTCATACCGGCATTCGTCAACCAAGCTCAGCGTCATTTCAAATTGTTCCTCGGTTTCATTGGGAAAACCGACGATGATGTCCGTAGTGAACGAACAGCCGGGAATCCGCTCTTTGATCTTATGGAACAGGGCTAAATACTCCTCGCGGGTATAACGGCGTCCCATGATCTTAAGCATCTCGCTGCTGCCGGACTGCACCGGCAAATGGATCGCAGGCATAATGTTGTCATAAGCGGCGATCACCTCTATCATCTCATCGGTAAAGTCCCACGGGTGGCTGGTCGTAAAGCGCACCCGATCTACACCGATCTCGGCCGTATCGCGCAGCAGCTGCGCAAAACCGTAACCGCTGGCCCGATCTTTGCCATAGGCGTTGACGTTCTGCCCCAGCAGCGTAATCTCCTTATAGCCCTGCGTTTTCAGTTCGCGCACCTCGGCCAAAATATCCTGCGGATCCCGCGAACGTTCCTTGCCGCGGGTATAAGGCACGATGCAGTAGGTGCAGAACTTGTCGCAGCCATACATGATGTTCACCCAGGCTTTATGCTTGCCAAAGCGGCGAACCGGCAGGTTTTCAATTACTTCCCCTTCTTTGGAGAAGATTTCCACCGTCCGCTCATGGCTCATCATCGCATGCATTAATAACTGCGGAAGCCGGTGCAGATTATGTGTTCCAAAAATCAGATCGACCTGATGGTATTTTTTCAGAATCAGATCGACAATATCTTCTTCCTGGGCCATGCATCCACAGACCGCGAAGATCAGATCCGGATTTTCCCGCTTCATGCGCTTCAGCGCCCCCAGCTGCCCGATGACCTTATCTTCGGCATTTTTACGGACAGCACAGGTATTGAGCAGGATTAAATCCGCTTCGGCTTCTGTAAAAGCCGGGACAAAACCCATCGCTTCCAGAATCCCCGCGATCGTTTCCGAATCGCGTTCATTAGCCTGGCAGCCATAGGTATGAATGAAATAACGCCGCCCGATGCCCAGACTGCGCACCTGCGGATCTAAGGCAAACAGTGAACGCTCAATCGCCGCTTCCTGCGGTGTCCGTATTTGCGCCGCCTTCAGCGACGGCAGCTTCCAGTCTTTTTTCATAGGCCTCTCCTTTTTCATAACGCGTTTTATTATATCAAAAAGAAGGCTTTTTGTCGCCTTCTTTCCGTTGATCTGCTTATTTCAGGATGGAATTACTGCGAAATGGCAGAAACTGGGCAGGTCGAAACACAGGCACCGCAATCGATGCATGTTCCTTCGTCAACACCCGCTTTTCCATCATCCTGTAATGCAATGGCTCCTACCGGGCAAACTCCTGCGCATGCGCCGCAGCCGATGCATGTATCTTTATCTACTTTTGCTGGCATTGTTTCATCCTCCTTTATGCTCCCTATTATATCATGGTTGCTTTTTTTCAACAATAAGTTTTATCGCCGTTCTTGGCTGACCATCGATCACGATATCCATAAACGCCGGAACGCAGAACAGTTCCAAACCGATCGGCGCCACAAAGCCGCGGGCGATCGCGACAGCTTTAATCGCCTGATTAATCGCTCCCGCTCCGATCGTATCGACTTCGACCCGATCGTTTTCTTTTAGTAAGTTGGCCAGCGCGCCCGCTACCGAATTCGGGTTGGATTTCGTTGATACTTTTAATATTTCCATAAAATACCCCTTTCTTCTAACAGGATATGTGAGAAAAAAGGGGTTTATGTTAAGGTCTGATCTGAATCCGCTCGATGAAGGAAGCCCGGCCGGTCAAATCATCAATTTCTGTCCAAACGCCGCACAGCATCGCCGGACCTTCGGCGACAGTATAGCGTGTCTTGATCTGATACAGCGTACGCTCAATGACCTCGCGCTTATCGCGGCCCAGAATGCTGTCAAACGCGCCGCACATACCGACGTCGCTGATATAGCCGCAGCCGCGCATCAGCTGTTCATCGGCCGTCTGCACATGCGTGTGCGTGCCGACAATCATAACGCACCGATCAGCGAATACTTGGGCGAATGTTTCCTTCTCCCCGGTCGTTTCCGCATGGAAATCCACGAACCACAGATCCGCAGCATGGCGGTTAAAAATTTCACTCATGCATTCAAACGGGCTGCGCGCGACATTATCCATGAACACCTGACCGCACAGATTGACCATGCCGATCCGTTTGTCCTGAACCTGGGCAAACCGTACCCCCTCACCCAGCTCCATCGGTATCAGATTCACTGGGCGAATCAAACGGTCGGCCTCCTGAATAAACATTTTCAGCTCACTTTTGGAAAAGGTATGATTGCCCATCGTAATGTAATCCGCGCCGCAGCTTAGCAGCTGATGGTAAATCTTTTTCGTGATGCCTTTGCCATGTGCGGCATTCTCACCATTGACGATCGTCAGATCCGGACAGATCTTGGTTTTTAAAGCAGGCAGGTGCTGCTGGAGCATCTGCCTGCCTGGGGAACCGACGATATCGCCGATAAATAAAATTCGCATTATTTCGCTAATTCACTGGCGCGGGTTTCCCGAATGACTGTGACCTTGATCTGTCCAGGATAGGTCAGTTCGGCTTCGATCTTATCTTTAATATCCCGTGCTACGCGATGACACGCCACATCATCAATCTTATCCGGAATGACCATGACGCGGATTTCACGTCCAGCCTGAATGGCATACGTCTTATCGACGCCTTCAAATCCGTTGGCGATCGCTTCCAGCTGTTCCAGCCGGTTGATATAGTTCTCAAAGCTCTCAAACCGAGCGCCTGGTCGAGCTGCGCTTAAGGCGTCAGCGGCGGCGACAAGGTTGGAAATCAACGTCGTCGGTTCAACTTCGCCATGATGCGAATGAATCGCATTGATGACAACCGCATTCTCTCCATGCTTTTTAGCGACCTTCACACCCAATTCAACGTGGCTGCCGTCCATTTCAAAGTCCAGCGCCTTGCCGATATCGTGCAATAAACCGGCCCGCTTGGCCAGCGTCTGATTCAAGCCCAGCTCCGCGGCCATCATGCCTGAAAGATAAGCAACTTCCATGCTGTGCTGCAAGACGTTCTGACCATAGCTGTAACGGAACCGCAGGCGGCCCAGCAGCTTGACCAGCTCTTTGTCAATCCGCCCGATCTGCAGCTTAAACACCGCATCCTCACCGGTCTTCATAATCGTGTCGTTGAGCTCGTTAGTGACCTTGCGGACGACATCTTCAATCCGCCCCGGCTGAATCCGGCCATCCCGGATCAGCGTTTCCAATGCCTGGCGCGCGATTTCGCGGCGGATTGGATCAAAGCAGGAAACCGTAATCGTCTCCGGCGTATCATCAATGATCAGGTCAACACCAGTCGCCTGTTCAATCGCCTTGATGTTGCGTCCTTCCCGGCCGATGATCCGGCCTTTCATTTCCTCAGAAGGCAGGCCGACGACGGAAACCGTCCGCTCAATCGTTTCTTCCTGAGCATAACGCTGAATCGCCAGCGCAATAATATTGCGGGCAGAGTCGGCAGCTTTGGAACGGGCTTCATCTTCCCTCTCGCGGATATACACGCTGACTTCTTTATCCATTTTCTTCTCGACGGCATCCATTAATTCTTTCTTGGCGTCGTCGGCGCTCATTGATGCAATGCGTTCCAATTCGACAATCTGATTGTCGATCTTGGCCTGCAGCTGACTTTCCATCTTCTCCAGTACATTCAGTTTATCCGTGATCTGGCTGTTTTTGTTTTCAATCTGCTTTTCTTTCGCCGTTAAGGTTTCATCACGAAAATTCAGGTTATCTTCCCGACGCGTCAGTTTATTTTCTTTATCCTGAAGCTCTTGTTTTCTCTCCTTAACCTCTTTTTCAGCAGCCAGCTTCAGCTCGTACGCCTGCGTACGGCCGTCCAGCACAGCCTGTCTGACTAAGTTCTCAGATTTAATTGTTGCCTCTTCTAACAGCAATTTTGCCTTTTGCTGATCACGATTCAAGCCCAGCCGGGATGTAATCACCATGATGATCACACCGACAGCTAAACCCCCAATACCAGATAAAATGGACAAAACAAGTGGATTGTTCATAACTTATTTCCTCCATTATCAGTTGTTCAGAGTTGTGACTCCTTTATAATAATACCTAATTTTAACCGTTTTCACAATAACAAAGCATGGTTTTTCCAGAATTTCTTTCTTTTTCATCCGCTTTTTCATTCCATCAACGATGATTTCCAGTATCAAAAAAGGAAGCCCTTTCACGCTCGAATTCACATTTATCCCGTGGCTAGGCGCTTTTTTTCAATGCTGAAAAAAAAGAACAAGCCTAAGCCTGTTCTTGTACCGGAGCCTCTTCCTCATCACCATGGAAGAGCTTATGTTTGATTTTTCCGGTGATTTCCTCATCCAGCTGCGGATTGGCTTTTAAGAAAGCCCGCACTGCTTCCCGGCCCTGACCGATCTTTTCGCCGTTATAAGAGAACCAGGCGCCGCTCTTGTTGATGATTTCAAACGATTCGCCTAGGCTGACCACTTCGCCGATATGCGAAATTCCCTCACCGTACATAATTTCGATTGCTGCCACTTTGAACGGCGGCGCAACCTTGTTTTTTACGACCTTAACATTGACTTTATTGCCGACGATCTCCGTGCCGCTTTTAATCGCTTCACTGCGGCGGACATCCAGCCGCACGGAAGAATAGAACTTTAGGGCTCGGCCGCCCGGCGTTGTTTCCGGATTGCCGAACATGATGCCGACCTTTTCCCGCAGCTGATTGATAAAGATGGCCGTACACTGGCTGCGGTTCATAACGCCAGCCAGCTTTCGCATTGCCTTTGACATTAACCGCGCCTGCAGACCTACCTGCGAGTCGCCCATTTCTCCATCCAATTCCGCCTGCGGCACCAGCGCCGCAACCGAGTCGATGACGATTAAATCAATCGCACCGCTCTTAATCAGCAGCTCCGTGATTTCCAAAGCCTGTTCGCCGCTGTCGGGCTGTGACAAAATCAAGTCGTCGATCTTCACGCCCAAATTTTTCGCATACATCGGGTCAATCGCATTTTCCGCATCGATAAAGGCAGCCCGGCCGCCGGCCTTCTGGCACTCCGCAATCGCATGCAGCGCCAGCGTCGTTTTACCAGAAGATTCCGGCCCGTAGATTTCAATGATCCGGCCCTTTGGATAACCGCCGATGCCCAAAGCATAGTCAATCGCAATCGAACCGCTGCTGATCGCATCGATATCGACATTCGCCCGGTCGCCCAGCTTCATGATTGAACCTTTGCCGTATTGCTTCTCGATCTGTTTGAGTGTGTCCTGAAGGAGTACGTCTTTATTCTTCTCTTTTTCTGCCATAGCTGTCCCTCCGCTACTTCTTATATACGCAAATTTTTCAAAATTCCTGTTTATTTTACCAAATCTGTCGTAAAATTGTTAAACTACGCTCTGTTACCCGCTCTACGATCTGTTCGCGGACTTCCTGCCGCGTCCCGTTCAGCAAGTCCGTAAAGGTCCAGGTTTGGCCCGGCACATGAATGGCCGTGCAGATCATCCCCGCCGGTTTATTCTCCATCACGTCCGGTCCGGCATTGCCGGTAAACGCAACCGCCATATCGCAGTGCATCAGCTCGGCGCACTGCTCAGCCATCGCTTTCGCTGTCGCTTCGCTGACAACGCCCTCGGCTTCGATAATCGCCGGATCAACATGTACGACATTGGTTTTGACCTCGGTCCAATACGTTACAACCCCGCCCTTAAAGAAAGCGGAAACTCCAGGCACCTCGGTCAGACGGCTGGAAAACAAACCGCCGGTGCAGCTTTCACAGCTACACAGCGTCCATTGCTTCTGACGGATCAGCTCCGCCAGTTCGGCCATGCTATTTGCTTTCAAAAATATACTCCCTCATCTGGTTGAAGTAAGAAATACCGCTGGCCAGCGATGTAAACGCCGCAAACCACAGCAGGAAATCCGAAACCGGCAGACGATACAGCTCAAACGGCAGATTATTCAGCAGAATCGTAATGATGGAAAGCATCTGAACGACGGTTTTCAGCTTGCCCAGATAGCCGGCGGCCATGACGACGCCATTACTGGAGGCAATCATGCGAATTCCGTCCACAATCGTATCGCGGGCAACCATGATCAGAACCGGCACAACCGGAATCGTTCCCTGCGCCGCAAATAAAACAAACATCGTCGTAACCAGCAGCTTATCCGCAATCGGATCCGCAAACTTACCGAAGGTTGTGACTAAATTGTTTTTGCGTGCCAAATACCCATCCAAAAAATCAGTAAAGCTGGCGATGCAGAACAGCACAAGCATGACGATATTGACAGCCGAGAGCGTTACAAAGCCAAACTGCAGCATCGGGATTTCGATACCAAACTGAGAATAAGGGAAAATCGCGATCAGGATGATGACTGGGATCATAATGATCCGCATCACGGTTAAACGATTAGGTAAATTCATAGCTTATTCTCCTTTCAGAATAAAGTTGACTTTCTGGCCGCTGGTCTTCGCTGCAATTTGGGCATCCAGCACGACCGCCTCGCCATTAATTGTAATCGTATTGTTTTTGACAATTCCGAAGTGAATCGTTATTTTTAAATCCTGCGACGCCGTGCGGGTAATTTCCATAACATCCGCCGCATGATAGGTTGTGCTCGCCGGATTATCCGTCGCTACATCATTTTCCAGCACCCGAATCCAGGTATCCTGGGCAAAGGTAACGGCGATTGTAAAGCTTTCCTGCGCCTTCCAGCCGCGCACTTCATACGTTGAAGGATCATTGGCTGCCATGGTGACCGTCAGTGCCGACGGCTGATCTAGGACATCAGGAGTATCGGTCGGCTGCTGTGAGGGCGTCGGCGTAACCTCAACGACCGGAAAGCTGTCCTTCTCCGGCTGCGCTTTAAACCAATTCGGCACCGTTTTAAACAGCACGACGCTTAAGCATATCAGCATGACGGCAATCACCGCCAGCAATGAGACCAAAGAATAATCAATCTTTTTCTTTTCCTTTTTCAGCGTGCCGGAAGCCTTGTTGATTTTCTTTTCAATATTGGACTGCATTTCTTCCCGTTCATGAATTGCTTTTAAGCTCATCGTTTCAGTGAACTGATCCAGATCCTGACTCAACTGATCGCGCAGCGGATCAAAATCCAAATACAGCGCCTGACAATAGAAACGGACAAAATAACGGACATACGACAGATCATCCTTAAAGAACTCCAGATCCCCGTCTTCCAGCGCTTTGAGCTGCGCAACGGAAATCCGCGTTTTATTGCTCATCTCTTCAAGAGTGTAGCCGAGTTCTTCCCGGCGTTTTTTCAATGTAGCACCAATTTCTTTCATTCTGCTGCACCTCTTTTTTCATATCAGAACAATTATAGCAAGTGTTGTTCTAATTGTAAAACATGAACTCGCTGAAAGCGGTCGACAAAGCGTAACGTTTGTCAAACAAATGCGAAGGAGAGCAGACTTTGCTGAACAAGCTCACTATAACACAAAGATGAATTATTTTCAAGTTCATTCTTCTCTGATTTTTTACCTGCTTGACTGCAATTCATTTTTATCTGCTCAGACCTTGGCTGCTTTTTGATGTAAGGGCAGCTGAATTTTACTTCTCTGTTCCTGTATCAGGTTCATAAAAAGAAAAGGAGCTGATCACTCAGCTCCCGGCCTTCTATCGTGTAAGCCATGTTCTGTTCCTGTTTCTTACCGAAACAGGCGGCAACCATTTATCTCCGTCCTTGCGGACGGCTTCCTCACCCTTCATTTCAGGCTTGGAAGTTCCCCTACCAAATTTGGGTTTCTCGCTTGCGGGGTTTATCGCGTTCCACTTTCCGGGTTTCCCCGGAAACTCCGTCACTGTGACACTGTTACAGACGTCCGCCATCATCCCCGAAGGGACCTAAGGGTTTCGTCAGCCGTCAGCCTGCCGGCTGCCCGGTCTTATTGATTGGGCCGGCGCAAACACTACAATCATCGCAGATTGTGCGAGCATGGACTTTCCTCTAGCTTTGGTCAAGCCAGCGATTGCCCGGATAGAAGGCTAATCCATCTGTTTATTTTTATAGACTTCCTGTTCCAGACGCGACAAGCGTTTCAGAATATCAACCTGGTTGAACGAGTTCTGACCCGCTTCTTCCAGTACCTTCTGACGGCTTTCCAGTTCAATGATCCGGGCTTTCAGCGAAGCGTTGGTCCGCTCCTGCGTCCGCAGCTTTTCTCCCAGCTCACCGATCACACGTTCATAGACCTGATAATCCTGAATGACTGAATCCAGAAATTCATCAACCTCCGCCGGGGAATATCCCTTGAAGTCAACATGAAATTCTTTATCTAGGATCGTCTGCGGATCTAAATTCAGCTTGTTTTCCATCGTGTCACAACCTTCCGTCTGCTTTTATTTTCGCAGATCAGGGCTTAAAAAGCAAGTCATATCACAAAACGTTTTTTGACAAAGGAATGTCAGACTTTACGATTTTGTTACGAATCCCGGGTATTTCTAGAAAAACGGCGCAATGTTGTATATAATAATGGAAGGTGATGATATGATCGGTTATCCGAATGGAAAGACTGCCTCCCGCTCATTGAATCCGCAGACGGTAAAACAATCTGCGGGCGGGCGCGGTATGTCTTTGGAAAATGATCTGAATAAGACCAATGATTACTATCTGCAGCTGGACAAAGCGGTGATCCACAAGAAGCCGACGCCGATCCAGATCGTGCAGGTCGATTATCCTAAACGCAGCGCCGCCAAAATCACGGAAGCCTACTTCAAGGTTCCTTCCACAACCGATTACAACGGCGTCTACCGCGGCAAAGCGATCGACTTTGAGGCCAAGGAAACGCGTTCTAAGACAGCGTTCCCGTTCTCCCACATCCATCTGCATCAGATCGAACATCTTGAGCGGGTGCTGCGGCAGGGCGCGATCGCCTTCGTCATCGTCCGTTTTATCGCCTTTGATGAAACCTACTTTGTCGAAGCTGAAAAAATGATTCGTCAGTACCGCCTTGCCGAACGCAAATCCCTGCCTTATTCCTGGTTTGTTCAGGAAGGGATTCTGATCCCTTATTCGCTGACCCCGCCGGTTCATTATCTGCGGGTGATCGACGAACTATACTTTAAGGAGAAGTGAGCTATGAATACGACCCAGAAACAGCCGCCGAAGAAAAAACCAGCGGCAAAAAAGAAAACGGTAAAAAGAAGAAAGATCAATGCCAAAAACATGGCGACGATCATCGTATCGATCATCGTAGTTTTGGGCTTAATCGGCGGCAGCGCCGGCATGGTGGTTTTAGGCAGCATGCTCAAAGACGCCCCGAAGATTGATATTAACAACTTTGAAAGCAAAGAATCGACGCAGATTCTCGATAAAGACGGCAATCTGATTCAGGACATTGGCCAGCAGATCCGCACCAACGTTTCATATGACGATATGCCCTCATCACTGATCGATGCCTTTGTGGCCGTCGAGGACAGCCGTTACTTTGAACATAACGGGTTTGACCTGCCGCGCTTTACCAAGGCTTTTTTGACGAATTTGAAAACGCTGAGCTTTTCGCAGGGCGGTTCGACCTTTACGATGCAGCTGGTCAAAAATACATACTTTACCAATGATGAAACCGGCGAAATGGCAGCCCGCAGCAAGCTGGCCGGGGTCAAGCGTAAAGTCCAGGAAATCTTTCTGGCGATGCAGCTGGAAAATCAGACGAATAAAAAACGGATCTTTGAGCTGTATCTGAACAAGCTGAATTTCGGCGGCTCCGGCAATATCCGCGGCGTTCAGAAAGCGGCGGAATACTATTTCGGCAAGGACGTCAGCGAGCTGACGCTCAGCGAGAGCGCAATGCTGGCGGGCGTTATCAACGCCCCGAATGCCTACAACCCGTTTAAAAATCTCGACTATGCGACCGACCGGCGCAACACGGTTCTCAATCTGATGCAGCGGCACGGCTACATTACCAAGCAGGAAGCCGAGCTGGCCAAGTCAATTAAGGTTGAAGATCAGCTGGTTGACAGCTCCGCCAATAAGGGCAGCACCGACGGCGGCACCCAATATCAGAGCTACGTCGACGCGGTGATCGCGGAAACCAAAGAGCTGACCGGCATGGATCCGACGGTTGTGCCGATGAAAATCTATACCTCGATGGATCCTCAGGTTCAGGCTCAGATCGACGATATTCAGGCCGGCAAAACCGATGTTCAGTTCCCGGATGAGCTGATGGAAATTGCGATTGTTTCCATGAACAACCAGACCGGCGAAATCGTCGGCATCGGCGGCGGACGCAATTATGCCGGCGGCGGAAGCCTGCTTTTAAATCATGCAACGGATCAGTTCAAGCAGCCCGGCTCGGCGGTTAAGCCGTTCCTCTCCTATGCGCTGGCCTTTGAGAACCTCGGCTGGTCGACCTCGCATACCGTGACCGATTCGCCGTTCAACTACGCCGGCACGACCAAAGTCGTCAAGAACTTCAACGGACGCTACTATGGCGATATTCCTTTAGAATATGCCGTGGGCAATTCCCTGAATACCCCGGCGTTGAAAACACTGCAGCAAGTCATCGACGCGATCGGCAGCAAGAAGGTCGTGCAGTATCTGCAGAATCTCGGCTTCAGCCGCGTCACGCAGGATGAGTTCAACGTCGGTTATGCGATCGGCGGCTCCACCTACGAAGCCAGCGCGGTGGAAATGGCCGGCGCGCATGCCACGATGATCAACGGCGGCAGCTATATCAAACCGCACACGATCACCAAGATTGAATTTAAGGACGGCACCTCGCCGGTGGTTCCGGATTATTCCGGCACGCAGGTGATCAGCGCCGAATCCGCCTATTTAGCTTCATATCTGATGTATCAGGCCGTTTCCGGTCCTTATTCCAATTACATGCAGCTGTTAAAACGCAGCTATCCGATTTATGGTAAAACCGGCACGACGGACTGGGGCAGCGATGGTCTGAAATTCAATATTCCGCAAGGCGCAGCCAAGGATAAATGGATGATTGCTTCCAGTTCCAAATACACCAACGCGGTCTGGGTTGGTTATGAAAAAGGCGTGAAAGATAAAGATACCTACTTTGATTCCAAGAAAAGCAAGCTGAACATTCCGGGCAACATTTCCAAATTGATGCTCGATGTGCTGCACGAGGGCGAAGAAAACCCGCCGGCGATCAGTCAGCCGGACGGCGTTACCTCAATCACACATATCAAGGGCCTTTATCCCTACACTGCTGTTCTGGAGGGCATGGACGGCAGCTTTGTCACCACCGGCTTAATCAAGAAGGAATTCAACAAGCTAGCCGATCCATTACAGGCTTCCGTTCAAGATATCGGTACCTTTGACGCCAGTCTGAGCGCAGAGGGCAATCTGCATCTGACCTGGGGAGATTACCCGGATCCAAGCAAACTCACCGTCGCTCCGAATACGACCAACCTCGGCATTGAGGTCGGCGGCAAATGGTACGATGCCCCGAACTGTGCTGTCGCTTTCGACTGGACGTGGGTCTATGGACCTATTCGCTACAAGGCGCAGGTTTCCATTCAGGACTTCTCGATTGACGTAACCAGCGAACAGGCCAGCTTTGATCAGCAGATTGACGTCAAACCGGGGGATAAGCTGAATGTCTGCGGTTACTACGCTTATGAAAATATGAATTACCGAAGCAATGAGATCTGCAAGGAAATTCAGGTTGAAGACAAGGAAATCCAGCTGGCGGTTCCATCGGATAAAGCGACGAAAGCCGAGATCGAAAGCTGGGCGAACGCCAACGGCGTCACGGTCAGCTTCACCGAAGTTGCGGACGAAGCGAAGAAAGGCACCAATGAAATTCTTTCCAACGGCACTAAAGTCAACGGCACAACGATGACCTTCATGCAGTCGACGATCGGTCAGGCCCGCTTCGCGGTAACGCTGTACGTCGGATTGTCCTGCGGCAGCAACGCCTCGATCGTCAACGGCGCCTGCGCGTGCAATCAGGGCTTTGAAGGCGATCCGATCAAAGGCTGTACGGCCAAACCGAATCCTACCCCGGAGACGACTCCGCCGACGGATCCCTCTCCGGATACCTCCGAATCCCCTGCTCCGACCCCTAGTGAAGATTCACAGGATACCAACAACGAAGAACAAAACTGATTCCGTATTCTTACAAAAATCTTAATTTCGCCAACGGCAGAGGAAATTCAATTTGCTCTGCCGTTTTTATGTTAAAATGAGAACAAGGAGCTGATAACTTGAAAATCGAAGAAGAAATCCAAAAATTGGTCGACGAAGATCAGATTCAGCAGGCTCTGCTGACACTCGACGCCAACGAAGCAAAGATTCATGATAAAGCCTGGTATTACAGTGAACGCGGCTGGATTCTGGGCATGCTGGAACGCTATCAGGAAGCGTTCTGGAGCTTAAGCAAAGCCTCAAGCTTAGGACAGGACGATGCCGGCCTCCTCTCACAGCTGGGATGGGTTCTGAACAAGATGGAGATGCATGAATCCGCCCTGGACTATTTAAACCAGACGGAAAAGAAAGGCCGCGACGACGCCTGGCTGTATCGCGAAAAAGGCTGGACGCTGACCCAGCTGGACAAATATGAAGAAGCGATTGGTTACTTTGAAGAAGCCCTATATTTTGATCAGACCGACGGCTGGTGCCATGCTCAGATCGGATTCTGCTACAATCGGATGGAACAGCCCGATCAGGCTCTGAATGAACTGAAAAAAGCACTGACCATGAATTACCGCGACCTATGGGTCATGAAGGAATATGCCTGGAGCTGCTCGCGTGTTAACCGGTTGGAGGATGAGCTGGAAGTGCTGCAGGAGCTGATCAAGGAGAATCCTGAAGATTTATGGCTGCTCAATGAGCTGGGTTTCTGCTGCAACAGTCTTGATCATCCGGATCAAGCGCAGTCCTATCTTGAAAAATCGGTAGCTTTAAATGATCAGGACATCTGGAGTCATTGCGAGCTGGCGCGCTGCTATGCGATGCAGGGCAAACCGGAAACCGCCCTGCCGCACTTTCTTCAAGCCAAAGCGCTGGGTCGGGATGATGCTTGGATCGAGGTTCAGATCGGTTATGTCAAAGAAGACATGAATCTGCCGGAGGAAGCCATCCCGCAGTTTGAGCTGGCACTGCAGAAAGACCCGGACAACATTGCCGCACTTTCTCATTTAGCTTACCAGCTTTCCCAGAAAGGCGATTCCAAGCAGGCCCTGCCGCTGCTTGAAAAAGCGTTGAGCCTGGGACGGGATGACGGGTGGCTGTATGCTCAGCTGGGCTACGATTATTCTGAAGTCAACGACTATGACAAGGCCGTCCAATACTACGAAAAAGCCGCTCCAATCCATAACGATCCCTTCTGGGTTAAAACTCAGCTGGGCTGGAATTTAGCAGCCGGCGGACATAAGGAAGAAGCGCTTGAGGTCTATTTCAAACTGTTGGAAGAACAGCCTGAAAACGGCTGGGTACTGGCTCAAATCGCCTGGAATCAAGTCCGCATGGATCAGCTGGAATCCGCCCGGGAAAATTATTCCAAGGCTCTTGCGACCGGCATCCATGAAATCTGGATCTGGAGCGACTGTGCCTGGCTGCATCATCGCCTCGGCGCTTACGATCAAGAACTGGAATATTTGCAGAAAGCGCAGGAAATGGGCCGCGATGATGATTGGCTGCATTACCGCAAAGCCGATGCTTACAGTCAGCTTGACCGTTATGACGAGGCCTTAAGTGAATTGGATATTGCCGAACAAAAAGGCAAGCAGGACATTGAGCTGTATTCCTTAAGAGCCTGGAACTATGGCCGGCAGCGTAAGAATGAAGCGGCGATGGAACAGCTGAAAAAAGCACAGGAGCTGGGCCGCGACGATCTGTGGATCATCAACGAAATCGGCTGGAATCAAATTCAGCTGGACAACTATGAAGAAGGCCGCCAATTATTTGAGCGGTCAATTGAACAGGATCCGGAAGACGGCTGGGCCCATGCTCAGCTTGGCTACGCTCTGAGTCGGCTTAAACGTTTTGATGAAGCTCTGGCTGAAATGGAAAAAGCAAAACAGCTGAATTTTGAAGAACCTTGGAATCTGCGAGAAACCGCTTGGATTCTTTCTCAGCTTAGCCGCTATCAGGAAGAACTGAGCGTTCTGGAAAAGCTGAATCTGCCGGAAACTGAAGATCGCTGGGTATTGGGTGAGGCCGGCTACTGTCTGAATCAGCTGGACCGCAGCGAAGAAGCAATCGGCTACTTGAAGCGTTCAATCAAACTCAAGCCCGACAATGCCTGGACGTATTGTCAGTTAGGCATCTCTTATAAAAATATCGATCAGCTGGAAGAAGCCGAAGCCAGTTTGAAGAAAGGTCTTGATATGGGATATGCCGACAGCTGGCCGCATTATCAGCTGGCCGTCGTTTACAATCGCATGGAAAAGTATGAAGAGGCGTTAAAGGAAGTCCCGCTGGGGTTTGATGAAGAGGAAAAGGACTGCAGCGATTATCATTGGATGATGGCCCGCAATTTAGGTCCAATGGGAGAACATCGCGAAGCGATTGTCCATCTGCGCAAAGCAAAGGATCATGACGAAGCTTCGCTCTATGAAGAATTCGGCTGGAATTACAGTGAAATGGAATTATACGATAAAGCTCTGGATTATTTCCAGCGGGCCTATCATCTGCGGCAGGAAAAAAGCGGCTGGCTGCTGGCTCAGCTGGGCTGCACAGAGGATCGTTTAGGCCACCACCCGAAAGCCGAAGCTTATTTAAAGGAAGCCTTGGAGAAAGGGTATGATACGCCATGGTTCCATAGTGTTCTGGCTTATCATTATTGGAAAACAGATCAGCGTGAAGAAGCGCTGAAATGGCTGAAAATAGCCAAAGCGGAAGGTAGAGACTCAGAGTGGATGGCACAGGCTCAAAAAGAGCTTGAGAAACCAAAAGGATTTAAATTGTTCAAGGGCAAATAAACGAACTGAAATCCAATTCGTTTTTGACGGCAGCTCAAATAAAATATAACAAAGGCGCATGCACAACTGCCGCAAGCAGTCAAACATCCGCCTTTTCTTTATTTCAATTTGATCAAAGTGTTCGTCTTCCATCCCACGAACTCATTTTCCCACGGTTTATGCCGCTTTGGCTTTGACCCTTTTTTGTTTTTCTACTTTCTCAGCCTGCTTCTGCTGCGCCTGATATTCTCGGCAGAAGGAAGTAAACGGACAGTCCTGACACTGCGGATTTTTAGCCTTGCAGAAATAACGGCCGAAAAAAATAAACAGATGATGAGCATGCGACCATTCTGACTTCGGCAGCTTGCGCATCAGCTTCTTTTCCACTTCCAGCACAGTATCTTTGGGAGCGGCCAGCCTTAAGCGCTTCGACACCCGCTCGACATGCGTATCGACTGCGATCGCCGGCATACCAAAGCAGACAGACATAATGACATTGGCGCTTTTACGCCCCACTCCCGGAAGACTCATCAGCTCTTCCATCGTCTGCGGCATCACCCCGTCAAACTGCTCAACAACGCCGCGTGCCAGTCCCTGAATACTCTTGGCTTTATTATGATACAGACCAATCCGGCGAATGCAGGATTCAATTTCCTCTAATGAAGCGGAAGCCAGCGCTTGGGGCGTCGGAAATTTCTCAAACAGCTGCGGCGTGACTTTGTTGACGGACACGTCTGTGGTCTGCGCTGACAGGACAACAGCCACTGCCAGTTCAAAGGGATTGCGGTGAATCAGCTCGCAATGCGCATCGGGAAACATTTCCGTCAGCTTCGCTAAAATTTCATCCACTTTCATGATTTCTAACCTCCCGGCCATCCGGCCCAATCCAACCCTTCCGCTGCCATTCCGACAAAATTCGCTGCATATAGGCAAAATTCAGTTTCTGATACATGCTGGCTTCTTTCAAAACCTTGACTAAAACGGAAGAATCATAGCGGCTGACCCAAGTCTGCAGCGTCATCAGTTCATTAGAATTCAGCGGCCTGCCAAATTCTCCCTCAAATAAATCAAAAACCGGCTGTTCCATCGCTTTTTGTGATTTCGCCGTATCCGCGTTATAAAGTCCGTCTAAGCTGAAACTGACCGAAGACCGTCCAGCTTTCAATTCCAGATACTTCTTCGCGCATAAGACACTCAGCGCCTGATCCAGCGCTGCCTTCGTCAGCCCTGTTTTCTTTTCCAACAACGCCGGGGTAATCGGTGTCTGACACGTATTCAGATATTCAATCATCAAAACAACCAACCCTTCCGTTTCGGAAAAGCCGAACCATTCATAATGTTCCAGAATCCACTGCAGCCGGTTGATATAGGGCTGCTTCCACCATGCCTTCATCCTCTACCTCTTTTCATACAGCATTAATTTTTCTAAGGTCTCTGCGTCCAGAGCGAGCTCACGGTTGGCATCTTCAAGAATCACAGCCGGCCGGTCTTGTACCCAGCCAAACTGGATCTGGGCCTGCTGGATTCCATTTTGTTCCCCAATCACCAAAGCCTGCGCTGAATCAATCTGCGCTTCTTCAATCTGAGCCTTAATCGTCAGCTGATCATCATACCAAACAAGCCATCGCTTGGACAAGGAGGTAACACGCGATATATACGTAACTTCATTCAGAGCATAACGACCGACCCATTCCCCTTCCTGAGCCCGCATTGATTCCATCAGCTGCCGATGCAGCCGCAGATCCGCACTGCGGTCTTTGATATAGGGACCCTGAACAAAAATTGCGCTGCTGATAAAAATACATAAAAATAAAATAACCGTCAAAGCTCCCGAAAGGAGCAGCGACTTGACGCGCCTGGAATTCATGGCCTTCACCTCTGTGATCATTATTATATCAAATTCAGACAGCTGAAACAATGAACTCGACCCGGCTTTAACGCAAAGGTAAGTTTTTGCTTTGCGCCGCAAGATTCTCCGCCCGGCCCGGCCGATTTGCAAAAGCGTGTGAAACATGATATGATGATTTGGCATTTGAGGAGCGTGATGATGTGTTAAAGAAACTGATGATCGGATCGATGGGATTCCTTTTTCTCAGCAGCGCAACCTTGTTTTCTTACCGAGCGCTGGAGCCGAAAGCCGCAACCGGCATAGAAGAAAGTTATTTAAGCGCCGCGGAGCCTTCCGCTATGCTTCGATCTGTTGAGCCGCCCGATGACGCAGCACCGGCCTCAGCTTCGGCTCAGTCAGAATTAGCTCCCGGCACGCATACGATTTATTTCTGCCGGCCGGATAATGACGACTGCGCCTATATCAATGAATATGTTTTTAAGCCTTTAGCGCAGGAACTGAAGACCACCGCGCTGGATGCGTTTGAATTTTATGATCTGACAAGTCTGGGTGAGTATTATCCGGCAGCCAAGCTGAAAAGCCAGTGGGGCTTTGAAAGCTTCCCGGCCTTTGTCTCCCTGACGGTTGCCGACGACGGCGCGCAGACCATCAACAATGTTCTCAGCTGGAACAAAGAAGATCCGATTGACGCTGCGAGTCTGAAGCTCTGGATGATTGACAACGGCGTCTGGACCGGTGAAGTTGAAGAACAGGGAGAGTTAATTGAACAGCCTGAGTAAGTCCTGAATTTTCAGGGCTTTTCTTTTTTACGACCTTGTTTTTTTCCGTGGAATAGTCTAAACTCTTGTTGGATGTGCAACTGGCGGATCAGTGGAATAACCACAGGGAGCACAAGCCGGAATCAGCCGACCGCCTGGGCCGGGAAAGCATTTCCCGTCATATGTAGGGAGGAAAATTTATGCAAAAAATCTCACTCAAAGACGATCTTCAACGGAACACCTATCCCGGACGGGGCATCGTACTGGGCAAAACTCCGGACGGACGCAAAGCCGTAGCCGCTTATTTCATCATGGGACGCAGTGAAAACAGCCGCAATCGTATTTTTGTCACTGAGGGACAGGGCATCCGCACGCAGGCCTACGATCCGTCAAAGCTGGTTGATCCATCCTTAATCATTTACGCTCCGGTTCGGGTTCTGGGCAACAAGACCATCGTCACCAACGGGGATCAGACCGATACGATTTATGCCGGCATGGATCGTCAGCTGACTTTTGAACAAGCGCTGCGCAGCCGGGAATTTGAGCCGGACGGACCGAACTTTACGCCCCGCATTTCAGGCATTCTGCATATTGAAAGCGGCAAGTTCAACTATGCGCTGTCGATCTTAAAGAGCAGCGACGGCGATCCGCAGTCCTGCCACCGCTACACCTTTGCCTACGAAAATCCGCTGGCGGGCGAAGGCCATTTCATCCATACCTACATGCATGACGGCGATCCGCTGCCTAGCTTTGAAGGAGAACCAAAACGGGTGGAAATCCTCGATTCACTGGATGCCATGACAGAACTGTTATGGACAAATCTGAATCCTGACAATAAGGTTTCGCTGTTTGTTCGGATGATCGATCTGGCAAGCGGTGAAACAGAAACCCGGATTGTCAATAAACACGCCTAAGCCGTTGCTGAGAAGAAATTAAAAACAAAATAAAAGGATGCGAAATGAAGCGGTTCCGGATAACAGAACGGCTCATTGCGTATCCTTTTTTTAGACCTCAAACCCCAGAATACAGGTCAGCCTGAACACTAAGCCAATCTTTCAGCCGCGGCCTTATTCTCTAATCCTGTTCTTACTGTTTTAACTTTATTCCCGAATTTAAAAGATGCAGGTTAGTTTTATAACCCATGCTTTTTTCGGAAATGAACAGAAACGCAATACAGAACAGCCAGAATTCCAGCGGCCAGCAGCAGATAAATCGGGCGGGTAAACGAAATGCTTAAAGTCTTGCCGAACACGCTTAAGCCGAACATCATAATCAGCTTCGCCGCGATCAAGGTTTTAATAAATTTTGATTCTTCAAAATCGGACAGGCCGAAAGCAATGTTGATGAAGGAACTGGGCGTAAACGGCATTGCGACTAAAATAAACAGCACCGCGGCATTGCGGCCGGCGACCCAATTCAAGGCTTTTTGAATTGAAGCGCTGCGGCTGAACCAGGGCATCAGCCGGTGCTTGACAATCCGACGGAAGAACAGAAAGACGATCAGTGAACCCACCGTCGTTCCGATCCAGGAATAAAAAAAACCCAGGATCGCGCCGTGGGCGCTGATATTGATCGTAACAATCGCGACTAACGGCAAGGCTGGTATCAAGGATTCCACCAAGGCCAAACAGATTGGAGCCAAGGGTCCCAGATCTTTAAACGCCGAGAGTGCTTCCACCCAGAACTCAACGGTCATGATCCGTTCCAGCCAGAATCGAAGCGTTTCACTCATAAGCACTCAGCCAGCTTCACAACAACCTTTTCACACCATGCCGCCGAACGGACAGAGGCTTTCTGCGCATATTCTTCAAACGTCATTGCATTGCCTGCTTTTAACGTAATGTCGGACAGCGAACGCACAACGACAAACGGAACGCCGTAATGTGCAGAGACCTGCGCGATTGACGCGGCTTCCATTTCCGCACATAGCGCCTCAGGGTATTCCTGTTTGATCCTTGCGACCTGTTGTGCGGTATTGACAAAGCAATCGCCGGAAGCAATCGGACCGATCCAGGCCCGGTCGTGCTCTTGAATGACCCGGGAAACAGCCTGAACACACCGTTCATCCGCGGCAAAGCAGCATGGGTTATCTAGGCCGAAGCCATGATTCCACCCTGGCACATCCACATCATGATGCGCAATCCGCGTGGAAATGACGACATCCAGAACCTCTTGATTTTCCATTAATCCGCCGGCTGTGCCGATATTGATCACACCGCTGACATCAAAATGTTCCAGCAGCAGCGTGGTACTCATCGCGGCTAGCGTTTTGCCGACGCCGCTTTGCGTGACAACCACCGGAACATCAGCCAGCTTTCCGGTATAAAACGGAATCTTCTGAATTGAGCTGGCTTCGACGTCCTCCATCAAAGCCAGCAGCGCGTCAATTTCAACCTTCATCGCTCCGATAATCGCGATCATGCTTTCTTCCTCCCTGCGTAAAATAATTTTTCACCCGGCTGAATTCCCAGCTGAGTAAAATCCGTCATGATTTCTACTTCAAATCCGGCCGCTTCCATCCGCTGAAGCACAGCCAGCGGATCGAAAACAGTCTGGACGTGATGTTCCTCTTTCAGTCCTTCTGACGTCCAGAAAGCAAAGTGCTGATAAATCCGATCCTCATCACTTAAGATCGTCCATTGATACGGCGTATCTTCTAGCACCCCTTCTTCAATATATTCCTCAGTGAACTCTTCCAATCGCTGAGGCGTATGCATATCAAACAACAAAACGCCATGAGATTCAAGCAATTCTGCAGCTTGATCCATAAACTGTCCCACCTGATCCAGCGACGTCAAATAATTTAAGCTGTCGCAATAGCACACAATGCCTTCCACTGACAGCGCTGTCTGCATATCCAGCATATCCATAACGCGAAAAGTTACCGCGTCTGGATGAGGTTTCTCCTGAGCCGCCTGAATCATGGCTGGGGATAAGTCTGTCGCATCGACAGTGTACCCTGCTTCGGCTAAGGCAATCGAAATCTCACCGCTGCCGCAGGCCAGCTCCAGCAATGAACATGGCTCAAGATAGCGCCGGGTATAATCCAGCCAGGCTGCCGTGGCTTCCTCATCCTTGACCAAAGCGTCATAATAAGCTGCCAGACTGTCATAGCTCATAGCTCGACCTCAATTCGCGGCAGATCGCCCCACAGCTTTTCCAGATTATACACCTGCCGTTCTTCGCCGACAAAGACGTGCAGGACAACCTCATACAGATCGACTAACAGCCATCGGCTGCCCTGTCCGCCTTCGACATTGCGGACCGCGAATCCGGCCTTTTCGGCTTCCTCAATCACATGATCGACGATGGAATCAGCCATTCGTTCATTTTTGGCCGAAGCGATCACAAAGTAATCGGTAAACGGGCTGTGACCGCGGAAATCCAGCACGGAAATCGCTTCCGCCAAGCGCTGATCTGCGGCCTTGACCACCAACTGCAGTAATTCAGACATTCAATCCCTCCTTGCGTAAATACATTTTCTGTTCCTGCTGAACCAGATGGAAACCCTGATCCAGATCCTTCATGCATACCGCCAACTGACGGCGGATATCATAACCGCGGCCAGGATCAATTTTATCCGCGATGTAAATAATTTTTGCCAGATCACTGCGGCAGTCTCCGGTTGTATGTTCTCTGACGGCTTCGATGATTTCACGATCATAGAGATACAGCCGGGTTTTCAGCCAGGTTGCCCCAATATACTGATGCCAGATCTTCCAGGACTGATCCAGAGCCTGCGGCCAGTAGACTTCAATCCAGTTGCGGGCGGCTTCCTCATCCAGACCCTTGGCGATATCATGCAGCATCCCTGCAATATAGGCTTTGCGCGGATTCACGCCGTGAGCCTTGGCCAGTTTTACTGCCAGCTCGCTCACTGAAACGCAGTGCTGATAGCGACGCGGATGGCAATAGGCCTTGGCTATCTCCTCCACGTACAGCCCGCTGTCATGAATGATCCGCCGCACTGACTTCGGCACGTCTTTTAAGGCTCCCTGCCGGACAGCCGTCGAGGAAGCGGAATGAGCGAAGTTTTCTACATAGAGAAAACCCGGCTGCTTAACGGCGATTCCCTGCCGGCTGAATACCGCAAACTGGACAAGCTGACGCAGCTGATCGACGTCTTTCCAGTGATCAAGATTGGCGTACTGATCATCGCCGATGATCCATACGAAATCTGCGTCAGGAACCTGTTTCTTCAACGTTCTGACGGTGTTGATGGTATAGGAAGGGGTCGGCAGGTCTTTTTCAACCAGGCAGATCTTCATCCGCCGATAGGGCTGCAGCGCCTTCTCCATCATCGCCACACGCAGCTCAAAGGGCGTCAGCACCCGGTCCTTCAACGGGGTTTTCAGCGACGGAACAAACCAGACCTGATCCAATCTCAGCTGCTTCAAAGCCGTCTTGGCGATCGCCAGATGACCGTTATGGATCGGATCAAAGGTTCCGCCCAACAGTCCGATTTTCATCGCGGCAGCTCGATTCTGCGGTGCTCGCGGCTTTCGCGGTACAGCACAATCGTTCTTCCGATGATCTGCACAACCTCGGCATGCGTGCCGCTGGACAGATCCAGAGCGACCTGCCGGACATCCTCTGAGCAGGTCTTTAATATATTGAGCTTGACTAATTCATGAGCTTCCAGCGAATCAGACAGCGTGTTGATCAAATTGTGCGAGACACCGTCTTTGCCGACCTGAAAGAGCGGCCGCAGCGAATTCGCCATCGAGCGCAGCGTACTTTTCTGTTTATTGGTTAACATCTATATCATTGCCTTTCTTTGTTTAATTTCGATTTCCTGAGGATGGGTGACGACGATCTGATCGTAATTTCCGCTCAGCGACATCCAGCCAATCCCTGGAATCACAATATCTTCTTTCTCGCCTAACGGCGTCAGTAGAGTTCGTTTCCACTGGTTCACCGGTGCGGTTGTCGGTACCGGCTGCAGCAGTTCACCATAATGCTTCTGCCACAACTCATCGGCCTTATCCACCCGCCCGCGGTGCAGCTCCAGCAGATTGCTGCAGTAGAACACCGCCGAAGCCGGTTTGGCATTCAGAATATCAATCCGGCATAATCCGCCGACCGCAAAGCTTTGATCCCCGCGCAGCTGAAAGCCGACCGGTTTGACCGCTTTAGACGGCAGCACGGTTTTCAGATCGTTTTCCGCTAAATGCAGCAGCATGGAATTGCGCGGCGTCAGCCCCGGCGTATCGTAAACCGTGACGCCGTCAATGACTATCGGATTGAAATCCAGCGTCGTTCCGGGATAGCGCGAACTGGTCAGCTGCGGTTTGTCAATTAACGCATTGAGCAGCGTACTTTTGCCGGCGTTGGCCATCCCCATCACCACGACATCCTTGCCGTGTGCCCAATGCAGGGCATGCAGCACCTCTTCCGGGCCGCCGGGGATATTTTTGCCGGTCACGACCAGCCCTTGAACATGGATATCCAACGCCTTTAAGCGCCCGTAGATAAACCGGGCCAGCTTCTCATTGCCGACCGTTTCCGGAAGCAGATCGCGCTTGGTCCCGACGACGATCACATCCTTACCGAACAGATGACGATTCATACCGTCCAAGAGACTCGCTTCCAGATCAAACAGATCGACAACCCACAGCACCAGGGCGTCCATTGTATGGATCTGAGCCAGAATTCGATCAGGATCAATGCCCTCCCGCATCGAAAACTGCAGATCATCATAATGCGTCAGGCGGAAGCAGCGCTGGCACAGCTTGCTGCCAACCTTCGGCGTATAGCCAGCCGCCCCCGGCTGATCATGCTGCAGTACGGCGCCGCAGCCCTGACATTTTTCACTCATCGTATTCTCCCCTTTTCAAGATTTCAGCCTGTTCCAAACACCGGTAAACCTGGTTTTCAACCAGCCGGTTCAACTTTGTCCAGGTGATATCCCGGCTGACCAGCGGTGTTGTTAAAATCGTTACAAAATGCATTCGATTGCCACCGAGAATATCCGTCAGCAGCTGATCGCCGATCACCGCACACTGCTCCGGCTGCAATCCGGTGTCGCGCAGAACTTTTTTATACATCCGCTTCAGCGGCTTTGTTGAGAAATAATAATACGGTACGTCCAGACTGGAAGCAAACAGACTGACGCGGTCTTTATTATTATTCGACATGACCACTGCCTGAATGCCATGATCTTTCAATTTTTGAACAAACGCTTGGGCTTGAACACCGGCTGTCTGTTCATCATGGGCAGCCAGCGTGTTGTCGATATCTAAAATCAAAAGCCGGATCTTCCGGCTGATCAGCCAGTTCAGATCCAGATCTTCGAAGCTTTTCAGATAGAGCGCAGGCGTGAAGTATTTCAGCAGCATACGGTTCCTCCTTATCTTAATGATTATATCAGATTCCTTCCTACAAAGAAACGAAAAAGACGTCAACGATCATGGTCTTTTGTCTAACTTTTACAGCCTTCCTATTCCCTTTGGCAAAGCAAGGAATGGATCTGATTTCATAATTGATCCAATAGCGCACAACGATTTAGCTCGTTTTTCTGAAAAGATAAAAAGATCCCGTGCAGAAATTCTGCATCAGGATCTGAACGGTTCTAAAAAATCACCAGCTTATTTACCCAGCACCTTGCGGCAGCGCGGGCACAGTCCTTCTTCGTCCGCCTGTTCGGAAAGGTTCCAGCAGCGTGGGCAGACAGTGCCTTCGGCCGGTACGATTTCAACCTGGCAGACTTCATAGGATTTCAGCTCATCAATCGAGAAGCTGACTTTGGAAACAATCAGCCACTGATGGAACTGATCCCCACACAGCTCGGCGATCAATGCCCGATCCTCATCACTGACATTGACCAGCACTTCGGCCTCCAGCGACTTGCCGATGACCTTAGCCGCACGGGCTTCCTCCAGTGCTTTGAAGATATCGGAGCGGATCAGCATCAGCCGCGCAACCTGGGCCTTTAAGGCTTCGGCGTCCTCCACCGCAAACATTTCGGCAAACTTGCCCAGATGGATGCTTTCGGCTTCACCCTGGAAGAAATCGTTGACCTCTTCCGCGGTATGGACTAAGATCGGCGCCCACAGCCGGACTAACACATCGACCGCATGGTACAGCACCGTCTGAACCTGACGGCGGCGTGGTGAATCCTTCTGCTCGATATACAGAATATCCTTGGTAAAGTCGAGGTAGTAAGCGGAGAATTCATTGGTCATCAGATTAGTCAGCAGCGTTGTGACATCTGAGAACCGATATTCTTGATAAGCCAGCTGACACTTCTCATTAACGTCGTTCAGCAGCGCCAGCATGTACTGATCCAGCTTCGGCAGTTCGCTGACGGCAACCAGATCCGCACGGGTGAAGTCTTCCTCGTTGTTGATATTGGCTAACAGGAAGCGGAATGTGTTTCTGACCTTGCGGTAGTTTTCACTGATCTGCTTCAAGATCTCTTCAGACATGCTGCAGTCCGCCTGATAGTCAACGCTGGCCGCCCATAGCCGCAGGATATCCGCGCCGTATTTCTTGGTGATCTCACCCGGCGCGACAGCGTTCCACTGCGACTTGCTCATCTTGACGCCTTTGCCGTCCATGACAAAGCCATGACTTAATACCTGTTTGTACGGCGCCTGTCCATGTACAGCGATACCGACGATCAGCGACGAGTTAAACCAGCCGCGGTACTGATCGCTGCCTTCAAAATACAGATCTGCCGGATAGCCCAGACCGCGTTCGATCATCGCTCCGGTATGTGAGGAACCGGAATCAAACCAGACGTCCATCGTGTCTGTTTCCTTTGTAAATTCTCCGTGCGGGGAAGCCGGATTGGCATAACCTTCCGGAAGCAGTTCTTTCGCATCCTTCTCAAACCAGATGTTACTTCCATGTTCGCGGAACAGATCAGCAACATGCTCAAAGACCGCTTTTTCCATGATCGGCGAACCATCTTCGTTGTAGAAAATCGGAATCGGCACGCCCCAGGCACGCTGGCGGGAAATACACCAGTCGCCGCGGTCAGCGATCATGTTGTGCATCCGCTGCTGGCCCCACTTCGGAATCCAGTCCACCTTGTCAATCTGATCCAACAGCTCCGTACGGATCTTGTCGATCGAGGCAAACCATTGGGTTGTCGCCCGGAAGATGATCGGCTTTTTCGTCCGCCAGTCATGCGGATAGGAGTGCGTGATCCACTCCAGCTTCAATAACGCGCCCAGCTCATCCAGACGGTTGGCCACGGTCTTGTTGGCATCGTCGACATACTGACCTTTCAGCCAGTCTCCGGCATCCTCCATCATGCAGCCGTGCTCATCGACATTGCAATACGCCGGCAGTCCATATTTCTGTCCGACGAAGAAGTCGTCAGCACCAAAACCTGGAGCGGTATGGACGCATCCTGTACCGGCATCCGCGGTAACGTGATCGCCCAGGATGATCAAGGATTCGCGGTCATACAGCGGGTGCTGGCAGGTGATCATTTCCAGCTCACGGCCCTTGAACGTCTTCAGGATTTCCTTTTTCTCCAAACCAAACTTCGTCCACAGCGAATCAATCAGTTCTTCCAGCACGATCAGCTTGCCTTTTTCACTGTCGACTAACGCATAGGTCAGCTCCGGATTCAGACAGATTGCCAGATTGGCCGGAATCGTCCACGGCGTTGTCGTCCAGATCACAAACGAGGTATCGCTGTCCAGGATCCCCTTGCCGTCCTTGACCGCAAACTTGACGAAGATCGTCGGTGATTTGATATCTTTATATTCGATTTCTGCTTCCGCCAACGCAGATTCGCTGGACGGCGACCAGTAAACCGGCTTTAAGCCTTTATAGATCAGGCCATCCATCGCCATCTGACCGAAAATCTGAATCTGATGCGCTTCAAATTCTTTCTTTAACGTGATGTAGGGGTGATCATAATCTCCAACGACACCCAAGGATAAAAACCCGGCCTTCTGCCGCTCTACCTGCTCCAAAGCATAGTCGTAACACAGTTTGCGGAAAGCGGACAGTTCCATCTTCTTGCGGTCATAGCCCAGCTTGGTAATCGCGGTTTCAATCGGCAGACCGTGCGTATCCCAGCCGGGGATATACGGCACTTTGTAGCCTGCCATGTAATGGGAACGGACGATGACATCCTTTAAGATCTTGTTCAGCGCATGACCTAAATGAATGTCGCCGTTGGCATACGGGGGACCGTCATGCAGCACAAAGGCCTCGCAGCCTTCTCGTTTTTCCAGCATTTTTTCATAGATTGCCTGTTCTTTCCAGCGGTTCTGATAGCCCGGTTCCTTGGCCGGCAGCTTGCCTCTCATCTCGAACTTCGTATTCGGCATCAGCAGTGTGTTTTTGTAATCCATATCCTTCTACCTCCTAAAACAATAAAAAAGCGCCCCTGCAAAAAGGACGCACGATGCGCGGTACCACCTTCGTTCACCGCTGATTTGCACCAGCGATGCGCTTTTCTCATAACGCCGAGCCGCGGTCTTTTCTACTTGAATTCAAAAAGACAGCTCACAGGTGATGTCCAGTTCCAGCCGGGGTTCTGCGTTTCACCATCCCGCAGACTCTCTGCACTCCCGCTTGTGTGGAAACGGCGCGTCCTGCATCAAAGCTTTTCGTGATTCAGCCATTCCGATTTCGGAACCGGCGGAATTTCAAACTGGTCCAGCATGCCCATCAGCGAGCTCAGCTGTTCCTGCATATCCCCTTTCATCTCCGTCGCCTCCGACGCGATCCGCGAGAGGTCATTGAGAATGATCCGGGCGGTTGTCAGCGCTTCACTCACAATCGCATCCGCGTTGTTCTGCGCGGTTTCGATGATCGTGTTGGCTTCCTTGAGGGCTAGGCGGGCGATATCATCCGCCGCCTTTTCCTTCACGGTTAATTCGCTGACCAGGGTTTGATAACGCTGACGGATCACCGCCAGCTGTTCGTTGGCCGACTGAATCTGACGACTGGTCAGATCCAGCTGTTTTTTCAGAGAATCTATTTCCTGGACGTACCGGTCAACCGCATTATCGACGGCAAAGCGGTCATATCCGTTTTTCATCAGTCGGAATTTCGGTGTTCCCGGTTCCAAAGAAATCCCCCTCTCTAAACGTATTTTTCAAATTCGGCAACGATCCGGTCGCTGCGGGTCTGTCCGCGCTGGCCTTTCAGCACAAAACGCCCGTACCCGCGCACGGAAATCGTGTCTTCATTATGACACAGAAAGTCGCATTCATCAAGAATTTTATGATTCACGGAAACCTTCTGCGCCCGGATGAGCTCCTGCGCCTTAGCCCGTGACATCCGGCACAGCCCGCCGATCACACAGTCTAACCGCAATGCAGTCACGATCACTGTCAGCGTCTGTTTTTCAACGGCTGGCTCATACCGCATTGAGGATCGCTGCAGCTGAATTGACAAGCGATGAATCCGCGTCAGGTTCATGCAGACATAATCTGCCAGGTCATCACTGGTATAGATCACAATCCGCCCCGGCTCGACCCACAGATCGCCAAACTGCGAACGATCCAGATCCAGATTCATCAAAGCTCCCAGAACATCCGGATGTTTCAGCTGCACAAATTTATCCGAAATCCGGGCGGTCAGACAGACAATATCGCTGCTTAAATCGGCTTCCTCAGGCGCCAGAATCAACTTTTTCCGCTCTGCCCCCAAACAGCCGCCATCCCATTTGTACGCCAGATCCCAAGGCAGAAACGGGGTCAGAAAAGCCTGTTGGGCAGGTGAAAGAAAACAGGAGCGCACCGGCTTGCGGCGCGTCCTGCACTGATCCATCCAGTCTTCCAGCCGGGCCTGCAGCGCGGCGTCATCCGACTTTGAAAAATGCGCGTTCCGCACTATTCCTCGTCGCTGTCCAAGCTGATCTCACCGTGGACGGCGATGGATTTAGGCGTGCACAGAATGACATTGTGACCGATTTTCTGAATCGTTCCATCTAAAGCAAAGACAACGCCTGTCAAAAAGTCAATTGTACGCTGCGCATATTCCCGCTGCAGCCGATGCAGATTGACAACGGCAGCCCGTCTTTCCTTTAAATGCTTCGCGACTTCCTCAGCCTCGTCAAATGAACGCGGCTCAAATAAAACCATTTTCGTATCCGAAGCGATCTTGGTTACACCTTTAGTCTGCGGCTGTTCATATTTGACGGGTGCGGCAATCTCGTCTTCTTCTACTTCCAGTTCTTCCTCATCGTAATCATCGTCGACTGGAGCGATGAAATTCTTCATTTTATCCAATACTCCCATGGTTTGCACCTTCCTTTAATTCTTGTTCATTATATCATAAATCTGCGCATGGGAATACCGAGTTCACAGAATTGAAAGGATTTCAATGCCCTTTTTCCATCAAAGTTTGCGGAAAGTCATGAAAGAGCCTGATGCTTTTCCAGCTCTTTCCAGTTTATTGTTCTTTGGCTTTTCCGCTCTTGCTTCGCGGATGAATCAAAATCACATCTTCGCCGACGCTCACCACCTGATCCAGTCCGACGATGATGCGGGCCGGAGGAAACAAAAACGCGAAGACAGAGCGGAGCCAGCTGGAATTTTTACCGACAAGAAATGACTGAACCTGGTAGTTGGTCAGCGACACATCCAAATCCTCGACGCGGCCGATCAGGGTGCCGTCCTGAACATTGACGACCTGTTTGTCCTGCAGTTCACTGAATTTCATTTTTATCACCTGATTCCAGTGTATGCCGCTGTCGAATTTTTGTGCTTCGCTATCGAATTTTTATAGCTTTTGTCAGAAATTCTTTTTCAAACACTGCAGCGCGCTTTTTTCTAAGCGGGATACCTGCGCCTGCGAAATGCCTAATTCAGAGGCGATTTCCGTCTGTGTCTGGCCTTGGTAATAACGCTTATTGATGATCTGCGCTTCTTTATCACTTAAATGCTTCATGCTTTCACGCAGAGCGATCAGGCTGGAGAGCTTGCCAATTTCATCGTGATCATCCTTGATCTGATCCAACAGATATAAGGTATCACCGTCATCATTATAGATCGGCTCAAAGATGCTGACGACGCTCTGCAAAGATTCCAGGCTTTCCGCAATCTCCTTTTCCCTGACACCCATGATCTCAGCCAGCTCGGCTAAGGAGGGTTCGCGTTGGTAGGTGTGAATGAAGGTTTCCTTTTCTTTCAGCACCTTGTACGCCAGATCCTTTAAATGCCGGGAAACCCGGATCATCTGATTATCCCGCAGATAGCGTTTGATCTCGCCGATGATCATCGGAACGGCATAGGTTGAAAAGCGAACCTCGTGGGATAAATCAAAGTTGTCAATCGCCTTGATCAATCCGATACATCCGATTTGAAACAGATCATCCATGTTTTCCGTGCGGTGCGCAAAGCGCTGAACGATGGACAGCACAAGCTTCAAATTACCGTTGATCAGCTTCTCTTTCGCCGACAGATCACCACTCTGCAGCTGGATGAACAGCTCCGTCATCTGCTGACTCTTTAAAACCGGCAGCGCCGAAGTATTGACACCGCAGATATCTACTTTATATTTACCCATTGACCCGGACCCTCCTGATGTGCGTAATGGAAGTCTTCCCGCGGCGACATCGAATATTCCCGCATTCCTTTGGCACTCTTTGGAAGAAAAGGGATGGTCAAGCGATATAAAATTTTGTACAATAGATCACAGAACAGATTCAGGAGGGACACCATGACATTGACTATCAGACAAGCGCAGCCCCAAGACTGCGCCACAATCGGCCGGTTTATCCGGTTGATTGCCGAATATGAAAAAATGAGCGACGACGTGATCTGGGATGATGCGACGCTCTATGATCAGCTGTTTGTGGAGCACCGAGCCGAAGTTCTCTTGGGCTATGAGGGGGAAGAGGTTGTCGGCTTTGCCTTATATTTCCATAACTTCTCAACCTTTGTCGGACGCAAAGGTCTATATCTGGAAGATTTATATGTCCTGCAGGAAAAACGCGGCCGAGGCTATGGCAAAGCTTTCTTTAAGCGGCTGGCTGAAATCGCTGTCGAACGGCACTGCGGCCGGATGGAATGGGTATGCTTAAACTGGAACACGCCTTCAATCAATTTCTACAAGAGCCTAGGTGCTGAAGGCTTGACCGAATGGACAACCTGGCGCTTGAGTGAAGACAAGATCCACCAGCTGGCAGGCCTTTGAGTTCTCTGCGCAGCGTATCTAAATCAAAGCATTTTTACGTTTTGCTTTCGTTTCTCAACACTTTTTTATAATCATCGCTTGTACTATGAAAAAGGTGCGTGTTTAGGCTTTTTCAGTTTCTTACTCAGTAAAGGGTATCGTTAAAGGCAATTATAAAAAGGAACAGTAGATTTTTGCATTTCACTGCACATAATTTCGCCGTTCCTCTTTTTCGTTTATTAAGATTTACTCTAAAAATTATTACATAACGTAGGATATCATAGTATTGCATAGGTTCCTGTTTCTATACTAAAGCTATTTTGATATGTTGAGGAGAATTGATTTTTATCTGCAAACTTTGAAAAATTGCATTTAAATCTTGCATATTCTGATGAGAAACGTTACTATACAAATAGTAATGGGGGTATGTGTTTGCGGACACATACTTGAGAGAGTCGAAGGAATTCGACTCTTTTTGTATTTATTTGAGTAAAAATCATGGACGAGAGCACAAAAATTATTCGATATATTCGTTAAACTTACGATAAGACTTTGTTTGATCGTAAGTTATTGTGAAAGCGAAGTATAACTTACTTCTTCTGCCCACTTCTAATAACTTCCTGTACAGTGAAAAAACTAACTTTCGTTTCAGACTCAGCCTAAAAAAAGCTGAACATCAAGGTTGAGGTTCAGCTTTTTTTGTTTAAAATTATGCCTTTTTTGATTTTCTGAGGGACTGCTAGGGCTGCAGCACAATGAGTTCCGCTTGGATCTGGCGATCCCGAATCGTCAGAACCATCATCGTCAGTTCCAGGCGAAACCGCCGCCGGCCGCAGCTGCCGGGATTCAGCCAGCGCGTACTGCCTTGGATCTGATCCTCCGCCTGATGCGAGTGACCATAAATTTTCAAGTCAGCCGCAACGCAGTCCAGCGATTGACGGATATGCGCCATCGCGACATGCAGCCCTTCACAGTCAAAGATCTCGACCGTATGCAGCCGCTCGAAAAACGGATCGTCATCATTATTACCTTGAACACTGCGCAGTGGTTTCAGCGCATTCAAGGCTTCCCAGATCTCAGGCTCGCAGAAATCCCCCGCATGCCAGATTTCATCACATGTTTTTAAAATGTTGATCACCTCTGGCCGCAATACGTTATGAGTATCGGAAATCAAACCTACGCGCATGTTAAACACCTGCCTTTTGCCTTTTATTCTACACCCAAGTCAGAAAAAAGTTTCTCTCACCCACACGATTTTTGAACGAATCAGAAAAAAAACGCAGTTCCACCGATTGTCTGTGTGGATTTCTGCGGTTTTTTACCTTTTCTATTCGATGGCGGTATCCTTCTTTTTGTTGGCCTTGATGACCTTCAGCCGCGAGAATTCCTCACGGTCTTTTTCTTCCAGCGACTCGGTGATGAATTTCACAGTGGCTTCCAGATTAGGGATACTGATGTTCTTTAATGCATTGGCCCGTTTCTGCGTCTTGCGGATGGCATTGGCCAGCCGATACACGCTGTTGTCCACCTCAGCAAGAATGATCGTCAGTTCCTTGACGCGGTGAAACTGCAGGTACGCTTCATCGACCCGGGAGTTTGTGCCTTCAAAGCCATACTCCATTTTCGTTTCCGAAGGTTCAATGCTGACTGAAGGCACCTCGACGCCCATGACGGAACGGTAGGTGACATGCACCCCGGTTTCCACATGCACGCTGGCGGCGATATCGGAAATAATTCCCGTCGATACGTTAGCCTGCTGCAAAAGATAATACGCGGTCTCATAACTCTGCGTAATTTCATCACGCAGCATTTTAACCTTATCGACAAGCTGCATCATTTCCCGAATCAGGACATTGCGCTTGCGGTCCAGCAGATCATAGCCCATCCGAGCCAGAGCCAGCGATTTCTTGGACGCGATCAGGTTGCCTTTGGTCGGAAACACTTTGTTTTCCATACGCTTACTCCTGTCCGTTGAGGTTCAGCATCCGTGCCGCGCGTTTCGGATCATAGTTTTCTTTAATGACTTCCGGATCCAGCCGATCCAGCGCTTCCATCGGCAGCGTAGACAACAGCGCCCAGCCCAGATTCAGCGTTTCATTGATTGAACGCTTGGAATCAAAGCCCTGGCCGACGAAGATTTTTTCAAACAAACGGCCGAAAGCCATGTACTTCTTATCCATATCCGACAGTTCATCCTCGCCGATAACCGAAGCTAACGAACGCGCGTCCTGCACCTTCGCGTAGCAGGCGAACAGCTGGTTGGAAACATCCGCGTGATCCTTGCGGGTAAAGCCATCGCCGATTCCGTCTTTCATCAGACGCGACAGCGAAGCCAGCACACCGATCGGCGGATAGATGCCGGTTTGATGCAGCGAGCGGTCCAGAACAATCTGACCTTCCGTGATATATCCGGTTAAGTCCGGAATCGGATGCGTGATGTCATCGTTAGGCATCGTTAAGATCGGGATCTGCGTTACGGAGCCTTCAACGCCCTCGACAATGCCCGCTCTTTCATACAGCGAGGCCAGATCGGAGTACAGATAACCTGGATATCCCTTACGGCCCGGAATCTCACCCTTAGAACTGGAAACCTCACGCAGGGCTTCGCAATAGGAAGTCATGTCCGTCAGGATGACCAGAATATGCATATTCTTTTCAAACGCCAGATATTCCGCCGCCGTTAAAGCACAGCGCGGAGTCAACGTCCGTTCGATAATCGGATCATTGGACAGATTGATGAACATGACAACCTTTTCCATGACGCCGGTTTCCTCAAAGCTGCGCTTGAAATAATCAGCGACGTCATTTTTAACGCCCATCGCTCCGAACACGATGCCGAAGTTCTTGCCGTCACCCTCCGCCAGCTGAGCCTGTCGGACAATCTGAACCGCCAGCTTGTCATGCGGCATGCCGGAGCCGGAAAAAATCGGCAGCTTCTGTCCGCGGATCAGCGTGTTTAACCCGTCGATTGCGGAAATCCCGGTGTTGATATAATTGCGCGGATATTTCCGGGCTACCGGATTCAGTGGCTGACCGTTGATATCCAGCCGTTTTTCAGCATAAACTTCGCCTAAGCCGTCGATCGGTTCACCGGCACCGTTGAAAATCCGGCCCAGAATTTCCTGGGAAACGGCCAGTTCCATCGGATGACCTAACAACCGAGTCTTGTTATTGGTCTTGGATAAGCCGGTTGTTCCTTCAAAAACCTGAATGATGGCCCGCCGGCCTTCAATCTGCACGACGCGGCCGCTGCGGACAGAGCCGTCTGCCAGCTCAATTTCAACCATTTCTTCATTGCTGATGTCATCGACATTGTCCAGGGCAACAAGAGAACCGTTGATTTCATTCAAACCCATTAATTGAACGCTCATCTGTTTTCTCCTCCTATTCCACCTGGGCCAGAGCCTGATCGATCATCTCAAAATAACCATCTAAAAGCTCCAGCTGATCATTCGGCACGTCATATTTAATTTTGACGACCTTGTCGATAATCCCCGTCTGCGCGATCAACGAGACCGGAATCCGCCGCGCTACCAGTTTTTTGGCCTGCGCGTTGAGATACGAAATAATTTTCAGCATTTTAAACTGTTTTTCAAACGGTACGTACGTATCGGCCGGATGATAGGCGTTCTGCTGCAGATAGCCGACACGGATCACCTTGGCGATCTCCATCGTCAGTTTCTGATCTTCCGGCAGCACATCGGAGCCGATCAGCTTGACGATCTCCATCAGCTGATTCTCTTCGTGCAGAATCGCCCGGATTTCCTGACGCAGCGCATTGAATTCCCGGTCGACGTTCTTGTCGTACCAGCGCTCTAAATCGTCGAGATATTCGGAATAGCTGTCATTCCAGTTAATCGCCGGATAGTGCCGAGCATACGCCAGCGATTTATCCAGCGCCCAGAAGCAGCGCACAAAACGTTTTGTATTCTGCGTGACCGGCTCGGAGAAGTCTGCGCCCTGCGGCGAAACCGCGCCGATGATCGTAACGGAACCTTCCGCACCGTTTAAGGTTTCAATATAGCCTGCGCGTTCATAGAACTGCGAAATTCGCGATGGCAGATACGCTGGGAAGCCTTCTTCCGCCGGCATTTCTTCCAGACGCCCGGAAATTTCCCGCAGCGCTTCCGCCCAGCGGCTGGTGGAGTCGGCCATGATCGCGACATGATAGCCCATATCGCGGTAATATTCAGCCAGTGTGATGCCGGTATAAATGCTCGCTTCACGCGCCGCGACCGGCATGTTGGACGTGTTGGCAATCAGCACCGTCCGCGCTAAAAGCGGCTTGTTGCTCTTCGGGTCGATCAGGTCTGTGAACTCTTCCAACACCTGCGTCATTTCGTTGCCGCGTTCACCGCAGCCAACATAAACGATAATATCCGCGTCACACCATTTTGCCAGCTGATGCTGCGTCATCGTCTTGCCGGAACCAAAGCCGCCTGGGATCGCAGCCGCCCCGCCCTTGGCAATCGGAAACAGCGTGTCGATCACGCGCTGTCCGGTAATCAAAGGCCGGGTAATAGGTTTGCGCAGTCCAACTGGACGTGGATTGCGGATCGGCCATTTCTGAACTAAGCTCAGCGCATGTTCCACGCCCTGATCATCGCGAATTCGCACGATTTCATCGTTGATATGAAATTGTCCGTTTTCCGCAACGTAAACAACCTCGCCTTCCGGAAGCATCGGGCTGAGCATGCAGCGATG
This sequence comes from Holdemania massiliensis AP2, assembly GCF_000327285.1. Taxonomy (GTDB): domain Bacteria; phylum Bacillota_I; class Bacilli_A; order Erysipelotrichales; family Erysipelotrichaceae; genus Holdemania; species Holdemania massiliensis. Next base: position 61,966 of record NZ_HE998567.1, on the reverse strand, counting down.
CTCGATCAGCTCCGTTTCCGGGCAGGTCGCATAAATCTGTCCCGGGCACAGCCGATCGTGCAGTTTGACCTGGATCGTCACATCCCACAGCTTTTCTTCATCCAGCGGAGAAACCGTTGTTCCCGCCGCAATGAATGCCCCTTCTGTTTCCATCAATTCTTTTAACGGACGTTCGATGCCGTCGAAGATATTTTTCAGAATTCCCGGCCCCAGCGTCGCAGACAACAGAGATCCGGAAGGCCGGACCGGTTCTCCCGGTTTCAGCCCTGTGGTGGATTCGTACACCTGAATCGTGGTGTACTGTTCATCAATACCGATGACTTCCCCCATCATTTCCTTATTGCCGACAAAGACCATTTCCTGCATGGAAAAGTCTTTGGAATCCTTGACGGTGACAACCGGTCCGTTGATTGAATAGATCAAATTGTTATTCAATGTCTTCACCTCGGTTTTCGTCATATTACAATGTGAATCCGGAATTGTTCTGGAACCACTCTTTCTGATTTCTTAATGCATTGTCCAGCGTTTCGTCGATCTCAAAGCCTTCCGACGGACACATAAACCGCCATCCGCCAAATTCCAGATAGACCGTTTCCACAGCCTGCGGATATCCCCGGCGTTTTAAAATTTCACGCATCAGCGCCGCGTCCTGCTCGCGCACGGTAAACGTTCCCGGTTTGCGGATCAGGGAAGCGTGCTTATCCAGCTTCTTTTCCATAAAATCCGCATACGCCTCGGATGCGGCAAACGCCTTCAGTTCGTCTGCGACATGGTTGAACAGCTCGGACGCCATCGCCTGACGCTGCGCCAACAGATCCCGCTTGATCTTCAGCTTGGCTTGGGAGGTCTTTGTGGCTTGGAGCAGTTCCAGCTCGCTGATTTCTTTTTCTTCATAATGCCCGGTTTCCTTTTGCAGCGATTCGGAAAAGAAATGAATCTCCTCATCCTGCAGCTGCTGCACCTCAGACTGAATCTGACGGGTAACCATACCGGCCTGATCCTGGATATCCTCCTGAATCGCCGTGAGCGCTTCTGTATTCTCTGCCATTGTTTTCACCTCACAATTTGATGCCGATCGCTTCGCTGATGTAGCGGTCGATCGTCTCTCCGATTTTGGCTGACCCGTGACGATCTGGAATTTCGACCAGCAGTGGCTTGGACAGCCACAACTTGTAATCGGATACCACGTCCGGGCAGGTGTTGACGATCTTCGTGGTCATCAGTACGATCGCGATTTCCGGATTGCTGATCACTTTGTCCAAAGCGGCCAGCACCTCATCCCGTTCGTGAACCACGACGCCTTCGACCCCGGCTAAGCGCATGCCCATCTGGGTATCAATATTGTCACTGATCAAATAAAGTTTCATGACAATCCCCGGCTTACAGTTTGTTGATGATCAGAATGGAAATCAGAAGGCCGTAGATCGCAACGCCTTCGCCCAAGGCGACGAAGATGATCGCTTTACCAAAGTTTTCCGAATTCTCTGAAATGGCCCCGATCGCTGCCGGTGCCGCCGAAGCGACGGCCCAGCCGGCGCCGATTGCAGAACAGCCGGTCGCCAAAGCGGCCGCGATGAAGCCCATCCCCTGAGCCAGCGTGCCGGTGATAGAATTAGCGGCCGCGGTGCCTTCCGCCAAAGCATGGACCCCGCCGAACTGGAACAGAACCGCTAAGACAAAGACGCCGCCGAAGACGCAGATCTGAGCGATCAGCTTGGTTTTCAGGTTTTCCGCCGAAGCGCCTTTTTTGTAGATGAAGAACAGCGGTGCGATCACCAGGATCACGGCGATCAAAGGCAGCAGCATTTCAAGTAATGTTAACATGGTTTATTTTCCTCCTTATGCATTTTCCGATGAAATCATCGTAAATTTCTTTCCGTTGCCGACAAAGTAACGGCTGAACATTTCATAATATTCCAGACGTAATGTCTGAATGCCGACGATCAGTCCCTCTAAGCCCATGACAAACAAATTGCCTAACACAAAGACGACCGGTCCGGCGTTGCCGGTCATTTTGACCAGCGTCATGACGACCAGCATCATGCCAGCATGGCTCAGAACGAAACCGCCGACACGCAGGTAAGAGAGCGAATTGGTGACAAAGCTCAGGATGATTTCCAGCACTTCAAACACTTCTTCCAGCGCAAAGTTGCCCCATCCCTGATGCGGCGTCAGACCTTCGCCCTTCATTAAGCCGTTGAGCGGTTCCTTTAAGAAGAACAGCACGACCGGCACCCCGATGAACAGAATCATCAACGGCTTGCTTCCCGGATTAAACGGCAGCATTTTCGGCATGAACATGCCGATTAAAAACAAAATAATGTAGCCATAGAAGACAAACCCGGCAATGCCGTTCTGGGAGAACAGCGCCTCGGCCATCTGCTTGCGCTTGACATTAAGATAAATGTTGAGAATCATCGTCATTAAGATCAGAACTGCACCGATCGCAACCGCGCCGATCAACAAGGGCATCGTCGCGCTGGCATCCATGACCTCAAACAGCTTCTCTCGAACCCCAAACAGGCTCTGATGAACCGGATTGAGCAGTGTTTCCACGCCGAAGACTGAACCGAACAGGAAACCGAAGATCATGGAGGTCAAGCCTGCCCGGCCGACAATCCCGGCCAGCCGGTTGTGCTTCCATTTTTCTAGCAGCAGACCGCCGATCAATAACAGCGCACCCTGACCGAGATCGCCGAACATGATGCCAAACAACAGACAGAACGTCACGGCGACAAACGGCGTCGGATCCAGATCCTGATAATTCGGCAGGCCATACATTTCGACAAACATTTCAAACGGACGGAACAGCCAGGCATTGTGCAGCATCG
>NZ_HE998567.1:28563-58924 GCF_000327285.1 Holdemania massiliensis AP2 | reverse complement strand
TTTCAAACGGACGGAACAGCCAGGCATTGTGCAGCATCGTCGGCGGCACCAGCTGCGGCACCGTTTCCGGCTGGGCTAAATCCACCCTGACGTTCAGACCGTCGAATAATCTGACAAACTGATCCGCACTGTTGGCTGGAACAAAACCGGCCAGCTGGTAATCGTCCTGCACCTGCATCACATACCGATACAGCTTGCGGATCTCGCTGGTATAAGCACAATAGGAATAAACTTCGGTGAGCTTTTCCTTATACTGTTCCAGGATTTTCTTCCCGTCAATCCGCGGGATCGGAATCTCCTCAATAAACAGGCTTTCCATGCATTTTCGGATTTCTTTGACGAAGGTATTGGACGTCGCGTACAGAATCCAGACATACTGGCCGCTTTTATGCAGTTCCTCCACGACGAAGTTTGGCGTTTCAATCAGACTCAGCTTTTTAAAGCTTTCGGCCGGCAGCCGGCCCATTCCAAACGAAATATACTGGCACTCATGCATCGCCTCAAATCCATAGCTCCGCACTTTTTCCAAAGCGATCTCGTCGTTGTCCGTCAAGGTCATCAGCTCGTGCGTATCCGCGATCATCGCGAACTGTTCGTTGACTTCCTTGATAAACGCTACAATTTCCGCCTCATCATAACTGCGGCTGACGGGTCCGGCTTTCAGCTCAAACCCAACGCTATGGCCAATATTTTTCAGCTGGTTCAGATATTCGTTATAGACGTTTTCATCGTTCAGCGGCTTTCCGCCGTTGTCGTCATTGATCAGATGCGCCGCTGGTTCCGGATGGAATTCAGCGTAGGACACGCAGCGTTTCAGCACGTCCTGAAACTGATCTGCATCGGCATGCACCGTCGCCAGCTTCATTTTTACGATTGACATAAGCTCCCCCTTTCTTCTTAATAAATCAACAGCCGGTTAATCTTATCCGCCGGGATTCCATAGCGGACACCCTCGATAATATCAACGACGTTTTGAATTTCTGTTTCTGACAAAACCAGATAGGCGATCAGCACAATGTCCGGATTGGTCGAAAACATCATGTGCCGCTTATTCAGGTTGTAATTGATCGACTGCGCGTGATATTCAATATACGCAAAATTAGAGGAATCCAAATAGTTGTGGTAAGCGGAACGTGCCAGCCGTTCCATAAACTCCTCCGCATTGCAGTGATCGATCATCTCTTCCAATTCGCGTTTTGGAATCCGCAGATAAACCGGGTTGATGACTTTTTTGATCTGCGCCGGCGTCGCGTTAAAATATCGTTTTGAACGGTAAATTCGCGTGATGTTGTCCAATTCGATCTGCGTCAGGAAAATTTCCTTAATCTCTTTTTTCACTTTTCCGCTGAATTCCTGATCGACGATCTTCATGACCTGATCATAGAAGTATTTCCGCAGAACGCTTTCACAGGCGGTATAATCAAAGTCTTCCATGTTGGTTACGGAAAACGGCCGGATCAGATCGGCATACGGCGTTTTGTCCAGCACTTCCAGCAAAGCGCCGAAGTCATGAACCTGAGCCAGCGCCCGGATATCGAACGACGTACTCTTTTCGATATACAGCGGCAGCTCGCCGATCATCTTGTAGTTATCCTCATCATTAAAAGCGCGGATGCAGGCCATAATCTGCTCGACCTCGCTCATCATGATGCCGTAGTGATAAAACTTATCTCCACTGGTACTGGCATACCGTAAAAGCCGGGACAGCCGGGTTCCCAGATCGCGCCGAATCAGCATTTCCAGCTGACCGCGGTGCAGTCCGGTTTCACTGTACCCTTCCAGCGCTTCCTGAAATAACGTTTCATTCTTAAGGTAAGAAGCGATTTCCGGAATTGATTTCTTCTGCAGCAGCTGCTGATAATCCGAAGCCGTCAGCCGTTTTCCAAACATTGCTTTGGCTTTGGTCGCCATCGCTGCATTCGATGTGGTTCCCATGGCACCCCTCCTTTTTTACTGGATCATTGTCCAATTCGCCTAAATTTCCAGACAGCGGCGAACCAGCTCTTTCTGCCATTCCTCTTTTTTCTTTAGATAATGGGCCTGAAGCCGCTTCAGCTCCTGCTCATACTCTTTCAGATTTTCGGATTCCACCTGACTGATCTGATAATCCAGTTCAGCTTTTTTGGCATCGACACGCTGGTGAACTTCCTTCCACGCTTCCTCGCTGAGCTGTTTCTCGGTATCAGCGATTTTCCGCTTCAACTCAAACTTCATGCGATGCGCTTCTTCCACGGCTTCCCGTGTCTTCTGATCCGTTTGAATCAGATCCAGGATTACAGATTCCATAGCACGACCTCCCCTCCCTATTCTAAAGCACGCCATTTAGTATATTCCTTTCAAAATCAATTTTCAATCATGGAAAATTTGAATCTTTAAATTTTACTGCATTGAGTTAAAATAGCACCAATATTGAGAATGATATTCTTAAAAAGTGAAATGAAATATGACAATTTTGTGAAATTAGTTTCGTCTTCCCAACAGGATTTGATATAATACACAGCGAGGTAGCCTATGAAAAAAAATCTTAAACCGTACTTGATCTGCATGATCGCAGCGATCGTGTTCAGCGCCGGATGCGCGCTCTTTTCCAACAATCCGCTGCTGACCTTTATCGATGTTCTGTCCATCCTCAGTCTGGTCTTCATCGTAGTGGGACTGCTGGAATTCTTGATCCACGGCGGATATTTTGACTTTCTGTCGTATTCGTTTTCGTCAGCGAAGAACCTGTTGTCGCGCCATTCGCAGCCAGCCGGATCCCAGCGATATTTCGATTATGCTCAAAAACAAAAAGAACGGCGGGGAACAAGCTCACATTTCGTTTTAAAATTGGCTGTCCTGCTTTTGGCACTCAGCATTTTACTGACGATCTTCTACGAGCTTCTGTAAACGCTCTGACATTTGCCGCGCTGCGGCTTTTTCTTTTTCAAGAAGTCGAAGAAAGCTCACGAGGAAAGAAAGCCTCAGAAAACAGCATTCTCCTATTCACCCTCGAAATTAGAATTGAGTTTGCGCAGAAGTGCTGCGCCGCCCCCCTCTTTCTCGATCAAAACACGAAAAAAGCCCTTTGCTAAGGGCTTTAACTGCTTATGGCGGAGAAAGAGGGAGTCGAACCCCCGCAGGCTTTCACCTCTGCCAGTTTTCGAAACTGGTCCCTTCGGCCACTTGGGTATTTCTCCGTATGCTTATCTATTATACATAATTCTTTTCAAAAAATCGAGTCCTAAATGCAAAGAAATGAAAAAAATTCATATCCCGCCTGGAAGATAAACGGGGAAAGAGGCCTTCACCGGATACGGCAAAGATCTTTCCCCGCAGTTTTCAACATCGTTATGCTAATAAAACCGTTCGCAGTGCATTTAGGAAATATTCCGGCTGATCGGTCATCGTGTTGTGACCGGCGTTGGGAATTAACATCAGCTGCTTGCGATCTGCTTCAATTTTCGCAAAATAGGCTTCAGCGATCGGATACGGCGTCTGCCAGTCGTGATCTCCCAACAGATAATACACCGGTACTGCGTAATGGCTATCCAAAGCTTCCAGATTAAAATCCATCAGCTCTTTTAATAACGGCAGCTGGATTTGAAAATCCATTTTGAAATAGACCGGAAGCTCATTCAAACTGACATCCGGGGTCGTCGCCATCTGCCACAAATCCTTCAGCGTAATCGGTGAGGCTAAGCAATACTTGCGCTGCAGGCGGCGCACTGTCATCATTTTATCCATCATTTCCTGACCGAACTCTGCCGTAGGATACGGGGTCAAGGCCAGCAGCGTCTGGACATCATGATCCGCCCCTGCGATCCGGGCTTTCTGCAGAACCTTCTGATATCCCAGTTCTTCATTGCGCCGCATGTTGACCACCTGACCCACGCCGACATACGCTCTGACCCGATCCGGATATTGACGGGCAAACATCGAACCTAAAACGCTGCCCCAGGAATGGCCCAAAATGAAAATTTTATCCTGATGATACTTGGCGCGAAGATAATCGCAGATTTCACGGGTGTCCTCAATCAGCTGCTCCAAAGTCACAGTTGCAGCCAGCTCGGTCTGCTTGTCAGCGTTGATCTGCAAGGTCTTGCCGCACAGCCGCTGATCCCAGTTGACAACAGTAAAATATTTCTCCCAGTCCCGCTGAGCCAGATAGCGCGTCGGGATCGCCGATTCGCCCGGTCCGCCATGCAGAACCAGCAGCACAGGCAGCTCGTCATTTTCTGTGCGGTGCACTAGATATTGCTGAATGCCGTTGATCATCCGGTATTCCTTCAATTCCATACCGGTTTCAGAATTCAGCTGCTGACGGCGCTGATTCGCACCGCGCTGCACGGCAAAGGCCGTCCCGGCTGCCGCCGCAGCGCCCAAGGTCGTCAACAGGCATTTCGTACTGAGTTTCATGCATGAACTCCTCCTTTACTGAATAACACGTTCAACACTGACTACACTGTTCACCTTTTTCAGATTCGCAATCAGTGTTTTTAAATGATCATAATCATCAACCAGCAGCATAATTTTTGTCGATACCGTTAATTCTTCCTGATTGACTGAAGAATTAATGTTCTGCAGCGAAGCTTTGCATTGGGAGATCACAGTCATCAGATCAGTCAGCAGGAAATTGCGGTCATGACTGTAAATCTGAATTGTTGCTTCATATTTGCGCGGTTCACGGCGGTCATCCCACTCCACGTCGATCAGCCGTGATTTCTCATGCGCGACATTGGGACAGTCGCGGCGGTGAACCTTGACGCCGTTGCCTTTGGATATATATCCGACAATTTCATCTCCCGGAATCGGACTGCAGCAGCCGGCCAGCGAAATCATCATCGATTCAATGCCCGGCACGATAATCCCAGATTTGCTCGGCGCTTTGCGGGCCGGCGCGAACGACCGGCTGACCGTTTCATTATCCAAAATGATCGGTTTTTTCTGATTGGTCAGCTTCTCAATCACGCTGATGACTGAGATTGACTTCACCGCAATCCCATACATCAGATCGGTATACGAACTGACCTGGAAAACCGGCAGGACCGCATCGATTTTCTTGCGTTCAAAATAATCCTTCTCCGGATAGCCGCGCTTTTTCAGCTCATCCCGAATAATCTGTTCGCCGCGTTCGACATATTCCGCTTTCTTTTCCACTTCTTTCTTCTGCAGAAAACCGCGGATCTTATTCTTGGCATGATTGGTTTTGACAAATTTCAGCCAGTCCTCACTCGGTCCAGCCGACTGCTTCGACGTCTTGATCTGCACGACATCGCCGGTTTTTAACGGCGTGTTGAGCGGTACGAGCGTCTCGTTGACCATCGCACCGACTGTGGAATGGCCGACTTCGGTATGCACGCGATAGGCAAAGTCAATCGGAGTTGAGCCGTTGGGCAGTTCGATGACCCGGCCTTTCGGCGTCATGACATAGACATTGGCTTCAAAGATATCCTTCTGCAGGGTATCCATGTATTCGTTGGGATCATTGCTTAACAGATCACCGGTGAGCGCCGACAGATCGCGGAACCACGACAGTTTTTGTTCAATTTCCCGCTGTTCCTTATGCGGATCATACTTTGTGCCTTCCTTGTACCGCCAATGGGCAGCGATGCCCATTTCCGCGATGCTGTCCATTTCCTCGGTACGGATCTGGATTTCAAAAATCCGCCCCTCATCGCCCACAATCGTGGTGTGCAGCGACTGGTACATGTTGGATTTCGGTACAGCGATATAGTCTTTCAGACGGCCGGGAATCGGACGATAGGCCGCGTGGATATAGCCGAGAATTTCATAACAGTTAAGCTTGGTCTTTGTGACGATCCGAATCGCCAACAGATCCAGAATTTCCTCAAAGCGTTTATTTTTGGTCTTCATCTTTTTGTAGATGCTGTAAAGATGCTTGCTGCGGCCAAAAATCCGGAATTCAATCTGCTTCTCCTGCAGCATTTGGGAAATGTCGCGGATCATATGCTTGACCTGTTCATCGCGCATCGCCTTTTTTTCTTCGACCAGATGGGCGATCTCGTAATACTTTTCGCGATCCAGATAATAGAAACTGAGGTCTTCCAGTTCATTTTTAATTTCACTGATACCCAAGCGGTGCGCAATCGGAGCATACACCTGCAGTGTTTCCGCCGCGATCTTTTTCTGTTTTTCCGGCGGCATGTATTCCAGCGTACGCATATTATGCAGCCGGTCGACGAGCTTGATGACAATCACGCGGATATCATTGGCCATCGCAATAAAGATCTTACGGTGATTGGCTGCCTGATATTCCTTTTCATCTTTGAATTTCAGTTTTCCGATCTTGGTGACCCCTTCCACCAGCATCGTAATTTCCTCGTCAAAGTCAGCACTCATCTGTTCCGGCGCCACGCCGCAGTCCTCAAGCACATCGTGCATCAGTCCGGCGCAGATCGTCCGCGGCCCCACCTTCATTGTCGCCAGAATATAGCCGACCTGCGCGGCGTGAATCATATACGGCTCGCCGCTGCGGCGCAGCTGTCCCTCATGATGCGACTGAGCGTAGCGATAAGCCTTCTCAATCAATGCCAGGCTTTCCGGCTCCTGAATATATGTTTTAACCTCACGCATCAGCGCCTCCAGCGTGATTTCCGTATTCCCTTTATTCACAACCCTATCCCCCCTTTTTGAGAAAAACCGAAGAGAATCCTCTTCGGCTTATTCGTAGGACATCAACGTAAAGACTTCGTAGCCGTCCAGCGCTTCGCGCCCTTTCAGCCCTTCCAGCTCAATCAGAAACGCGCAGCCGACAACCACGCCGCCCAGCTCCTCAATCATTTTGATCGTAGCCTGGACGGTGCCGCCAGTAGCCAGAAGATCATCGACGATCAGGACCTTCTGTCCCGGTGTGACGGCGTCCTTATGCATGTGCAGCTCATTGGATCCGTATTCCAGATCGTAGCGGTAGCTGATCGTTTCACGCGGCAGCTTCCCCGGCTTGCGGACCGGCACAAAGCCGATATGCAGATTCGCAGCCACCGGGCAGCCGAAGATAAATCCGCGGGATTCCGGACCCGCGATCACTTCCGCGCCGACCTGTTCGGCAAACTTCTGAATTTCCGCTGTCGCCTGGTGGAACGCTTCACCATCACGCATTAACGGTGTAATGTCGCGGAACAGCACGCCTGGCTGCGGAAAATCAGGAATTGATGCAATATATTTTTTGAAGTCCATGGATTGATGCCTCCTATAATACCGTTATTATAACAAATTTTTAACAAATTGAATCTATTTATTCAACAGTTTCCACAAGAATCGAACACTTTTCCCGACCGCGGAAACGATTGATCTGCAGCTGACCGATCCAGCTGACAGGATGCGGATTGTCCAAATCCCGATTGAAACTGATCGCATCAATCAGATCGGAGCCGTTGGTCGTCTGCCATTTCGGATAGATTTCCTTCATCTTGGCATACTGCAGAATCGTTAAGCCGCTGACCTCAAAGGTTACCGGCTCAAACTGCTGGCCAAACGGCGCCAGCTGATCCAGCTCATGCAGCGCCGTCAAACTGATCTGCTGAGCGCTGACCGGTAACACCTGCAGCACCGGTTCTTCCAGCGGGATCGCCAAAGTCTCCATCTTGGCCAGGATCGCCTGCCGCAGCGGTTCAAGCTGATCCGCCGCCAATTCCACCCCGGCGGCCTGGGCATGACCACCAAACTGAATCAGATAGCCGCGCAGATCTTCAAAAAAGCTTTGAATATCCAAACCCGGCACGCTGCGCACCGAGCCCTTGTATCCCTGAGTGCTGGGCGCCAAGACCAGTGTCGGCCGATGGGTTTCATTCATGATCCTGCCCGCGACCAGTCCGACGATGCCTTCATGGAACTGATCGTCGGCAATGACATGAAAAGCGTCTTCCGAGCGGATTCGCTCCATTGCCGTCTTGGTCATCTTATCGCTCATCTGCCGGCGCTTCTGATTGATCTGACGGATCTGCACCGCCGCCGCTTCAATCTGAGCCGGGTCCTCCAGCAACAGATAGCGCACGATATTGTTGATATTGCACAGCTCCGCCAGCCGGCCGGCGGCATTGAGCTTAGGGACGATCTGATAAGCGACTTCCTTTTCCGTCCACACTTCGCACTTCTTCTCATTCAGCGCTTCAATCGCTGTAAACTGTCGCTCATTGAGATATTTCAAACCCAGCCGCACCAGAATCCGGTTTTCTTCCCACAGCGGCATCATATCGGCAATCGTAGCGATCGCCGCCAGCATGATCGGCCGTTTGCGGGCTCCGGTCATCGCCATCGACAGCTGCAGGGCAATTCCCGCTCCGCAGCAATACTGCCAGGGCTTGCCCATCTGCGTCGGATGCAGCAGCGTCAGACATTCAGGCTCCTGCTGGATCACGTGGTGATCGGTAACGATGACCTCAATGCCCAGCTGCTTCGCCAGCGTTAACGCCGCATGCGCCGCTACGCCGTTGTCCACGGTCAGAATCAGGGAATAGCCTTTTTCCTTGGCCAGCTGCACAGTCTGCGCAGATAAACCATAGCCTTCATTCAGTCGATGCGGAATATAAAAGCCGTTGACAATTCCCGCCCGATCCAAGGCTTCCTTCATAATCGCTGTTGCGCACAAGCCATCGGCATCGTAATCGCCGGCAATCAAGACTTTTTCATGGCGCTGGCGGGCCGTATCCAAGCGTTTTAAGATTTGCGTGAGTTCAGGACTGGAACAGGGATGCAGCGTCAGATCCGTATTTAAAACCTGCCGAATCTGATCGTTGTCACAGCCGCGGCAGGCCAGCACCTTGGCGCACAGCTCGCTGACGCCATAATCCTGCTGAATTCGTTTTTCTTCACCATGGGTTTCCATTCGTTCTATTTTCATGTTTTTTCACCTGTGTTTTATTCTATCACAGAACGTTCTGCCTGTCTGGGCAGGCGCTCTTACTAAAGCACAAAAGGCGGCCTGCGCCGCCTTCTTGAAGCTTAATCGTTGATTCCCGGAATCGTCAGTTCGTCAAGTTTCTCTTTCTTGGCTTTTTTCTTTTTCTTTTCCTTCGGCTTGACATGCGTGCGGATATAGTACCACATCTGCGGAGCAATGAAGATCGAGGAGAAGGTGCCGGCAATCAAGCCGACAAACATCGCGAAGTTAAAGGTTACAATCGCACCCGATCCCATCAAAAGCAGCGCGATGATCGGCAGCAGCGTCGTGATCGAAGAGAAGACCGAACGCACCAATGTTTTATCCAGCGAATCGTTGACAATCGCCTTGTAGTCCTCGCTCACTAACTTCGGCTTGCGGCTTTCAGCCACGGATTCCCGAACGCGGTCGAAGACGACGATGGAGTTGTTGATCGAATAACCGATGATCGCCAGAATAACCGAGATCAGTTCAATGTTGATCTCCATGCGGAAGATCGCAAAGATGGCCAGAACAATCGCTACGTCATGAATCAGCGCCACGATGCAGCTGACGGCATAATCCCATTTAAAGCGAATCGTGATGTAGATCAGCATCGCCACCCAGGCAAGCAAGGACAGAGAAATTGCATTTTTTACAAGTTCGCGGCCAACAACCGGCGTTACGACGTTGTCATTCGGTTCAATTCCATATTTTTGCGTCAGCGTTTCTTTGATGGATGTCAGCTGATCCTGCTCCAAAGCCTGATTTAAGGTCACATAGACGACTTTATCACCGGATGCCTGAACGCGGCTTGGCTTATAGCCCAGCGCTTCAAAGTCACTGCGGACTTCGTTGGTATTCAGGACCTCATTGGAGGTCACGGTAATTTTGGTTCCGCTGGAGAAGTCAATGCCCAGGTTCAGCGCGCCCTTGCCGCCAAACCCGTTGACACAGATCATGACGACGGCCGCCGCTAAGATAATCAGGCTGGCGGTAATGAAATATTTGGCCTTGCCGACAAAATCAATTTTCTTAAACGGACCAAAATAGAACTGTTCCTGACGCTTTGATACGTCGGGAATGTTGGACTGCTTGACGCCGAACCATGTTTTCTTGTTATCCAGGAAACCAGACTTCACGATCTGATTGATCAGGAAGCGGGAAACATAGACATTCAGCACCATCGTACAGAAGACGGTGACCATCAGCATCGTCGCAAAGCCCTTGACCGCGCCGGTGCCGAAAATATACATGATCAAAGCGGCTAAGAGCGTTGTGAACTGAGCGTCAAAGATCGTCGAGAACGACGTTGACTGACCTTCTTTAACCGCGTTCTGTACCGAACGTCCGGCATACAGTTCATCCTTAATCCGCTCCATCGTAATAATATTCGCATCCACCGTCATGCCGACGCCCAAAACTAACGCCGCAATGCCCGGCAGCGTGAAGACGCCGCCCATGCCGCCGTAGATCGCGAAAACCGCAAAGATATACAGCGCCAGCATGATGTCGGCAATCAAACCGGCAAACCGGTAAACCACCAGCATGAAGACCATGACTAACGCCACGCCGACGATGCCCGCGGTTGCCGTTTTGTTAAACGCACCGATGCCGTAATCCGCACTGACGACGTTGGAATAAATTTCCGTCATTTTGACCGGCAGACTGCCGGAATTAATCAGTTCTGCCAGCTCACGCGCTTCTCCCTCGGTGAAGCCGCCGCTGATGACGCAGTCACCGGAAATCGCCGATTTGACCTGCGCCGCACTGATGTATTTGGCTTCGCCGCCGGCCTGCGCCACAGCAGCTTCCTTAACATAGGAATCGCCTTCTTCATAATCCAGCCAGACAATCATAATGTTGTTGCCTGTCCCCATTTCCGAAACCTTCTGTGTGATTTCGCTGAACTTGGCCTGATCGGCAATTTTCAGACTGACGACGGGCGCACCGTTTTCATACCCTAATGAAGCTCCGCCTTCTTTGATGATGCTCGCATCGGAAAGCAGATTGTCGTTGACGTCTCTGAACGTCAAGTTTGCGGTGGAGGAAATGACCCGCCGGGCTTCCTCCTGATCCTTGACCCCCGCTAGCTGCACGCGGATGCGGTCATTGCCTTCGATTAAAATCTGCGGTTCGCTGACGCCTAAGACGTTGATCCGCTTACTGACGCTTTCTGCCACAGCCGACATGGCCGGCAGGTCTTTGCCTTCCTGCAGCGGACTGATCTGATAGACGATCTCAAAGCCGCCCTGTAAATCCAGGCCCAAGGTCGTGTTCTTCGCAACATCCTGCGCAAAGATGCCGATCATCGCAAAGATGGCAACAACAGTCACGATGAAGACCGTTAAACGACTTGTTCTTGTCCCCTTTTTCATACGTTTCTTCCTCCTATTAAATCGCTAAACTCTGATAATTCTTGATGATACCCTTCAATGATCGCCTGTTTTGATAAAAAACGGACGATCTGATCTGCCGATAAAGATAATATATCATTTACAGCTTCATGTAAAGTCTTCGGGCGATTTCGTTTCCACACCAGCTTCAACATGACATCTTCAAGATTTTTATAGTTTAGGCCGGGAAGCTGTTCACGCTGCAGCTGCTGCAGCTTCAGCATCAGAGTGAGCTGAATCTGCTTATTTTTCAGATCCAGGGATTCCATCTGAACTCTCCCCTTTCTTAATCATACTTATTTATTATAAATCATACTTTATAAAAAGTGGAGGAAAAAGTAATGAAAAAAGAAATCATTCGATCAACCGTTCATCTTCTTACCCTTTCATTGATCGCAAAAATCCTTTCCTTTTTTGTTCGGATCGCCTGTGCGCGCGTACTCAGCGCCGAAGCGATGAATTATTACAGTCTGACCATGCCGACCACGGTTTTCCTCATTACCCTGGGGCAGATGGGGTTGCCCAGCGCCGTCAGCAAGATTGTCGCGTCCCGTCAGGATTACACGCCGGTCTTAAAAGCCTCGGTGCTGCTTTCCGTGATCAACAACCTGCTTCTGACCGTTTTTTTCATGTTAGTGATCCCGCTGTTGGCCGCCGTCGTCTTAAAGCAGCAGGTGCTGATCCCGGTTCTGAGGGCTGTTGTGCCGATCATTCCCTTAGTCAGTATCTCCGGTTTGCTGAAAGGTTATTTTATGGGAAGGCAGGAAATCATTCCGCCTACAGCCTGTCAGATCAGTGAGGAAATAACGCGGATTCTCTTTTTGATCGGCTGCTTTACGCTGGTGCCGACCACCGATCCGGTGAAAATGGCCTCGATTGCCGTCTTTTCGATGTCGGTCGGCGAGATCGGCAGCATCGTTCATTTATGCATCGCGCTCAAACGCAAAAAAAGGGTGCTGCACCATGTCAGCACCTTAACGGGTTCTCTGCATTGGGATACTGTCAACGAACTGCTCAGCCTGTCGCTGCCGATGACCGGCAGCCGGCTGATTGGCTCGCTCACCAGCTTTTTGGAGCCGATGTGTTTAGTCTTGTTTGCCGATGTTCTGCTTCAGCAGCAGCTTATTACCACTTATGGCCAGCTCAACGGCTACATCATGCCGCTTTTGACGCTGCCCAGCTTTGCGACGATCGCCTTAAGCAACTGGCTGCTGCCTTCCTTCACCTACCAGGCCAGCCGGCACCGCATGGATCACGCCCGCCGGCAGTTCTTCCAGATCGGCTTATGCTGCTTATTCATCGGCTGCGCGAGCGGACTGACGTTATTCTGCTTTGCCGAACCGATTTGTCAGCTGCTTTACCACCAGACTCAGATGGTTCCGCTTCTGCGTTCGCTGACTCTGCCGTTTATCCTGTATTCGATTCAGCCCTGCCTCAGCAGCGTGCTGCATGCGTTAGGCCGCAGTCAAAAAGCGATGATCGATACGACCTGCGGCTGTCTGACGCGCTTAGCCTGCGTCAGCTTCCTGACGATTCCCTTAGGCACCCAGGCCGTCGGCATTGCCTTAGTCAGCGGCATGCTCGTGACGACCGTGCTGCATCTGGGCCGGGTTCTGCGTTGTCTTTTTCAGGACGAAAAAGCCGTTCTTCTGCCACAGGCATAAGAAGACCTCTGAAGGATCCGCTACCCCTTCGGTCTCTAGCTGTTCGCGCAGCCAGGCTTCATCCTTGCCGATGGCTTCCAGCACCTGTTTCTGCACAATGCCGTCGGAAATCAGCGGATCTTTCCACTTCAGTTTACTGGCATCTTTTTTCAGGATGGTCAGCGTACCGCTGTTTTCCAGGATCGCAAACTGAACTTCCTCGGGAGTGGAAACGTCCTTATCTCGCAGCTGATACATTAAATCATCAATCGTATAACGCTGCTTCTTCATCTCCATCTGGTCGATCATGCCGTTATAGATGATTAAGCTCGGTTTGCCTTCAAAAAAATCACGCCATTTTTTCTTTTTCAGACAGGCCCAGGCAATGATGATCTGCAGCACTGTCAGCGTCAGAATGGCAATCAGCGCCTTCCAAATACTCTGATCCGGTTCGGAGATGGACAAGGCATACACTTCCGACATAACGAAGTAGATGACGATATCCAAGACGCTCAGCTCGCCGACTTCCCGCTTGCCCATCACCCGCAGTGAGATGATGATGATCAGATAGAAAAAAATACACTTTGAAACGAGTTCAACATATTCCACTTTGAATTCCTCCTGTTGACATAATTCAGCACAACCAGCGTAAGATGAGAGTGAGGTGACATCATGAAACACTTGCTTGACCCCTATCTCAGACTGGCCGCCGTCTTCCTTGGCGGTTCCCTATTAGTTTCGTTCTTCTTCAGTGTTTTATACTATTTTAACTGGATGGGAACACCGATTTATCAAATTGGCTGTCTTTTATGCGGCGTTCTGCTGTATGCCGTGTGCGGAATCCTATTTGCCCAAAAGGCCAAACGCAAGGTGCTTCTGCAGGCGCTGGCACTGGTACTAGTCTTAGTGATTCTGGGTGTATTGCTGATGGAACAGAAGAGCTGGACCGCGCTTGGGTCGCTGGCAGCCAAGGCCATCTGCTTTCTGGCCGGCTGCCTTGTCATAATCGGCAAACATAATTAAGCCCAGCCTTGAATATGCGGTAAAACCATTTCCTGATCGACCTTCCACTCACCCCCATTTCCAAAAAATAACCCTGAGGCTGATTTTCAGAGTTTTCTCATGGGAATAACGCTGCGGCTACTAAAAAAAGGAAACATCGTTTGACCTTTCCTTTTTCTCATTCGCTTTGATGGATGATGGCAGCCCTATTCGTCGCTGATCATCATGTTTAAAATGACCTGATCGGTAATCCGCATGCCGTCCCGGCTCAGTTTGCCGACCGCGTCGATCGTCTGTTCAATGTCATGCTTGATGATTCCGGTGTCTTCTTCAAAGGCGATGTTATTCAGCGCCATCTGATGCGCGATCACCCCGCAGCTCAGCGCTGAGGCGATCTTGCTGGCACACGAGGGCTTGGCGCCGTCGCAAATCATCCCGGAGATCGTTCCGGCCAAATTGGTAATTGTCATTTCGATCTGGCGCAGATTGCCCCCGGCCAGCCATGTAATCGCACTGAAAGCCCCGCATGCGGCGCTGACAGCTCCGCAATAGGCAGATAAACGCCCGATGCCGGTCTTGAGATGGACGGTGATCAGATTGCTTAAGGCCAGCGCCTGAAACATTCTTTCCTCACTGACGCCTTTTTCCCGGGCATAAACAACGACCGGAACAGAACAGGTCATGCCCTGATTGCCGCTGCCGGAATTGACGACGACCGGCAGATTGCAGCCGCTCATCCGCGCGTCAGAGCCGCTGGCGGCATAGGCGATCACTTTGGTAAACAGATCGTTGGGATTGTTCTGCATCATGATGCGGCCGACCTGCGAACCAAACGGATTCTTCAAGCCTTCCTCAGCAATCGCCATGTTGCATTCCACCTGTTTTTTTAACAGCGGAAGGATGTCTGTGAGATCTTCCGTCTCAACATAATGGACAATCGATTCCACGCTTAACTTACTGCGGTCAATCGTGCTTGAAGGCTGATTGGAACAGTCGTCCTTGTCCAGCAGCACTTCGCCGTTTTTTATAATCTTCGTAATGTTGGTGTGCTCGCGCTGGATCTGCAGCTGCACACAGTTGTCCGCTTGTTCTAAAATTGCCCAGATCTGCAAGTTTTCTTCACCCTCGATCAGCTCCACCCGGCACAGATCGCTGTGCAGCAGCTCTTTTACCCGAGCGACATCCTGCGCCGTACTGCCGGCGATGACCTGCAGCCCCTTTGATGCGTCCCCGCAGACAACGCCCATTAACGCTGCCGTTTTGATGCCCTTGAGGTTAACCGTGTTGGGAACGACAACTCCCTTTACATTTTTGACGATGTTGCCGGAACAGCGCACCGTCATTTTTTCCGGAAAGGCTTGCAGCACTTCCTTCGCCTTCGCGCAGGCGTAGGCAATCGCAATCGGCTCCGTACAGCCCAGCGCTGGAATCAATTCTTCTTTTAATATCGGATAAACAAGCTCTTTAATACATTCAGGCATGGATAATTCCTCCTAATTTCACGCTTTCTTTTGCCGTGTCCGTCTTGGTCCTGTTCAGGCTCACTGATCCTCGCTGAAATTCAGGATTTCCATGACGTTTTTCTTTAATTTCATTATAGCGTGTTCACGCCGGAAATTCATCCAGAAATTCCAGATCTCCATCATTTTATCCGCCGCCTTTCCAAGGGATGCCGCAGCGTTCTTTCCGCCGAAAGAGCAACAAAAAAGCCGGACTGCAGATCCGGCCGCGCGGCTTTTCTAAGTTGGAATTTAGGCTTGATTCTGAATTTGTTCCCGCGCCTTCTGGATATCCTTTTCAATCAGCCTGCGCATTGTTTCCGGCACATCCTCCGCCGCGGTTTTGTTTAAGGCTTCAAGGATAGACTGTTTTAAACCTGGCTGAACTGCCGCCATCCTTGGCAGAGCCTGAATGCATTGACGGCGGGTGATCGGTTTGACATCGTGAAGCAGACCTAAACAGGCGGGCAGTGCCTGAACTGCTTTTTCTTCGCTCACCCAGCCCAAGTTGGCGGCGATCAAAAGCAGCCCGCGGGTCCGGATATACGATTGTTCACTTCCAAGCAGCTGCAGGAAGTATTCAAAATAGAGGGATGCATCCGCACTCACTTCGCTGATTTTCAACAGTTCCTTCAGCGCCGAATAGGCAAGCGAATGATCCTGGTTTGTCAGAAGGGCGATATTGGCTTTGATCGAATCCATGGGATCACCTCTTCCTTATTAGTACACCGGACGTTCATCGTTGTCAACTGAATATAAACCGCAGCGGATGCTGAAACGCAGACGATTTTCAGATTTATTCGTTCAGCAGCGGTTCGATGTGATCGCGAATAAAATCAATCCGGTCTTTGACTCGTGGTACAAAGGTCGAAGCAATCGCAACGACGCAGTTTTTCTGCGGATTGACATACAAGGCGTTGCCGCCGTCGCCCAGCGCTGCGAAAGCGTGTTCGTGTTCGTTGATAACCCACCACAAATAACCGTAGTCCAACCCCATCTTTTCCCATCGGATCTGTTTGCGGGTACTTTCTTTCAATTCCGCTGCCGGGATAAGCGTCCGCCCTTGAAACTGACCGTCATTTAAGCAGCATTGACCAATCGCGGCCATTTCCCGCGGCGTCAGCGTCAATCCCCAGCCGGCGGTATTGACCCCCTTAGGCCCCATGGCCCAGCCGCTCAGCGTCGCCGTCTGATTGAACGCCATCTGTTCTTCTTTAGTCGCAAACGTCAAACTCTTTTCAACTCGGATGCCTAACGGCTGAAATAAATTCTCCTGCGCATAATCCAGTACCGACCGACCCGTGGCCCGAGTTAAAATTCCTGTCAGAATATCCGGACCGATGATCGGCGCGTAGCGGAATTCACCCAGCTGTCCCAAACCACCGATCTGATTCAATGAAAAGCTGACCCAGTCATCGCTGGTAAAATATCGGGTATAGGGATTAAAGCGAAACCGATAAGGAACAGACATCGTCAGACAATGCCGAAGCGTCACCTGCTTAAGCAGTTCATGGCCTTTGCGGATCGGATACTCAGGGAAGTAATCGAGGATTTTCTGATCCACGCTTTGAATTTCACCGCGGTCAAGCGCAATCGAGATCAACAAAGAAACAATGCTTTTGGTAATGGAAAAGATGTGAAACCGATTCTCGGATGTAAAGCTGTGATAGTATTCCTCGATTTGACATTGACCGTTTTGCAGGACTACCATTCCAGCAATATTGGGATATTCATTTCTGACAAGTTCATTCAAAGCCTTCATTTTCTGGGAATCCATTGTTCTCTCCTCTTTTCATTTTGTTTTTCGTGACTGGGTAATAGACTTCGGTAATCAAGGTTTCTGGATGGTCTTGGGGATCGGATAAATAAACCTCAAACAACGGACCTGAGCTGTGATACCCCTGAACCTGGGCCGTATGGATCAGCCGGGCATACACTGCCGCAAAATCCGCCTGAATGCCGCTGACAACTGTCTTTAGGCAAAGTCCGGGCTGAAAAAGCCGGGTTTCAGGAGTTGTTTCCGCTATCGGAACCGCAAACTCTGTATCCAGACCTTCATCTGAAAACTGCGCGTCGTGAAACAGGACCATCGGTGCCCAGCTCATCGTTAAGGACCCTGCTTGAAGCTTTTCCAGCAATGTCCCAAAGCACTGTTTATAGGCTTGGGGAAAGGCTTGTTCCTGAACCATCAGCCGCCAGGATAAAAGCTCGCTGTCGGCAACTTCCGACAGCTGAACCGGAATTTCATCGTCATTGGCAAACAGCGAATGGCCGTCATGGAGATTTTGGATATCCCTGTCTAACTGCTGCAGCTGCTGCGTGAGCTGTTCCGCCTGCCGCCGCAGCTCCTGTTTTTTCTCGGTCAGTGCCGCGGTTAGATCCTCCGGCTTACCGCTTAACGTGACAACGAGCAGCTTAATTTCTTCCAGCGTGAAGCTGTATGCCTTGAGATGATTGATCAGCCGCATCGTTTCAAGCTGATCGGCAGCGTAAAAACGATACCCTGTCATCGGATTTACGAGTCTGGGCTGAAGCAAATCGATGGCTTCATAATAGCGCAGGGTTTTCGGTGATACGCGGCAGATTTTAGAAAATTCGCCGATCGTCAACATCACTTTTCCTCCTTTCAAGATCTCTGAATTCAGGATACACCTTGTCCTTAGGGCAAAGTCAAGGCGCTGAAACAGGAAATTTTAACAAAAAGCAGCGCCTAAAAATCAGCGCTGCGGATGAGCTTGGGTTGCTTGTTCTATTCTCAATAGAACGATGAAAGTCTAACGCTTGTCAATCAGGCCTCTTCAGCTAGATATTTGCCTGTCAGATAGCCAAAGGTCAGACAGGTTGCACCCAGATTATGGCCAGGGAAATGCGTGGAATAACAGTTGCAGTACATATCGCCGACCATCGAGCCGACGCAGTATAAGCCTTCGATCACTTCATTATCGGCATTCATGACCTGCATGTGATCGTTGCAGCGGATTCCTCCTACCGTGGATAAAAACCATGGTGTGCATTGGATGCCGTAGAAAGGTCCGGTTTTGATCGGCAGCAGCAGTTCCTTCCGTTTGTAGAATTCTTCGTCTACGCCCTGCTCGCAATATCCGTTATAGCGTTCGATTGTCGCAAGCGTGGTTTCTTTCGGCAGTCCCAGCTTCTCCACCAGTTCCTCCAGCGTGTCGGCTTTGACCATTTTCACGTCAATGGAACCGGAGCCGTTCATTTCAATCGTGCCGGAGCTGGCAACGATTTCATCCCAATACTCGATAACTTCCTGTTCATTTTCAAAAACCTTCGGCCCGTCGACATAACGATGGTTCTGCCACTGCGGTTCAGAGGCATAGGCACGATCCCAAATCGCATAGGCATGATGTCCCTTTTCATGCATCAAGGATAATCCGCCGTGGGAGATTACGTTGTCCTCGTTGGTGTAGCGGACACCGTCGCTGTTGACCATCAGACCCTGGAAAGCCCGAACCTGACGGGTGATGCTGCGCCATTGGAAACAGAAAATCATCGGCGTCGGCGTTTCACTCTTATCCACGGCGGCCCCTGCCCAATAACTCATTTTATGTCCGGAGCCTTCCCAGATTCCACCCCGTCCAGCCTGCAGCGCCCACGGAATATATTTTTCCAGCATTTCTGCATCCGCACCAAAATCTCCAGTCGCCATGACAACGCCTTTGCGTGCGATATACTTCACGTATTCATTGTCCGCATTGGTGCAGATCACGCCGATGACCCGACCCTTTTCTTTGACCAGCTGCTTTGCGGCGTTTTCATAGCGCATATCCACGCCGGCCTGAGCGCAGTAGGCGGCCATGTTGTCGCAGACGTCCTGCTGCGGGTTATCATCCGGTCCTTTGCCGTTGGGACCGCCTAAAAATTCATGCGTTCCCGGGAATTCTCCGTTGACATCTTCCGGATCCGAATACCAGTGCTCCATAACCGGCGTCAGATCATGTCCTCCGACCTGGCTCGCTGAGGTCATGTGATCGATCAGCCAGTCCATCGCCTCACCGCTGCGCTTGGCGTGCAGCATCCACTTGCTGCCGTCAATACGGTATGAATGGTAGCCCATCATGCGCTTATAAATTTTGCTGATTTCTTCCTCGCTCAGCGCATACCCCTTTTCCCGGGTCAGCTTGGAATTGATCGCGAAAATAGAACCGCCGCGGCCGATGACCTGACGCATCCGTTCAATCAGAACAACCTCAGCTCCGGCTTCACGGGCAGACAGGGCACAGCACAACCCGCTGAATCCCCCGCCGACAACAACGATATCACTTTCTACTGTCGCTTTAATCTGATCATCCGGGATCGGATCCGGCGCCGTTTCCCAGGCAAACTGCGTCGTTGGGGCTATGGCCTCAGGACAAGGCGAAGCGGACGGTGCAGTCTGACTTTCACATCCGGTCAAAAGTCCTGCGGCGGCAAAGCCGACAGCACTGGCAGCGGCTCCCTTCAGGAAATCCCGGCGTGAAATTCCGCTGGTTATTTTGTGGTTTTGATTCATGACTTCATTTCCTCCTCTTGTGATTCCATTATCACAAGACTTTTCGGATTCGCCAATCATCTCTTATTTGATCTTTTTTCAACCAAAAGTTTCCACTGTGTTTTTATTTTCACAATATATGCTATAATATGCACAAACGAAAACAGGCGGAAATGATCAAGCGGGGGATTAAATTATGGACTTTCGGACTTTGAGCTATTTTGTTGAAGTGTGCCGGCAGGCTTCTTTCGCTAAAGCGGCTAAGGCTGCCTATATTTCACCGCAGGGTCTGCACAAAGCCATCCGGCTCTTGGAACAGGAATTAAAAACACCGCTGTTTGTCAAAACGGACAGTGGCCGTCAGCTGACGCCGGCGGGTGAATGTTTATATGAATTTGCCGTGCGGACGCTGGAAGAGTATAACGATACGTTGGAAAAACTGGAAGATCTCACCCGACCAAAAACCAATCAGCTGCGGATCGGCTTTTCCTATGGTACAATCGGTTCCCTGGGCATTAATACCCTTGTGGAATTCCGGCAGCACCATCCGCACATCGAGATTCTTCATGAGGACTTGCCGGATCTGCGCTGTGAACAGAAGCTGCTTGAAAAACAGCTGGATCTCGCCGTCACCGTAGCGCCTTTTGATCAGGCTCATTTTCATACCCAGCCCCTGTTCAGAGAACCGTTTCATTTCTGGATTAACCGCCAAAATCCCTTATCGACTAAAGCCCGGATCACATTCCACGATCTGCGGGATCAAAGACTCATGATGGTGGGCAAGGAATTCAAATCTTATAAATTTTTGATTCAGGGCTGCCGCCGCTTGGGATTTCGTCCCAATGTCGTGCTGACGACTTCCGAAATGGAGCTGCTCAGACAGTTTGTCTGCGATAATCACGGGATTGCGCTGACCGTAGAACATGAAACCCGGCTGCCGGCCTCGGAAGTTTTTACCAGCGTTCCCTTTGCCGATCAGGTTTGGAGTTACGGCGTTTCATGGTTAAAAAATCATAAGCTGACCGAAGCGGAAAAAACGCTGATCGGTTATTTTCAGACCTGCGCTCAGGCTCTTGAACCGACTGCGCTTCCTTCTTCGATCTCTCGCTGACTCCATCCGGACTTCAAGTCCGGTTTTTATTATCCTCTGCTGCATTGGATCATCGTAAACTGGATGCTGAAATGCACCTTTCCAGTTTATTCCAGAATCTGCCGGATCATGTTGGGGTTATTCAGAAACCGACGATATAAATTAACAGTCTGCGACTGATCATAACTCACCGCTGCCAACTCGTCATCCTGAATTTCCAGGATCTCGGCATGCGGACAGGCCAGCAGGATCGGCGAATGCGTGGCGATGACCAGCTGAGAATCTTCCTGAATCAGATCATTCATAATCGCCAGCATTGCAAATTGACCTGTCGGCGAGAGCGCCGATTCCGGTTCGTCGAAAATATAAAAGCCGCGTCCGAACAGCCGGCTGCGCAGCAAGGTCAGATAGCTTTCGCCATGGGACATTTTATGCAATGAAACCCCGCCGTAGCTGTTGAGCATGCGGCTGTCCTCAGCGGCGATGTTCTCAATTTCAGAGGCCACATTGTAAAAGCTTTCCGCCCGGAAGAAAAAACCATCCCGGCAATGCCGGACGCTTTTGACCAGCGTCAGCGCTTCATACAGAGAGGAATGTGTTTCCCGGGTGGCAAATTGAAAGTTGCGCGTTCCCCCTTCGGGATTGAAGCCCATGCCGACTGCAATCGCCTCGATCAACGTTGACTTTCCCGTGCCGTTATCCCCAGTGATAAACGTTACAGGCCGATGAAGCGTCAGGGCCTGAAAGTGTTTGAAAAGCGGAATAGTGAAGGGATATCCTGCACGTTTTTCCTCCGCGTCTTCATGAAGGCGGATCTGGCGCAGATATAATTCATGTTCTTCCAACATTTTCAGCTCACCTCTTATCTTTATTGTAACAGACCCTTGGCAAAAGAGAAGTTAAAAATAAAGACAGTCTGCTGGCCAACCGGATTGTTTCAGGCTGCGGGCATATAAACGGCGCTTTAAACAGGAGATGCGAACAGAAGCCGGATATGAATTGACGGCAGCCCTTGACAAAACATAATGTTCGTTTTATTATTAAATCAGTTTTAAAAAGTGTTTTAAATTTAAAGGAGGCGTTCTTATGGCTGATGCCGCAACGCTTAAACAGCTCAATCTGCAGAAAATTCGCAATGCTTTTCTGGAGGGCGAGCCTTTCAGTAAAACTGAACTGGCCGAAAAAACCGGCTTAAGTTTTCCGACGGTTGGCAAAATCATTGACGAGATGGTCAATTCACATCAGCTGCAGATTGTCGGCATGCGGAATTCCTCCGGAGGCCGCTGCAGCCGGATTTATCAATACAATCCCGATTTTCGCAATGCGATCGCCCTGATACTGGAAGGACCGCGGTTGGATTGGTTTGTTCTGGACAGTCTGGGTATGACAAAAAACCAGGGAAGAATTGAAATCGAATCGGATTCAGATCTGTTTGATACCCTGGCCGGTCTGCTTCTGCAGGCCCGCCGTCAGGAACCTTCGCTGTGCGGCTTCTGTTTAGGCATCGCCGCCAACACCAATGGTGAAACCGTCCAGCAGAGCTTTGAATATCCGCAGCTGAAGGGTATCAACCTGTTAAAAGAGCTGGAGTGTGTCAGCGGCTTAAAGGGTTCTTTGGGCAACGATATGTGGATTTCAGCGGAAGGCTGCTGGCAGCGCTGCCGGATGAACGATCAGACGACGCTGATCAGCTTCTATTTGGGCAGCTGCGGTTTCGGGTCAAGCTTTGTTATCGGCGGAAAAACGCTTAAGGGCGCGCATCAGGTTGCCGGTGAAATTGAACTGCTGCCCTGGATCCGCAAGGAAGGCTTGAATATGAACGCCTGGCCGGAAACTTTGCCGAAGGCGATCCTGCACTGCATTCTGACCTATGCGATTATTACCGATCCGGATTTCATTCAGCTGTATACGCATCCGTTTTTTATCCAGCATTTCGATGAAATTCAGACCCAGTTAAACACCTGTTTTACCGGTGTCCAGCCGCCGGTCTTACTGCTTTCCGATGATTTCCGGGCAGATTATGAGATCGGCCTGAGCCGCAGAGCCATGCAGCTGATGAACACCATGGAGAGCTCGTTATGAAAACCTACACCCATCTGGTCTTTGATATTGACGGCACGCTGCTGAATACGGAAATGGCGGTGCTGCATTCCCTGCAATGGGCCTTGCAGCAGCATGGAATTGCTCAATCAGTTGAGCAGCTTCGGTTTGCCCTGGGCATTCCCGGAAAGGATGCGTTAGTGCGTTTCGATCTGGATCATCCTGAACAAGTACTGCGGCAATGGGATGCGAAGTATATCGAATATCTGCAGGAAGTGACGATTTTTGACGGGATTGTGCCGCTGCTTCAAACGCTGCGGAAGCATCGCGTTGCCTGCGGCGTCATCACTTCCAAAACCCAAATTGAGCTGGCCCAGGATTTTCAGGCGTTAGGCCTGCAGCCGTATTTTGATGTCATCATCACCGCCGATGATACGCAGAAGCATAAACCGGATGGCGAGCCGATGCGGATGTATCTGAAACGCAGCGGGGCTGAAGCCGCAGAAACGATTTATATCGGAGATGCGGATTACGATCTGCAATGTGCCCATCACGCCGGCTGTGACAGTGCTCTGGCTGTTTGGGGCCGAAGCGATCGTCCCTCCACGCAGCCGACCTGGACGCTGCATCAGGTCAGCGATGTTCTGAAGCTGGCCGGACTGGATTGGGATTGTTTGGACCGGACTTCCAATCAATAAACTTATTCCGAAACAGAGGATGGATCTGACTGAATCCATAAGCAGTCCTCCCGATCTGTCCGTCTGTTCGTAAAAAGCCCTGGGTGCTTACCCCAGGACTTTTTTTATTAGAATTACGGTTATCTTTGTCTTTTGGAGGATCTGAATTTCCAACCGCATTGACCAGACAGTCAGTTGGAAGACTGAACGGATTTCCACCATTCACGGACAATTTCGACCGCGTTGGTCGCGGCACCCTTGCGCAGCTGATCGCCGCAGCACCACAAGGCGATTCCCTTTTCACAGGTCAAATCCCTGCGCAGCCGGCCGACTTCGACTAAATCCTGATCCGTGCAGTCCAGCGGAGTAGGATAAGGCTGTTCGTTAAGCAAAACCCCTTCGGCTTCTTCCAGGGCCTGACGTACTTCATCAAGACTGAGGAAGGCTTCAGTTTCCAGGTAAATCGATTCGGAATGACACCGCAGCACCGGAACCCGCACGCAGGTACAGCTGACGCGCAATTCTGGATCATGAAGGATTTTCTGTCCTTCATCATTCAGCTTCATTTCCTCTGAGCTGTAACCCGCTTCGTTAAATCCGCCGATCTGCGGGATGAGATTATACGCGATCTGCGCTGGAAACGTTTCGATGGTTGCGGCTTTTCCGGCTTCCAGTTCCATGATCTGCCGCTTTAGTTCAGCCAGCCCTGCCGCTCCGGCTCCGGAAACAGCTTGGTAGGTCGACACGATCATCCGTGTGATCCGGGACAGCCGGTAAATGGGCGCCACCGCCATCAGCGCGATAATCGTCGCGCAGTTGGGATTGGCGATGATTCCCTGATGCTTGAATATATCCTCAGCATTGATCTGCGGAATCACTAACGGTACGCCGGGGTCCAGCCGGAAAGCGCTGCTGTTGTCAACAAACACCGCGCCGGCTTTCACAATCCAAGGCGCCCAGCGTTTTGCCAGTTCGTTTTCAACCGCGCCCAGCACAACATCCATCCCCTCAAAGCTTGTTTCCGTTACCGCTTCAAGGGTCAGCGGCTGCCCTTTAAACAACAACGTCTGACCGGCGCTGCGCGGACTGGCCAGCAGCCGGACTTCGCCGATTTCCCAATCCGTTTGTTCTTCCAAGACTTGAAGCATTGTGCGGCCAACCGCTCCGGTCGCGCCTAAGATCGCTATTCGACAGGCTTTCATTCCTGCTTCCTCCCTTTTTTCGGCGCAAACGCCGCATACAGAACCTGAATCGCCCGGTCAAAGTCTTCATTTTCCACCCCGACGATGATGTTGATTTCATCCGAACCCTGCGCAATCATCCGAATGTTGATCTGATGAGCGCCCAGCGTTTGAAACAGCTGACCGGAAATTCCGCACTGCAGCGCCATGTTGCGTCCCACAACCGCAATCAGGCTGAGATTGCTTACAACCTTGATATCGTCGCATTCGCATCCCTGCTTCAGCTGGGCCACGATTTCATACAAGCTGTCAGCCACTGCCGCACTGGAAACAACGATGGAGAAATTATCAATCCCCGAAGGAACATGCTCGACGCTGATCCGATACTTCTCCAGCACTTCCAGCGCCCGCTTCAGCAAGCCGACTTCATTGGACGCATTGTGACGGTACATCGTGATGACGGTGAAGTCTTTTTTCCCGGCAATGCCGGTGACGAAGCGGGAACGATCCTCCTGTTGTGGATCGACATGATCGACAATCTGCGTGCCGGGATTCTCCGGCTGATTCGTATTTCGGATCACAATTGGAATGTTCGCGTCCTTCACCGGATAGATCGCATCCTCATGCAACACATTGGCTCCCATATAGGATAATTCGCGAAGTTCACTGTAGGTAATTCGCTCAATCTGAACCGGATGTTCGATAATCCGCGGATCCGCCATCAGAATTCCGCTGACATCCGTCCAGTTTTCATACAGCCGAGCAGACAGCGCTGAGGCTAAAAGACTGCCGGTGATATCCGAACCGCCGCGGGCCATGACCTTGATTTTGCCATTGGGCAAAGCCCCATAAAAGCCGGGAATGACAAACTTTTCCGTTTGCTGGATCTGCGCCAGGATCAGCTGACGGGTGAGGTTGTGATCAATCTTGCCGTCATAGCCAAACCGGATCACCTCGGCCGCATCGACAAACGGCCAGCCCAAATAGGCAGCCATCAACTTGGACGTCAGCCATTCCCCGCGCGATACCAGCTCATCCTGACTGATTCCCTGACGCATCTTCTCCCTGAGCTCAGCTAAAGGCTGCTCCAGATCCACGATTACTTGCAATTCATCGCGGATTTCATAAAAACGCTGGCGAATTAATTCAAAGAGCGGATCACAGGAAACCGAATACTGCAGATGGGCATGACACAAATAAAGTAAATCCGTGATTTTATTATCCTTTTTCCATCGCCGCCCCGCCGCACTGCAGACAACAATCTGACGTTCCGGATCCGTTTCCACAATGGCTTTGACCTTTTTAAACTGCTGGGCATCAGCCAGGGAAGAACCTCCAAATTTTGCAACGATCATCTTGCTTCCTCCTCGATCCGGGCAGCAAACAGCTGCGGATCCTGGGCGCGGGCCTGCGCGATCAGCGCTTTCAGCCTATTGTTCGCTGTCGGAACCGTCCACAGCTGCGTCCGCCCTCCGCTGCGGCGGATTTCCTGGATCAGCTCGGCAAACAAGCCGGCGGTTTCGGCTTGGGTTCCGATATAATATCGAACAGCCTCCGGATTTTCGCAAAGATTGGTTTCCTGCAGCGTCAGCGGTGAAACCGGATGATCATTCAGAATCTCCAACAGGTCGGTCAGCACGGCATGAGCGGTCGGCGGACCTCCTGCCCCCTGTCCGATCAAGGTTAATTCACCCAGATTGGCAGTGCGCAGAACCCCGGCATTCAGATTATCGCGAATCTGTGCCAACGGGGCGTTGAAAGGCAGCAACACCGGCTCAATCCCTGCCTGCATGCCTGAGGATCCTTGCTTTAACGCAGAGATCAGCCGGCAGCGTTTATCTTTAGCCAGAAAGGCCTCAATATCCTGCGCGCACAATCCCTGCAGCCCCTGCACCGCAAACTGGTCCCGATGCAGCAGCACGCCGAAGGCACAGCCGGCACTGATCATCAGCTTGCGCGCCAGATCTTCTCCTTCCAAATCTGCGCTCGGATCCGCTTCTGCATACCCGAGCTGCTGCGCCTGGGCAATCCCCTCCGCCAGCGACAGCCGATCCCGCTCCATGTGGTCAAGAATATAATTGGTTGTCCCGTTAAAGATGCCTTCGATCGAAAGCAACGGATCAGTTTGCTTCAAAGCTGTAAGCGTGCGCAGCCAGGGGATGCCTCCGGCAACACAGGCATCATAACGAAACTGAACTTTGTACTTTTCAGCCAAAGCTAACAACTGCGAAAAATAAGCTGAGACCATCGCCTTGTTGGAGGTCACTACAGATTTTCCGGCCTGCATGGCCTGACTGCAATAGTTCCATGCCGCCTCAGCTCCCGGAATCATTTCCACTATGACGTCAATTTCCGGATTATCCAGGATCGCAGCATAATCATACGTCATTTCCGGACAGGTCCGCGGATGCGGCTTACGAATCAGAATGGCAGCGGTCTGGATCACGGCATCCGGATGCTGTTT
Source organism: Holdemania massiliensis AP2 (assembly GCF_000327285.1). GTDB lineage: Bacteria > Bacillota_I > Bacilli_A > Erysipelotrichales > Erysipelotrichaceae > Holdemania > Holdemania massiliensis. The sequence goes on along the minus strand of NZ_HE998567.1, from coordinate 31,583 downwards.
GAGTTGATCCATCAGGCTGCGGGCAACAGTCCCCCAGCCGAGCATTGCGATTTTCAAATGAATTCCCCCTTGTATGTATTTAAAATAAATACACTTGTTTTTCATTGAAAGACATTGTATCATAGAACTGTTAAAAAATTCAAGAGGTGGTAATATGAAAAAATCATTGCGCAGTACGCGCAGTTCACAAATTCAAACGGATTTCTGGACCGCTGTCCAAAACGGCATTGCCGAAGACGGCGGGCTGTATATTCCCAAAGACTGGCAAAACAAACAACTCAATGTTGAAACTCTGCCGGACAGTTACTTGCAGATTGCCCACGCTGTCTTATCCTGTTTTACTGATGAACTGGATCCGCAGACCCTCACATCTTTTCTGCATCAGGCCTATGATGGCCGCTTCGAAGCTGAAGACGTCGTTGCCTTAAAACCGCTGGGTTCGGATTATCTGCTGGAACTGTATCATGGTCCGACAGCGGCCTTTAAGGATATCGCGTTGTCGCTGCTGCCGTTATTTTTAAACGAAGCCGCAGCTCGTCAGGAAAATCCGGCGCAAACATTGATTTTAACAGCGACTTCCGGGGATACCGGAAAAGCGGCGCTGGAAGGTTTTAAAGACCGCAGCGGCTGCGAACTGCTTGTCTTTTACCCTGATCAGCGGGTCAGTGAAATTCAGCAGCGGCAGATGCTGACCAGTGAAGGCAAAAATGTCGGCGTCTGTGCTGTCCGCGGGGATTTTGACGACGCCCAAAGTGCTGTGAAGCGCTGCTTCGCTGATCCGCAGCTCAGCGCTGAGCTGCAAGCTCATCATATCCGGCTTTCCAGCGCTAATTCCATCAATATTGGACGATTAGTTCCGCAGATTGTTTATTATTTCTGGGCCTACCGAAAACTGCGCAGACAAGGCGTGCTTAAGACAGGCCAATGCTTGAATTTCAGTGTACCGACCGGTAATTTCGGGGATATTCTGGCCGGCTATTATGCCAAACAGATGGGCCTGCCTGTCGGCAAGCTGATCGTCGCCAGCAATGCCAACAATGTCCTGACTGAATTTTTTACGACCGGCCGCTATGACTGCCGGCGAAAACTCGTCAAAACGACATCGCCGTCCATGGACATTCTGATCTCCAGCAATCTGGAACGCTTACTGGCGCATGAATCAGCCCCGGACGACGGCTCAGTCAGTCTGTATATGGAACAGCTGAAACAAAACGGCTGGTATCAGATTGAACCAAGCCTGTTAGCGAAGCTGCAGCGTCAATTCGCCTGCGGCGACTGCCTGGATGATCAGGCAGCGGAAACGATCCGCCAGGTGTACGCCCAGACCGCTCAGATTCTTGATCCCCACACCGCCGTCGGCGTGCATGTTTTGCGGCAGCTACGGCAAAAAGGCAAGGTTCAGGATCCCTGCGTCATTCTGGCAACCGCTTCGTGCTATAAATTCAGCAGGGATGTCCACGAAGCGCTGTTTGGACATTGTGATTTAGATGAATGGTCGGCCATGGAACAGCTCTCCGCCCGCACTGGCCTTCCAATTCCAACCGCTTTGCAGGGCCTGCGTGAAAAATCCATCCGGCATACCGACAAAATTGAAAAAGACGCGATTGTCGATTATGTCCGGCAGAAAGTGCAGGTTATGAAGCATGATTAAAGTCATCGTTCCGGCCACCACGGCCAATCTTGGGCCGGGATTTGATACACTGGGCCTGGCATTGGATTTGGAAGCTAGTTTCACCTTTACTTTGGCGGATCAGTTTGCGATTACCGGCTGTCCTGAACGCTTCTGCAATGCCGACAACTTGGTTCAGCGCGCCTATTGCCGGCTGTTCCAAAAACTGAATGAAGAACCCCTGCCGGTGCGGATTACGATTGACTCACCGATCCCGCCCAGCCGCGGTTTAGGTTCTTCTTCCGCCTGCATTATCGCCGGTCTGTGCGGAGCCAATGCCCTGCTGAATGAACCGGTGTCGGCCTTGGATCTATTGCGTCTGGCCTGTGAATTGGAAGGTCATCCGGACAATGTCACCCCCGCACTGCTGGGTGGACTCAAGGCTGCCATTGTCGATCAGGACTGCCTATTGACCGCCGATTTCACCGTCAGCGACCGGCTGCATTGGGCAGCGTTGGTTCCGGACTATGAATTGGAAACCCAGCGTGCCCGGCAAGCGCTGCCAGCTGCCATTCCGCACGCTCAGGCTGCCGGAGCTTTGGGCAAACTGGCCTTTTTGTTAAAGGGCTTGGAAACTGCGGACAGCGCCTTATTGGAAGCTGCCATGAATGAACCGCTGCATGAACCCTACCGTATTCCATTAATTCCTGAATATGATGAAGTCCGGCAGCTGTGTCGGGATCAGGGGGCCGCTGCCGTCATGATCAGCGGGTCCGGACCGACGCTCTTAGCGATATTTCTCAACACGCTTCCGGAAGCCGCATTATCCCTAAAGCTGAAAACGTTCAGCCATCATTGGCAGCTGCTGGCATGCCGAGTCCAGCAGGAGGGTACCCGCATTGAAATGAAGGAGGACTTTTATGAGTGAACAATATTTGATCGTCAATACAAAAATTTTGCCGGACTTCTATGAAAAAGTCGTTGCTGCCCGCGATCTGGTTGAGCAGCACAAAGTCAAAGGCGTCAGTGAAGCCGTCCAGCGAGTCGGCATCAGCCGCAGCACCTATTATAAATACAAAGACTCCATCTTTTCCTTCTCGGAAAATGCGCGCGGCCGCAAAGCGGTTCTGAGCATGATTCTGACGCATCAGCAGGGAGTTTTAAGCGAGGTTCTCAACGAGCTGGCTGCTCAGCATACCAGCGTTCTGACAATCAACCAGTCGATCCCTATCCACGATCATGCCTCCGTCAGCCTCTCCCTGGATATCTCGGATCTGGATTGTTCCATTGACGAAGTCCTGCGCAGCTTAAAGGAGAAAAAAGGCGTCACCAATGTCCGACTGATCGATTTGGAATAAACTGAGCTGGACTCACAATTCAATTTAGGTATCCTGTATAAAGCAAAAAAAAA
>NZ_HE998567.1:24251-27048 GCF_000327285.1 Holdemania massiliensis AP2 | reverse complement strand
GGTTACCCGTTTTTCTTTATCTCTGTTTTCTCAGCCATTGGTTGCGGGCATCATTATGAAAATGCCTGGATTAAATTGATGATCATGTTGCCCAATCCATGCAGAAATACCCCCGGCAAAATTGAACCCTGAAATGTTTTTTCAGAAAGCAAGCCCAGCAGCAGGCCGCCAAGCAGAGTTGTCGTAAAAATAATCATTCCGGAAAGCCACGTGACGTTTGAGGCTAACAGGACATGCAGAGTACCGAAACTGACTACTCCCATTGACAAGCCCATGGGGTTCTTACTACCAAGTTTAGCTTATAATCGTACATCATTTTCAGACTTTGGAATACAAGTATAAATCTATTTGAGTAAGAACTTCTATTACCAAGCAGCCCTACGACCACATTAACGGTAAATTTCTATCTTTCGATAAGGAAGGATAGTCAATCTCCCTAAATATTAAGTTTATGCGATTTTAATTCCACTATTTAATACTTTAATCTTATTTACTTTAATCCATTCGATGAAAGTTTTTTCTTTTTCATAATAGTTGTTAAATTCAGAAACACATTTCTTTTTGTCTATGTTTTTTGTTTGATCATCGTAGCAATACAACAAAAATGATGAATACCAGTCTCTTTGTACCCATGTACCATCTGCTAATTTATACATACGGTCAGATAATTTCTTTTTTATATACGCATCTGCCGTATGGTCATACTGACTGGCTCTGTAATGATTAGGTACTTCTATATAGGCACCTCCTGATACCCTGAATTTCTTTTCAATGGAAGTTTGAAAGCCAGAAGGGCATCTATTCTTAATGGACTTACCAAACCGCTTTTTCCTATTCAATTTTCCTTTACTATTAAAGATCGTTTCTTTGGCCCGCTTCATAAGTTTACTCGCATTTTTAGGTTCTGTTATAAATACATCTCCCAAACTCCGTAGATGGTTTGCATCTTCATTGATTGCAAGTTGTCTGTTTATAGCATTGATGCGGCATAATTCAGAATGTCTGTTTTTTATTCTCTTATAGTGATTTGAATATTTCCAGGTTTTATGACCTTCTTTCACAGTACCATTGGTGTTATAGTTCTGTGGATTCGTTGCTCGTCTGCTCCTATCCATAGCGCGATAATACAGCCGTTCCATTCGTTCTGATTTTTGAATACTATTTCCACGCTCGGATAAGTTTTTAAGTCCTACCTCTGTTTGAGAAGTATAGGCAACGGTTTGAGTCCCTATATCAGCACCAATGATTCCTTTACCAAACTTGTGCCGTAAATCACCAAATCTGTCATATTTAGGCTTTGCTTTACCCTCAAGGGTAAGATGTAAATATACTCTGTATTTTCCACGAATCATTTTGGGTACAAGAGTAGCATAGCAAGGTTTATATGTGCTAATGCAATAGGCTTCATCTGCGAGTATTTGTATTGCTTTATTATCAGTCATTTCAGGTTCGTTCAAATAATTTAAAATAGCATTTACTTCATCTGTTTGAAATTTATCTTTAACCTGTATTCCAAAGACATTTCCATTCAATTTGAATTTTAATTTATTGTCTTCAATCATCATCGGAATACCACGATTTATTTGCTTTGCTCTAATACAAGGCAATTCTCCATATTTTGAAAAATGAATTGTTTTGCCATTACCATAAAGGCATTTCTCTATGCCTCGCCATATATCTGCTGCTTTAGTAAGCGCAAATATTGCACCAATGCCGTATTTCTTACCTATCGGTATCATAGATGTTCTACAATAATCCCAGGTAACCTTATATCGTTTTTGCATTTCATTAAGTTGAACCGCAAAGTTTTTACGATGTTTTTTATCCTCGGCAGAACCATATAGTTCGAGCAATTTACGATATTTTTTTGTACGTATTAGTTGACTGTAATTCTTTCTCATAAGACAAATAAGCTCATTACCTGATTTTCTAATTTTATCAGAAAGAGTCAAAACTTTTTGTATATCAGAAGAAGACATATCGGTTTCTGCAGCCAAGATATGTCTGTCAGAAACTTTATGAAACTGTTTCAGAAGTTTTTTAGACTCTTCGTTATTGATCATTTTTCTGCTCCTCAATATACTTCATTACGGTAGCTTCACTGATATGTCCGACACTGGATATAAAATATCCTCTTGACCATAAGACACCGCATCTTGCATAGACTTGTTTTAGTTTTGGATATACTTTAAACAATTCTATGGCACTTATACTTTTAAGAGTTCTAACAACATCACAAGGCGCAACTGTTTGCGGAACATCTGCAAATATATGGATATGGTCAGGCATTACCTCAAGTGCTTTGATTTTATATCCATAATCATCACATATCTTTTCTAATATCTGTTTGAGAGTAGTGTCCACCCTTCCTTGCAATATTGAAAATCTGAATTTTGGACACCAGATAATATGATATTGTATAAGATATTTACAATGCGAAGCACTATGGTATTGTCCCTCACTCATCTTGTTCTCCTAATTGATATTTTTCCTGAATACCTCTACGCATTAAATCAAGAAAAGTAATCGTTTTGCCTTCTTCAACCGAATAGATACGAGCGAGGTTTTCAAGCTCTGTTTTCCATTCCATAGGAATGGATATATTTATTTGTACATTATTTGATTTTGATCGTGCCATTTTAGCTCCTTATTATAATCTTTCAAACATTTGTGAATACTTGCACGCCTTCATTTATATGATACATATATTATATATCTTTTCTATGTTGAAACCAAGTAAAAAAGTGGCTTTCATCCTATAGGCAAGCCTATGGGTTTTCGCCATTGAATTATAACA
>NZ_HE998567.1:0-22728 GCF_000327285.1 Holdemania massiliensis AP2 | reverse complement strand
GAAATTCCTTTATTTAAAGGCTTTCCGGTGCTTTGATGCTTATTAACTGTCAAACTCGGGATATTATATATCTTTTCTATGTTGAAACCAAGTAAAAAAGTGGCTTTCATCCTATAGGCAAGCCTATGGGTTTTCGCCATTGAATTATAACACCCTAAAGGAGAACACCTCGATAAACGCCGAAACGACAAACCAGCCGCTTGTTCAGAAAGCCCCGAAATAGAAATTCTTCCAAAAATCCGGTCTGTACGAAACTGATGATCAAAATCGGAAAGATTGCCGTACTTCCCATTCTAGCATACAGACTGGCCGAGGGCTGGGTATACTGCGTAAGATACGGCAGATGAGTGATCCCCCAGATCAGGCCGTAGATTCCAATCATGAACGCAGCCTGCCTTGTTTTCTTCGGCCGGATCAAACCAAAATACAGAGTAAACTTTGCCTGTTTACGGCCTTTAAACGACCACCATTCAACGGGAACCAGCCCCAATACCACCCCTGCCAGCAAGCAGCTGCGCAGTACATCCAAAATAAGCATCCTATTCTCCTAATCCGTTTGATTTACCGGTTAATTGCATTAACCCTTTAAGCAGCAAAGTTTACAGCATCCGGCGATCAAGCTTCTATTTATAATCATTCTACCAGGTTCTATCGCTAAAAACGAGAACAACAGGAATTCTTTACTTATGTTATTCTGGCCGCGGCTTTTATGATAGAATAAAAGTCCATAATGCATCATCAGGGAGGGATATAGAATGACACGCGGAATTATTTTATTCGGTTCTTCCGGTTCCGGAAAAACAACCTTAGGCCGAAAACTAGCTCAGGAATTAGGTTATCCTTATTTTGATATCGATGATTATCTTTGGCGCAAAGACACGCCCATTCCTTTTACACGCATGTATTCCCGTCAGGAAAAAGCCGAACGTTTGATGCATGATATTTCTCAATTCGATCATTTTGTCATGGCCGGTTCCATGGACAGCTTCAACGCCCCCTTTGTACCGCTGTTTGACTTAGCCGTTCACGTTGATGCCGACGCTGAGCTTCGCCGTCAGCGGCTGCACCAGCGGGAATGGGAAGCTTTTGGAGAACGGATTCTGCCCGGCGGCGACATGTTTGATTCTCATCAACGTTTTCTGGCGGATTCAGATCGTTATGAAACAGACGGATCTCCCTGCCGCAGCCGGCATCTGGAGTGGGCTGCCAGTCTGCCCTGCCGTGTCCTTTATCTTGACGGCGGCCGACCTGTAGCAGAGAATCTCGCTTTGATCCTGGACGCATATCAGCAGCTTCCTGTCTGCGCTTGTTCAGCTAAAATTAGCAAATAAAAAAATTGCCGGAAAGGAATCGTTATGATCCAATCTGGCAATTTCTTTTTATCAATCCTACGCAAGAGTCACAGTACAACTGATCAAACGTTTATTCTGATGAATTATTCGTGCTCCAGTGCCAACGTCTTCGTTGTGATATCGCAGACTTCCGCTGGTCCGTAATACTGGATTGCGCCCGGATAAACAAAGCTTGTTTCTACCGCCCATTCTTCACGGTGGGCTTCAAAGAATTTGAACGGCTTGCCATCCAGTTCAACAAGCGCCTTTTTAATAACCGGCTTGTCTTCACCATGTCTTCTTTCGATGTTCATCATCTTAGTAATCGGCATGCCGCCAGCTGTCCATTCGCTGGCCGGATTGGACAGGTTGGAGATTTTTGACAGATAACCGTTATAGCCATACTGGATCAGCATGAACGCGTTATAGCCTAATGAATAACAGTAATCTGAATCAAAGTTCGACGGGAATGCACATCTTCCTTCATAACCTAAGAAATGATGCAGGGCGCTGAATTTTCCCTTGTAGGTTCCAGCTTTCTTTCTCTCATCTAATTTATCCTTGACCAAGGCCGAGAATAATTTTTCAGATTCGATCAGTGAAACCTGAACGTTACCGTGCGGATCGCGTTCCAGGAACAGCTGCTGCTGAATGTTTTCCGGAAGAATCGCAAAGACACTCATCGATTCTTTAGTCAGTCCCTTTTCGATGAACGCATACTTCTCACTCCAAGTCGCAAGCGCATTGAATGCATCCGCTTTGCTTCCTGCAAGCAGTTCGTTGATTTCCTGAATTAACGCTGAGAATTCCGGTACAAATTCAACAACGCCTTCCGGAATGATCGCGACACCGAAGTTCATTCCCTTCGCCGCACGCTTTTCAACAGAATCCGCAATGTAATCCGCAATCTGGGAAAGCGACATTTTCTTAGCCGAAACTTCTTCTGAGATCAGGCAGATATTCGGCTGAGTTTCAAGTGCGCATTCCAAAGCAACATGCGAAGCGGAACGGCCCATGACCTTAATGAAATGCCAGTATTTCTTCGCTGAATTCGCATCTCTTTCAATGTTTCCGATAATCTCGCTGTACGTCTTGGTCGCAGTATCAAAGCCGAATGAGCATTCAATATCTTCATTCTTCAAATCGCCGTCAATGGTTTTCGGGCACCCAATCACCTGAACACCGGTATCATGCGCCGCAAAGTATTCCGCCAAAACCGCTGCATTGGTATTGGAATCATCTCCGCCGATGATGACAATGGCCGTAATTCCGTGCTTTTTGCAGACATCCGCAACAATTGCAAACTGTTCATTGGTTTCCAGTTTTGTTCTTCCGGAACCGATGATATCAAAACCGCCGGTATTGCGGAACTGATTGATGTAAGCATCATCGAAAATCAAATAATCATCTTCAATCAAACCGATCGGACCGTTTTTAAAGCCATAAAGAACGTTTTCCGTATTCGCTGCCTTTAAAGCATCATATAAACCGCAGATGACGTTATGTCCGCCAGGTGCCTGACCGCCGGAAAGAATGACGCCGACCACTTGCTTCTTGGCTTCTGCCGTGTTCTCACCCTGTACGAATGTGATTTCCTTTTTGCCGTATGTGTTCGGAAATAAGCGTTTGATTACTTCCTGATCGGCTGCGCTCTGAGTTTCTTCCCCTTCCTGAACTCCGATATTGGCAATACCATGCCGTAACATACCTGGGAGTTTCGGTGAATACTCATATCTAGCAGATTGTAGCGATGAAATTTTCATAATTAATCTCCTTCTCATTTTAGATACACGTAAATTTTAAGATATTTGATCTGAAAAGTAAACCAGTATTAGCGACTTCCAGCAGACAAAAATACCAAAAGAAATAAAGTGTTTAAGAAAAGCAGGAGGAAAGCTGAATTGAAATTTAAAAAAAAGAAATGAAAACCGGCCTTCGCTCAGAACTCATCGACAGAAGAAGGCTGTTCTTAGCAGCCTATTGAATAGGGGCATCCGATTTCCAAACAGATTTATCCGCTGCATTATAGGAAATTCGGTAAGTCATCTCTTGTTCCGATTCTGTTCTGCTTTCTTTTTTTACTTTTTTGTTGAAATCAGAAAAAGTTTATGCTATTATTACAAAGCAATCGAAAAAATTGGCCCGTTGGTGAAGTGGCTTAACACAGCGCCCTTTCACGGCGTCATTCACGAGTTCGAATCTCGTACGGGTCACCAATTTTAGGGGTGTGGTTCAATGGTAGAACAGAGGTCTCCAAAACCTTTGATGGGAGTTCGATTCTCTCCACCCCTGCCACTATAACGTGAAAGCCTTTAACAAAAGGCTTTTTTTGTGCTTTAAAGAATTTATGCAGAATTTATGCAGAAAAATTTTCATCTTTACTGACTTGTTTATTTTTCTTTCCTAACCACTTCTTTCAAGATCATTTCTTTCTTTTTGTTTTTTCAGTATTTTTTAACAGGTACTTCTCAACGCTCTCCTCTTCATTTCTTTTCGTCATGAAGTCTTCATTTATTTCGTCTGCGCACGCATTGTTTTCTGGCGCGGTTGCCGATATAATTATGCTGTGGCTGAACACGAACAAAAGAAAGGAGTCGTATGAAGATCAAACTTCATACATGAAACAAATGACTAAAAAAAGAAAAGCGAAAAAATCCGGGATCTCCGCCGGAGCGCTGAGCGGTATCATCCTGGTCATGGTCTTAGCCGGTGCTGGGATAACCGGAACTTTAGCGCTCAATTCGATCTATCGCGGACCTTACAAAGCGTATACGCAGCATTTGCTGGAAACCATGGAGGAAGGCAGTCTGCAGTATAAAGCCGCTGGGCTGTTCTATTCCCAGGCTGAGCTGGAAGCGATCCGCAATCCGCAGCTGGCAGATGAAGAGGATAAACCAACTGCTTCAGAAAGTGCGGATAAGGACGCCATTGAAATTATTGATCTGAAGGGAACTACTTTTGAAGGTAAACTGATGATCGTTCACGATCCTTCACGCGTCTTCGTTGCCTGCAATCCGAATATGGATTCCGGAGCACCGGGGTATTCCGTTGAAAAGTACATTCAAGATAACAACGCGATTGCTGGAATCAATGCCGGGGGCTTTGAAGATGCCGGCGGCAACGGCAACGGCGGGACAGCTTATGGTATTGTCATTCATGATGGAAAGCTAATCAGCGGCAGACCTAACGAATTTACACCGGTTATCGGCATCAACAATGCCAACCAGTTAGTCGTTGGTGATATGACTGCCCAGCAGGCGCTGGATTATGATATCCGCGATGCGGTTACCTTTGGTCCCGTCTTCATTAAGAACTGGGACGTCGTCTTTGAAACCGGACGGCATCCGGGACTTAATCCGCGCACAGTCATTGGACAGCGTTATGACGGTGCCTTTCTGCTGATGGTTCTGGATGGCCGCCAGCCGAGCAGCTTTGGATCAACCTATCAGGATATCATTGACATCATGCAGCAGTATGATGCTGTTAACGCCGCCAATCTGGACGGCGGTAATTCTACTGTCATGGTTTATGATGGCGAAACACTGAATACCACCGTATCGATTAAAGGCGACCGCCGCGTGCCAACCGCCTTTATCGTGAAATAGGAGAAATTGCTATGAGTAAAAAACAAGGAATTCCAACCGGAACAGCCATGGCCATGATCGGGCTGATCCTGGTGATTGTAATCGGCGCTTCCGCCGGTGTACTCACCTTAGTCAATGCCAAGATGAGCGCTTATGAAAAAACAACGCCTAACGCCGCTTTGGAAGCTTACATGAAGAAAATCGAAAAACAGGATTACTCGGAATTATATGAACAGTTTCAGACACGAACCGGCAGCTTAAGCAGCGAAGCCGACTTCAATGCGACGATGAATACGATCTACGGAAATGTTGACTTCCAGGATCTCAGCTATGTCAAGGATGATAAAACGGCTGAAGGTCATGAAGGTACCTACGGTGTCTATTCTGACGGCAAAAAGGTTTCGACGCTGAATCTGCGCAAAGAGAACGATGCCTGGCAGGTAGAAACGGTCATGCAGAGTTCCGGCAATCTAAGCTATCTGATTGATGCCCCGGCAGCCGCTCAGGTGAAAGTCAATGGCATTGTATTAGGCAGCGATTATGTAAAAGAAACACAGGTTCCAGCCGGCACCTTTGATCGCTATAAGACCAGCTCTGCCGCGCCTTCCGTGACGCGTTATGAAATCAGCGAATTGATGTCGGAGCCGGAAATCTCAGCCGATGGCTACAAAGTAGTTAAAGACGCCTATGAAGAACGTTTCTATGTTGGCAGCGAAGCTACCGGTGAAGTCAAAAACGCAGGTGAGAAGACGATGATTGCCATCGCTGAAGCTGCAGCGCGGTATGCAACCGGCGACGGTGGCTTAGGAACATTAACTGGTTACTTTTTGACCGGCAGCGAATTTGCCACTAAAATCCGTACCATGGACAACCAATGGTATACTAGTCATGCCGGTGTTAAATTTGAAAACGCAGAGGTCATCGATCTGATCCAGATCGATGATGACGACTTAGTTGGCAAAGTGATTTTCGATTATACCGTATTGAGCAATACCTATGGAAACCGTACTTATCACTGTGGTTATCAAATTGTCCTGACGCGCAGCTCGGGCAGCTGGAAAGCCGTTGACCTGGTCGTAAACAACGATCTTAACCCGGCCAACAACTAATCGGATAAAAGACTCAAAAAGCGACAAATGTCGCTTTTTTTGATATCTGAGGTGTGGTACATTATAAGTGATGAAAGCCCTTTACAAAGGAGGAACAAGTATGATTGATTATACAGAAGGCTCAGGCAGACAGTACCACATTGGTGTTGCGAAAGGCGAGGTCGGCCGTTATGTTTTGCTGCCGGGTGATCCGAAACGCTGTGCTAAGATCGCAGCCCACTTCGACAATCCAGTATTAATTGCAGATTCACGCGAGTTTGTTACCTATACCGGCGAACTGGACGGGGTAAAGGTCAGTGTCACCTCAACCGGAATCGGCGGAGCATCGGCTTCGATTGCGATGGAAGAACTGCATGTCTGCGGTGCAGACACCTTCATCCGCGTGGGTACCTGCGGCGGCATGGATCTGGATGTAAAAGGCGGCGATCTGGTGATCGCTACCGGAGCTGTCCGTTTTGAAGGGACAAGCAAAGAATATGCGCCGATTGAATACCCTGCTGTTGCTGATTTTCAGATCGTCAACGCTCTGGCTCACAGTGCAGAAAAGCTCAGCCTGCCTTATCATGTCGGCGTTGTCCAATGCAAGGATGCCTTTTATGGTCAGCACAAACCGGAAGAATTGCCTAACCATGAAGAACTGCTGCGCAAATGGGATGCCTGGGTTCGGATGGGCTGCTTAGCCAGCGAAATGGAATCAGCTGCCTTATTTATTGTCGGCGGTTATCTGCGCTGCCGGGTCGGTTCTGTTTTCTTGACCGTAGCCAATCAGCAGCGGGAGAAAGCCGGTTTAGAAAACATTCAGCATCATGACACCGAAGCGCCTATCCGGGCCGCGATTGAAGCGCTTCGCGAGCTGATCAAAGCTGATCAAAAACGCTAAGTGCAAATAACCTAAAGAATAATCTTTGAGTTCAGACAGAATAAAAAAATCCAGCTAAGAAGCACTCAGCAATGCTTCCGAGACTGGATTTTTTAAATTTTAGACTTTTCTTTCTTTTTCATCCTTTTTCTGCAAAAGCAGCTAGCTGAATGAAATCAAGATGTCTTTGCCTGTACTTGTTAGGACGCTTTATAAAAAACTAGGATCAATAAGTATTTTGTGTGATGTGTATGCACTCAAACAAAATTTACCGCTATTGTATACGTCATTTTTCTAATCCATTTACCCATAACACGACTTAAATCAGCCCGAAAAACTGGGATTTGCAGAGTTTCTAGCCTAGGTTTCACTTGTACTTCCAATTTCAAGCAAATTCCCCTCTGGGTCAGCTACATAAAAATTGCGGATACCGAAAGGATAAGTGATGGGTTCTCCCGTAGGAAACTGCACACCCAACTTTGACAGACGCTCATACTCCAAATCTACTTCAGCAAAATTGGATAGCCAAAGGGCGATTTCAAATGTCTGATTGATACCCTTTGGAGGTACATAGTCTTCTCCTATTGCTTTTACAAATTCTTTCCTGCTATACATAAATAACGATAGTTCTCCACTTGCAGTTTCAAAATCCGCAAAAGGTCCACTACTCCATTGAGTTCGAAAGCCTAGTGTATCTCTATAAAATCGAACCATATTTTCTATGTCACCGACCAGCAGACTCACACCGATACGTACATCTTTTCCGTTCATTATCAATACCTCCTCTCATACAAATTCCGATTTATCGGTTTGCGCTTTTTACCCAAAGACCAATGCTGCCAATCAACTACTATTTCCTATTAAGCGGATTGTTTAAGTGTCAGTATCCGCGTTTTCAGTTCTTCTTTGACTTCCAGCTCAGATGCCTGTTCCAAGACGATCAACAATTCAGGGGCAATTCCCTTAAGTGAGGTCTGCGCTAATTTTACCCAGCTTTCAAGAGTATCCAGTGCATAAGTCCGGCAGCTGATAACCGGACACAGCAAAGCGCAGCGGATAAACTCGACACCTTTACCCGGGTACAGCTTCAGTGACTGCAGTACAGCTGCCAGGGCATGATAATCCTGATAATCCTTACCTAAACCTAGAACATCGGATGGGCCGCTGGCCATCGTATCTAATGGAAAACAGTCTGCATACAGCGCCAGAATCTCGTCACAGGCATTTTCCGACGCCATCAACAGACGAGCTGCCATGCAGTGCTCAACTGGATTCTGCTTCAGCCAGGTCATTGCCTTTTCTTCATACGGAATACTCAGCTTCAATGCTTCCTCGAACCCTTTTCCCTGTTCCATTGCCGCGCTGACGGTCACATAACAAGCTGATGACTTCAAAAGCTCCAAACATTGTTTTTTAATCTCCGGCATTTTAACCTGTTCGCCGTCAATATACTGAGCTATGGCGATCAAATTCTGAACCGTAGCCAAAGACATCGGAAAATGTTCTGTTTGTGATAGATAACCGGCAAATAAAGTTTCACGATCCTCAATTTCAGAAATTCCGGCAACCGGACCTTCTGCCATCAAGCCGTCCATCATCAAAGTGATGCCTGACCAATCTTCCGCCGACAGATCTTCACGCTGAATTTGTTCGATCAAATCACACTTTTTTGCGGCGGTCAGCGCCGAATATGCCGGAGCAACACTGTTCTCACAGCCATGATCCAGCAGCCACTTCTTAATCAGCCGATTCGCCGGATCAATCTGGTTAACGCAGTGAATTCTGCCCCAGCCGTGAACCTTCTGCATCAAATCAAAAATCTCATCATTGCCGCGGGTCCAGCTGCGCATGATGAACAGACAGTACAGCGTAAACTCATTGCATAAGGCAAGCGCCCGAATCACTTTTTTCAGTGCTTCCTGTTTATCGGTATTGAGCAGCTCCATAATTGCCAATCCCAGCTTAACGAGTTCCGGATTGGCCGAAGTCATGATACTGCGGATTGCAAACCCGGATAACTTTCCCGGATCCAGCTGATCATGATTCTCATAGATCCATTTGTGCAGAGCATCAATGACTTCAATGACACTGTGCTGTTCCAAGGCTGCAGCCAGCTGCAGCTTTCCCGTTTCTTCCTGCCCTTGGCTGATGAGCAGCAGCGCCTGACAGACTGGTTCGATATCTACGGTCTTCGGCTGGGTATGATATAATTTAATACCATCCATCGCCCCGTCGGCGAAGATCAGCTTGTTCTGCACCTTTTCTTTCGGCAGCGAAAAATCCTTCGGCAGTGTCCCCTCGGGCGTCAATGCCTCAGCGATCATTTGAAATAAAGCCTTTTCCGGCTGGTTTTCACTCATATATTAATCTCCTTTAAATTCCTATCACAAAGCGGCTGTTCGCACTTCTTCTGTATTATTGTACCATAGTTTACCAGCTCTGTCTTTTGCGTCCGTTACAAACCTGATGAATAATTTGCTTTTATAATCACAGTGAAATTAGCGATAATGCCTATTCTCACCTTAAGTTTATATTTCCGATAAAAAGAAATCTTGCTTTCATTGAATTTAGCAAAGAAAAAGAGAGCATCCGCGATCCTCTCTCTATACAATCTATCCAATTAGCTGCGCTGACGGCTTTTTATGCATTTCACAGATTCAAAAGCACCGGTCGCTGCCCAACCTAAGCACAGACCGCTGATCGCCTTCACCAGCATTCCCTGTCCCACTGAAAAATCAGGGATGATCAATCCTAGCAAGACACCCATGAGAGCCCCGATCAAAGGAATCCAGGTGCTGTTCATTCGCGGCAATAATGTTTTGAGCAATTCTGCACAAACATAAACACAGCCAGCAATTAATATTCCATTACCCAATAATAATTGATGCATCAGTTCCATCATTTCATCCATGTTTCCATCCCTCTTTCAATTCAGCATATGAAAAAATCGAAGGAATTATCCCTCGATCAACCGTTTCTCTTGATCATTTGGAAACAAAGGTGAATTAAAGAATTCAGCCAGCGTAATACCTACTGCATCGCAGATCAGACGGATAGTCTGCAAGGTTACTGTTTTCTCACGCTTTGTCTTCAGCATACTAATCGTTGATTTATTTACACCTGCCATTTCAGCCAGTTTGCTGGTACTTTTGATATTGAACGTATTTTGAATTTCTTTGATTCGCAGATATACAGCGTAATTTAAATCAATAAAATGTTCATTTTCACGCATAGCTAACCTCTTCTATCTTCGTTGATTTTATTATAACGATCGTAATTTTTACATATAAGGCTAGCAATCAACTATTTTGACCGTTTATTAAAATGAACATTTTTGGTATAATGTGGAAAAATGGGTTATTGGAAGTGATAAAATAACTGAAATTGAATAGAAGAAAATTAACTAACAGAGTAAACAAGATTTAAAACGAAGAAATAGAAATTAAAAACTAAGGGCCCTTAGTTAGATCTATTTAGTTTTCTCCAAATGCACTAAGTCCATATGTAGCCATAATTGGTGCTGTAGGTGCAGCAACCATCAATGGTAAAATCAACATCAGACTAACTAAAATCTTTTTCATCTTCTCTGTCCTTTCTTCAGGACAAACGTTTGTCTGTAATAATTATAGAATTGATTACATTTTAGCTCAATCAAAGTCATTCTGAGGATTTACTCTTATTTCGCATTTATTCTTTAGAAATTATAAAGCTTTTTAGCTATATTTATAGGAAAAGAGGGTTTTTTGTGACTTTAATACTGAATAATGCTGTACAAGCTGCACTCATACGAAAAAGAAGAAAAGAATTAGGTTGGAAACAAGAATCGCTAATTAAGAATCTTCCGATTTCATTATCCTACTTTAGTGAAATTGAAAGAGGATACCGCACTATTCCTCAAGATATTCTAGAAACTATCAATTATAAATTACGATTACCTGAGTTAGATAGTGATTGGTATGAAACAAAGAAAACAATATTTAATGATGTGAAACTAAGTATTTATTTTTGTAATCATTCTAAAACTGATCTACTTTACCAAGAGATAACGAAAGATAAAGATCTATTGACAAATTCTTTATTATTTCTTGAATTTGAAATGATAAATTTAATTTATAACGTAACTTACTCAAAGCCTTTAAATACTCAAACACTAAAATTGCTTGAGGAATACTCCAATTGTTTAACTTTAGAAAACAAATATATTTATACATTATATTTAGGTATCTTTCAAAAAAACATTCACAATCCTGATATTGCGATGAAGCATTTTCAAGAGCTTCTAGATCTGCCATATCGTATACGTTATTTTAGTGAAATTTTATATTATCACACTTCAATATGTCTGATCCAAAAAGGACATCTAACCTTAGCCCAATCTCTAAATAAAGATGCCCAAAATCTATTTATATCGGAGCATAATATCCCTCGATTATCTTATACAATGATGCATGAAGCAATCGTTTATACACTAGGTAATCATTTTGAAACAGCAGAGAAAATATATGATCGATTATTAGCAGAAAGTTATAATCTGAATCACCGACTACTAAATACAATATTATGTAATGCTGGAATTAATAGCATTAAAGCTAAACATTATCAAAAAGCCATCAATTATTATAAAAGCCTAAAACCTGGCTGGGAACAAATTCCTGAGATTTTTTATGGAATATCCTTAGCTTTGCTACAAATGGAAGATAATGAAGGGTTAGATCGTTTCATTGAATTTAGTAAAGGTTATCCAAAGAATAAATTTATAGATGATGTCATCACAATTATTGATCTTCAAAGAAAACCTGAATATACTCGTGAATTAGAAGCTAAACTAAAGGCATGTGAAAAATATTTGCAGTGTCAAGGTGACGCTGAAGGAATGATCTTTGTTTACGAACAGCTTATTCAGTATTATGAAACTCGCTCTATCGTAAAACAAGTCAAGTACCTAAAGAAATTAAATGAGCTGAATAAAAGAGGGATGCAGTATGATCAATGATGAAGAATTAAGAATGCAAATGGAAAATGATTTACGAAGACTCAAGGAAAAACTGAAAGAAACCCCTGATGATCCTCTGCCGCTTATGGCTCTGCGAATGAAATATCCGTTTAATTCCAGCAGTGATTCGCTTAAATCCTTGTTGCTTCATGATGATTATGATCTGCAAACTTTATCTTCACTGCTTTTGGCTGAATATCATTCCTGGAATCGCAAGCATCAAAAATAAAGAAAGCTGCAGCCCTGAGGGAATCACCTCAAATGCTGCAGCTTTTTCATGTTTATTTAATCGCCTGACGGACAAATCCTTCGTTGTTTTTCAGCCGTTCTTCCGCTTCTTCCTTAGTGCAGCCTGTCAGAATCATGACAATTGCGACCTTTGGATAGTTGCCGGAAACTTCGTACATCTTCGCCGCTGTTTCATAATCACAGTCAGTAGCCATCATGATGATGCGCTTTGAACGTTCAACCAGTTTCAGGTTCGTAGCTTTAACATCCACCATCAAGTTGCCGTAAACCTTGCCGTAGCCCACCATGGAAGCGGTTGACAACATGTTCAGAATTAATTTCTGGCATGTGCCGGATTTCAAACGGGTCGAGCCGGTTAAAACTTCCGGTCCCGCATCGACTTCAATCGCGACATCCGCATGCTTGCCTACTTCACTGCCTTTGTTGCAAGCAACGGAAACCGCTGTTGCTCCAATGGAACGTGCATAATCCAAACCGCCGATGACATACGGGGTTCTGCCGCTGGCTGCAATTCCGCAGACAACGTCTTTTTCTGTCAGTTTCTGATCGACCAGATCCTGCTTTCCTAATTCAGCATCATCCTCAGCACCTTCTACCGCTGTCAAGAAGGCCCCTGGACCGCCGGCTAATAAACCGACAACCTCATAAGTCGTACCAAAGGTCGGCATGCATTCCGCAGAATCGATAACACCTAAGCGGCCAGAAGTTCCAGCGCCCATGTAAATCAAACGTCCGCCGTTGCGCAGCGCTTTGATGATCGCCTGAACCGCTTTTTCAATTTCCGGAATCGCTTCCCGAACCGCTTCAGGAACCTTGTGATCCTCTTCATTCATGATTTCTAATAATTCGTGGGTAGAAAGCGTATCAAGATTCATCGTTTTCTCGTTACGGCGTTCTGTTGTTAAATGGTTTAATTTTACTTCAGACATGATGTTTTCTCCTTTTTTTCCTCAAGATTATTATAGCGTTTAGACAGGGATTGGACAAGTCCGGATTTCTATCCCTCTAAACATTCTTCCCAGCGCTGCATTAAATGTTCAATCTCATTATGCAGATCATCAATCTGTTCATCCAGTTCGTTCATCTTCTGATAATCATGATAATATTCGGGATCAAAGCGTTTTTCACGCAGACCTTCCAGCTGTTCTTCCTTCTCTGCAATTTGTTTTTCCAACTTGGCTGCCTCACGGGCATTGGGATTGCGCTTGGGCGTCTGACGCTGCACTTCAACATCTTTTTTTGGCGCCTGTTCCTTTTCCTTCTGCTGCTGATCCTCATCAAACTGCTCATAACCAAAGGGATAATAAACCGCATTGCCCTGCATATCAAGATGCAGGATTGCCGTCGCAATTTTTGAAATGAAGTAACGGTCATGCGAAACAAATAAAATTGTTCCGGTATAGCCGTTCAGCGCTTCTTCAAGGGCTTCCTTCCCAACGATATCAAGATGGTTGGTCGGCTCATCCAGCACCAGGAAATTGGCCTGACGCAGCATTAATTTAGCTAAGGACAATCTGACTTTCTCGCCTCCGGAAAGAACATCCACAGTCTTGAAAACATCGTCGCTGGTAAACAGGAACCGTCCCAAGACCGTGCGGATCTGCGTTCGGTCCAAATCTGGATAATCATCCCACAATTCTTCCAATACGGTCTTCCCGGAAGAAAACTGCGCTAACTGCTGATCAAAATAGCCGGTTTCTATTTGATGCCCATACAGGTAATCTCCACCTAAAGCCGGCAGATCCCCAACCAGCGTTTTCATGAATGTACTCTTACCGCAGCCGTTCGGTCCGAGTACCGCAATTCGCTGACCGGATAAAATTTCCAGGGAAATCTCACATAAAGGACGATCATAACCCACCTTAAGATCCTTGATTTCCAGCACTGTTTTTCCGCCTTTTAACCGCGGTACAAAATGGGCGGAAAAACTCTTTGTATCACTTTTCTGAGGCGCATCGATCTTTTCCATGCGCTCCAGTGCTTTGATCTTTGACTGTGCCATCGCGGCTTTGGTCGCCTTGTAGCGGAAGCGCTCAATCAAACCTTCCAGACGCTCAATTTCCTTCTGTTGGCGGTTATACATCTGCTGCTGGCGAATTAAGTCCTGCTGCTTCTGATTTTGAAAGCTTGTGTAGTTGCCGGTGTAATGCTTCATTGAACCATATTCCAGCTCATAGACTTCTTCTGCGATATGATCTAAGAACATCCGGTCATGAGATACCAGCACAACTGCCCGGCTGTACCGCTTCAAATAACCCTCCAGCCATTCAATGGTTTCAAGATCCAAATGGTTTGTCGGTTCGTCCAGCAGCAGAATATCCGGTTTGCTTAAAAGCAGCTTAACAAACGCCAACCGTGTTTTCTGACCACCGGAGAATGTATTGATCGTCCGATCCAGCATTTCTTCCTGAAAGCCGAACTTTGTAAAGACAGTCATCAGCTCTGACTGCCAGGTATATCCGCCTGCCATTTCAAACTGCGTTTCCAGCTGCGCGTACCGATCCAGCACAGCCTCACTGTAATCCGTAGCCATCCGCTCAGTCAACTCATCCAACTGTGTTTTCATCCTCTGCAGCGGATCGAATACTTGTTCAAGATCCGCGCGGACAGTTCGTGTTTCATCCGGAAACGTTGTCTGCGCCAGATAACCGATTTGAATGCCGGAGGTACTGTGAATTTCGCCCTTGTCCAATTCCAGCTCACCGGTCATAATTTTTAAAAGTGTTGACTTCCCACAGCCATTGCGGCCGACCACTGCGATTTTTTCAGTGCCGCGGATCTCAAACTGAATATCTTCAAAGACAGTTTCCGTGCCAAAGGATTTACTTCCGCGGCTGATTTGATAGAGCATGCTTTCACTCCCCTTCTTCAAATTCCATTTCCATCTTTCGGTATTCCTTATTCCTCAGTTGGGATGCGCATTGCTTTGGCTAAGCCCGCCGCTGTGGCTTCCGCAATCGCATCCAGCTCATTCTGCCAAGCCGCTACATCTGCTTCATTGCTTAAAAACAGATACTGTATGGTCAGGGCCTGCATGCCATAACGATTCTCTGCCGCAAAGGCTTGATTCTGACGGGAGGCTTCCGAAAACGTACCAGCTCCCAATATTCTTCCGCCGGATTCCCGGATGATTTTCTGCCCATCATAAGCCATTCCATCTTCCCCGGTACTTGTCCCGCTGGCCGATCCAGTTGCTTCGCGGGCATATGTGAGCGAGGTATTCTCGACAATCGATTTCAGTACCGTCGAAGCCATGCGATTGGAGGAAAAAGACGAATATACGATATCCGTTCCGCGCAGGTTAACGTTGGTTGCGCTTTTCATTTCAATGTTAATGT
This sequence comes from Holdemania massiliensis AP2, assembly GCF_000327285.1. GTDB lineage: Bacteria > Bacillota_I > Bacilli_A > Erysipelotrichales > Erysipelotrichaceae > Holdemania > Holdemania massiliensis. The sequence goes on along the minus strand of NZ_HE998567.1, from coordinate 7,265 downwards.
AATAACGGGCATGCTTGGAATACGCTCGTTCTAAACGGCCGTCCTCGCCATAACTGTTGACGATTTCATCCAGATCCCGGGTTAACTCCACTTTCAGACCTAATTTTTCAAGCTGATCTTTTAATTTTACAGCGATTCGGTAATTTTCTTCATACGCCTGCAGCCCATGACCATGGACGCCTTTGTCCGTATATCCATTGTCCCGATGCATCGCGCCGGGATCAATCATCACATCAATCCAGTCTTCCGGCTGTGTTTCAGTGCTGACTTGGACAAACACATAGTTCTTTGCCAGAAATGGTTCTTCTTCCGGATTGTCAAAAAGATTCTGATCTGCAATCAGCTCAATTTTTTTATTGGTAGTTGTTCGCGTGACCGTATAGAAAGTATCGTGCAGTTTTTCAGCGCTGATCAGTTGTTTTTCTTTCAGATCCTGCATGATAAAAACCTGATAAAAACCTTCATCCAGATCTTCTAACGGAATCTGACCATCCGCGTTTTTTTCCATCATGTAGACAAAGTCCAGCCCGCTGCATACATTGCGCAGAATGACCGTTTTGCCGGCAAACAAATCCTGACCGTTGCGGTCATAGCGTTCATGATATAAATTGAGCGTTTCTCCATAGTAAAGATAGTCGCCTAATGACAGCAGCTGAGATTCATCTGTAATCTGACTTTCAAACAGCTGCCGTGTTTTCTGATTGCTCAGTCCGCAGACCCCATACGTGTCCACTTGTTTTTTCTGCCGTTGATTCATCAGCCACTGACCGCCATAAGCGATCAGACAGCAGGCGATAAAGAGAAGGAGGAATGATTTCCAGCGCAGTTTGGAGCCGCGCGGGACATAGCTTGGTTCCACTGTCATGGTTTCCAATACTCCTTATAACCGAATATCAACGATATGCTTCGGCTTCTGTTCCTCCTCGGGAGGCAAGGTCATATAGCTCGGTGCGATCGCCGTGCATAAGTATTCATGCGGATGATGAGCGATCGGCAGCTGCGTATCCTCAAACGGCACATACTGAACAGGATAGATATCATCATAATCAAAAATAAACGGCTTTAATGGGCTCTTAAACGTCCATGTCAGATCAAATCCGATCTTCTTGCTTCCTTCATTGAGTTTTCCATACATACGCGCATTGGATACAAACCAACGCTTGAGAAATACCGGATTCATGCCGAGGTTATCAAATAAAATGATAAACGGCATAATCAGCTGATTCAGCATCCGCAGCGGCAGATCCATCGTTTTGCTTGCGGAGCAGTAGTCATAGACGAAAACATCAATAAAAATGCCGTCGCATTCCGTACAGCGGTTCGCCAGCAGCGTATTCACTTCTTTCAAATAAGTGCCTGTTTTGCGGATCTTCATCCCCGGAATCAACGGATTATAACGCTTGTCAGTATCGAAGCACTGAAACGTGTATTCCTGCGGCAGATCCTGCTTTAAAGCAACGATAAAACGTTTGTAATCTTCATACAGCATGGCAATATCCGCATCGTCATCCCAGGGAATAAACCCCTGGTGACGAATTGCGCCTAAAGCGCTACCGCCGTTAAGGAAATACGGTATGTTGTATTTCTGACAAATGCCGTCGATCATTTTCAGCATCTCTAAAAGTACCTTATGGACATCGGCAACCGTGATCTCATTGCCGTTTTCATCAGTTTTTAATACATATTTTTTCATATCATCACATCCTACGCTCTATTATAAGAGAATTACAGAACAACCTCAAGTTTTTTTGGTATCCGCCCCAATAAAGCCGCTTTTTCAACCTTCCCGCAAACTATCCCACAAAATTTGAAGCCGCGGAACAAGTCCGCATCTTTTAGCAATAGATTTGTACTCTGGATCGGTTTCTGTCTTTTATTCTTATGTCGCTTCCGTTGTTTTATTCAAAGAGACGGATATCGTTGTATAGAATTTATTCTCATTGGCCTAGTGATAGAGTTTGGCTCATGCTTAAATTAATAAATAGTGAGTTTATCTTTGGACAAGCGATCGCTGAGCGGAGTTTAAACTGACATCCAATGAACTGACCGAAACAGGAGAGTGAACTCCGGTTATCCGGCAGACAAGGATAAAAAAGAGTCAAAAATCATAACTTGAGATGACTTTCAACTCTTTCTGTTTTACGCATGAATTAAAACAACAAGTTTTTCGGTGTTCGGGCAAAGGGAATGACATCGCGAATGTTCTGCATTCCCGTGACATACATGATGAAGCGTTCAAAGCCCAGACCGAATCCGGCGTGCTGACATCCGCCATACCGGCGCAGATCCAGATACCACTGCAGACCTTCCTCATGGACACCCATTTCCTTCATTCGATTCTGCAGGACGTCCAGCCGTTCCTCACGCTGAGAGCCGCCGACCAGCTCACCCACCGCAGGGACTAACAAATCGCAGGCCGCCACGGTTTTTCCATCCGCGTTGATCCGCATGTAGAAGGCTTTGATATCCTTCGGATAGTCGATCAAGAAGACCGGTCCTTTGACTACCTCTTCACATAAATAACGCTCATGCTCTGTATTCAGATCCATTCCCCAAGAAACCGGATTTTCAAATTTCTTCGTCGCTTTTAACAGATGATCGATGGCTTCTGTATACGGCATCCGGACAAACTCGCTGTTCAAAACATGATTAAGCCGATCCAGCAGCGTATTGTCGATAAACTGATTGAAGAATTTCATCTCTTCCGGACAGTTATCCATAACATACTGAATACAGTATTTAATCATATCTTCAATCAAATCCATATCATCTTCCAAATCCGCAAACGCAATTTCCGGTTCTACCATCCAGAATTCCGAAGCATGCGTTGTCGTGTTGGAGTTTTCAGCCCGGAAGGTCGGTCCGAAGGTGTAAACATCGCGGAATGCCATCGCAAACGCCTCTGCCTGCAGCTGTCCGGAAACAGTGAGGTTGGCTTTCTTGCCGAAGAAATCTTCTTCATAATTGCCGTCCTCGCGCGTAGTCACCGTGAAAACCTCACCTGCACCTTCGGCATCATTGCCGGTAATGATCGGTGCGTTCACATAAACAAAGCCCTGATCCTGAAAGAATTCATGAATCGCCATAGCCAGTACGGAACGGACGCGGAATACTGCGTTGAATGTGTTGCTGCGCGGACGCAGATGGCCGATTTCACGCAGGTACTCAAACGAATGACGCTTTTTCTGAAGCGGATAGGAATTGTCGCAGGCCCCTTCTAAAATCACTTCTGTGACCTGCAGCTCAAAAGGCTGCTTGGCCTGCGGCGTTAGCACAACCTTTCCGGTTACGGTTAAAGCCGTGCCTGTCAAATATTTGGATACATCCTGAAAATTGGCCAAATCGGAAGAATAGACCAGCTGAGCGTTGCGGAAATAGGTGCCGTCGTTCAGCTCAATAAAGCCGATCGAGCCGTTGTTGCGGTTAGTTCTGACCCATCCCTGCAGCTGGGCATACTCGATTTGATCGGTTTCCATTGTGCTGCCGGAACAAGCCATCTCATAGAGTTCTCTGACGGTCATGAATGTAAGCATACTTTTCTCCTTTTGTTTTATAAAAAAACGTTCCTCACTTAAGGAACGTCAATCAACGTGGTGCCATCCTCATTCGCTCAAAGGTTAAAAAACACTGAGCCTCAGGGTGCGTTAACGCCGCCGACGGGATCGTCTACTGTCAGTTCTCCGATCCGGCTCCCAGAGTGTTCCGCATTCCCTGACTGAACTCCGGCTTTCACCCTGCCCGGCTCGCTGTGCTTCAGTATGAGGATCGTTCTCTTTTCGCTGCCTTCTACTTTTTCATGTTGTTGGTTTCAAAAACCAGTTCCTGAATCGTTGAAACGACATCAATCGGCTTAACCAGAACGCCCTTAGGAACCTGGAAATGCTCATGTGAGAAATCAACAATACCGGTAATGCCGCATTCGATCAAACGATCTGCAGCATCCTGAACATTGGATGAAACACACAGGATCGCGATCCGGCATCCTTCCGGAATCTTATCCTTCATTTCATCGACGTGGTAAACCGGAATCGGTGTCTTTCCGACAGACTCCGGACGGATGTCAAAGGCACATACAATCTCGCCGACAACATGGTTCCAGCGATTGTAATTCATTAAAGCTTTCCCAAGGTTGCCTGCTCCGACAAGAATAATCTTCTCATCGAATCCCATGCCCAACTGTTCGTTGAATATTTCAATCAGGCGGTCAACGTCATAGCCATAGCCTTGCTTCCCTAACGATCCTAAAAATGAGAAATCTCGGCGGATCGTCGTGGACTCAATAGCCACATATTCCGAAAGCTCCTTGGACATGATCCGGGTTACGCCGGAATTCTTAAGTTTGCGCAAAGCTTTCAGATAGATCGGATAACGCTGCAGTGTAGCCTTAGGGACTGACTTTGTTGGCATACTATCAACCCCTTCTGCATTATTCTAGCACACTTGTTTTAAATTGTGAATGATTTAATGAATTGAACTTGTTTCAATTTCCATGGATGGGTTCGCAGCGATGTCCAGCGAGCCGGTTAAACCGTGTGTATAGGCGGTCCAGCCGGCCGCTCCAATCATCGCAGCATTGTCTGTACAGCACCATAACGGCGGTATCGTCAGATGCACATCCGGGGTTTCCAAAATCATTTCTGAGATTTTTTCACGCAGCCGGGAATTGGCCGCAACTCCGCCGGCCAGAACAACCTGCTTCGGTTTGAATTCCTTCACCGCGGCCATCGTCTTTTTTAATAGAGTATCCAGCGCAGCTTCCTGGAAAGCATAGGACAGGTCTTCTTTATTCAATTCCTCGCCTTTTTTGCCTTCCCGGTCAATCAGCTGCAGCACCGCCGATTTCAGGCCGCTGAATGAAAAATCGAGTGGTTTCTCTGTTTTAGGCTTCGGCAATGTGTAATGCGGATGTCCCTGCTTGGCCATTTTGTCAATCACCGGACCGCCTGGATAACCCGTTCCCATAACCCGGGAAACTTTGTCATAGGCTTCGCCGATCGCATCATCCTGCGTTGTGCCGAGAATTTCAAACGACCATTCCTCTTTCATCCAGACCAGTTCGGTATGCCCGCCGGAGACAACCAGCGCGATCATTGGAAAACGCAGCTCATCCACAAAGCGGTTCGCATAAATATGACCGATAATATGATGCAGCGGGATCAGCGGTTTATCATAATACCAAGCCAGCGTTTTGGCTGCCTGGACACCGACATGCAGCGAACCCACCAGTCCGGGTCCCTGGGTAACCGCAATCGCCAGAATATCATCCATTGTGACTTCTGCCTGTGACAGAGCTTCCTCAATCACGACGGAAATATTTTCAACATGGATTCGTGATGCAACTTCCGGAACAACCCCGCCGTATTTTTTATGGACATTAATCTGCGAAGAAACAATATTGGAACAGATCTTAGAGCCGTCCTCAACCACCGCTGCGGCTGTCTCATCACAGCTGGACTCAATCGCCAGGATTAAATTTCGTTTCATAAACTTCCTCCTATTGGTTTCATCATCAAATAAGCGTCCTCATGGTTGTCCTGATAATAGCCTTTCCGGATATTGATGATTTCAAAACCATATTTTTTATAACATGTCAAAGCTGGAATGTTGCTCACTCGCACTTCAAGTGAAATCACTTCGCAGCCCTGTTCAGCGGCCACCCCCAGCATGTGATCCATCAGCTGCGAGGCCCAATGCTGCCGACGATACGGAAGATCGACGCCAATCGTTGTAATCTGAGCCTGATCAAAGGTCGTCCAGACACCCGCATAGCCTACGATCGTCCCCGTTTCATTCTCAGCGACGAACAGATGCGAATAGGGGTTTTCTTTGAGCTCATACTCATAGCTTTCCCGCGGCCAGGGCGAACTAAACAGGCGCAGCTCCATTTCACAGACAATTTCCAAATCGTCCAGCGTCATTTCCCGAATCATGCTTTTTTTACCAGATAATCGTCAGCCGATTTGAGATATTCCGGCACTAATAAATGGACGTTCTCGACTTTCTGCCATTGTGAGCGAGTCGTCAGGAAGGCCTGCGCAAGGTCCGGGTAACAATCTTCCAACCCTAACAAAGAACAGTCGCCGACCAGTTCCAATCCATCGGCATTGTCAATGCGGCCTTGAATTTCACTGAGTGGAAGCACTTCTTCCTTTCCGCTCAGCCGGCCGTTTTCGATCATTCCAAAATAAGCCCGCTGGCTGCGGGCATCCAGCAGCACAGCTGCCTTTGTCTTACCAGCGCCGATCAGTTCCAGTGTTGGAAGTGCATACAGCGGCAAGTTCGCTGTCGAACACAAGACCTTTGCCACCGTCATCGCGATTCGTACCCCAGTATAGCTGCCAGGACCTTTCGTCACAACAACCTGGTCAATCGCCTTGGGTGTCAGACCACATTCCGCAAGCAGTTCTGTCAGCTGCGGAAAGATCATTTCTGACTGTCGCTTCCAAGAAGACAGACAGCGCTTGCCAATCAGCTCATCCTCTTGAATCAAAGCCAGCACTAAAAACTTACTGCTCGTATCCATACATAATGTAATCATTTTAACGCCTCCATCAATGCCGCGTATTTTTCATTCTCAGTTTCCAAAACAATTCGCCGGCGATCTTCGCCTAAACGATGCAGCGTAATCCGCAGCGGTTCGGTTTGTTCAAGATCTTCCATATATTCCGGCCATTCAATGACGGTCAAACCTTCACCATCAATCATTTCTTCAAAGCCCAGCTCCTGATGCGTGCCCTCCAGACGATAGGCATCAAAATGATACAGCGGCATGCGGCCTTGATAAATCTTTAATATCGTAAAGGTTGGACTGCTGACGGTACGGGTGATTCCCAATCCGCGGGCAATTCCCTGAGTCAGCGTTGTCTTGCCAGCGCCCAGATCTCCGCTCATGGTCCATACCATATTGGGCTCAGATAAACTTCCCATTTTCTCACCGAGATTTTTGGTTTCCTGCGGTGTTTCCGTTATCAATTCAAGCTTCATTTCTTCACATCCTTTCCTCTGTGTCACATGGAAAATATTATAGCACAGATTTAAAGCGGGGGAGAAAGAAAACCATGCAGACATTCAAAACGACATCCATTTTACTTTTTTCATTCTTCATTTCGTTCAATTCCACCTCATTCTCAAAAAAAATGGAGATCCTGAATTCAACATTTTCCTTTTTTCCCTGAACCTGTCCTGGTCACTTTTCATGATGACTTTCGCGATGGAAGAAATAAACGGTACTGATCAAAAACCAAAGCTACAGTGAATCAGGAAAC